>JBCCCG010000005.1:0-202177 GCA_039033595.1 Planctomycetota bacterium | reverse complement strand
GTGCGGGTCGATGTGCCCCTGGCCGATGCGTCGCAGGTATACATCGGGCAGTCCGCCGAGGTCGTCGTCGATGTGCTCCCCGACCAGACGTTTTCCGGGGAAGTGACCCACGTGACGCACCTGGCCGACCTGCAGAAGAACACGCTGGAAGTGAAAGTGAAGGTGGTTGATCCGTCGGCTTTGTTAAAGCCGGATATGCTTGCGCGGGTGCGGTTCTTGGGCACCGCTGATGCGCCGGGCGTGGCGGGCAATACGCCATCCGGAACGGAATCTGTCACGGTCGTGCGAGTTCCGGCGGCGGGACTCGTTGGCGGAACGGTGTGGGTCGTCCGCGAACGCCGAGGCGTGCGTGGACGAGTGCAGCCCGTCGGCGTGCAGCCGATCGCGTCTACTTCTGAGACGGGCAGCGGGCAGGTCACGCAGGACGGGACGGTGGCCGTTCGTGGCGCGCTAAGCGTTGGCGATCTGATCGTCGTGGAGCCGGCCGGTCTCGAACCCAACCAGCCGGTGCGTTTCACGGAACCGGGCGACAAGATCGCCCGCGCCGACACAATGGACGGAGGTGGTCGATGACGCTTATCCACTGCGAAAAAGTGACCCGCGAGTACCGCAAAGGCGACAACGTGATCCGGCCACTCGACGAACTCGACCTCAAGGTCGACCGCGGCGACTTCCTCGCGCTCATGGGACCGTCGGGCTCGGGCAAGACCACGCTGCTCAACCTGATCGCGGGGATCGATCGCCCAACCTCCGGCAGGCTCATCATTGATGGCCAGGACATCACCGGCCTCTCGCGTAACAAGCTCGCGGCGTGGCGGGCCGAGCACGTGGGCTATGTCTTCCAGCTTTACAACCTGGTGCCCGTCCTCAACGCCTACGAGAACGTGGAGCTGCCTCTGCTGCTACATAAGCTGAGTCCGTCCGAACGACGCAAGCGGGTTCGGTACGCCCTGGACCGGGTGGGTATCAGTGATCGGGCCGACCACTTCCCCCGGCAGCTGTCCGGCGGGCAGGAACAGCGGGTGGCGATCGCACGGGCGATCGTCACCGACCCGACGATCCTCGTGGGCGACGAGCCGACCGGCGACCTCGATAAGGCCAGCGCCGAATCGATCATGCGGCTGATGCAATCGCTTAACCATGACGAAGGCAAGACGATTCTCATGGTCACCCACGACCCCGGCACCGCCCTCTACGCCAAGCGGACGCTGCACCTGGACAAGGGCCAGCTCGTGCGTGAGACCGTCGGCGGCGGTGAAGCCCCTGCAACAGCGGCGGCTATGGCCGCGGAGGTGTCAGGATGAACCCACTACGCTTTATCCCGTATGTCCTGAAACAGGTTGTCCGGCACCGGATACGCACGTTGCTGACGCTCTCGGGCATCGCCATCGCCATGTTCCTGTTCACGCTGGTTCAGGCGATGCACCGTGGCGTTTCCGACGCCACGCAGGCCACGGCCGATCAAACTAAGCTCGTGGTCTACCGGGAAGCCCGTTTCTGCCCGGCGACCAGTCGCCTGCCGCAGGACTACGCCCGGCGTATCGAAAGGATCGACGGGGTGGAAGAAGCGATCCCGGTCAAGGTGCGCGTCTCCAACTGCCGTACAAGCCTGGACGTGGTGACGTTCCGCGGAGTGCCCAAGGAAGCGTTCCTGAAGGACCGCGGGGACGGACTGCGGATCACACGGGGCACGGCCGAAGACTGGCTACGGCGGACCGATGCGTCGCTGGTGGGTAAGACGCTCGCTGATCGGCGCAACCTGAAGCCCGGCATGACCTTCGACGCTGCGGGCATCACAACTTATGTCGCCGCCGTGTTCGAGTCTGAGGATGCCCAAGACCAGAACGTGGCGTATACGGCGTTGGAGTTCGTACAACTCGCCGGACGCGACGAGCTGGGCATCGTCACGCAGTTCGATGTCAAGGTGACCGATGCTTCTCAACTCGAACCGGTGGCCGCGGCAATCGACGAGATGTTTGCCACGGCTCAGGAGCCGACGGCGACCTATACCGAGCAGGCGTTCGTCGGCAAGATCGCGAGTGACATCATTGAGCTGGTCGGCTTCGCCCGTTGGCTGGGCCTGGGATGCTTGGCCGCGGTGCTGGCCCTGGTCGCCAACGCGATCGTGCTGAGCGTGCAGAGCCGGGTCTCCGAGCACGCGGTGCTTCAGACATTGGGCTATTCCGGGCGGGCCGTGGCCGCGCTGATCGTCGCTGAGGGAGTGGTCGTGGCTGTGTTGGGCGGGCTGGTCGGCGCGGCCGCGGCGGTCTTGGTCGGCAAGTGGGGCTCATTTGCACTCACCGTCGAGGGACAGTCGATTGGCATCCAGGCGACGCCCTTGCTGATCGTCACCGGCCTGCTGACCTGTGGGGCGCTGGGCGTCCTCGCCGGGCTCGTGCCGGCTTGGCAGGCTTCGCGGCGAGAGATCGCGGCGTGTTTCCGCACCGTTTGATTGCAGACTCCACGATGCGACAGCTTCCCTTCGAATACGCCTTCCGAAACCTGGGGCGCAGCCCAGTGCGTCTCGCCGCCTCGCTGGTAGGCGCGGCGCTGGTTGTGTTGTTGGTCCTCGCGGCAGTGGGCTTCATCCGCGGGATGTCGCTCACCCTCGACAAGCCCGAGACGCTGCACGAGAACGTCATTCTCCTCGGGGCCGGCAGCGAGGAGGCGATCGAGCGTTCACAGATTGATGCCGGTATCGACACGATCGCCGCTGCGAGCATCCCCGGCATCAAGACCATCGACGGCGTGGCGTTCGTCTCGCCCGAGATCCACGTCGCTCTGCCCTTGCGTAAATCACTCGACAGCGACGAGGAGCTCGAAGCCGTGCTGCGTGGCGTCCGCGACGCGGCATATCTCGTACACCCCGAAGTCGAGATTTTGGAGGGGCGTCGGCCGGTGCCCGGAGCCGACGAGTTGCTGGTCGGTTCGCTGGCGGCGACACGGCTGGGCCTACCAGACGAAAGACTGGCCTTGGGAAACACGCTCGCTTTCGACGGCCGGACGTGGACGATCGTCGGCCGGTTCGCCGCACCTAGCACTGTAATGGATGCCGAGATTTGGGTGCCCTTGAGCGACCTGAAAGTCGCAACCAAACGCGAATCCACGCTTTCGACGGTCATCCTCAGCCTGGGCGATGCGAGCTTCGCGGACGTGGACCTGTTCGCCAAGAGTCGGCTGGACCTCGAACTCGCGGCGGTGCGTGAAGCGGATTATTACGCCGCCCTCAATACGTTCTATCAACCCATCAAGCAGATGGTGCTCGTCACCGCGGCCCTGATCGCGCTGGGCGGAGTGCTCGGCGGCTTGAACACCATGTACGCCGCGTTCGCGGCCCGTGTCCGCGAGGTCGGCATGCTGCAATCACTGGGTTTCACCCGACTCGCCATCCTGCTGAATCTTGCGGAAGAGTCCCTGTTCACCGCAGCGTGCGGCACAATCCTTGGCGTGGTGATCGGGCTGCTCACGCTCGACGGGATCGCGGTGCGTTTCTCGATGGGGGCCTTTCAACTGCAACTCGACCCGCCGGTCATCCTGGCTGGCATCGCCGCGGGGCTGCTCGTCGGCGTAGTTGGGGTCATCCCTCCGGGCATCCGCTGCCTACGTCTTCCGATCACCCAAGCCTTGAAATCGTTCTAACCCCTATCCCCCTAACCGGAGTCCGCCATATGTACGTCTTTCGCTTCACCCTCGCCCTCGCATTGATGCCCGCCTTGCTGCTGGGATGCTCGTCCGAAACGCAGCCATCCGCACCCGAGGGCGACAGCTCTAACAACACGTGGCGGTTGGAAGAGGCCCCCGCCGACCCAATGAACGTGGCCGAAGCCAAGGCCGCGGCCGTTCCGGGTGAATCTATCATTGTTGTAGGCAAGATCGGCGGACGATTGGACCCTATCACTCCCGAGTCCGGCCTGTTCATCATCATGGACACGTCTATCGCCAGTTGCGACGAGCTTCCCGGCGATAACTGCGCGACGCCGTGGGACTACTGCTGCGAAACGCCCGGCGATATCGCCGCGAACGCCGCGACGGTCCAACTACGCGATGAAGCCGGCCAGCCGATCTCGCTCGGCGAAGAAGACCTGTCCCCGCTGGATCGCGTCGTGGTTGTCGGCACCATCGCCCCTGGCGCAACGGATGAATCACTGATTATCCACGCAACGGGGCTTGTCACGCCTTGACCCCACAGGACCACCAAACATTTAAAAACACATGATCGCGCCGAGCATCGGCGACATCTTGCTCGTCCATACATGACGCCAGGAACCCGCACCCACGTCAAAAATCCATCAGAAGAAACCCCGATCCGTGATCAGCTTTCTGAGCCGGGCGATTACTCCAACCGTATTCCAACCAAACTCAATCCCCAGAATGACCATGAGGTGACCGGTAGATATCCCCAAGGTGACCAGATCGGCGGAACAAGCCCTTGGCGAACAAGGGCTTGGGCGACGCAAGTCGTTTCTGATCAATGGGTTGTGATCGGCCTCGGGACTCGTTGGGAAGCTGACGCTCTACCAACTGAGCTACACCCGCATTTTGTTCACAAGCCGTTGTTGGTGAAGGGCTTGCGAACCTCAAATCTGCTAGGTTTTTGGCCGCTCGAGGGGCCTTCCAACCACGTTTCCAACCAAAACCCGGTTGGAGGGCCCGAGTGTACCACCCGGGACGCCCCGCGACCACAGGTGACCGATGGATGTCTAGCTAGATTCGCTGTGTAGAGAATAGGAAGCAAAGTGCGCAGGATTGAAAAGGGTTTTGGGCCGGGGTCGCAAAACCTCATATCCCCAATACCTCCGAAACATGGGGTGGCGTTTCGGGGTTATGGGGTTTTGTGACGTGGGCTTGCGGGCAGTGCCAGCGTCACCGCAATCACAACTCGAGGTGGCCGCGGGTTTGGGGACACAAGTAACGGTGACGCCTATGGAGTCCGGTCAATCCAAGTAAGGCAGTGACGGCGAGCGTTGACGGCTCAGGAATTGCGCTCGAGGCCGGCCGTGTGCCGTCGCCCCAGTTAAGCAATACGTCGTCCAACTCGTTTTGACTTATCGCCCCGTCGAACGCTGACACGCCACCTGCCCAACCATCGGGCACCGTGTCGTCGCCCCAATTCAGAAGCACCAGATCTAAGTCCGCCTGAGAGACGAATCCATCTCCGTTATGGTCTCCGGCCAAGTCGACCAACCCATCGCCAATCGATAGCACCGTCAGCACGATATCGTTGCCATCGCCTCCGGCGTAATCGATTCCCAACTCATACTGTAGATCTTCATAAACATAATTTACGGATGTACCTTGAATAAATTCACCGACGATCGGATCGTTGCCATCGTTATCGACAATGATAAATTTGTTGCCTAATTCGGGGGCAAAATTGAGTTGGATCTCTAAATCGCCCTCGGGTTGCAGGGTGTCTCCCAAGAGATCAATTTCACCGTAGACGATGACTTGGTCGTGGCCGACGCCAGCACCGGTCAGGGCGTCAAGTTCGATCTTAAGCGTGCCGTCTTCAACGATGAAGCCACGGTTGATCTGCGTAATCCCCGGCGAGTTGCCCGGCGACAAAACTCCGCCACCACCCAGTACGAATGCCTGCCCCAAATCAATCCCGCCGGGATTTTCGATGAAACCGCCCGCAAGATTAAACACCGCGTCGTTCGACGCGAATAATAGCGAACCTTGTAGATCGAGTACGCCGCTAAATAGGTTGTAAGTCGCTTCGCCTAAACCGAGACCGAGTCGGCTGATATAAAGCCCGTTGTCCACGATGACTCGACCGCCGTATTGATTGACCGTACCCCCGTTCTCAATTTCCATCGTGGCCGTGTTGCTCCACACGGACGAACCCACACCGTCGCGGTCTCCCCGGATATTGACGGCCCCGGAATTGTTAAAGCCCCCAATGGATGAACTAGAGTTGATTAAAAGCCCGCCATCCGCGATGTCGAGGACACCAAAACCATTAACTTCCAAATCACCCCCTACATTGATGGACGAACTTTCGCCGGTCAATGACACGTAACCGGTAGATCCGGAATTCGTGCCGATCCTAAAATTTTGATTGGAAGACAAAATCGAACCGCCACCGCTGACTTCGAGACTACCGTCGATACCAATATCAATATTTCGATTATTCAGACTTGAACCAGGCCCATCAATGATTAAATGACTGGCAGAATCAAAGCCATCATTCTGAGGCCCAATCGAGACTCCGAACGCATTAACGAACGCACCATTTCGGATTTCGAATTCTCCTCTGCCCCCGATGCCTATCCGCAAGTTGGTCATGTCCCACTGAGTGCCGGCTCCGGATAAAAACACCGATCCGAAAGCGCCGACATCTCGACCAATCGTCGTATGGTGATTTTCGATACGGCTACCCCCACTCATCGCCAAGGTGCCGAAGCTTGAGCCACCGATTGTCAACTCCACGTTTTCACCGAATTGTCCGGTGATTTCCCAAGGATCTGAGACCCCGTTGTACATCGGGGAATGGTCACCGACCAAGGTGATTGCGGCATCGGCCTGTAATGAGAGGCTTACCCAGAAGGCCAAAAGTGGTAGCCCAATGCTGGCAATTTTCATAACCCACTCCGCACGATCTTTGGCAGGTAACGCTCTACTAATTGAGCTACACCCACGTTTCGATTACAAGCCATTCTTGGTGAAGGACTGGCGACACGTGCGACACGTGATTTTGTTAGTTGTATGGCCGCACTGGGAACTTTTCAACCACGTTTCCAACTAAAACCCGGTCGGAGGGCCTGAGTGTACCACCTCGTACGTACCACGACCACAGATGACCTGCGGGTGACCGCTACCGTCGGATCACGGCGTTGCTGCGGGGCGATGGCTGGTATGTGAACCACAAGCGTGTGGAACGGATCTGGCATCGGGAAGGCTTGAAAGTACCGCGGAAGCAGCCCAAACGCAGCCGGCTGTGGCTGAACGAGAACTCGTGCGCTCGGCTTCGGCCCGAACACAACGACCACGTCTGGAGCTACGACTTCGTCCAGGCGCGGACACGGGATGGCCGCAGCTTCCGGATACTGGCGATCATCGATGAGTTCACGCGAGAATGCTTATCGATCGACGTAGCTCGGAAGCTGAACCACGATGATGTGTTGGAACGCTTGGCGTGGTTGATGGCGACACGGGGCGTGCCGAAGCACATCCGCTCGGACAGCGGCAGCGAGTTTACGGCCAAGGCCGTGCGTCGTTGGTTGAAGCGGGTCGACGTGAAGACGCTCTATATCACCTCGGAAGCCCGTGGGAAAATGGTAATATCGAGAGCTTCAACGGGAAGCTGGTCGATGAGTTGTTGGAGCGTGAGGCGTTCGACACGCTGCACGAGGCGAAGGTCTTGATCGAACGCTGGCGTGTGCAGTACAACACGGTTAGGCCTCACTCGTCGCTGGGTTATCGCCCGCCAGCCCCCGAAGCGTGGCTCGTAGAAAAGCCGGGTTCCGCTTCGCTCCACCCGGCTTTTCTACCCCGGAACACACCCCTTGGCTTAGCATCGAACTTGGTATCAACCGTGGGAGCAGCTCAGATTGGTGTCGGGAGTGTCGACTACAACGTGGAGAGGTTTTGCCGGGTCTTGAACGACGACGAGCATAAACGGAACTCGCCAAGTGAAGTTGCTGTACATCGAGATTCCTTGTCGGTTCGCCGCTTGGGCCTCAGTCACCCTTGCGGCGTGGTGCACTTCGATTACAACGAGTTTGCTGAAAATTTGTTCCCGGGTGAAACGCGCACAAGCCATATTCTGACCTTTCCTTAATGCGCCCATTGAACATAAGCCATAGACTATTTGTTCGGGGGAGGGTCAGAAATATCTCGATTATGATAAAATGCCTTGAGCACAATGCCGCAGGTCGTTATATTGCAAAGACCGGGCCGATTCTACGGGGCCCAAAAATTCGTTTATTCCGGCGCGTCGCCTTACGTGACGACAGGTGTGTTGCATATATATGCAAGATTTGCAGTCCCTTTGTCGTTTGTTAGGCCGAAATCAGCATAAAGCTCTTGTCTACTACTGCGCCATCTGACTTCTTCTGGAGCAATCTATTGGCTTTTTACCACGCACTTACAGATTATCTTCGCGATACAGAGTATCCAGAAAAAGCAAAATGGATCGCATCTCGTTTGCTAACCCTGCGTCACGACTTGCACCAGTGTATCGAAAAAGACCGAAAGCCCAACTCGCTGATCGTAGGCTCCTGGAATATTAGGGCATTCGACGGAGGTTTGCCCCGTCTAGACGAGAGCTACCATTATATAGCTGAAGTGGTCGACCACTTCGATATTTGTGCCATTCAAGAAGTCAAGACAGCTTTAGAGCCATGACGTCGTGTGGTGAAATTTCTGGGTCCGAATTGGGATTTTTTTGTCTCGGATGTTTCCACCCACGAGGGAGGAAACAGTGAACGTATGGCTTTTGTTTACAACACTAACCGAGTATTTTTCCGCAACCTCATCGGCGAAATCGTTTTACCAAAAGATGCGTTGGGTGGCGATCAAATTGATCGCACTCCATTTTTCGCGTCATTTCAGGCGGGGTGGTTTAAGTTCTCTCTATGCTCGGCTCATATCGTGTACGGAGATGACCTGGAATTACGCGCCAAAGAAATTACAGCAATTACCGAGGCCTTGGTAAACCGGGCCAAAAAAGAAAATCAGGTGCATATTTTTCTTGGCGATATGAACATTGAGAGCCAAAACGATGTGGTGATGAATGCCCTCCGCAAATCGAAAATGGCCGTGCCGGACTTTGGCCCTACCAATTTGGGCGGAAACAAGTGGTTCGACCAAATGGCTTACACTGAAAAAGGGAGGGCCGGGTATAAGACCCGTCTGCTTCGTCATGGTGCGTTTGACTGGCGGCACGCGGTGTACGGACCTCATCCAAGTGAAGATGCGCCCGAATTGTCTCCCGACGACATCGTCAAGGGAAAGAGCCGACTGAGTCAAGACGCAATCCTTGGCCACTATAAAGATATAGTCCGTAAGTTCAGGCAAGATCACGGTAAGTCCCCGTATGTCAACTGGGCTAAGTCCTACAAAAGCTGGACGACATTTGAAATGTCGGACCACCTGCCGATCTGGATGGAGTTAGAGGTCGATTACTCCGACGATTACCTGCGCAAATACCTATAGCCGATTACTCAACACTACGTTCTTGTGAAGGACTCACACTTAACTTTAGGATTTAAATCATGTCGTTAAGGGACGCATTTGAAGGGCATTAAGAATGCCGTTGGAGACCTTTCCAGCCTTGAAGTAATTACGGTAACCGGAAATCTCAACGCGAAAATTCAGCCAGACGCCACCGGATCCAATAAGGACAAAGGAAGCTTGATTGATTGGAAAAAATTGATTAAAGGAGCAAAGGCGCAGAACTCAACGGTTAACCTCAAGCTAGCATCACGCTACGAATTCAATGGCGATGCGACACTTTCATCGCCGATGGTGAAATACGTGAGAAGGTGCAGGCCGCTCACAACGAAGCCGTAAAAGCTGGCCAGCAGGTCCGTGCCGATTTAATGAAGCTTTTTGGAGATACCGTGGGCGATCTAGTTAAGCGCTGAATTAACTTCGTACGGCTTGAGGTGAATTATGCCTTGCCCAGAGTTATTACGTTTACATGGTGAAGATCAAGGCTGCTTTTGATCGAACAAAGCCTAGACAACGCTCGGCGGAAAGGTGTTATCGACGGGGCTACCGCCTGATCGTCTGAGTTTCGTACCTCGCGTGTACTATCGAGTCAGATACCCGAAGTCTGTCACCAGCTGGGAGTCGGTGAGCAGACGCACTACCGCTGGCGGACGAAGTACGGCGGGATGGACCCGGTGATGGCCAAGCAGATGAAGGAGTTGGAAAAGGAGAGCGCCAGGCTCAAAAAGCTGGTCGCTGACCAAGCGTTGGACGTGGCGATCCTCAAGGAGGAGGCTCGCCCAAACTTATGGACCCTGGCCTGACCCCTGAAAACTAGTCCATTACTTTTGCTTATTGACTAGTTTTCAGAGGTCAGGTCAGCGTTGTTGGACCAGACTGTCGCCACGTTTACCTCGTAACAAGGTTTGCTGATTCATCCGTCAGGTTACGCTGGCCCGATGAGGCCCTAAGTCTCGTCCTTGGCTTGGTACAGGTTTGGGGAAAAACGCATCGTGCTTGGCATGTCGGCTGCCGCAGCATCCTATCATAGGAATGGTTTTCATTGTATTTCCTCAACAAACTCTGGCATGTATCGCGCAAACATAATCTTAGGGGACGCATTTGCCTACAGAACCAAGCAAGAAAAAGTTAACGAAGAAGAAGGTAGCTAAGAAGAAGTCCGTAAGGAAGCAACAGAAGAAGCAAGCTTCCGTACAAACACGCACAAACCGCACGCAGAGCTCTGGATCTGGCACACAGACACGGGGCGGTTTAGGTACCCAAAGCCCTGGTGGTATCAACCCAGAATCGGATAGCCGATACAGCCAATACATCGCGATACTGGTTGATGGCACGAATTCGGAGCGGCAATCCGCCTTGGCGATGCTCGCATCATTGACTATTGCCGAGCAACAGAATGTCGCTCAGAGCATTATAGTGGCGTTGCGGGACACATACACCCAATCGATCAACAGCCCCAGGCCGGCCGAGGAGATTCCGAGTATTCGCTCGTGGCTTTTTAGCGCGATGATCTACTGCGATGCGGAAAACAGCGCGGTGTCGGGTTTAGTCCAAGAAGAATTGTTCGGTGTTGAACAAGCTAGCGCGTATTGGATCTTTGCCGCGCTCTATAGGAGAAAAGCATCCTACCTCCGCAAAGTAGCCAGCACGTACGTCGAATTTGAGTCGAGTGCCGTTACGCAAGACGCCATGCTTCTCGCCCGCCTGGTTCAAGTGGAGACTCAGTCTGAAGATTTCACCATTTTGCTCCATGAGATGGAATCTCAGCTGGCGAGTGGCAGCTTCTTTGATTACTGGCCGGTTCTCCGTGCGATGCGGGTGTTCGATCTGCCCACGCTTATACCGCGGGTTGCTCAGATTTTTATGGACGCAGCCCCTGTGTCCAACGACGCCTACGACGCAGCTATCGCTCTCTCGCATAACCCTGACCGCGCAAGCGAATACTTATTGAGTCTGGGGAGCGTCGAGGACATCATCGGGCGCTTGGTTGAGATCGTCCGGTTGTCTAAGGCGTCCGCCGCGCCTCAGTTGGCCGTATTGGTCCGCGGGCTCCCTGAAACTCAAA
Source organism: Planctomycetota bacterium (assembly GCA_039033595.1). Taxonomy (GTDB): domain Bacteria; phylum Planctomycetota; class Phycisphaerae; order Phycisphaerales; family Phycisphaeraceae; genus Algisphaera. The sequence continues at coordinate 190,935 of JBCCCG010000005.1, read as the reverse complement.
GCATGGCGGTCATCGATGCAATCACACGCGAGGACGAAAACTACGAAGCAGCCGCCATCTTAAGAGCCGCACTTCGTAGCGACGAGAACCTGACGGATGTCCAGAATTTCTTCCGTTTCGCGAGCTTCCGCAATGACCAGATCAACGCCGGCAATGATTTCGTAGGGTTCGGCGATGACGTGCAAACTTTCGCGTCGATCATGATCGCCAGGCAGGTCAGGCCCCCGTTGGCAATCGGACTTTTTGGAGACTGGGGTAGTGGCAAGAGCCACTTCATGAGGATGATCGATCAATCGGTCACCAAGCTTAGCCAGCGGTCGCAGGTTAGCGATAATGATGTCTTCTGCCACCAAGTAGTTCAGATCGAGTTCAACGCGTGGCATTACGTCGATACTAGCCTATGGGCGAGCCTGGTGAGCACAATTTTTGAGAAACTCTCGGAGTTTGTCTGGCCCCAGAAGAGCAACAGGGAGATTCAGCGGAATCTGATCGACACGCTCGGTGCCGCTCAAGAGGTGTTGGAGGCAGCCAGGGAAAAACAAGAACACTTGGTGGCGCAGCGTGATCAGAAATCGGACGAGTACGACCGAGAACTCGCCAAGCGTCAAGAGAAGCACGCGGAACTTCAGAAACTAACCGGTGAAGATATCCGCGAATTGATCAGCAGTGAAGCTGTCAAGAAACACCTGGACAAAGCGTTTGAGAAAATGGGTGTCATGCCGGTGATCGAATCGTTGGACGATCTCAACGACGTACTCAACGAGGCCTACAGCACGGGCAACCGAATCAGCACGATCGTGCGGCAGGTTTTCAACGGTACGAATGGTCGATGGTGGGCGATCGGTGTTCCGGCCGGGCTGCTGCTGATCTGCCTCGTGGCGTGGGGGGTTACCAGCTTATTTGGTTTTGAACTAGTGACTCGCCAGGCAACCACCGTGATCACTGGGCTGGCTGCTTTCGTGGGATCTGCGACTGCAGTTTTCCGTCATGGTGTGACGCAAGTCGATGAGTACATCAACGATTTTAATAGTGCGAAAGCCTCAATTGAGAAGGCATTGCGCACAAAGCGGGAGGCGGACCCAGCGTGGGAAACCAAGCTCAAAAGCGACATCGCGCAATGCGATAAGGATATCTCTGTGGCTGCAGCGGAGTTGGAGCAGGCGGCGCTAAAGGTCCAGTCAATCGAGCAGCGCATCGAGGCGATCAAGGAAGAGCACAGCCTCGCGCGGTTCTTAAGCGATCGCAGCGCAACCGATGACTACCGCCAACACCTCGGACTGACCTCGACCATCCGCAAGGACTTTGGACGTCTCGAGGAGAAACTCAAGCGGGAGCCGCATTCGGATGAACACCGCACCCCTGAACGGATCATCCTTTACATCGACGATCTGGATCGCTGTCCGCCTGCGAAGGTGTTCGAGGTGCTCCAGTCGGTGCACTTGCTGCTAGCGTTCGAGTTGTTTGTGGTAGTGGTCGGGGTTGACCCGCGCTGGCTTGAGAACGCTTTGACCCAAGCTTACCCACACTTGATGCAATCTCGCCCGCAGACGGATGACGATGAGTTTGAAGCTGGCCGTCTCGTCTCTCCCCAGGATTATCTTGAGAAGATATTCCAGATCCAGTATTGCCTGCCGCGTATGTCCGGTCGAGGTTTCGAACGAATGGTGCGCCACGAGCTAGACCCTGAAAACGAAGCAGATAGTTCAACGATAGCCGCCCCCACCCCCGAAGGAAGTAAAGAGCCCGGCGATGAGAATACAGCGAATCCAACAATCGACAAGCTACCAAGAACGGAGTCGAAGATTGATGACGACGGCGATGGTACCGAGATTGTAGACGAAACCGCTACCAATTCCTCTCCCGAGCTTCAGAACGTCGCCCTGGAGCCATTCGCTGTAGCCCCCGAAGCGATGACGATGCACGACACCGAACTGACGTTCATAAGCACCCTTGCGCCGCTGATCAGCACCCCCCGCGGCGTCAAGCGATTCGCTAATATGTATCGGCTGGTGAAGGCTTCAGTCACCCAACAGGACTTGCCTGCATTTGAAGGCGAAGGTTCTAGTGGCCTCTTCAAGTTCCCCATGTTGCTGCTTGCGATGGTAGTCGCGTCGCCCAGTGTTTGTGCGGATGTGTTCCTGGATTTGTATGGCCAGGCTAACGAACTGGATGGCCGATCTCGGCTAATGAAGGACGCGCTCGAACGCATCGCCTACGAGTTAAATACCGATCCCGATCAAGCCCCATGGCCGCAACTCATCCAGGCGGCCAGCTCGGCACCCGATCAACTCGACACTGATGAGGTCCGTCGATGGGTTAAGAAGATCGGTCAGTTCTCATTCGAAGTAGGTACGCGGATGGCCGGCGTTGATTAATCCGCTTTTAGGCATAGTCTGAAAACAGCTTTCGCAGCGAGGCGGCTACGCCACCAAGCTGAACGAAGGTTATGAAGTCGGCGGTTACTACCTGGAAGATTTGGGGTGATGCTCACAAAAACTCAATCAACTTGATGAGCATTGCAAGCGGTCGAGATCTAGTCTGGCGTGCCCCCTCTATGCGTTCATCACTTACAAAATAGTACACTCCCTTTAAAGGGTCTGATCTATGCACGTGAACTAGTCCATGTATTTCTCAAGCATCTACTTCTACACGCGCGACGGATTGGGAGGATTACACTAAGTAACCGTACGGGCAGATCATCTCTCAGCCTGGCATTGGTAAGCCCCTAACATAACTAACATAGCCTACCCAACCCTCCTCGAAACGGGATTTGCTTTTTACGTTTTGGTCATGCATATCACATAGCCGCTTGCGTGCGGCACGCATGGGATCTCTACCGAAATCCGCCAATCGTCTGAAACGTTCCGCAAAATCGTCGAGATACCATGGGTCCGTATCTTGGACTTTACCGAAGTTGCTTCGAATGTTGGCAGCTTCTGCGTTAAGAAAGTTCGCATGACTAATAAGACACTGCCGACATACATGAACGCTATGCAAAGCTCTGGCAAGCAAGTAGGCGTCAAATCGAACCATCCTGCGGATGACTTCTAAGTGTTCGATGGCAATATGAAAGCCGTTGACTGGTCGAAACCCGTCTTCATGAAGAAACTCCCGCAGGACATCCGGACTGACCTCGCCGTAATAGGCCAGATGTCTATACTCTTGGCATCGAATTCTTTGCAGGTTATAGCGCCCCACCCACTGAACTAGCCTTCTACGGCCTTGGATAACTTTTTCCGCCCGGTCCAACCAATGCGATGCATCGGTAATCCATGATATTACGATTGCACGCTTTGGACCCTTAAGTGAAATCGGTGCAATCATGCCGTCTAATACATCATTTCGTATCGAGTGTATTTCATGGCGTAAATAACCACTCCCTCCTTGGCCGGTGAACCTGCTGGTCATTAGTATTGCTTCGCTTCTGACGACGCACTGTACCGCATGCCCAAGATACTGTGCGGGGTCGGGCAAAAACGAGTTATACGACACGGCCTCATTGAATCTCCGGCGGGAGTCTGAAGCCTGGTTGGTCATGGCTAGCGCCAAGCCCAGAAGAGTTCTTAACCGCGATCGCTCTTTACTTACAACTCGGCGAAAACTCGGATTCATGAATCGGGTTGTTTCCGCTGCAATATGATACAAAACAATGGCTCGCAATGCATAAATAAGCCATAGATTGTCGCTATTGTGAGCGTCACCTCCATTCTGGCCTAAGAAATTCGACCTGGTCTGTGGTCGCCTATGCATGCTCTCTGTCACGTATGTGATGTCGGCATTGAAAACAGACACTTCCATGAGCCGCCGAATCGCTCGAACTGCAACCGCTAAGTCTTTGGGTCGGTTATGCAGAAGGCGTCCAAGCCGGGCACCCCACTTCCTCGCCATAAGAATCTTCTTACCTCCGGATTGCCCTGATTTAGTATCGTCAAACTGATCTGCAATAAGGCGATGAATCAAGCGGCGGGCAAGCCGTTTCGACTTCTTCTCTTTTAGGAGATCTATTATTACTTGCCTGATATACATGAAACCTTCTGTGTAGCGTCTTTCGCCAGATGCTATTAACGTCTCAGCATACTCAAGCTTACCGATCAGATGCTGTGCCGGATCAGTATCTTCAAGCCCTGGAAGTGCATTGGCTTCATCGTGTGACGCCCGCCATTCTTCGTGCCTAACGATCGCTGTACTGTGATCATCAACTTCAACAGCTAGTCGATGTTGTGATTGCAAGAGAATAGATGTAAGATCAAGATATGCTTGTTTAGTAGCATCGTCGGTGCTTTCAAGATTTTTTAGTTTGTCGGCTAAATCCTCAAGGCGTGCGCATATTCGATCTAATCGAAGGCACGCGCTCACAGTATTGCCGCGTGAAAGCAACGCGAGTCTCGCAATGCGAAGTAGTACTGCACTTTCAAGTAAGCAAGTCAATAGCCGGAATCGTTGATCAGGTATATTGAGTTTATCTAAGATGATTTCGACGCAACGAACTCGATGATGTAGAGATTCAAGAAGCGCTTGCGAATCGCCGGACGTTAAAGTTAATTTTTGATACCAATCAGCTGTCGCCTGATGTAGATCTAGAAGGTCTGTTGCTCGGACATTTCCGATGTCACTGCATAAGGACCGCCCATTACCGCCTGGCAGAATAAACCTTCGGACATCATTGTGCATCCAAACAAGACCGCCAGGCTTGACCTGCGCAAGATGATGCTCCTCTAGCAAGTCAAGAAAGGAATCGACGATTCCATCAAATTTGGCATGAAGATCCTGTCGGATAAGATTGGTCGTGAGATGAACGTCTTGGGATGCATACCAAATCGTAAAGACGGATGGGTACCTACTAATATTTAAATGAGCGGATAATAGCAGTAATCGATCCAAGGTTGCGTTTGCATTTGATAAACTGCGGGACTCCTTACCCCACTCACGACGAAGAGCGGCGATCGAACCGTCTATGTAGCTGCAAAAATCAATTGAAGTATTGGGACGCCCCGGGAATGACGGGGGTAGATTAAGGAACCTGAAATTGTTGTCCGTGTAATTTGATGGGGGGGCGTCTTGCTGATTGCGAGTGATAATACAAAATGATGCGCGGTGGATATGACGCGGGAGTTCTTTGATCAAAAACTCAAGCAGATGCTGATAATCAAGGCCGCTCCACGCGCAAGATGAATCACGGTTACGATGCGCATCAGAGTAGAGTGGTGACGATGTCCAAGTCGTGTCGATATAGATTTCACTGAGATCGACGAAGAATACCCATTCGTCCCCAGAATCAGGTACACACTCAGCTATTTGCTCGGCCAACGCGGCGAGACGGCCAGGTCTTACAGAATTAAGCCGTGCGATTGCGTGTTGTGGTTGGCGACCTTGCCTCTTGTGAATTGCCCAGTACAAGTTGTGGGCAAAGTCTTCGCCGTCCAAGGCTTCATCAGCGTCAACCCATATACACTTCTTCCCTTCGTCAGTGAGTTTCCTGTACACATTTGCCAAAGCTTGATCTGTGCTATAGGCAACTGCAGGGCCATTGAGACTGACATCCTCCGTTTTATCGCTTGCAGCAATCAGCAACTTGGCGGCGTTAGATCGGAGAGAATCGAGTGCTTTTTTCTCAAGCCACTGAGGATCATCGGTTGACGATTCAGATGACAAAGGTGGAGTTGGTATTTGCCAGACTGCGGGGAATATAACGCCTGCAGACGGCATGCTGTGGACGAGTCGGCTGTGGAGGTCAACGAGTGTTAAGCCAAGCTGTTGCGTTTGAATTATGCAGAGGCGTTCGTGGTTCCCTTTCAAGGCATCGCCAAATTCCCGCCTGGCTCTGTCTGCATCATCATCCGTATACGCGAAATAGTATACCTTCAGATCCTTTGTGGCTGACAGGGACATGCGGATCAGCTCGTTCATACGCCTTTCAGTAGCGCCGACGCCAGCCACAATTAGATGTACTGGTCTCAGTGGCGGATCGAGCGGTTTGCCGGAAATTCGAAGGTGGTCGATGACATGACTTGGGAGCGGGCGACCTTGTAAATAGCCTAGAAAATTGCGTCGGTCCGATGCCGTTAGGTCGGCTTGTACCGAAAAATCTGCGCGGATCCCATACCTTCCCCCGTGCACCTTTACCAGGGATCTTCGTTCGGCGAGGACTAGATCAGCTGTGGGAAGAGTTGCGTCGTAGTGGACGTCAAAAACGGTTGTTGGAAGCCCATGATCTTGCATGGCTGTTTCATACAACTCGTCGAAATTTGGTGTGACGGCTACTCGCACTCGAAGAATTGAGGATAGTTCAGCGAGCATCCTGTATTCGAGTCCTGGAATGTGGCCTTGCATCAAGAACCGGAAGAAGCTGTCAATGATTGAACGATTGGCTTCTCCAAGTTGTGGATGTTTTGCTAAGACCGCATGGTTGGGAGGTTGAATGCGAGATAGGTATTGCAATGAAGCAGTCCACTCGTAAACGCTGCCTTCATTGGCCACCCACGCCTTTACAAAAGAAAGCTTGTCTCCCGTGTTCGTGCGGTCGCACAAATCGATGACGTATTGCTTGATTGTGGATTCGTTTAGGGCGACGTTTCGTATATATTCACGTTCCTCGTCGTATCGATGATTAGACCAGCGGTATGGTGGCCAAGGATCAACATTTGGATTGAACGCAGGGTCATTTGAAGGGCTACCCGGCCTTCGTAGAGATTTACGGACAAGGCTGGGAAGGTAGTACTTTGTCAAATCACGAATTGTCGGTACACCTGACCCAACGGAGACTCCACTACCAATCATTGGGATGAAACTACCACCATTGCGAACTTCGGAAACAATTTCTTCGAGAATACTCCGTGTGGCTTTCTGCATAACTCTCCCTGCTCCGCTTTTGATTCACTAGCTGGTATCCGTCACCAGTTCTCAAGCAGACGCCTCGTCGATCAATCTTGTGATTCCCGTTGCACGTTGCAAAGCGGTGCTGACAGCCCGAACGTATCCGACTCACACTGATGAGTTATCCCGGTCGGTGTAGCTAGGCTTGATAGCCCCCAGTATGGTGCCGCTAAAGTACTATTTGTGCACGATGCTTTCAGAATACACTATTCATTTGAACTGCGAATTTATCACCAGTCGGTTGCGGTGATGACGTTTCAACCGTTTTCCACCATATCGAGCCCAACAGATGGTCTTTAAGTGACCAGAAGGTGCCCGGCGGGTGGCCAGGTCAACGAAACAAGCTCTGGGCAAGCAAGGGCTTGAGCGACGCAAGTCGTTACTGATGAATGGGTTGCGATATGCCTCGGAACTCGTTGGGAAGCTGACGCTCTACCAACTGAGCTACACCCGCGTTTTCGTCGCGATCCGTTTTTGGCGAAGGGCTTGCGAGCCTCAAATATGTTAGGTCTTTGGCTGCTCGGAGGGCCTTCCAACCACGTTTCCAACCGAAACCCGGTTGGAGCACAGAATACACCAGCCAGGACGCCACACGACCACGGGTGGCCGGAGGATGCCCGCCAGGTGCGCTGCAGTTGACGGGGGCGGCATGAGGAGTCTTGGCTCGACCGGTGCAGCCCAAAATGCGACATAGAACAACTGAATCATGCTCTGTGCCGCGGGAAACCAGAGGCCCTCATGTTCAAATGCTCCTAATTCGACGCGCAGGACGTCAGATTCACGAGACGAGTTCAATTGGACGTCTGGTTCACTTCATCACATCTCAACCTGTCGCTCAGAAGAGGCCAATGGCCTACCAACTTATTACACTACTTCAGCGAGGTGTCGGTCTCGCCGCGAATATATATGCAGATATACTCCTTGCTGAGTCCAGACTTCTAATTCTGTTGGGGACCACAATGTCTAAGGAAGACTTCCTCTCATTTCAAGTTGCTCCTCACTTCGAGGCCCGGCAATTCGAGCGTTCGGGCTTTCGCTTCGGGTCTGCGGCTACCAACGCCTTGGCCGCGGGGCAATCGGCGCGCGGAGGGAGATGAGAATGGCATGCTTCATAGCCTCAGCCTCACCTCGGAGCGGGGAGTTAACGTGGCTTTAGAAAAAATCCTTCACATCGGCGATATGTCCCGCTATATTTATTGATTGATCTGCCGTGTAGAGACGGCACTTCCAAAGGGGTAACCGTGGGCGTTTCAATGTCGATTTCCGGAAAGCCCGGCCAAGGGCGTTTTGCCTCGGTTGTGGCCATGGCGTTCAAGGACGGGGCTATCGGCCAAGTCGAATACGGCGGCGAAAAAATTCAGGTGTTGATTGTGGAGGTGTTCGAGGTCACGGCACGATTTAGGGGCTTTCATTGGGGATTTGGTGCGCGCCGGGGTCAAATCTCGATCGAAGATAGCGGATATTCACTTCACCTAAACGGGGGCCTTTGATGGCAAGCGAAGAAATTATTGACGGGCTCCCAGTACTCGGCGGACGTGTCCTTTCCGCTCGTCCCGACACGGTCGACTTCCGGGACAAGATGTACGTCCCGACGCTGGTCGAGGTCCCCGCCGCCCGACTACTTAACGACTACCGCATAGCTGGCTCCGATGTCGAGGTCTTGGATCAGGGGCAGGAGGGCGCGTGCTGCGGCTTTGCGCTCGCGGCCGTGGCCAACCACCTGCTGCAGACCCGCGACAACACCCCCGATTTGCGCCCGGTGAGCGCGCGGATGCTCTACGAGATGGCTCAGCGCCACGACGAGTGGCCCGGAGAGAACTACGCGGGTTCGAGCGCCCGAGGCGCCGTCAAGGGGTGGCACAAATACGGTGTTTGTGGCGAGGAGGCGTGGCCTTACGTCGTCGGGCAGAAGGGCGGCCGCCTGACCCATGAACGCATTCAGGACGCCAAAGAACGCCCGTTGGGGGCATACTTCCGGGTCAACCACCGCGACTTGGTCGCCATGCACAGCGCGATCACCGAGGTAGGCATTTTGTTTGCGACCGCCACCGTTCACAAGGGTTGGAACCAAGTCCGAAAGAACGGGGTCATCAAGTATCACGACGTGCCGAGCGGCGGGCACGCTTTCGCCATCGTGGGTTACGACACCAATGGGTTCTGGATCCAGAACTCGTGGGGATCGGACTGGGGGCACGAAGGCTTCGGGCATTTGAGCTACCGGGACTGGCTGGAGAATGGGTCTGATGTCTGGGTGACCCGCCTGGGTGTACCGGTCCGGCTTGACACGCCTATGGCGTACACCGCCAGCACCTACAGCGGCACCCAGATGGGGCAGGGCATCTCCGTGGCCGACCTGCGTCCCCACGTAGTCAGCCTGGGCAACAACGGGCTTCCGCACCACCGCGGCGGGTTTCCCAACACGGCGGAGGAGATCGGTGACTTCATCACGCGGGACTTCCTGCGGCTCACCGATAACTGGAAGAAGCGGAGGATCCTGCTCTACGCCCACGGCGGGCTTGTCAGGGAGAAGGGGGCCATCCAGCGAGTGGCCGAGTACCGCGAATCGATGATGCGTAGCGAGGTCTACCCACTGGCGTTTATCTGGCACAGCGACTTTTGGTCCACCCTGAAGAACATCATCAGCGACGCGCGGCCCGCGGCCCCGGCGGAAGGCGTTCTTGAATCGGTGGGCGACTTCTTGGTCGACCGGCTCGACGGCACGCTGGAAACCGCCGCCCGGTTCGTAGGGGGTAAGGCCCAGTGGTCGGAGATGAAAGAGAACGCATTGGCCGCGACCGAGGGCCGCGGGGGCGGGGCCAGGGTCGTTCTGCGTGCGCTCAAGAAAGTGATGAGCCGGCATCGCGATATCGAGGTGCATGTGGCGGGGCACAGCGCCGGCAGCATCTTCATGGGCCCGGTCGTTCGCCAGCTGGCCAAATTTACCAATATCAACACCTGCCAGCTCTGGGCGCCCGCCTGCACCACCGATCTGTTTAAGCGGTACTACCTGCCGCACCTGTCCGGGGCCGGCCGAGCGATCAGAGAGTTCGCCCTGTATACCCTGTCGGACAAGGCGGAGCGCGACGACCACTGCGCCCGCATCTACCGTAAATCGCTGCTCTACCTTGTGTCGAGGTCTTTTGAAGACGAGTACCACCCGCTGCGGTGGGGGTGGCCCGGGGCGCCGCTCTTGGGGATGCAAAGATTCGTGGAGGCGGATAGCGAGATCATGGACCTGCTCAAAAACAAGACTGCCAGCTGGATCGTGGCTCCGAACAATTCCCGGGATCCGCTCTACGCGTCGGACGCTAAGAGCCACGGCGCGTTTGATGACGACAGGGCGACGGTTAAAGGGAGCCTGCAGCGGATCCTCGGGAGTGCTGATGTGCGGGTTGCGCCCCAGTTCACGCTGTCCGCCGCCTCGGGCAGATCGCGGCGCGCCCAGATCAAACGTGTTGTGCGTTCCGGCTAACGAACGGAGTTTTTGCGCGGGGTTTATGGGGCGGGCTCTATCGATTGGAACAACGGGATGACACCTGAGACCTTCGGACGTTTTGCCTTGATCGTGGTGGGGGCGTTGGTGGCCGTCCTGGTCGCCGTGATGATGTTCCGGAAGCAGGAGGCGAAAGCCAAAGGCGTGGTCACGGTGGCGCTCGGGTTTGGGATGATGGGCGTGGGCGCTTTCGGATTGCCCTTTATCGACCACTCCGTTCCCGTCTTAAAACTGTTGGCGGAGTACGTGTCGGGGGAGAGCGGCGGAGAACGTCGGGAGATCGCGAAGAAGCTGGTGGAGGGGCAGGTTCTGGGCGAGTTCGATCCGTCGGAGTGGGAGGTGATCTCGGCCGTCATGAACGAGTACCCTACGATCGGACTCGAAACAATTCTGGACGAAGGGGCAACAAAAGCACTGGCGGAATCTCAGGCTGACCGGGCTGAAGCGATACGCCGAACACGTGAAGAGATCGAACTAAAGAAGATGTTGATCCGGCGTGAGACGGAGCCTGTGTCTCCGGTCGAGTTGCTCCAGGGGTTCGACGCCGCGAGCCTGCGTTTGCTTCAGGTCGAACCCACCTTGAGGCCCGATCTCACTCAGAACCCTGAGTTGATCAACGCCGAGCTTGAGGCGCGTGCGCTGCGTGTCTCGCCTCAGTAGTTCATAGGTAAATTGGTGATCGACTTATTTGCCATGTCTACAAACCATTTTTTGCCGGCGGCCAGACAACAAGGTTGTCCCCAGGCACGTCAATGATGATCGTGAAATTTGACGGGGCGGTTTGTGCTAGGACATCCCCAGGAGGGCACCGTTGGTGAAGAACGCTACACCTGCCGCGACCATCGAGTGTGCGAGGTCCAGATGGCGTGAAACGGCAGTTGAAGGAGTCTCGGTTAGCTTTGGATGAAGTACGATAAATTTTAGATTGTCAGCCCGAGAATCCGTTGGCGAGAATATGTCACGCCTCGTGGCTCTAATAGGCGCCATCTTGGTGCAGAGGCGACTTCTTCATGGCGATGGCGGGAAGGGAAGTTTCGAATTTCGGGACGAATCGGAGCAGCTTATGACCACACGCCTGCGGCGATGAGTTGGGCGGTGGCTTGTGGGGCCCAGCCGCGGTTGGCCAGGGGGCTTGCGGGGCTGGGATGGAGCACCGTGGTGATCGTCAGGTCGGGGTGCGCTTTGCTCAGTACACGCTTGGCTTGGGCCTCGGCGAATTTGCCGACGCCCACGAGGAACGCCGGCCGCAACACATCGACCACCCGGCGCAGGTGCGCGTCACACGCGGCTTCCAGCGGGGCGCGTTCGTGGGCGGGAAGCTTGTCGGGCGTGCGGTTTTTGCCGGACGCTTCCATGAATACCAGCGGGCAGTAGTTGCTGACGAAGTGCCCCCCGCAATCATTCGCAAAAGCGTCGGGTGTATCGAAGCGTTCCCGGACTAGTTCCCAGACCCGTCGGCCCGAGACCTCGGAACGCGGGCAGGCAAGGCCGGTGACGGGGCGTTTTTCGTGTTGGCTTTCCGGGGGTTTTATGTTGCCGGCGAGTTTCATCCAGTCGCGGACCGCCGCGACTTCGCCGAAGGGCACGCCGGTTTGGGCCATGCCCCACGGGCCGGGGTTCATGCCCAGCAAGACCACGCGTTTTCTTGATCGACCGAAGCGGGCGAGGTACTGCTCGTGAAGCGACCCCGCGTAGGTCAACGGGTTGTAGACGTGGGTGACCGGCTCGGCGAAACGCAGCACGCCCACCGCGTCGGATAGTTCACGGGCGGCGTCGATGAGTTGCTGGGCGGTTTTGGTCGGCTTGGGCATGGGGGGAGTGTAACGGCGAACGAAAAAAGCCCACGGTCGATGACCGTGGGCTTCTCGGAATTTGAATGCGTGGCTGGCTTACGAGATGCCGTCTTGCGTGGCCATAAACTTCATCAGGTCAACGACGCGGTTGGAGTAGCCCCATTCGTTGTCGTACCACGAGACGACCTTGAAGAACGTCGAGTCGAGCTCGATGCCCGCGCCGTGGTCGAAGGTCGACGAGTGCGGGTCGTGGATGAAGTCGGTGGAGACGACCTGGTCGTCGGTCCAGTTCAGGAAGCCCTTCATCGATCCCTCGGCGGCGGCCTTCATGGCGTCGGAGATGGCTTGGTACGAGGTTTCCTTCTCGGTGACGACGGTGAGGTCGACGACCGAGACGTCGATGGTGGGCATGCGGAAAGCCATGCCGGTGAGCTTGCCCTTGAGTTCCGGCAGGGCCAGACCCACGGCCTTGGCGGCGCCGGTGCTGGCGGGGATGCAGTTCACGCCGGCGGCGCGGCCGCCGCGCCAATCCTTCTTCGACGGGCCGTCTTGGGTCGGCTGGGTGGCGGTGACGGCGTGGACGGTGGTCATGAGGCCCTTGGCGATGCCGAACTCGTCGTTGATGACCTTGGCGATCGGGGCGAGGCAGTTGGTGGTGCACGACGCGTTGGAGACGACCTTGGCCGAGGCGTCGAGGCTGTCGTGATTGACACCCATGACGATGGTGGGCACCTGGTCGGGGCTCTTGGTGGGGGCGGAGATCACGGCCCGCTTGGCGCCGGCGGCGATGTGCTTGGCGCAGCCGTCGTAGTCGGTGAAGAAGCCGGTGGAGTCGACGACGTAGTCGACGCCGACGTCGCCCCATTTGAGGTTGGCCGGGTCGCGCTCGGCGGTGGAGCGGATGGTCTTGCCGTTGACGTAGAGGTTGGTGTCGTCGGACGAGACGTCGCCGTTGAACCGGCCGTGGACCGAGTCGTACTTGAGCAGGTAGGCGAGGGCGTCGTTATCGAAAAGGTCGTTGATGGCCACAACTTCGACGCCGGGCGTGTCCTGGGCGGCGCGGAAGACGAGGCGGCCGATGCGTCCGAAACCGTTGATACCGATCTTGAGAGCCATGGCTCTGTTACTCCGAAAAACGGGGTGGGGAGACAGCCCGGCGGGGTGGGCAGGGCTGATTCCGGGGGGTGGGCCGTCGGCGTCCGACAGCGCTGGGCCAGACACCCTACGCATTTGGCCTGCGGAGTCAAATGACCGGGCGTTTTCGGAGCGGTTCGGTGCGGTTACACTTTCATCCGCCCGATCGTTCTATAACTTCCCCGAGCACCTCAGGAGCCACACGTGGCCCAACGCATCGCCATCCTCACCCAGGGCCAGACCAACCCGCTCTCGGCCAAAACGGCGGTCAGCCTGCTGCGGTACCGCAGCGACGAGGTGGTCGCGCTGATCGATTCGGAAGCCGCGGGGCAGACGGCTCAGGACCTGCTCCAGTGCGGCGGCGTCACCCCGATCGTCGCGTCGCTGGATGACATCCCGGGGGCGGTTTCGGGGGCCGGAGCGGACACGCTGATCATCGGCGTCGCGCCGCCCGGCGGCAAGCTGCCCGCAGCCATGCGCGACGTGGTGCTCGACGCGGCGAAACGCGGCCTCAACGTGACCGCGGGGCTCCACCAGTTCCTCACCGACGATGCCGACATCCGGGAGGCGGCCCGCCACGGCGGGGGGCTGCTGTGGGACGTGCGCAAGAACGACGAGCGCGAGGTCGCCGACCGGAAAGGCATCCGCGACGGCTGCCTGCGCATCCACGCGGTGGGGCAGGACTGCTCCTGCGGCAAGATGGTCGCCAGCGTCGAGCTCGCCCGCGGCCTGCAGGCCCGCGGCGAAGACGCCAAGTTCGTCGCCACCGGGCAGACGGGCATCCTCGTGGCCCCTGGCGTCAACGCCGGGGTCCAACTCACCGAAGAAGAGCGCCACGACCCCACCGGCGGCGGGGCGCCGATCGACTGTGTCACCGCCGACTTCATCAACGGCGCGTCGGAAAAACTCGTCAAACGCAACCAGCACCACGACATCCTCGTGATCTAGGGGCAGGCCACGCTCGTCCACCCCAGCTACTCCAGCGTGACCTACGGCCTGCTGCACGGCACGCTGCCCCACGGCCTGATCCTCTGCTACGAAGCCGCCCGCCCCCACATGCACGGCCGTCCGCACCTGCCGCTGACGCCGCTCAAAAAAATCGTTGAGACCTACAACTTCGCCAGCAACCTCGAACAGCCGTGCAAGTTCATCGGCGTTGCGATGAACAGCCGGCTGCTCGATGGCGACGATGAAATCGAAGCCGAACGCAGGCGGGTGGCGAAGGAACTCGACCTGCCGGTGTGCGACGTGTACCGCGAAGGCCCTGAGCGTCTGGTGCAGGCGGTGATCGACCTGAAGTACGAATTGGGGATGTAAAGGCAATTCAGCCGCAGATTGCGCAGATTAGCGCAGATCGATTCGGGTCTTCAATCTGCGTGAATCTGTGAAATCTGCGGCAAAAATTTCCGATGCTCGAACTCAAACTCCACCCCGTCGAACTCCCGCTCCGCCACGCCTGGACCATCGCCCACGGCACGCGGACGGTGCAGAAGAACCTCATCGTCGAACTCCACGACCCCGACACAAGCCTGTCCGGCTACGGCGAGGCCGCCGCAATCCCGTACTTTGGGGTAACGGTGGAGGGAATGATTGAATGGCTCGGTTCCCGCCATGTCGAACTCTGCGTGAAATATCACCGCAACGGTTGTACTCCGGAAGAATTCGGAGACGCAGTGGCTTCCCCGGACGTACACCGCGACCCACATGAGATCAAGGAAGAACTTCGACCCCATCCGTTTGCGACCTGCGCACTGGATCAGGCGTTTCATGACTTGTACGGAAAGCGTGAAAGTAAGTCGAACTGGCAACGCTTCAATCTCGATCTTACAAAATGTCCACCCTCCGACTACACCATCGGCATGGCTGAGCCGGACGTGATGGCGGACAAGCTCAACGAGTTCCCCGACTTTCCGGTGTACAAGATCAAGCTCGGTACGGGGTCCCCCGAGACGGACCTGAAACTCGTCGAAAGGCTGCGCCAAGAAACCGATGCGGTGTTCCGCGTCGACGCCAACACGGCGTGGACGGCCGAGGAAGCGATCCGCATTTCGGGCCCGCTCAAGCAACTCGGGGTCGAGTTCATCGAGCAACCGCTCAAGCGGGACCTGCCGCGGAGCGAACACGAGGCGGTGTACTTCGGCAGCGACCTGCCGATCATAGCCGACGAATCGTGCATCACCGAAGACGACGTCGAAAAGTGTGCCGGTGCCTTCCACGGCATCAACATCAAACTCACCAAATGTGGCGGCATGACGCCCGCCCGCCGCATGATCGCGCGCGCCCGGGAGCTGGACCTGAAGGTCATGATCGGCTGCATGACCGAGACCACCGTCGGGATCAGCGCGATCGGCCAGCTCCTGCCGCTGCTGGACTACGTGGACATGGACGGGGCGTTGCTGTTGGCCGAGGACGTCGCCGGCGGCGTGAAGGTCGGCCCCGACGGTGTCGCGATCTTCCCCAACACCCCGGGCAACGGTGTGACGCTGACCCGTGAACTGCCTACGGTGTAACGCATGGCGTTATTCTCCGAAACATCTATCACGGCGTCGGGCGACGCGCCGTGGACCGTGGCCCGGCTGGCCGACGAGATCAAGGGGGCGCTCGCGGCGAACCTGCCGGGCAAGCTCCGTGTCGTCGGCGAGGTCTCGAACCTCAGCGACCGCAACCACTGGTTTTTCAGCCTGAAAGACGAGAAGGCGGCGATCCGCGGCGTCATGTTCGCCTCGACGGCGCGGCGGGTGGGCTTCCCGGTGCGCGACGGGATGCAGGTCGTCGCGACGGGGCGTATCGATTTTTACGACGCCCAGGGCAGCGTTCAATTCTACGTCGAGAAGCTCGAGCCCGTCGGCGAGGGGGCCCGCGAGCTGGCGCTGCGGACGCTGATGCAGGAGCTGCGCGATCTCGGCTACTTCGCCCCGGAGCACAAGAAACCCCTCCCGGCGATCCCGACGAGGCTCGCGGTGGTCACGTCACGGTCGGCCGCGGCGCTGCAGGACGTGATCGACACGGCCCGGCGGCGGTGGGGTGGCTGCGAACTGGTCTTGGTGGACGTGCGGGTGCAGGGCGACGACGCGGCCCCCGGGATCTCGGCCGCCCTGAATTACCTTTCACGCCACGGACGACGACGCGGCATCGACGCGGTCCTGCTGACCCGCGGCGGCGGGAGCATCGAAGACCTTTGGGCGTTTAACGAACGCGTCGTGGCGGACGCGATCTTTGACTGCGCGTTGCCCGTGGTCGCGGCGATCGGCCACGAGACGGACACGACGGTGGCCGAACTGGTGGCGGACCTGCGGTGCGCGACGCCGACCCAAGCGGCGATGACGCTGGTGCCCGACCGCGCGGTGTTGCAGGACCAGGTTGCTCAACTCGGTCGGCGGCTGTCGCTGAGCCTCGGCCGCCGGTTGGAGATATCCCGCCACCGCCTCGACGCCACGGCCCGTCACCCGCTATTCCAACGGCCGCAGCGGCTGGTCGACGACGCTCGGCAGCGTGTCGATCAGCTGGACCGGCGGCTGCTCGCGGCGCTGCCTCGGCGCGTGGCCGAGGCGCGGCGTCGGGTGGAAAGCTTGTCGCGTACCCTCGATGCCGTGTCGCCGAAGCACGTGCTCGAGCGCGGCTACAGCTACACGCTCGGCCCGGATGGCAAGCTCCTGCGCCGCGCCGCCGACGCGCCGACCGGAAGCTCGCTCACGACCGTGCTGGCCGACGGGCAGGTGCGGTCGACGGTGGACGGGCCCAGCGGCTTTTCGCCCGCGCCTCCATCATCCCCGGAACCCACAAAAGCCCCTGCCCCTCGGACCCGTCGCAAGCCGCGCAAACCCAAGCCACCGGCCGAGCCCGACGGCCAACCGACGCTGTTCGCCTGAATCGCCATAATCCGGTCATGCCCAAGAAAGCCCCGAAGTTCGAAGAGGCCGTGGATCAACTCGAGGCGTTGATCGAGCAGATCGAGTCCGGCGAGATCGGCCTCGAAGACGCGCTGAAGCGCTACGAAGACGGCACGAAACTGATTCAGCGTTGCCGGAGCATCCTCGACACGGCCGAGAAGAAGATCGCTGAGCTGACGGTGGAGGCGGATGGCGGCTTGAGTGCAGATACAGAGAATGACGATGAGAAGTGAGCCCGGAAGTGCCGATCCGGGCGACGGAAGTATCTCCCGGTCCCGCGTCTAAATTGATCGCTGGCTTGCGAAACCAATCATGAGCATCGCACTCTTCACCCTGATCCTGGTCACCGTCTGGGGCGCGTGCGTCGGCAGCTTTTTGAACGTGGTGATCTACCGCGTACCGGAGGGCATGAGCGTGGTCTCGCCGCCGTCGCGTTGCCCGGGGTGCGAGAAGAAACTGGCGATCTACGACAACGTGCCGGTGCTGGGGTGGTTGTGGCTGCGGGGCAGGTGCCGGTACTGCAAGATGAAGATCAGCGTGCAGTACCCGCTGGTCGAGGCGGCGACGGCGCTGCTGTTCGGCGGGGTGACGTATGCGTACTACTTCACCGGCTTGCGCGAGGTGTTTACGTTGCCCGGCATAGGCGACACGTGGGCGGTCTTGGCGGTCCATCTGGTGCTGATCGCAATGATGGTGGGCGCGACGATGATCGACGCGAAGCTTTACATCATTCCGTTGAGCCTGCCTTGGGTCGCGACGGCGGTGGCGGCGGTGGTGTTGCCGGTGTCGGTGGCGGTGGGGTGGACGGTCACGGCGAGTCAGGCCAGCGTCGTCACCACCGGCCAACTGCTGGACGACTACGCCGCCAACGGCTACTTCAGCCTGCTGGGCGTGTGGTTGACGTTCGACACGCTCCTGCCGTTTGCCGACGGCGTGGGCACGGGCGCGGCGTTGGGGGGCACGCTCGGGCTGGTTCTCTCGATCGTGCTGCTGCGGTTGAAAGTGCTCAAGCTCAGCTTCGCCGACGAGATCCCGCTGCCCGAAGGGGCGGACCCCGACGACCCGAACCTCATTCTGGCCCACCCGCACCCCCGCCGCGAGGTGATGAAAGAGGTCGTGTTTCTTATTGCCCCGACGCTGGGGATCCTGATCGGCGGGTATGCGGGTTACCGCCTCAGCGGCGGGGGGGCGGCGATGCCGAGCCCGTGGCTGTCGGCGGTGGGCGGCGTGCTGCTGGGTTACCTTTTCGGCGGCGGGATCGTGTGGGCGACCCGTATCCTGGGCACGCTGGGCTTCGGCAAGGAAGCGATGGGGCTGGGCGATGTGCACCTGCTCGCGGCGATCGGCGCGGTGATCGGCTGGCGGGACACGACGCTGGTGTTCTTCATCGCGCCGTTCTTTGGGATCGTGGCGGCGGTGTTGATGGCGGGGATCGCGGCGTTGGTAAAGGGCAAGGTCCGCGTGATCCCCTACGGCCCTTATCTGTGCGGCGCGGCGGTGGTGGTGATGCTCTGGCGGACGCCGATCTGGGGCGTGATCTTTCCGTGACGTTTCAGGCTTGGCGCGGGGCATTGGGCGCGAGGTCTTCGGCCGTTGGCGCGTACAGCCACCGCCACGCCACAATCGCGATCAGTCCGCCTAGGGCGTACGCGGTCACGTCGGCCGGGTCGGCGACCGTGTGGCCCGCCAGCCGCGGGGTTTGCGGGAAGATCACTTTGTACATGATCGCCCATACCCCAAGACAAAGCACCGTCTCCAAAGCGGTTGGCGCGAGGTCGTGGCGGCGGATCCCGACGCGACGCAGCCCCGCCACGGTCACCGGGACCCAGACGCCCGCACACAACACGTCGTTGAAGTAGCCGTCGAATAACGGGTGGTGGACGCCGAAGTTGCGTAACGCTCGACCGAGCACGTACAAGCCTGTAAACAGCAGGAAGACGGGGTCCCGCAGGTATCGGAAGCGCATCGTTAATGCCCGTGTTGGATGGCGTGGTGAAATGCCATGATGAAGCCGACGACGACGGCCGCCACAACGATCCCGACGACGGCCAGCGTGGCATCGAGCCAGGGCGGGAGCGGAGGCGATTTGGTCGAGGCGGCTGGCTGCCTCATAGATTCGATCAGGACGACCGCGGCGAATAGCAGCGCGCTGCCCGACGCTGACCACCAGAGCCCGTTGACGCCCGCCGAACCGAGGAAGTCCATGAAGCCCAGCCGCCCCTCGTCGGGATCGACGCCGCGAAAATCCGTGCTCGCACCCGTGCCGCCGAGCCGGCCGTCGCGGCCGAGGGAGTAGAGGTCGTAAGCGTCCAGGCCCGTTTTGCGGTAGACCAGCGGGTTTTGCCACGGATCTTTCTCGGGCTCTCGCGCGGCACCTGAGCCTGGGGGCCGGCGGAGCTTGGCAAATCGTTCAGGTCGTTAGGCAGAGTGCCCGTGGATACGCGAAACGCATCGATCTGCTCGCGCAGCACACTCAAGTCGAGACGAACCCAACGGATCGCCGCCTGGTCGGCGACGGGCACGCCGCGGGCCACACCGTAGCCGACCCACAGCGTCGTAAGCCCGCCGAACAGACCCGCGAGCAACGGAGCAAGGATGCGCCACCTCCAGCCGTGCGAAACAGCGCTTTGAGGTGCCGCCGGATCAGCCATCGGGTCAGTGTAAGCCCCGCTCACGCGGGTGTCACTCATTCGCGGCGGTGCCCGGTATCGCGGCGACGCGGGCTGGATTTTGTTATCTTGTCGCTTCAAGATGGCGTGCGACGAGTCGCCGCCAAGGCTCCGGAGGAGTTCCGGACGACTGGGGTAGAACAGGATGTCCCCAAGGCCTCTTTGGCGAAAGGATTGAAATCATGATCGGTCAGCGGACTCAGACATGGATGGTGACGGGTGTGGTGCTGTTCGCCGTGGTGGCGACGGGCTGCGGCCCCGAGATCAAGCGGCTGCGCGACGAGCGCGACGCGCTATTCGCCCAGAACCAGGAAGCGCAGAACCTCATCGACGACCTGCGCCGGGCCAACGACGCGTTGAACATGGAAAACTCGACGCTCCGCAGCGACCTGGCCGGCGGGCCCGCTCAGATCCAGGAGACCGGGTTTGAGGACGTTGGCGGCGGGGTGACCACGACCGTGGGCTCGAACTCGATCACGGTCAACGTCCCCGGCGACCTGTTGTTCGCCTCGGGCAAGGTGGAGCTGACCAACGCCTCGAAGAGCACGCTCGCGCAGATCGCCTCGATCATCCAGCAGGAATACTCCGGACGCCGCGTCCGCGTCGAGGGCTACACCGACACCGACCCGATCAAGAAGTCCGGCTGGAAGGACAACCTCGAGCTGAGCCTCCAGCGGGCCGCGTCGGTGCACCGCTACCTCGAGGATCAGGGCGTCGCCGCCGAGTTGATGTACGCCGCGGGTTTCGGCCAGCACAAGGCCAAGGAAACCAAGAAGCTCAGCCGCCGCGTCGAGATCGTCGTGCTGCTCGGCGAGGAATAGGCACGCGGTCCAGCCTTGTTTTCGATCAAGGGTCCGAGCAGCCGTCAGCCGACGATTGCTCGGACCTTTGCCTTGAGCCCCGAACCCCTTTTCGAAGTTTCCCATGATCGGCATCCTCGACTACGGCATGGGCAACCTGCGTTCGGTGCAGAAGGCCTTCGATCGTCTCGGCGGGCCGCGGGCGGTGGTCGTGACCCGGCCCGACGACGTGGCGGGCTGCGAGAAGGTCGTGCTCCCGGGCGTGGGCAACTTCGCCGACGGGATGCAGCACCTGCACGACCGCGGTTTCGTCGAGCCCGTCTGCGACTTCATCGACACCGGTCGGCCCCTGCTGGGTATCTGCATGGGGATGCAACTGCTCTTTGACGGCTCGACCGAAGACGCGCCGGACGACGCGCCCGTGCCGGGGCTGGGGGTCGTGCCCGGCCGGGTCGTGCGTTTCCACGAGGACCAGGGGGCCGGCCGGCCTCGGCTCAAGGTCCCTCACATGGGCTGGAACAAGCTGGACTTCGCGGATTGCACCCCGCTGAGTGCCGGGCTCGACGGCGAGACCTACGTCTACTTCGTCCACGGCTATTACTGCGTGCCCGACGACCCGGCCGTCACCGCCGCCACCGCGGATTACGGCCAACCGTTCTGCGCCGCGCTGCACCAGGACAACCTCTGGGCCACGCAGTTCCACCCCGAGAAGTCCCAACGGGTCGGCCTGAAAATCCTCCAGAACTTCGCCGCGCTCTAGAAGCCGACGGGCTCACAGCCGGCCCGGTACACTCACCCCGCATGAACCCCGTCACCGACCAGTCCGCCACGTTCCCGCTCCTCGCGGACCCCGCGGTCTACCGCGCCTGCACCGTGGACCTGCTCAAACGTGATCAGCAGCGCGACTACTGGATCGGCCTGTTCCGGGGCCACTTCGCGACGCTCCTCGACGCCTACCGGGCCGAGGCCGACGACCGCGGCGAGGACGCCGAGTTGATCGACCAACGCATCGCCGACGCGCAGGAACGCTACTTCGCCTGGCTGGACCAGATCGAGCGCGACCCGGGTATCCACGGCCACCTCGACATCCTCTCGTTCTGCGATGCGCGTGAGCGCGTGCTGCGGGCCGTGGGGATCGACGACGCGTACCGCCTCGCCAAGGCGACCGATACCGCCCATGCGCTGCCGCTCTTGCCCGGCCTGCTCGAAGAACTCGACGCGATGCCCGAGGCCGAACGCCGCGTCGCGGTGATGCAGGGCGTGTTTGCCGGCAACATCTACGACCTTGGCGCGACCGAGACGGTGTCGATGTTCACCGACCGGCGCGTCGACTTCCGGGCCGTGCGGTCCAAGCTCAAGCCCCGGCCGTGGCACATCGACGACCTCGACGCGTGGCTTGCTCGTCTCGACGGCCCGCCGCACCGTGCGGCCGTGTTGTTCGTGGACAACGCCGGGCCCGACGTGACCTTAGGCATGCTGCCGTTGGCGCGGGAACTGCTTAAACGCGGTACGAAGGTCGTGCTCACCGCCAACCCCTACCCTTCGCTCAACGACGTGACCCACGCGGAACTGGTCGAGCTGGTCGGCGCGGCCACGGAGTTCGACGGCGTGTTCGGCGACGCGCTGGCCGACGAACGCCTGCTGCTCGTGCCAAGCGGCAACCACTGCCCGCTGATCGATCTGGCGAAGATCAACCCGGAGTTGGCCGTGGTGGTTGAATCGCTAGGCGTGGACTTGGTGGTGCTCGAGGGCATGGGCCGCGCGATCGAGAGCAACCTCAACGCGCGGTTCACCTGCGACACGCTCAAACTCGCGATGATCAAGGACCGCGGCGTGGCGACCGAACTCGGGGCCGAGGTGTTCGATCTCGTGATGAGGTTCGAACCCGCTCCGTAGAGCCCGCGGGTAGATGCCGCTAGGCCTTCGTCTCTTTCTCGATCAGCGCCACCAACCCCACCCGCAGCGCCTCGGTCATCGGCCCAACCTTGCCGTCGCCGATGGTCTTCTGCTCCACCTTCGTCACCGGCAACACGCCCCAGCCCGAGTTGGTCAGCATTACCTCGTCGGCCCCGAGCAGGTCTTCCACGGTCAGCATCTTCCGCATCACGGCCACGCCCGCCTCGTGGGCCAGTTCGGTCACCGCCGCCCGGGTCACGCCCGGAAGGACGGGGGCGCGCAGGGCCTCGGGGGCTTCTTCGCCGCGGGCGAACGGGGTGAACACCACGCCGTCTTTCACGAGCAGCAGGTTGCTCACCGCGCCGCTGGCCAGGTGGTTGGTCACGTTCAGCCAGATCGACTCCCCCGCGCCCGCCGCGGCGGCCCGGCGCAGGCTCCGCAGGCGTGACCAGTAGTTGAGTGTCTTGTGCCCGGCGTTGTCGTCGAACGGGCTCGCCGCCGGGCCGTGGATCACGGCCGTGATCCCGTCGCGGAAGTACGCCGGGTCGTAATTGGTCGGCTCGCTGGGCACGATCGCCACGGTCCGCTGGACCTGCACCTGCGGGGCCGACTCGTCGGCCGCGACCAGCAGCGACAGCGTCCCCGCCGTGACCGTCAGCCGTAGCCGGGCCCGCTCCAGGTGGTTGTGCTTGATCGTCTGCCGCACCGCCTCGGCCAACGGCTCGGTGTGGAGCTCCTCGGCCAGCCCCAACTCCCGGGCTGAGCCCGCCAGCCGCCGCAGGTGCTGATCCAATCGAAACGGCTGCCCGTGATAGACTTGAAACGTCTCGAACAGCCCCACGGCGTGCTGAAACCCGCCGTCGGTCACCGCGACCGTGGCCTCGGCGGGGGGGTGGAGCCGGCCGTTGAGGAAGACGTCGTAGGTCGGTTCGGGGGCCGTCGATTCGGGGGGAGGGGCGTCGATGGGGGCAGCCTTTCGTGGATTTGGCGTATCTGCGGAAGTTCGGTACTATATCGGGCTCGAAATTATGCGGAGGGGCGGAGCAAAACCGCCACGTATCCACCCGAACCCCCAGATCCCAGCAACCGGCAACGCCATGAAACCCGACATCCACCCCAAGTACCGCCCCGTGGTCTTCCGCGACGTCTCGGCCGACTTCTCGTTCATCACCCAGTCGACCGCCACGACCAAAGACACCATCACCTGGGAAGACGGCAAGGAATACCCCCTGGTCAAGGTCGATATCTCGTCGGCCAGCCACCCGTTCTTCACCGGCAAGCAGAAGTTCGTCGACACCGCCGGACGCGTCGAGAAGTTCCAGAAGAAATTCGCGGGCAACTACTTCGGCAAGAAGTAACACCGCCATCCCTCCCGACCCTTCCGAAGCCCACGGACTCCATCCGTGGGCTTTGTGTTTAAACACCCGCCGTGTCCGCCTGGTGGAGCCCGCCGTGGCCGGCAACCCCGTCCGCTCGTTGCCGGTAAGTTACCTCTCAACCCCGACATCTCACCCGGAGTTTCACCCATGCCCGCTTCCCCGAAAGTCGTGATCCTCGGTGCCGGCAGCCTGTTCTTCGGACGCAAGGCCGTGTGGCAGATGATCCACTCGTCGCATATGCGTGCCGGCACGCTGGCGCTCGTCGATACCGATACTGACCGCTTGGCGAAGATGAAGACGCTCGCCGAGAAAGCGATCGCCCACAACGGCGCGCCGCTGAAGCTCGAAGCCTCGACCGATCGGCGCGACGTACTGGCGGGGGCCGACTTCGTGGTGCTGTCCTTCGCCGACCGCAACGCCCACTTCCGCGGCGTCGACTGCGACACCTCGCTCAAACACGGCATCCGCATGTGCTCGGGCGACACCATCGGCCCCGGCGGCGTGTTCCGCACGCTCCGCGAGTGGCCCGAGATCGCTGCTAGCTGCCGCGACGTCCTCGAGCTCTGCCCCGACGCCTGGGTGATCAACTACATCAACCCCGCCGCCGTCCACGGCATCGGCCTTGCCCGTTTCTTCCCGGAGCTCAAGTCGCTGGCGCTCTGCGACGCCCAGTACGACCTGCACCAGAAGTACGCCGCCGCCGCGGGCGTGCCGTGCGACGACAAGCTCACGCTCCGCAGCGCCGGGCCCAACCACTTCACCTGGCTGCTCGAGGCGAGCTACGACGGCCGGGACATCCTGCCCGCGATCGTTGACCACGTCCGCCGCAACGCCGACGCCGACCTCAACCGGCAGGCCCAGGGCTACGCCAACCAGGCCAAGGGATACCTCAACAACGGCATCGCCGTCGAGTTGTTCGACGCCTTCGGGGTCTTGCCCACCGTCGTTGCCCACACCAAGGAATACGTCCGCTTCTACCAGCACCCGGGATTCGCCGGCCGGGACGCCCACCCGCC
The DNA here is from genome assembly GCA_039033595.1 of Planctomycetota bacterium. GTDB lineage: Bacteria > Planctomycetota > Phycisphaerae > Phycisphaerales > Phycisphaeraceae > Algisphaera. The sequence goes on along the minus strand of JBCCCG010000005.1, from coordinate 165,992 downwards.
GCTGAAGATCTTCGAGGTGCCCGACCGGTTGCGTTGGACCCGTGAGGTGTGGGAGCGGGTGGATGATTACGTGAACGGCCGCGTGCCGATCGCCGAGTTCGACACCGAGTTCGGCCCCGACCCGGCGACCGACCTGATCGAGAACATGTGGGCGGGCCTCGGCAAACCGACGCACGTGAACACGATGAACCGCGGGGCCGTGCCGAACATGGCCGACGACGCCTACCTCGAGCTGCTCTGCGACATCGACATGCACGGGCCCCGCCCGCGGACATACCCCGCTATGCCCCGCGGCGTCCGTGGCCTCTGCGAACAGGTGCTCGACACCCACGAACTCACGGCCGCCGCCGCTCACCACACCGACCGCGACCTCTTGCGTCGGGCGCTGCTCACCGACCCCCTGACGTTCTCCGTCGGCGACACCGATGCGCTGATCGACGACCTGCTCGAAGCCCAGCGCGACGCCCTCCCCGCGGCGTGGTTCGCGTGATGGTTTTCATTTAGCCCCGGGTCAACGACCCGGGGCCGGGCGGGTTAATACCCCACGGTGCCGTACCCGCCGTCGCCCCCGGCGACTCGCCGGGGGCTAAGGTTGAGGTATGGGCATCGTCGTGTGGGTTCAATCGACACGGCCCGGTCTCCGAACGCGGCGGGGCGAAACACGTTACGTTAAACGACCCATGCCCGAACCCGTCAACGCCAACCTGATCGCCAAGCTCGACGAGCTGTCGCAGCAGTTCGACGACCTCGAACAGCAGCTCGCCGACCCGGCCGTGATGAGCGACCACGAGGCCGTCCGCCGGGTCAGCGTCAAACGCGCCGCGATCGCAGGCATCGTCGAGCGGTACCGGCAATACGCCAAGCTCGTGGCCGACGCCGCGGAGTCACGCGCGATCATCGACGCCGGCACTTCCGGGGCCGAAGACGCCGAACTCGTCGAGATGGCCAAGGACGAGCTGCCCGAGCTCGAAACCCGGTCGGCGGCGTTGCTGGAAGAAATCAGCGGCGAGCTGGTCACGGCCGACGACGCGGCGGTCGGCAGCGTGATCCTCGAGGTCCGGGCCGGCACCGGCGGGGCGGAGGCGGCGTTGTTCGCCGGCGAGTTGCTGGAGGTCTACCAGGGCTTCGCCAAGGTCCGCGGCTGGAAGCTGGAGGTGGTGGACTTCTCGCCGGGCGAGCAGGGCGGCATCCGCGCCGCGACCGCGACCGTCGCCGGCGAGGGCGTCTGGCAGGGCCTGGGCTACGAGGGCGGCGTCCACTGCGTCAAGCGCGTCCCCGCCACCGAGACGCAGGGCCGGGTTCATACGTCCACCGCGACCGTCGCCGTGCTGCCCGAGCCCGAGGAAGTCGAAGTGAATATCCCCGAGAGCGACCTCGAGGTCCACGTCACCACCGCCCAGGGCCCCGGCGGCCAGAACGTCAACAAGGTCGCCACCGCCGTGCACATGATCCATAAGCCCACCGGCATCGAAGTCCGCATGCAGGAGTCCAAGAGCCAGGCCCAGAACCGGCAGAAGGCCATGCAGCTCATGCGGGCCCGCGTCTACGAACGCATGCAGGCCGAGAAGGACGCCGAGTACGCCGACCAGCGCAGCCAGATGATCGGCACCGGCGGCCGCAGCGAACGCGTCCGCACCTACCGCTGGAAGGACAACCTGGTGGTGGACCACCGGCTGTCCCGGAATTTCAACCTGCAAACCGTCATGGCCGGCGACCTCGCCGACCTGATCGACGCCCTGATCGCTGAGGATCGAGCGCAACGACTTGCGGCTTTATGAATCCGTTTTCTGAGTTCAGATGTATATGTTTTGCATCCGATAGCTGCAATCATGAAGAACGGCCAAGAAAATCGGGTGTCATTTACTCACGACCGGCTTATCGATCAGATTATCGAGGGCAGGAAAACCGCCACGGTCGAGAGACTTAACGAGCAGGGTTATCTGGATGAATGGGATACTGGGCTTGAAGTAGGAGCCGTTTATCAGGTTTACGATTCGAATCGTACAGCGAGGTGTCGAGTAAAAATTACTGCCATTCGGCTGTGTGTTTGGGGTGATATCCCGGAGTGGCTGTGGCGCGGAGAAACCAATAGCAATCCGGACGAATTTAGAGCCGACCATCTGGAGTATTTTGGAGAGGTCGCTGATGATTTTGAATTTGTTGGAATCGAGTTTCACCTCGTCAAAGATTGAAGCCGTTTTCATTTTCGCTTATTTGCAACGATGGTCATCGCGACCTTTCCTTTCACTTCTTGACCGTCAAACGGGCAATTCCGCCCCTTGCTCTTGAACCGACTTGCGTCGATCGTCCACTCGGCGTCGGGGTCGATGATCGTGACGTCGGCGTCGCTGCCGACGGTTAACGTGCCCTTGCCTTCGAGGCTGCAGAGTTTGGCGGGGTTGATGGTGAGCAGCTCGATGAGTTTGGGCCAACCGATGACGCCGGGCTCGATCAGGGCCTTGACGTAGAGCGGCAGGGCGCACTCGAGGCCGACGATGCCGTAGGGGGCGGCGGCGAACTCGAGGGCTTTCTCCTCGGCGGTGTGGGGGGCGTGGTCGGTGGCGAGGATGGTGATCGTACCGTCGGCGATGCCGGCCTTGAGCGCGTCGATGTCGGACTGCTGGCGGAGCGGCGGGTTCATCTTGGCGTTGGTGTCGTAGCCCTTACACGCCTCTTCGGTGAGCAGCAGGTGGTGGGGGCTGGCCTCGCCGGTGATGACGCCTTCGAAGCCGGCCTCGGCGGCGTCGGCGCGGGCGCGGCGGAGGATCTCGACGCCCCAGGCGGTGGTCATGTGCTGGGCGTGGTAGCGGCAGGCGTAGTTCATGCTCTTGCACAGCAGCACGTCCCGCTGCAGCGTCAGCTCCTCGGCCACGCGCGGCCACCCGGGCAGGCCGAGCTTCGTGGCCAGCGTCCCCGCGTTCATCGCGCCGCCGCCGAGCTCGGGGTCTTCGCAGTGCTGCATGAAGACCTTGCCGGTCATGGCGACGTAGGTCAGGGCCTTCTGCATGACGCCCGCCGAGGCGACGGCCTGGCCGTCGTCGGAAAACGCGACGGCCCCGGCCTTGGCCATGAGTCCGATCTCGGCGAGCTCCTTGCCTTGCCGGCCCTTGGTCGCGGCGCCGACGACGAAGACGTTGCACAGCCCGGCCCGCTCGGCCTGGCGGTGGACGAACTCGACACGCCCGTCGTCGTCGAGCGTGGGGGTGGTGTTGGGCATCACGCAGACGCTGGTGAACCCGCCGGCGACGGCGGCGGCGCAGCCGGTGGCGATGGTTTCTTTCTCCTCGCCGCCGGGCTCGCGGAAGTGGACATGCGGGTCGATGAGGCCGGGGCTGACGATCATGCCGGTGGCGTCGATGACCTCACCGGGGTCGTCGGCAAACGGGTTTTCATTTCCGGGGGCGCCCACGAGCGCGACCTTGCCGTCTTCGAGGACGAGGTCGGCGATCCCGTCAAAACCCGCGGCGGGGTCGATGAGGCGGCCGTTGCGGATGGTCAGTCGGGGCGAAGGACGGGAGTCATTGGCTGGCATGCGGACAGCGTATCACACCGCGATGGCGGTTTGCGTTCGTATGCTTGAAGGGCGTGGGGTGGTGAGAACGCGTGGCTTACGCGGCGAGGCGGGGGGCGCTGCCGGGGTCTTCGTCGTCGACGATATCGACGTTGAACTCGTCGAGGACGTCGACGTTGCCTGAGCCGTCTCCGAGATCGGGAGGCGCGCCGTAGTCGGCGTTGGCGCCGCGGCGGCGTTCGGCGACGCTGCGGAGGTAGGCCTGCTGCTGCAGGCGGGCGTTGCGGATGAGGTTGTGGCGTTCGATGGCCGAGCCCATCTGGTGGGCGAGGGTGTAGAGCACGACGGTGACGAGGGTGAAGGCCATGCTGCCGAGGACGAACAGGTTGGTCATGGCGGCGTTGCTCATCGCGTCGTTGCCATCGGGGGCACGGGCCGGGGCGGGGCAGCGAACCGAACGGCGGCGCGTTATCGGCGGGGTTATCGCCCCCGGAGAAGCCCCCGGAAAAGCCGTCCGGATAACCCTCCGGAGCGGGCGCGGGTCGCGCGTTTCGGAGGCGGGTTATCGGATCGGGTCGTAGGGGCGGCTCGCGGCCTCGAGCCGCGGCCGTCTCGCGGCGGGGCAGTGAGATAGACTGTGGGGATATGCAGCGGTGCTTGTTTTGGTTGTGTCTCATCGTGCTTGGGGGCGCGAGCCTGCTTCCGGGGGCCGGGGGGGCGGCGTGGGGGCAGTTGGACGAGGTGCGGATCGCGGTGCGGCCGGGGTACGCGGGATTGGATGGATTCATCCGGCCCGGGGCGTGGACGCCGATCCGTCTGAGCGTGGACAACCTCTCGGCCGACGACCGCGACGTGTTCGTGGCGTGGGAGCACCGCGACGCCGACGGCGACCGCGTGGTCGCGCAGCGGCGGGTGACGCTGACCCGGCAGCGCGAGGACCAGCCCGTGTGGCTCTACGCCTCGGTGCCGGCGACCACGGGCAGCGACACGCGGTGGAACCTGCGGGTGGTGGATGCCGAGTCGGGCCAGCTGCTGGCGACGCTGACGGTGCAGCCGAACGCCGAGGCGCTGCTGCGTGACGGCGAGACGCTGATCGCGGTGACCAGCCCGGCCGACCTGGGCCTGACGGATTTCGAGCGCCACGACACGACGCACGCGCCGGTCAAGCTGGTGCGCGGGTTGTCGCTGAGCCGGCTGCCCGATCGGTGGCAGGGGCTCGAAGCGCTCGGCGCGTTCGTGTGGACGCCGGACCAAGGCGGCGACCCGGCCGACCCGTTGGTGACGAGCGACGCGGCGTTGGCGGCGCTGCGGGAGTGGATATACCGCGGCGGGCACCTGGTGGTGATGCTGCCGCAGGTGGGGCAGACGTGGACGGGCTCGCCGCTGGCGGACATGCTGCCGGTGGACGCGGGGCAGCTGCGGCCGGTGGAGTCCGAGGATTGGTGGTCGCACGAGTGGATCGCGGGGCGGATGGATCCGGAGGACCGCGCCCCGCTTGCGATGACGACGTTCGGTGTGGCGGACGAGGGCGGGCGGGCAACGGTGTTGTTGCGGGATACGCAGGACCGGCCGATCGCGGTGGCGGGCCGGTACGGGTTTGGTCGGGTAACGGTGGTGGGCATGGACCTGACCGCGCCGGTGGTCCGCGACAGCGGCTTACATCGGGGTGAGCAGCGGCTGTGGCACCACGTGTTCAACTGGCGTAGCCCGGCGATGCTCGAGAGCGACGCGGAAGATTTCACGCGCGATAACGAGATGATCGCGGCCCGGCGCCTGGCGCGGGCCACCGGCGCGACGGTCGAACTCGGCGGGTTCATCCCGAACCAGATCGCGATGACCGGCACGATCGGGGCGCTGCTGATCGGCGCGATCGTGTGGTTCGGGCTGTACTGGCTGCTCGCGGGTTGGTTGTTACAGCCGGTGCTGAAGCGGCGTGGGTGGGAGCGCTGGTCGTGGGTGGGTTTTGTGGCGGTGGTGCTGGGCTTTGCGGGCGTGGCGTGGGGCGGGGCGTCGTTGCTGCGGCCGGGGCGGACGAGCGTGGCGCACGTGACGGTGGTGGACTACGACGGCAACGCGGGGGTGGCGCGCGGCCGGGCGTACGTGTCGTTGTTCGTGCCGCGGTTCGACACGGCCGAGGTCGCGGTGGGCCCAGACGCCGCGGACCAAGCGTCCAGCGGTGTTGGCGATTCGGCGTTCCCGGGCGCGCACAACTTGGTGTCGAGCCCGGGGCTGAGCGACGCCGCGACGCGGGCGGGCTTCATCGATCCGCAGCGCTACGCGGTGGAGGCGGCGTCGCCGGACGCGGTTGGGCTGCCGATGCGTTCGACGTCGAAGCAGTTGGTGCTGGATTACCTGGGCCCGGTGGACCGAGACCTGCCGGGGCTGGCCGAGCCGTTTTCGATCGGCGCGCCCGAGGCGATCACGGCCGACCGCGCGGGCTGGCCGACGGGCGAGCTGTTCCACACGCTGCCGGGGACGCTGACGAACGTGCAGGTGGTGATCTGCCGCGGCGAGTTGTACGACGAGAACGGCCAGCGCCGGCCGTCGGTGCCCCAGGTCTGGCGTTACGTGAACCCGGAGGGCGAGAACCGCTGGGCCCCCGGCGAGCCGCTGACCTTGGCCGGTGCGCCGCCGGCCGGTGAACGGGTGCCGTTGTACCCGGCGTTCCGGAAATGGGCCGAACTGCCCGACAACCGGGACTGGAAAAACGAGGGGTTGCTCGGGATGCGGCTGGGGGACGAGGGCGGCGTGGTGACGGACCTGGTGACGGCGGTCGACGAGAGCGTGATCGCGCGGCGAATGGAGTTGCTCTCGTTTTTCGAGGCCGTGCCGCCGCCGGACATCAAGCGCGACCCGGACTCGACCGTCGGCCTCAACGACGGCCGGGTGCTGGCCAGAACGTTGGGGCAGCGGCTGGACCTGACGCCGCTGACGCAGGGTCGGCGGGTGATCGTTCTGGGCCATCTCAAGGACTCGCCGCTGCCGATCCCGTTCACAGTCGACGGTCAGACGCCGCCGAGCGCGGGGTGGACGGTGGTGCGTTGGGTGTATGATTTCTGAGTTGCTTGTGTCCGTCCGGAGACTTGGGCCGATGACGATGAGAACCTTGATCGCATTTTCTATTTGTTTGTCACTGGGATCGGCCGGCGGGTGCGCGTGGCTGGGCCCGGCGGAGCCCACGGTCCACCGCGTCGAAGCGGGTGATTCGTTGACCACGATCGCCCTACAGCACTACGGCGACGCCAGCAAGTGGAGCGTGATCAACGAAGCCAATCCTCATATCTCACCCAACAAGCTAAGCGTGGGCGACGAGTTGGTGATCCCGGAGACGGACGACTAATGGCCCGCGGCTCGGCGCAGCGGACGAGAGATCGATTTGTGCGATGGCGATGATCCAAACTAAAAACCTGACCAAGCGTTACGGCGAGCTGATGGCGCTGTCGAACCTGAACCTGACGATCGAGCCGGGCCAGTGCTTCGGGTTCATCGGGCCCAACGGGGCGGGCAAGACGACGACGATCAAGATCCTCGCGACGCTGCTGAAGCCGACGTGGGGCGAGGCGCGGGTGAACGGCCTGAGCGTCGGGCCGGTGAACGCGCGGCAGGTGCGTTCGATCATCGGCTACGTGCCCGACTACTTCGGCAGCTACGACGACATGGTCGTGCGCGAGTACCTGGCGTTCTTCGCGGCGAGCTACGGCATCGTCGGCGATCAGCGCAAACAGGTCATCGGCGACGTGCTCGACCTCACCGACCTGGCGTACAAAGCGGACGCCGAGGTGAACTCGTTGTCCCGCGGGATGCAGCAGCGCCTGTCGGTGGCGCGGGTGCTGCTGCACGACCCGAAGGTGCTGCTGCTGGACGAGCCGGCGAGCGGGCTGGACCCGCGGGCGCGGATCGAGATGCGCGAGCTGCTCAAGGAGCTGCACCTGATGGGCAAGACGATCCTGATCAGCTCGCACATCCTGCTCGAGCTGGCGGACCTTTGCGACGTGGTGGGCATCATCGAGCAGGGTGAGCTCAAATTCACCGGCACGATGGACGAGATCATCGACCGGGCGCGGCACAGCGACGGCAGCGGGCGGGTGCTGAAGGTCGGCGTGGCGAGCAAGACGGCCCAGGCCGCGGCGATGCTCAAGTCCGTGCCGGGCGTCGCGGAGGTCGCCGCGGAGAACGGGCACCTGCGAGTGACCCTTGCGGCCGACGCGGTCAACGCCCACGACGCGGCCCCGCACATCGCCGCGGCGCTCGTGAAGCAGGGCTACGCCCTCACGCGGCTGGAGGAAGAGACGGTCAACCTCGAGACCGCGTTTATGCGGCTGACCAAGGGCCTGGTGCAGTAGCCCGCGTGTCTTTTGCGTGGGCAAGGGCGGGGACGCGGCGCAAAGCAAACCCGCCGTCGGGGACGGCGGGCCTGGAGGGAGGAATCGTTGTGGTTGTGGGAGCCGGAGCGGCCGCCGGTTCAGAGTTCCGTGTCGTCGCCGCCGCGTCGCTCGCCACGCTCCCGGCGGGGGCGTTCGCCGTCTTCGGCGCCTTCGCCCTTCTTGCCTTTCTTGCGCTCGGCCCGGCTTTTCTCCATCCGCTCACGCATCTCTTCGACGTTGGCGTCGAACTGGGCCTGCTGGCCCTCGGTGAGCTCTTCGCGGACCGCCGCGTGGATTTGTTCGGCCAGAGCACGCATCTCTTCGGCGAGGGCCTGCATCGCTTCGCGGTCGCCGGCCTCGCGGAGCTCACGCATCTCTTCGCGGATCGCTTCGCGTTCTTCTTTGAAGCCTTCCATCACGGCCTTGATGTCCTGCTTCTGATCGTCGCTGAGCTCGATGTCCTTGAACAGCGCCCTCATCTGGCGGTCACCGCGACGCTCGCCGCGTTCGCCCCTCTCCCCGCGTTCGCCGCGTTCGCGGGCTTCGCCGCCGTCACGCTGCCGTTCGCGGGTGCGTTCGCCGTCGCCGGCGGGTTGGGCGCTGGCCAGGCCGGCACACATGACCACCGCCAGGACGGCGATCAGGCTGAGTTTGAGGTTGCTGTTTTTCATCGCGGGGCTCCATTTCGGGGGTTGGTTGAGCGGTGGTTCGGGCCGGTTGATCGGCTTCTGAAGAGTCCAACGCCGCGGAGCCCCGCCGTATTGCATCGGGCCGCGCAAGGATTTTCACCGGCTGGCCGGGGTGGGGCTGGGGGCCTATGATCGCGGTCATGAGCGCCACGAAAAACGACGTGTTGAGCGTGCTGCGGAGCATCGAAGACCCCGAACTGAAGCGGGACATCGTCAGCCTGAACATGGTCCAGGACGTGGCGGTCGAGGGCGGCCGGGCGGCGGTGAGCATCAAGCTGCCGCGGCGGGCGGGGAAGTTCAAGGAGCAGCTGCGGCGGGCGGCGGCCGCGGGCATCGAAGAACTGGGGCTCGAGCCGGACGTGGCGTTTTCGATCGAACTGGCGGGTAGTTCCCCGGAGGAGGCTTCGGCGGGCCCAGACCCCGCTTCCCAGGGCGGGGCGGACGCTTCGGGCAGCAACAACCCGCTGCCGAACGTGAAGCACATCATCGCCGTGGGCGCGGGCAAGGGCGGCGTGGGCAAGTCGACGGTCAGCGTGAATCTGGCCGTGGGCCTGGCCCGGACCGGCGCGAAGGTCGGCCTGATGGACGGCGACATCTACGGCCCGTCGGTGCCCACGATGCTCGGCACCGACCGCTTCGAGCCCAAGACGATCGGCAACATGCTCATCCCCTTCGAGCTGCACGGCGTCAAGACGATGACCATAGGCGCGCTCGTCGAGGAAGACAAGCCCCTGATCTGGAGCGGGCCCATGGCCCACGGCGCGTTCCAACAGCTCGCCACGCAGACCGACTGGGGCGAGCTGGACTACCTGATCATCGATCTGCCGCCGGGCACGGGTGACGTGCCGCTCACGATGTCCCAGCTGCTGCCCCTCACCGGCGCGGTGGTCGTGTGCACGCCGCAGAAGGTGGCGCAGGACGACGCCCGGCGGGCGATCTCGATGTTCCGCCAGCTCAAGATCGAGGTGCTCGGGCTGGTCGAAAACATGAGCTACTTCATCGGCGACGACGGCAAGGAGTACGACATCTTCGGCAAGGGCGGGGCGGAGATGCTGGCCCAGCAGTCGGGCGTGCCGTTCCTCGGGGCGGTGCCGATCAACCTGAACCTGCGCCGCAACGGCGACGCCGGCGACCCCACGGCCAACTTCACCGGCGACGACCAGCTGGCCCGCGAACTTGATGCCCTGACCCGGGCGACGGTGCACCAGGTCAGCGTCTCGCTGATGAGCGGCGATCAGGCCCGGCCGACGCTGACGATTTCGTAGAACCTCAGAACAAAACGGGGCACTTCGTGCCGCCCGCTACACGTTGGCGTGAGCGCGGGTCGTGACTGCACATTTCCGGGGGCTGCGACCGATAAAACGGGATGCAACGATGGGTGCTTATCGCGGCGGGGCTGTGCCTCGGCCTGGGCGGAATGGCCGGGCCGGCGGCGGGGCAGTATTCGTCGCTGACGCCCAAGCGGCTGGTCGAGAGCTTTGATTTCGAGGACATCAACGACCAGGGCGTGAAGCTCGGCCGCGGTCTCACGCTGCCCCCGGCGTGGTACCCCGCGGGGCGTGCGCCGCAGTCCAAAGACCCGAACTTCGCCCGGCTCCCGCTACACGACCGGCTCTCGCGTCGGCCGGGGTTCCCGCTGCACAACTACGTCGGTTACTCGCGGCTCGGTGACGCGGCGTCGGGCGACTACAGCCTGCACCTGTCGATCGACGGCGGCAGCGCCGCGGCGTACCTCGCCCTGGGCACGCTGCCCGCGGTGCCCGGCAGCGACTACCTGGTCACCGCGCGCGTCAAGACCTCGGCGCTCGAGCACGCCGGGGCGCGGGTGCGGACGTACTTCGTCGACCCGGCGGGCAAGCGCCTCGAGACCAGCATGCGCGCCACGCCCCGGTTGCGCACCGACGGCGAGTGGACCGACATCGACCTCACGCTGCCCGGCGAGTTCGCGGAGGCGGCCTACCTGGGCATTGAGCTCGAACTCGTGCAGCCCAGCCCCGATCCGCGCAGCGTGCTGGGCAACCACCAGATCGTGCTGACCGACGTGAAGGGGCAGGCGTGGTTCGATGACATCGCGGTGTGGCAGCTGCCGCACGTCGAGATCGGCACGGGCAGCGCGGTCAACGTGACGCGCAGCCCGCGCGGCCCGTTCTGGGACGTCGCGGTGCGCGACCTGGTGGGCGGCCGCCTCACGGCTCGCGTGACGATCTACGACCACCAACGCAACGTCATCGCCACCGACCGCCGGCCGATGGGCTGGGGGGCGCCGTCGAAGTGGCGGTGGTCGCCGAAGCTGCCGGGATACGGGTGGTACCTCGCCGAGCTGGCCGTGCTCGAGGCCTCCGCGCCCGCCCGCGCCGTGGCGAAGCAATCCAACACCATCACGTTCGGCGGCCCCGCGACGCCGGCGGTGACGCTCGGCGGCGAAACGGAGGCGGCGGTGCCTGAAGAAGCGCCGTCTGATAACGCGTTGCCGACGCCGTCCGGCAGCGGGCAGGTGCTGGCGCGGACGTACAACGCGGTGCTGTGGCTGCCGCCGGGCACGGGGCCGATCGGCGCGGACGCCGAACGTTTTGCGCTGTCGGCGACCCACATGAGCCCGCGGCAGTTGTCGCTTCTGCCCGAGCTGTCGCAGAAGATCGGCCTGGGCGCGGTGATCGTCTCGGCGTGGGACACCGAGACCACGCTCGGCGGCTTCGACCTGCGCCTCGAAGCTTTACAGGAAGTCATCGCGCCGCTCAAGAACGCGGGGCGGAGCGTGGAGCTCTCGTTCTCGCCGGTGCCCGAAGAACTCGAGCACACGCGGGGCGTCAACAGCCGGTTCCCCATCGGCGTGTTCCGGGCCGAGCAGGAATTGTGGATGCCCTACGTCCAGCCGATCCTCGTGCGGCAGGGGCAGCGCGTCGGCACGTGGCACGTCGGCAGCCCGGACTTCCCCGAGGCGGCATACCTGCCGGAGCTGATCGAGACGGTGGCGGGGGTGTACGAGGCGTTCCGGCATTGGACGCCGGCCCCGAAGCTGGCGCTGCCGTGGCGCGTGGATCAGCCGGGCCGGCCGGACCTGACGAGCAAGCACGTGACCTTCGCGGTGCAGTGGCCCGCGGGCGTGACCCCGGACCGCCTGGCCGACCACATGGCGGCAGAAGAGGGCTGGGCCGCGCCCGGAGCGCCGCGGCGCTTCCAGATCCGCCCGCCCTCGGCGGCCGAGGTGCCGCACAGCGCACGGGTCACCGACCTGGCGCTGCGGATGGTGACCGCGTGGGAGCGTGACGCGACGGGTGTGGCGCTGCCGGGCCTGTGGACGAAAGGGCTGGAGCGTCGCGAATCGCTATTGCCCGACCCGCTCCTGGGCGTGGCGTCGAACGTGGCGACCCGGCTGGCGGGCTACCGCGCCGTCGGCCGGCTCGAGCTGGGCGGCGACCGCGTCGCGGTCGTCTTCGAGCGAAAACTCGGCGGGGTGGAGAACATGCCCGAGGGCGTCTACGAGCGGGTCGGCGACGGTATGCTCGCGGTGTGGAACGTCCGGGCCCCCGCGTCGCGGGCCAAGCTCTCGATGTTCCTCGGCGAAGCGCCCGTGGTCCACGACGTGTGGGGCAACAGTGAGGCGCTTTCGCCGACGGAAGAAGGCAAACACGAGGTTGCGCTGACCCAGACCCCGATCTTCATTACCGGCATCGACGCCAAGCTCGCGCTGTTCCGCAGCGGCTTCGTCCTCGACGAGCCCTTCGTCGAGTCGACCCAGACCCCGCACCTGCGCACGATCCAACTCGTCAACCCTTGGGGCGTGACGGTCAGCGGCTTCTTCAACATCACCGGCCCCGAAGACTGGACGGTCCGGCCGCGACGCCACCGCTTCTCGATTGCCCCCGGGGGCACGCTGGAGCTGCCGATCGCGCTCAAGTTCCCGATCAACGAGGTCGCCGGGCCCAAGCGGCTGACGGCGGACATCGAGTTCACCGCCGACCGGCGGTACAACGTGGAGATCGCGGCGCCGATGGTGCTGGGCCTCGAAGGCGTGCGGTTCGAGCCGTCGCTCGCCATCGAGCCGGGCAAGGTCGCGGGCACTGTCGACGCGGCGGTTACGTGCATCATCACCAACACGGGCCAGCAGGAGCTCTCGCTCAACGTCTTCGCCAACCTGCCGGGGCAGGCCCGCAAGGAGCGGCTGATCCCCCGGCTCGAGCCCGGCCAGGCCGTGATCCGACAGTTCCGTTTTGTCGACGCGGCGCCCGCGCTCGCCGAGAGCGACATCCGCCTGGGCGTCCGCGAGACCAACGGCCCCGCGGTCCTGAATAAACGTGTCGGCGTCAACGACGTGGAATAGCCAGGGGCCGTCTAAATCCACAATTGCCCTAAGCCGATCAGTTCGATATGGACCGACGTCTCAAGGCTTTTTCGCTGGTAGAACTGATCATCGTCGTGGTGGTTATCGGCCTGATCGCCGCGATCGCGGTGCCGCGCTTCAGCAAGGCGAGCGAGGAGGCCAGCACCGCCGCGATGAAGGCGAACATCGACGAGATCCAGAAAGCGGTCGACCTCTACCAGGCCGAGCACGGCGACTACCCCTTGACGATCGACCCGGCGTGGTTCATCTCGCAGGAAGTCCCCCCGCACGTGTTCAGTCCCGATAACCCCGTGGCCGTGGAGATCGCGACCGAAGTCGATCTCTGGAACCCCGTATCGATCTCGGTGAACCCGGAAAACGATTGGACCGGTTACTGGTACAACCCCAACAACGGCGTCGTCCGCTCCCGCGTGACCGACCAGGGCACGGCGGCCCGTACGCTATTGCTCTACCAAAAAGTCAACGGGTTGTGAGCCCGGGCTGCGCCCGAGTTTCGGGCGGGCTTGCCCCGCGGCGGGGTCACCAGGAACGCTGCCACACATCCGTGTAGAAGATCGTGCGGAAGCCCAGCGACTCGTAGAGCGGCAGGGTGCCGCCCACGTACGCCCGCTCGGCGCCCGACGCGACGCACCGGCGGACGCCTTCGAGCACGGCCGTCCGTGCCAGCCCCCGGCGGCGGAACTCGGGCACTGTGGCGACGGGTTCGACGTAGGCGACCGCGTAGGTCGGCTCGAGCCACATGCCGCAGTAAGACACGAAGCACCCGCTGGGGGCCTCGACCACGATGTTTAGATCCTTGCGGTAGTTCGGGGCCGACTGCGCAAACTGTCGGTCTTCGAGCCACCCGACGGGCGGCTCGCCCTGGTGCTCGAAGCCGCGCCACAATGCGTCTTCCACACGATACAGGTCGTTGTCTTCGGCCAGGCTTTTGAGGTGAAAACCCTCGGGCAGCGGGGGCGGGCACACCGAAGACGGCAGCACCCACTCGGACATCGACTCGCAGAGCTCGGTCTTGTCGTAGCCCGCGGCGGTGGCGATGCCTTGGAAGCTCTGGTCGGCTCGGTTGATCAGGACCCGCAGGCGACGCAGCCCGCCGGCGATGATCGACAGGTGTTGCTCGGCATACTGCAGCATCTGCTTCTTGAGTGCGGGGTTGTCGTCGCGGATTTGCAGGTAAACCGTGCCTTCTTCGTGTTCGGGGTGGATCACCCCCACGATGTGGCCGTCGTCTTCCCAGAGCCCGATCTGGCTGACGTTCACGTCACGGATCAGCGGGTGGTAATGCATGTATTCCCACCGCGGCTGCAGCCAGTTGAGGTGCGTCCCGGCGGTGCGGTACGTCTCGACAAGAAACCGACTGACTCGCTCGAAGTCCCGATTGTGTTCAAACTTGGTTAATTTTGGGCCCACCGAAGCGTTGTAGCGTTACACGCTTGACGCGACAACCGCGGGTATTCCTCTACCGTAAATGCGTTTACTCGCCCCGAGCGTGTTTTCGGTGGGATCGGGATGGTTAGCCGTGTGTGAGCCAGATCAGTGAAACACGGCCAATACCTATCGGGGATTTTCCGAGATCGTTTGCCGATGGGCTCGGCGCCTGAACCGTCGGCGACGTGGTCTGGGGCAAGTCGTCGGCACCGGTGGTTGGAGAGTCCGGCTGGCACATCTGTGAAAAACTCCGGAATGGCTTACAGGCCCAACACCCTCACGACCTCGTCGAGGTCTTTGTCGCCGCGGCCGCTGAGGTTCATGACGATGACCTGGTCCGGTTTCATCTCGGCGGCGAGCTTGAGCGTGTGGGCCAGGGCGTGGCTGCATTCGAGCGCCGGGAGGATGCCCTCGAGCTTGGACATGGTCTGGAAGGCGTCGAGCGCCTCGGCGTCGGTGACGCTGGCGTAGGTCACGCGGCCCGAGTCCTTCCAGTAGGCGTGTTCGGGGCCGACGCCGGGGTAGTCCAGGCCGGCGGAGACCGAATGCACGGGCGAGGTCTGTCCGTCGTCGTCCTGCAGGACGTAGGACAGCGAGCCGTGGAGCACGCCGGGCCGACCGAGGCTGATCGACGCGGCGTGCTTGCCGAACTCCGTGCCCAGGCCGCCGGGCTCGACGCCGACGAGCCGGACGCCGTCGGCCTCGGGGCGGGTGGCGAAGGGGTGGAACATGCCCGCGGCGTTGGACCCGCCGCCGACACAGGCGGTGACGCAGTCGGGCAGGCGGCCGATCTGGTCGAGGCACTGTTGGTAAGCCTCTTTACCGATGACCGACTGGAAGTCGCGGACGATCATGGGGAACGGGTGCGGGCCGACGACGCTGCCGATGGTGTAGTGGGTGTTTTCGCTGGTGGCCATCCAGTCGCGCATGGCGGCGTTGGTGGCGTCTTTGAGGGTCTTGCTGCCGGACTCGACGCCGGTGACTTTCGCGCCCATGAGCTGCATGCGCAGGACGTTGGGCCGTTGGCGGCGCATGTCTTCGGTGCCCATGAAGACCTCGCAGTCGAGGCCGAACTTCGCGGCGGCGGTGGCGGTGGCGACGCCGTGTTGGCCGGCGCCGGTCTCGGCGATGATTCGGCGCTTGCCCATGCGGATCGTAAGCAGGCACTGGCCGATGGCGTTGTTGATCTTGTGGGCGCCGGTGTGGGCGAGGTCTTCACGCTTGATCCAGATCTGGGCGCCGCCCGCCTTCTCGGTCAGCCGGGGGGCGAACTGCAGCGGCGTGGCCCGGCCGATGTAGTCACGGTTGAGCGTCTGCATCTGCTCGATAAACGCGGGGTCGTCTTTGGCCCGGGCGTACTCGGTCGCGAGCTGGTCGACGGCGGCCTGCAGCGTCTCGGGGATGTAGCTGCCGCCGAACGGGCCGAAGTGGCCCGCGTCGTCGGGCACGGCGGACGTGGCGGGCAGATCGGCGGCGGCGGTCGGGGGCGGGGTCATGGCGAGTCTCTGGGTGATGATGCACGGGTGTTGCCCCGGGCAACTTCTAGGTAGGGGTGGTGTTTAGCGGCTCTGGTTTTGACGGGCGACGTTGCGCTGGCGCAGGGCGTTGCGGTACACGTCGCTGCTCGAATCATTATAGAGGGCGTAGACCTTCTCGAAGCCGCGTTGGGCCGCGGCGTAGCGGCCGTCGGCGAGCTTGCCGTAGGCGTCGTTGTAGAGGCGGGTCACGTCGTCGATCAGTTCGTCCTGCAGCTCGAAGTAGAGGCGTTGGGCGGTGGCCCGCTCGGAATCGGGCTTGCCGCCCCAGTCGTCGCGCTCGTCGAGGAAGTCGTCGCCGAGCACGTAGGACAGCGCCGTCTTGTAAGAGTAGTACGACAGGAAGCGGTTTTTCGGGTCGGCGTTCATCATTTGCCCCGCGGCGACCGCCTCGTCGAAGTGCTCGGCGGCGTTGCGGGGCGAGGGTTCTTGCTTGGCCAGGGGGGCGCGGATCGACGCGGCGATCTGCGCGTCGGTCAGGCGGGGGACCGCGTTGATGCCGGCCTGCGGGCCGTCGTCCCCGCCGGTCAGCAGGAAAGCGCCGACAAACACGACGACCCAGAAGCCGGCGATGCCGGCCCACAGCTTGGTGCGCGGGCTGATGGACGCCTTGGTCGGCGGGGCCGGGGTCGCGCCGACGTCCTGCGTCGAGCCGCGGCCGACCGAGACGCCGGCGTCGTCCTCGCCCGAGTCGCGCAGGGCCACGGTCAGCACGGGCTGGTTGCCGACGACGATCTGGTCGCCGTCTTCCAGAGGCCGCGGCCGCCGCCCGACGGGCCGGCGGTTGAGCTGCGTGCCGTTGGGCGAGAGGTTGACCAGGACCCAGCGTTGGTCGTCGTAACGCAGCTCGCCGTGGACGCGGGAGACGGTGGGCAGGTCGACAACCAGCGGGTTCTCTGCGTCGCGCCCGAACGCGGCGGGGGAGTGGTTGATCCGCACGCGTTGCCCCGCCGTGGGCCCGGCGGTGATCGTGACCTCCAGGAGTTCTGCGCTCACAACAGGTCTCCCTTCATGTACCGGATGATCATCGGCGAAAAGATGATCGTCACGCAGGCGATCATGATCATCATCGAAGGCACCAGGATCCGCAGGCTCGCCGAGGCGGACTTCTTCTCGGCGATCACGCCGCGGTGAGCCCGCAGCATCTCGGCCTGGACCTTGAGGATCGCCGACATCGGCGTGCCAAGCTTCTCGCTCTGGTTCACCGCGGCGACGACGCTCCGCAGGCTCTCGAGCGGGATCCGCTCGCCGAGGTTCGACAGCGCCGACGCCCGCGTCGCCCCGAACTCGATCTCCGACAAAGCGATCTGGAGCTCCTGGTTCAGGTCGTCTTCCGGGTCGTCGCGGATCAGGGTTTCGATCGCCTCGCCGAAGCTCGAGCCCGCGGCCATGACCAGGGCGATGAGGTCGAGGGTGTACGGCAGCTGCCGGGCGATCGCGATGACCCGGCGGCTCCGCGCCCCGTGCAGCAGGATCAGCGGGACGTAGAACCCGCAGGCCATGCAGATCGGCAGCACGATGAGCAGCAGCCCGCCGCCCAGGGACAGCTCGGCCAAGCCCCCCGCGACGCCCGCCGCGGCGCCCACGAACAGGCAGATCGCCAGATACTGATCGACGGTGTAACCCGACGCGTTGCCCGACGCGTCGAGGTCTTGCCGAACGTCTTTGCGCAGCTTGGGCAGGCTCAGCCTCTCGGCCAGACGCACGAAGATGTTGAGGACGGGTGCCAGGATCGGCTGCTCGAAGATGGTCGCGCGGTCGGCCCCGAGCGCCCGCGCGATCCGGCGGTTGGTCGGCGTCGTCGCCGACACGGGGTAGCGGAACACCGCGATCACCGGCAGCGCCACGCCGGCCCAGACCAGCAGCGAGATGAGGATCAGTTGAAGGTCCATAAAAACTCTACTCTACCCGGGCTTCATCGCCGCCCGCCCGCCGCCGGCCGGCTCCTCAAACATTCACCGCCATGATCTTGCGGATCCACACAAATGCGCCAAGGATCAGCAGCGTGCAGAAAATCAGCAGGACCCGACCGATGGTTTCGGTGAACAGCAGGCTCACCCCCTCGGGATAGATGACCCACAGGATGACCAGGAAGACCACGGGCATGACCGCCATCATCGACGCCTGCGACCGGCTCTGGGCGGTGATCGCGTCGAGCTTGCCCTCGAGTTTTTTGATCTCGCGCACCGCGTCGGCCAGGCGGTCCATGCTCTCGCTGCTGTCGCCGCCGCGCAGCCGGTGCATCTCGATCGCGGTGAACGTCAGGCGGTACAGTGGTGAGCCAATGCGGTTGCTCGCGGCGCGCATAACTTGATTCAGGTCGCGCCCCATCTGGTACTCGCGCAGCATCTGGTCGAACTCCTGCTGGATCGGGCCGGCGTGGTTGTCGGCGACCATCTCCATCGACTGCACGAGGTTGAGCCCCGCCCGCACCCCAGCCGACATCGTCGTGAGCCCGTCGACGAGCTGCTCTTCCAGCTTGGTCCGCCTTTTTTGTTCGAGGTGCCGCACGATGAGCGCCGGCACGAAGTACGCTACGGTGCCGCAGATTACCGCCACCAGCAGGCTCAGCGTCAGCAGGAACCCCAGCACCGCCGCGATCCCCACGCCCGCCATCGCCATGACGAACGCCTGCCCCGGCTCGACGTCCATCATGAGCTGCCTCCGCAACACGCGGTCGTAGCTCAGCTCCTGCCGTGCCCGGAACGCGAGCGCGGGCTCGTAGCCGTAGCGCACCAAGAGCGACACGGCGGCGAAGGTCAGGAGGCTGATGACGGCTAACTGCATGGCGAACCGGGTGGGGCTAGAGGAACACGTCGACGTCGAAATCGCCGCGTTCCACCATCTCTTCGGCGAACGTGGGGATGTAGCCGGTGTGGCGGAGGGTGGGTTGTTTGGGGTCTTTGAGCGTGAAGATGTCTTCGAGGCGGATCTGGCCGGTCTCGGGGTCGATCGACGTCACCTCGGAGATCGCGGTGACGCGGCGGTGGCCCGAGGCGAAGCGGGTGACCTGCACGACGAGGTCCACGGCCGTGACGATCTGCTCGCGGATCGCCCGCATCGGCATATCGACGGCCATGAGCACCAGGGCCTCGAGCCGCTTCATCGCGTCGTGCGGGTTGTTGGCGTGCACGGTCGAGAGCGAGCCGTCGTGGCCGGTATTCATCGCCTGGAGCATGTCCATCGCCTCGGGCCCGCGGACCTCGCCGACGACGATGCGGTCGGGCCGCATCCGCAGGCTGTTGCGCACGAGCTCGCGGATGCTGTAGGCGCCCTTGCCCTCGACGTTGGCGGGCCGGCCCTCGAGCTTCACGACGTGGGGCTGGGGCAGCTGGAGCTCGGCGGACTCTTCGATGGTGATGATGCGCTCGTTGGGCCGGGCGTAGGCGGCCAGGACGTTGAGCAGCGTGGTCTTGCCCGAGCCAGTTCCCCCGGAGATCACGATGTTGGACCGGCCGACGACGCATCCTTGCAGGAAGCGGGCGACGTTAGCCGACAGCGCGTCGCGTTCGACCAGGTCGTCCATCGTGAACGGCACCCACCCGAACTTGCGGATGGTCATGCACGGCCCGACCAGCGACAGCGGGTGGATCACCACGTTGACGCGGCTGCCGTCGGACAAGCGTGCGTCGACCAGCGGCGTGCTGGTGTCCACGCGTCGGCCGACGGGCGCGAGGACCCGCTCGATGATCGACAGCAGCACGTCGTCGGAGAAGAAGCTGCGGGTGGTGGGCTGGATGACGCCGTTCTTCTCGATGTAGATCCGGTCGCGGCCGACGACCATGATCTCGCTGACCGAGGGCATCTCGAGCAGATCCTGCAGCGGCCCGAGCCCGAGCATGATGTCCTGGATGTCCTTGGCCACGGTGCGCTGCACGACGTAGCGCGTCAGCTCGCGGTCGAGCGTGGGGTACTCGGCCTCGAACATCTCGTCGAACGAGTCCTCGGCGACCGCCAGGTCTTCGCTCACGCTCGACGGGTCGAACAGCAGCGGCATCATGTCCACCAGGGACGTGACCAACGCGGTGATGTCCTGTTCCTTGGCCGGGTCGAGCAGGCGGTCGTCGCCCGCCTTGTACTCGGTCTGCACCTTGCCCTGGCACTGACGCACGACCTCGGCGGTGACGAGGCGGCGCAGGTGGTGCCGGCAGGCGAGGCGGACCAGATCGGCGTCGAGGGCGTTGACCCGTGAGCCGAGAATCTCTTCGAGGTGGAACAGCACCTGGTTGAGGAAGGCGTCGTCTTTCTTGCCGATCGCGCCGGTGACGCGCAGGTTCATGCGTTCGAGAAGCTCGGCGTGGACGTCCTGTTCGAGCTCCATCAGCCGGGCCTGAAGGAGCTCCTCGTCGGCGAGGCGTTGGTCGACGTGCTTGCCGTCGCGGCCGACCACGGCGATGGTGAACTGGCCGATCTGGATCTCGTCGCCGAAGTCGACGAACTGGGTCGAGCCCTTGGCGACCTCGCGGTTGGCCACCCGGGTGCCCGCCTGGCTGAGCGCTTCGACGACCATGCGGTTGCCGCGGCGCAGGAGGCGGGCGTGCCGGGGGGCGACAAACGGGCTCTTGAGCGTGATCTGGCACGACTCGTCCCGTCCGATGTGGATCGGGTCGCCCTCGGCTTCGAGCGTGTGCCGGAGGTTGTTGCTGTGGTCGTAGAGCCAGAACTGCATGGGGTGGGTGGGAATGGGGTTTAGGCTTGGGGACGGGGAGGGACCATCTCTGCCGGACGGCGTTCCACCGCGGTCACCGTCGGCCGGTTTGTGTATCGGGCGGGGTCAGGCCCATGCGGGCGAGGAGTTCGGGGTTGATCCCGCCGTCGGGGATGAACGTCGGCAAGCGGTCTTCGGGCGAACGCAGCAGCACGCTGAACACGCCGGACTTCTGCACCTCGCGGGTGATCTCTTCGAGCAGCACGGCTTCGTGGGGGCGGACCTCGACGGTGAGCGTCTCGAAGTTGCCGCCGCCGCGGCCGCCGGATTTTTCGTCGAGGATCGTGCGCTGCCCGACGCTGACCACGCGGACGTTTTCCATTACGACCATGCTCTCCTGCCGGCCGCCGGGGCCGCGGACCGGGGCGAGCAGGTCGACGCGCATCTCGGCCTTGAGCGGGTCGGGCAGCAGCTTCGAGACCACCGGCAGCGCGACGCCGCGGAAGTCCGGGCTGATGAGCCGGCGGGACTCGTCGGCCGTCAGGTCGTCGAACATCCGGTTGGTCAGCGGCTCGTTCTGCAGCGCTCGACGGGTGAAAGGGTCGCCCAGCCGCGACGGCTGGCCGTTGTCGACCTCGACCACGTCGCGGAACGAGTTGCGGAAACTTTCGGGAACGCTGACGAGTTCGACGTCATCGTTGGAGAGGACTTGGCCGACGTCCTTGGCCACCCGCAGGCGGTAGAACTGGAACTCGCCTTCCTTGACGCTGTTCTTGACGCCGATGATGTAGACGTTGACCATGACCACAGCCACAAGGCCCAGCACGAGGGCGAGGACGACGAGTTTGGTGTTGTTCGCCGGCGGCCCCGACCCGGCGGGAGCCGACGGCTTCTTGGGTAGCGGGACGGTGGGGGAGCCGGGCAGTTGACTCATGGATCAGGGTTCCGAAGGGGTCCGGGGACGATCGGGGAGTGTAATGTGGGCGCGGCGGGAGGCGGGAGGCGGGGGCGGGCCTCGCTCCGAGGTTTGGGGCGTGGGCCGTTAAGGCGTGGGGATTTCGTATCTTAACCAGATTGTGGCGTGGCAGCCGCCGGATTGTTCGCGGACCCGCACCGTGAGCGTGCGGTGTGGGGGCTGTGGATCGATATACACGCGGCTCGAACGCCCCGAGTCCGCCGTCATACCGGTTTGGGGCGTGATCTCGGTGAACCCCGCGGCGCGGGCGGCGGCGTGGTAGTGCTCGGCGACGGCGTCGGTGATCGCGGCCGGGTCGGCGCCGGTGACGCGCCAGAACGAGACCTCGTCGGCCCAAGCCCCGTCGGCGAGGCGGTAGCGGGTCTCGTGTGTGGCCGTGGCCGGCGGGGCCGTGTCGGGCGGGAAAGGCGGGAGGCCGGCCGGTTCGCGATCGAGCGGCTGCCGGGCGGGGTTCAGCGGCACGGCCGCCGCCTCGGCGGGCCGGTCGAGCATCGATCGGCCGAGATCGGCCAGCGTGTCGCGCGACGGGTCGTAACGCAGTTCGCCGCGGGCACGATCAGGTATCAATCCGCCCGGACCGGGCGGACCGGCGAACGGGTCGATCCGGCCCGCGGTCCACCACCCCGCGGCGGCCGCAAGGGGCACGCAGACCAAAAGCAACGCGGCGCGGCGCGGCCAACGCGGCGCGGCCGGGGGCTCGGGTCGTGGGGCGGCTGGTCCGGGGCCGTCGGGGGACTGGGGCATACGGCAAACTCGTGTCGGGTCGGGTTTATGTGCCGATGAGCCGGCGGCCTCGGGGGCGGACTCATCGAAAACCGTCGTGCTTCAACGCGTGTTCACCGCGGGCGCCGGATCACCCGTCGTCGTCGGCGGGCTTGCCGGCGGCTTCGAGTTTTTCGAGCAGCTTGACCAGCCGGGGGGTGGTGCGGATGCGACGGGCCTGTTCGAGGATCGCGCGGGCCGCGTCGATCTCGTCGGACGCCAGGTATTCCTCGGCCTGTGCGAGGAACTGCTCGAAGTTGGCGTCTTCGATGCGTTGGTTGACTTCGCCACCGGGCACGAGCTTGCCGGCGTCGCGGTACAGCCGTTTGGCTTTGCCGAAGTCCCCGGCGAGCCGCGCGGCGTCGCCTTCGTCCAAGAGCGTTCGGTAGCGCTCCTGGGTGTCGAGCAATTGGATCATATCCCGCACCGTGGTGTCGTCGGGGGCCAAGAGCAGCGCGGTGTCGAGCAGCGCCCGGGCACCGACGAAGTCGTGCCGGTCGATCGATTGGCGGGCGCGCTGAAGGTTGTAGCGTACGCGCACGTTGTTGAGTTTGGTGCGGATCGCCTCGTTCTGCGGATCGACCTCCAGCGCCTTCTCGAACTGCTCGATCGCGCCGACGAAATTACCCGAGGCCGCCGCGGCGTCGCCCCGGCGTTCGATCCCCGACAGCTGGGTCGCCGCGGCGATCTGCTGGGACAAGCGCTTGGCCTCGGCGTTGTCGGGGTCGAGCTCCAGGGCCTGGGCAAAACGCTGCGCCGCGGCGTCGTACTGCCGGCGTTCGAAGAGGACCGCGCCCTCTTGCGTGAGCTTGCGGGCGTCGAGCCGGGCGATACGGTTTTTAAGGGTGGCGTCTTCGGGGCGTACGGCCAGCGCGGCCCGCAGCGCGTCTAGCGCCTCGCCGAGCCTGCCAGTGCGCAGCGACTCCTCGCCGCGGGCGATCGCCTCGGCGTAGTCGCGCTCGTTGCGGAGCTGATTCAGCAACGCTTCTCCCTCCGGCGGCAACGCGACGAGGTCTTCGAGCGTCGTGATCGCCGAGGGCACCTCGCCCCGGGCGACCAAAGCCCGGGCCTCGGCGATCCGCTCGGCGGCGAGCGTTTCGGCGCGACGCTGTTCGATCAACGTGTCCAAGTCGTCGAGGGCGTCGGACTCGTCGGTGGTGAGTTGGCGTTGGCGAAAGTCTTTGACGATCTGCTGCGCCTCGCGGAATTCGCTGGCTTCGACGTGGCTGTGCACGCTGGCGGTCATCTCGGCGAAGGCCTTGGACAGGCGGGCGTCGCGCTTGAGTTCTTCGATGCCCGGCGCCGAGCCGCCGGCGCTCTGGTAGAGATCGAAGTTCTCGATCGCGGTGTCGTAGTCTTGATCGATCAGCGCGAGCCGCCCCCGCGTCTTGAACACGCCGAGCTGGGCCTTCTGGCCCATGGCGGTCTGATCGGTCCAGGTGTTGAGCACCGACTGATAGTTCTCGAGGGCTTCGTCGAAATCGCCCGCGGCGTAGGCGGTGTTGCCGTCGCCGATTAGGGCGTTGGCCTCGGCGATCGCGCGGTCCTGGGCGGCGCTCTTGCGGCTCTCGTTGATCACGTACAGGCTCAGCCCGACGGCGACCCAGAACACGAGCAGCCCCGCGAGGATCATCGGGAGCCTGTTGCGCGAGGGCAGCGGGGCGGTGTCGCCGGGCGTGGAGGTGGTCGGGCCGGTGTGGTCGCGGGACCGGCCGTTGCGGATCGGTTCCTCGGGGCCGTCGCCCACGAAGTGCCGGCGGATGGCGTCGAGCACGTCGTCGGCCGTGCTCACCCGGCGGGCCTGGTCCTTGTCCATCATCCGCGCCACCAGCTGCACCAGGTGCAGCGGCAGATCGGGCATCAACTCGTCAAGCAGCGGCGCCGAGAGCCGGGCGTTGGTGTGCCACTTCATCCACCGCATCGCTTGGTTACGCTGGTCGCGCAGGACGTTGCGGAACGCGTTGTCGAAGTTCGCCCGGCCCGCGAGCATCTCGTAGGCCATGATGCCCAGCGAGTAGATGTCCGCCCGCTGGTCGGCGGGCTCGGACCGCAGCAGTTCGGGGGCCATGTAACGCACCGATCCGAGCGACAGCGAGTCCTGTGACTCGATCAACGCCGAGAGCCCGAAGTCGCAGATCTTCAGCCCGCCGTCCTCGCCAAGCAGGACGTTGCTGGGCTTGAGGTCGCGGTGGACCACGCCGGCGTCGTGGATGGCGTTGAGCCCCTTGGCGGTGGCCGCGACGATGCCCAGGGCCTGCCGCTCGTCGAGCGCATCGGGGCGGTTGGCCAACAGGTCTTCGAGCGAGGTCGACGGGTAGTACTCGCTGACGAGCATCAGGCCACGTTCGTCGTCGACCGCGTCGATGAACTGGATCAGGTGCTTGGGCTGGGTGGTGGAGACGCGCTTGTGGATCGTGGCTTCTTCGCGGATGCGCTTGCGCAGGGCGACG
This sequence comes from Planctomycetota bacterium, assembly GCA_039033595.1. Lineage (GTDB taxonomy): Bacteria > Planctomycetota > Phycisphaerae > Phycisphaerales > Phycisphaeraceae > Algisphaera. The sequence goes on along the minus strand of JBCCCG010000005.1, from coordinate 141,287 downwards.
GCCGTGTCGCCGTCGCCGAGGATGATCTGCTTGATTGCGACGTGGCGGTCCAGCAGTTCGTCGTGGGCTTTGTAGACGACCGCCGAGCCGGTGGTGGCGATGGTCTCGACCACGGTGAACGAATCCACCTTGTCGCCGGGCTTGAGGCTCAGCGTGGTCACGGCGGACGGGTTGGAGTCGGCAGGGGAAGGCATGGTGGACCCGTATTTTACGCGGAAACGTCTTGAACGCGGCGGGGTTCGGCCCGTAAGGGCCTTCGGTCAGTGCCGTCTACGCCTTAAATCAGTCGTGGGGTCGTCCGTGGGGTGCAGCATCCGGGTAGATGTGGATCCTCACGACACGGAAATCCTGGCTCACGGGCCGAAGCTCCGCCACGGCGTCTCGAGCCCCAGCATCTGCTCGGCCCCCGCCAACGCCGCGCCCACCGCGACCGCCGCGGCGAACGCGACCGTGGGGCCGTCCTTGGGGAATTCCGCCTTCACCCGGTGGCTGGCGAGCAGGGCGGCCGAGAAGACCCGGGCCAGCGTTTGTTTCACCACGCCCCGGCGGACCATGACGACCACGGCCATCCCCAACGCCACGATCAGGGCGTACACCGTCGTGCTCAGTACGACTTCCCAGGACGCCGAGATCGCGCCGACCGCCGCCATGAGCTTCATGTCGCCCCCGCCCAGCCCGGCGGTCAGCACCAGGATCGCGTACGGCACCAGACCGCTGAGCATCCCGGTCAGTGCCAACTTGCCCAGCCCCCAAGCTGTGTACGGCTCCCCGACGATCAGCCCCGCTATCGGCCAGAACATCAAAGCCCCCAACACCGCCGGCACGGTCAGCCGGTTCGGCACCAACCCCGTCCGCAGGTCCGTCACCGCCGCGGTCAGCGTCACCCCGATCAACGCGACGTAAGCGATCCAGATGGAGGCGATCAAATACTCATTCCGTTATGCAATCAGGCGGGAACAACTGAACCGGCGGTCGCCGATGCAAGCACAGACCTTAACGGTCTCGAACCGCAGGTATGTGTCATGGAGTAGGGTTAGCGCCCGGAATCTGGGAGTCGGCGTCTTCTTTTGCGGTTTCCCAGTTTTCGCGGACCCAACTGCCCATCTCGTCGCGAAAAATAATCAGCAGGCCCAACAGCGGCAGAACAATCGCGGCGATAATCAGCAGCTTCTCAAGTCCCTCGGCCCCGCGTTCATCGGCGTATAGCCGGGCGAGGGTGGACCGGGTTTTGGACATCAGCGAGCTGTTTTTTGTGGGGGGGTTGGAGTGGCTCATGGGAGTCTTCCTTGTCGGAGGCGGCGTGGCCTAGTTTTAGTGGTCTGGCGGGCCAGTGGGAGGCGGCCGAGCGGCTCAGCGGTCGGGTGGGGCGGGAAATCGGCGCCTCGGCGGGTCAGGTGGCTCTGGGATGCGTCCGAGGAGTTTTGGGGTGCATCCGGGGGCTCGGGCTTGTCCAGTCCAGGCCGAGCTTCTGCGGGGATCGAGGCAGCTTGCATTCTACCTCAGCCGAAGCCATTCTTAAAAATCGAGCCGCCATTATCGTGGCGGGGGGGCGCTATTCCCAGACCGTGAGTGGGATCAGGGGAACGGCAGGCCGTTGAGCGTCGTGACCAACCGGTAGTGGGTGTAGAGGAGATCCAACCCCAGCCGGATGATCACGTAGCTCGGCAGGGCAATAGCCGCCAGCAGCAGCACCCACTCCAGCATCGTCGCCCCGCGTTCGCTGTCGCGCCGCCAGCGACGATGAACGATTCGGGCGCCTCGTAGAGCCCGCCTCCAACGGCGATTGGCCCGCTGGACCCCGGCAGAACTCTCAGGCCGACGGTCACTCATCTATCCTATCTTACCGGACCGTGGGTGCATTTTCCATCCCAAAGATCGGCCGAACCGCCGGGGCGAGGTCGCTTTCCTGTTCCCCGGTCAGTCGCCCGGCGAGGACCGAGGGCTGGCCCGTCCAGCTTAGCCACATCGCCTTGCCCCCCGTGTCGTCGTCGATCTGCTTCATCGTGAAGATGTCGCGCAGCTCGTAATACCCGCTTTCACCCAGCGGCAAGACCTCGCTGATCTGGGTGACCAGCCGTCGGCCGCCGATCTGGCGCGACATCTGCACCACCAGATCGATCGCCGAGCTGACCTGGCTCCGCAAGGCGTGGAGCGGCAGCTCGACCTTGGACATCAGGGCCATGGTCTCGAGTCGATTGAGCGCGTCGGTCGGGGTGTTGGCGTGGAGCGTGCCCATGGACCCGCCGTGGCCCGAGGTCATCGCCTGGATCATGTCCAGGGCCTCGCCCCCGCGGACCTCGCCGATGATGATGCGGTCGGGCCGCAGCCGCAGCGACGAACGGAAAAGCTCGCGCACGCCCACGGCCCCCCGCCCGAAACCGTCGGCGGGTTTGGACTCCAGCGACACCAGGTGATCTTTCTGCAATTGCAACTCGGCCGAGTCTTCGATCACCACCAGCCGTTCGCCCGAAGGGATGAACGTCGACAGCGCGTTGAGCAGCGAGGTCTTGCCCGAGCTGGTCCCGCCGGCGACCAGCACGTTCTGCTCGGCGATGACCACGGCCTTCAGGAAGTCCCGCGCCTCGGTGGTCAGCGTGCCCAGTTCGATCAGCCAATCGATGTCGAGCATCATCTTGGAGAACTTGCGGATGCTCATCACCGTGCCCTTCCGCGCACACGGGGCCTTGGCGACGTGGACGCGTGAGCCGTCGGGCAGCCGGGCGTCGACGAGGGTGTCCTCGTCGGCCAGCGACTTGCCGGTGAACTGCAGGATGTTGTTGACCGCCGCCTCGTAGGTCTCGTGGTCGGCGAACCTCGCGTCGGTGAGCACGAGCTGTCCGTCGCGTTCGACGTAGATCTCGTCGGGTGCGTTGACCATGACCTCGGTCACCGACGTGTCGGCGAGGTACGGCCGTATAGGCGCGAGGTAGTGATCGATGGTGCGGGCGAACAGCTGCGTGGGGGGCATACCGACATTGTAGCCGAAGGCAAAACGGCTCTTAAGTCCACGCTTTGGGGCCGAGGTCAGCCCGCCTCGGCGAGCACCGTCGAGTTCTCAAAACTCACCGCGACGTGCTGGGCGTCGCCGTGGCCCAGGCGGCGGACGACGGTGCCCTCGACCATGTCGTCGGCCAGGATCAGTGTCTGGTTCGTCCGGTAGGCGATGCCGACGCGGACCGACTGCCCGGCCTTGACCGACTGCCGCCCGTCGAGCCACATCAGGCAGCCGCCGTCGGAGATGTCCAGCGTCTGCCCGGCGATGTACTTGCCGGTGACGGCGCAGCGGATCTTGACCGGCCGTTCGTACGGCACGCGGACGTGGCGGCGGCGGTCGCGGGTCAGGGTGGGCATGATCATGGCTGGGAATTCCCGTGGGCGGCGTCGCGGAGCGCGGTTCAGATGGCGCAGCGGGCCCTCGACGAGCGCTTCGCACGGTTATATCGGTCGCCGGGTTTGGGGAACTTGAAGCCGGAAAGCCTCCATCGGATTTAAATATCGTCTGTATTCCGGAAGGAATGCGGGCGTGGGGCGGGCTATGCTTGCAAAGACTATGGGACGCCTCTCCGCCGACGAATTTCTGGCCGCCGTAACCCCCGCCCTCGACGCGGGCAACGTCGAGTCGCTGCGTGACGAGGTCAACCGGCGGTGGGCGGCGTCCGAGCTGTGCGGCCTGCTGAGGCACACCGATGTCGATGTCCGGCGGACCGCGGTGGTCACGCTGGGGATCGTCGGAGACCGCGGGATCGTCGGCTGCCTGACCCGCAGCCTGCACGACTCCGACGAACAAGTCCACCAGTTCGCCGAGGACGCGCTCTGGTCGATCTGGTTCCGCGGCGGCAAGCCCGCGGCGGCGGCGGAGTTCCGTGAAGCGAGCATCGCCATGGCCGAGGACCGGTTCGAAGAGGCGGGAGCGGCCTTCGAGCATGCGACCGAGCTCGACCCCGATTTCGCCGAGGCCCACAACCAACTCGCGATCGTGCGGTACCTGCAGCACGACTGGGCGGCGTCAATGGAGTCTTGTCGCCGGACGCTGGCGTTGATGCCCACGCACTTCGGGGCGATGGGCGGGTTGGGGCACGGCCACGCCCACCTCGGGCAGCTGCCCCAGGCCATCGACTGCTACCGCCGGGCCCTGGCGATCAACCCGAACATGCCGAAGATCGCCGACGCCAAGGCCCGGCTCGAGGCACGCCTGGACCGCGACGAAGCCGGCGCTTCGGAAGCCGCGGTGGTGCGAGCCACCGAGCACCTCGACTTCGGCGACGATCTGCGTACCGGCGGCTGATATCCCGCCGATCGCAAACTGGAAAATCTTTCATTCAATTGACACTGCCCCATTACGGCTTTAAGCGGCCCGGCGCTCGTCCGAGCCCGCGTCGAAAGCGTCGGGCTGGTGGGTGGGATCGGCGGAATATGGCGTCGTTTCGCCGGTGTGTTGCAGCAGACGCCGGCGGTAGTCGCTCGACGACAGCCACCACGGCTTGCGGAGCAGTTGCTGCCAGATCGTGCGTTGTGCCGGGTCGGCCTCGATGGCTTCGCCGGCGTTGTTGAAGATCCGCCGGCTCTCGTCGCAGGTGCGCCACAACAGATAACGGTGCGTCGGGGCCAGGTGCGTCGAGTAACGCTCGGCCGCCTCGATAAACTCGCCGCCGCAGGCCAGGCCCTGGGTCGCGCTGAGACTCAGCTCGTGTTCGCGGACCGCGGCGACCGCGGCGCGGATGACGCCGGGGACCTGTTGGGCCGCGTACAGCCGGGCGTGCATCTCTTGGCCGTAGGCGAGTTTCAGCGTGCTGTCGAAGCCGCCCATCGATTTGACCAGTTCGGTGCGGTAGAACACGGCGCTGCCCGCCAGCGGCCCGTCTTCCTGCATGAGGAAAGCGGCGAGCGAGCGCGGCGGGTCGGCGGGCAGGTCATCGAGGTGGTCGTCCAGTTCGTCAACGCGGATGGACTGGCCGACGAACCAGTCGGCCCGGCCGGCACCGGAGGCCTTGGCGGCTTCGTGGAGCGCGTAGGGGAGGTAGGCGTCGTCGGCGTCGAGGATCCCCACGATCTCGCCGGTTGCCCAGGACAGCGCGGTGTTGATCGCCTCGGCCGGGCCCGAGTCCCAGGTGCTCTGCCAGTGGTCGATGTCGTTGTCGTACTGCCGGATGATCTCGAGGCTGTTGTCTTCCGACCCGCCGTCCATCACGATTAACTCGAGGTTGTCGTAGCCCTGGTCCAGCACCGAGCAGATCGCGCGCTCGAGGTACAGCTCCTGGTCGAGGCTGGGGATGATGACGGTGATACGGGGCGGGTGGTTCATCGCGGGCGGTCTCGGGTCGGAGGGCTGGGGCGCGGCGGCGGGGCGCAGGACCCGCCTAACCGTTACAGACCTATCGACGCGCACGGTCGCCGGCTTAAAGCCCGTTCAGGGCCGCCGCGTTATCGGGTTACACCGGGTTTTAGTTCAGCTATCGGTTGGATTCAGAACGGCCGTCCGCCCAGGGAGCCGCCGGCAGGTTCCGGGGTCGGCTCATTTTCGGACGCGGCGCCACCGCGGAGGGCGGGGTGGACCGCGTCTTTGAGCGTGCCGAACGGGTCGCTGACGTTCTTCTTTTCGTCGTCATCGTCGTAGGCCGTGGCGTCGGGGTCCAGCCGCGGGCCGTCGGTGCTGCCCGGGGCGGGCCGGAGCGATTCGGCGGTCGCCAGCGGCGAGCCCGTGGTGATCGCTTTGTCCTCGTCTTCGAGCTTCCGCATCTTCTTGAGTTTACGGGCGCTGGGTTTCTTGATGCGGATCGAAGCCGGAGCGAGTACGCCCATGACCAGCAGGCTCTGCAACCCGATGAGGGGCAGCCGCATCGCCTCGTCGGCTCCGGCCGAGCTGAGGTAGATGAAATAGCCGGCCGTCGAGAATACCAGCAGCAGCCCGGCGAAACGCCGGCGCCAGAGCATCACCGCCGCCCCCACCGCCATCGCCGCGATGAGCGCCGCGTTGAACCCGACCCAGACGTTGATGACCCATTCGGTAGCGGCTTCTTCGGGCTCGGCCGAGGCGACGTCTTCGCCCAGGAGCTGCGCCGCGTAGCCGGCGGGCGCGTAATCGATACCCAGCCGTGAATACGCATCGTCGAGCGAGTGGTCCAAGCCCAGCCGCACCGCGCCGCTCTTGATCGCGTTCCAGTGAGCCGCGTGGTTGGTGCCGACGCGGTCTCGGCCGTATCGGTCTAGCAGGGTGATCGTGTCGGTGTCGGCGTGCTCGGGCAGCCGGGCGAAGTCGCGGAACTCCCCGTAGAGCTGCTGCATCGTCTGCGGGGCGTAAGGCCCGGCGACGGGGTTCTCGATGGCCGCGGCCGTGCCGAACAGGCGGTCCAGCGCCAGTGGGGCGCTCACTTGCGGTTCCAGGCCGTGCTGGGCGTTGCGGTAGACCCAGCCGCCGACGGGGAGCGCGGCGCCGAGGATCAGCACCGCGGCGAGCCCAACGCTGCACAAGCGGCGTTCGGTCACGACGACCCATGCCCCGACCACCGGCGCAAACCACGCGAGGATCGGCGCGAACAGTGCCGCACAGCCCAGCGCCAAGCCGCCGCCCGCGGCGCTCAGCAGGTTGCGCCGCTGGGCGTGGGCGACGCCCCACAGCCCGCCGAGCATTAGCAGCACGACGAACGTGTCCGCCGCCAACGTCGCCGACGACACAAGCAAGGCCGGGTGCAGCGCCACGATCACGCTCGCCAATACCGATGGGAGCTTGCGGCCGAGCACGCCCATGCCGACCTTAAACACCAACGGCACGGCCATCGCGCCCAGCACGCACTGCAACACAAGCAGCCACGTCATCGGCAGACCGCTCGCGACAAAGATCGACAGCACGGCGGGGTAGCCCGGGGCCTCATAGAACTCGGGGTGCAGCGAGGTCTCGCCGGCCGTCGGCAGATCGCCACGTTCCGCGCGCAGCGCATCGATCGCGGCGGGCGCGGTGTGAGCGGGTTGCGACTCGAGCCCGAACACCTGCTCGGACACCAGGCTTTCGGCCAGCGCAATCTCGTGATTGGTCTTGGGCGTGTACGCCTGCTCGATGCCAAACACCGGGCCCATCATGACCACCAGGATGCGCAGCACCAACGCGATCCCGAAGATCAGCCCGACGTACAGCAGGTAAGACTCCTGGTCGTCGGCCGCGGCGGGCGTTGGGCGGGGACCCGACGACGGTGTCTCGCCCGAGTTCCATTCCACGCCCGTGAGGTTCGGCGGGCGGTTGTCTTCGATGCTCTGATTATCTTGCGGGCTCGAACGAAATCGCACGGCAAATCTCCGTCATGAGGATGCGTTACGCCCCAGCGCAACGCGATAACCCAATACAGACCCATCGACCCAACGCCGCCACTACTTGACGCACGGGCCCCAACCCGGGCTAAGCCAACGTTTCGCCTGAGAGGATGTCCACCGCCGGTCGGCACCAGCGGTGAGGTCTGTAACGGTGGGGCCGTCTGCCCGGCCTAGGCAAATATGTTGCGGTTTAGATAACGAGCGGCGGCTCCGGGCGCTCACGCCTCGGCGGCGTACCGGTGCATCTCCAGCACGGCGAGCAGGTAGGCCAGCGACGACTCGGCCCCCTGGTTCTGATTCACGCCGTCGGCGTTGAGCCCGTCCCGGCCGCCGCCGGTCTCGGGGTCGTACAGCGGGGTCCCGAGATCGTTGCGGCCGGTGAACCATTCGAAGCACAGCCGGGCGTGTGCCTCCCACTCGGTGCGTTGCGTCGTGTCTTCAACGGCCCGTGCCGCCTGGAGGCAGGCGTCGACCATCGCGTAGGCCTCGAGCGGCTGCTGATCGAACGGGGCGCGGGGCTTTCCGCGCTGGAGCCAGCCATCGTTGCCGATGATCGACAGGCAGGTCGTGCCGTCGTCGCGGGTCGAGAGCTGTTGGTCGGCGAGCCAGCGCAGCGCCGTCAGCCCGGCGTCGGTGACCTCCGGTCGGCCCATCGCCGGGCCGGTGAGCAGCAACGCGTGGCACAGCTTGGCGTTGTCGTAGGTCACCTCGTCTTCCCACCACGGCCAGTCGTCGGCCGCGTGGCCCGTGTACGCCGCGAACAGCTTCTCGGCGTATTCGTCCCGCAGCGATCGCGATTCGGCGTGCTCGGGCTTGCCGTGCAGATACGCCTGCAACCCCAGCAACGCGAAAGCCCACGACCGCGGGAAATTCAATCCATGCAGCGTCGGCAGCGCCTTGAGATAGAGTTCGTTAGACAGCTGCCGGATCGGGCCCGTCGGCCCATGGGTCGCGGTGACGCCCAACGCCCAGATCGTCCGCCCCTGGCTGTCGTGGCTGCCCTCGGCTTCGAGCCATTGCCGGTCGTAGCCCATGAAATTGCGGAACTTGCCGCGGTCTTCGTTGTAGGCGTAGGCGAGAAACGCGAGGTACGTGTGCAGCGGGATGAGCTTCTCGTCGTGGCGGACGAGCTGGGCGTGCAGCACGCCGGCGATCAGGGCGCGGGCGATGTCGTCGATGCAGTAGCCGTGGTTCGCGTCGGGCGTGGCGTAGATCGCGTGCTGGAACAGACCGGTGTCGTCGGTCATGCGTTGGAGGTGGCGGAGGTCGATATCGGGCAGCGGCTGCAGCGGTGAGCTCACGGGGCGGGTCTCCTGGGAATGGCCGTGGGAATCCAAGGGGATCTCGCGGCAGGAGGCAGGCGTGTCGATCCTAACCGATCCGGCTCGGCCTTTGGCCCAACAGGTCGTAGGGAACAGGCCGTGGAACCCGCCGCATCTGGTTCAACGGTGTACCGATTTTGGTCAGCCAGGCTCGGAAAGAGTTGCGTCGTGGCGTAGGTGGGGAACAATTCGGAGCCGACGCTCGAGCGCCCCAGTTATGATCCCTCCTCCCGAAATCCACGTAGGCTCCGAAAAGTCCGCAGCAGATTTATATGCCTGAAATCCGAGCCGACGACATCAGGGCCGACGCCGCGGGTTCACCGACCCGCGGCGTGTGGTTGGGCCTCGTGCTGGTCACGGCGCTCGCGGCGGCGCTGCGCCTCTTCCGCCTCGGCCACGGCGGGCTGTGGTACGACGAGCTCATCATGGCCCGGCTGACCGCGGGGGACCTCGCCGGGGTCTGGCACGACATCGTGGCCGGCCGGCCGGCGCTGTACCCGGTGCTGGCCTGGGCGTGGGAGCAGGCCTGGGGCAGCGGCGACGCGGCGCTCCGCTCGCTGTCGGCCGTGCTGGGGGTGCTCACGGTGCCCGCGGTTTTTTTTGCCGGGCGTCGCCTGTTCGACCGGCGGGTCGGGCTGATCGCGGCCCTGTTCTGCGCCGTCTCGCCGTTTCAGGTTTATTACAGCCAGGAACACCGCTACTACGCGCTGCTCTTGCTGTTGGGGACGTTGTCGATCTGGTGTCTGCTGGCGGCGTTGGGCTGGCCGGGCACGGAGCAACGGCCGATGCCGCGACGCGGCGGGTGGGCGTGGCGTGGCTACGTCCTGTCCAGCGTGCTGATGTTCTACACCCACCCGATCTCGGCGTGTCTGTTGTTGTCTATGGGGGTGGCCGTGCTGCTGGTTAGATTGACCGGCGGGCTTCGGCCGGGCGAGCTCCGACGATTCCTGATTTCTCAGGTGGTGATCCTCGGGCTGATCCTGCCGTGGCTGGTGGTGCCGCTGATGCAGGTGGCGCGTCACGTCGAGGCCCCGGCCGGCGCAGGGGGCAACGCGGAGGCGACGGGCGCGTTTGTCCCGTGGATTGCGGCGACGCCGTGGTGGGCACCGGTACGGACGGTGTTGAATTTTCTATTGCTGGGCAAGCGTTTTGTGCGCATGGACGTGGCGGCTTTGGGCGTGGTGGTGTTGGTGCTCGGCGTGGTGTGGGCGTTTTTATGGCGGGGCGCGGGGTGTCCACGCAACGAGCACTACACGGCGGTTTGGCGTGCGGGGCGGTCGTGGTGGCTGGGCGTGTGCTGGGCCGGCGGGGCGATCATGCTGACCGCCGCGGTGTCCTGGAGCGTCAAGCCGATCTACGTGGATCGTTACGTGATCGTGACCGCGGCGGGGCTGTATGTCCTTCTCGGCGCGGGGTTGGAGGCGGTGCGACGCTGGCTGCCGACCTGGGCGGGGGCCGCGGCGTTGGTGGTGGTGATGGGCGGGGCGCTGAGCCAGTACTACGAAGACCCGCAGAAGGGGGCGTGGCGCGAGGCGGCGGCGTGGCTGGACGAACACCTCGAGCCCGGCGACACGCTGGCGTTTACCTCCGAACGCGGCAGCGCAACCGAAACCGCCCACGTGCGCGAGAACTGGTTCTGGTACGCCCGACAAGCCGGCGCCGGCACCCCGATCGATGTTCATGTCCGCGACGAACCCGCGGTGGTCGCCCGGCGGTTGGCGCTCGCCGTTGAGCGATCGGCATCTCCGGCCGACATGGCTCGGGGCACTTCCGGAGATGTTCACGGCGGTGGGGGGGTTTGGCTGGTGATGTGGCGTGACCCCGACCACCCGGTGGGTTTCAACGAAGCGTTTGCGGCCGGGCCGCTCGCGGGCCTCCGCTTGGAGCAGACGCGGACGTTTTTCGACTTGGTTTTGACGCGCTTTGTGCCGGTCCACGCCCCCGGCGGGATGCCGGACTCGGGCGTTCTGCCGTAAGCGTGGCCGATTCGGCGGTGTGGACGAGAAAACCGACGGCAGGCCGCGCGAATTTCCCTGATTTGCCGCATCAGCCAAAGATTTAGTTGACCCTAAAGGAACCTCGGATACATTTGGAAGACGTGGAGAAGGGGATTTTTCGCCCGAAAGGCGGTAAAATCATATCGACTTGAACCTGGTTCAAGTCGCGCCGGAGCTTGGTGCGGCGGGCACGGGTCGGGTGAGGTGGGTGGAAGTCTCCAGCTAAGCAAAAGTGCGCGACGCAGATCATGTGTCCGAGGCCCGGCGAAGGCTGGCCGCGGGCGGGGATCGAGAGAGGCAATGCAGCGATGAATCAAACCAACCTACCGGCCCCCGCGGGCGGACAAACGACCGCCGTGGCCCGCCTCGACCGGGGCGCGGCGAGCCCCGCGTTGGCTTCGGCACCGATCGTTCAGGCCGAGCCCGCCGTGACGCTGCTGGAGATCCTCTTGCGCCACAAAGTCAAGATGATCGCCTGCGTGTTCCTCGCGCTGTGTCTGGGCGTGGTCTACCAGCTCACCGCGACGCGCATCTACGAAAGCTCGGCCGAGGTCTTCGTCGAACGCACCAACGCCGGTCAACCCAACTCGCCGCTGGCCCCCGGGGGCATCTCCGCGGGTCTGCCATCCACCCACGCCTCGCTGATGGGGTCGACGCCCGTGCTGCGTTCTGCGTTGCGGGACCCCGCCATCGCCGAGTTGGAAACCTTCGCCGGGATCGAGAGCGAAGCTCAGCGACTCAAGCTGCTCAAGAAAAGCCTCTCGATCAATTTCTCCAAGGAACTGGAAACCGTGTCGATCGCTTTTCGGGGCAAGGTGCAGGACGAGACGGCGTTGATCGTAAACGCCGTCGTCGACGCGTACCAGCGCCGGCTGCAGGTGCCGGTCCAGGTTGACGGCGATGGCGGTTTCGATGTGACCGATGCCGACGCGATGCCGACCGGTGTCATGAGCGAGCAGCTGATTGCCGGCCGCATCACTCAACTCGCCGAAGAGCAGACCGCGGCGCAGATGAAGCTTGAGAGCGCAAACATCCGCCTCGAAGAAGCGCAGAAAGCCGAAGGAGATCTATCGACGCTGGCCTCGCTCCTGGAAGACGCGGGCATGAGCAGCGGCAACCAGGTAATGGCCGAGATGGCCTACCTCAAGGCCGAACTCGCCCGGACGGAACGCAACCTCGAGAGCATGCCGCCGTCGTGGGGTCCGTCGCACTCGGTGCGCGGCCCGCTTGAGCGTCAGGCCGACGCGATGCGTTACGAGATCGGTGTGCTTTACGACAGCGCCGCCAGCACGATGATGGGTCTTCTCAAATCCAACCAGAAGAACGCCGAGATGCGGGTCGACGAGTTGAATCAGCGGCTCGCTTCGCAACAGAGCCTGGGGGCGCGGGTCACGCAGCTGCCGATCGATCGGATCGAGCCGGCCACCACCCCCTTGCGCAAGGTCGCGCCCAAGGGCACGAAGACGCTGGGCATCTCGTTGTTCCTGGGCATCGCCGCGGGCATCGGCTGGATCCTCCTGGCCGAACTGAAGTCCGGCGGGCTCGGTGTCGAGGACACGCAGGCCGCGGCGCTGCCGGCGCCGCCCACGACCTCGCCGATGCTGCTGCGTAGCGACGACATGGAGGAAACACTCAGCGACGCGGCACCGCCGATGTTGGGCCTGGTGCCCGAGGTGCCCATGGGCCGCCGGCTGACCTCGCCGAACTTCGACGCCACCGCGTCGAGCATCCACCAGATCCGCGCGGTGTTGCAGGTGCAGGCCGGCACGAAGAACGCCAAGGCCTTCGCCTTTACCAGCCCCCGCCGCGGCGCGGGCAAGACCAGCGTGACCATCGGCGTCGCCTCGTCGCTGGCGATGTCGGGCACCAAGACGCTCGTCGTCGACTGCGACCTGGCCGGCCGCATCGCCCGGGGCCAGACCGGTAAACCCGCTGCGGGTAATTCTTCGGATCGCCCCGAGGCTAACCAGAATGGTCAGGTCAACGGCCACGACCGCTTCGGGCCCATCGACCCCGAGGGCTCCTCGCCCGACAACGCGTCGATGGACAACATCGTCATCGAAGAAGGCTTTATCAGCGACGACAACAAAGACGCTCTCGCCGAGACGCACGACGCGAAGGTCGGCGTGACCGGCATGCTCGACGGCGGCACGCTCGCCGAGTGTGCCGTGGACGCTACCGTGCCGGGCCTGAGCCTGTTGCCGGCCGTGCACGCCCGGACGCACCACATCGGCATGATGTCCGACGCGTTTATCCGCCGGCTGATCGAAGAGGCCCAGGGCACCTACGACCTGGTGTTGTTCGACACCGGCCCGGTCCCCGGCAGCGTCGAGGCGCTCCTGGTCACCAGTCAGGTCGACGGCGTCGTGATCGTGGTCCCGCAGGGCGAAGCCAAGCAGGCGCTCACCCGCACGATGTCTTATCTCAAGGTGGTCGGCGCCAACATCTTCGGTACCGTCTTCAACCGCGCTTCGGACGCCCCCGAGCCGGGCACAAGCAACGCGTCGAGCACCAGCATTGCCGGCGCGGCCGCCACCGCCAGCGCCGCCGCCGCCAGCCGGTCGGCCGTGAACAATGCCGGCGATGACCCGCTCATCGAACTCGAGAAGCATCAACAGATGACCGACGACGACGGCGAGTTCCTCGAGGGCGACGCGCCCCTGGGCTCGGGCATCCTCGCGGCCGCCGTGTTCTCAGACGCCGACTCGGCCTTCGCCAGCAACGACTGGAAACTCGAAGAGACCAGCGAGTTCAATGGCTCGGTCGAGGAACTCTTCGGCAAGGTCGACGAGTCCTCGCGCGAGGATACGGACGAGCTACGCAACGGTTGACGCGCCTCGGTTTTCTGCATCTAAAACCCGCTGGATTGTCTAAGCGAAACTCGTTCCCGACGCGGGCGATCTTGCGACAAGGGATTTGTTTGGTGCGCGGAGTTTCCCGTAGGGCGCGGGTTTTTACTTGGGGCCTGCGCGGGCCACCGTTATGATCACTTGAGGCCTTCCGGCCCTCCCGCCTTGTCCCCCGCTTCGTGTCACTCGATCAGACAGGACCCACAACGTGAAGCTCTCCCGCGATTTTTCGGTGCGGCGTCGTCTCTTTGTTTTTGCGACCGGGCTTGCCTGTGCGGTGGGCGTGGGGGCGGCGGTCGATATCGGGGCGCAGGAAAGCGGCGCGACACCGGTGGCGATCTCCGTGGACACGGGGCCGCGTCAGGCGCTATTGGGGGTCGGCGCCAGCGAACTGATCGGCACGCACGAGACTTTCGGGCGGCTCTCCGAAGATCGGCGACAACGCCTGCACGAAGAACTCTGGGGTGGGCTGAGCTTCAACGCGATGCGGCTGTGGCTGCGGCTCGAGGAATACGCCCCGCAAGCCGGCGTGCGCGACCTGGATCGCGGCTTCGACACGCCGTACCTGGAGATGATCCGCGGGGCGCAAGCCCAGGGGGTCGACACGTTCATCCTCAGCGGCGACGGGGCCCCGGACTACATGCGCGAGACCCGGTGGTTCCGTGACCACCGAGGCCAGCTCGTCGACAAGGTGGTGCTCAAGCCCGACATGGTCGATGATCACGCCGCGGCGCTGGCGGACTATGTGCTGGAGGTGCGTGAGACTCACGACATCCACATCGAGGCGGTGACGCTGCAGAACGAGCCCGACTCGGCGTGGGGCGATTTCCGGCTGTACTACGACCCCGCGCTGATGGTGCAGGGCGTCAAACAACTCCGTGGCGCGCTGGACGAACGCGGGCTGTCCGACGTGAAGATCATCGGTGGCGAGACCGCCAACGCCGACCAAACCGGGCTGGGCATGCTGCATGCCCTGCGTGACGACCCGGTGGCGTGGGACGCGCTCGGCGGCATCGCGACGCACTCGTACAACATGGCCGCCACGCCCGAGTTTTATGACTTCACCGTCGCGGACGAGGCCGGCCGAACCCGTGAGTATTGGCAGACCGAGGCCGCCAGCCTCGGCCCCGAAAACGTCGGTGATGTCGAACGCGGCGCGTCGCTCGCCGCGCGCTTTCTCAACGACATGAACCACGGCGTTACCCACTGGTTCCATTTCATCGGCTACTCCTACGACGACCCCAACGATAACGGCAGCCACATCATCACCTACAACCCCGACGCCGGGCCCGACGACGAAGGCTGGATCACCACCTACACCAAGTACTACTACCTCCAGCAGCTTACCGATACTTTCGATATCGGCGCGGTCTTCCGCGGCTCGGACAGCGATCTCGAGAGCGAGCACGGGATGTTGTGGACCTACGGCCGCAAGCCGCAGATCGTTTCGTCTACCGCCCAGAACCCCGACGGCTCGTGGGGCATCGCCGTGGTCAACTATACGTCCGACGAGTTCCGCGACGACCCGGGGTTCTACGCTGATAACGCGGGCTACGACGCCGAGGCGTTCGAGGTGACCATCTATGTTGACGAACTCTCGGCGTACCACGCGCTGGAGTTCGCCGTGGCCCTGAGCGGGCTCGAGCAGGACGCGCTGCTCGAAAACGAGGCGCTGCAAACGCTGACGATGCGCCACGGCTACCTCAGGCTCACCATCGATCCGCTGCAGCTCATCACACTGCGGTCCGTCGGGGTATCCCAGTTGATCATTCCCGAGCCGGCGGGTCTCCTCAGCGTTTTGACGCTGGTTGTGCTCGGCATGCTCGGCTACGACCGCCGGCGTGGCAACCCGATTTGATCAGGGCCGTTCTGACACGACGCTTGAGGTTTCAAACCCGAGTTCGGCGCGGACGGCGTCCAAGTCTCCGAAGGTTTCCCCGGCCCACTCGTACCGCACCGGGCCGATCCAGCGGTTCTCGTCGATCGTAAGCCGCTTCGTCTGGCCGCTGCCGCGGTCCCATTGGCCCAGCGACGTGGTCACCGCCGAACGTTCGAAAGTGTTCCGTCGCACCTCCACGGACCCGAGCGAAGACTCGGGGCGGTCCATGTCGCGGAACTCCAACTCGTCGTCGATCAGGTGGTTCTTCTCGATCAACACCGCCTGGCTCTCGGCGATGCCCAGGCCCACGCCCTCGTTGGCTTGGATCCGGTTGTTGGTCACGGTGATCGGGCCGTCGGCGTTGTACTCGACCATGATGCCCATTCCCTGCCAGCCTTCGTTCACGCTGCGGTTGTGGTGGGCGTGGCAGCCGGTGAGCGTGATGTTGGTGCAGGCGTAGTCGATCCACAGCGCCGGGCCGTGGTTGTTGTGCGCCTCGACCGCTTCGAACACGACGTTGGTGCTGCTCGAAACCTTGACGCCGCCGCCTTCCCACGCGGGGTTGGTATACCACCGCCCGTCGTGCTTGACTTTTTCGGTGATCCGTGCGGCGTCGATCTCGGCTTCGGTGTCGAAGCCGCGGTTGTTGTGGGCGAACACGGTGTCCCTGAACAGGACATCCCGGCTGCCCGAGACGCCGGCTCCGATCTGGCCGTTGTGCCGGACCGCGCCGCCGAGGATCCGGACGTGCCGCACGTCGGCGAGGCCGAGGCCGGCCCCGGTGGCGTTCTGGAAGATGCACCGGCGCAGGGTCCAGTGCGAGCCCGGCCGGGCCATCGCCTGCTCGGCCTGCGGGCCGTTGGCGGCGTTCTCGAAGACCAGGCCGTGGATCTCGATATGCGTTTTGCCCTCGTGGACGAGGGCGGTGTCGCGGCCGGTGGCGTCTATGATGGCCTCGCCGTCATTGGCAGCGCGCAGCACGATCGGCCGTTGGGCCGTGCCCGACCGTCCGAAGACCACCGTGACGGCGTATCGCCCGTCGGCGACTTCGATCGCGTCGCCGGGTTTAGCGCGGCTGAGGGCGCGTTCTAACTGCGCACCGTTACTGACCCGGTAGGTGAATGCCGCAGCCGGGCCTGCCGCGGCCAGGATCAAAATAAACACGAGCCCCGCTGCGACGTTCTTGCCCGACCGATTCTTCATGACCGAACTATAGCCGCGCCCTTGATCTGCTCAAAGTGCCCGCGAAGGTGCGTCCATGTCGCCGGCCACAGCAGCACCAACCCCGCCGCCGCGAACGATGACCAACCCAGCCACGGATGCAGCATGAGCAGGCCCAGCCCCGCGGTCCACACCAACGCGACCCGGTAGTCCGGCGTTCCGACCTGACGGTACAGGAAGACGTGGATCAGCAGATACGTCGGTAGCGTCATCAACTCCGCCCAGCCGTACCCCATCACGCCCATCCGCGGCACCAGCACCGCCGATGCGCCCAGCAGTACGGCCATCATCACCGCGTTAAAGATCGCCACGTCCCAGTTGCGCTCATAGATCTGTAGCACCGCCGTGTGCAGCCCGAACACCGCGCTGACCATGAATCCGATCGCCATCAACGGGACCAGGTTCGCCACCGGCCGCCACTCGTCCCCCATCAACAGCGGGATCAGCCACGGCCCGACCAGCGAGAACGCCAGCAGCGGCAGGCCCACCGTCAACACGTGCAGCCGCATGCCCTCGCCCAGGAGCTCCCTTACCCGGTCGCGCCGGTCTTGCACCTTCGCCAACGCCGCCACCGACATCTTTTCCGACATGTTCTTCACGATCGCCACGCGGAACACGAACTGTTCGGCCATGCCTACAAAACCCGCCGCCGCCTCCCCCGCAAACGGCGTGACGATCAGTGGGTTAATCAGCCGCCTCATCTGAATCGTCGAGGTCGACGCGGTGTAGCCCAGCCCGAACCGGAACATGGATTTAGTCTCGTTCCACGACCATGCCGGCTTCGGTAGGTAGCGCGACCACACGCAGAACATCACCAGCACCATCGATTGCTGCACCGCCCACGCGATCACCAAGCACCAGGCCCCGAAGCCCGCGTACGCCAGCGCCAGCGCCATGCCCTGAAATTGGACGAGCGCGACCAGCTCGATCAGCGCGATGCTGCCGTAGTCCAAGTCTCGTTCCAGCTTGACCCGCCCCGGCACCGCGGCCATTGCCACCGGCAGCCCCGCGAAAAACACCGCGATCAGCCCGCCGAACCCGTCGATGCCCACGGCCGCCTCGATGGGTCGGAGCAGCGCCAAGCCCAGGCCGCCGCCGAGACAGGACACCAGCATGAGCAGTGTGAAGGCCCGGTGGTACAGGGCCTCCGGGGCTTCGCCGGCGGGGCGCCGCATCAGGTAGATGTCGATGCCCCAGGTCACCACGTAGTTGAGCCACATATACATGCCGATGCACGCGGCGAATCGGCCGTACTGCCCCGGTCCGATCTCACGGGTTACGAGGATAACGCCCACAAGGCTGATGACCACGCCGATCGCCTGCCGCGCAGCCATGAAGCTGCCGCCGCGCAGGACCTTGGCCCGCAGGCCGGAGGTGTCGGTCGATTCGGCATCGTGGTCGTCATCGGGTTTCATGCGGCGCTGGGCTCTATGCCGCCGGGACTCAACCGCCGGTTTCGGGGATCGATTCGCGGAGGGATTCCGGGGGCGGCCAGTATAGTCGTAGTCGGGTGGCGGCCCCGCGAGGCAAAGGGGCGTTGGTTGATGGTTTGAAATCGGCGAAATAGCGCGGTTTAAATTGACCGGGCTCGGGCGTGCGATAAAATTAAGGCGGATAGACCGGTGGGTCGATCTTGCGTCAACACACACAGTGGGTGAGTGGAGGGTAAGCGTCCAGATGAAGAACGCCGATACGTTTGTATGTTTTGCCCGGGTCGCGGACCGCACCTTGGCGGACGGGACGACGGCGTGAACGACGCGGCCCCCGCGATCGTGGTGGAGTCGCCGGTCGAACCGCTGCGCCCATCTTCAGTCGGTGGATCCGCGCGCCTGCGGGTGCTCGTCTCGGCGTTTGCCACCAGCCCGTACTCGGGGTCGGAGCCGGGCGGCGGCTGGAACGTGGTCTACCGTCTCGCGGCCCACCATGACGTGACGGTGCTGTGCTCGCCGGGACTGAAGAACGAGGTGGTCGAGGCGTTTGACCGGTTCGTCGCCGAGTACGGCCCGATTTCCGGGCTGACTATGGAGTGGATCAAGCCGCCGCCGGTGAGCTGGCTGCTGCAACGTGAGGGCACGTGGCAGCGGGCGTTTTACTACCAAGGCTACCGCTCGTGGGAAAAAGCCGCGTACCGACGGGCCCAACGGCTCCACGCCGATCGGCCGTTCGATCTGGTTCACCGGTTGAACATGACCGGCTTCCGCGAGCCGGGGTTTCTCTGGAAGATGGACCTGCCTTACCTCTGGGGCCCGATCGCCGGGGCGGTGATGATGCCCCGGCCGTTCTTTAAGCTCCTGAGCTTCCGCGACCGCGTGTTCTACTTTGTCCGCAACACGCTCAACGCCTGGCAGATGCGGACCAAGCGGCGCTGCCGCCGGGCCGCGGCGCGGTCGCTGAAACTCTGGGTGGTAGACGAGCTAAACCGCGCGATGGTTCGCGACTATTTCGGCCGCGAATCGTCGCTGATGCTGGACTCGGGGTGCCAGCCGACCGACGACGGGTTCGTCCGGGATTACGACGGCGAGCGCCCGCTTCGGGTGCTCTGGAGCGGGGTGCACGAGGGGCGGAAATGCCTGCCGATCCTGCTACACGCGCTGGCGGAATTAAGGCAGCGCGGCCGGGCGGTCGAGCTGACCGTCTTGTCCGAGGGGCCCGAGACCGAGCACTGGAAGCGGCTAGCGGGTTCGCTCAAGCTCGACGAGGTAGTTACGTGGACGGGGCGCCTGCCGCAGCCTGAAGCCGTGGCGACGATGCGAGACGCCGACGTGTTCGTGCTGACCAGCTTGCAGGAAGCGGCGACGCACGTGGTGATGGAAGCGTTGGCGTCTGGCCTGCCGGTGATCTGTCACGACGCGTGCGGTATGGGCGTGGCGATCAACGCGACGTCGGGCATCAAGGTGCCGCTGGTCGATGCGCCCACGAGTATCCGGGGTTTCGGCGCGGCGCTCGAATCGCTGATCGAGAAGCCCCGGCAAGTCGCCGAGCTCTCGGCCGGGGCGATGACGCGGGCCGAGGAGCTGAGTTGGGAGAACAAAGTGATCGAGATCGCCGCGGCGTACGAGGCGGCGGTATCCACGGGCGTCCGGGTTTAACCCGGCGTGGAGAACGGAATGAAACGCCGCGTGTCTTCCGCTTAGCCTGAGCCGATCATCTATTTGGGGTGGGTAACCGAGGCGACGCCGTCAGTGGCCCGCCCGCCTTCGGTCGTGCACAACTCGCCGTTGCTCAGGAGCCGAACCCTGCCCGCGGCGGCGAGGTCGGTGATGCGTTGGAGCACGCCTTCGAGTTCGTCCCATTGATCGAAATCGTCGAGTTCCCATGAGTGGCCCCACAGGTGAAACACGCCGCCGGTGGCGACCGCGCGGTCGAGCATCGCCGCGGCGTGCTCGGCCCATGACCCGGTCAGACCGCGGCGCAGGTAGCGTGCCATGCCGCGGACCGCGCGGCGTTTAACCAGGTTCTTGGCCACCCCGATCACGGGCTGGGCCAGGGCGGTCAGCGTGGTGGGCATCTCCAGCAAACCATTGGTCTGGTGACGTGGCCGATCGAGTGACCACATCTCGACGGTGCGGTAGCCGTCAAACCCTGAGCGGCGGATCATCTCGATGTGGCGAACGTGGTGCTTGCCGTTGGGCGGGGAGAACACGGCGCAGGGTTGGCCGGTCAAGTCCTGGACGAAGTCGCGGCAGTCCGCGATCTCCCGCTGCGCTTCCGTGTCGTCGAGCGTGGTGAGGACGGCGTGGCTGAGCGTGTGGCCCCCGATCTCGAAGCCGCGGCCGGCGAGGTCGCGGATGCCTGAGCAACTCATCACCGGCAGGTCGTCGAGCGGGTTTTCCCGCGGGATGTAGAACGTTGCGGGCACGCCGTATTTTTCGAGCAGGTCGGCCAGACGCCGGTCCGCGGGGTGGCCGTCGTCCCAGCTGGTGGTGACGACGGCCGGGTGTGGGGCGGCGGGGGGGGTCACAGCTTTGGCTCCGCCGGCGGGGCTTCGGCGGTGGCCGTGGAGGCGGATGCACTCGAGGTGTCGGGGAGATCGAGCAGGCTGAACCCGCCGTGCTTCCGGTATACCCAGACGCTGCCGATGCCCAGCCCGATGATCGACCAGTACCACACGCCGCCCATCGGTCCCTCGAAGTACACATCCACCGCGGCGTTGAACATCAGTGCGGTCCAGTACGCCAGCAGTAGCACGAAGAAGGCCGACCACTGGTTGTCGCGGCGGTGCCGGGCGAGCAGGTAGGCGTTGCCGATCATCGCCAGCCACGCGAGTTGGACGCCAATCCATAGCGCAAGCCCGGGGACCCCGGCCCGAGCGAGGATATTCATGTGGCCGTTGTGCGGGCTGCGCAGGGACTCCTGTTCGTTGACCTGGAAGCCGTCGTCGGTCGCGAGGTTGATGCCGAAGCCTTTGCCGGTCCAGAAGTAGTCGCCGTAGAGCGTGTAGTCAGCGATCTTGGCCCACCAGTCCAGCCGCCAGGTCTTGGTGTCGTCGAGGTCGCCCACGTCGTCGGAGTCGACGACGCTGATCACGTTGAGCAGGAGTTGCCGGGCGGAGAATTCGCGGTCGCGGTCGTCCATCTGCACGCTCACGTCGGTGACCGCTGCCGCGGTGATCGCCAACGCCATAACGATGACAAAACGCCGGGCCCACCGGCTCTGCGGCCGGAAGCACCACGCCACCGTGAACGCGACACCGAACGCCACCAGCCCGCCCCGGCTCACGGCTCCGGTCACCGCCAGCAGGCCGCCGATCAGCACGGGCCACAACAGAGACCGCCACCGCGAGAGCCCGACGACCGACAACGCCGCGATCGCGCCCAGGTGCACCGGCATATCGCCCGGCTTGAGGTTGATCATGGGCACGTGGCTCGCCCAGGGCCAGGTCGGGATCGCTTCGCTGAACGTGCGATCGATCATCCACAGCCACGGCATCACCAGCAGGAAGACCTTTCCGAACCCGCGGTACTTGCCCACCAGCCAGCACAGCAACCGCGGTTGGGACATCACGACCGCGGTGACGATCAGCGCAGTGACGCCGTAGCCCAGCAGCATGAAGTCACGGATCGCGTCGATGCGGTATTTGCCCAAGTAGGGCACGGTCTGCAGCAGCCCCCACATTAATAGCATCACGATCAGGATCGACGTCGGCTGGGCGAGCATCTCGCGCCAGCGCGGCTGGACCAACAGCGCCGCGAAACCCAGCAGCAGCGTGACTTCAGAGATGAACAGCGGCGGCAGGCCGATGTAGGCGAAACCACGCCCGCCGATGGCGAGACCGGCAATCAGAATCGCCCACAACGCAAACCACTTGCGGGTCAGCCCCGCGGCAAACGCCGGGTCGATCGCGCGGCGGATCGGCCTGCCCGCGGACGCGGGGGCACGGCGGGGCAGAGAGTCGGGGGTCGTGAGCTGGCTCATCAGCCGTCTGGCTCCGACGGGCGGACCGCCTTCATCCCGTCGCCGTTGAGTGAGGAATCGCTGCCGCCGGGTTGCCGGGGCGAGGGAGGCGTTTCGGCGTGGAGCCGGCCGGCTTTCACCGGGGGTTCCCCGGCGTTACGTTTGGTCCAGTTCATCACCAGTTGTGCAAAACCCTTGACCCGGCCGTACATCCGTACTCGGTCCAGCCACGGTCCGCGCAGGCGGCGCGGCATCAGCGGCAGCATTCCGTACACCGGGATGGCCAGCAGTTTCTGTGGGGTGCCGTACATGTCGTCGCGCATCATCGCGCCGATCAGCCCGACGAACCGGCCGACCCAGCCGCGGCGGTGGCCACGGAGCATCGACAGCACGAACAACTGTTCGCGGTAGAGCAGGTGGTCGCGCGGGTCGAGTTGGGGCAGCGACAGGCCGAGGCCGGCGGAGTGGCGGTTGCTGCCGACGATCGTGTCGTGGTACGAGCTGATGCGTTTGCGGATCTCGGCCCGGTCGACCGCGCCGCTACTCATGTGGTTGTTGCCGTGGACGCGGTAGTGGGCCAGCGTGCGGTCGATCACCCCCACACGGGTGAGCAGGGGCCCGACGGTGTAGAGCAGCGCATCGGCGCTGATGCGGTAGCGGCCCGGCTCGATCGGCAGCAAACACTTAGCGACCTCGAGCCGGTACGATAACGCCGAGGTCGGCATGAAGCTCCACCGCCCGCCACGCCGCAGGAGCGTTGGGCCCAGCCAGCCGTGTTCGAGCTTGCTCAAAAACGGGATGACCTGCAGCGGCTTGTCTTCGTGGTCGACAACTTGGAGCGGGTGCTGAAGCATGCCCACCTGCGGCTCGCGGTGGAAGCGGTCGACGACGGTCTGGAGCTTGTCGGGCGCGTACGCGTCGTCGGCGTCGAGCAGCGTGATGACCTCGCCCCGTGAGCGGGAGAACCCGGCGTTGAGCGCCGCGGCCATGCCCTGGTTCGGCTGCTCGATCAGCGTGATGCGGGCGTCGTGTTCGGCCAGCCTGCGGATGACCGCCGGCGAGTCGTCGGCCGAGCCGTCGTCGACAACGATCAACTCGAAGTGGGAGTAGGTCTGATCGAGCACGCTGCGGATCGCGCGTTCGATGAACTTGGCGTAGTTGTAGCTGGTCATCAGGACCGAGACCAGCGGCCGATCCGACAGCACCGGCAGCCGCATCGGCTCGAAGGGCCGGGGGGGCTGCTCGGGCGCTGGATCGGGCGCAGGACGGGTCACTAACGCGGACATGAAACGGGTCCTCTCTTCTGCGTCTTCGAGGCAGGGGGCCGTGCCGCGGCTCATTTCCCTGCGATCCAGCGACGTAGAAAGAGTGCCACAAAAACCGAGTTTGTCACGAGATATCGCTTCCAGAGCCGGCCGGGTTCTCGTGTCAAGCGGTACAACCACTCCAGCCCGCGTTTCTGCATCCACGCCGGGGCCTGCTTGACCGCGCCGGCGTGGAAGTCAAACGCCGCCCCGACACACAGCTGGGCCGCCCGGATCCTGCCCCGGTGTTCATAAGCAAAAACCTCTTGCCGTGGGCAGCCCAGGCCCAGGAACACCACCCCCGCCCCGCTGGCGTTGATCCGCTTGACGGCTTTGGCGTCTTCTTCCTCGGTGAGCGGACGGAAGGGCGGGGACTCGGCGCCGACGATCTTGAGCGCGGGCAGCTTCTTGAGCAACCGATCGCAAAGCGTCTCGAGCACCTCGGGCTTGCCGCCGTACAGGTACACCGCAACGCCCTCGGCGGCGCAGCGTTCGCAGACCCGGAGCATCGTGGTCGGGCCGTAAACCCGCTCGTCGAGACCGGCGTCGTGGAAGCGGTTGAGCGCCCAGCGGACCGGCTGGCCGTCGCAGGCGACCAAGTCGAAGTCGTTCATGACCTCGCGGTGCTTCGTGTCCCGGGCGGCGACGATCAGGCCGTGCACCGGCATGAAGTCGACCACGGCCGACGACCGGCGGTGGCCCCAGTCCATGATCTGGTCGATCACCTTTTCCGGCCCCGCGGCGGTCACTCCCACGCCGAAAACGTCTCGCTTGGGCAGCGGCTCAGCGTCGGCGAACAGGGCCGTGGTGGCCGGAGCCACGTCAGCGGTAGGGTAGGGGTTCACGGCGGTCATCGGAAACGGGTCGGCCGGGTACGGCGGCACTTCGGGGTCAATCGGGGAAAATCCGGCAGACGCGCGGAACACTTTCGGGAAACTCGAGGCCATGCCCGGCCCGGACCGCGAATATCTCGGGGAGCTCCTCTCGAAGGCCCCGACGGGGTCAGCAGGCCCCGCGTTGCTTGAGCACGGCCGGGACGGTGGCCAGCATAATGCGCAGGTCTTTGTGCGGCGAGCGGAGCCGTTGGTAGCGCAGGTCCATCCGTACCCATTCGCTGAAGGTCACGGTGGATCGGCCCCACACCTGCCAGATACAGGTCAGGCCGGGCGTCACGTCCAGGCGGCGCTTCTGCCAGGATTCGCAGGCGTCGGATTCGTGAACCGGCAGCGGTCGCGGCCCCACCAGGGTCATCTCGCCGCGCAGCACGTTGATGAGTTGGGGCAACTCGTCGAGGCTGGTCTTACGGAGGATCGCGCCGATGCGGGTGATGCGGGGGTCGGCCTTGATCTTGAACGCCGGACCGTCCTGCTCGTTGACGTGCAGGAGTTGGTCACGGAGTTTCTCGGCGTCGGACCGCATGGTACGGAACTTCCATATAGCGAAGGGGCTGCCGCCCAGGCCGGCACGCTGCTGCTTGAAGATCGCCGGGCCGGGGGAATCGAATTTGATCGCCGCCCCGATCGCGATGAGCAGCGGCCAAGCAACCAAGAGGGCCGAGCCGGCGACGACGACATCGGTCGTGCGTTTCCACCACGGCAGGGGCTGAGCCAGGAACGGCGTGAGTTCCTGCACCTGCTGATCGGGGCGACGGCTCATCGCCACGGCGTGAGCCGGGGTGCGACGACGTCGCTCCGGCCGGGCCGGGGTTTCGGGCAGCGGCAGGCGGTGACCGCCGTGGCTCGTGTCCTGGTCCTGATCGTCTTGCTGACGCGGCGGGGCATATTGATAGATGGCAAACGACGTCCGGATACCGCGCTCGCGGAGCTGTTTCCGGATGATCTCGGCAAACTTCCGTCCCCCCTCGACCGGTGTGTCGGGCAGCACGGCAAAGCCGGTGTGCTGATCGAACCAACCGATCTCGTCGGTGATCCGAGCGCGTTTCTGCATGACGTGGACGATCACCGAGGCGTCGGCCCGTCGCACGGACTTGCCGTCGTAACCCACCAGCAGCATCGTCAGCGGCTGGCCGCTGCGGTCGGCCCGCGTGCGTTCCCGCTGGAGGATGTGGTTGAGGTGCTCGGCGCGCAGCTTCATGTCAGCTTCAAAGCGCGGGGCCGAGACGTTTGTCGGCTGCCGTTTAACGAGTTTATCCCACCAAAGCATCGAACCCATCTCCACAGGGGAACTCCGTTCCCATGACCCGGAGCCCCGCATCCACGATGCAGTACGCCTCCGTATGCACTCGGGCAAGCCCATAACAACAGCGGCTCATCCCGTACTTCCTTGACAGCATTTTACTTACTGACGGCTCCCCATCCTCCAGGCGCCGGTTTCCCGGGGCCGCCCCATTGCAGGTACTGGAGCATAGCAGACTTGCGCAGACGATCAACGGCTAATCCGGCCATTAACACGCAATTTTCAATTTGGTATTCCGACGTGATAAATAAGGCAGACTGGCGAAACTGGAAAGAATGCCGCTTACCCCACGCTAAGTCCCCTCAGTCTTCACGATCAAGCCAAGAAAACATTCGGCCAGCCGCTCAACGATCGCATCGATGTCTGATATCTCCAGCAGAGGGTGCAGCGGAAGCGTCACCTCTCGGGCCGAGACCTCCATGGTCTTTGGCAGATCGATCTCGCCGACGAACTGGCGATAGTGGCTGAATGTGTGGACGGGGGGGTAGTGGTGCGTCGTCTGGATCCCGCGGGTCGTCAACGCCTCGCGCAACGGGGTGACGAGTCCGGGATCGTCCAGCACGACCGCGAATACGTGGTGTGCGCTGTCTTCGAGGCGCTCCGCAAACGGAACCGTCAGCGGCAGCGTTGGGGCGAGCGCCGCCAGTCGTTCACGGTACCGCGCCACCAGAGCGCGTCGCTTGTCGTTGTTCGCTTTGAGCTTGCGCAACTGGATCATCCCCATCGCGGCGGTGAGTTCGGTGCCGCGGTAGTTGAAGCCGAGTTGCACCACGTCGTAGCCGTGGGCCCGGCCCGAGGCCTTGTCCCACGAGGTTTTGGTCATGCCGTGCGATCGGCCGAGGCGGATGTGCCTGGCGATGTTTTCGTCCCGGCTAACGACCATGCCGCCCTCGCCGGTGACGAGGTTCTTGTTGGCGAAGAAGCTGAAGCACCCGGCATGGCCGATCGTGCCGATCTTCTGCCCTAGGAATGTGGATCCGCTCCCGGGCCCGCCGGCGTAGGTCGCCCCGATCCCGTGGCAGGCGTCTTCGACAACCTTGAAACCATGAGTTTCGGACAGCACCATGAGCCGGTCCATGTCCACCGGGAAGCCGCACATGTGTACGGCCACCACGGCCTTCGTATTCGGTGTGATCTTCTTCTCGAGGTCGTCGAGGTCGAGGTTGAGGTCGCCCGGGCCGTGGATGTCCACAAACACCGGCGTCGCCCCGCAGTAGAGGATGGCGTTTGCGCTGGCGACGAAGGTGTAACTGGGCACGAGCACCTCGTCGCCCGGCTCGACGCCAACGGCCAAGAGCGCCAGGTGCAGCGCCGCCGTGCAGTTCGCCACGGCCACCGTGTGCGGCGGCTCGGTCAGATTCCCTTGCGTGTGCTCAGCAAAAGCGGCCTCGAAATCGGCCGTGCGTGGCCCGACGCTCAGCCACTTGCTGCGCACGACGTCAGCCACGGCCTGGGCCTCCTCCTCGCCCAGGTCGCAGTCGGACACCAGATATCTCTTCTCGCCTTCGTGGGCCATGGTTTTTAATTCTTGTAACGCCCGTCGTTCGGGTCGGGCCAGACGTTGTTTCGCAGGCAGTCGCGGACCTCAACAATGCCGGCGTCGATGTCCCAGTCCGGCTCGAAGCCGAGCTTCTTTTTCACCTTGGCAAACTCGACGCGGTAGCTCCGCGGGTCTTCGTTCTTCTTGACGAATTCGATTCTTGTGCCCGGCAGGTGCTTGGCGACCGACTCGCCGAGGGTCTGCTTCTGGGTGTTGTTGTGGTTCGCGCCGACGTTGAATACCTCGCCCTTCACCACGTCTTCATCGGCGGCGAGCACCATGCGCATCGCCTTGGCGATGTCGTTGATGTGAACGAAGGGTCGCCAGAACTGCTCGCCGAAGATCACGACCTTGCCGTCCTGGTGCCCGGCGAGGGTGAAGTCGCTGACGAGAAGGTCGAAGCGCATCCGCGCCGAGACGCCGAACGCGGTGGACAGCCGCAATACGGTGGGGGTGAGCGTGTCGGTGGCGGCGGCAAGCACGAGGTTTTCGACCTCGACCTTGGTTTCAGAGTAGACGCTGATCGGGTTGAGCTTGCCGTCTTCGGCGACGGGCAAGTCGGTGTCTGCCACGCCGTAGTTGCTGCAGGTGCTGGCGAAGATGAACCGCCGGACGCCGTGTTTTTCCGCGGCAGCCAGGGCGTTTTTCGCCCCGCCCACGTTAGTCGCCCGGGTGTTCTCGGGGTCCCGGTTGCAGGCTGGTTCGCCCACGATGGACGCCAGCAGGACCACCGCGTCGTGCCCTGCCGTCGCCCGGTCGACTTGTTCTGCGTCACGGATGTCACCCTTGATCAGCATGAAATCGGGCCGTCCCAGCCACGGCATCATCGACTCGGCCCCGAACATCATCAGATCAAAGCACGTCACCTCGTGCCCGTGGTTCAGCAGGTCGCGCACCACCGCCGAGCCCACGTAGCCCGCTCCGCCCAAAACCAAAACCTTCATCTCGTACTACTCCGTAAGTACTGCGTGTCGTTGGTAAGTCGAAAAATCAGGCCGGGGATAAAGGCGTCCGGTCGGCCGCGGGGGCTTCCTGCACCGCTTCGTGGGGCAGGAACTCGTGCCGCAATTCCTCAAATCGTTGCGAGGCTTTGGCGTAGTCGTCGGGCCGGCCGATATCGAGCCACTCGTGATCCGAGAGGTAAACCTTCACGGTGCCGTGGCTGCGGATGAGGTTGTTCACGATCGTGGGCAGGTCCATGTATTCGTCGACCTGGAAGGTATCCAGCACGCCGCGGTTGAACATGTAGACGCCCATCGATACGTCGTAAGGCAGCACGGGTTTTTCGCGGTAGCCCGTGACCTCCATCCGCCCGTCGAACTCGATCACGCCCAGATCGATCTTGGTATTCGCCCGGTAGCAGGCGATCGTCAGATCGGCGTTGGAGCTCACGTGCTGCTCGTAGAGCGCGTCGTATTTGAGCGTGGTCAGGACGTCACCGTTCATCACGAGGAACGTCTCGGGCAGGTCGTCGATCAGCTTCAGCGGTCCCACGGTGCCCAGCGGTTTTTCTTCGCGGGAGTAGTCGATCGTGATGCCCCACTTTGTGCCGTCTCCGAAGTAGGCCATCAGCAATTCGGCGAGGTGGCCGACCGCCAAGGTGACGTGCGTGAAGCCCAAGGCTTTGAGCTGTCGGATCACGATCTCGAGGATCGGCATGTCGCCCACCGGCACGAGGGGTTTGGGGAAGCTGATGGTGTAGGGTTCGAGGCGTCGGCCTTTTCCGCCGGCAAGGATGATGGCTCGCATGATGCTTTCTCGTCTCACTTGGTTGATCGAAGCTGAAGTGAATGGGGGAAGGGCGTTCGGGTCAGGCGGTCGCGGCGTTCTGGTCCGCCGGGGCTTCGGTGGCCGCCAGGGCGTTCGTGCGGGTTTCGTAGTTTTCTCGGGCGGTGTGGTAGATCTCCATCAGCCTGCTGTAGTTCGCCTCGGCGGTGTAGGACTTTTCGTAGGCCTCGCGGGCGCCCCGGCGGAGGCGGGCGAGTTGATCGGGGTCGCTCGTCAGTTCGCGGACGACGCGGGCTAAGTCGGCCGCATCCCCGTACTTCACGTGGCGTCCGGTCTGCCCGCCGACGACGACCTTGGCCATCGCCCCGATGTCCGACGCGACCACCGGCACGCCGTGGGCGTACGCCTCGACGATCACCTTCGGGAATCCCTCGTAGTTCATCGTCGGAAGGATCAAGAAAGCCGCGTCGCTCAACAACTGGCCCAGCCGGGGCTGGCTGACCCAGGTTTCGTGCTGCACCTGGGTGTGGCGACCGACCAATCCTTCCACCAAACCCTGCACAGGGCCCTTGCCCACGACCTGAAGCGGGGTGTCGGGCAGTTGGTCCCAAGCATCTACCAAGGTCGCAATGCCTTTGTCCGGCGAAAGCCGTCCGAGGTACATCGGATACCCGCCGGCGCCCGAGCCCGCGCCGGGATCGTCGGGGACAAAGTTTGGCTTGTAGTGAATGAGCTCGCCGGGGTAGCCGCCCTCGATCATCTTCTCGCGGGTGAACTCGGAGCAGGCGATGTAGGCGTCGACCGCTTTGCGGTACGTGCCGATCAAGCCGTGGACCGTGAGCATCGCGGTGATCGCGCCGCTCGCGGCCCGGCTGTCGCGGTAGCAGCCGTGCTGGACCGCCGGCCATTTGATCTTCTTGTGCAGGCAGTCTTCGCAGATCCGGTTGTCGCGGAAGAACGTGGCCTTCGGGCACAGCAGCCGGTAGTTGTGCAGCGTCTGCACGACCGCGGCGCCCTCGGCCCGGGCCGCGTAGTAACACGAAGGCGACATCAGCGGCAGCGTGTTGTGGAAGTGCGTGATGTCGGGCTCTTCTCGCCGCACGATATCGCGCAGCTCCCGCGCCGCCGCCCGGCTCCAAACCGTGCCCGTCGCGAGACGTAATTTGGAGTAATCGCCGACGCGGTCGTTATGCAGCGTGTGAGTCACGACCTCGTGCCCGCGGGCCCGGAGCAGCTCGCGTTCGTCCTCGACCACCCGGTCTTCGCCGCCGGGCAATTGGTACAGGTTGTGACATTGCAGAATCTTCACATTCAACCCACCAGCACGCGCCGCTTGGGACGCGGATTCCCGTGCCGAAACGCGTGCTTCCGGGGACGCCAGCTTCCGGAACGATGACCGGGCTGGGCCCCTCAACGAAATGCCGCTCTCGCCAGCCCCAATGCCGAAAGACGTAAGCCATGCGTCTGCATGGGTTTGAGCGAGATCGCCGTGGCGGTTCTCCCTCGCTGCTTCCGACGCCCAAATGATACCTCACCGGCTCTACCGTGCCAATGCAACTAAGGGGAATCCTTCTGCTCCGGTCATCGCACGGGCCGGCCAGTCCTGTCGATAAGCCAGCCGACACGACATACCCAGGCGCGGCCACACACGCCACACCAACCCGACAGCCTCGGTCGGGATTCGGCCCGCTCCCGTAGGTCTGGCGCCGCGAAACGAGTTACGGAGCCCGTTCTCACTGGACCCCGCTCGCGGCTTTGAACGGCACCCCCGCATCGGCTTCGATGAAGGTGAGTCCGTACTCGAAGCCCAGGTCGATCAGGGTGTCGCGCACGCTCAGGGCCGCATCGAAAGAGTCGGGCCAGACCGCGAGAGAGACGTAGTCTTGTGCGGGGTCGAGTTGTTTAAATTGAGCCACCAAGAATGTTCGGGAATCAGGGCGCGCATCGATCGGAGTGCCACGGCCGGGTCGGGCGCGGACCGTTTGGCTGTGTCGATCGATGGCCAGATCGGCATCGTTGACTTGGCCGAATTCCCTGTCGGACGCGGACTCGAAAACGTTGACCAGCCGGCCGCCGCTGAGCAGCACGGGGAACTCGCGTTTGGCGGTCGCCCGGTACCGCGGGACGCGGAGGCGTTGGGGGGGGTGAGCGGTAGCATCTTCCAGGGCCGCCCGGGTTTCCAGTAATTCGGCGTGGATCAGTTCACGCTGATCCACGGTCTCCTTCGCCCGCCGCTGCGCTTGGGTAATGTTGGCGTGTAGTGCTTCGGTATCGCGACGTTGGGTATGCAGTGCGGCGTTCGCGGCTTCGTATTCCGTCATGACCTCCGAAAGCCGCAGTTGATTCGCGGTGTTGTCCGGATCAGACGCGGTAGTGGTTGAATCCAGCACCCTTTGCAGCTTTGCCACGTCGATCCGCAGTGACTCGATCTCGGGATGGGGTTCCGTTTCTTGCGGAGGCCGCACATCGGCCGTATCCGGAGCGGTGGGGCGAGCGGTGAACTGCAGCAGGATGATGACCGTCACGGCGATGAAGACGACGCCGCCGAACATATTGCTCATCGCGTCGAGGAACAGCTCCAGCGCGTCGTCGGCGTCTTGCCAGTGGGTGCGGCGGCTCATGGCGCGACCCCCGCCGGCGTCGGATGAAACGCCGCGGCCAGTTCGGGCGTGGTCAGGTCCCAACCCACCTCGAAACCACGTGTGCGCAGCGCTTGTTGCAACGTCTCGAATTGGCCGATCCCGTCGGCACGGACCATCAGCACGAATACGTTTTCGGCAGGCTTTAATCGCTCGGCCCATCGCAGCAGACCCGGGCCGTCGCGCGGCAGGTCGAGGCGTGGGGTCAGTTCGTTGTCATCCGAGACCGTAGCGGCCGTGACCCGATCTCCTTCGCACAAGAGAAACCATGCCTGCTTGTCCGCGCGATCTCCTTCCAGCAACGTCACCCGGGTGCGGCTCAGCGCGACATCAAGTTGTTGCTGGGTTTCGGCCAGCTCTCGAACCAGGGTATCGATCGCCTCGGCGTCGGTCTGCCGCTGCGTCTCGAGTTGGTGCAAGGTATCCCTCGCGTCGGCTACTTGCTCTTCCAGTGAGCGGGTCTCCTCTTGACGCCGGCGTAGCTCGGCTTCAAGAACGCCCAGCTGGGTTTGGGTTACGATCTCCGGCGACGCCCGGGCAATGTTCTGCGTGATTCGATCAAGCAGGCGATCCCGTTGCTCCTGAAGCTCGACCCGCTCCGCCTTGACCTCATCAGGCATACCATCGGGAGTTGGGATCGTGGCGGCGAAAGTCCGCGTCACCAACTCGAGCATCAAGAGCATCGTCGCGAGCAGCATCACGCCGGTGACGGCCGCGATGATGTCCTGAAACGCGAACAGCGAGACGGGTGGGTTTCGGCGGTAGCGGGACGGCCGGGGCACGCTCAACGGTCCCCGTCGGCGTCGAGGGGCGTCAACCGGAGGCGGCCGACGATGTGGCGCTGACAGTATTCGTTGCACGCGTCCAGCAGGTCCTCCTCACGCTTGCGGACCAGCGTCAGCAGCAGCTGCACCAGCAGGGCCGCGACCAGCGCGACGAACGTGGTGTCGAACGCGGTCGACAGCCCGGCGGTTACTTCCTTGAGCGCGGGCTTGATGCCGGCGAAGTCTTCGGTATCGACCAAGACCTGACCGAACGAGCCCAGCGAGCTCGATAGCCCCTGCACCGTGCCGATGAAGCCGAGCACGGGGATCGCCCAGATCAGTCCGCGGACCAAGGTGTAACTCGACTCCATGACGTCGACATCGCTCTCGGCCTTGGAACGCAGCACGTCGTCGACGTCGCTGATCCGCCCCATGTTCTTGAGGTTGGACAACGCGAACTCGATACGATTGAACAGGAAGAATTTCGCCGGATCGATACACACCCGGTGCAGGTGGGCGAGCACCTCGTTCACGGTGCCCGGCGAGAGGACAAAGTCGGGGTCGGCCGGGACGAGTTGGTCGTACCTCACGGCCGCGTGTTGTCGCGCGACCTTCATTAACTTGATGAACAAGATCAACAACGCCCAGAAAAAAAACAGCACGGTGACGTACTGCACCGCGCCGCGTTGTGTGAATATATTGACCAGTCGGCTTGTCGGCAGGGCGGTGAGCACGGCGTAAAAGCCGACCGTCAACAAGCCCGCTGCGATCAGCCACGCCCCGCTGCGTACGTCGGTGAAGCGTGTCCCGCCGAGGCCGAGGCGGGCCTCGGGGTCGTCGCGGTGCCAGGCGAACCGCGGCTCGGGGGCGTCGGGCGAAGCGGGGATTACGGGGGTGGGTGTTGGGTTGGGCGTTGTACTCAAGACGGGTTTCCTGATGAAGGCCTGATCGATTTACGGCTCGGGTTTTGATTCGAGGCCGGCCGTAACAACGCAGGCGGTCAACGCGATGAAGCCCACGGACGTTACCACGAGTTGGCCCAGGTGATGCGGCCCGCCGGCCGCGAGGTTCTGTTGAACGCCCAGCACCACCACCGCGGCGAGAAGCCCTAGGTTGAGCAATGCCAGGATAATGAGATCGGTGTCGGGGCGCTGCCTGGCCGCCTGGCCGCCGTGTTGGCGGATCGCGACGGACACCAACCACGCCGCGGGGCTTAGCCCCAGGCCCAGCACCGCAATCCACCACACCGGCAACGTGCGGCTCGTCAAGGTGAGTATCACGGCGCTGAGTCCCGCGGCTCCCGCGCTGGCCGCAACCCCTAAGAAACGGGTCCGCCGGGAGGTATCCGTGGGCGTCGGGGCAACGCCTGCGAGTGTGCCACGGATTGTATATGCCGCCGCCCAAGCGGTGGCTGGAGCAAGCCAGTACCACAAGGCAGCGGTTACACGCAACGCTTCGTCGCCTCGGAGCAACAGCAAGCTACAGATCCAGCCGAGCCCTCCCAGGGCGAGCAGTGCGCGTCTCTGCCATCCGAGATCAGGGAGGAAAGCTACGGCCACCGCGGCGAGGCCGAGAACAGACCAAACCCCCAAGGTCCCGCTCAACGCATCGGCGTGTTGCCACCACCTGACGCCGGTCCCGTCACCGCGTGGGATCGAGAAGCTGGTGGCAATGACGAGCAAGAGCCCCGAGGAAAGCGCGATGCTCCGCACCAACCCCCTTATCGGTCGAGTGGTTGGCGGCGCCTCGGTCAGGACATCGGTGTCGTCGGCGGGTGTTGCGTCCAGCCCGTTCAAGGTCGCCAGCCACGCGGCGTCGATCGGCTTCGGGTCGGCATCGGTATCGTTGGCTTCGGCGGGCTCCAGGTCGTCGAGCAAGCCACCCAGCCCCGCCGGGTCAAGCGACCGCCAGTTTTGCTGATCGGTCGAGACCTCGTGGTAGGTCGATAATAAGTTCAGCCGTAGGCGCTCACGCAATTCGTCACGCGACAGCGGGCCCTCCACCGTGCGTGCCAGCCGAACATAGTAGTGAGACGTCTCAGTCAAAACCCATCCGCTTGCTAGCGTCGATCACGGGCCGCCGGTCGCGGCGACCGCTACTCGGAAACCCAAAACACTATCGCCCCTTCAGGCACGCCTACGGATTGGTCAAACCGCAGTCGTAACTCCCCGTCTTCAATCCCGCCCAGCGGGCGCAGGACATAGGGCCCATCCGGGCTCGCGGCGGCGGTGAGGTACACCGTGGTCTTGTCCGGCAACGACGCGGGTAATCCCTCCACGCGGGCCACCCCATCGTCGCGCAGCAACACGCCGCCTCCCCGCAGCGCTTGGTCGAATTGCCGATCTACCGCAGCGCCCTGCGCGGCGATTCGTTCGCGCAATTCGTCGAGATCCGGCAGCCGTTCAGCGATCACCCTGTCGAGGTGTTCGCGGACCGTCGCCGCGGTCAGGTCGTCGGGATCGAGCCAGTTCAGCCCGTCTTCGTTTTGGGCGTTGAGCAGCTTCCGGAAACGCTGGAGTTCGGGGTCGATCTGTCCGACCGTCTTTTCGGTTTCGTCGATCACCATGGTCAGCAGCACGCCGCGGAGCACGGTGTCGACCTCGCCGTGGGCGAGGATGGTTTCGATCAGATCGAAGTGGAAGTGGTCCCACGCGCCTAGCCGATAGTCGGCGATCTGGGCGAGCAGGGTCGCGGCGAGGCGCGACTGGGGGCTGGTGGTGATGGGGCTGGCCGATCCGGGCTTGAGGCTCACGGTTTTGGTTCGCGTGATGTCGGGCGTCAGGACCACATCGACGATCGTGCCGAGTGAGGTCTCTCGGCGGTTGCCTTGGCCGACGACGTAATACCGCCGCTCATCGGC
This sequence comes from Planctomycetota bacterium, assembly GCA_039033595.1. Lineage (GTDB taxonomy): Bacteria > Planctomycetota > Phycisphaerae > Phycisphaerales > Phycisphaeraceae > Algisphaera. The sequence continues at coordinate 106,292 of JBCCCG010000005.1, read as the reverse complement.
GGCGTTCAGAACGTTGAGGTCGCGGATGACCGGGGCCCGCAGAATCTCCGGCAAGCGGCCGAGCCACGGCCCCGAATCCGACGACACCAACAGCGCCTGCGCCAGTCGACCGCGGTAGGCCCGCACCGCCGGCGTTACCGGGGAACGTGGGTGCGCATCGAGATAGTCGTCCAGCGCGCGGATTCGTCGCGCAACCTCGGCCAAGTCGGGAGGCGGCCGGTCGGGATCGACCTCGGTGACCAGCCGTTGCCACGCCTCGATGGCCCGCCACGCTTCGGCGTCTTGGGCCGCGCGCTCGAACGCCCGGGACCGAACGTCCTCGGGGTGATTCTGCGCGTAACGTCGCAATGCGGCGGCCAACGTGTTGGCGCTGGACGAAGCCGCGATGACTTGATCTAACGAAGCACGCCGTTTGTCACGCGCGGTCCGCTGGTCCACGACGAAACGCGCCGCTACGCGCAGCTCGTCTTCGCGCTGTGCTACCGTGTCGAGCACGGCGGTGATCGTGGGGTTGGTCTGATGGTGACCGCGGAGCCGCGTCAGCTCTCCGCGGATCTCCGCAAGTGTGTGCAGCGCTGCATCAGGCTCGTTGTCGATCTGGGCCGATCCGATCTCGGCCAAGGTGCTCAACAGGGTGTCGGCCCGTGCCAAAGTCCGAGACTCACGTTCGCGTCGCTGTTCCAGACGCCACGAATCCAGTTTCTGTTGTATCGCGTTAACACGGGTCTTCTCTTCGTCGAGGCGGGCCAGGTGTTCGAGCTCGGCGACATCATTGGCGTGCATTTCGGCCGCCCCGGTGTTCGCTATCCGGGCGTGTAGAGCCTCGAAAGAATCCCGGCGTTGGCCTTCCCGCGCCAGCGCATCGTCGAGGGCCTGTTTCATGTGCCGGACATCGTCGCGTTCGGCGGCGGTGGGGTGGTCGGCCGTCAACACCTCCAAACGGTCGACCGCGGCGCCCAGGTCCACGCGAGTGATCTCCCGCTCGACTTCGGTCAGTGTCTGAGTGATCCGCCGATCCGTGAGCCGGCTATTGATCGCCCAGCCCACCGACACCGCGGCCAAGAGTACCACGCCCGCCGCCACCGCGAGACGGTTCCGCCGACGACGGACCTGGACCAGCTCCAGGCGCTGCTGCGCCCGGCGGTAGTCCTCGCCCAGCGTATCGGGCAGCGGCAGATCGAACGCCGCCACGCTCTCGTAACCCCGGGCCAACTCTTCGAGCGAAGCCGACGACTCGATCAAGCCGCGCAGCCGCGCACAATCCTGGCGGAACGCGATCTCGCGTTGTTGCTGCTGGGCGGTGGACTGCACCCAGTCCATGATCGGCTGCACGGGCTCACGCAGGTCTTCGGGCAAGTGCAGGTGGGACTGCCCGACGGATTTGAGCGTCGCGTCCCAGCTCTCGAGCAGCCGTTTCGCGGTGCGGTAATCCATCGCGCTATACGCTTCGTGCAACGCCGGCAGGAGCGTGCGCAGCTCTTGCTGCGCCTTCTTGACCAGGGTGTCGCGTAAGCCTTCGTCGACCCGGCGGACCAGCGTCTCGGGCGCAGGGACGCGGCGGCGGTCGTCAAGCAGTTCGCGCTGAATCGCTCGTAATCGATCGATATCGCCGAGCGCCCGTTCGGTATCGAAGCGGAGTTCTTGTAGGCGCTGCGTCTCCAGTAGGACCAGCGACTCGTTCCACACGGTGTTGTTTTTGTCCAGCCCCGCCACGCCGCGCAGAGCCGCGATACGTTCGGCGATAGGCGAGCGTGCCAGACAGCGGAAGCGGTACTCGCGCAGCAAGGGGGCGACGAGTTGGTCCGCCGCGTAGGCCCTGTTCAGTTCGCCGGCGACGTGGCGCGACAGCGGTGACGGCGCCGGCAGGTCGTGTTTGTGGCAGTAGTCGTCCCAGGCCCGGAAGTCTCGGATCTCAAGCGCCGCGACCATATTTAGCAGGCTTGGTTCGAGGTCGGATTCCTGCACCGCTTCGCTACGCAGGCCCCGCGCTAAGAGATCGTGGCACCGGGCGAGGCGGTCGTGAGCCCGCCGCGTCAATTCGGCGTAGGCCGCGGCGAGGGAAGCGAATTCGGACGTGTCTGCGCCGCGCCCATTGGCCGCGAGGAGTTCGTTGATCCGTTGTGAGATTTGCCTGGCGTTGGGCATCGTGGGTGGTGGTGTATCGGGTTAGGGCGCCGTGGCGTCGAAGCCGACGCGGTAGAGCGTCATCGTGGGCTGGGGGCCGACGAGTTCAAGGCTCAGCGTGTGGGTGGAGCCTGTCACCTCGCCGATCTCTTCGAGGGCACGGCTCAATTGTTCTTCGGCGTCGATCAAGGTCTGCAGATGTTTGACGCTGCGTTGCGCGTCGACGGCCGGGGCGCCGGTGGTCGACGCCTGGCGCACGTCGCTTTCCCAGAGCTGGCGCTGCCGCTTGATCTCTTCGAGTTTGCTGGCGACGCCGGGGCCACGCGAGACCGCCAGAGCTTCCCCGTCGTAGACGACCGAGATGCTGAGGTCCCGCCCGCCCCAGGCCACGGCGATCGGCGAGCTTTCCAGCAACGCCCACCCCGGTCCGGCAGCAGGGTTGGTCAAGCGCGCGCCGGTAGACTTCGGGAGTTTCAACGGAATCCGTGTCGGGGCTGTCGCGGGTTCGTGAGGCAGGACGAGCGTGTCGGGGGTGAATTGGTAGCGTCCGATCGGCACGCCGTCGATCTGGGTTTCGATGACCGCGAAGCGGAGCTGCTGGTCGAGTTGAGGCAGCAGCTCGTGGACACGGGACGGAGAAAACGCGTGCCAATGCCAGGACATCTGCCCGTCGCGTACCTGTAGCGTGGCGAGCTTGAGGGAATCGCCGGTCGGGAAAGGGTGTTCGAGCGTCACCACCGTGCCGGCGGCCATCACGCGGGCCGCGGGGTGGGTTTGATCGGGGCTAAGCCCCGTGGAAAGCGTTAGCGCCAGGCCATTGACGCCGGGCGGAACGTCGGCGAGCACGGTCCGTGTCGGTACAACCAGCCCGAGCGCATCAACCCGCCGCTCCACTCGCGGCACCCAACGTACACCGGTCGGCGAGGCCGGTTGGGCCGGCGACGCCGCGTCGTCCTGAGGGGAGACCGGCTCGTTCAGGAGCCCGTCGAGCTGGCGCTGTAGCTCACGGTTGCGTTGTTTTTCTTGTTGCAACTCGTCGTAAGTACGGTTGAGCCGGTCGAGCAGGGCACGCTGCTCGTCTTCGATCTGTTGAGCGGCGGTGCGGAGTTCCTGTTCGATTTGATCGGTGAGTTCCCGAGCGGCTTCGAGCTGTTCGATCTGTTGATCGATGGATTGTTGATCCTGGGCAGCGCTTCCGGCGGGCCATAGGCAGATTGCCGTGGTCAGCAACGTGCAAGCCAGCACCACACGCACGGAGTCGGTCTGCAATAATTCAGTCATCACGGCGACTCCCGGGTGAGTTTGAGGATCGCCACGTCCGCCCCCGAATGCGAGGCGACGACGCGTAGCTCGGCGTGGTCGAACGAATCGACGTCTTGCTGGCGGGCCCTGTCGTTTTCGATCTGGCGGGCGAGTTCACGGTATTCCTGGGCGATCAGATCGATCCCTTCGGGTGCAACCTCTGCGGAGAACTTGTCGCGTTCATCCCGGGCCTTGTCGTACTCGATGAACGCGACGCGCCAGCGTTCCCGGCTGCGCCCCTCGTGGTCGATTGTTTCGCCGTCCGCACGGCGTGGCAGGCGGGCGTAGGCGTCAGCCACGTCATCTTCCAGGCGGTCATGGTGCTTAAGCAGATCGCCCAGTTCGCGGTAGCGAGAGACGGCTCGCGAGAGGCGTAGGGATAACGCCCGGGGCTCTGCGACCGAGGACCATTGCGTCTCGAATTTTTCGGTGGCGGGAATCAGCTTCAATAAAAGCTCGGCGCCTCGAGGGCCGCGGAGGACCGTGGGGCTTTGCTCCACGACGGGATGCAATTGCCAACCCGTAGGAGCAGCTTCTAAAACGATCTTCGGAGTAAGCTTTGCTACACCCGGGATAAACGACGGCACGGATACGCCGGCCGGCGTCTCGACGTGTCGCGGTGCCGAGGGTTGTACCTGTTTGATTGTTCGTCCCCCCTCGTCAACGACGGTAAGTACGGCGTATTTCGCCAGGCTATGGAGTTCGGACAGCGCTTCGCCCGAAGTAATGCCGCCGGGCTGGAAAGGGGCCGGGTGCCAACGCCAGACCAGGCCGCGGAGTTCGAGTCGGGCCGTGCCGAGGACTTGATGATGAGCGATGCCCAGCGAGTCGTGCGTCGTGTGGACAATACTTGCGGCGCCCGTGTCTTGGACCCATTGCAACGGCGCATCTGTATCGACGCTCGGTGAGGCGACACGCACCACCGCCCCGGTTTTTAGCCCTTTTGCCGCCCAAAGAACCTGTTCGTGCTCTGCCAATCGGGAGAGGGTTCCCAAGCCCGCCGAGCCCTGTCCCTCCAACGCCGGGGCTCGCAGTTCGGCGTACACGCGTTCAGCAGGCAACACTCCCTTTGAGAGGTCTGTAGCGCCGATCGCGGGTGTTGGCGCCGGTGCGATTTCGGTGGAGGCGGTTCTCCGCACGGGGATGACCTCGATGTCCTTTGCGGCAGTGATTTTCGATGCCATGAGTGGGCCGTCAACTACGGACGGGCTATCGGGAACCGGACCGGAAGCTTGGGGTGGCCTCACGGTTCGCTCTATCGCGTCCGGCCGTTCGGTGAGGATCGCTATCCGTTGCTCGAGCGATGCAACGTAGGCCCGACTCTCTGCCAAGTCTTCTTCAAGTGTGGCGAGTTGTTGGGGTTTTACTGCCGTCGCAAGGTCCGCCGCGGCCGGTTGCGGTGGACGTAGAAGGTAGAACCCGCCCAGACCAATTAAGGCCCCCGTGATCGCTGCCGCGATCAGCGCACCGGTGCCGTACCCAGTAGGGATGCGCGGCGGTTCGGGGCGAGAGACCCGCACGTTGCTTTCTGCATCGGTTGATGTGGTCTGGAGGGGTATAGCGGTCGCCACTTGAGCGGGATCGGACTGACTCTCGGTGGGCGTAGGGGCTGTTTGAGCCACCGCCGGGGTGGCGGCGTCTGACCCACGGTGGTCGGTCGGGGTCTTGCCGTGGCGCGCCGCGCGTACATATCGGCTGTCCTGGGCCTCTCCCAGAGGCTGGGTCAGGTCGATCGCGTGTCCGGCCACTTCGCGGCCCGCGATCCTCTCGGCCATCGGCGTTCCCCGCGCCACCCACCGCCATCCGCAGCCGGCGTCGCCGGTTGGGTCGGTGAAGTAGGTGCTGAACGATACCTGCCATCGCCGCGATGCCGGGAGCAAAGCCAACGCCTCGGCGGTCAAGGCCAGAGCATCGTGTTGTCTTGGGTCGTAGAGGATGTACGTCGGCTTGGCCGGATCGAGGAGGTGGAACTCGATCAGGTTGCCCGCCCAGCCGGCGTCACCCGTAGCGTCTTCCCACCGGCGGCAGACTTGCGGCGCCATATCGCCGGACGGCACGGCACGAGGCGCCGCGATCCGGCGGGGGGGATCAGGCCAGCCGTGGCGCATAAGGTCGGGCTGCGTGAGCAGCCACGCCGGGCCGGCGGCCGCGAGTTCGTTCTGCTCGAGCAGAAGGTGGTACGCGAACTTGTTAATCCGGCCAGAGTAGTCCGCCCCGACGTAGGCGATGCGTGATAGCACACTACGCGTCTCGCCGTCGATCGACAGGCGCAGGTGCGAAACCGCCACGGGGTTGCGTGAAGCATGCACGTCGCCGACGTTGTACATCGGGCGGTAGCCACTGAGCGCCTCGAGCCGCTGCATGACGGGTTGGGTGAGTTGCTCGCTGGCCGCGACGGTGCAGTATCCGTGCGTGCCGGGCAAAAGACCTTGTGGGCTTGAGGTGTAACAGAGTTCTAATGCCATACCGTAGGGCTCTCCCGTGGCCTAGACGGTGCCGGAGCCGGTTTCATGCAGGCCGTTACGGGACCACTTGGCCAGCGCGTACAACACGGGGGCCGCGACCCACCGTGGCGACAGCGTGCCCGGCCGGACCATGAGCAATCCGGTGTCTTCGCTACGGACCGGGGCCCCGCCGAGCGCCGACACCGGCAGATACACGACGTGTTTGTGCAGCCCCTCGGCCAGCGCGACAAACTCCGGGGCGATCGCTTGCAACCAATCGCGCAGCCGCCGCGAAGTATCCTCCACGAGTTCCAGGTCCACCCGCCCGCCGCGGGTGTCGTGGTTAAGTTCGCCCAACACCGGTTCTTCGGATAGATCCACGCCGTCCACCAGCCCCGCCCACGCGTCGGCTTTAGCCAGCAGAATCAAAAGCGGCTGGTCGAACTTCGCCGTGGGCGACAGATCGGCGTATCGCCGCAGCCGGGCGCACGCCTCATTGAGCACGCTGTCTTGCCGGACCTCACTCGACGGCTGGGCGATCTGGGGGTCGTCACTCTGTGCCGCGATGGCCGAACGGAACCGCGCATCCTGCAGCGGGTCGAACAGAAACATCAGAGCGTTGGCCCGCGCCAGGTGCTGGGTCCCGGGGTTCAGCGTGTTGTCGGCGCCGGGCAGGAAGTGTTCCCCGGCGTTGTCGTACAGATTAATCACCCGCGGCGGCGCGGCTTCGTGCGGCGCGGGCTTCACCGTTGGCGTAAGGATGAATTGGAACGGGCGGGGCAGTTGCACGGTCTGCCCGCCGCGGTGGACCGGATCGTAGTTGGCCCCCTGCATCTGTGTTTTTTCGATGCTGACCAGGCGATCTGGCTCGCCGGGATTGAGGAACAGGGTTTGCTCGTTTTCGAGCAGCGTCTGATTACCCGCCACGTCGAGGTCGCTGAACGTCACGCCGAACGCTTCGGGCATCAGCGTGCGCAGCCGCCAAGTCATCGCCGCGGTGAAATACGATTTGCCGCTGCCCGGTACGCCGATGAGCGAGAAGTACAACTGGTTGGCTTCGAGTAAGCCCCGACTGATCGGCAGGTGGCACGAAGGACACGCCAGCTCGCGGCAAACGCTGCCGCGGGCGTCGAGCGCGTTGCCGGCGACGTCGAATCGTGTGGGCAGGAAGCGGCGCATCGCCTCGGGGCCGAGCATCGCGTCACCGCGCAGGTCTTCGTGCTGCGCGACCCAGCGGATGTCGCCGGTCAGGAACCGTGCCCAACAGTGTGGGCACGTGATGTCACGTTTGATCGGGGTGGCGGAGCCGCCGCGATGCTCAGGGGCCGCGTTCGCTTCCGGTGTGATCGTGGAAGATGATGGCATGGGCAGATTCGTGGTTCGACGCTAGCGGATGATAGGTGACTCAACGGCCGAACGTTCGATGTCATGGGCTCGTACAAGATTTTGCCGGATTGACTCAATTATATCGGCACCTTCTCGGATATAAAGAATCCTGATGCCAGAAGCGCCCCCGGAAATTTCACCCAACGTCCGACAACTTGCGGCCGACACGGTCCGAAAAGAGAGATCGTACATCTGGGTACCGCCGGTGGTGGCGTTGTTGTTGTTATTGCTCTTGCTGGCGACCTTGTTGTGGCCCGCCAGCCAAGCAGGTTCGGGCGGACCCGATGGAGCGTCGACGGGTACGGGAGACAGGGCGGGCGCGGGTTCGGGCACAGGCGACTCGGTCGCGGGCGGCGCTGCCGATACCGGATTAATCGAAGCGGACGGTTCGGGCAACGTCACCGCCAAGCCCGCCCTTGATCGGAGCGGCGCCTTCGACTCCCACGGCTCCTCGGCGGCAAGCGCCCCGGTTTCGCCGGAGGCGTCTCGCGTTGGATCGACATCCGTGGGCCACACCCAAGCACTAGTGCCGTCGATGACAGGCGTGACCCCCGACGCCGAGCAGACACCCTCGCCTCGGCTCGGCTTCCAGGTCGACCTCCTCGCCCCGCCCGCCAATCAGCCCGAGCTACCCGTATCCGAGGCCGTTCCCAGCGTGGCGGGCACCGTCAACCCCGGTCTGGCCAGCTTCTTCGGCCAGACCGGTCGTGGCTCTCGCTTCGTCTACGTCATCGACCGCTCGGGCAGCATGAAGGGCCCGCGCTTCGACGCCGCGCGTTTCGAGCTCATCAAGTCCATCCGCTCGTTGCGCGAAGACGAACTTTTCTACGTCATCTTCTACGACAGCCGTGCCACGCCTATGCCCGCCAAGGGCTTGGTCCCGGCTGACGAGGGCAACCAGCAGCAGCACATCGCCTGGATCCGGTCAATCAGCGTCGGGGGCGGTACCGACCCGACCGAGGCGATAACGCTGGCGCTGTCCGGGTTGCGCCCCGACACGATCTGGCTGCTTTCGGACGGCCAGTTCAATGTGGCTGTCGCCGACACGATCCGCCGACTCAACCCCGGCGGCCGGGTGCAGATCAATACCATCGCGTTCCACGACCGCGGCGGCGAAGCAATCCTGAAGATCATCGCTGACGAAAACGACGGTGACTACCGCTTTGTTGCGCCATAACCACGCTAAAGTGAGTTCGGTGAGTGCAAGAGTCTTTTGATCGCTGCGGTCGCTTTTAGGGGCAGTACCTGCCCACCTGCTTTGACGGTGGCTCGCCGGGTCAGTCTTCGTCGTCAAACAACACCCGCGCCGGCGGTGTGTCGAGGTCGTCGAGTTGGCCCCGCTTCACCGACCAGATGAAGCCGACCAATGCCGCTGTGGCGAGGACGATCGCCAACGGAATCATGATGTAGATCACCGACACGCTTCGGCTCCTTTCCAACGGCCCAGTCGTGCCGCGGCGAGGCTCAGCACCGTGAGCGAGCTCACCGGCATGAGGATCGCCGCGATCCACGGCGACAGCACGCCCGCGCCGGCCAGCGTGACCGCCAACGCGTTGTAGCTCAACGAGATAAACAGGTTCTGCCGGATGACGCGGACGGTGAAGCGGCCGAGGCGGATGAGTTCGGTGACGGGCGTCAGGCCCGGCCGGGCGGTGTACGCGTCGGCGACGGTCATGGCCGCCTCCGCGCCGCCGTGCACCGCCAATCCGGTATCGGCGCTGGCGAGCGCCGCGGCGTCGTTGACACCGTCGCCGACCATGAGTACGGTGCCGCTCTGTTCGCGGTACTGCTCAACCAACTCGCGTTTGGCTTCGGGGGTTAGATTCGCGTGGGCGTCGATGGGTGGCAAGCCAAGTTCGTTGGCTACGCGTCGCACCGTGGCGTCGATATCTCCCGAGAGGATCGTCGGACGCCAACCGGCATCGATCAAGTCACGGACGACCCTTGCACTCTCGTCGCGTACGGCGTCGCGCAACGCCGCGGCCGCCACGATCTTTTGGTCGAGCGCGATCCAGACCACCGACGCGTCCCGGCGAATGAACGTTTCGGCACGCTCAAGCCAGATGTCGGTGACGCCGACGCCCGCGTTGGCCAGGTAGCGCGCGTTGCCCGCACGCAGAAGACCACGGGGCGTGGGGGCGGTTAGCCCACCACGTGGATCCTCGACGACGCCGGCGAACGGTTCGCCGTCTCCAGGATCGTAGGCCAAGCGTAGCGCGCGGCCGGCGGGGTGGCGGGCGTCGCGCTCGGCGCGACCGACGAGCGCTTGGATGCCGGTGTCCCCGACCCAGCCCACGACGCGCGGCTCGCCGTTGGTCAGTGTGCCGGTCTTGTCCAGGGCGATCAGGCCGGGCCGATCTCGGCCCACGGCGGCGAGCTTCTCAAACACCGCGGCATCTTTGACCATGATGTCTCGTCGCGCCGCGATTCCCACACCCAGCGCCAGCGTTAGCGGCGTGGCCAAGCCCAGCGCGCACGGGCAGGCCACGATCAGCAGCGCCACCGCGTGCTGAACCCCCGTCTCCAGATCCACGGCCCACCACCACCCGCTCAGTACCGCGGCGGCCAAGGCCACCACCGTGAGCGTGAAATAGCCCGCGATGCGATCGGCGAACGCGACGATGCCGGGCTTGGCCGCGACGCCGGCCGCCGCGTCTTCCATGAGACGCGACAGACGAGTTTGCGCCCCCGTCGCGGTCACGGTGAACTCGATCGCGGGCCCCACGTTCTGTGTGCCGGCGAAGACGTCGTCGCCCACCCCGACGCGGGCGGGCTGCGACTCTCCCGTGAGGGACGAGGTATCCAGCGACGTTTCGCCGCGGACCACTTCGCCGTCGGCGGGTAGGCGCTCGTTGCTGGGCACTCGCACGCGGTCACCGGGTTCCAACGCCTCTCGCGGCAGCTCGATCCACCGACCGCCGCGCCGCACTTCGCAACGGATCGGCGAAAGCGACTGCATTAACGTGACCGCGTCGGTCATCCGCCGCTGCTGACACATCTGCAGGTAACGCCCGACCAGCAGCAGAAAGATCAGCACGCACAGCGAATCGAAATATACCTCGCCCCGGCCAACGGCCACGTTCAGCAGCCCCGCCAGGCCGCCGACCCCCAACGCCAACGCGATCGGCAGGTCCAGCGTCACCCGCCGTGTCCGCAGCCCCGCCCACGCGCCCCGGAAAAAAACCGCGCCGGGCCCGGCCAACGCCACCGCGCCGATGAGCAGACTCACCCAGCGCAAGAACGTCTCGTACTGCTCGGCCATCCGGTCGAGAAGGCCCAGATACATCGCCAACGCCAGCAGCATCGCATTACCTGCGCACGCCCCGGCGATGCCGATGCGTACCAGCATTTTCCGCTCTCCCGCGAGTCGGACGCTGCGCGTATCCGAAGCACCCGCCGGGTAGGGCGGGTAGCCCAGGCCGTGCAGCGCCGAAGCGATGCGCGAGAGCGGGGTTTGCTGCGGGTCCCAAGTCACCCGGGCGACGGTCTGGCGCAAGCTCAGCCGAGCCTCGACCACGCCGGGGCACACCCGGGGCAGCCGCTCGATGAGCCAGACGCACGCGGCGCAGTGGACGTTGGCGAGGCGCAGATCGGCGTGCACCAGGCCGTCGGGCAGACCGCGGGTGTGAGCCTCGAGAAACGCGGGGTCGTCGAACACGCCGTAACGGCTACGGTCGGGGGCCAGATCGACGGGCCCGAGCGGGTCGGTGTTCAGGGCCTCACGGAGTTGGTAGTACCGGTCCAGGCCGCACCCGTGGATCATGCGGTAGACACTCGCGCAGCCGGCGCAGCAGAACTGTTGCTCGGCGTCGGGCGCGAGTTGCCCGCTCGGCACCGGCAACGAGCAGTGGGCGCAGGCGACCTCGCGTCGGGTGTTGACGACCGGAGGCGTGGCGGCCGGTGGCTCGGGTGCGGCGAGCGCGGTCACGGGGACACCGCCGTTTCGGTGTGACCGCATAGCTTGCCGGGGTCTTCGACGATCAGGCCCGTTTCCGGATCGACCGTCACGGATTCACCATGGCAGGCGGGTGTTGGCAACACCACGCCATCATTGGCCGATGACACGGCCGACGCCATGGCCACCGTGTCGAGCTGCGCCCGGCCGAAGACGGTCCACCCGCCGATCGCCACGAGCACCAAGCACGTCAGCCCCGGCAACCGTCGGCCCACCGGTCCGGCCAACGCCTGCACCCCTACACCACACGACACCAACGCCGGCAACGTCCCGGCCCAGAACACCGCCATCACCAGCCCACCGTAGACCGGGCGCGCGGTTCCCGCCGCGGTCACGACAAAGGCGTACAACCAGCCGCAGGGCAGGAGTGTTGTCAGTAGCCCGATCGTCAGTGCCCGCGGTGTGGGCTCGAGTTTCATCGCCGCCCCCTGCAAACGGTGTACTCTGCGCGTCCACGACGCCGGCAGCCGAAGGCGACCCACGCCCACGCCCCGGGTGCGCAGCCACGTCACTACCCCGAAGCCGGCGACGGTCAGCCCCGCCAGCGGCAGCGCCACCCGGCTGAGCCCCGCCAACGCCCCGGCGAGATCGAGCAACGATCCCGCTCCGCCCGCCGCCGCACCGAACAAGGCATACGTCGTCAACCGACCGCCGTGGTACGCGGTTGACAGTTTCCACTTCCCATCGGCGGGCGCATCGGTGAAAGCCAGCGCGAGGAACGCCCCGCACATGCCCACGCAGTGCAGCGACCCGAGCACGCTGGCCAGAAAGACCGCGACGACGAGTTCAGTCACGGCGAACCCTCGCTATCTTGCGCTGGCCGAGTGTTGTCGGAGACCAACAGGTCTTCGGCCTGCACGAAGCGCTGCGACCCGCGGTACACGACCGATTCGGCGTGGTATCGGCCTGCGGCCGGAAGTTCCGCGCGGGCGTAGTAGCTGCCGGCCTCGGTCCGCGGCGAGAGCTTCAGCTCGTCGACCCGACCGTCGCTGAGGCGAGTCAGCCGCAGATCGACGACAGCGTCGTTGATCGGTTCGCCCTGCGCGTCCTTGAGCGTGGCCGTGATCGTTCGCCGTCCTTGGGCATCGATCTGTCCTTTCGACTCCAACGCCAATTCCCACCCTAAAGCTCTGCTCGCGGCGAGGTCTCGCTTGTGCGTGTCGTAGTCCACGGCCTGGGCGTAGTAGTCGGGTACGACGCCGCGGCCGGTACCGGTGACCGCGAGGGTTACCGCTGAGATAATCAGCGTGGCGTGCCCCCCCAGCAGGAGTACAACGATAACGGGCCACGAGAAACGGCGGGCGGGTGACGGTTGATCGGGCATTGGCTTGGGCATTCATTCACTCCCGTTTTTCTCGGCGGCAGACGGTGGGGCGGTGGGGCCCTGCAGCTTCAAGGAATGGTCAAACGTGGTCTGGAGGTCGTCGATTACCTGAAGCGTCGCGGTGGTCCGCCCGCCGGTGAACGCGGTGTAGGGCAGCAGGACCCGGACGTTCTCGGTGAGCGTCTCGCCGGGGGCGAGCGAAACGGTGGGGGTCGAGGTGACGAGCTCGACCCCGGCGATATCGGGCATGGCGAAGCGGTAGGTGCGCGGGGCGTCGGTACGGTTGGTGATCTTCACGCGCAGTGTGTTGTCGATCTGTCCGTCGGTCAGGACCGCGAATGGCCGGCCGAGCGTGCGCAACACCTCGATATCCGAAGTCGGCTTGGTGAGCAGGACCACCACCAGGGCCGTGAGCAGCACGCAGACCGCTACAGGGTAGATGACCACGCGCGGCCTGATCAGCTTCGTCGGTTTGCGGTCGATCGCGTCCTGTGAGCTGTAGCGGATGAGCCCGCGCGGCCGGTCCATCCGGTCCATGATGTCGTTGCACGCGTCGATGCACTGGGTGCAGTTGACGCACTCGAGCTGCAGGCCGTTACGGATGTCGATGCCCGTCGGGCAGACCTCGACGCACTGGCCGCAGTCGATGCAATCGCCGACCACGGGCAGAGCGACACCCTGCCCGCGCTTGGCCTTGCGGGGCTTGCCGCGGGGCTCGCCCCGCTGCGGATCGTAGCTGACGATCAGGGATTGGCGGTCGAGCATGACGCTCTGGAACCGGCCGTAGGGGCAGCCGATGATGCAGAGCTGTTCACGCCAGAACGCGAAGTCAAACATCATGAACCCGGTGATAGCGACAAACAGGATAAACGGCCCCGGGTGTGCCGCCGGTGAACTGGTCCAGATCCACCGCGTGAGGTTGTCGGTGCCCACGAAATACGCCAGAAACGTGTTGGCCAGGTGAGCGCAGATGACTAGGAATACCAGGTACATCCCGGCGTAGCGCCACGGAGCGACCGATTTCTTCGGCTTGCCGCCCACCCCCGCCCGACGAAAGAACAGGCGTTCGACCGGGCGGAAGACGAATTCCATGTATACCGTCTGCGGACAGCCCCAACCGCACCACAGCCGGCCGAACACCGCGGTCACAAAAAAAATAGACAGGAAGATCGCGAGGATCGCCAGTGCCAACGGCAGCGTGTCTGTCGGCAGGAAGGTCGTACCGAACAACAGAAATTTGCGGTTGGGAAGGTCCAACAGAACCAGCGGTTGGCCGTCCCACCGTAGCCACGGCAGGAGCGTGAAGAACGCGATCAACCCCCACGCCACGGCCCGCCGACGATACCACAACTTGCCTTTGGACAAGCGTGGATGTAGCCAGCGCCGCTTGCCGTCGGCCTCGAGGGTCGACAGGACGCGCTCTTCGGGGTTCAGCAGGTTGGTGTGAGGGCCGGACATCGTGGGGGTACTACCGCAATACGGGACGGGTATTTATCCGCGTCGGTCGCGTCGGACGCGTCGGAAACGATTACTCGAAGAACGGATCGATGATCTTCGCTTCGGGCTCCGGGGGCTTGCCGCCCGCGACGTTCTGGCCGCGAAGCGAAGCAACGTAGGCGCTGACGACCAACACTTCGGGTTCTTTCAAGCGGTTTTCCCAAGCGGGCATGGCGCCGTTGGCGGCGCCTTTCTCGATGACCTTGACGATGTCGGTGAGTCGGCGAACGTTCTTGTAATGCTCGTCGGTAAGATTCGGCCCCGAGCCGCCGATTCCGCCGCTGCCATGACAGGCGACACAGTTGGTGGTGAACACGGCTTGGCCGGCGGCCAGCCATTTCTGCTGCTCCGGATCCTTGACAAACAGCGTGAGGGTTTCGGCGTCGGGCTGCTTGCCTTCGATCTGCCCGTACTGCTTGGCGAGGTTCGCGGCTTCCGCCTGCTCGTAGAACGTGTGCACGCCGAAAACGTCCTCGGCGAAGATGAACACGAGGCAGTACAACAGCCCGAAGAAGATCGATCCGATGAACAGCCAAGTCCACCAGCCGGGGGTGGGGTTGTCGTACTCCTGGATGCCGTCGTAGTTGTGGCTGGTGAGGATGTCTTTTTGGTCGGGGGTCTCGGGCATGGCGGGGCACCTGCGGGTGGTCGGGAGGCAAGGAGCAGCGGATCAGTCTTGGGGCTTGGCCTCGTGGCGGGGCTCAACGAGGTCGCCGGGGTCGTCGTGCAGCGGCAAAGATGACCAGCGTTCGACCGTCTTCTTCTTGCGTGTCAACACCCAGAGGGTGACCAACACGAAAACGCTCACGAAGATGACCAGGGCGACGCTCGAGAGCGTGTCGGCCGAGGTCGATTCAAAGATTTCTTTGAATTTGCCCATCAGTTCGCCTCCGAGAGCTGGTCGGGGTTGGGGTTCGTGACGACTTCAGAGTTCTCCTCGGCGGGAGCATCTTCTTGTTCGCCCTCGGGGGCCGGGGCGGGCTTGGTCAGGTCGGTCCCCAGGCGCTGGAGGTAGGCGACCATGGCGATGACTTGGCGGTCAGACAGGTCGATGGCTTCGCCTTCGCCACCGTCGGAAATGTACGGACCACCGTTTTGCTCGAGGAAGACCTCGTGGATCTCGTGGGCCTGCGCCTTGGCGTGGTCGACGGCCAAGGCGATCTGTTCATCGGTATAGGGCACGCCCACGGCCCGATTGGCCTTCATCCGCAGCGGAATCGACTTCCAGTCGATCTCTTTTTTCATGAGCCAGCCGTAGCTGGGCATGATCGAGTTATTCGCCAGACCACGGGGGTTGTCGAAGTGAGTCACGTGCCAGGAGTGCGAGTACTTGCCACCGACGCGGGCCAGATCCGGCCCGATGCGCCGGCTGCCCCACTGGAACGGGTGGTCGTAGACCGACTCACCGGGCTTGGAATAGTCCCCGTACCGAGCGGTTTCACTGAGGATCGGGCGGATCATCTGCGAGTGGCAGTTGTAGCAGCCCTCGGCGACGTACAGGTCGCGCCCGGCCAGCTCCAACGCCGTGTACGGCGTGACGCTCTCGATCGTCGGCACGTTGGACCGGATCACGAACGTCGGAATGATCTCGAACAGAGACGCGACGACCACCGCCACGATCACCAGCACCGTGAACTTCACCGGCATCCGCTCCCACGTGCGGTGCCACCACAACGTGCTCCACACGTCGATCTTCTTGGCCACCGGCACGACACCGTCGAGCGTCGACTTGGGGGCGACTTCGCGCTCGAAGTCGTCGGTGAGCGGCGGCGCTTCGTGGACGGGCTCCTCGTATTTCTCCGGCCGACCCTTCCAGCAGCGGTAGAGGTTGTAGGCCCCGACGCACGCCCCGCCCAGATACAACAACCCGCCGAGCACGCGGATCCAGTAGAACGGGATGATCCGCGTCGTGGTCTCGACGAAGTCGGGGTACGCCAGCTGGCCTTCCGGTGTCATGGCCCGCCACATCAGGCCCTGCGTGAGGCCGGCGACATACATCGCGATGACGTAGAGCAGGATCCCCACGGTCGCCAGCCAGAAGTGTAGGTTGGCCAGCTTGACGTCGTAGCCCTTGGACTGGAAGAGCTTGGGGGCGAGCCAGTACAGCATGCCGAACGTCATGAAGCCGTTCCAGCCCAGCGCCCCGGAGTGGACGTGGCCGATGCCCCAGTCGTTGTAGTGCGACAGCGCGTTGACCGCTTTGATCGAGAGCATCGGGCCCTCGAACGTGGACATGCCGTAGAAAGTGATGCCGACGACGAAGAACTTGAGGATCGGGTCGGACGTGACCTTGTGCCACGCCCCGCGGAGCGTCAACAGGCCGTTGATCATCCCGCCCCAGCTGGGCATCCACAACATCAGGCTGAACGCCATGCCCAGCGACGACGCCCACTCGGGGAGCGCCGTGTAGTGCAGGTGGTGTGGCCCGGCCCAGATGTAGATGAACACCAGCGACCAGAAGTGCAGGATGCTCAGCCGGTACGAGAACACCGGCCGCTCCGCCGCCTTGGGCAGGAAGTAGTACATCAGCCCCAGGAACGGCGTGGTCAGGAAGAACGCCACCGCGTTATGGCCGTACCACCACTGCATCATCGCGTCCTGCACCCCTGCGTAGAGCGGGTAGCTCTTGAGGTAGCCCAGCGGGCTTCCTGGGATGCCCATCGCTACTAGCGGGACCCAGAGGTTGTTGAAGATGTGCAGGATCGCGACGGTCACGATCGTGGCGATATAAAACCACAGCGCGACGTACATGTGCCGTTCACGCCGCTTGATCAACGTCATAAAGAAGTTGCTGCCGAAGAACCCTGCCCAGACCACCGCGATCGCGATGTCGATCGGCCACTCGAGTTCGGCGTACTCTTTGCCTTGCGTGATGCCCAGCGGCAGCGTGACCGCGGCGCTGACGATGATCGCCTGCCAGCCCCAGAAGTGGAGCCTGCCCAAAAGGTCCGACCACATGCGGGCCTTGCACAGCCGCTGGGTCGAGTAGTAGATCGCCGCGAAGATGCCGTTGCCCGCGAAGGCAAAGATTGCGGCGTTGGTGTGCAGGGGACGCAGCCGGCCGAACGTGATGTACTCGATCCCGCCGTTGAGTTGCGGCACGGGCAACTCAACGGCGAGGATCAGCCCGATCAGAAACGCGACCAGGCCCCAGATCACGGTGGCCCAGAGGAACATGCGAACGATTTGGTCGTTATAGATAAAACGATCTAAATGTCGTTTATTGGGTTGGGGTTCGGAGTAGTCGGCCGGGACGTCCGGGGCAGTCGTGGTCATCTCAATCTTCTCGGGGGAGCGGCGGGAGGGAGGCGTTGCGGGACTGGGACGGTCGCGAGGAGCCCCGGGGATCAGTGGCGGATACCGGTCGATCGGCCGGCGAGGGCCTTTTCTCCGCGCACCGTAACGCCACATAAAGGCTTAACTTTATTGGGCTTGTTGAGCATTTTGCCGATGGTCTGCGTGGCAAAAGCCTTTTCGATGGCGATCATGACGTCGTCGAGTGTGCGGTGGAGGTTGCACAGGTTCTTGCCGTGCACCTTCAGGCCCAGTGGGCAGGCACGGATGCGTTGGACAGGTTCGACGGCGTTGATGACTTCGAGCATCGACAGCCCGTCGGGGTCGCGCGAAAGCGTGTACCCGCCGTTCACCCCGCGCTGGCCGGTAACGAGTCCCGCCAGGGCGAGGCTCTTGAGGATCTTCGACAGGTAACTGCTGGGCATCTTCGTTGCCTCGGCAATGCTGGTGCTGGTGTGCGACTCGTCCGGATGGTCCGCCAGCCACACCACGGCCCTCAGGGCGTACTCGACGGTGTTGGACATCTGCATGGAAAACTCCGGGTAAATCTGAATTTTAGATATATATATCTATTAATCGTCAGATGTCAACCCGGGCTTGAATTCAACGAGCTGCCTCCAATTCGTTATATATTTAAAATATTGATTAAAAACAATTTAAAATCGATACCCGCGGGGCGCCGCCGGTGTCGCGAACGCGGAATTTAGCCAAAACCCGCGAAGTACGACCGGGGAGGATCACCGATTCCTGTTCCGCCGAAGGGTAATTAGACCACCCCCGAAAAACACCGCCGCCGCGGGTTCGGGGATCGCGATGGCCGGCGGTTCGCCGTTGCCCCAATTCAGCAGCACGGCGTTCAACTCGTTCTGACTCACGGCGACGCCATCGAATTGCTCGTCCGCCGTCCACCCCGGCGGAAGCGTAGCGCTTCCCCAGTTGAGCAGCACCAGATTCAAATCGCTCTGGCTCACGAAACCGTCGCCATCGAAATCACCATCGATCGCCGCCAGGGCCGTCTCCCACACAAACGTCGCCACCGACTGGCTGGTCAGGCGGTAAGAAAAGGATTCCTCCTCCCGGACCACGTCGAACCAGCGCGAGCTGTTGGTGGGGTTGAGCGCGATCAAAACCTCGGTGCCGTCGGGGTTGCGGAAGGCCACCGTCTCGATCACGCCGTCGATCGTGTCCGAGCCGATACGCACCGCGCCGGGTTCGACGAACTTGCTCGCGTGGCCGTAGGCGTAGTACTCCACCTCTTCGGTTACATCGCCGGTGACGCTGTCGATCGTCACCATACCCCGGCAGGTTTCGCACCCCCCGGGTAGAAACGGCCCCCGGTTCTCGTCGAGCGCGATGTTCCAGTACAACGAGGTCTGCGCGTGGTTACGGGTCGCTCCGATGATCGAGTTACGGATGCTGTAGATCAGGTTGCCCGCGAAGCCGGGCGCGAAGTCGCCGCCGGTGATTTCGGTGTAGTGGACCTCGAGGTCGGGGTGGAAATCATGGAAGTTGGACTGCTGGTCCACCGTGCCGGCGTAGCCATGGAAAGCGGCGCCGGCGATCACGGCGCCGGCCTCGGGGTCGTTGGCCACCACCACGGGGTAGCTCCAGTCCTCCCAGTTGTGGTCAAACGCCAGGATGCCCGTTTCGATGCCCGCCGCGGCAAAAGCCGGCCCCAGGTGATCACCGATGAACGTGCTTTGTTGGAAGGTACTCATCCCCGCCGAGGGCAGGCCCGTCGAGTCGTTGAGCGGTTCGTTTTGCACGGTCACGCGATCGATCGGCAGCCCCGCCGCGTCGTAGGCCTGCACAAATTTGACGAAGTAGTCGGCGTAAGCGTCGTAAAACTCGGGCTTGAGTTGGCCCCCATTGAGCTGCCCGCTGGTCTTCATCCAGGCCGGCGGCGACCACGGCGTCGCCATCATCCGCAACTGCGGGTTCAGCGCCCGGGCCTGCTGCAGCGTCGGGATGATGTATTGCTCGTCGTGAGCGATCGAGAAATTCGTGTTGGTCGGGTCGGTCTGCCCGGCTGGCAGATCGTTGTAGGTGTACGGTGACAAAGCAAAGTCAGAAGCCCCCATCGGCACCCGCAAGTAACTCAGCCCGATCCCGTCGCCAGCGGTGGTGAACAGCCGCTGCATCAGGGCGTCACGTTGGCTGCTGCTCATTTTATTCTGCAAGAGCCACGCCGACGAATCGGTGACCGCGGCGCCGAAGCCATCGATGGTCTGATAGGCCGTGTCTGGTTGCAGATTGATCTTCGTGCTGCGCGACCCGGTTCCGGGCTGGAACGTCACATCGGGGCGTTGCTGCAGCAGACTGAGCTCATCCCCACGCGTCAGCCATACATCGACCGCCGCCACGGGTTGCGTCGCGGCGGCGACCACGGCCACCCAGGCCCCAAACAAGAACGGCAGCCTTCGGCCGCTCGGCGCCCTATCACAAGAAATACCGTACTGCGTGCACAACAAAATCGAGATTCCTCAAAAAACGGTTGCCCGGGACGTGGAGGGCGACCCGGGTAACCGCCGTTTATGTCTCGCGACTCATCCTGAATCTTATTTCCCGCGTCGTCGGTTGACCATTAGGCCGCCCAGTGTCAGAAGTATGAACGACGTCGGCTCGGGGATCGTGGCAGCCACTGGACCCGATAGCTCGCCGTTGCCGAAGTTCAGGAGCACATCATTGAGTTCGTTCTGGCCGATGAGGCCATCGAATGGCTCGCCCGAACTCAGCGCCGCTTCGTTGAAGCCGTCGGGGAGCACGGTGTCGCCGAAGTTCAGCAAGATCAGATTGAGATCGGCCTGTCCGACGAACCCGTCGCCGTCGAAGTCGCCTACAAGTGCATCCCCGACCGCCTCCACCAGCGACGTTTCGAAGATGAACGCGTTGGCGTCAGATTGGGCGAGGAACAGTGGATTGACGTTGTCGAAAAGAATCACGGGGCGGACGTACACCGTGCCGTCGGGAGCGGTGCCTGTGACATCGAACGACAGGCCGTCGCCGGTCACGCTGGTATCGGCCACGTTCAACGATTCGCCGATCTTATTGAAGTCGTCGTCGCCGTAGAACTCGAGGCCGAAGATCAGGTCGGCGTCGAAATTGGTTTCGACACGCACGTCTTCGAGGGTGAACGTGTACTCGGCCCCGGCCGTTCCCAGGATGGCGGATTGGAAGAAGCCACCGCTGTTTCCCGCCGTGTCGGCGAACAGGCTGGCGTGGTTGTTGCCGCCGAAGAAGTCGTTGAAATCCGTATTGCCGAAGCTGCCCCATATATCGCCGAATAAGCCGTTGGCATCCAAATCGTCGAAGCCCGGGTTTTTGGCGACGTTGTTGCCCGGTGCGGGGGCTTCGGAAAGGAAGGCATCGAAGATAAACACGTTTTCTTGGCTTGTCGCGGTGGACACGACCGTATCGTAGAGAGCCACGGGTCGGACAATAGCGGTGCCGGCCGGGGCGGTGCCCTGGAAGCTGAAAGTGTTGCCGTCGGTCGAGCCGTTGGCGAGACGGGCCGCCGCGTCGATAACCGTGATCGACTCGCCGATCTTCGTGGTGTCATCGGCCAGATAGAACTCCACGCCAAAACGCAGGCTAGCGTCGAAGTTCTCCTCGATCCGGGTGTTCAATAAGTCGAACTGGTAGGTCGTGCCGGCTGTGCCGGGGATCCCGAGTTGGAACACGCCGCCGATGTTCGCCGGGTCGTCGGGAAACAGGCTGGCGTGGCCGTTGTCGCCGAAGAACGCATCAAAGCTCGCGGCGCCGAAAGCCGACCAGCCGTCGCCAACGGCCATATCCATATCCAGGTCCTCGAAGCCGGGGTTCACCAACAGGTTGTCGATGGGCTGGCCGGTAGTGCCCGTGGCGAGCAGCAGGATGAACGCCCCTAATGTAGGACGCCAGACGCGAGTAAACGATTTTGGGGTAACGGGCATGAAACTTCCTCCGATAGGCGCGCCGCGTGACGCTTGAGAGAGACGTCAATCAGGCCGTACCGGAAAACCGGCAGGCTTCGAAAAATCGGCGACAAGCCGGGGTGGCCAGACGCCGGAGGCATTGCGTTTCAACCGGCGTGCCGTCGCCGTGTCATCAGGGCCAATCCGCCGACGCTCAAAAGCCCGAGCGACGCCGGCTCGGGTACCACGGTCAGCGAGGCGTCGAATACGAAGACGTTGCGTTGTCCTCCGCTTGAAAAGACCGTATCGAACAGGGCAATCGGGCGGACAAACGCGGCGCCCGCCGGGGCGGTGGCGGTGTGGTTGAACACGCCGCCGTTCACCTCGACCCCGGGGTCGGCCAGCATGGCGAAGCTTTGGGTAATAATCGTGGCGTCGTCGGCCTCGTAGAACTCCAGGCCGAAGAACACCTCGGCATCGAAGTCCCCTTCGATCCGAGTGTTGGCGAGAACGAAGTCGTATTCCGTGCCGGGCGTGGCTGCGATGCCGGACTGGAAGAAACCGCCGGAGTTGCCAATGTTGTCGGGGAAGAGGCTACCGTGGCCGTTGTCGGGTCCGAAAAACGAGAAGAAACCCGCCGAACCGAACGAGCCCCAGCCGTCGCCGAAGTTGCCGTCGCTATCGAGGTCTTCAAATCCGGGGTTGACCAACAGCTCTTGGGCGATAGTCGGAGCCGTACCGAAAACCAGCAGGGCCAAAAGTAAACAGCTGTATTTCATCACAGATTTACCTCCAGGGTTGTCAAGAACACATGCGCGTATGAGATATATTCCGTCAGAAGAAAAGAAAAACTTGATTTGGGACACGTTGCCACTGAAAATGACGAAAGTTGCACGAATCTATGTCGAGTGGTGCGTCAAGGAATGACTCCCCCGGGCCAAAACTCAAGAAAGAGTTCATTGGCCCATCGGGTGTTGTTGGCCGTGAAACGAGCGGTACGCTCGGCGTATTCATCGAATCCAAGAGCTTCCACATGCCCGTCTACATAAGCCGTATTGATGGAACGCCCCGGAGAACCACGGTGAGGAAAATCATCTTCCGGCCAATCGTTAAAGACGGTGTCGTAGAGCAAAAGCGCTTCGGTGGTTTGCGTGACGTCAGCCGTTTGGTGGCTGACGACCGGGTCAGACGCGCCGGTCAGTCCGAGCGTTCGAATTGTCAGCCGCCAAAATGCTCCGCCCCAGTTATAGCGGTAGTGGGTGTGTAGTTCGTTGGTCAAGTTGTCCACCGGCATCGGGCCCCGAAAGTTCTCCGGGTCCCCAAGCGCCTCGCGGGAGGGGCAGCGAAACGTTTGGGTATATTCACCGGTCCCGTCTTCGCCTCCGATGTAAGGTATCAGGATGATGTGGATAAAATCAGTAACTTTGTTGATAGCGTCCTGCTCGCCTCTTACATAGGACGTAGCAATTGGGAAATGGTCTTTGTGATCGGCCGCGTAGAGCGTGATCGCCATCGCTTCTTGGCGGATGTTCGAACTGCAGCGGATATTGCGGGCGGTCTCGCGTGCTGCCCCCAAGGCCGGAAGCAGGATGCCGACCAGCAACGCGATGATGCTGATCACGACCAGCAACTCGATCAGGGTGAAGGCGGGGCGGCGGTGCGGATACCACGTGGTACGGTGTGGGTGAGTGGGTGGGGCACACATGGGAGAGTCTCGAGGGGATCAGGCGGGATAGGGCTGCGGTCGGGGTTGAAGATCTTCAGGCGCGGATACGTTCGCCGCCCGGGGTGAGACGCGCGGGCTCGGCCGGAGGCGGGGCGGTGGTTTGGTTAACCTCGAGCACGGCTTCGGCTTCGAGCCGCAGCGCCTCGTTGAATACCCCGCGGTGGTCCGCGTCCCCCAGCGTTTGGCAGAGCCAGCGTGAGGCTTGGTAAGCCAGCTTCTCGGCTTCCTGGCACACGGCGGTGTAGACGGGATAGGTCAATTCGCGGAGGTGCTCGTCGTCGATGCCGACGATCGACAGCTCGTCCGGCACCCGGATGCCGACCTCAAGGCTGCGGCGCAGGGCGGCGGCGGTGAGCTGCGGATCAGTAAAGAAGATCGCGGTGGGTGGATCGGGCAACGACATAAGCTGGTTGAGCGCCGACGCGCCGCCCCTCATGTCGCCGGCCACAGGAACGACCAGGTCGTCACTGGTTTCGAGCCCCGCATCGGCGAGCATCGCGCGGTACGCCCGGATGCGGTCGTGGTGGTCGGTATCGAGAACAAAGTTGTGGCTGAGGCCGATCCGCCGGTGGCCGAGATTCACGAGGTGTTTGATCGCCGCGTAGCTGGCATCATATGAGTTGCAGGACGCGTAGCTGACCCCCGGCTTCTCGAAGCGGTCGGCGACAACGACGTGGGGCACCGACTCGTCGGCCAGCTCCTCGCAAACATGACGCGTGTCCTGGTCGACACGGACGATGAATCCGTCCACGCCGAGGCGTTCGGCGAAGTCCGCGAAGCTTTCGTTGTGGTGTCGGGTGCTGGGGTCGAACACGCCAATACCGTGCTTGTTCGAGATCGCTGCCCGCGTGACGCCAGACCAGATCACCGCGTCGTAGCCGCTGAAGGGCAATCCGGACGAGGCGTTATAGAACAGCATGCCGATCATGCCGTGGCGGGTCCGTCTGCGTTTGACTTCGTACCCCATCCGCCGGGCTTCGGCGACGACTTGGTCGCGGATATCTTTCCGCACCACGCTTGGCTTGTTGAGCGACCGGGAAACGGTCGCGGGAGAAACTCCGATGGATCGGGCTATGTCGCGGACGGTTGCCATGAAAATGATCCGTATCTGAAACGTTGCAGTGTTTGATCATAGTCGTCGGAAACAATTTGTCAAGTTGTTGCTGAAAATAACATAGTGAATACGCTGCATATTTTTTGTATAATTGTAGATCGTATCTTGCTTGGCTGAGTTGTTTCAGATTGTTTCAATAAAATTACTGTGTTGCAGAGGCTTTTCAATGCATTGTGTATCCAGCACTTTCGACTTGCGTCGTATAGTCCTGCTATGGCTCTACCTCTTCCTCGTCAGCGGTTCAGTTCGTGTTTGGGGCCAGGTCCAAGCGGCTGATATGTCGCGGCTGTCCCCGCTTGGCCCGGACTTGATTGATCCCACGGGAAACGTCGTGGCGCTACGCGGGTGCAACCTGGGGAACTGGTTCTTGATCGAGTCCTGGATGCTGGGCGTCGACTCCGAAGTCATCCCCGACCATCACACGTTCGTACAGACCTTGACCCAAAGGTTCGGCCGGGTCGAGGCGCTGCGGCTCATGGACGTGCACTACGCCCATTGGATCACCCCGGCCGATCTCGAGCGGGTGCGCGGCTTCAACTTCAACGCGGTGCGTCTACCGTTCTACTTCGAGTTGGTGGAGCCTCGACGGGGCGAGTACGACTTCCGTTGGCTGGACCACGCGATCGCGCTGTGCCGCGACGCGGGGCTTTACGTCATCCTTGACCTGCACGGCGCGCCGGGCGGGCAGAGCATCGATCAGCCTTGTGGCCGAGTGGACTCGAATGAACTATGGAGTTCGCCGGCGTATCAGCAGCAGACGGTCGACTTATGGATCAAGATAGCCAAGCGTTACGCCAACGAACCTGCCGTCGCGGCGTACGACCTACTCAACGAGCCCTACGGCGATCTGCGTCAAGACCTGCGGCCCCAGGTACTGGCCCTGATGGAGCGCCTGGTGCCGGCGGTGCGTTTAGTGGATCCCGACACCTTGATCTACTTGCCCGGCACGCTTCAAGGCATCGATTTCTACGGTCCGCCGCGTGACCGCGGCTGGATCGGTGTCGGCTTCACGGAGCACGCCTACCCGGGTTTGTTCGGCAGTGAAACCTCGGTCGCGTCACACCTGGCGTACCTCGGGCCGAGCTTCGAGGAGAAGCGGGCGCTGATGACGGAGTGGGACTCCCCTTATCTGCTGGGTGAATTCAATCCGGTATTCGAACGGGTTGGTGGGGCACGGCTGCTGCGTCGATACTTCGAGCGTGCCGCGGAGGCCGGGTGGGCAGCGACGATGTGGAGTTACAAGATCTTGAACGCCGAAGGCGGGATGCCGGCAGACAACTGGCCGCTGGTGACGAACGCCGAGCCGCTGGAGACGCTCGATCTGCTGCAGGATTCCGCAGCCGAGATCGAAGCCAAGCTCAAGCACTACGGCTCCATGCAGATCGCCGTGGACGAAGTCTTCCGCCGGGAGATGCAATCGCCCGAGCCACTGCCCGTGTGGACTTATCCCGAGCCGGACGTCCTGCCCGGAGCGATTGATACGCTGCCCCCGCCGTGGGAAGACATGAACGTTGGTGGCGCTGCGCCCGGCGGACAGACAGCGGATGGCAACGGCCGCTGGACGTTTTACGGGGGTGGGCGCGACATCTTCGGACAGGAAGACCAGTTTCGTTTTATCGCCCAATCGGCCGACGGTGACTTCCGCGCGTGGCTGGTTGTCGACGACCTCGACGCGGTCGCCCGCTACGCCAAGTTCGGTTGGATGTGGCGGGAGTCTGCGGCACCCGACGCCGCGCACCGGCTGCTGCACGTTTTTACCAACGGCCAGATCGTCTGGGCGGGTCGCGACGTCGCGACGGGCCAGACACACGAGCAGGTGGTGGGGACTGCGCGTTTGCCGATCGGGATCGGCCTGGAGCGTCGCGGCGACACCCTCATCGCCCACGCCACCGACATCCGCGGTCGGTGGCGCATTCTGCGTGAGGAAGCGCTGCCCACGGGTTTACGCGGGCCCGGTCTGGTTGGCACCGCGGTGTCGGCCAATAGCGCCGGGGGGCTCGCCGTAATGTCTGCGAGTCATTGGCGGTTCGGTGGCTCGGCCCCGCGGGTTTCACCCTCTAAAGGGGCTAATCTCTTGGATAACGGGTCGTTCGAGGCTCCCGCCGATGCATCGCAGTTCGAGGACTCAAACGCCGCGGCCTGGTTCACCTGGGGGCAGGGATTGAATCGTCAGACCGGCTGGTCACCACGCCTCGAGGGGAATTGCATGTTGGGCTACCACCACTGGGAACTGTCCGACAGCGGCAGTGCTGGCATGTGGCAAGACGTCGGCGGCATGACGCCGGGCCGGGAATACGAGTTTTCGGTCGCCGTGGCCCGCGATCTCCCGGATGCCGGTAGCCGGGAAGCTGAGTCGATTGAGCTACGCCTGGAAAGCCCGTCTGCCAGAGCCGGCGAGCATCTGACGCTGGCGACCCGGACATACGAAGTCGCCGACCTTGAATCGGGTGAGGCATGGAACCCGCTTACCGTCTCGGCGATCGCCCCGGGGACGACGTTACGCGTTCTGGTCGCGATCAACCCCGCCGCCGAGGGCCCGCGCGGTGCGGCGTTGAAGTTCGATGCGGCACGGCTCGTCGCCGAACGAGAGTGATCTGAAATAAAATCGGTTTTGGCCACGGTCATTTGGCTTCAAGCCTGCACAACATAAAACCCCGCCGGGCGAACCCGGCGGGGTGACGTTCAGCGGAACACCGCAAGATGTCCGGAGTGGAGCCGGGGGGATTCGAACCCCCGTGTCGGTACAGTCAATCGGCAGCTTCTACACGCATATTCGCTGGTTTAATCTCGATCCGCAGACGGCCAGCGACAGCCTGCTGCTTCTCCAGTCAAAGTGTGGTTTAGTCCGCCGCAGCTTTGACGCCTGCATTGGACGAGCCCGTTGTCATCCCCTCGTTTGCCACGGGCCCAGCGCCCGAGGGGGTTCGTTACCTAAAAATTAGGCAGCGAGTCGCGCCGGCGCGAAGCCGATGCGACCAGCGATGGTTTCATCGTTGGCATTTGTGTTTTTGTACGTGGATTAACGAGGCCAACGTACACCTCGACGTGCGACCGCCGACCTTCCCTGTCCGGTCGATACCAGTCGGCCCCAATTGTCAAAGAACAACTACATTATATACATCGGCTCAGGATCGATCGCGGATTACAGCAGCCCCATCTCGATCGCGGCCCACGCTCCGACCAGAAACGGCGCAGTGAGGCCGAGAGCCGCGAAAATCACGATAAATAGGCCGGCCAGGCAGCCCACGTTTGTGCAGCGGAAAGACAGTTCCATGCACGGTATTTTCACGGATGCCCGATGCCCGGGACGATAACCTTGCCCCGTCAATCCCCAAGGTTGCACGTCCAGAATTCGTACGGGGTTACCCCTGGAGAAAACCCCGTCTCAGCGTAAAGAGCTTTCGCCGCGTCATTGTCGTGGCGGACCTCGAGGGTCAGCTTGCCGCAGCCCTCGGCAGCAGCGAGATCAATGACCGCGCGCATGAGTCGCCGGCCTAGCCCGCGCCTTCGGTGTGATGGGCTGATCGAGAAGTCGTGGACGTTGAGTTTGCTCGTCCCCGAAAAGGTGGCGAAGCCCAGAAAACACACGGCGACACCCACGGGGCACCCGGCATCTTCGACCAGTAGCGCGATCGCGCCCGGGGCGCTCCGTAAACCATTGGGTAACGAGGCGACCACTTCCGGGGGCAGGCGTCGGTCGTCGCCGAAAGCGTCGGCCGCGTAATCGTCAATCATGCGGGCCACGGCGGATGCGTCGTCGTCGTCGTGAAGATCGGCGCGGCGGATCGTGATGGAATCGAGGATAGGGTTCATGCGAGTCCGTAGATTGGGGGCAGCTTGGATTCAAGGTGACGCAGCAACGGGTCGGCCGATAGCGGCCGGCCGGTGATGCGCTCGCAGAGATCGGCGGAAGTGAACGTTCTGCCGGGCTCGTGGATGTGCGTACGGAGCCAATCGAGCAGCGGCGCGAACTCGCCGCGGGCAAACATCGCTTGGATCTCTTCTCGTCCGCCGAGCGCCTCGGTCGCGGTTTCGAAGAACTGTGCCCCATAGAGGTTGCCCAGCGTGTACGTGGGGAAGTAGCCCAGCGCGCCCATCGACCAGTGGATGTCCTGTAGACACCCGCGTGCGTCGTCGGGCACGTCGATGCCCAGGTACTCTCGGTACTTCTGGTTCCACGCGGTCGGGAGATCGCCGACGTCGAGCTCGTTCTTCAGCAACGCCCGTTCCAATTCGAAGCGGATCATGATGTGCAGGTTGTAGGTCGCCTCGTCCGCCTCGACGCGGATCAAGCTGGGCCGAACGCGATTGCAGGCGGCGTACACCTCCTCTTCGGTCAAACCGGAAACCGCATCGCCGAAGGTCTCGTTGAGTTTCGGGAAGCACCACGACCAGAACGCGCGGGATCGACCGACCTGGTTCTCCCACAACCGGGACTGGCTCTCGTGGATCGACAGGCCCACTGACTCGCCGCGGGGGGTGCCGATGAATTCCGGGGGCAGGCCCTGCTCGTAGAGGCCGTGGCCGGTCTCGTGCATGGTCGAGCCGAGTGCGTCGTTGAAGTTGTCCTCGGCGAAGCGGGTGGTCAGGCGTACGTCGTGGCAGTGGGTGTCGGAGCAAAACGGGTGCGACGAGACGTCCAGTCGGCCGCGTTGGTAATCGAAGCCGACCGCGGCGCTGACGGCGCGAACCAGTTTTTCTTGATCGGCCACCGGCAGCTTCAACTCGTTGAACCGGTTGCTTGGCTGCCGCGGCGCCTCGCCCAAACGACCGACCAGGTCGACCAACCGTTCGCGCAGCGGGGTGAACACTTCGGTCACCGCGGCAGCCGTCATGCCGGTTTCGTAGCCTTCGGCCAACGCGTCCCACGGCTCGCCGCTCGCGGGGTCCCACCCGTAACACGCCGCCTTCTGCCGGGACAGCTCGACGATCTTGTCCAGCCACGGCGCGAAACGTGGGAAGTCATTGTGCGTTTTTGCCGTGTCCCACTCGGCCTTGGCCTTGCTGGTGGTCTGTGAGAACTCGACGACCAATTCCGCGGGCAGCTTCGTCGCGCGGTCGTAATCTCGTCGCCATTCACGCACGTTGACCGCGGCGGGTTGCGTGGGGTCGTGCATCAATTCTGTGTCGGCTTCACAAGCGGTGAGCCATTCGCCGACGCGAGCATCGGTCGCCCGGCCGTGGACCAGGCCCGCGAGTTGGGACAACTGGTTGGAACGGTGCTCGAGCCCGCCGGGGGGCATCATGGTTTCTTGATCCCAACCCAGCAGTGACGCCGTGGAAGCGAGCAGGGCGGTTTCGCGCTGGTGCGCGAGCAAGTCTTCGTACGGTGGTGCGGTGGCAGGCATCGGGGCAGTGTATCAACCACCGCACGCGGCTCGGCGGTGACGGGCAGAATGTGGGCTCTGCACCGTGTGGTCGGTGGGTCTCAGAACGCCATACCTAAGTCGCTTAATCCTCCGAGCCGGACCGTCTTGCCCGGCTTAAAGCCTCGTGGGCAGATTCGCACGATGTCGCATTTGTCGCGTCGGTCACAAATGCAATATTTGGGTTGTTCGTCGCATAACCGTTGACGACAGCCCACGGAGCCCGCCCATGCCCGCCGCCACCCTTACCACCGGCCAGATCGCTCGCCACTGCCGCGTCAACTACCGCACCGTGCTGCGGTGGATCAAAGCCGGTCGACTTCCCGCCTACCAGTTGCCCGGTCGCGGCGACCACCGCGTTGAAATAGCCGACTTCCGGCGGTTTCTTGTAGACAACGGGTTGCCGGTGCCCGTGGAGATCGCCCGGCCGTCGAATCGGGTTTTGATCGTCGACGACGACCCGGCGATGGCGGCCAGCCTGTCGCGGGTGCTCCGCCGGGCGGGCTACGAAACGCAAGTGGCGGGTAACGGCTTCCAGGCCGGTGCGGTGCTGAACGATTTCAAGCCGCAGCTCGTGACGCTCGACCTGCAGATGCCCGGCATCGATGGCCACGAAGTCCTTCGCTTCATCCGTACGCACCCGGAGCACCGGCACCTGAGCGTCCTAATCGTCTCGGCCCAGAGCCGTAGCGAGATCCAGGACGCGGTCAACGCCGGCGCGACCCGCGGAATGCAGAAACCTTTTGAAAACCAAACCCTGCTTACACACGTCAAGCAGCTCATGGGTGACGCCGCCGCGTGATTTTATCGGCCGTACTCATCCGCTTGTTTGCCTCTAACGTTTTTAACGGAGCCCGTTCATGAAAATCTCCTTCCGCGAAAAACCAGGGTTATCCCGGTCTGTTTCAGACCCGATCAAAACGGAACCTGTATTGCCGCGTTCAGCGACGCTTCCCGAGGCTGATTTGATCATCCCAAACCCCCAGACCACATGTCCCGCGGTGCTCGCGGTGGACGACGACCCCGCGATGCTGTCGACGATCTGTCGGGTGTTGAGGCGTTCGAAGATCGAAGTCCAGACTTCGACGAGCGGCACCGAGGCGCTTAAGCAACTCGGACCTTGGCTGCCGGAGTTGGTGCTGCTCGACGTGTCGATGCCCGGGCTGTCGGGGCACATGTTCCTGCGGCGGTTCCGTAAGAGCGAGCACATGATCCACCGCGTGACCGGTGCCGTGCTGCCGCCGGTGCCGGTGATGTTTCTCACCGCCCAGGGTGGTCATCGTCAGCGTATCGACGGGCTCGAGGCCGGCGCGGTGGACTATCTGCTCAAGCCGTTCGATCCCGATGAGCTACGCGCCCGGGTGCGGACGCATCTGCGCCACGCCCGCCGCGTCCGTCAAGCCTTCCACAGCGCCCAAACGAATCTCACTGAGCCCTCGTCCGTTTCCGGAGCCGCCGCATGAGTCAAACCAGCATCTTCGATACCGAATCCCGCCACGCCGACGGCCGACCGTTCCGCGTGCTATTGGTCGACGATAGCGCGACCGCCCGTCGGGCGATGGCCCGCAGCCTCGAAGCCTACAGCTTCGTGGTCGATCAACTCGACAACCCCGAGCTGGTCTTAGCGCAAGCCACCGAGACGCCGCCGGACGTAATTTTGACCGACGTCGAGATGCCGCAGATGGACGGGTTTGATCTGTGCATGGCCCTCAAGGCCGACCCGCGCACCGCAGACATCCCCGTGCTGTTCGTCACGTCCAACACGCGACCCGAACAGCTGATCTGCGGGTTCGAGGTCGGCGGGTCGGACTTCATCGCCAAGCAGGCCGAGTCGATGGAACTGATCGCTCGGGTGCGGACACACCTGCACCTGGCCACACTGCAGAAAGAACTCAAGCAGCAGCTCGCCGAGATCAAGGCCCAGGCTGAGCGTGAACAGCAACTGCGGGCCCAGATCGAGCAGCAGCAGAGCCAGATGCTGCAGAACGAGAAGATGGCGTCCATCGGCCAACTCGCCGCGGGTGTCGCCCATGAGATCAACAACCCCATCGGGTTCATCTCCTCGAACCTCAACACGCTCGGTGAGTATCTGTCCGATCTCAAGCAGGTTCTCGCCGCTTTCGACGAGCTTCGGTCGGCGGTAAATGACCAGGGCGACGCCGTCGCCAGTGCGCAGAACGCCGAAAAGATCTGTAAAGAAGTCGACCTCCCGTTCTTGATAGAGGACCTCGACAGCCTGATCGGTGAATCGGTCGAAGGCACCGGCCGGGTGCGCCAGATCGTGGCCGACCTACGTGACTTCTCCCACGTCGACAGCCCCGAACTCGGCATCGAAAACGTCAACACGATGCTCGAGAAGACACTCAACGTCGCCCACAACGAGTTGAAGTACCGCGCCACCGTCGAGACCCATTTCGATGAGGTCCCCGATATCCATTGCTTCGGCGGCAAGCTGTCTCAGGTGTTTCTCAACCTCATCGTGAACGCCGCGCAGTCGCTGAAGGAAGCCGGCACCGTATCCGTCCGCACCGGCCACGAAGACCAGTGTGTCTGGGTTGAGGTCGCCGACACCGGCTGCGGTATCCCCGAGGAAAACCTCAAGCGGATCTTCGACCCGTTCTTCACGACCAAAGACGTCGGCAAGGGTACGGGCCTGGGTTTGAACCTGGCCTACAACATCATCCAGTCGCACGACGGGCAGATCACGGTCGATTCCGTGGTCGGACAAGGCACGACCTTTCGTATCACGCTGCCGATCCAGGGGCCCGCACTCACCGAATCCAACCCGCAGGAGAACGCCCGTGAACAAGCTGCTTGACCCCCATGCCGAATTCTGTGGCGTATCCGATGCCCACGCCCCACCTCCGCGCGTCCTCCTGGTCGACGATGAACAGAGCATCCTCGCCGCGCTCAAGCGTCTGCTCCGCCGCGAAGACTACGAGTTGTTCACGGCCGAATCCGGCGCCGAGGCGCTGGAGGTCATCGACGCACACGGTCCGTTCGATCTGGTCATGTCCGATTTCCGCATGCCCGGTATGACCGGGGCGGAGCTGCTTCAGCAAGTCCGCGACCGCAACCCCGAGACGCTGCGGATCATCCTCAGCGGCTACTCCGAAGTCCACGCGATCATCGGCGCAATCAACGACGGGGCGATCTATAAGTACCTCACCAAGCCCTGGAACGACGAAGAACTCAAGCTGCACCTGCGCCGCGCCCTCGAGCAGCGGGCGCTAGAAAAAGCCAACTCGCAGCTCGCCGCCGAGGTGACGCGTCAAAACGAGAAGCTTCGCGAACTCAACGCCGTGCTGGACCAACGCGCCGCCGACGCGAACCTCGGTCTCAACTTTACGCAGGAGCTGATGGAGTTTATCCACGCCGGGGTGCTGTGCATCGACCCGCACGGGGTCGTGGTCGGGGCTAACACGAGGATGTCCGAGCTCTTGCCCGGTGAACAGGCCGAGGTCATCGGCATGCCCGCGACAGACGTGCTGCCCGAGGCGATATGTGACATCGTGCCCGATGTCCTGTCTCGTACCGGGTTGTCCTCGGGCGGGGTGGTTTTGGCCGGCCGCGCCTTGCAGTGGAGCTGCCGCCCCTTTGAGTTCGGCCAGGAAGTCCGCGGCCAAGTCATCACGTTTTGGGAGAACGACTCTTGAGCACGACCGCCACCCCTACCGGCTTTGCCCAGCGTATCGAGACGCTGCCGCCTCTGCCCGCGATCGTCCCCGCGGTGATCGAGGCAACATCCAACACCGGCGTCTCGGCGGATCTGATCGCCGACGTGCTTCGCCGTGACCCGACCGTGGCGGCGAAGGTGCTGCGGATCGCCAACTCGCCGTTCTACAGCCGGAACGGCGATATCACCGACGTTGGCCGCGCGGTCGTACGCCTGGGCGTCATGGCGGTGCGGAATCTGGTCATCGGGCTGTGCGCCGGCTCCGCGCTCCGCGCTATCGGTCGGGCACGCCAGGGGCACGCTTTGTTGTGGTACCACAGCGTCGCGACCGCCGCCGCCGCCGAGTTGATCGCCCGGGAGGTCGGCTACGGCCTGCCCGAGGAGGCTTTCACCGCGGGCCTCCTACACGATTTTGGCCAGCTGGCGATGCTCGTTACCGAGCCGACATTATTTGAGCAGGTCGCGACGCAATCGAGTCCCGGCGATAAGAAGTTCCTTTTCCGTGAACGTGAGGCGTTCGGCATGGATCACACCGAGGCTGGCGCCGCGATCATGCGGCACTGGGGCCTGCCGATCGCCCTGTGCGAAGCGGCCCGCGACCACCACGCGGTGACCGCCGCGGAGTTTGCCGCGTCACGACTCACCGCGATCGTGGCGCTCGCGGACACGCTCACTCAGCGTATGGGCATCGGGCTGGACTTCACCACCGGCACGTCACCACGGACCCAGGCGGCCTTAGAAGCACTGTCGCTCAGCAGCGACGACGCGTTCCGCATTGCCCAGGTCTTACCGGCGCGCATCGCCGAAACCCAACAGATGCTCGAGCAGGCTAATCGTGTGGGGCACTGGGCCGACGAAGCCACGGGGCCGGTCGCGCGTTGGGTAACCGACGACGGCCGCGACCCCGACACCATGTCGCGGCTGCTCCTGGAGTCGCGCGGCTACACGGTCGACGCTTGCCGCGCCGACGCGCTTGACGAACAAGCGATCAACAGCCTACAGATCTTCGCCGACGAGGTCGGGCGAGCGTCGCACCTGCCGGGAATCGAGCTGGTGCCCGAGCTACGCCAGCGTGAAGAAACGCACGATACCGACCGCTGCCGCATCCCCGAACAATTCAGCGTATTCGACCTGTTGTGGGCCGAGGAGTACCTGTCATGACTGAACCGACGAAACCGGACCAAGCCGGGGCTCCGCGTCGGGTATTGTTGGTCGACGACGAGCCAAGCATCCTGCGATCGCTTAAGCGTACCCTGCGTCGGGGGGGCTATGAGGTCTTGACCGCGGAGGGCGGGGCCGCGGGGATTGAGCTGCTGAACACCGAAACCATTCAGGTGATCATCTGTGACCAGCGGATGCCCGACGTCGCTGGGCCCGAGGTGCTCGCCGCGGCGTACGAATTGCAACCCGACGCCTTCCGTATCACACTCACCGGCTACACCGATCTTGAGGCGGCGCAGAAATCAATCAACGAGGGCCACGTCAACCAGTTCCTTATGAAGCCGTGGGACGATGAGCACCTGCGGCGGTGTGTCGCCGACGGACTGCGCAGCCACGACCTGGTCGTCGAGAACCGCCGACTGCAGAAATTGACCCAACAGCAAAACGATCAACTCACCGAGTGGAACACCAAGCTCGAAGAGAAGGTCGAGCAACGCACCGCGCAGGTCCGGCGACAGAACGAGCTGCTGGGCAGAGTCAACCGGGTCATGCAGGACTCGCTGCGAGACACCGTGGAACTCCTGGCGTCGGTGATGGAGATGTCCGACCCGGCTCTAGGCCTGCACAGCAAGCGCGTCGCGCTGATCGCCCAGCGTCTGGGGCAGTGGGTCGGACTCGACGAAGACGGTCTGCGCGACCTGGGTTTCGCTACGCGGCTACACGAGATCGGTGTTATCGGCGGCGCCCCCACGAAGCCGGGCGAATCGGTTTCCCGAGCCAAGCAACGCGAAGCGGCCGAAAACGGCTACCACGTGTTATCGCGGGTGGCGGGTTTTTCGCGGATAGCACGGGCAGTCCGAGATCAGGCCGAGGCTTACGACGCGTCGGTGCCGAACGCCGAGGGGAAGAAGGAATCGGTGTCGACGGTGGCCCGGTTACTCGCGGTGGCCGACGTTTACGACTCGGCGACGTTTGATCGGGCCGATCCCACAAAAATCGATCGCGGCGCCGGGCGACGCGCGATCGAATCGGGGCGGGGCAACCGCTTGGACCCCGAGCTGTGCGATGCGTTACTCAAGAACCTCGTCGAAACCGCCGAAACACCGGCTCAGCGTGAGGTGGTCGAGCTGCGTCCGCGTCAGGTCCGCGTCGGGATGACTCTGGCCGATGATCTGATGAGCGCCGAGGGAGTCTTGCTGATCAAAGCCGGCACGCGGATCGGTGAGTCCTTGATCCACCGCGTCCGGCAACTGACCACCAGTGAGCTATTGGCCGACGCGGTCCGTGTGTTCGCCGATCCCCGCGCGGTGGCCGCATGACACATACCGGATCGCGGGCTTCACGAGCCCGGGTCATGCATACGAACCCGACGCCACGATGCCCGCGTCTCGACGCGTCTTGGCGCGAGCTTTCCCAAGCCGCGCGATAATCTTGCTGGAGCGCAGCTCTTCCAACGGGTCCGCCGGCACGCCTTGCTTCTTGCGCCATTTCGCCAAGAGGTCGGTGACGTCGGCGTCAAACGCGGCCTTGAGCAACGACTCGGCCGCGACGATGTCGCCCTTGGCCTGCGCGGTAGCGAGCGTTTTGCGATCCACGAGGTGGGCCTTGGCGAAGAGCTTCTGCGCCTCGCACACGGTCTGGACCATGGCCTCGAGCTTCGGCTTGAGGTTGTGCGACTGGTCGATCATGTAGTCGATCTTCGACGCGCCCGGGGCGAGCTTACGGTCGTACTCGTACTGGGTGATCTCGTTAAAGATGCGGAACACGGCGTAGGGGTCGATGCTGCCTAGCGTCAGGTCGTCGTCGGCGTACTTGCGGTCGTTGAAGTGGAATCCGCCGAGGCGGTCTTCGTTGAGCAAGAGCGCCACGATCTGCTCGATGTTGCAGCCGGGCAGGTGGTGGCCGGTGTCAACGAGCACCTTGGCGTTCTTGCCGGCGTGCTGGCAGAGCAAGAGCGAAGCACCCCAGTCGGGGATATCGGTGTGGTAAAAAGCGGGCTCGAAGGGCTTGTACTCGATGAGCATCGTCGCGCCCCTCCAGTCCCGTGCCATCTTGCCGCCGAGTTTCTTGAATGCGCCCTTGAGATCGTTGAAGCGGCGGCGGATGTTGTCTTGGCCCGGGTAGTTGGTACCGTCGGCCATCCACATCGCCAGCGACTTGCTTCCCACGGCATTGCCCAGCGCGACCGAGTCGAAGCAGTGGGACATCGCTGCCTTCCGCGCCTTTTCGTCGGGCGAGCAGAACGAGCCGAACTTGTACTCCTGATCTTGGAAGAGGTTGGGGTTGATCGAGCCGATCTTGACACCGTATCTTTTTGCGAGCGCTTTGGTCTTGCGCGCCGAAGCGGGGTCGGCGGGGTCGTCGAAGTCCCAGAGCACGTGCACGGCCACGGTCGGACAGGCGGCGGTGAGCGAATGCACGTGGCCGGCGTCGTGGAGTTTTTCTTCGAGGTTCGACGCGGCGGCGTCCTGAGCAAATTTGCCGAAGCGCGTGCCGGTGTCGGCGAAGCCCCACGATGGCAACTCAATGGCGAAGTGGTCGAGCGCGTCGAGGGCACGGCGTGCGGCGGTGGGTTTGATGCGGATGGCCATGGGGTGTCTCGCGGAGCGTGTTGGGAGTAGGGAAAAGGCGGTAATGTTAATCGAGGTGGAAGACTTCGGGCCGCGGGTAGTCTCGGCGAGAGGGCGGCGCGTTGGAGTTGAAGGCGCGAGAGTGGCGTGGCGTTGATCAGGCCAAATTCAATGTCATGACGGCCTGATCGCTCAGTTCGCTTTGCCTTGTCGCCAAGCGCGGGTCTTCAAGGTTTTCGTCGAAGCTGGGGACCATTTCTTTCATCTGGGCGTGACCGTCCGGGGTGGCGAGGCGGTCGGCGAAGCACCGCTTAACGACCTGCAGGATGATATTGGTCGAGACCGAAGCGCCCGGCGACGCGCCGAGCAGGGCCGAGACGGTGCTGGTCTTGTTCGTCACGACCTCGGTGCCGAAGTGGACGATGCCGGCGTCGCCGTCTTCTTTCTTGATCGCCTGCACGCGGATTCCCGCGTCGATGAGCTTCCAATCGCTGGTCTTTGCGTCCGGGTAGAAATTTCTGAGTTCACCCATGCGCGTGTTCATGCTCTGCAGGCCTTGCTGGATCAGGTACCGCACCAGCGGCAGGTTGTATAGGCCGACCTTGATCAGCGAAGCCAGATTGTCGAGCTTAATCGAACGCAGGAGGTCCGAATATCGGCCAGTTTTGTGAAGGAACTTGGTGGTCCACGCGGCGTACGGGCCGAAGAGCAGGGCTTTTTTGCCGTCGATGATGCGCAAGTCCAGGTGCGGCACGGCCATAGTCGGCGCGGCGCCCGGCGACATGCCGTAAACCTTGGCGCGGTGCTTCTCAACGATCTCCGGCGTGTCGCAGATCAGCCACTGGCCACCGATGGGGAAACCGCCGAAACCCTTCGCTTCGTCAATCCCTGATTTTTGCAACAGCGTCAGGCTGCCGCCGCCGGCACCGATGAAGACAAACTTTGCGATCTTCGTGAAGGTCTTGCCGGCCCGCTTGTCCCGGATAGTCACCTTCCACCGGCCGTCGGGCTGCTCGTCGAGATCGAGCACGCGGTGTCCCGTCTTGGCCAAGCAGCCGTCCTGTTTTCCGAGCCACTGCGCGAGCTGCTTAGCGAGCGAGCCGAAGTTCACGTCCGTACCGGCGTCGAGCTTGGTCGCGGCGATCGGTTCATTCGGGTCGCGACCGGCCAGCAGCAGGGGTGCCCACCGCTCGATGACCGAGCGGTCTTCGGTGTACTCCATACCCGTGAAGAAGTGATGCTTAATCATCTGGGCGTGGCGGGAACGGAGGAAGTCAACCTGCTCCTGACCGTAGACGAAGCTGATGTGCGGCACAGGGTTGACGAAGGTGGCGGGGTCTTCGATGACGCCCCGCCGCGCGAGGTAGCCCCAGAACTGCTTGGAGTGCTCAAACTGGTGGAAAATCTCGATGGCCTTGGCGACGTCGACTTCGCCGTCTTCACCGCGGTTAGGGGTGTAGCTGAGCTCACAAATACCCGCGTGACCGGTGCCAGCGTTGTTCCAGCCGTTGGACGCTTCAAGGGCGAAGTCGTCGGCCCCCTCGTAGAGCTCGATGGACAGCGATGGATCGAGGTGCCGGAGCATCGCCCCGAGCGTGGCGGACATGATACCGCTGCCGATGAGCAAGACGTCGGGTTGATCGGGGGGGGCGTTGGCGGTCAAGGGAGAGTCTTCTCGGGGCGGGGGGTCGGAGCGGCGAACAGAGACGGTGGGGATAAGTGGCTCAGGCGCGCTTGGGCTGATCTTGAATCAGGTCGGCCTCATCGACGCGGACGCCGCGTTTGCGAAGGCGCTCGACGGCGTCGATACCGGGCTTGTCTTCGGGGCGGTTGACGATGATGTGCTCGGCGACGTCCACGGAAGCGTAAAACACGGTCGAGGCGAGGCCGAGCTTGCTGGTGTCGGCGAGGAGGGTGGAGCGATGGGCGGATCCGATCATGCTCAGCTTGACCGCGGCGTGGCGGTCGTTGGCCTCGCTGAGGCCACGGTCCAGGTCGAGCCCACGGCAGGAGAAGAACAGCCGCTCCACGTTGAGGCTTTCCAGGGCGCGTTGGGTGTGGAGGCCAAAGAAAGCCATCGCCTCGGGGTCGAGCGTGCCGCCGGTGCAGATCACCTGGATCTGGGGGTGGGCCGAGAGCGTGGTGCAGACAACCAGGGAGTTGGTGACGACGGTGAGCGGGATGTCGGGGATGAGCCGAGCAAGCTGACAGGCGGTCGAGCTGGGGTCGAGGGCGATGACCTGGCCGGGCTTGATGAGCCGCACCGCGGCGCGAGAGATGGCTTCTTTCTGGAACGGGTTGGTGGCGTGGCGTTGATCGTAGGGCAGGTCGAGATGAACGTCCTGGCGTTCGAGTGCGACCGCTCCGCCGTGGGTTCGTGCGAGCATGCCCTGTTCCGAGAGGGTGCGGAGGTCGCGGCGAATGGTCTCCTCGGTAACACCCAGCTCGCGGGCCAACACCGACACTCGCGCCGAGCCTTCGTCGATCACACGGTTCAGGATTTTGCGGTGGCGTTGCAGGGCGATCATGGCGGGGTTTTGCGGATTTTGCGGATCAGACCAAAGCTCAAAATCAACAATAACGGGCAAAATTATGGTCGTCAACCACATTTAAGCAAAAATAAAATCGATTGACAAAGGGTGTATTTATGATATTTTTTGTTTTCGTATTTGTTTTTTTCTGTTTTAGATTCCTTGTTTTTGAGCCCTAGCATGCCGAGCACCGCTTCCGATCCCACTTCCTTTCAACACGTGAACTACCGCTGGGACGATGCCGTCGCCGCGGGGATGAGACCGATCGAACGCCTGGTCTACCGCTCGAACCTGCTGGGCAGCGACCAGCGCATCACCAACACCGGCGGCGGCAACACCTCGTCGAAGGCCATGGAGACCGACCCGGTCACCGGCGAGCCCGTCGAGGTGTTATGGGTGAAGGGCTCGGGCGGCGACCTCCGCACCGCGAAGGCCGTTAACTTCTCCTCGCTCTACCAGAACAAGCTCATGAGCCTGCAGGGCGTCTATGCGGGCATGGACAGCATCGGCCCCAAGACGCCGGCCGAAGACGCGATGGTCGGCTACTTCCCGCACACCACCTTCAACCTCAACCCCCGTCCGAGTTCGATCGACACGCCGCTTCACGGGTTCCTGCCGGCCAAGCACATCGACCACATGCACCCCAACGCCGCGATCTCCATCGCCGCCAGCAAGCGCAGCCGCGAACTGACGCAGGAGATCTTCGGTGACGAGGTTGGCTGGGTGCCGTGGCTGCGGCCGGGCTTCGAGCTCGGGCTCATGATGCAACGCGAAGTCGAGAAGAACCCGGGCCTCAAGGGGCTGATTATGGGCCAGCACGGCCTGATCAACTGGGCCGACGACGACAAGGAGTGTTATGACCTGACCCTGTCGCTGATCGAAAAGGCGGCGCGGTATATCGAGTCTAAAGATAAGGGTGACGACACGTTCGGTGGGCAGAAATACGTGACGCTGGCCGACGACGAACGAGACAACCTGCTGGTTGAGCTGCTGCCTTGGCTCCGTGGACAGGTCTCACAGCAGAAGAAGTTTATCGGCACCGTGCAGAGCGATCCGACCATCCTACGCTTCGTCAACTCCAACGACGCACCGCGTCTGGCCGAGCTGGGCACGAGTTGCCCCGATCACTTCCTGCGGACGAAGATCAAGCCGTTGTACGTCGGCTGGGACCCCCAGAGCGGTGACCTCGACGCGCTCAAGCAGAGTCTCGCCGACGGGCTTGAACAGTATCGCAAGGACTACACCGCGTACTACGAGGCCTGCAAGCACGACAACAGCCCGGCGATGCGCGACCCGAATCCGACGGTGATCCTGATCCCGGGGATCGGTATGGTGGCCTGGGGCAAAAACAAGAGCGAGTCGCGGGTCACCGCCGAGTTCTACAACTGCGCGGTGGAGGTGATGCGCGGGGCCGAGGCGATCGACGAATACATCGCGCTGCCGCAGCAGGAAGCGTTCGACATCGAGTATTGGCTGCTCGAAGAAGCCAAGCTCCAGCGCATGCCCCCGGAAAAGGAGCTGGCGCGTAATGTCGCCGTCGTCGTCGGCGGCGGCTCGGGTATTGGCAAGCAGGTTGCCCACCGCCTCGCCGCCGAGGGCGCCCACGTGGTCAGCGCCGACATGAATGCCAACGCCGCGCAGGGCACCGCCGACGAACTCACGGAGATCTACGGCCAGGGTATCGGCGTCGCCGGCACGGGCATATCTGGCTGCGGCCCGGCGATCAGCGCGACCTGCAACATGACCGATCGCGAATCGATCCGAGAGCTTATCAAGCAGACCGTCCTCGCCTACGGCGGCGTCGACAACCTCGTGGTCACCGCGGGCGTGTTCGTGCCGCCGGACCGCACGGGCCAGCTCACCGACACCCAATGGAAGCTCACCTTCGACGTGAACGTTATGGGCCTCTACAACACCCTCGATGAGCTGCGTGACCTGTTCAAGCAGCAGGGCCTGCCCGCCTCGGCCGTGCTGACTACGTCGGTGAACGCGGTCGTGGCTAAGAAGGGCTCGGTGGCCTACGACACGTCCAAGGCCGCGGCGAACCACCTGGTCCGTGAGATGGCGATCGAGCTGGCCCCGACGGTCCGCGTCAACGCTGTGGCCCCGGCGACCGTGGTCAAGGGCTCGACGATGTTCCCCCGCGACCGTGTCATCGCGTCTTTGACGAAGTACGAAATTCCATTTGGGGAAGAGGAATCCGACGACGAGCTGCGGAACAAACTCGCGGCGTTCTACGCCCAGCGGACGCTGCTCAACGAGCCGATCACGCCGGAGGACCAGGCCGAGGCCGCGTACTTCCTGGTGTCGAGTCAGTCGTCGAAGACCACGGGCCAAGTGATCAGCGTTGATGGCGGATTGCACGAGGCGTTCATGCGGTAAATGGATAGTTGGCTTTCGGCCGTTAACTTGTGGCCGAAAATTTCCCAGCACTTTCCGCCGTCTGTCCTTCCGGCCAACTGTTAACCACCAATGGCTAGCTAACGATCGGTAACCACCACCCTATGCCCACCTCCGCACATATTGCTATCGATCTCGGGGCCGAGTCCGGCCGGGTCATCGTCGGCACGCTATCGAGCGGCCGGCTCGAACTGCACGAGGTCCACCGCTTCCGCCACCTGCCCGTGCCCACGCCTGCGGGGTTGTGTTGGGACCTTACCGGGTTGTGGCGGCAGATCCTCGATGGCCTGGCCACGGCGGCAAAGCATCTGGAGGGGGCGGGCCTCGTCGCCGAGAGCGTCGGCGTCGATACCTGGGGCGTGGACTGGACGCTGCTCAGTGAACGGGGCGTTATGCTCGGCTTGCCTCGCTGTTACCGTGATCCGGCTTTTGACGGAGCGTTCGCCGAGGTCACGTCGCGGGTTTCAGCCCGCCACATCTACGACGCCACGGGCATCCAGTTGATGCCGTTTAACACGCTTTACCAGTACCACGGCCGGACCGCGCAGGAACCGGGCGTGTTCGACGAGGCGCGAACGCTGCAGTTCATGCCGGACCTGCTGCACTGGCTGTTGTGCGGTGAGGCGAAGATCGAGCGCACCATCGCCTCGACCAGCCAGATGGTCGACGTGCGCACCGGCGACTGGAACCGTGAGCTGCTCGGCGAATTGGGGCTGAACGTGGGGCCGCTCGTGTCGCCGGTGGCCCCCGGCACGTCGATCGGCACGCTGCGGGCTGACGTGGCCGAAGCGACCGGCCTGCCCGCGTCGGTTCAGGTTGTGCTGCCGCCGAGCCACGACACGGCCAGCGCTATCGCCGCGGCCCCGGCCGAGGAGGGCAGCCGGTGGTGCTACTTGTCCAGCGGTACGTGGTCGCTGCTGGGTGCCGAGATCGACGAACCGTGCATCACCGACGCGGCCGCCGAGGCGAACTTCACCAATGAATTGGGCGTCAGCGGGACCGTACGCTTCCTCAAGAACATCAGCGGGCTCTGGCTGGTCCAGGAGATCCGCCGTCACCTCGAGCGCGACGGCGGCAAGGCGTGGGACTACGCCGAGCTCACCGAGCAGGCCGCGGGGGCCGAGCCGCTGCGCACGCTGATCCCCGTTAACGACCCCGCGTTTGCCCGACCCGGTGGAGCGGTGAAGCGGCTGCAAGACTACGCCCGCCAGACGGACCAACCTGTGCCCGAATCCGTCGGGGCGATGGTCCGCTGCTGCCTCGAAAGCCTGGCGTTGGAGTACCGCAAGACATTG
This sequence comes from Planctomycetota bacterium, assembly GCA_039033595.1. GTDB lineage: Bacteria > Planctomycetota > Phycisphaerae > Phycisphaerales > Phycisphaeraceae > Algisphaera. The sequence goes on along the minus strand of JBCCCG010000005.1, from coordinate 63,234 downwards.
GCGACGCTTGAGTCGGTGCTCGGTCGGGAGTTCGACGTGCTGCATATACTCGGCGGCGGCGGGAAGAACGGCCTACTTAACCGTATGACCGCCCATGCCACGGGCAAGACGGTCATCGTTGGGCCCGAGGAAGCTACCGCCATGGGCAACCTGCTCACCCAGGCCAAGGGAACGGGCCACCTGGCCGATCTCGCCGCAATGCGGGCCGTGGTTCGCGCCTCGATCGAGTCGCAGCGCGTCGAGCCGGATGCCGACGGCGCCTGGGCCGAGCCCGCGGCACGATACGCCGAGCTCCCGCCCGTGGTAGAGGCCGGCCGCTGATTCTCCAGTCCAGAACCACACAAGCAAAGTCTCAGGAAACCTATGACGCCTCCCGCCCCCGGCAATTCGTTCCCCCCGCCGTTCTACCGCTGGCGTCCCCACCCGTGGCACGGGCTCGAGCCCGGCAAGAAGCCGCCGATCCACTTGCAGGCCTACATCGAGATCACCCCGTTCGACCTGGTGAAGTACGAGATCAGCAAAACCACCGGCTATATGCGCATCGACCGCCCGCAACGCAGCAGTTCGCAGCCCCCGGCGCTGTACGGCTTCGTGCCCAAGACCTATTGCGGGCAGCGCGTCACGTCGTTGTCGCCCCGGGCCGAGATCGGCGACGGCGATCCGCTCGACGTATGCGTCATCAGCGAACGCCCGATCAACCGAGCCGACATCCTGATCCATACCCGGGTCATCGGCGGCCTGCAGTGTGTCGACGGCAACGAGGCCGACGACAAGATCATCGCGGTGCTCGAGAACGACAACGTCTACGGTGAAGTCGAAGAGATCACCGACCTGCCCTCGGTCCTGATCGAACGCCTGCGGCACTACTTCGCGACCTACAAGATGGTGCCCGGTGAGGCATCGCAGATGTCGGTCGAGATGACCTACGACCGGGATCACGCGGCGGCCGTCGTCGAGGCCGCCCTCGCCGATTATGAGGAAGCCTTTGGCGGCTGACGTTTTTTTCTCACCCTTCACCAAAAATCAGCCATGAGTGCCCCGCTTGATTACCGTCCCCCCGCCGAGCAACTCGTCGAGACGATGCGGCGGATCTATCGCTTTCGCATGACCACCACGTCGGGGGGCAACCTGTCGATCCGCGACGAGGACGGCGTGATCTGGATCACCCCGGCTCGGGTAGACAAGGGCAACCTGCGGGCCGACGACATCGTCGCCGTCCATCCCGACGGCCGACGGGTTGGGAAGCACCCGCCGTCATCGGAGTTTCCTTTCCACAAGAAGATCTACGACGCCCGGCCCGGTCTGCGGGCGATCGTCCACGCCCACCCGGTCGCGCTGGTTGCGTTCAGCATGTGCAAGCAGACCCCCGACACCAACGTGTTCGCCAAGGCGGCACGCGTGTGCGGTGAGGTCGCGTTCAGCCCGTACCGGCTGCCGGGCAGCGAGGCCTTGGGCGATGTCATCGCTGAGGGTTTCGCGGGTGGGGCGAACTGCGTGATGCTTGAGAACCACGGCGTTGTGGTCGGAGGTGGGTCGCTTCACGGAGCGTTCAAGCGGTTCGAGACGCTGGAGTTCGCCGCGCGTTCGATTATCCGTGCCCGCACACTCGGTGGGGCCCGGCCCTTAACCGCCGAGCAGGTGCAGTCGGCCCGCGGCGACGTGGGTTGGCCCGCCTACGACCCCGAACCGCCGCGGACCGCCGAGCGGCAGACCCGCAGCGACCTCGCCGGTTTCGTGCGGCGGGGCTACGAGCAGGGTCTGATGACCAGCACCCAGGGCAGCTTCTCCGCCCGGCTCGACGACGACGCATTCGTGATCAACCGCACGAATGTCGACCGTCAGAGCTTGGTCTCCGGCGACCTCTGCCGGATCGATTGCGGCCGTTGCGAGGCCGCCGCGGCGCCCAGCCGCGCCGCCACGCTGCACCGAGCGATCTACCAACGCCACCCCGAAATCACGGCCGTGGTCAACGCCACCCCCGTCAACGCCACAGCGTTCGCGCTTAGCGGCGTCGAGCTCGACTCACGCACGATCCCCGAGAGCTTTGTCTTCCTGCGCCAAGTCCAGTCGATCCCTCACGAGACGGTCTTCCGCGACCCGGCCCGGATCGCCGAACTCATGAGCCCGGCCAACCCCATCGCGCTGCTGGAAAACGACAGCGTCCTCGTGCTGGGTACCACGGTCCTCGACGCTTTCGACCGGCTGGAGGTCTTGGAATCCACCGCTGACGCGATCGTCAGCGCCACGCAACTCGGCGAGATCTCGCCGATGGACGACGGCGTGATCGAAGAACTAGGCGTGGCGTTCGGCCTGTAGCCGGCGGGTATTTGGCCCCCCGGACTCGGGCGATTACACTCCCGGCCATGACGCAATCCGAATCGGCTCCCTTGTCCGCTCCCCCCGTGCCCGCTCGCTTGGCGCTTGAAGACGGCAGTATGTTTGCGGGCCGCGCCTTTGGCGACACCGCGCCGCGCTGCGTCGAGGGCGAGGTGTGTTTCAATACGTCGCTTTCGGGCTATCAGGAAGTGGTCACCGATCCGTCCTACGCCGGGCAGATCGTCACGATGACCTGCCCGCTGATCGGCAATTACGGCGTCAACGAAGGCGACCTCGAATCCTTCAAGGCTCAGGTCAGCGGCTTTGTGGTCCGGGAGCTGTCGAACCGCGTGAGCAACTACCGGGCGACCGCGGCCCTCGAGGATTGGCTGGCGGGGCAAGGCGTCGTGGGCATCGCCGGGATCGACACGCGGGCGCTGACACGTCGGCTGCGGACCGAGGGGGCGTTGCGGGGCGTGCTGTGTACCGATCCAACGCAAAGCGATGCGGGGCTGGTCGAAGCGGCGCGGTCGTCGGCCGGGTTGGTGGGGCGGAATCTGGTGGCGACCGTCAGCCGTGACGAGCCGATTCGCTGGGACGAGAACCTGGGTGATTGGGCTCCGCCTCAGGGCGCGGTTTCGCCGGTTGAGAAACGGTTGAAGGTCGTGGCGCTCGACTGCGGTGCCAAGCTGAACATCCTCCGAAACCTGACGAATTCGGGCTGTGACGTCACGGTACTGCCGTACGACGCTCCTCCTGAGGCGATCGCCGAGCATGCGCCCGACGGGTTATTTGTGTCTAACGGCCCCGGCGACCCGTCGGCCGTGCAGCCCACCGTCGATCACCTCAAGCAGATGCTCGGCCGGATGCCGATCTTCGGGATCTGCCTCGGCCACCAATTGCTGAGCCTCGCGATGGGGGCCGAGACGTTCAAGCTCAAGTTCGGCCACCGCGGCGGCAACCAGCCCGTCCAGAATCTAGGCACACAGAAGGTCGAGATCACCAGCCAGAACCACGGCTTCGCGGTCGATCCAGACAGCCTGGCCAAGGTCGGAGGCGAACCTACACACCTGAACCTCAACGACAACACACTTGAGGGCTTCCGCCACGCCAGCGAGCCGATCTTCGCGGTCCAATACCACCCCGAGGCCAGCCCCGGACCGCACGACAGTCGGTATCTGTTTGATTCTTTCGTGCAGATGATGCAGACCGGAACGAGTCCGACAGCCGAGCAGATGGACAAAGCGCAACGACAGCGTAACGATCTAGTGTCAACATAATCTAAAATCATTCAGAAATTAATCTTATAATAAATTTCCCGTGTCCGCAGGTTTGGCCCATTAACTTAATGGGCCCGGTCGATGCGCGATATTTTCGTACGGTTTTTTGTCTTGCCTTGCTATCTTGGGCGATTTATAATTGTTTTACGTAGGTGGGAACCTTAATTTTGGTCTCACACATATAGGTGTAGGAGGCAAGCGACCACGGATGGCGTAGCCCCTCAGGGGATAAAGTGTGGAGAGAAAAATGTTTGGCGACGATTTGAAGAGATTGGGTGTGGGATTCGCCGCGTGTGGCTTGGCGTTGGCTGTCGGTTTGGTGTCTACTTCCGCCGACGCCGGCTTCATCGCGACGACCGATCGCATTTCTCTGGACGACCTTGACGATGGTCAAACGCTGCAGGTCGGCGACAAAATCTTCGGCGATTTTAGTTTTTCCAGCTTCGGAACAGGCGGCGCGATCGCTCCCGCCGCGGCAGACTTGTTCGTGACCGGCGGTATCGATACGGACACCGGTGACATCGGCCTGAAATTTGAAGAATCGTGGAACGCTGCTTCCGGCCAAACGCTTAATGTGAACTTTGATTTCACCGTCATGGTGGCCCCCGAAGCGCCGGATTTCTTTATCGACGGCGTTTCGGCCATCCTGCTTAACGCCTCGGCCACCGGCAACGGTGTTGTCAACTTCAGCGAAACAGTGCTGGACGGCCCCGTGCCCGCCGGCGACCTCTTGGGCGTTCTCTCGGCCTCAGTTGATGCGATTTTCGCGGACATCGAGGACGGCATCACCTTTGATCCGGTCAAGAAAATCCACGTGTTTAAGGACATCTCGGTGACCGGTGGCGTTCAAGGTTCGGGCCACCTCAGCGAGTTTTTCCAGTTCTACTCCCAGGTCCCCGAGCCCGGTTCGATTCTGCTCCTGCTGAGCGGCGGCACCCTGATGGCCATGCGTCGACGCTACGCCTGATTGCTCAACTTCTCATCCTTATCCACTCCTCGAACACCCCCCGTTAGGGGTGTTTTTTTACGGGTGAGGTCCGCTACACTAACGACGATCAAAGCTTACGCCACCTGTGCTAACGGCCATGGTGGTCCGCGCGATTGGGGCTAAACGATAAGCGTATCGCCGGGCTCTTGGTAACCGTACGCCGTTTGCCGTGATGCAACGCTCTTCCGTTGGGGCCATGGATCATGCCTATGACGCAGACTTCGCTCGACATTGAGTTGCCTGATCCCGATCCCGCTGGGGGAGCCGTGCGTTGGTGCCCCGCTGCGGCCGAGGCGCTATATGGCCTGCCGCGCTGGGGGCAGGGTTATTTCGCGGTCGACGAGCGAGGCCGTGTTCGCGTCAGGCCCGGCGGGGATGCTTCTCACTCGCTCGATCTCTACGAACTGGTCAACGACCTGCGGCAGCGCGACCTGGCGACGCCGCTGCTGTTGCGTTTCTCGGGCATCCTCGAAGACCGCCTACGGAAGATCGCCGGAGCGTTCGGCGACGCGATTGCGGAGTTCGGCTACGCCGGGTGCTACCGCGGCGTGTACCCGATCAAGGTCAACCAACAGAAACACGTGGTCGAGGAACTCTTAGGTTTCGGACGCCGTCACGGCTTCGGACTCGAGGCGGGCAGCAAGCCCGAACTGCTCGCGGTGATGGCGCTCGTAGACGACCCCGAAACCCTGGTCATCTGTAATGGCTTCAAAGACCGTCAATTTATCGAGGCGGTCGTGCTCTCCCGCAAGTTCGGCCAGAACGTCATCCCCGTCGTCGAGAAGTTCAGCGAGCTACGTCTGATTATCGAGCAGTCCAAGGCCCACGGCGTTCGCCCCGCGATCGGCGTACGGGTCAAGCTCTCGAGCGCTGGGTCGGGCCGGTGGCAGGGCTCGGGCGGCGAGCGCAGTAAGTTCGGGCTGTTCGTCAGCGAAGTGCTGGAAGCGGTTGAACTCCTGCGAGCCGAGGGCATGCTCGACTGCCTGAAACTGGTCCACTTTCACCTCGGCAGTCAGGTCAACGACATGCGGGCGCTCAAGGCCGCGCTCGTCGAGTCGGCTCGGGTATACACCGAACTCGCCAAGCTCGGCGCGGGCCTGGAATACCTCGACGTGGGCGGCGGGCTGGGGGTCGATTACGACGGCACCAAGAGCGGGAACGAGTCGAGCACCAACTACACGCTCGCCGAATACGCCAACAACGTGGTCTACCACGTTGGCGAGGTCTGCCGCGGCGCGGGTGTGCCGGCTCCGACCATTATCAGTGAATCGGGGCGGGCGATGGTCGCCCACCACAGCGTGCTGGTGATGGACGTGACGGGGTGGTCGGGGTTCGACCGCTTCGAGATACCCGGGCCGTTCGACGAGGCCGTGCTTGCCGCCATGCCCGCCCCGGTGCAGACGCTTTACGAGACCCTTGAGGCGCTGGACGCTCAACACCTGCGTGAATACTTCCACGATGCGCAGGTCGCCCGCGAGCAAGCGCTGAGCCTGTTCAGCCTGGGGTATTGCTCGCTGGAACACCGCGGCCTGACCGAGCGTCTGTTTTATGCCATCTGCTCCCGGGTTTACCGCATGGCGCAGGAGCTCGATCCGGTGCCCGAGGAGTTTGCCCGGCTCGAGACATTGCTGAGCGACATTTATTTCTGCAATGCGTCGATCTTCCAGTCGTTGCCCGACAGCTGGGCGATCGGCCAGTTATTCCCGGTCATGCCGATCCACCGGCTCGACGAAGAGCCGACCTGCCGCGGCGTGCTCGCCGACATCACCTGCGACTCGGACGGCAAGATCGACCGCTTCGTCGCCAACCCCGACAGCGGGCAAGCCGACGTCTCCGTGCTGCCGCTGCACCCGTACACCGGGGGTGATTACCTGCTGGGCGTCTTCCTGGTCGGCGCCTATCAAGAAACACTCGGCGACCTGCACAATCTCTTCGGCGACACCAACGCGGCGCACATCCACCTCGACGCTGATGGCCGGGTCAACATCACCGAGGTGGTCGAGGGCGATACCGTTGCCGAGGTGCTGGAGTACGTCCAGTTTCAGCCCGACCATCTGCGACGCAAGCTCCGGCGGGCTCTCGAAAGCGCGGTACGCGAGAACAAGCTGACCGTCGAGGAGTCCGGCGTGCTGCGGCGTTTCTACGAGCAGGGCTTGTCGGGTTACACCTACCTCGGCTGAGCGGGTTAGACTTGGCTTCGATGTTTGCCGGTCTGCTCGATCTCATCCCGTCCACCACCCCTGCGGCGGTCGCGTTGTCGGCATTGGCATTGGCCGTGCTGATCACTGGCGTGGCCAAGTCCGGCTTCGGCGGGGGAGTGGGCATCCTCGCGGTGCCCCTGGTCGCGGTCGCGCTAGACGCCGCGGTGGCGGTGGGCGTGATGCTGCCGATTTTGATCGCCGCGGACATGGTCGCCGTGTTACAGCACCGGCGCGACCGTTCGGGGTTCCACCTCAAGTGGTCGCTGGCCGGCGGGGTCGTGGGAATTTTGCTCGGCAGCATGCTGCTGTGGGGTTTTACGCAGGGCGACGCCGAGGCGGCGCAGCGCGGCGACTCGCTCAAGACCGCGTTGAACCTGACCGTCGGTGGCGTGTGCGTGTTGTTGGTGGCGCTGCAGGTCTACCGCATGGCGGGCGGCAGGGTGCCGGGTATCCCGCGCCACCGTGGGGCGGGGCTCTCGGCGGGGGGAGTCGCGGGCTTCGTCTCGACGCTGGCCCACGCCGCGGGCCCGGTGATGACGGTGTATATCCTGGATCAGGGCCTAGAAAAACGCCGGGTGGTCGGGACGCTCGTGCTGTTCTTCTTCGTCCTCAACCTGCTGAAGCTGCCGACGTTCGTCGGGCTCGGGTTGATCACGCTCCAGACGCTGGGGGCGTCGATCATCCTGATCCCGCTCGTGCCCTTGGGGTCGCTCTTGGGGTTGTGGCTGAACCGTGTGATCCCCGAGAAACCGTTTACGTTGGTGATGTATATCGGAGCGGGCGCGGCCGGGGTTTGGCTGGTCGCCAAGGGCCTGCTGGCCTAAGCGGGTATTACATGTCGATCCATGTCGCCATCCTGAAACGTGAGTACCTCCGGCTAATCCTGTCGGGTCAGAAAACCGTCGAGAGCCGGTTGATGAAGGCGCGTTGCCCGCCGTTTGGCATGGTCAAACCCGGCGAGCGCTTGTTCTTCAAGGTCTCCGGCGGCCCGTTCATGGCTACGGCCCTGGCCGAGGACGTCCACGACTACGCGGACCAGACCCCGGAGCAGATCGATGAGCTCTGTGAACGGTGGAACCCCGCCGTGTGTGCTCCGGAAGACTACTGGCGAGGGCGTCGTGATCGGCCGTACGTCACGATGATTCGGCTGCGCCAAGTCGAAACGTTCGATGTGGGCCCGGCCTTTGCCAAGCAGAATATGCGCGCGTGGTACGTCCTGGAAGACGCGGCGAGTCCGTTGATGGACGTTCTCATTGAACCCGGCGCGCTAAAGAACCACTACGTTTCGCTGCCCAAGGCCTCGGCGTCGCTCCGCGAGTCGGAGCTGACCCTGATCTTGCCCGATGAGCGAGCGGTGGATACCGACTTCGCCGACGGCGGGCCGATGCTGCGTTGGCGCGGCTGGCGACGGTACTTCGCCGCTTTCGCGATGGAGCCGGGCGATACCGTCCGCTTTGTGGCATTGGGTTCCCGTCGGTATCGTATCTTTTTCCTACGACGCGGCATTCGATGAGCCACAGCTGACCATGCCCGCACTCGATGAATTCATCTCGGCCGACGATCTTGAACGTCTGATCGAAACCGCCCGAGGCGAGGACCTGGGCCCCGACGGCCTCGACGCGACATCTTCGTTGTTTATCGAAGCGGATCGGGATTGTGTCGCGCGGATCGTGACGCGTCAGGGCGGGGTGCTGTCGGGGCTGGCGTTGCTGCCGGCGATCGTCAAAGCCTACGACCCGGCGGTTAAGATCCAGACGTCGGCGGTGGACGGTGCCACGATTGAGCCGGGCGATGTCGTCGCCGAGTTGTGCGGCCCGTTGCGTAGCGTGTTGATGCTCGAACGTGTGGCCCTGAACTTCGCGGGCCACCTCTCGGGCGTCGCCACCCACACCGCTGAGTTCGCCCGCCGGATCGCCCATACTCCGGCGAAGGTGTACGACACCCGCAAGACTTTGCCGGGCCTGCGCGGGCTGCAGAAATACGCCGTGGCCTGTGGCGGCGGCGGCACACACCGGATGGGCCTGTACGACGCGGTACTGATCAAGGACAACCACCTGGCCCACGTACCACCGGAGCGGATGACCGAAGCGCTGCGAGCGATGACTGAACGCGCCCGACGGGAGATACCCGGCCTGAAATTCGTGATGGTCGAAGTCGATACGCTCGATCAACTTGCCCGGGTACTCCCCACCGGTGTGGACTTGGTGTTGCTCGATAACATGTCACCCGACGTACTGATGCAAGCGGTCGCCCAACGCGACGCCGCCGCGCAAGCCTCTGGCTACCGCACGGAACTCGAAGCCAGCGGGGGGATCACGCTCGACACCGTCCGGGCCGCTGCGGAAGCGGGCGTCGACCGTATCTCGGTCGGAGCGCTCACGCACTCGTCGGTGAACCTCGACCTAGGCCTGGATATCGAAGGTTGAACGACACACCTCTCGAACATTGGGCCGACGCGTTGACGGCGAGTCTCGGCCCGTCGCGGGTGGTGCAGGTGTTCCGTCAATCTGCGAGCACGCAGGACCTCGCGCGTCGCCTGATCGAAGCCCGCGGTGACGAAGCGACGGGTGGTTTGATCGTGGCCGAACACCAGACGGCCGGGCGCGGGCGGCTGGGCCGGACGTGGCACAGTCCGACGGGGGCCTGCCTCACGTTCAGCCTGATCCTTCCCGCGACCCCGGCGGCGCTCGAGCGCATCGCCTTCGCCGTGTCGGTGGCGCTGTCCCGCGTGCTCGACCGCTGGCTGGAACCCGTCGGCACGGAAACGATCATCAAGTGGCCCAACGACATCTACACCGACCGCGGCAAGCTCGCCGGCATCTTGGTCGAGGCCTGCCCTTGCTACGCGGTGGTGGGTGTCGGGGTCAACGTCGGCTTGGGCGCCGAGCAGCTATCCGCCGACCTATGCGGACACGCTACCAGCCTGCAGATGTGTGGCGCTGACGCAGATCGCCTCGACGTGTTGCAGGCGGCGGTGGAGCACATCGAAGCGGCGGTGAACGAACGCGACGAGTCGCGGCTGCTCGAAACCTGGAGGCGCAAGTGCGGTATGCTGCACCGTGACGTCCGGCTGGGGCACGACGGGCAGGTGATCGAAGGACGCGTTATCGACGTGGATCTGCGTGACGGCCTGATCGTCCGGCGGGTGAGCGGTGAGATCGTCCACTTGCCTGCGGCGACCACAACGGTTCTGTCGTAAAGACGTTTACCCCGTCGGAACAGGGAAACCAATGCCCGGGGTTTACTGTCCGTCGGTCGGCACGTCGGCCAACTCGTAGGTTTCGGCACCGGCGGGGTTGGCGTTACGAACTTCGGCAAGCTGCGCGTCTTTGTACGACCGCTCGGCGATCTCGGCCAGGCGCTGGGCCCGCTCGGCGGCGGCGACGAACTCCTGGGCGTAGCCGGCTTCGGCCCGCCACGCATCGGCGGCGACTTGGGCACGGGCCTGATGGGCCTCGGCGGCGTCCTGCATCCGGCTCGCGAACTGCTTGGCTTCTTGGGCGTCTGACCACGCGTCGGCGGCGGCTTTGACGGCTTGTTGGTGCGCGAGGGCGCTGAGCCGTGCCTGGGCCTCGGATTGATCGGCCACCGCGGTGCGTGCCTCGGCGAGCGCCAACGCTTCCTGGGCCTCGGCGGCCCGCAGCGCCGCGATCCTCGCCGCTTCCTTGGCCTGCGCCGCGGCCTGGACCGAGGCGTCCGCCTGCCACGCCGCTTCCTGGGCGTCGGCCTGCGCCTGGGCGGCGGCGTGTTTCTGCGCAACGAAACGGTCGGCGGCGTGTTCTTCGGCGGCGGCGAGCTCGAACTGACTCACCGTCACGGCCTGCGCGGCGCGCGCCACCTGCTGCAGGGCCGCTTCGGCGACCTTGGCTTCTTCCTCGGCCAGCCGTTGCGCCACGGCGACGCGTTCGGCGGCTTCCGCGGCCAACTGCTGCGACTCGGCGGCCGCGGCCCGGGCTTCCTCGGCCTCCTTAGCCGCGACCGCTGCGCAGGCCAGGTAATCCAGCGACGCCTTCAACACGTAACCCTTAGCCTCCGCGACCGAGCGCTGCGCGATCGGTTGCTTGAGGTATCGCGCCGACGCGGTCAGGTAAAGGTAGCCGTCGCCGGCGAGTGCCAACGAGTCGGGCCAACGCAGCCGCTCATCGGCTAGCAGCGTTTCGATGTCGCCGTTGGTGCGCCGCACGAACACCGCGTTGTGTTCGAGGGCGGTTATGAACAGGTCGCCCTCGTCGTGGTTGAACGCCAAGCCGTCCATCGCCGAGCCGGTGATGCCAAGGTTTTCGACACGGCTTGCCAAGTCTTGCGGTCCGAGCTGCGGGTCACGCAACACCGCGGTCGGGACGCGGTGGAGCGTACGACCCGCGAGGGCGTGGTAATACAGGTGCTGGCCGTCGGCCGAGAGCTCGCGGCCCGCGACGCCGGAGCGGAGCGTGTCGGGCGACCCGACGTCGGCGGACGTCGGCGTGACCGGCAGTGACACACCGGGGTCGGGGCGAGTTGACTCGTGGGCGACCAGCACGGCCCGGGTTTCGCGTTGTTTGAGGTCGACGACGTACACGCCACCGCGGCGGGCGTCGCTGATGTAGGCGGTATGACGCAACGGATCGACGCGTACGTCACTCAGCACGCTGTCGGCGGCGAAATCGCGCTGGTGATCGAAATAAAACACCTGCGCGACCGTGTCGTCGGCGAGGTCGATCTTGAACAGCTTGGGCCCGGCCACGACGACCCCGTGTTCCCGCGGGTTGCCCGAGTCGAGGATCCAAAGGAATTCACCGTCGGTCTCGCGGGTGATCGTCAACGCCTGGGCGCTAACGATCGCGCGCAGCGCAGACGGTCCGGGCTTGGCGTCCCACTCGTTCCACGCGGTATTGGGGTACGGCACCGCGTCGCCCTGCGGCGTCAGCTCCGCCACGGCTGCGCTAGGCTGTTGGTCGAGCCAAGGGAAGGTGACGAACACGCGGCCCTCGGTCGATACCGCGATGCCCGACGGACTGTCGGCGTCGAAACTTGCGAGCTCTACGACCAACTGGTTTTGACTGAGCGCGCGAGACTGGCTGTCGCTGCCGAGGGCGTCGACTCTGGACATCGACGACGTGCCGCAGCCGACGAGTGCGGTCAGGGCGAGGGCGGTTGCGGTGGTTAGAAGCTTGTGCATGGCCAACTCCAGCAAGACGGGAAACGTCGTCACAATCGGAGTTGCTATCGACTTTTCCGGACCCACAGTGAAGCCGGCTTGCGGGGCAACACGCCGGTATTCAAAACATTTACGTTCGATAACTCACCGGGCTGAGAAGCCGTAACGGTTGTGCGGAAGAGACAAGCCCGCTCCCGGACAAAGGGCGTCTCGCGAGACGTTCGGGTGCATATGGTTGTGTCGTTGAGGGGCGACGGGGATGCGTTCGACCGCCACGCGGCGGAGGGGGAAATAGGAGCGGCAGGATTCGATCTGGGTACACCGCCTTCTGTCGTAAACAGCAGCGAGCACAGTCAGTTATCTGACCCGGCGGATAACCTTCCGGGGGCGCGAACGGCAGAGGGCGGGGCAGTAAGCGATATAGCAGGGCGACGCACCGCCGCGCAGCAAGCCCCCGACGGGGCGCGAGCCGTCGTCGATGCGGTCGAGTCCGAACTGATCCGCCGGGCGCTCGCGGCGTTGCCCGAGCGGGAGCGGGCGGTATGGCTGCGCCGCCTCGGGGTCTGGGCGCAGGCCCTGGCGGCAATGTCCCCGCGCCAACGGGCGGCGGCGACGCGGGGTATCGACGAACAACTGAGCCTTGCCGCGGCGGGAGGTCCACCGCGGAGTGATGTCACACCCCCCATTCGGGAGGAGAACTATGAAGCGATTTGATTCCGATGGCGTCCAATGTTTCCAGACGGTCTCCGTTCACGTCGGCGTAGTAGGCGGGCCGACGGAAACCCTCGCCGTGGGGTCGGTCGGGGAACGCCCCTTGGCGGCAGCGCTGATCGAGGCCTGCGAAGAGGCGTTCGGCCCGGGCCGACTCGAACGCGGGGTTGCCGAGGGCGACGACGAGCCCGGGCCGGCGTGGCGGTGGCGGCCCGATGACGGGATCGAGGTGGTGAGGGTGGTGGTCCCCGGTTGGCCCGGAGGGGAACGGACGATGTGGCTGGACCGCCGTCCCGGAGCCGATGCGTATGCGAGTGACCTCGCCGCACAACTCGAAGAAGAACTCGGGCCGGGTTTGCTGGCGCGTATCGAGGCCCCCGGAAGCGATGGGGGTGCCGGGGGAGATGGGGGTTCCGGGGGCGGGCCGGCGTGGCGGTGGGAGTTCGATCCCGAGGCGCACACCCTGGTCGAGGTGGCGGTGGACGATCGGGTGGAAACCATCTGCCTCGACCACCCGACCGGCGATTTCATGGACGAGCTGCGCGCAACGTGCCGGTTCGAGTTCGGGGCCGACGTGGACCTGGTAATCAACGACGAAGGCCCCGAAGCCCCCGTGTGGCGGGTGGTCGCCGAAGACGACGAAGGCGGGTGGCATGAGGACGACGACCCATCGCCCGTGCCCGAGGCCAGCGACTTGGAAGACACCGAAGACATCGGATCGACCGGAGACGCAGGCAGCGCCGCCCCTATCGTGCTGGGCGGCCTGGTCCAGCAGTATCTGGATTTCCAGCAGGCCCGGGTCACCGCGGACGAACTGGACCCGCGGACTTTCGCCGATTACCGCGTCGCCTGCCTGATCGCAGCCGAGGTTTTGGGGTCGGATCGTCCCGCCGCCGACCTGGGGCCACACGACTTCAAGCCGTTGCGTCAGCGCCTGGGCGAACGCTTCGGCCCGAAGACGATGGGCAAGCACATCCGGTCAATCAAGACCATGTTTACCTGGGGCTACGCCGTCGAGTGGCTGGACCGGCCGATCCGATACGGCGGGCTGTTCAAGCCCCCCTCGCGGTCGGTGGTCCGCAAGGCGTCGCGCCGCCGGCGGACGATGTTCGAGGCTCACGAGATTCGCACTCTGCTCGACGGGGCGCGGCCGTCGCTGCGGGCGTTCATCCTGCTTGGGCTCAACGCGGCCTACGGACAGGCCGACATCGCCGCATTGCCCACAGCCGCGATCACCGCGGCTTTTAAAAACAGTGGCGTGCTCGATTTCGATCGACCCAAAACCGGGATTGCTCGATCCTGTGTCCTCTGGCCCGAGACGATGGAAGCTATCAAGGAGGTACCTCGGCAGCGAGGTCACTTGGCCTTCCTCACGCCCTTCGGCAACCCCTGGATGCAAGAGCACATCCACACCCGCACCGTCGAGCGCGAAGACGGGCCCCACGAGGAGATCGTCCGCGTGACGCGCAACGACCCGCTCGGGCTGGCGTTTCGACGGCAGGCCAAGCGGAAAGGTATCCAGACCATGGGCTTCTACTCGCTACGCCGCACCTTCCGCACCGTCGCCGACACTCACCCGGACCGCAACGCGGTGTTACGCGTCATGGGTCACGAGATGCCGGGGATGGACCCCAGCTACGTGGTTCGGATCGAACCCGCTCGACTACGGGCGATAGGCGACCATGTGCGAACATGGTTGTGGAGCGGAGAGGTACCGAGATAAGACTACGTGTTATCAACTCCTTGATCTGCAATCGCGCTCGCGTGGTCCACCACCCAATCCTGCTGAGCATGCCCCAGTGCTGCTTGAGGGTTTCGATGGAAAATGAGGTAGTACCCTGCCGGAACCACGACGAGGTTCAGTAAAGTCGAAGTCACCAACCCGCCGAGCACCACGACGGCCAGGGGGGCGAGTAACTCGCTGCCCGGCTTGCCCATCGCCATGGCCAGTGGCACCAGCCCCAACGCCGCACAAATCGCCGTCATCAAGATCGGAACCAGTCGCTCCATCGAGCCTTGGATCACCGCTTCCCTGAGTGACTTACCTTCGACGCTCATGACGTGTTGGTAGTGGTTGACCAGCAAGATGCCGTTGCGTACCGCGATGCCGAAGAGGGTGATGAAACCTACCAGCGAAGCGATGGACACGACCGGAGCCTCGTAGCGGTGGTCGCCGATCGCGAATAGCGCGAGGGTATTCTTCAGCGGATTCCCGGCTTCGGTGAGGTAGACCGCGATGATGCCACCGATTAACGCCAACGGCATGTTGACCATGACCAGCAAGGCGCAACGCAGTGAGCCGGTGGACACGTGCAACAGCATCAACATCAACGCGGCCACGCCCAGACCCGCGACGAGGAGTGTCCGGCTGGCGGATTGCTGGGCCTCGAACTGCCCGCCGTAGGACACGAGATAGCCCGCGTCCCGAACGATCGGATCGACGCGTCGTTGCACTTCTTTCACCAAATCGCCGAGGTTGTAGCCCTCCGCGACGTTGAGTGAGATGACGGCTTTACGTTGCGTATTCTCGCGGGTGATGAGATTTGAGGCCTGTTGCGGGCCGATATCGGCAACTTCGCGCAGACGCAGTAGTTGCCCCGTTCCACCCCGCAACATCAGCCCCCTCACATCGTCAATGCTCTTACGTTTCTCGGGATCAAGCCGGACGACCAGGTCGTATTGGCGCACCCCTTGATTAACCGTCGTGACCACCTCACCGAAGAATGCTTGCTGCACCTGCTTGGCGGCGGCTGCTGGCGTGAGCCCCACCGAAGCAAGGTCTTCGTGGCGGTACACGATCGGCAACGTGGTAATCATGACCTCACGGTTGGCCGACACGTCGCGGACGCCCGGCAGGCTTTGCAGTTCGCCTTCAATCTGCTTGGCGAGGCTGCGCAGCGTGTCGAGGTCCTCACCGTAGACGTTGATCGCGATGGCCGCCGGGGTGCCCGACAGCACGTGCGAGAGGCGGTGTTCGATAGGCTGGCCAACCATCGTAGTTACGCCGGGCACCGCGTCGAGGATCGCGTCGATCTGTTGACGGACATCGGCCATGTCCGCGTTCTCTTCCAGCGATACCTCGATCTCCGAGTTGCTCACCGGCTCGGCGTGTTCATCACGCTCCGCCCGCCCGGTCCGTCTTACGACGCTACGCACTCCTTCGATTTCCGATAGGCGTTGGTCCACGCCCGTCGCCATGCGGTTCGCTTCGATGAGCGATGTACCGGGCGGCGCGAGCAGGAAGACCGTGAATGTGCCTTCATTGAACTTCGGCAGGAATGAAGAACCGAACGTACTGCCCAACCACAGCGCCCCGGCTGTCCCCCCCACGGCCACGCCGAGCACCAGCCAACGTAGCCTGATAGCGGTGGTCACCGTGGGTCGGTAAAGCCGCTTGAGCAGACGCACCAGGAAACCATCCTCGTGCTTGTCGCCGCCGAGTTTTCCTCTCAGCAACAATCGGCAAAGGGCCGGAGTGACGGTCAACGCCACGATCAGCGAAGCCAAGATCGAAACCACGTACATCAGCCCCAACGGCCGAAAGAACCGCCCTTCCAGGCCTTGCAGGAACAGCAGCGGGATAAAAACCATCACGATGATGAGCGTGGCGAACACCATCGCGGGTCGAATCTCGTTGCTCGCATCAAATATCACACGCATCCGGTTTTGACGCTTCGCTTCCGCATTATGATCGTTTTGCTTGAGCCGACGAAACACGTTTTCCACGTCGATAATCGCGTCGTCCACCAAGACTCCGATGGCTACGGCCAAGCCACCGAGTGTCATGACGTTGATTCCCCACCCCATCAGGTCAGTCGCCAGCAATGCGACGGCCAGCGAGACGGGCAGCGCCGTCAAGGTAATCAGCGTGGTCCGGGCGTTCATCAGAAACAGCACGAGGATGACAGTGATGATGACCGCCGCCTCGACGAGCACTTTCTTGACGTTGTGGACCGACCGTTCGATGAAATGCGACTGGCGTACGACATCGCGATTGAGCACCATGCCGGCGGGGAGTGATGCCTCGACCTGATCCAGCAGTAGGTCGAGCTGCTCGGTCAGCGCCAACGTGTTGACCCCGGGCGATTTTTGAATATTGAGCACGACGGCCGGTGTCCCTCGCTCCGAAGCCGTACCTCGTTGCAGCGCCGGACCGAGGCGAACGTCCGCGACCTGGCCGATCGTGATCGGTGCGCCTTGGTGATACGTCACGATGGTCCCGGCGATGTCCGACACATCGGTCACGCGGCTCTGCTGACGCATCGGCAACTCACGGCCCTGTACATCCGGCAGGTATCCTGCCGAAGAAATGCTATGGGCCTGCCGCGCGGCCTCGATGACATCAGCCGTGGTCAATCCGTAAAGCCGTAAACGCGGCGGGTCAACGTGGACCTGGTACTCCGGGAGCTTTCCCCCCAAGGCCACCACCTGCGCCACCCCCGGCACGGAGAGCAGCCGGGTGCGCAACTCGAACTCCGCGTACGACCGCAGTTCAAGGTCGCTGGCTTCGCCTTTCGGAGACGACAGCGAAACGAGCATGATCTCGCCGGCGATTGAGGTAATCGGCGTGATCTCGGTGTGGGTATCGCTGGGGAGAGATGCCCGCACCGAAGCGAGGCGTTCGCTCACCAACTGACGTGCGTCGTACAGGTTGGCCCCCCAATCCAGATCAACCCAGACGATCGACAGCCCAATCGCGCTGGCCGAACGAACCCGCCGCACCCCGGTGATGCCATTGACCGCCGTCTCCACCGGAAACGTGACGTATTGCTCGACCTCGTCCGCAGACAACCCCCCGGCCTCGGTCATGATCGTCACCGTCGGCGCGTTCAGCTCCGGGAAGACGTCCACGGGCATTTGTGGCAGGCGATATACCGCGATCAGGACGAGCAACACGGCTGCGAGCACCACAAAAGTAGCGTAGTTGATCGAGAAACGAATGAGTGCTTTCAGCATTACTCGTCCTCGCCTTCGTGGAACGTGCCGTCGCTATGGAAGTGGCCGCCTTCTTCCAGCGTGGTGCTGGACGCGGCGAGGAGTTGATAGACCCCATCCACCACAACCTCGTCTCCTTCGTTCAGACCCGACGAAATCTCGATCCAACGCCCATCGCTTTCGCCGGTGTCGGCGACCACGCGCTGCACCTCGTCGGGCCATCCGGGGAGTCGCCGGAAGAAGACGAAGTCGAGCCCGTCTTGCACCAGCGCCGAGCGTGGGATCGCCAGCGCGGTCGGCGTATCGGGATTGCGCACAACCTCGATAAACCCCGGCACTCCGGCCTTGGCCCAACCCGGCATCTTCTCGGGAACGGTATACAACGAGATTGTGCGTTCATCGGTGTGTGCTGTCGGGCCGACGAAGAGTTCCCCGACACCGGACTCGCTGATCTGAATCCCTTGACCCGATGGCGGGACAACTCGGGCGGGCAATCCCGACCGCAGCGATGTCGCATCGGCCAGCAGCGTATCTGCGTGGAAGCGTAAGCGGTCGGGCTGAATCGTGACGACGATCTCGTCGCCCGTCTCGACCCAGCGCCCACTGGTCACCGCCAGCAGATCGACGACCCCGTCACTGATCGCGGCAATCGGTACGGCGTCGAGCTGTTGCCATCGCTCCATCGGCTCGCCGTCCTGTTGCCCCACCACCTCCGACAGCCTTTCAACGGACAGCCCGGTCTTGGATGAGGCGGTCTGCAAATGGGCTCGGCGTTGGGCCTTCACCTCGCTGACCTGTACCCGCGCCGCTTGCAATTCCGCTTCCAGACGTGGGAGCACCAGACGTGCTTGTTTCAAGTCATTGTTGAGTTCGACCCGTCGGACCTCCGCCGACGCCAGCCTATCCACGCGTTCTTCGAGCAGCCTGATCTGCTGCTCCTGCTCGTGCAACGTCACTTCCGCGATCGTGACCGCCGCCTCTGTAGTCAGGACTGCGGAAGCAGCTTGAGTGACCATCGCCTGCTGTTCTCGCCAGTCGGGCGAGTCGATCGTCGCCAACAACTGGCCAGCTTTCACCTCGGCATATTGCTCGACGTATAACTCGATCCGACCGGCCACCGGGGCGTGGTAGTCACGTCGGGCTGAGGGGAGCAGCTCGAATTGCCCCGGCACTCGCACGGTCTGGGTGACCGCCCGCCGCTCGGCCGCAGCGAAGGTGATCCCAAGATTGCGCCGCACCGCGGGGCTGACCGCCAGCGTCTGGGCGGCATGAGACGCATCTTCCTGGTCACCGTGATCGTGGCCGTCGTGGCTGTGCCCGTCTTCGTCCGCATGTTCTTCGCCATGCTCGTGGCCTTCATGACCGTGGTCATCGTGTTCCACGTCGTCATGCCCCTCGTGCGTGCTGTGGTCATCTGCTTCATGACTTTGCTCGTCGTGCTCCTGGTGATCGTGCCCGGCATGATCTGAGGCGATCGGAGTTTGGTGCTTGATCTGAGAGTCTGTGTCGCCACAGCCAATCAAGACCGTCGCGAACGCGAAAACCAGCAGGCCGGTCCACCGGGCATATGTCATCTCTTCATTTACCGTTTTCATGTTCAACCTCCTCGCGCTCGGCCACCGTGGCGACCCAGCGCGGTTCGAGTAGTTCTTTTAAATCCAACATTGCCGCGGCCTCTTCGCCCGCGGTCTCGATCACCTGCAGCCGGGTCTGCACCACAGCCGACAACGCCTCGTACAGCAGCAGCACATCAACCTCGCCGATCTCCATGAGGGCCCGCACCTCAACAACCTGAGCCTCAACCAATGGTTGTAACTCGTTCCGCGTGGCGTTGGCCATCTCGACGGCCGCACGCCAACGAGCCCGACTATCGGCGACTTCCGCCACGGCGTGCTGGTAGGCCGCCTCGACCTCAGCCTGCGCCACGTCTCGTGCCGCCTCGGCTTCAGCAATCCCACCGCGGTTGGCGTTCCACAGCGGTATTGGCAGCCCCAATCCCAACCCGATTCGGCTCTGGCCGTCTTCCTCCTCGAACGCGGGACCGATCTTCAGGTCGGGGTATTGTTTGCGGACTTCACGTTCCAAATTCAATTCGGCCAACGTGTACCTCGCCGCCGCGCTGCGTACACGAGGATGCTGTGTCATCTGTTGCATCAGTCCCTCGGCGTCTGCGTACAGCAGCACGTCGATAGGCTCGGGCAGTGTTGCCGGCAGCGTAATGGCCGTATCGGGACGTAAGCCCATCTCCGCGAGCAACGCCCGGCGTTGCTGTTCGGCGTCATGCTGCGATTGAATCTGTTCGAGTTGCCGCTGCATCACCTCGATCCGTAGCAACCGCGCCTCGGTGGGGGCGAGTTCCCCTGCTTCGGCCAGGGCTTGAGCCAAGTCGGCCAGCGGCTCAACTTCTTCCAGATAGGCCGCGAGGGCGTCGGCCCGATGCTGGGTCACCGCCCATTTAATCCACACCTGCTGAACACGCCGAATGAGTTCCCACTCCTGTTCGGCGACTCGCCGCCAACCTTCAATGGTGTGTGCGTCCGCCTGCCGCTCGGCGACCTCCAGCCGCCCCGAGAGCGGGATGGTGAAGCCCAACGAAACACCGTACAGCCACGGGTCTTCGTCGGCGTCGAGATTATTCAGCAGGTCAAATCCTAATTCCGGGTCCGGCCAGACCCCCGCGAACTCCGCGGACGCCTCCCAAACCCCAGCTTTCAGACGAGCACGCCGCAGGTCGGGGTTGCCGAACAGTGCTATCGCGGTCGCCGACTCCAGGCCAATACCCGCATCGAAATCAGGCGTACCCGAAGGCCCCACCGCCTCGCTTACCAACTGCCATGCCGGCGACTCGAAGTCCGGCGTGGACCAGGACGCACTGAATTCTTGAAGGTCAATTCTTTGAGGCTCGTAGGTCTGACAACCCACGAGCAGGCTTGCGAGGCCGCAACAGGCTCCCAGCCACGGTTTCATATTTTCCACGAAATAGCTCCCATGCAATGAAAAACCTTGCCGAAGCGAATTGCTTCAACGACAGTTACAGCAATGCACGGGAACTACAGATTAAAACGTATAGCCTGAACGATCAGTGGGCCGAGCGTGAAGACTGATGGACTGTCTCCCCAGTACCTCGGACACAATCGCGGAGATGTTGGCGTGAAACTACCGAGTGGAATCGTCCACTCCACCAGGGGTTTGTTGGTAAGAGCTACGTCTTCGTTGTGTCCCGGACGAACCTGATCGACTTCAAGTTGAACATCATCACACGGGGCGTGCTCATCGCACGGGGGTTCGGCTGTTTCACACGGCATCTCGTCAGCTTGAACGCATCTGTTCAGGCCATGAGAAAAGTCAACGTGATTGGTAGGTGACTCTCCAAGATGTGAACAAAGCACTGCCGCCTGACTCACCGTGGAAGCGGTCGGTAGCAATACGGCCAGCAGCAGGGCTCGCCAAAAATTGGACGGCTTGTGTGTCACGACGGGATAATACGGCATCGACAGACAAAAGTTCAAATGGCTCAAATTCTCGCCCGTGGTGTCCCGCAACTGCGAAATCGTCGGCATTGCCATCTACGGCTCAGTCGCCCCTCATTGGAAGTGCGAATCTGTGATGAAGTGCCGAGGTCAGAGGGGGCGGCGGTAGAATCCAAAGATGCCAAACCCACCGTCAACAAACGGGGCAAACGGCCGCAACGCCCGCGGCCAGTTCACCACGGGCAACGCCGGTGGCCCCGGCAACCCGCACGCCAAGAAAGTGGCCGCCCTCCGCGCCACGCTGATGAAGACGGTTACGCACCGCGACCTCCAGGCCATCGTCAAGGGCCTGATCGAGCGGGCCAAGGCCGGCGACGTGCTGGCGGCCCGTGAGGTACTTGACCGCTGCTTCGGTAAGCCCCGGCAGGGCGTGGACATGGACGTGGGCATGGAACTCGCCACGCCCCCGGGACCGCTGGACTTCGCCCAGATGACCGACTTACAGATCGCCGAGGTCATCGAGGCCGCCGACCTGCCGCTGCCCCCAATCCTGCGGGCCAAGATCGACCTGATCCGGTCTCAACCAGCCGCGCCCGACGCCCTCCCAAAACCTCCCCCGGAAGTTCCCGCGAAGCGTCGCCGATCCACGAGTGCCAAGGCCTCCACCCCCGCCGTACCCAAGAAGAAGCCCCGGAAGAAATCTCCGAGGAAGCGCCGCGACGGTTGATGCGCCGCCCTGCGCTGCGGTGCGGGTGGCGTGCTTGGCGGTCCGATCGACACCCGGAAAACCCGTGGGGATTCCGGTCACGTCGAGTAGGATCGACACACCCCCGCGACCAGGAGCCCCACCATGGCCAAGGCCTTCGACTACCAGATGATCCTCGACACCTACCGCCGGCTCCAGGAGGAGGCCAACGCCGCCAACGAGGCCCGGTATCAGGACATCCTCGGCACGATCGACACCACCACCGAGCGGGTCGGGCAGACCTACGACCAGATCGAAGGCCTGCTCTCCACGCTGGGCGACACCGAGCGCGAGCGGATCGACATGGGCCGCGTGCGGTCGCAGGCCAACTCCGAGCAAGACCTGATCTCCCGCGGCCTGGGCAATACCACGATCCGATCGTCGGTCCAGCGCGGCATCGAGGACGACGCCAACCGCTCCCAGCGGGAACTGACCGAGCAGGTCAGCCGCCAGAAGGCCGGCGTGCTGCAACCCCGCGCCGGGGCCGAAGAACGCCTGGGCAACTTCCTGGCCCAGACGATGGAGGCCCGCACCGACCAGGGCCCCGACCTCGGATACTTCACCCAACTGCTCAACCAAGCCGGGGCGGGCGATGCGGGCAACGAGCAGCGCACGACCTTCGGGGGGCTCTCGGCCAACGCCCGCGCCGGCCGCAACGCCTTCGGCGGCGAGGGCCCCGCCGCCTTCCGGCGATCGGGCGGCGGGGGCTCGCCCGGCGGAGCGGGCGGCTTCTCCGCCGCAGCGGGTGGCGGGAGCGGAGGGGGCAGTGGTGGCCAAAGCGGGGTGAAGACCGTGCGCGGCGGCTCCCGCCGCCAGAGCGGCCCCGCGGGGGGGCGAACCGTCTACGGCGGCGGGGGTCGCCGCCCATCCGGGGGTAACGTGTATCGCGCCGCGGCCGACAACGCGGCGGGACGCTACGGCGGCGCGAATCCCGCCGACGCCGGCGTCGCGGGGTCGGCGTTCGACGACCTGTTCAGCGGCCAACGTGTGATTTCCGGCGGCGATTTCATCGGCGACTACGCCGGGGGCGGCCAGGTCAACCTCGACGACAACCTGAACCTCGTGGATCAGCGTGGCGAACTCGATCCCAATCGGTTCCCCGGGTCGCTGGGCGGCGCGGCCAGCACGCCCGAGGAACCCCGTGACGCCCAGCAACAGGAAGGCGGTTCGTACACGTTCAAGCCCAACTCGAAGTACCGCGGCGCGAACCGGGGGCCGCGGACGGTGACCGCAAACTCAGCCGCCGAAGCGTATCGGAAGGTGGGCTTCGGCTGGTCGCTTGTCAGCGACCCCGGCGATTAAACTTGCATGCCGTGCGCGGTACCCACGACCTCGATGGCAACCGTCAACCCATGAAGGCCATGCGACCCAGCGAAGATGCCGATGCGCAGCATCCACTCCCACCACGGGGGCGTCGCCCCGGCCGTCGAGGCCGCACGGGGCAGTCCATTGTGTCGCCACCCAAGCGGAAGCCGTCTGGGATCGCAGACAACCCGGGCGAACAGCTGGCCCGAGCCATCGACGACACCGCGGCGTTACTGATGGACCTCTCTGAGCTGATCCGCGATCTCGAACCCTCCGGCCATCTGGGCTCGGGGACACGTCACGCGCTGGCGATGAAGCTGGGCCAACTCACCCGGCGGAGCGACCTGTTGGCCGTCACCTCCACCCTACGGAAACATATTGCCAGAGCAATAATTCAAAAATAACAGATAAGATTAGTCGCTATATAGAGTCGGAAGCCCAATTCTCTATTCTCAGCGATGACGAAGCAACAGCTTTGATTGAGTTCATCTTATCGTTTGTAACAAGAATAAGGTTATGTTCGATTGCTTGGGCAGCAATCCAAAGATCATTTTCTTGTATACCGCCTATTTCCAAGCCGCTTGCAGGATCGGAAAGCTGCTCAGGCCTGCGAATTTTTTTCCGCTTGTCCGCCGGGGAATATTTGCTGAACAGTCTGGCCCGCAACTCACCATAGGGCGGTGCTGTCGAGTGCTTTACGTCCAAATGATACGGGAAATGTTGATCAAGGAACTCCTTAAAGCGAACTTGAATCGCTGTAGGTTCATCAGCCACAGCGCGATGGCCATACTCTATTTCCCCAAGCGTCACTGTCGAGATAAGTATAGGCGTTCCATCTGGCTGACTGGAAATCTGATTTTCTACAGATGCATGCTGCGGCGCTTTGTCGTTGAACCAGTATTCGACGATATTTGTATCCAGTAGATAGCCATGCATATCAGATCATTCCTCTGCAAACGCCTCAGAAGCAGAGGCCAATGCGGACACAAGAGCCTCCGGCACATTCTTCGGCCGTTGCTTTAATAGCCGATCCACCGTTGATCTTTGAAAAGCGGCAGACCGATAGATATGCAAAGGGATAAAAGGATCAAACCCTTCAGGATAATAACGATCAAAGACAGCGGGAACGCCCGGCCGCTTCGCCCCGGCAAAGAGTTCGAGTATCCGCCGCTCCATACTTGGCGGCAAATCGTACAAACGGAGAATTTCCGCATCTATGTCGAGCAATCTCTCGCGAACCAGTTTATGGTCTGCCTCGGGTTGAAGAAAACCTGACGGTGTAACCAACTCCAGGTAGCGGCGCACCACCTCGTTTACCGATCCAATTCCTGAAGTCGAAATTTGCGGCACAGGCAGTCTGCGCATTGTGCCCACAAGAATATCCCGCTTCATCAGGTGTGAATACGCAAACGCGTTTGCAACCGGAGAGTTCAGCACTGCCCACAAAAATTCGAGTGAAATCGCAGATTCGCGTGGACGCACCGTAATGAACCTACTGGTAACAGCATGCCCATCTCCATCAATCATTGCTTTTATACGCCAAGGCCCACGGCTCACGGGAGCGTAATTGATCAGCACCTGCGGAATACCGGTGTCGGTTCCGGTACGTCTATGTTGAACCACTTTTTCGTCGAGGTTCAGCCACACTGATGGAGGCAAAGTATGCAATTGAATGTTGGAAGTAAAACGCGCAAAACCTTTGGACAAACCCTTGCGGCGCTTATCCGAAATGGTCACACTACCCTTTGGCAATCGCTTGCCATGATATGCCAACCCTTGGCCAAGTTCGGCATACTGATCCAAGCTCGATCTTTTGACCAGCCACTGCCATATGTCATGAAAGTCCGGAAGACGTAGATCAAATTGTGTATCGCGAGCGAACCACGACGAGGCTACTGAAGATTCAGATGTAGGCTTATAGAAATCACGGAACTTATCCAATCCACCTTCACGAACACGGCAATATCGGACGGTTGTGATTGCTTCTCGTGCTGTCTGCCGACGCCGCCCGAGTATGATTGCCGTTTCATTGTCAGCAAACGCAAAAACCTTATCCGGAAATAAGCAGATTTCTTGAATCTCGAAATCTTGCGAGAGTGTTTTGCGGACGTCAGCCGAATTTTTGCTATGTAAAAAACCTTGTGGAACTACAACACCGAATACTGCCCCATGCTTCAGTTGCGGAAGAGTTCTTCCAAGCATCTCTGCCGTCTTATTGATGTGGTTGACCTGGATGCCACGTCGAGCGTAACTTCGCTTTTCTCTTACGGTAAAATCTTCAAATGGGGGGTTGGCCAAGAGAATATTGGCTTGCGAGGCACCATCTTCAAGCAGCTTGCCTTGGAACATATCCTCGGACTTAAGTTGCCACCCATTGGGGTTCGGCACATCTGCGAGTGTTAAAGACAACCTTGCGATTTCCAAAGCAAAACTATCTATCTCGACTCCATGCAGTCTCTTTCGAAGATACCGCTTACGATATGCAGGGGCCTTCGAAGACGGGAGCATTTCTCGCAAAAGCCGCATAGCAGAAACAAGGAATGCAGCGTGGCCGCAGGCGGGCTCAAACACATGACGATCAGACTCGGGCAACTCTTTGATCCAAGGCGCAAGACGCCAGACCATGTAATCAACAAGATACGATGGAGTACTGTGAGTGCCAAGCGCTGTCCGCGTCTGCTTGCTGATCAGAGTGTTTTCGTAGACATAAGCAAGTGATTCAGTCGTCATATGACCAAGGTGGCTGAATCGCTCAATCGTTTCCGCAGCAGCCGACAATGCTTTACGTTCTGCCCTACCTCCTATGGACAAGTCTTCCGCAGACCCATAGTGCTGTCGGACGGCCGGGAATAACTTATCGACACGGGTAAAGTCAAGTTTTGCAAAAGTATCGACCCCTTTGTCGCCGAGGATTTTTGCCGCCAGTAGCCAAAAAGTGGATTTCAACAGCCAATGGCCAAAGGCGTCGGTCATTCGCCTATGTGATAGTTGCCTACGCATCTGACCCACGACCTTCTCGACAAGGCCACTCAGCCGCGCACCGATCTCCTGCTCTACGATGGGCAGTAGACCGTCGTCAACAAACGCCAGTTGATGCTGCTGATCGAATCGCCCCCATGTTTTGGCACGGTAAATCCTTTCGGGGGCCAACTCTTCTTTATGCTGTGCAAAGAAGCCCGCCAGCTTCTTGAGCGGAATCGCCTTCCGGATTTCCGCCCTTACTCCCTGCTTCCATATCTCCACGCTTGCGGGGCGCACCACGAGGACAATAGGTGCTCCAGTGTCGCGGCAGTGCTCCACGGCTGAGAACGTATCTGTCGTTCCTGGCGAATCAATTACAGCCAAACAGGCTGACCGAGCATCCAGAGGGGAATGAGCGAAAGCAGCCAAGTCAACTGAGCGAGCACCACCGTCAGTTCCATATCGAAAGTTACGTCGTATCAGGGGCTTCGAATACCCGCATGACATCAAAGCCGTTTGAATCGTCTTCAGTGTTTGAGGATTCTGGGCAACGATGGTAAATCTCTGGCGTCAGATGATCGAGGACTCGGGGCTATATTCACGTGCCTCACCCCACCAAGGTTTTCTATCATTCGGAGCTTCCACCTACCTGTCAACACGATATCAGGTCTCGCGACGCTTATCGGGCACCGGGAGCCTATACACTGCTCTCGAATGCCATGAACAGGCCTCACCGTCTGGCGAGGCCCGATTTACATGCGAAATTGACGAGTGTGTGTGCTTGTGACAGAGCCGGCGACCACGACCCGCCAATCGCCTATGGCCATACCCCGGTCGCCACACATACCACACCGGGAACGAAGGCAAGTGCTCCGATCGTTCCGAGAGTAATACAGCCCTTTCGCCAGCCGTGTCCCTTCTTCGATGGGGCAGCGTCAGGTGCGGATAAATCGGTGTCATGGAAAGCGTACTGCGCAAAGTACATGCAGGCAGTCGCCCCAAAAGTGAGCAATAGACCCAAGCAAAAAAAACTCAACCCTGATGCTATCCACGCAGGGCTGAAATCGTTTGCTTTTGAATTGGAAAGAAGCGCGAGGCATGCAGTTGATGCCCCGCCGTGGATGATGAGTAAGGTCTTCAATGATGCCGCGCCGGCATCCAACACTGACTGAAACATTTGATCGTTCATGCCATCACCATACTCAAGACGTAGCCGTAGGAACACTGCCTTTCAGCCCAGGGATATATCACACTTGGCATCCGCCCATGCTGAGTAAAGGATAAGCGTTTCCAATGTCTCGCGTGAATCCGTTGCATTCGTTGTCTCATCAGCACTGCATTGGCTCCTGTCTGCTGTATTGAGTGTGACACTTTTGAGTCGTGAAACTACATGTGTCAATTGCTTGAATTGACGTCACGGGGCGGTATGCTGATCTCGGGTAGCCGGTTGATCGCCGGCGTATCGGTCCGGGTGGGCGACGCGTTGTGTTCTTCGCGTCTCCCCCCGAGCCGAGCCCCAGGAACACGCTATGGCTCACGAACGTCTTGCTGCGCTGCTTTCGGCTATGCGCGAGGTCGCCACGCTACCCGAGGAGCGTGGGAGGGACCAACAGTTCGGACACTTGTTGCGGGAAGCGGTGGAGTCGGAAGACGCCTTGGACCGTCCCGAAGACGCGGCGGCGCTTGCAGCCGGACGTAAAGCACTCGGCCTTGGGGCGTACCACATTGCCATCCCAGCTATCGGGCGAGCCTTGCTCGGTCCAGCATCTCAGGGTCAATCCTGGGACCGCCAAGACGATCTCCACGCAATCTGTGACGCCATCGCCGAGCAAATCGAGTCTACGACCGAACCGGAGGCGACACTGTCTGTCGGCACACCCGCCGACCCGCACGCCGTCGCCGGAGACCGGCCCGACGAAACGGGCTACGTCGATCACCCGAAAGACCCCTCGGTCTACATTCCGATCGCCAAGCTACTTCGTGAGTTCGACGTGATCTCCAAAGTCATCCCGAATGCCCCCAGGATGTCGAAAGTCTTGGCGGCAAACCCGACTATTCGCTGGACCAAGCCTCCCACCAAGGCCGGTACGCTACACCCAAAACGGCGCTCCGTACACTTGGGTGATTTGTACGGGTATGTGCTCCCCATATCGGAAGGCCGCAAACCAACTCGCGGCGAAATCAAGGCACGCATTCAAGATACGAACCGAGCAAAACGCGCAGGGTAAAAAGATTTCGCGGCCTACTGCTATGTGCCAACTCATATTTCTATTTGCCATCTATTTGCCGCAAACATTTTTTTTGCCCCCTTCTGACAGGCTGGGGCCTGCTTCCCCAATCTTCTTACTTGTTCGATCATCGTGACACCCAAGCGGCATGATTTACTGTGCCCATGGCCAAGGCACAAGAAACCCTGCCGGATGAGGCGAAGCTACTCAACGTCGAAGACGTAGCGGTCTTGCTGCGGTGTTCCACCCGGAGCGTTTGGCGGATGTCGAAGACGGGGCGGATGCCTCACCCGTTGAAGCTCGGTGGAGCAGTGCGCTGGAGCCGCGCGGCTGTTGAGCAATGGGTCAAGAACGGCTGTCCCGGTGGGGGAACGGCTGATGCGAAGGGAGGCAAGTGATGAGTGCCGACCTCCGCTTCAACGTCGGCTCGCCTGCTCCAGTCCCAGATTCGTCCGTGGTCGTGGTTACCGCATCCCCCGTCGCCGTCTCTATCGACACGGCCGCACGGATGCTCGGCCTTTCTCCGCGCTTCGTGGCCGGACTGGTCGGGCGGGGTGATCTCGCTTCTTTCAAGGCCGGTGCCCGCCGCCTGATCGCTGTGACGACGATCGAGGCGTGGGTTGTCGAGCAATTGGCTGCGGCCGCCGACGATCGGGGGGACCAGTGAGTGGTTTGTTCGACCGGCCCCGCGACCCCGATCCTCGGACCGCCCCGTCTTCGTCGGCCGCGCCGAAGACGTTGCCCCAAGGGTGCAAGTTTTGCCCGACGTGCGGTGCGAAGCTGGTCGAATATCGGCATCGCCTCAACCGTGGTCTGGTCACAGTCCTGCGTCGCCTGCACGAGGCCGGCGGTATCGCCAAACTCTCGGACTTGGGCTTGACCAATTCGCAGTGGGACAACGCGCAAAAATTGTCCTACTTCGAACTTATGGTGAAACACTTCCGGGACGGCAAGCGGGTCGGTGGTACATGGGAGATCACTGAACTTGGCCGGCATTTCCTGGCGGGCGAGGCCACGGTCCCAGGCGTCGCGGTGACCTTTCGCGGTGAGCGCGTCCGCTTCGAGGGCAAGACGGTCGGCGTCCGCGAAGTCGAAGGCGTGGCCGGCTACCGCCAGCGCCGGGACTACGCCGGCGACGCGACGCCGGTTACCGGATCGGAAGCGGGTGGCGAACCGCCGAGCGAGGGCGGAGGCCGTGCATGAGCCAGCCCCGAGTCCCCATCCTGGCCGAAGCGATAGAGGCTGGCGTGCTGACCCGGTTGTCCAGTGCGAGCCGAGTGAAGGTGTTTTCTGTGATTGCGCAGCACGCCGACGCGGAGACGCGCGAGGCGTGGCCGAGCGTCGAAAGGATCGCGCGGCTGGCGGGGATCGGCCGATCCAGCGTCTTCGCCGCGCTGCGGGACTTGGAAGAACTCGGCCTGCTGGTCACGCTTGCCCGCGGGGGTGGGCGGCGTGCCAACGGCCAAGGTGCTTCCAATCGCTACCGCTTACCCCGTTTTTCCGGATCGGAAGTCGCACCCCCCAACCGTCCACGCCCCCGGACGGTTAACGGTCCAGAGCCCGAGACACGTAACAGTCCAAGCCCCGGGACGGTTAACCGTCCAGGTTTCGCGGCCAACGGTCCAGCCCCCCGAACCCCCAACGGTCCAGACGGTCGGACCCGAACATCCAAGAGAACATCCAAAGAAGATTCAGATGAGCGCGCGCGCTCGGAATCACCGCCACCCAGCGATCGTGCGACCCGGGCCGAGGCGATCTACAACGCCTACCCCCGCAAGGTGGCCCGGCGGGCGGCACTGACGGCGATCGAACGCGCGGCCAAGCGGCTGGCCGATGCCGGCCACGCCGATCCGCGGGGCCATTTGCTCGAACGCACGAGCGCCTTCGCCAAATCCCCCGCCGGGCAGCCGCCGCCTCGCGGCAGCCCCGCGGACTTCCGGCCCTACCCCGCGACCTGGTTCAACGCCGACCGCTACGACGACGACCCCGCCGAATGGAATCGCCTCAATGCCTCGACTCAATCACCCCAACACCCCAACGAAGCCGGTGGACGCGTCGCCGCTGCACCTGGAAAATATGACGGCATTGGCGTGTCCGTCGGCGGCTGATCTGGTTGCGTTGCCGCCGAGCGGCTGCGTTGTCCCGTTCCACAACGTCGCGCAGATTGACCCCGACGCATGGCGGCAAATGAACACCTGGCTCAGTGGGGGCGGGCAGTGGCCGCTTGTGCTGACCGGTGGCGTCGGCACCGGCAAGACCTGCGCGGCCTGTTGCCTGCTCGACCAAGTCCAGCGCGGCAGGTACTGGACCTTTCCGCAGTTGTGCGAACACCTCATCGCCCTGGGCCGGGGCGAGGTCGAGTTCGGCCAGCAGACCGACACGCCGCAACGCTGGTGGCGACGCTACGCCGAACTCGACCTCGTGGTCATCGACGAGTTGGGCACACGCGACCGAGTCACCGACTTCCAGCGCGAAACCGCGCAACGCTCGCTCGACGAGCGGATCGGCCGGCCGACCGCAGTCGTCTCGAATCTCTCGCTTGGCGAGTTGGCGGGGTTGTACGACGACCGGATCGCCTCGCGGCTCGCCGCCGGCACCCTGCTCCGCTTCGAGGGGCCGGACCGCCGGCTGGACGCCGCCCCGTCCGCCCCGCCGCCCGCCGGCCGGCCGGACCCAGCGACCACTGGCGACTCGCCGGCGCAGCGGGAAGCGATCGACCGCGAACGAGCCGACGATGAGGCGCGTTGGCGGAGCCTCGGCGAATCCGAGCAACACGATCTGCGACAGAAGGCCGCGGCGAACCCAAGCAACGGCTACATCAAGCATCGTCTGAAAGACCACGACGACCACGGCCGCGCGGTGCAGCACGTCTGCCTCGCGGAGCTGGATCGACTCCGAGCCGAATACCGGCCGCCCCCGCCCGATCAGTGAGCGCGACGCCGGCCACGAGTGTCTACGTTATATACGTTGTATACGTACAAGATTTTTCTTGTCTCCGCCTTCATCCTCGACTACCCTTGCCGGAATGCCCAAGCCCCCGCCCCTCTCCGACCAGTTGCGCACCGCCGTCCGGCTGGCGATGAAGCACCGCGGCGTCAAGGAGGGGCGGATCGCGCGGGAGGCCGGCGTGGACCCCGCGGTGCTGTGGCGGTTCATACGGGGCGAGACCGAACTGCTCGGCGGCAACCTCGACAAGCTCGCCGCGTCTCTGGGGCTGCGGCTGACCACCCGGAGCCCGACAACGCTGGTGCCGCCCAAGCCGACGCACCCCAAGCCTCCACGCCCCAAGCGGCCGACGGCCAAGAAGGAGCGAGGCAACGCCCGATGATCGAGACACGCCCTGACTCGGAAGAGATCAACCGACGGCTGCGTGCGGTGTGCGAGAACTCTCGCATCTCCAACTTCGCCTATACCACGCTGTCGTTCCTGCCGACACCGGTGGTGCGGTTCGTTCTGGACGAGTGCCGCATCCTCGGCCTGCCGCTCAAGGGCTGGTTCCGGGACCCCGACCAAGGCTTCGTCATGCGGCTCCAGATCGGGGGGGGCGATCCCAAGTGGATCATCGGCATCCCCCGCGACATCACGCCCCTCGAAGCGAGCCTTCGGCTGCCGCTCACCATCGCCCGGGCGTGGACGGCCCACCATTTCTACCACGAACCCCACGACGCGTTGCGGCGGCGAGCTGACGCGGTGCTCGATTCGTGGCACCTGGACGGCCCCCGCACGTCGTTCCGCCTGGCGGACCACCACCCCTACTTCCGGAAGGAGTTTTGAACCTATGTCCAGCCTGTTCCGCGAAGGCAAGAAACAAGGTTTCACCGTCCAGACCTACGGCCCCGACCGCAAGCGCCGCTCTATCCGGCTGGGCACGATCAGCCCGCGGAGGGCCAAGGAGATCAAGACCCACCTCGACGAGTTGGAGTTCGCCCTCAAACACGGCCAGGAACCGGCGGCCACGACGCGGCTCTGGCTCACACGGATCGACGACACCCTGCACCGGCGCGTCGCCAACGCGCGTCTCTGCCTGCCGCGAGAAACCGGCACGCTCGGACCGTTCCTGGACGAGTGGATCGACGCCCGCCGCGTCGAGGTCAAGGCGTCCACCATCCTCTGGATGCAGCAGGCCCAGCGGATACTGGTCGAATGGTTCGGCTCCGACCGGCCTTTGCGGTCGATCGCGCCCGCCGACGCCGAGGACTGGGCCCGCTGGATGCGGCACGCACGCCCCCGGAAATTGAGCGAGGCCACGGTACGCAAGCGATGCTCGGCGGCGAGCCAGGCCTTCACGTGGGCGTATAAGCGCGGCCTGATCGAGTCCAACCCTTTCGCCGAGTCGGACGTGAAGACCGGCTCGGTCGGCAACGCCAAGCGCCAGTGTTACATCGACGCGGCCACGGCCGAGGCGGTCATCGACGAACTGCCCGACGCCCAATGGCGGGCGCTGGTCGCCCTGGCCCGCTTCGCCGGCGTGCGGGTACCCAGCGAGCCGAAGGAACTGCGCTGGGACGACATCAACTGGGAGAAACGCTCGATCCGCGTTCCCGCGCCGAAGACCGAGCACCACGAGGGCAAGGGCCAGCGGATGGTGCCGCTGTTCCCGCGCCTGGAGCCGTACCTTCGTGATGCCTTCGAGGTCGCCGATGAAGGAGCGACGCTCGTGTTCCCGATGCTGCACGACCGCCAGCCGTCGGCGCTGCGCAAGCCGCTGATCGCCGCGATCGAACGCGCGGGACACACCGCGTGGCCGCGGCTGTTCCAGAACCTGCGCAGCTCGTGTGAAACGGACCTGCACGCGAAGTACCCGCTCGCTTCGGTGTGCAAGTGGATCGGCAACAGCCCGCGCACCGCGTCGGCGCACTACCTCACGTCGCGTGACCTGGACTTCATCGACGCCAGCGCGAACGACCCGTTTATCGAAGTGGTGCAGACCTCGGAGCAGGAGGGCAGTGCAACGCCGTGCACACGTACCAACGATGCACCAAAAAACCGCACCGGCACGCATGGAAACGCACCGGCGCGGGTTCAGGTAGGAGCGGCAGGATTCGAACCCGCGACCGAGCCATTATGAGTGGCCAGCTCTAACCACTGAGCTACGCTCCCTGTCGCGGTAGTATATCGGGTGATGAAATGTACTAAGACCATCGGGACGGCGGTGTTGGCGATCGGGTTGGCTTGGCTGTCGGGGTGTGCCCCGGCGACGTTTTTGGTCGGGCTGGGGCCTGGGGGACAGAAGCTCACCGCAACGGCGGTGGAGCGCGACGGTCGGCTGGGCAGCCCGCGTGTGGTGATCCTCGACGTGTCCGGGCTGATTGCTAATGCCGAGCAGGGCGGGCTGCTGTCGACGGGGCTGAATCCTGTGGCTTCGTTTACCGAGTCGCTGAGCGCGGCGGAGCGCGATCCGAAAGTCGCCGCGGTCATCGTGCGGATCAATTCGCCGGGAGGGACGGTCACCGCGAGCGACATGATGTACCGCGAGCTCACCCGTTTTCGGAAGCGCAGTGGTAAGCCGGCGGTGGTGCTGATGATGGACGTTGCGGCGAGCGGCGGGTACTACCTGGCGTGCGCCGGCGACCACGTGGTCGCGTATCCGACCACGATCACGGGCAGCATCGGCGTGATCTTCCAGACGCTGAGCGTGCGCCCGGCGTTGGACCGGATCGGCGTGCAGGCCGAGGCATTGGTGAGCGGACCCAACAAAGCGGCGGGGTCGCCGTTGGAGACGTTGAGCGACGGGCAACGCGAGGTGTTGCAGGGTCTGGTCGACACGTTCTACGCCGATTTCGTCGCGGTGGTGCGGGATCGCCGGCGGGACATCGGGGCGGATCTTTGGCCGACGATCACCGACGGCCGGGTGTTCACCGGGCAGCGGGCGTACGAGTTGGGGCTGGTCGATCAGTTGGGCGACGTCCGCGACGCGTTTGCCAAGGCCAAGTTTTTGGCGAAGGTGGAACACGCGGATCTGTATGTGTATCACCGGCCGTTGGACTACGTAGCGACGCCGTACGCCCAGGCTCCTCGGGGCGCGACCGACCCACAGACGCAGATCAATCTGCTGCAGGTGAATCTGGACCGTGCGTTGCCTGCGGGCACGGCCGGTGCGTACTACCTGTGGCGGCCGGAGCTGCCGTGAAAGCGACGAGGCGTTGGTGAACGCGGCAAATGGAATACCTGGGTTTGATGCATGCGCGAACGAAAAACCCACGGACGGATTGTCCGTGGGTTTTCTGATTGGTCAGTTCAGAATCGCTGATAGGGTCGAGACGCTTATATCTTTCAGGCCTGACGCCGACGCAGCATCGCAAGGCCGCTGAGGCCAAGCAGCGCGAGGCTGGTGGGCTCGGGGATGGTGGTCACCGCCGCACCGCTGTTGCCGAAGTTCAGAAGGACGTCGTTGAGTTCGTTCTGGCCGACCAGCCCGTCGAACGGCCCACCCGAGGCCTGCGCGGCGGGGTTGTACCCGGGCGGGACGACGTTGGAACCGAAGTTCAGCAGGATCAGGTTCAGGTCTGCCTGGCCGACGAAACCGTCGTCGCTGAAGTCGCCGGTGATGGGTGCCGAGACTTCGCCGACGGTAATCACGGCATCGGCGATCAGGTTGCCTACTACGGGGGTACCGTCGCCCAGTGGTTGGCCGGCCCCGCTGATGCCCGTGAGTTCCGTGGCCTCGCCGGCGCCCAGCGAAACCGACACGCTCTCGGGCGTGCCGCCGAACGGCGTGAGGGCCAGGTCGTCAATCGACGAGATCGACACGAAGATGTCCGTGCTGCCTTCGGCCAAGGTGTTGTAGGTGATCTCGGCCAGCGCGTAATCGCCCGACGCGGTGGTCCGGGGGTCGCTGAGCCCGGCCGGCAGGCTCGGGTCCAACCCCAAACCAATCAGGTCGCCAAAACCGAACATTAACGCCCGGTCGATCGCGTCGGCGGTGACGGGGTTTGCGGTGGTCGAAACCCAGCGAACTTCGGGCGCGGTGTCGATCGTGCCGCCGCCGAGGGTGAAGGCGCCCAGGTCGAAGTTGTCGGTGGGGGCGAAGCCGTCGGACGGATCGAGGTGCGGGTTGAAGAAGTTGATCCCGGTGAACTCGATCACGCCCGGGTTGGTCGAACGGATGTCCAGCGGCACGCCGAGCAGCGGCACAGCCGTGTCGACGTAGACGAACAGCGAGCCGGATTCGGCCAGGCCGTTGTTGATCGCGGCGTTGCCAAAGGTGGGGCTGCCGGTCAGGTCGTCCTGGTCCGAAAGATAGATCGACACGTCCGCGGCGGTGGCCAGCGGGGCGGCCAGGACGGCGAGGAGCGACATCGTTGAAAGACGAGCGATGGGGCGGATCATGCCGGGGATTTCCCTCCAAATTATTGCTAGAAACACGGTCGGAAGCTTACATCTTTTTTGCGAATCCACCCCGATACACCCGCTTCGGCGGGCCGTGTCGCATAATTACATAATGTACCACAGATCGACTTAAAGTCTAGCTTTAACGTGTTTCTGAGGCTGGCTCAGGCCTGGCGGTCAAGCAAGCGGTATTGCACCGCCTCGGCGATATGGGTTGAGTCCACCGCGTCGGCATCTTCCAGGTCCGCGATCGTCCGGGCCACCCGGCGGACCTTGTCGTAAGCCCGGGCGCTGAGGCCCAGATGCGTCATGGCCTGACGCAGCAGTTCCTGAGCGGGGCCGTCGAGTTGGACGTGCCGGTCGAGTTCGCGGCCGCTGAGCACCCGGTTGGTCCGCAGCGGCCCGCCGTTGCGTTCGGCCTGACGCCGCCGGGCGGCCACGACCCGCTTGCGCAGTGTCGCCGAATCCGTACCGTTGCGCTCGCCGGTCAGCTGCTTGTACGGCACCGGCGGGACCTCCACGTGGATATCCACCCGATCGATCAACGGCCCCGACAGCCGGGCGAGGTACTTGTCCATCTGCCGCTGGCTCACCTCGTCCGTCGGCTTGTCGCCCTTGGGCGTGGGGTTCATCGCGGCTACCAGCATGAACCGCGCCGGGAACCGGATCGAGCCGTGGGCCCGGGCGATGGTGACCTGATTGTCTTCGAGCGGCTGCCGCAGCGTCTCGAGCACGCCGCGCGGGAACTCGGGCATCTCGTCGAGAAACAACACGCCGTGGTGCGCGAGCGACACCTCGCCGGGCCGGGGGATCGTCCCGCCGCCGACGACCGCCACGGGGCTCGCGGTGTGGTGCGGGCCGCGGAACGGGCGTCGTGTCATCAGCGACCGTCCAGGCGGGACCTGCCCGATCGCCGAGTAGATCCGTGTTACCTCCAACGCTTCCTCGCGCGACAACGGCGGCAGGATCCCCGGCAGCGCGCGGGCGCACATCGACTTCCCCGTGCCCGCCGGGCCGATCATCATGAGGTTGTGCCCGCCCGCCGCCGCGATGGTCAGCGCACGCTTCACCGCTTCCTGCCCGCGCACCTCGGCGAAGTCAACCGCCGCCTCGGCCCGCAAAAGCGCCGCGTCCACGTCGGCGGGACGCGTCGCCTCGATCTCGTGCGTGCCGTTGAGGAAACCGACCACACTCGACAGCGCGTCGGCGCCGTAGACCTCGACGCCATCGACCGCGGCGGCCTCGTCGGCGTTCTCCACCGGCACGACGACACCCGGGACCCCCAACTCCTTGGCGAGTAATGCGAGGTTGATCACGCCGTTGATCGGCCGCAGCCGGCCGTCGAGGGCCAACTCCCCGCCGAACAGTAGCCGCTTGTGCCGGTCGGTCTGCACCACCTGCGCCGCCAGCAACAACCCTACCGCGATCGGCAGGTCGTACACCGGGCCGGACTTGGAGATATCCGCCGGCGCCAGGTTGACGAGCAGGCGGGCCATCGGAAACGGGTACCCCGAGTTGGTGATCGCCGACCGGACCCGCTCGACCGATTCCTTCACCGCGGCATCGGGCAGGCCCACGATCGTGGTCTTGGGAAACCCCGACTCGGCGACATCAACTTCGACTTCGCAGGCGAGCGGGTCGATGCCTTGGAGCACGAAGCTATGGACTTGGGCGAGCACGCCCGAAAGATACCTGATATTGCCCTAACGTGCATGGGTCTGAGCAGCGCCGGTCCGGCCGATATCGCCGAAGCCGGTTGAGGCTCATTCGTTGGCAATTTCGGATGGTCCCCTAAGATCAAGTTGCTCGCCCAGCCAACCCGGGCGGTTGGTCGTGATCGAATCGAAGCCGAGGCTTACGAAGTGGCGGCCGACGGCCGGGTCGTCGACGGTCCAGACGTGGAGCCCGTAGGCTTCCGCCCGGAGACGCTCGACGAAATCTTGATTCACGTAGTATTCCAGCGCCTTGCAACCCAGTCCGTCGGCATTGATCGCGGCCAGTTGTTCGATGATTTCGTCGGTCGTCAGGGTGGGCAATTTGGTCTTAGGGTGCGGGGCAAACCGGGTGAGCCAGTTCACCGTGACGCCGGGCAAGACGGCGGGCAATGCTGCCTTAGCGTCTTTGACCATCGCCGCGTCGAATCCCATAACGGTGACGCGATGGCCCTCGAGCCCCCCGGTTGCTGTGTCGCGGAGCAGGGCGGTGAGCGCCGGTACGATCTCGGGGCCAACCTTCACCTCGATGAGGATGCCCTTGCCCGCGGGCAGCGACGCGAGCACGTCGCGCAGCAGCGGGACCGGTTCACCGGCAAAAGCCGGGTCTTTCCACGACCCGACGTCGAGCTTTCGGAGTTCTTCGGCGGTGCTCTCGGCGACGACGAGCCCGGTGCCTTTTTCACCGCCGGTCGTGCGGCCGGTGGTGTCGTCGTGGATGCACACGATCTGGCCATCGGCGGTCAGGTGCACGTCGCACTCGATGGCGTCGGCTCCTTGCTCCCACGCCAGGTCGAACGCCGCCTGCGTGTTCTCGGGCGCATCGTGCGACGCTCCGCGGTGGGCGACGATCAGGGGCTGGGCAGAAGCATTCACACCGGACACGATACACCACCCCGCGCAGAGCAAGAACCGTGTCGCTAAGAACCGAGCCTTCCAGACATGCATGAGCGGGTGGGTCCCGAGTAGCTAGTGCGAACGCTGGCGACGCCACGTTAGCGCCGCGACCAGCCCCAGCGCCGCGGCCGGGGCCGCGGCCGGCTCAGGCACGGTCGGCGGTCCTGCCGCAACGTCGTTGCCCCAGTTCAGCAGCACGGCGTTGAGTTCGTTCTGCGACATGCTGCCGTCGAAGACGTCGGGTGCGACCCAGCCGTCGGGCACCACGCCGTCGCCCCAGTGGAGCAGCACCAGGTTGAGGTCCCCTTGTGAGACCAGCCCGTCGCCGTCGTAGTCCCCTTCGAGAAACGTCAGCCCCGGCGCATTGCCGGCCCAGACGATGTTCCAAGAGTACACAGTGCCGAGGTCCGGGGCATCGATCGTTTCGATCCAATCTCCGTAAGCCGACCACCGGACGATCTGTCGGTCGATAACGGCGAACACATCTCCGCCCGGGCCGCGCGTGACGCCCATTAATGAGAAGATAGGCACAAAATTCGCGTCTTCGGGTAAATCGAATGCCCGGACAAAACTGCCGTCGACGTTCCGTTCGTAGATGCGTCCGCTGAGGCGATCCGCCATCAAGACGGTGTTGGTCGTATGGCTGTAGGTCATCGAATTGGCGCCGCGTTGCCCTTCGTCGAAGAAGGGGCCGGTTTGAGCGCGTGGTCCGGTGAATTCTTCAAGCGAATAGACCTCGTCGCCGGTGGCGGGATCAAACGCCCGGAGGAAACCGGCGAAAGATCCGCCGCCGCCCAATACCGTACCGTCGGGGAGCACCGCGACGCCTTCGTAGTCGCCGCCCCCGAACTGCCGGACGACGGTTCCGTCCGGCTCGATCTCCAAGAGCCCGTTTGGCTCGCCGAAAGAAGCGTCCTGGCCCGCAATCAAGTAGTTGCCGTTGGGGGCGACTTTGAGGTCCAGCCCGCCCGGGGGAGAGGTGACAAATTCCGGTTGGTTCGTCGCGAGCGACCCGTCGGGTTCAACGACCGTGATCTGCCGGACACGAGTGTCTGACAGAATACCACGGACCACCAACCGCCCGTCGTGGTCGAAGTCCATACCAAATCCCCCGCTGAACGGGAGATCTCCGAGTTCGCCCTTGTAGGTGAAATCGCGGTCGTATACCGCAAAACCGGCGTTGAAACCCGACGAGACGATGAAGTCGTCGCGGTCGAAACCTACCGCGTAGGCCGTTCCTGTCGTGCAGGCCAGGACCGCGATGCCGATACCACACTGCCATAAACGAAAAGACATCTCAAAACTCCCGAGTGTCAACCTACGTGCTCCCACTCTGCAGACGTCGCCGGGCCCAATGGTATGCCGTCCGATCACGAAATCAGAGCACAAAGTTCGATAGGTCGGCGTCCTGCACCACCGCGCTGACCTGCTTGCGGACGAAGTCGGCGGTGACGTGTAGCGTGGTTTCGCCGGCGGCGACGCGTTCCGGGGCGTCGAAGTTGATCTCTTCGAACACTTTTTCGATCACGGTGGTCAGCCGGCGAGCGCCGATGTTCTCCAGCGTGGTGTTGGCCTGCGCGGCGAGGTCGGCCATGGCGTCGATCGCGTGGTCGGCGAAGGTGACGTCCAAGCCTTCGACGCCCAGCAGGGCTTGCTGCTGCACCGTCAACGCGTTCTTGGGCTCGGTGAGGATGCGGACGAAGTCGGCTTTGCCCAGCGGCTGAAGCTCGACGCGGATGGGGAACCGGCCCTGGAGTTCGGGCATCAGGTCGCTGACCACGGCGGTGTGGAATGCGCCGGCGGCGATGAAGAGGATGTGGTCGGTGTGGACCGTGCCGTGGCGGGTGTTGACCGTCGAGCCCTCGACGATCGGCAATAGGTCCCGCTGCACGCCCTGCCGGGACACGTCCGGCGAGCCGCCCCCGGAAGACCCGCCTCCACTGGTACCGCTTCCGGGCGTAGCGATCTTGTCGATCTCGTCGAGAAAGATGATGCCGTCGTTCTGGGCTCGTTCGAGGGCCTCGGCGTCGATCTTGTCCTTGTTGAGCAACTTCTCGGTTTCCTGCTCGATGAGAATTTCCCGCGCGTCACTGACCGGGAGCCTGCGGCGATTGGTCTGCTCGGGGATGAGCTTCTCGAACATGCTAGACATACCCGGGTCCATCTGGTCCAGGCCCATCTGGCCGAACATGATGTTGGCCTGCGGGCGCGTGGTGATGGTGAGCTCGACTTCTTTGTCGTCGAGTTGACCGGCGTCGAGTTGTTGGCGCAGCGCGTCGCGGAGGCGTTGGCGGCGCTCGGTGGATTGTTCGGTGGGGGTGAAGGTGCCGGCGCTCGAGACGACGGTCTGTTCGCCGCTCGGGGCGGCGCTGGGCCCGGCGTCCGGTAACAGCAGGTCCACCAGGCGGTCGGCGGCGGCGGCCTCGGCTTTTTCGCGGACGGTCTTGGCCTGCTCGGCGTGGACGAGGCTGACGGCCTGATCGACCAGGTCGCGGATCATGGACTCGACGTCGCGGCCGTGGTAACCGACCTCGGTGAACTTGGAGGCCTCGACTTTGATGAAGGGCGCGCCGGTGAGCGTGGCGAGGCGGCGGGCGATCTCGGTCTTCCCGACGCCGGTGGGCCCGGCCATGATGATGTTCTTGGGGTAGACCTCGCCGGCGATCTCGGCGGACAGGTTGCGCCGCCGCCAGCGGTTGCGGATCGCCACCGCCACGGCGCGTTTGGCGTCGGTCTGCCCGATAACGTGGCGGTCGAGGGTTTCAACGATCTGGGCGGGGGTTGGTTCGGGTTGTGGCTCGGGGGAGTTATCAGTCATGCAGTTCGGATGATAGCGGTTAGGCGGAAAAGAACGCGCATCCGGCGGCCTAAACCGGTGGCCGGGGCCGGTCGATGGTTGTGAGTGAGCGTTCACTGCGCCCGCCCCCGGAAGTTTCGTGGGGCTCGGGGGATGGGGTGGACGCGATGGCCGCCAACGGCCCGACGTGGGTCCGGCGATTTCGAAGCGTGAGACGGTGAGAGTACTCATGGCGTTTGGCAAACCAAAATCTCGGGTCTCGCCGATCGGCATCGATTTCGGAGCCGACAGCATCAAGCTCCTGCAGATCGTCCCCGGCGATCCGCCGGAACTCGTCGCGCTCGGCGCGGCGACGGTGCCCGAAGAGGCCCGCACCGACCTGCAGACGCGTCAGGCGTTCCTGGAAGACGCGTTGCCCTCGCTGCTGCGTCGCCATCAGTTCAAGAGTCGACGGGTCATGCTGTCCACGCCGGCGTTCCAGACGCTGGTCCACAACCTGCTCATCGGCCGGGGCGAGCCCAAAGAGATCGACGGGATGGTCGATCTGGCGCTGCGTGAACGCCTGGGCGTTGAGCCGAGCCGGATGGTGATCCGTAACTACCCTGGAGCCGAGGTCTTCCGCGACGGTAGCCCGCGACAGGAAGTCATCACGTTCGCGGCGGGCCGCGACATCGTGATGCGATACGTCGAGTTGGCGAACCGGTTGAAGCTGGAGGTGGTCGGCATGCACTGCGAGGCCGACTGTGTGCTCAAAGCCTTTGGCCATCTGAACGCGGCCCGGGTCGTGGAAGACCGCGAGCGGCCGGTAGCGTTTGTCGACCTGGGGGCGGCGACGAGCAAGATCATCGTGGCCCGCGGCGGCAGGATGCTGTTGGCCAAGACGGTGCACGCCGGCGGTGATCAATGGACCCGCAAACTGGCGACCGAGCAAAACATGGGCTTCGCCGAAGCTCGTCTGGCCCGTGTGGCCGAGGCGTCGGGTGGCGGCGAAGAAGGCGGTGGCGCGGCCACGCTTAGCCCGACCGCGGAATCCGCCACGTCCCCGTTGGACTGCGAGACCACCGAGTGCCTGATCGACGAACTGCGGATGACCTTCCGCCACTACGACCAGCGCTACCCCGAGCAGCCTATCGAAAAACTGATCTTCATCGGCGGCGAGGCGAACCGCCTATCGACCTGCCAGCAACTCGCCCGGGCCGTGCACGTGCCGGCCCAACTCGGCGACCCGTTCGCCCGCCTGTCGCGGATGAACGCCGGGGCCGCGCCGTTGGGCGTAGATCTGGCCCAGCCGCAGCCCGGCTGGGCGGTGGCCTTGGGCCTGTGTCTCAACGAAGCGAACTTGTAAACCCGAATGCCCTGATCCCGGCCCGAGGGCCGACAACCCGCCGGATTGATCCGGAAGAACCTGGAGCCAGCCATGGCCGAGAACATGAGTTTCCTGCCCGAGGATTACCTGGAAAAGAAGATCGCGCGTCGTACGAACGTGATCTTCATCAGCCTGTTTGCCGTGGTGCTGACCGCGGTGGTGGCAGCCGAGTTTGTCGGCCGACGTCAGGAGGCGCGTCAGCTCGACGAGCTGGCCGATCGCAACGCGCAGTTCGAGCAGATGCGCCGGCAATTCGAGCAGATGGAAGAGCTCAAGAAGAAAGAGTCCGAGATGAAGCGTAAGGCCAACGTCACGGCCTCGCTCAAGGACCGCGTGCCCAAGTCGTCGGTATTCAACGAGTTGATCAACAACATGCCGCCGACGCTGCGGCTGACCGACCTGGACCTGGTCACCAAGGCCGCGCCCACCGGCGCCGCTCCGCCGCGGACCAGCGTCGAGCGTGAGAAGCTCCGCCAGGCCGCCACCGGGCAGAACGAGATCAAGATCGTTCCCACCGTGGTCAACATCGACCTGGTCGGTCTGGCCCCGACGGACGTGGATATCTCCAAGTACATCGGCACACTCAACGCCCACCCGATGTTCAACGACGTGAGCCTGTCCTTCGTCGAAGAAGCCAAAGACAACGAAGACGTCGTGCGGAAGTTCCGCATCGAGCTCTCGCTGGCTCGCGACTTCGACGGCACCGACTTCACGCCGACCCGGGCCGGCCGCGACCTTCAGGTCGACCCGATGGGCGAAGTCCTGCAGATCGCCCCCGACGGCAAGATGGTCAAGCCCACCGAAACCCTCGGCAGTGTCCCGACCGAATAACCCCCGCTGCGGAATTTAACCCCGGCGTGCCGGGCCCGATCCGCGGCACGAGCGAATGACCCCAACGACTTGAACCTCACACGGCAACCGCCGGAGAACCCACCATGCGATTTGGAATCCGAGAAATCATCTTCGTCGCCATCCTCTTGGCCGTCCCCGCCGGCTGGTACATGGCTCTGGCCCAGCCCCGGCTCAAGGACCGCCTGGCGCGCCAAGACGAGATCGTGTCCCGTGAGAAGCAGATTCAGCAGGTCGCCAAGGCCACGGAGAACGTGCCCGATGTCGAGGCCGAGATCCAGAAGCTGCAGAACGCGATCGCCCACTTCCAGAACCAACTGCCCAACGACCGCGAGGTCGAGACGCTGCTGCCCGAGATCTGGAACCTCGCCGGCGAACACGGGCTTAGCGCTAAGAGTGTCCGCCCCGAAAAGAGCGTGCCCGCCGCGGAATACGAAGAGCTGCCGATCAAGATCGAGATCGTCGGCGACTTCGACGGCTTCTACGAATTCATCCAGGACATCGAGAAACTGCCGCGGATTACCCGCATGCCCCGCATCAAGATCGAGAAGCTCAAGCAGTCGAACGACGCGGGGGTTGTGAAGGCCAACCTAACGCTGAGCATCTTCTACGAGGGCGGCCGCGCCTGACCGATTGAAGCCGCTCCGCCCCGACGACCCGACCGATTGAATCCAACCAGGGAAGTAGCCGTGATGAACGAGTTTGATG
Source organism: Planctomycetota bacterium (assembly GCA_039033595.1). Lineage (GTDB taxonomy): Bacteria > Planctomycetota > Phycisphaerae > Phycisphaerales > Phycisphaeraceae > Algisphaera. The sequence continues at coordinate 19,299 of JBCCCG010000005.1, read as the reverse complement.
AGTTTGATGACACGACGGGCGAAGAAGCGTCCGAGCCGCAATCCATGTCGCTGATGGGCGGCATCGCCGGCGGCGGCGCGCTGCCCGGGCCCGACGGGTTCATCGCCGGCGATGGCAACGACAGCAAGCGGGTGGCTCAGCAGTCGTTCTTGATCGGGCTGATTGTCACGATCGTGGCCTTCGGGGCCCTCGCCGGGATGCGGCTGACTCAGAACGGGGCCGACGCCGCCGCCGTTTCCGCCGAGACCGAGCAGTTCATGGCCAACCTGGCGGTCCAGCTCGAGAACCTCGACAAGATGGATCCCAGCGACCCGCTGCACCCCGACAATATCACACGTACGTTTCAGAACGTCGAGCAGATCGTCGCCGCGATCGAGGACGACCCGACCAAGAATCAGGTGCCTATCGAACAGGTGCAGATGAACCCGTTTACACCGGTCAAAGCGAAAACCAAGGCGCCCGAGGTTGTGGTCGACAACAGCGCCCAGGAACGCGCGATCAAGCTGCAGCAGCTTTACGGCGAGCTGTCGCGGGTCGACGTGCAGAGCCTGGTCGGCGGCAGCCGCGCCCGGGCGTTCATCGGCGGCGACTTATACAAAGTCGGCGATACGTTGGGCAGCTTCACGATCAAGTCGATCGATAACCGCAAGATCGAGTTCACCGTACCCGGTTTCGAGCTGCAAGCGGGCGACGCCCCGTTCATCCTCGGGATGTCGCGCGGCCGGTAGGCGGAGCGGGAGAGAAGGCTCGGGTACGGCCCGACGCAGGACGGATTGGACAGCGCAGGGGAGAAGCGCGATGGACGATTTCACCAACGATGAATACAACCCGGACGGCGGCGAGTCTCTGCCGATCCCTGCCGCGCAGGTCGGCCTCCGCCACCTGTGGGCCCCCGCGTCCAACACCCAGCTCACGGTCATCCGCGATCTGGGCCAAGCGCTCGAAGCCCACGGGGCGATCAGCGCCGCGCAACGCGCAACCGCCCGAGGCTTGGCCGAGAAAAACCCGGGGAAACCGCTGGCCGACATCTTTTACGAGATGGGCGTTGACGAGATCGAGCTGCAGCAGACCGTTGCGTCGATCGCGCAGGTCGCGTTCGAGCGGATCGATCCGCAGCAGCTCGAAGCCGCGAAATTCATCAACCGTCTGACCTTGGCGTACTGTGAAGAGAACGGTGTGATGCCGCTGCGATACGCCGGTTCGCGTCTCTTGATGGGCATGGTCCATGCCGACGACCTGGTGCTGCTCGACGAGCTGCGACACAAGACCGGGCAATCGATCAAGCCCGTAATCATCACGCGCGGCGACATCGCCGCGGTGGTCGAGGCGCTCAAGGTCGACGAGTCCGAAGAAGCCAACGTGTCGATGGACGACGTGCTTGAGGGCATCGACGAAGACGACGTCGAGGTGGTCGAGGAGAACAACGAGGACCTCGATCTGGAGAAGATGGCCGGCGAGTCGCCGGTGATCCGCTACGTCAACTACCTGATCTTCAACGCGGTCAAGGAGGGCGCGTCCGACATCCACATCGAGCCGCAGGAAAAGAAGCTGCGGGTGCGCTACCGCATCGACGGCGTGATGTTCGACGCGACCAGCCCGCCGAACAATATGCGGTCGGCGATCATCTCCCGGATCAAGATCATGGCGAACCTGGACATCGCCGAGCGCCGGCTGCCGCAGGATGGCCGCATCCGGGCGATGGTCCACGGCCGAAAACTCGACCTGCGTGTCTCGACGCTGCCGATGGTGCAGGGCGAGAAGGCGGTCATGCGTATCCTCGACACGCGATCGATCCAGGTCGATCTCGACGACCTGGGCATGGACACCGACAGCCTGCATATCTGGAAGCACCAGATCGATCAGCCCCACGGCATCGTGCTGGTCACCGGCCCGACCGGCTCGGGTAAGACGACCACGCTGTACGCGTCGCTGGGCAAGATGGACCGCGACAAGCTGAATATCTCCACCGCGGAAGACCCGGTCGAGTACCACCTGTCGGGGATCAACCAGACCCAGACCCACGCTCGCATCGGCATGACGTTCGCCGCGGCACTCCGTGCGCTCTTGCGTCAGGATCCGGACGTGATCATGGTCGGCGAAATCCGTGACGTGGAGACCGCCAAGACCGCGATCGAGGCGTCGCTCACCGGCCACCTGGTGCTGTCCACGCTGCACACGAACGACGCGCCGTCGGCGATCACGCGTCTGATCAACATCGGCGTCGAGCCGTACCTGATCGGCTCGGCGGTTAACGGCGTGCTGGCCCAGCGGCTGGTGCGGAAGATCTGCTCGAACTGCAAGGCCCAGGTCCCCCCGAACGAGACCGTGGCCGAGCACCTGGCGATGCAGGGCATCGCGCTCGACGAGGTCTGGGAGGGTGGCGGCTGCGACAAGTGCCGCGGCACGGGCTACGCCGGCCGGCTGGGTATCTACGAGATGCTCGTGCTCAACGACACGCTGCGCGACCGCGTGGCGAGCAACCCGAACGTGACCGAGTTCCGCCGGATGTGCGTTGAGGGCGGCATGGTGACGCTGCGTCAGGACGGCTACCGGAAGGTGCAGGCGGGCCTGACCACGGTGGACGAGGTGCTACGCGTTACCGAGTCGTGACGACCGGGTTTAGTGAAAGCTAGTCAGCCCCGATACAGCGTGGCGCGGCGACCGCCGCGGGGTGTCGGGATTTGCCGGCAAGCTGCCGCGATCTCGTTATATTCTGTTAATTATCAATAATTTACACAAAATATTCCCGGCGGGGTGATCTCGCCTGGCTGCTGTGATTGGCCGGACCGTGGCGAGGTTATTCGGCCGCATCTATGGGAAATTCAGCGGCCCGCCGTGGGCGGGCCGATGTTACCTTGACCCGCGCTCGTTTACATTATCGGAGCCAGCAACTATATTACGATTCCGTGCAAACTGCCCCAGACCCGCGACGGGTCGATCCTGGAGGATCAAGGCTGACAATTTTTAAGCTTTAGACGATTACTTTCCTTTGTATCTGGGATCGTGTCTCGGCTCTAGACCATTACCCCGAATTCACTCGCTTACATGATTGATGTGAGCGCCCCGCGAAGTAAACCCCCGCCTACCCCGCCGTAGTTCGTCCAACCCACTCAACAAACCACGATCTCAGGAACGCTTCGGCCGTCGTCCCCCGTCGGCTGAACCCTCGCCGGGGAAGGCACGAACCCGTCTTCCCATTCAGGCGAATCAACTCAGAAAGGCCGCCCGATGCAACGACTGCTGACGACCTGCTTCCTCACTCTGGCCGCACTGACCTTTGGTGTCGGTGCGCCGGCTCAGGAAATCACCATCGAGGTGAATCCCGACAGCACCGTCCACGTCAAGCAGGGCTACCAACTCGAGCAAGTCAATACCGCCGAACCCTCCGCCGCGACGTCCGACGACGTCTCGCGGATGACGGTGCTGTTTCCCGAGCAGAACCCCGCGGTATACGAGCTGGAATCTGAAGAAGACTACGTCCTTATCGTTGACGGCCTGCTGCCCGAGGGGGCCGATATTCTGTTGCAGGCGACCGTGCCCAAGACCGGCCAAGTCATTGCCGACTTTGAGCACGTCATCCGCGGCGGCGATTGGCTGATCGACGCGAAGTACCTCGGCAAGCTGCCCGCCGGGGAAGTCACGATCTCCGCCACGCTCCGCACCCCCGGCCGCAGCGACGCCACCGCCAGCCATCTGTTCTACATCCTCGAGCCCCGCGCGATCGACACCGACGACGACGAGCCGTTGTTTGACTGGGAGCTCGACGATCTGGACAACATCGCCCCGTTCGTGCCCGGCGAAGGCTTCCTCAGCTTCACCCCGCCGGCCGGCGCACGGGTCTATTACGTGAGCGCCACGGGTAACGACAACAACGACGGCCTGTCCGAGTCGCGCCCGCTGCGTACGCTGGCGGCGGCCTACGGCAAGCTCCGCGATAAGTCTGGCGACTGGATCCTGCTCAAGGCCGGCGACGTGTTCGAGGGCGGCTTCGACGCGTGGACCAAGTCCGGCCGGTCGCTCGAAGAGCCGCTGCACGTCGGGGTCTACGGCGAGGGCGATCGCCCCATCGTCCACTCCAACGGCCGGGGCTTCTGGCAGGGCTACGGCTCGGTCACCAACGTCCGCATGGACGGCATCCACGCGTTGGCCAACAAGCGGCTGGGCAAGTCGGCCGACGACATCGTCTGGCGCGAGTCGGGTTTCCGCATCTACGGTAAGGGGGGTAACTATGTCCTCCACGACATGAAGATCGAGGGCTTCAAGTTCGGCGTTGTTCTGCAGGGCTACTCCGAGGGTGCGATCAAGAACGCGGTCATGGTCCGTTGTATTGTCAATAACTCGTTCGGCCACTGGGACGGGGCCGTCGGTGGCCACTCCTCGGGTATCTACGCCGACGCCGTCGACGGGCTGAGGTTTGTTGAGTGCACCTTCGACCGCAACGGCTGGAACCCGCAGGTCAGTGGCGCCACGCGCACCAAGTTCAATCACAACTTCTACATCCAATACAACTGCGCCGACGTCAAGATGACCAACTGCATCGTGACCCGCGGCTCATCGCACGGGTTGCAGCTGCGTTGCGGCGGCGATGTTGTCAACAACCTCTTTGTCCGCAATGCCCTGGGCTTCTATGTCTCGCGTGCCCCCAGCCTCGCCATCGACAACGTCGTCATGCAGTGCGACGACATCGACGACCGCGAGATCCGCGGCCAAGGTATCAACATCAACCCCGTGGTCCGGGCGACGGTGGCCAACAATATCGTGACCATCAAATCGGGCCGGGCCGGCTGGATGCCCGGTATCCAGGTGTCGTGGACCAAGGCCCTGCGCGATCTGCCGAGCTTCAATGTCGAGATGCACGACAACGTCATCTGGGATTGGTGGATGGACAAGCACCACGACGAGATCATCATCGACAAGTCCGCGACCGTCTCCCGCTACAACAACGCCGTCGACGGCGTGGTCACCGAGTCCGGAGCCAGTGTCGCCTACAGCAATCCGACGGTGGACTTCGACAGCTACATCCAGGGCGGGCTCTCGGAGTTCCTCAAGAACGCGGTCAACCGGCGGCGCGGCGAGTGGAACGAGAAGTACACCGCCCCGGCGTTTAACGACTACATGCGGGCCGGTTTCTCCACGAGCCGGTCGGCCGACGTCCGTTAATGCCCGGCTCCCACGCCCCGGCAGGCATCCGTCATACCTGATATCCCGGCCGCTTGCGGCCCAGCGTATTTCCCCGCTGGGCCGCAAGCGGCTTTCGTTTCGGGGCACGCTAAACTCACCACCATGAACGCGAAACCCTCCGACACGACGGGTCTGCCCGAGATCACCGTGCCCGTCCGGGTGCGTTATCAGGAGTGCGACCCGATGAACGTGGCGCACCACTCGGTGTACCCGGTGTGGTTCGAGATCGCCCGCACCGAGCTGCTGCGCAGCCGCGGGCAGGCCTACCGGGCCCTCGAAGAAGCGGGGGTGTTTTTGGTGGTGGCCAAGCTGTCGATCCGCTACCGCCGGCCGGCGATGTACGACGACGAACTCACCGTCCGCGCCGTGTCGCTGCCCACGGTGGGTGTCAAGCTCGAACACACCTACGAGGTCCGTCGTGGCGCGGAGTTACTGGCCAAGGCCGAGACGACGTTGGCCTGTGTCGATCGTGAGGGCAAGCTGCGTCCGGTGCCCGAGGACGTGCTCAATCCGCGTCCGTAAATCGGTTACACCCAAACCCCGGGATCGATCTGGCCGACGAAATCCGAGACGGATTTTCTCGCGGCGTGCGTTCTGACGCGTCGCGGCTTTGTTGGACCCGTATTTCTCGGAAGGTCGCGACACGGAGATGGGCGGAACGGCTTCGGTTTACTGGTTTATCGGGGTGGCGGTTTTCGCGGCGTTGTCGTGGGCCGTCGGCGTCCGTCTGGGGCGGGGCGAGGCGCGGCGGGCGTGGGCCAGCTTGGCCGGGGGTATCGTGCTTATTCTGGGTTGGGCGTGGCTGATCCGCCACCCGTCGATTGCGGTGCACGTGATCCCGGTGGGGGTGCTCAGCCGGATCGAGGGCGTGGGCGGCGTGCCGATCTTTATGCTGATCTTGGGCGTGGCGTGGTCGCGCTGTCAACTGCCCCGTCAGCGGCACGTCGTGGCGTGGGGGATGATGCTGGGGGCGATTTATTACGTCAACGGCGGGATGTGGCTGCTCCAGGAAACTCCCAGCGCGGTCATGGGGCAGACGATCACCGACGCCGACTTCCGTCAGACCCAGGACTACACCTGCGTGCCCGCCGCCTGTGCGACCGCGCTGAACCTGATGGACATCCCGTCGACCGAGGCCCAGATGGCCGAGCTTACCCAGACCCGGCCCGGTACCGGGGCGACAATCATCCGTGCCCTCGACGGCCTGAATCAGCGGCTGAAGAACACCGGGATCAAGCCGGTGCTCCTGGAGCCCGACTGGCGCACGCTCCAAGGCCTCCAGCCCCCGGTCCTGACCCCGCTCCAGTTCGAGCCCACGCGTCGCCATATGGTGGTCATCAGCAAGATCGAGCCCGAAGGGATCTGGATCATGGACCCCGTGGAGGGCTATATCCATTTCTCCCAGTTGGGGTTTCTCGAGGTCTACCGCAACCAAGTGATCGCCTTTGATCGGCCCTGACCCCGCCCGTCTCGACACCTCTTGACGGCTGTGCCCCGCGACCAGGCAAAAACCCGCGCGTGGCTTTGACTCGCGCCGCAAAACCCTTAGAATCTCCGCTCTTTCGCAACCCCCGGCGCGATGACCGCGCCAAAACCCTTACGAAAACGGAGTTTGACCCCGCATGGCCACCAAGAAGACCACCCGCCGATCGACCGCCAAGGGCACCAAGATGGTGTACTACTTCGGCAAAACCAAGACCGACGGCAATGCCACCCAGCGCGAACTGCTCGGCGGCAAGGGAGCCAACCTCGCCGATATGACCAGCATCGGTCTGCCGGTCCCCGCGGGCTTCACCTGCACCACCGAGTGCTGCGACCAGTATTACAAGCAGGGCCGCAAACTGCCCAAGGGCCTGATGGATCAGGTTCACGCGGCCGTCAAAACCCTCGAGAAAGAGAACGGCAAGAAGTTTGGCTCCAACACCGACCCGCTGCTCGTCTCGGTCCGCTCCGGCGCCGCCCAGTCGATGCCCGGCATGATGGACACCGTGCTCAACCTCGGCCTCAACGACGAGTCGGTCGTCGGCCTGGCCAACGCCACCGGCAACGAACGCTTCGCCTACGACGCCTACCGGCGGTTGCTGAACATGTACGGCGACGTGGTCATGGGCGTCGACCACCACGCCTTCGAGGCCGAGTTCGACAAGATCAAACGCCAGCAGAAGGTCGAGCTCGACACCGACGTCGACGCCGCGGGCCTCATCAAGCTCTGCGCCGCGTACAAGAACGTCATCAAGAAGCATACCGGCAAGGCCTTCCCTCAAGACGCGATGAAGCAGTTGGAGATGGGCATCACCGCGGTGTTCAGCTCGTGGATGGTCCCCCGGGCGATCCGCTATCGCCAGATCAACGAGATGACCGGCCTGCTCGGCACGGCTGTGAACGTCCAGACCATGGTCTACGGCAACATGGGCGAAGACTGCGGCACCGGCGTCGCCTTCACCCGCGACCCGTCGACCGGCCAAAACAAGTTCTACGGCGAATACCTGGTCAACGCCCAGGGCGAAGACGTCGTCGCGGGTATCCGCACCCCCGAGCCCGTCGAGAACATGCCCAAGACCTGGAAGGCGTCCAACGACAAGACCATCGGCAAGAAGATCCACGCCGAGCTGATGAACATCAAAAAGGTCCTCGAGAAGCACTACAAGGACGTGCAGGACATCGAGTTCACCATCGAGAAGGGCAAGTTCTTCATGCTCCAGACGCGGACCGGCAAGCGCACCGGCGCCGCGGCGGTGAAGATCGCCTGCGACATGGTCAAGGAAAAGCTGATCACCGAGAAGACGGCGATTAAGCGTATCCCCGCCGGCGACCTGACGCAGCTGCTGCTGCCGTCGTTCGATCCGGCCGCGAAGAAGAAGGCCAGCCCGCTGACCATCGGCCTTCCCGCCTCGCCGGGCGCGGCCTTCGGCAAGCTCGCGTTCACCGCCGAGGAGGCCGTGGAGCGCACCCACGCCGGCGAAAAGGTTCTGCTGGTCCGCCAGGAAACCAGCCCTGAAGACGTCGACGGCATGCACAGCGCCGCGGGCATCCTCACCAGCACGGGCGGCATGACCAGCCACGCCGCGGTCGTTGCCCGCGGTTGGGGCAAGTGCTGCGTCGCCGGCGCCGGCGCCATCCAGATCGACGCCAAGGCCGGCAAGATCAAAGTCAACGGCAAGACCTACGGCCGCAAGGACGTGCTCTCGATCGACGGCAGCACCGGCGAAGTCTTCGCGGGTGAACTGGCGACCGTCGAGCCCAAGCTGTCCGGTGACTTCGCCACCGTCATGAAGTGGGCCGACAAGTACCGCACCCTCAACGTGCGGACCAACGCCGACTCGCCCGCCGACTCCAAGCGCGCTCGCGGCTTCGGCGCCGAGGGCATCGGCCTCTGCCGCACCGAACACATGTTCTTCGAGGGCGACCGCATCACCGCGATGCGCGAGATGATCCTCGCCGAGAACGAAGGTGATCGTAAGAAAGCGCTCAAGAAGCTGCTGCCTTACCAACGCAAGGACTTTGTGGGCATCTTCACCGCGATGAAGGGCCTGCCCGTCACGGTGCGTCTGCTCGATCCGCCGCTGCACGAGTTCCTCCCCCACGACGCCAAGGGCCAGGCCGAGGTCGCCAAGGTCCTGGGCATCAAGCCCGCCGTGGTCAAGTCCCGCGTGGCGGCCCTACACGAGGCCAACCCGATGCTCGGCCACCGCGGCTGCCGCCTGTCGATCACCTACCCCGAGATCCTGACCATGCAGGTCACCGCGATCGTCGAGGCCGCGATCCAGTGCAAGAAGAAGAAGGTCAACGCGATCCCCGAGATCATGATCCCGCTGGTCGGCACCAAAGCCGAGCTCGCCATCCTCCGCGAGAAGGCCGAGCAAACCATCGAAGACGTCAAGGCCGCTAAGAAGTACAAGGGCAAGCTGGACATCACGATCGGCACGATGATCGAGATCCCGCGTGCCGCGCTGACCGCCAACGAGGTCGCCGAGTCGGCCGACTTCTTCAGCTTCGGCACCAACGACCTGACGCAGATGACCTTCGGCTACAGCCGCGACGACGTCAACAGCTTCCTGCCGGACTACATCGGCCACGAGATCCTCGAGAAGGACCCGTTCCAGTCGCTCGACGCCACCGGCGTCGGCCAGCTCGTGGACATGGGCGTGACCAAGGGCCGGCAGACCAAGAAGGGCCTGAAGTGCGGCATCTGCGGCGAACACGGCGGCGACCCCGCGTCGATCCAGTTCTGCCACAAGGTCGGGCTCGACTACGTGTCTTGTTCGCCGTTCCGCGTCCCGATCGCCCGCCTCGCCGCCGCCCAGGCCGCGCTGGCGTAAAAGCTCCGGGACATCCCGTCGATCCCCCAAGCCCACGGCCGACCCCGTCGACCGTGGGCTTTTTGCATTCGATCTCTGCGCTGCCGCTTTTCCCGCCCGCAGTTCGTGCTTGACACGCATTGAATGACAACGATATTCATGTCGATTGACACATGTTTTGCCGGCGGCGTTTAAGTTGCGTGATTGGGTAAGTTGCGATGTCGTCCGACGATCTCAAAAGCCAAATTCGATACCGTCGTTACGCGGACCTGCGACGCCGGGGCAAGCCGATTCCGCCCGACTTAATTGGCTGTTTTACAAATTGCCCCGAATGTGGCGGTCGGGGAACCGTTGGCTACGCCTACATTCAAGATGGAACGCCGGTTGAAGCCGACGACATCTGTTTGAGATGCAATGGCGAAGGCTTTATTCAGCAACGTGCGACCTAGCCACCAACAACAGAGATGAGCAGCAGCGCCAGGAAAGATATGGCGGGGAGTACCTCAGCCGCTTCGGCGGCGGTACGGCTCGAGGTCGCTGCGGCGGTCTGCTGCCGCGTTGTATCGCCGGGCTAGGAAGTCTGACATCGAAGCCGTCTGAGCAGCGTGGAAGGCAGATTCTCGGGCCCAGTAAGGCCATAAATCGCTCAAAACATGCCGCCAGCGGCCGGAATCGCGGTTTTGGAGGGTGCCGGACATTTAAGCGACCAAGGGATCGGGTCGATATTTAGGTATGAAGGTGCCGAAGGAGAGCTCCAATAACGATCCCCGCCGGCGGATGCCGCGTCACGAGACCGACGCGGTGCGGTGCGCGTTGGGGGACATCAAGGACCTATCGGGCACCGGCATGCGGGTGGCGGTGGCGGGGCGGTGCCCGCTGAAGGTGGGCCAGGTCCTGCCGATCAAGCTCAAGACGCCCGATGGCACGATGACATTGACCGCCCGCGCCGTCTGGCGCCGCCGCACCGGGCTGCTGGGGGGCTACCAGATCGGGTTCAACTTCGACGGCATCACGCCGCAACAGTCCGTGGCGTTGGGCACCATCGCCCGCTTCGGCTTCATCGCCGCCTCTGACGTCCAAGCCCCGGCCAACGCCAGCGCCGGCCCCGCGGAGGTCGAAGCCAGTATCGTGCTCGCCGAGTACTACGAGCGTCTGGGGATCTCCCCCGGCGCGACCGCCGACCAGATCAAAAACGCCTACCGCCAGCTCGCCCGCCGGTACCACCCCGACGTGGCCCCGGGCGACGAGAACAAGCAGAGGTTCCTCGAGCTCCGCGAGGCGTACGACCTTTTGAGCGACCACACCCGCCGCGCGGGCTGAGACGCTTTCTCTATCAATCCGAAGACGTTTCTGGTACGTGGTCTTTGCAAAAACAGACCACCTCGCCGGTGGCGTTGTTCGTGTAGAAGAACTCCGCCTCCGGGTGGCTCAGATCGGTGATGTTGCAGACCGTGCAGCGGTGGAACGGTTCGTTCGCCGCGGCGATGGCTTCGCGCTGACGCTTCATGCGGCGGTGTCCGCTTCCGATCTTGCGGATCACCTCGCGCCCGAAGAACAGGAAGAAGTTGGCCGTTGCCGCCATCACCATCGCCGGCCCGCCCCACACGCCCACCGCGATGCCGCTGATCAGGATGTAGGCGAAAAACAGCCAGCTGATCAACGCCAGCCACTTGACCTTCACCGGCAGGATAAAGAACAGCAGAAACTCGAAATCCGGGTACAGCATCGCAAACGCCAGAAACACCGACGTCGTCAGGAACGCGTTGGACACGGGCGTCCCCGGCACCGCGAACGCCGCGATCACGCTGGCGACATAACCCACCAGCCAATAGAGGTTGTAGCGGAACGCCCCGATCGCGTTCTCGAACGCCCCGCCGGTCAGGTACAGCACGTACAACGCGATCAGCGCCCACAGCGGGCTGAGCGAAGGCGGCATCATCATGAACGTCAGCAGCCGCCACCACTCCCCCGCGAGCACTTTTCCTGAGTCCAGCACCATGCCCTGCACGATGGCGGGGTTCGACGCCGCGGCGAGGAACGCCAGCGTCTGGATCGCGATGATGCCCAGCGTCAAGTTCGGCAGGGCGTAGCGCCCCAGCTTGCGTTCGAGGCGATCCAATAAGCTCATGCGGTGGTTTCCTGCCTGCGCCCGAGGCCCGAGGGGGGCGGGCCACGAACTGCCGATGGTGTACAGAGCGATACGTTATCCTGTGGGCACACGATTGTCCTCACGGATGGAGGAAACCATGCGCAATGATTGCTCCGTGTCTCGTCTCGCCCTGGCCGTGCTGCTCGGGCTGATGGTCCCGACCCTGCCCGGGTGTCATAAGAAAACGATGCCCATGGCCGATTACGCCCGGCCGCTGCCCCCGGGGGCTTCGGCCTTGCGTCTCGTCGATGGCGAGTGGCGTGACCAGATCATCGGCGAAACCGTCCGGCAGATGAGCGAGCCGGCGTTTGTCGAGGCGCTCGGGCGGAGCGCCGACTGGTTCCGTCTGCCGTCGACCCAGCAGTTCTTTCCCGTTGAGGGCGTGTCCCACGACCGCGCTCGGCGGTCGGTTGAAGCGATCCTCGAACTCACCGATATCGCCGACCCACGTGTCCGGGCCGACCGCTTGGCCGCGGCGTTCGATGTGTACGAGTCCGTCGGCTACGACGGCAGCGGGATTGTATTGTTCACGGGCTACTTCAGCCCGCAGTTCACCGCGTCGCGCATCCGTGGCGGCCGGTTCCAGTACCCGATCTACGCCCGGCCCGCCGATCTGGTCACCGACCCGGCGACCGGCGCGGTGCTCGGGCAGCGGATCGGCCGCACCGACAGCGCCGGTCCGGGCGTCTCGCCGTACCCCACACGCCGACAGATCGAGTCGGCCAACCTCCTCGCCGGCCAGGAACTGGTTTATCTGCCCAGTCGGCTTGACGCCTACAGCATCGAGGTCAACGGCAGCGCTAAGCTCAAGCTCACCGACGGCCGCACGATGTACGTCGGCTACGCCGGGACCAACGGCCGGGAATACACCAGCATCGGCCGGCTGCTCGTGGCCGACGGCGTGCTCGACGCCAACACCGTCACGATGCCCGCCATCCGCAGCCACTTCCAGCAGAACCCCCGCCAACTCGACGACTACATCCGGCAGAACGACCGCTTTGTGTTCTTTCAGGAATACCCCGGCACCGAGTGGCCCGCCGGCTCGCTGGGTTTTCAAGTCACGCCGCAACGCAGCCTCGCGACGGACAAAAAGATCTTCCCTCGTGGCGGTGTTGTCCTCGCCTCGACCACGCTCCCAGGTGGGCAGCCGTTCCGGCAGTTGATGCTCGACCAGGACACCGGCGGCGCGATCCGTGCCCCCGGGAGAGCCGACGTCTACTTCGGCATCGGCCCCAACGCCGAGCGCCTCAGCGGCGCCCAGGCCGCCGAGGGGCGGTTGTTCTACTTATTTCTGAGGCAGTGAGACCCGGGTCACGCCGTCCTCAGAATTCCTTCAGCCCCTTTCCCTCTCACCGCGAACCTCTGTTATCCTCCCGCCCATGCGCCGATTGATCGTGACTCTGGATGGCCCGGCGGGCTCGGGCAAGTCGACCGTGGCGCGTCGTTTGGCGAAGCGGCTGGGCCTCGATTTCCTCGACACCGGCGCGATGTATCGCGGGATCACCGCGAAGGCGGTCGACCGCGGGATCGACGTCGTGGAGGAAGACTACGCCGTGGTCGAGTTGGCCCGCAACGCCAAGATTCATTTTGACTGGGACAATGATCCGCCATCGCTGATCATCAACGAGATCGACGTGACCCCGCGGCTGCGGGACAGCGACGTCGTGTCAAGGGTTTCCGATGTCGCGGCGATGTCGGCCGTTCGCGATGTGCTGGTCAAGGCCCAACGCCGGATCGGCGAGGCCCACCCCGGTCTGGTCACCGAGGGCCGCGACCAGGGATCGGTCGTGTTCCCCGACGCGGCGGTCAAGTTCTACCTCGACGCCAGCCCGCAGGTCCGCGCCGAGCGTCGGGCGAACCAGCTCCGCGAGTTGGGTAAGCACGTCGACCTCGAGTCCATCCGCGAGTCGATCGTCCTCCGCGACCGCAAAGACTCGTCCCGCAAGACCGCGCCGCTGGTCTGTCCCGAGGACGCCGAGCGGATCGACACGAGCGGGATGTCGCTCGACGACGTACTCGACTACGTGGAGAAGCGGGTCCGTGAATCGCCCGCTTTCCAACAGAACGAAGACGCGGGCTCAATGCCGGGGGGCAGCGCCGAGGACATCCCGCGTGTGGGAGGCGAGGCGTGAGTTGGCTGAGCAACTACCGCAAACGCATGCCCAACCGCCCGCTGTGGCGACTCTTCGCGTGGCAGTTCATGCAGCAGCTCGCCAAGCTGCTCCTCATTGTGCTGTACCGCGCCAAGCACTGGGGCTCGGAGACCATTCCCGCCGAGGGCCCGGTGTTGTTCCTGGCCAACCACCAATCGTTCTACGACCCGATCCTCCTGGGTATCGGGTCGAGCAAGCGGCATTTTTACTCGCTCGGCCGATCGACGTTGTACGACAAGAAATGGTCGGCCTTCATGGGCAACATCACGAACTCGATCCCCGTGGAGCAGGGTGCCGGCGACGTGAAGGCGATGAAGAAGTGCATCGAGGTGCTCAAGGACGGCCAAGCCCTGATGCTCTTCCCCGAGGGCGCCCGCACGATGACCGGCGAAATCGAGAAGTTCGAGACCGGCGCGATGCTCATCATCAAACGCGCCCGGCCGCGGGTCGTTCCCGTCGCTATCGAAGGCCCATACGACATCTGGCCCCGCGGCCAGAAACGCCCCAAATTCTCCGGCCGAATGGGCATTATGTATGGAGAGCCTATCGCCGCCGAAACACTCAACGCCATGCCCGCGGAAGACGCGATGGAGATGCTGCGTCAGCGCGTGATCGAGATGCGGCAGGAAGTCGCGCAGCGGATCGAGCGCTGAGTCGGCCGGGCGAGATTCTGAACATGCTCCGACGTTTGCTCTCTTATGGCCGGGGCTTGGGCCGATCGTCTGGTCTTGCGGGCCAGCCTCACAAGCGGCAGACGGTGCTGCGTCTGCCCGGCTTGGCCAAGCGCCCGTTCTACGTTCACGGCCCCGCCGACCGTTACGTGTCGCAGTGTGTAATCGACACCGGCCAGATGGAGCCTCTCGAGACACGCCTCTTTCTGGAGCTGATGCCGTTCACGCACGGCCTACTCGATGTCGGGTCGAACCTGGGCTACTACGCGGTGATCGCTGGCCACGTCGGCGCCGAGGGCCTGCCGATCGTCGCGGTCGAACCCGACCCGCGGAATGTGGAGTTGTTGCGGCACAACCTCGCGTTGCACCCGCGGACGCGGCACGTCCAGGTGGTCGAGGCGGCGGTGAGTGATCACGTCGGGACGGCCGATCTGTATCTCAGCGACGACAACTTCGGCGACCACCGGATCCTGCCCACCGCCGACACGTCACGCCAGGCGCTCGGGGTGTCGACCGTGACGCTCGAGATGCTGCTACGCCAACACATAGATGTTGATCTGATCAAGCTCGATACGCAGGGGGCCGAGCCCTTGATCCTGTTGCCCGCGTTCGACGCGCTGCATGCCCGCCGGGAGAGTCTTGTGCTCGTGCTCGAATTCTGGCCGGAGGTGCTCGGGGAAGACACTGCTGTGGCCCTGCTCGAGATGTTCCCGCGCTTGGGTTTTTCGCTGTTCGATCTCAACGAAGACCGGTCACGGATTTCCGCGACCACGGTGTCCGAGGTTTTGGCCTATTTCCGGGCCTGCGTAGCGGGCAGAGATACACGGCCCTTCACGAATCTCTTGGCGACAGCGAGACGGGATGTGATCGAGATGATCGAGCGGACGTTCCTGAATGACGCGGGTTCGTGAGCTTGTGGAGCGGTGAAGCGGATCTTTGACCACTACACGTTTGAAGCACTCACGGCCGGCTCGCACAGCTGCGCGAGTGCATCGCATGCGTACTTCACGTCTTGAGGCGTGACGAAGGGTCCGAAGGACAGGCGGGTGGTGCCGCCGCGTTCGGCGGTGCCGACGGTCTGGTGGGCGAGCGGGGCGCAGTGGATGCCGGCGCGGGTGAGGATGCCGTAGCGCTGCTCAAGGGCCTCGGCCAGCGCGATCGGCTGATCGTACAGGCCGTCGGGGTGATCGATGCGGAGCGAGAAGACGCCGCAACGGTGCTTGACGCCCTGCGGGCCTATGAGCTCAAGGCCCGGGAGGCTGGCGGCGTCGTGCAGGCCATCGATCATGGTCTCGGTGAGGGCCCGGTCGTGGGCCCAGAGTTTGTCGACGGTCTGTTCGAGGATCCAACCCACGGCGGCGTTCAATCCGATGATCCCGGGGGTGTTGTGGCTGCCGGGCTCGAAGCGGTCGGGCATGAAGTCGGGCTGGACGTCGAGTTCGCTGACGCTGCCGGTGCCGCCCTCGCGGACGGTGCACATCATGTGCTCGACGCCGGGGCGGATGTAGAGGAACCCGGTGCCCAGCGGGCCGAGCAGCGACTTGTGTCCCGGCGCGGCGAGCAGGTCGATGTGGTCTTGCTGTACGTCGATCGGCACGTGTCCGGCGGTCTGCGCCGCGTCGACCAAGAACGGCACGGCCCGTTCGCGGCAGATTGCGCCGATCTCGCGGATGGGCTGCAGGGTACCGGTGACGTTACTGCCGTGGACGATCGCGACGAGGCCGGTGTCGGGCGTGATGGCGTCACGGATATCTTCGGGATCGACGCGGCCGGTGAGCGGGTCGCAGGTGACGCGGGTTTGCGTCGCAACGTTGCGTTCGACCAGCGCGTTGAACGGCCGGAGGACGGAATTGTGGTCGAGGTGGCAGGTGACGACGTGGCGGCGTTTGGCCTGGGGATGGATGAGGCCGTGGATAGCGAGGTTGAGCGCGTCGGAGGTGTTGAGGGTGAAGACGACGTGATCGGGCGATTGGCCGCGGAGCAACGTGTTGATGCGTTGTCGGCACTGGGCGAGCAGGTCGCCGGCTTCGCGAGCCTCGGTATAGGCTCCGCGGCCCGGCGAAGCGCCGAGATGCGTGGCGTAGTGGTTCATCGCTTCGAGCACGCACGGCGGCTTGGGGAAGCTGGTGGCGGCGTTGTCGAGGTACAGGCGGCGGGTGGGGGGCACAGCGGGAAACTTTCCGGGTACGGCGGCGGCCGTGAGGGGGGACAGGGTAGCGGTACCGGCACCCGGGGTGTGAGCCCGGGACTTGAATCCGCACAACCGGTGAGACGATCTTAGCCTTCGCCACCGCGGGTGGCGACGAAGGCGATCACGACGCCGGCGACCAGGACGTTGAGGGCGATCAGCCCGACCACGAGCCAGTCGATATCGCGGCGCGGCGGCAGGGTGCTGGGGTGGTTGGAGGTCTCGGTCACGATTGGCGGCAGCGGGTCGGGTTTCATGTCGGAGGATGTGGCGGCTTGATCCATCTCCTGCGGGTTGTCGAACGTGCCGCCGAGTGAACCGCCGAGCACATCGTCGATCAGGTTGGCGCCGGTTTCGGCGACGGGTTCTTCTTCCAGATCCACGTCGAGCCCCGCGGCGCTGCCGAAGGACTCGTCGTCGAAGATGGTGATCGGTGCTGGAGACGCGCCTTGATCAAGCGTGGCCTGGTCCTCGGCGAGCAGCTCGGCGTCACTCTCGGGGTCGCCGTCGCCCACCCCGGGATCGATCCCGTTGGTGATGGCGGATTCGCCCGCGGCGCTATCGCCGGCGCTGCCCGGGTTGCTGGGTGTGCCGTGGATCAGGCGGTTGAGCGTGCGTTGGGCGGCCTCGGCGGCGCGGCGGTGGGGGAACTGCAGGCCGAGCTCGTTGCGTTGACGTACGGCTTTGAACGGCGTGGCGCAGTGCGGGCAGGCGTCGATGCCTTCCTTGGGCACGTGCTTGCCGCAGGCGTGGCAGTAGCCCAGGAGGTGGGCGACGCCCGGCACGTTCCGCGCGATCGACCAGAACTGCCGGGTGGTGGGGCCACGCAACACGGTGGTCGGCCCGATACGCCCGGCGTCGATCATCTTCTTGAGCACTTCGTAGCTGCACCCGGGGCGGAACGGCTGAGATTTGTCCCGCACGGTCCACGGCCCCATAGCGATCTGGGTCGCCCGACGGCTGAGCGGTTCGAACAGCCCGCCGCAGACCGCACAGCGGTCGCGCGGCGACTGGGTGTGGCCGCAATAAGGGCAGAGGATGACTTTGGGACGACGCCGGGGCGCGGCGGCGGGAGCGGCGTTTTCGGGCTCTCCGTCGGCATTGATCGCTTCCGGGTCGGTTTCCGAGGTAGTTTCCCAAGATGATTCGTCGGGGGCTTCGGCGTCGGAATCTGGGTTTAGGTCCGGCGGGGTCGTGGTTGGGTCAGGATCGGTCACGGGGACTCCTTTGACAGTCCGGGGAGCCGGGCGTAGCGTGCGCGGATGTCTGCCCGCTGCGTGCTCCTAAGCCTGATTGTCGCCTTTATCGGCCCCGGTTGCCAGTCCGGCGGGGCTATGGATGGCTCCCCAGACCGGGGCGAAAAGAGCGATCCGACAGGAAAAACCAGCCGGCCAAGGGTCTCGGAGGTCTTGGCTTACGTCGCCGGCGAGCCCCTGACCACGGCCGAACTGTTGACGCCGATGATCGAGGCGGTGGGCGGGGAGATGCTGGGCGACCGTGTGTTGCACACGGTCCTCAAACGGCGGCTGGCGCTGGCCGAGATCGAGATCGGCCCCGAGCAGATCGAGACCGAGCGTCGGCTCATCTTGCGGAGTCTCGCCGACGACCCGGACGAGGCGGCCCGGCTGCTGCGGGAATTGCGGACACGCCGAGGCTGGGGCGATCAGCGATTCGCCGATCTGTTGGAGCGAAACGCGGGGCTGCGGGCGATGGTCGCCGATCAGGTCACCGTGACCGACGGGGCGGTGCAGCGGGAGTATCGGCTGCGTTACGGCCCCGCGACACGGGTGCGGCTGATCACCGTATCGTCGTTGCGCGACGCTCAGGACCTCCGCCGTCGAGCCGAGGCGGGCGGGTCGTTCGCGGAGCTGGCGGCCCTGCACTCGACCGACCCCAGCGCCGCGGCCGGCGGGCTGCTGTCACCGATCCGGGAAGACGATACGAGCTACCCCGACACGCTCCGGGCGGCGATCGCGGCGCTCGAGCCGGGGCAGGTCAGTTCGCCGCTGGGGCTCGACGGGCAGTTTGCGCTGGTGAGGGTCGAAGAAAAAATCGCGGGGGCGGAGGTAGAATTCGACGATGTCAAGGGCGAGCTGGCCACGGCCGTCCGGGCCCGGGCCGAGCGGGTGCTGATGCAGCAGCTGGCCCGCGAGTTGGTCAGTGACGCCGACGTGGTGGTGCTGGACCCGACGCTGAAAGCGTTGTGGGAAGCGCAGCGTAAAGCGTTGTTGCGGCAGCCGTAAAACGAAGTGAACCCCTCCCCGAAACGAGAACCCGTGGAAATCAACTACGCCAGCCGCATTGAACGCCTGCCTCCGTACGTCCTGGGCCGACTGAAGCAGATGATCTACGACCGCCGCAAGGCCGGGGCGGATGTTATCGACATGAACATGGGTAACCCGTCGGATGCACCGCCGGATGCGGTGGTCGAGAAGCTGCGCGACGCGGTCGAGGACCCGCGCAACAGCCGGTACTCGGTGAGCAAGGGCGTGTACAACCTGCGTCGCGACATGGCGCTCAAGTACCAACGCAAGTGGGGTGTCGAGCTCGATCCCGACAAGGAAGTCCTCGCGACCATCGGCAGCAAAGAAGGCTTCAGCCACCTGATGCTCGCGCTCCTGGGCCCCGGCGACACGGCCGTGGTCGCCGACCCGGCGTT
>JBCCCG010000004.1:0-220736 GCA_039033595.1 Planctomycetota bacterium | reverse complement strand
TGTGCATTTGCCCCCCGCCCTCCCGCCCCGCAACGCGTCGGCGTGGACCCGATACGAGTGCCCCTCCCCCCTGTCCCACGCCGCGCGCTTCCAAGCAATCCCCTCAAAACCCGGCGTCTTGTTGGTTATCAGCACCATCATTGGCAATCCTTCCACGCACTCCACTTGAGCTTGTCCGGGTCGCGCCCACCATTGGCGTAGTACACCGCCATGCGGATGACATACAGATAGTTCTTGCTTGTCGGGTGTATCTCACGGTCGTTGGCCGCAACCAATTCCGCGAACAAAGCCTCCGGATCGCGCCGCCGCAGTTGCGCGATCTCGGTAACACCGATCCGTCCGAAATCCTTCACGAACGTCCGACCGATGCCCGGGATAGTCTGCAAGTCGTTAGGCACTTGAGATGCAAGATCGTAAGCGTTGCGAAGTAATCAGTTGTCGAACTGCGCGTCGAACACGATGTCGCTGCTCGGGAAGTCGACGCTGCGGACGAACTCGGCGGCCTCGGTCGCGCCGTACTCGCGGTCCATGCGGCCGTCTTCCCACTCCACGCTCAGCGGTCCCCGGTAGCCGATGTCGTTGAGGGCAACGACGATCTCTTCAAAGTCGATATCGCCGTGGCCGAGGCTGCGGAAGTCCCAGTGTCGGCGGGGGTCGGTGAAGGTGGTGTGGCCTCCGAAGACGCCGACGCTGCCGTCGCCGTGGCCCCACCAGGCGTCCTTCATATGCACGTGGTAGATGCGGTCGGCAAAGGTGCGGATGAACTGCACGTAGTCCACGCCCTGGTAGCCCAGGTGCGACGGGTCGTAGTTGAACCCGAAGCGCTTGTGACCCTTCACGGCCTTCGCTGCCCGCTCGGCGCTGGCGGTGTCAAAGGCGATCTCGGTGGGGTGGACCTCGAGGGCGAAGTTGACGTCCTGCTTTTCGAACTCGTTGAGGATCGGGCCGAAACGCTTGGCGAAGTCCTTGAAGCCTTTTTCCCAGTAGGCCTGGTCGGTGGGCGGGAAGGCGTAGATGGAATGCCAGATCGAGCTGCCGGTGAAGCCGTTGACGACCCCCGGGAAGTCGTCGCCCTTGGCACCGACTTTCTTGCCGCGGCCGGGCTTGTTGTTGAGGAACCGACGGCAGGCCCTGGCCGAGAGCTTCATCCGGGCCGCGGCGCGTTTGCGGACGCCTTCGGGTTCGCCGTCTCCCCACACGTCGTCGGGCAGGATCGACTTGTGGCGCTCGTCGATGAGGTCGCACACGGCTTGGCCGACAAGGTGCATCGAGATGGCGTAGCTGGTCAAGCCGTGGTCGGAAAGGGTTTCCCACCGGCCCTTGCAGTATTTGTCGCTCCGGGCGGCCTGCTCGACGTCGAAGTGGTCGCCCCAGCAGGCGAGTTCGAGGCCGTCGTAGCCGAACTCGGCCGCCTTGGCGCAGATGGTTTCGAACGGCAGGTCGGCCCATTGGCCGGTGAAGAGCGTGACGGGACGGGGCATGGGGGTTCTCCGAGACAGACGGAAACGGTCACAGGACGTGTTAAAGATTTAGTCTAACGAATCTTCGGTCGCCGCTTCTTCCACCGGGCCCGGCGCCAGCGCGATCATGCGACGACGCAGCTCTGCGGTGGTTTCTTCCGGCGACGCCTTGGGATCGGCGGAGAACGGGGCGCCGAAGAAAATACGCCGCTTGCCGGGCGTCAGCATCTGCCGCAGCATGCTCTGGGTCCGGGGCGTGCCTTCGATCCAGCAGGGGACGATCTGGGCTTTGCCCAGTCGGGCGGTCGCCGCGACGCCGTGCTCGAACGGCTTGAGCACGCGGTCGTCGGCCTGCAACCCGCCCTCGGGAAAGATGCCCAGACAGTCGCCCTTCTTGAGCTCACCGACGATCCGGCGGACCTGTTTGGTCGCGGGGACCCGGTTGCCCTGATCGTCGGAGTCGATAAAGATCGGGCCGATCATCCGCCAAAACCACTCAAGGATCTTGAACCGGTAAGACGTGAGCATCAGCCAGCGGACCTGCCGCGGACTGACCGACTGGATCAGGAACGGGTCGAGGGCTGTTGTGTGGTTGCTCGCCAGGATTACGGGGCCCGTGCGCGGGATGTGGTGTCGGCCGGTCCACTCCAGCCGGTGCCAGACCAACACGAACAGGCGGACCAGGTGGTTGAGCGCGTTGGCTCCCGCCGAGGCCATCGTGCCGCGGCGGAGGCCACGGACCATGTAGTACAGCCCGATCGCCATCAGCAGCGGCCCGAGCACGTAGAGAACAATCATGATGTTCTCGTCGGCGTTGGGGAGTTTCCAGATCGCGAGGTTGATCAGCACCGACGACGCGGTATTGATCGTTGAATCCAGGCCCATGATCCGCCCGCGGATGTAGTTGGGCGAGACCGATTGCAGCAGCGTGATCACCGAGATGATCACCACGTTGCCGAACAACCCGACCCCGAACGCCAGCGTGAAACTGATCGACCGCACCGGGACCAGGGCCACCAACAACACGCACGCCCCGGTCACCAGCAGGCAGGCCATCGCCAGCGGCAGGCGCTCGCGCAGCGTGCCGATAAGCACGACCACACCCGCGCCGGCGAGCATGCCCGCCCCCAGCATCCCGCCCATCCACACGAAGTGGCTCTGCAGCGCTTTGTCTTCGAGCGCGAACAACTCCTTACCGATCGCCAGCACGGAGTTGTACACCACCATCGCCGCGCCCCAGATCAGCACGTGCAGCACGATCAGCTCGACGACCCGGCGGTGCTTGACGACGTAGATCGCCGCCTGCTTGAAGCTGTGTTTCTTGCCGCTCTCATTGGAGACCACGGGGCGGTGGACCTTGAGGAAAGCGAAGAACATTCCCGAGATGCTGAAGAACAGCACCGCCGTAAACAATCCACGGCGGACGGTCACGGCCCGCTCGGGGTCGATGATGAAGTCGCCCACGATCAGGCCCACCATCGAGGAGATCACGCCGATGCCCAGCAGCATCGCGTTGGCCGAGGACAACTGATTGAGCGGCACGAGCTGCGGGATGATCGCGTTGCGTGTCGGGTTGAATAGCGCCGCGAACGTGCCGACGGCGAACAACGCCGCGAAGACCTTCCACTCGTGCCCGGGCGCGACCTGTGGCGCGACCATCGTCGCCGGCACCAGAAGCACCGCGATCAGCAGCACCAACGCCCGGCCCTCGTCACAGCCGAGCATGATCCACTTGCGCGGCAGGTGATCGGCCAGCCAACCGAACGCGATCGAGAATAGGAAGTAAGGCAGGAAGAACCAGAACTGCGTGCCCGCGTTGATCTGTGTCGAGTCGGCCGCGAGCCCGAAGCCCCCGAGCAGCGCGAGCGCCGCAAGCATCATCATGCGGTCGCCGAATCCGCTGGCCGCGGTACTGGTCCACATGAGGGTGAAGTTGAGGTTGCGCCACAGCGGGGTGCGCGTCGGGCCCAGCGAGTTCACCACGGCGACGGCGTCATCTCCGGGGGCAGTGGTTTTTCCAGGCGCGGGCATGGGCAAAGGATAGCAGCGTGGCGCGGCAGCGCCGGGCGGCGTGGGTGTTTATCGAACAGCGGGTCAGGCCCGGGCGGTGGCGACGACGGACAGGTCGAGCGGGGCGTGGTCGCCGGCCACCAGAGCGTCGTGGGCGTAGCCCGCGATCATCGCGGCGTTGTCGACGCAGAAGGCGAGTTTGGGCAGGTGAACCGACAGGCCGTGCTCTTCGCCGAACGCTAACACACGCCGGCGGAGGTGCGAGTTGGCGCTGACGCCGCCGCCGAGGATGAGGGCCCGCGGGGCCGCATCGCGATCGGGCCACTGCTTCAGGGTGCGCTTGAGTTTGCGGATCACCGCCTCGACCGCGGCGTGCTGAAACGCGGCGGCGAGGTTGGCTTTCTGCCGCGGGTCGAGGTCGGCCGCGTCGCGCTCGAATGTCGCCGACTTGCCACGCCCCACGGGCAACCCGCGCACGGCGTAGAGCAGCGCGGTCTTGAGACCCGAGAACGAAAAGTCGAGGCTGTCGGGCTTGAGCATCGATACCGGCAGCTCGGGGACGCCGGGGGCGTTCGCGTCGCCGGCCTGGGCGAGCTTGTCCACGGCGGGTCCGCCGGGGTAGCCGGCGTCGAGGATGACCCCGGCCTTGTCGTAGGCCTCGCCGATCGCGTCGTCGATCGTCGCGCCGAGGCGGAGGGGATCGCGCCACCGCTCGAGACGGTAGAGGGTCGTGTGGCCCCCGGAGACGACGAGCCCGATTGCCGGAGCCGGGGGTTGCGGGGCGGGAGCCAGGGAATCGGATATTCGGGCCGCGTGAAGGTGGGCACGGACGTGGTCGACGCCGATGAGAGGGACGCCGAGCGACCAGGCAAGGGCCTTGGCGGCGCTGACGCCGACGATGAGCGAGCCGACGAGGCCCGGCCGATTACCCACGGCGATGGCGTCGATCGCCGGAAGCGTGATCCCGGCTTCGTCGAGCGCTTGCTGGACCCCGGGCATCACGCGCTCGCCGTGGGCCCGGCTGGCGATCTCGGGGACCACGCCGGCGTAGCGCACGTGCAGCTCGTGCTGCGTCGCGACGACGTTGGACAAAACTTCCCGGCCATCGCGGACCACGGCGGCGGCGGTTTCGTCGCAACTGGTTTCGAGGCCAAGGAGCAGCGGCATGGGCGTAATATCGCGACGTTATGGGTTAGGGTGCCAGCACTGGTCGCCCGGCATCGTCCGCCGATTTTTCCATAGCATTGGTAAATTCCTGAATCTCCTGCCTGACCTGCTCAGCTTCTTTCAAAATCTCAGCAGCGCGGTTGTCCAACAGGTTAGCACGGCGCTCAAGCTCCGCGACTACTGCGGCGACCCTATTGGCCTCCTCAAGTGCGGCCTGATCACGTTCCACGACCGATTCAACGGCGTCTGCGGGTTCACTTTCGTTCGGCGTCGTGGCGTCGCTCGACGCATGGTCCGCTTCCGCGTCGGGCATCTGGCCCGCCTCCATCATCACCAGCTTCTCGTTGACTTCGGCCAGTGTTTCCTCGAGCAACTCGCGCTGACGCAGCAGATTCGCCTGCTCGGCGGCCATCGCCAGGGCGTCGGCGTTCGATTCGCCGACGGTCGGCCACTCGCCGGTCTCAAGCTTGCCGAGCAGGGCGCGGTGGGCCGCGGCGAGCTGCGGGTCCATAAGGATGGACTCGATCCACTGCGGCGTGATGGGTTCGTCGGGCATGTTGCCGTTGCCCTCGTCGATGCGGTCACGGGCGCGGCGAGCTTCGATCATGGCGCGGCGGGCGTCGGCGTCCATCGGGACGTAGGCGCCCTCGGTCGGGTCTACCCCCCACGGCTCGCCCTCGGCCTTGTTGCGGCGGTGGATGTTGCGGCCCGAAGGCAGGTAGTAGTACGCGTTGGTCAGCTTCAGCGCGCCCTGGCCACCCTCGAGTATCTTGACCTGCTGGACGCTGCCCTTGCCGAAGGTGCGCTCGCCGACGAAGAGCGCTCGGCCGTTGTCCGACAACGCGCCGGCGACGATCTCCGACGCCGAGGCGCTGAACGAGTTGGCCAGCACCACGACGGGCGTGTCGCCCATCAGCGTGTCGGAGGTCGACTCGAACACCTGCTCGGGTACGACCCGGCCGCGAACCGACACGATCCTCTGTCCTTCGCCCAGAAACGCGTCGCTGATCTTGACCGCCGCGTCGAGAAGGCCGCCGGGGTTGAACCGCAGGTCGAGGACCAGGCCCTCGACGCCCTCGGCTTTGAGTTGCTTCATCACCGCGAGGGCTTCCTCGGCGGTGCGGGTGCTGAACTGAGTCAGCCGGATGTAGCCGATGTTGTTCACCGGGTCGAGGGTGTAGCTGTACTTGTGGTCGGCGTCGCGGCCGAAGCCGCGGACGGTCTGCACCTCGATCTTGGCACGGGTGATCGTGATGTCTTCTTCTTCGCCCGAGGCGTGGCGGACCCTGATGGTCACGTCGGTGCCGGCCGGGCCTTTGAGCAGTTTGACGGCGTCGTTGATGCTGAGGTTGAGCGTGTCGGTACCGTCGACCTCGAGCACGGTATCGCCGGCCATGACGCCGGCCTCCCACGCCGGGGAGTCTTCGAGCGGGGTGACGATGTGCAGCCGGTTGTTTTCGATCGTGACCTCGGCCCCGATCCCCTCGAACTCGCCTTGGACGTTGTCGTTGAAAGCCTGGAACTCTTCGATGGGGAAGTACTGGGTGTACGGGTCATCGAGGGCTTCGATCATACCGTTGATCGCGCCCTCGATGATGTCCTGCTGGTCGGGCTCGTCGACGTATTCGGTGGCCAACTCGTGGCGGAGATCGATCAGCAGGTCGATCTGGCGGTAGGTCTCCGACGAACGGGCCCACGCGCCGTTGTAGGTCATCAGGAGCGTCATCAGCACCGCCAGGGCCGCGACCAGCGAGAGGTTTCCGATCAGGCGATTATTCATAGCCATATCTTAGCCCACCGCCCAGATGCCGTGCCGGGTTGAGGCCAAGGCGTGGCATTGGCGGGCGGCGGGGCGTCGAGCTACACTCGGCGTTGCCTGCGATATTCGTTGACCCGCCGGGCCCGCCCGGCCGCCAGGATCCCGCCCTTGTCGAAAATCGGTCTGCTCTCCGATTCCCACGGCCGTGCCGCGACGACCCGCCGGGGCGTCGACATGTTGCTCAAACAGGGGGCCGAACGCCTGATCCACCTGGGCGACGTCGGCACCGTCGAAGTCATCGATGCGCTGTGCGTCAACTTGGCCGACGGCGACGAGCAGGTTCCGGCCCATTTGGTTTTCGGCAACACCGACTGGGACCTCGACGCGCTCGAAGAATACGCCGACGACCTGGACGTGCAGGTTGACCACCCCGCGGGTCGGCTGGCCGTCGAGGGCGGCGAGTTGGCGTTTTGCCACGGCCACGAGGCCCGGCCGATGGAGCGGGCCTTGGCCGACGGGGTTCGCTACCTCTGCCACGGCCACACTCATCGGCGAGCCGACGAGCGCTCGGGCGACACCCGCATCATCAACCCCGGGGCGCTGTTTCGGGCCCAAACCTACAGCGTGGCTATGCTGGACACCCAAACCGATCAGCTGGTTTTTTACGAAATTGACGCCTGAATCCCGCCGTGCGGGCCCCCGAAAGCGGGCAACCGTTCGTCGAGGCGAAACTCATACGAGCTTCCCGCGAAAAGCGTTATAGTAGGCGATCCCGCCCGCGGTGAGTTTGCCCGCCCGGCCCCGCGAGAACCTGGATTTTATGGATCTGCCTCCTTTGCAACCCGATTACGCCCATCTCAAGGTCCGCAGCTACACCGCCGCGGATCAAACCGACGTGATGCGTCTATACGACCACGGCCTGCTGGTCGGCCATATCGCCCCCAACGACACCGGGGCCGATATCGACAACCTCTTCGAGGCGTATTTCGACGAGCCGCGCCACCATTTCTGGGTCGCGGTCTTGGGCGAGGCGATCATCGGCATGATCGGCGTGGGCTCGGACGAGGAACATACCGCCGAGGTGCGTCGCCTCCGCGTCGAACCCGACCACCAGGCGGGGCCGATCGCCGAAAAACTGCTCGAAACGGCTCTCAACCACTGCAAAGCCAGCGGTTATCTCAAAGTCCGCCTCGACACGCGGTTGGAAAAAACCGAGGCGATGGATCACTTCAACCGCATCGGCTTCCAGCATACCCGCACCCGTACCGCCCCGGGCAAAGAGGTTTTGGAGTTCTACCTAGATCTCTACCGCAGCCCGTCCGACGAGGCCGACGCCGCCCAGGCATGAGCAGATGCTGTCGTCGCTAGACCCCGGGCCCGCCCTGAGCTCCGCGCAGGCCCAGCTATGCTGAAGCCTTACTCGCTAAATCCTTGAACCATCGGCTTCTACCGGCCGTACCAATGCTCTGTGTTGTTCCACGGTTTCGGATCCACTCATCTTGATCCGCCCCCCCCGCCCGGCGTATCCTTACTCGCCCGTACATTCCCCAGATTTATCCCCGGCCGCTCGGCCGCACAGGACAGCCCGCCCATGACCGCCCTGCCCCACGACCACAGCCACGACCACGTCCATCCCTCGCCCAGCGACACCGCGCCGTCACCGGCGGGTGAGGACCGCAAGGTCGACCTCAAGATCATCGCCGTGCTCTTCGGCTGCACCATTCTGATCTGTGCGGTGATCGCCCACTACATCTTCGATAGCAAAGATTACGGCGATCTTCTGGCTATGTTCGCCGCCCTCCTGCTGGGCTGGCCGATCGTTTACGGCGCCGCCAAGTCGCTGATCACCGGCCGCTGCTCCCACGACCACGGCGACACGCACAGCCGTGTCCACGATTGCTCGGGGGCCGGCTGCACCGATCCTGCCCACGCCAAAGCCCACGACCACGATCACGCCCACCACTCCGACAGCCATATGGAAGAGCTCGTCGCGCTGGCTATTATCGCCAGCTTCGCCTCGGGTGAGTACCTCGAGTGCGCCGCGGTGGCGTTCTTCATGCTCATCGCCTCGCTGATCGAGCACCGCACGGCCGTGGGCGCGCTCAAGTCCATCGAGTCGCTGATCCGCATCACGCCGACCCGGGCTGTGAAGATCGCCGACGACGGCAGCGAAACGGAGGTCCACGCCGCCACCCTCGTGCCCGGCGACAAAGTGCTCGTCCTCCCGGGCGACAATATCCCCGGCGACGGCCAACTCATCGAAGGCGTCTCCACCGTCGACGAGGCCAACATCACCGGCGAATCCCTGCCGGTCGAAAAATCCCCCGGCGACGAGGTCTTCGGCGGCACCATCAACGAGACCGGCCGCATGGTCATCGAGATCACCCGTGCCGGGGAAGACTCCACGCTCGGCAAGGTCCAGCACCTCATCCTCCAGGCCGCCCAGACCCGCCCCGCCGCCGTTCGCGAGCTCTCGAAGTACGCCGCGTTCTACACGCCGGTGGTCGTCATGCTCGCCGCGATCATCTACTTCTTCACGCACGACCTCTCGAATAGTATTAGCCTGCTGCTGGTCGCCTGCCCGTGCGCGATGATCCTCGCGGCGCCGACGGCCGTGGTCGCCGCGCTGTCCTCGGCCGCGCGGCTGGGTGTGTACGTCAAGTCGGTCGCTGAGCTCGAGGTCGTCCGCCGCGTGACCGCGTTCGTCTTCGACAAGACCGGCACGATCACCACGGGCCAGCTCGCCGTCACCCGCATGAAGCCCGCCGAAGGTGTCGAGGGAGCGGACCTGCTGCGTTACGCCGTGAGCGTCGAGCAGAACTCTCGCCACCCCGTCGCCCGCGCGGTCGTCGCCATCGCCAACAAAGCCAAGGTCGCCCCCGGCGACACGGGCCACGTCGAGGAGATCGCCGGCCGTGGCATGAAGGCCACCGTCGACGGCCGTGCCGTCATGATCGGTCGGCAGACGTGGCTTCAGGAGCAAGGCATCGACCTCAGCGCCGCCGACCTCACTGAAGCCGAGGGGCTGTCGCTGCTGTTCGTCGCCGTCGACGGCCGTTTTGCCGGTTGGCTGGGCATGGCCGACCAGCCCCGCGACCAGGCCGCCCAGGCGATCCACGACCTCGGCGAAATGGGCGTTAAACGCCGCGTCATGATCACCGGCGACCGCCAGTCGCCGGCCATGCGCGTCGCCGAGGCCGTGGGCATCACCGACTACACCGCCGAGGCCCTGCCTGGCGACAAGCTCACGCTGGTCGAAGACCTCAAGGCCGCCGGCCACACCGTCGCGGTTCTCGGCGACGGCGTCAACGACGGCCCCGCGCTGGCCGCCGGCCATGTGTCCATCGCCATGGGCGCTGCCGGCTCCGACGTCGCGGTCAATTCCGCCAGCATCGCGTTGATGAACAACAACCTCGACCGCCTGCCGTTCCTGGTTACGCTAAGCCAGCGCACCGTCAACGTCATCCGCCAGAACCTCGTGGGCACGATGGTCTACATCCTGCTCATGCTCGGGCTCCTCGCCGCCGGCGTTCTCACGCCCATGTGGGCCGCCATCGGCCACGGCATCAGTTCCATCATCGTCATCTTCAATTCGGCCCGCCTCGTCCGTGTTGGTGAAGACCTCGACCACCACGAAGACGTGATGGCCCAACACGAGCCCGAGCGTCCGGTCCACACTACTCCCGTTGCCGCCCCGGCAACCACCTGACCATGGACTTCGGTACGTACGAACATCGGGTCGCGAGAGATTCGGTTTGGGCCACATCCCGAACATGGTTATGATGACAAAATCATACGGAGATCGTCGGGGACGAGTTTCGGAGTGAGTATTTCGGAAACGGGTTTCGGGAACATTTCTCAGAGCAAGGAGACAGAGATGCAGGGTCAGACCAAGCGGGTCGGTTGGGGGATCGTGCTGGGCCTCGGGCTCGGGGCCACGCTCGGGGCAATCGCCGCGTCCGACACCCAACGGCTTGAATCGGCCCGCAGTGTCTACGAGCGCGATGTCCAGAAAGCTCAAGAGGTCTATGCCAAACGCCTCGCCGCCGCCGAGGCCAAGCTGCTCAAGTCGTACAAGCCGGTGATCTCTCGCTACGAAACCCGCAACGACACCGAGGCCGTCGCCGCCCTGCGGGCCGAGCTCGAAGAGACCCTTGCCGCTCACGACTCCGAAGACGCCGGCGCCTTGGCTGCCGCCAAACCCAAAGGCCACGAGGCCCTGATCGAGGCCATCGGCCCCAAAGTCCTCGACGCCACCGGCCGGGGGCACGACACCAAAGGCATGGCCGGCAAGGAATACATGCTGCTCTACTTCTCGGCCCAGTGGTGCCCGCCCTGCCGCAAGTTCACGCCCGACCTCGTGAAGTTCTACAACCAGAAACGCGCCGCCGACAACTTCGATTTGATCTTCGTGAGTTCCGACCGCTCGGCCCGAGACATGACCGGCTACATGAAGTCTTACAACATGCCGTGGGCCGCCGTGCCCTACAACCGCATCAACGCGAGCGGGCTCAAGAACAAGTACGGCGGCTCGGGCATCCCCAACCTTGTCATCGTCAACCGTGACGGCGAGGTCGTCTCGGGCTCCTACGAAAACGGTAAGTACGTCGGCCCGCGCAAAGTCTTGCGCGACCTCGACGCCCTGCTCACCTCGGCCCGATAAACCAGCTCCACGGCTAACTCCAAGCATTACCAACCCAATGCGCCGCGACACGGCGAAGGTTTTGATTCGATTCATACGATGCCGCCCCATCACACCATGCTCTTGCGTTTGACCGTTGTGGTGATCGTCGCCGCCGGGCTCACCGGCTGTACCACGCAGCAAGCCTACCCCGTCGCTCACGCGGCGGTGCCCGAGTTCGTGAACTCAGCGGTGCAGGGGAAATACCCCGGCGCGACGGCCGAGCATGTCCAGAGAGTCGATGAAGTCGGCAGCATCCCCGCCCGCCCGATAGGTTACCGCGGCTTTGTCATGCGCGAGGGCCGAGTCATCGCCGAGTTCCGGGCGGCGTTCAATGCACGCGGCGAACCGATCAACTTCGAGTCCCGCCGCCGCGAGTAGTTGGCGTCACATCACAACAACCGCGCCGCGAACGCCGTGCCTTCGCCGGTCTCCGATAAGCGCTAAACACGCCCTGATTCCGCGTGCGGTGTTTTCTGTTCAGGTCTCACCAGCCGGGTTGTGGGCGAACAGCGGCACCCTGCATAGCCGGACTTGGCACGCTTCAAACCGCCGTGTTATTCCCTGTTCGCCCACGCACGGCGTTGCGAGGACACCGATGTATGCCCCGAATCCGGGGAGACGCCCACGCCAGATACGGCATCACGGACGGAATGTGACCGCAGGTCCGGGGGGACAGCGGGCGTCTTGCCCGCTATGCTTGATATCGAAGCCTTACCGATGCAAGTAACTATGAAAATCATCGGCTCAACCTGCCTGTTCCTGCTGGGGATTCTCTCTGGCTGCCGGACAGCCGAGGTGCAAACCTTTACGGACCCGCGCTTCGACATCCCCCGGCCGGTCACCTACGCCTGGGACCCCGGCGGTAACTTGGCCCAGGGCGTGTCGCCCCAAAACCGAGCAGCCCTGCAGACCGAGCTCTTCCGGACAATCAACCGGGAGCTCGACACCAAGGACTGGACCCTCGTGGCCGCGGGGTCGGCCGATGTGCTCGTGCGCTACGCCGTACGGGCCCACACCCAGCGGGTCGTGACGCGCACCGTCGAGGGCAAAAGTTCCTTCGGCGGACGCTCGGTCGTGCCCGTCGAAGAGCACACCGAACGCGAGGGCGAACTGGCGATCGAAGTGGTTCATCCCGAAGCCCGCGTCGTGATGTGGCGGGGCACCGCCGTGGGCAGATTCGACCAGCCCACCAACCCCGACCGCGCCGCCGACATCGGCAGTCGCGCAGTCCGCCGCATCCTGAACCAGCTGCCCTGACCCGCGGGCCGTCCACCCGCTTCCCGGATTCCCCGCGGCGAGCAGTGCCCTCAGAAAGCGCTACCCAACCGAGAGCGCCTGGGCAACGGAGCCGTGACCTCGTGGACCGTGGGGAGGACCCGCAAGCTTCCGCTTTGACGGTTCAATCTCACCCGAAGCCGAGTTGATCCTCCCGCGGGATCGAGTCCATCGCGCCGTGGCGTTGCACGCACCACGCCGCCGCCCGGGTCGCGCGTTGGAGGGCCGTTTTGACGTCGGCGTTCTCGATCCAAGACGCGAGGAAGTAGCCGATGAACGTATCGCCCGCGGCGGTGGTGTCCACCGCTTCTACTTCGTGGGCTGGAACACGGATTTCTTCGTCGCCACGCCGATACACCGCGCCGTCTTTCCCGAGAGTCGTGAGCACCGCACCGCCCACGTCGCGGCCCGCACGATGAACCGCGTCTCCCAGTTCGTCGGCTTCGGTCTCGTTGACGATTAATAGGTCCACCGCTTCGAGCGGCAGGCCTTTGATCGCCCCGGTCATCGGCGCGGGATTGAGTGCGATGCCCAGCCCTGCGCGGCGGGCGGCGGCCATCGCCGCGGCGTTGGCGTTGATCTCGTTCTGCAAGAGCAGCACGTCGCCGCTTTCGGCCGAGCCGAACGCCTCTTCCAAATCGTTGGGCGTGACCTCGGCGTTGGTGCCCGCGTCGATCACGATCGCGTTTTCACCGTCGTCGGCGACCTGGATCACCGCGCAGCCCGTGGCCCGTGCCCCGTCAACACGGACGCAGGCGGTGTCAACACCGGCCTGCTCGAGTCGTTCAAGCAGCCAACGCCCGTCGGCCCCGACGCACCCAGCGTGTCTCACGCCTGCCCCGGCTCGCGCCGCCGCAACCGACTGATTCAGTCCCTTGCCGCCGGCGAAGACGCGGAAGCCCGACGCGGCCAGCGTTTCGCCGGGCCGAACGATGTTGGGCACCCGGTATACGCGGTCGATGTTGAGCGATCCGACATTGATGATCTGAGGCATGAGGGTATTCTCGCATCCCGCGCGGTTGTGTCGAACACGTTGGAGCACTATACGACGTCGCCCGTGCACGGATGATGAACCGACTCACGTTTGATAACGTATTCTCACAATGAGTCCCACTGTTCTCCTCGTCGTGTATTGCTTGCTTATTATCGCCGCGTCGGTGGGCGGTGGCTTGATCCCGCTGCTGGTGCGGCTGACCCACACCCGGCTGCAACTGGCGATCAGCCTTACGGCGGGGTTCATGTTCGGCGTCGCGGTGTTGCACATGGTCCCCCACGCGATCGAAACGCCCGGCGTCACCGCTTCGGGGGCGATGATCTGGGTGCTCGTCGGCTTCCTGTTCATGTTTTTCATCGAGCGGTTCTTCAGCTTCCACACCCACGAGGTTGCCGAGCTCGACGACGGCGGGAAGGTGCTGACCTCGGCCGAGGACCTGCCCGAGCACGACCACAACGAGCACGCCCGCCACCACGACCATGCTCACCCCCACGGCATGGTCGGCGAAACCCCGGGCAACAAGCTGTCGTGGACGGGCGCGGCGATCGGGATGACGCTGCACAGCGTCATCGCGGGTGTCGCGCTGGCGTCGGCGGTGGCTTCGGAAAGCAGCGGTGCGGGGCACCACGCCACGGCGGCGCTCGCGGGGCTGGCCGTGTTCCTAGTGGTCGTGCTGCACAAGCCGCTCGATGCGCTCACGGTGATCACGCTCACGGCGTCGGCCGGGTTCGCCAAGCCGACGCGGCACCTGATCAACGGTCTGTTCGCGCTGGCGGTGCCATTGGGCGTGGGGCTGTTCGGGCTGGGGCTCAACCAGACCGCGCTCGCCGAGTCGGGCACGCTGATCGGTCACGCCCTGGCGTTCTCGGCCGGGACGTTCCTCTGCATCGCGCTCAGCGACCTGCTGCCCGAGTTGCATTTCCACAGCCACGATCGCGGCAAGCTCTCGACGGCGCTGCTCGTCGGCGTCACGCTGGCGTTCGTGATGGCCACGGCTGAGCATTCGATGCACGATCACGATGACGGGCACGGGCACGGGCACGGCAATCACAGCCACTCTACGCCCCCCGCCGTCCCCCACGATCACGGCGGCCACGCGGGCCACGACCACGGCGAGCTCGCCGATCCACACGCCGGGCATGATCACGGAGAGGCATCCACCCCCCATGCGGGCCACCGTCACGACAAGACCGTCGATCCACACGCGGGGCATAACCACTGAAGGACAAATGACGCTTGAGCCGGCGCTCGAAGATCGTCAGCGGCGCTTGGGGCAACCGCGCTAGATAGTGCGCGTCGTCCGTCAGATCCGGCGGGGAGCCTCTTGGCTCAGACAACCGCCGATCGCCGATGCGCGTCAACCCTTCTGAGCGGCTTGCTGCTTCTCGATCTGATCAACGACCTGCGTGAGGTGCTGGGCGAGCTGCTTGGTAGTTTGCAGGTTCATCGCGACACGGTGGGAGACGTCGAAGCGGAACGAGCCGACGGGCTCCTTATCTTCACCCTGAGGCTGCTGGCCGAGGAAGCGATTGATCCCCAGGTCGAGGAAGACCTCGCCGTTGCCGAGGTTGGTGCGGAAGGCGTTGGCGTAGAGCGTGTCGACGTTGGCCTCGTTGAACTGGACGCGGACCTGTTTCTGGCCGGCCCCGGAAGCGCCTGCGGGGCCGGGTTGGATGGGCTCGTATTCGTTGCCGTGGGCGTCGGTCATGGCGGGTTCACTGCTTTCTCTGGGGTTCCGGAAACGGGGAAACAAATCGGTTGGACGCGCGGTCATTCATTCAGGCCAGCGGATCGGCCGAGGGCGTGGTCAGCGGGCTGAAGCGCGAGCCTTCGAGCGGCACTCGGCGGTTGACCGGCGGGCCCTGCGGCAGCCGCGGGCCAACAAACACCCCGATCGCCAACAACACAAGATTGCAGACCAGCAGCCAGAACTTCTCGCCGGGCGGGTCGAGATAGATCACGAAGCTCGACAGCAGCAGCATCACCAGCATCAGCGGGATCAGCCCCCGCCACGCGAGTTTCATGAGCTGGTCAAACCGCAGCCGCGGCAGCGTCCAACGCACCCACATCATCACGAACAGCAAGAGGAACACTTTGCCCGCGAAGATGCCGATCTTCAGCAGCACCAACAGCGTGCCCAGCACCAGCCCGCCCTCGTTGACGCGGGGGAGGATTTCCACGAACGGGAGCAGGTCCCAGCCGCCGAGGAACATGAGGGCAAAGAAGGCGCTGCCCGTGATCATGTGCATGTACTCACCTAGGAAGAACAGCGCCCACTTCATCGAAGAAAACTCGGTATGGAACCCGCCAACGAGTTCCTGCTCGGTTTCCGCCAGATCGAACGGGGCGCGGTTGCATTCGGCTAACACGCAGATAAAGAAGATGATCGCCAGCAGCGGGTGGACAAAGATCCCCCACGCGCCCTGACCGCCGTTGCCGGCCTGAAGGTTCGTCATCAACTGCGTGTCGACCGTGCCGAACGTGAGGATCACGATCAGGACGCACAGACCCATCGGGATCTCGTAGGACACCATCTGGGCGGTGGCGCGGAGGCCGCCGAGGAACGAGTACTTGTTGTTAGAGGCGTAGGCCCCGACGACGACGCCGTACACCGCCAAGGAGCTGACCGCAAGGATGTAGATGACCCCGATCTGGATCGGCGCGACCGCTACACTGACCAAGCCCGGGGCCGCGATCTCCCAGCCCAGCAGCGAGAAGCCCGGGAACTCCCACAGCCCGCCCCACGGGATCACCGCCCAACCGATCATCGCCGGGATCACCGCCAACGCCGGCGCGGCAAGGAAGAGCACCTTGTCGACGTACGGCGGGGTGTAGTCTTCCTTCACGAACAACTTGATCCCGTCGGCCAGCGCCTGGCCGAGGCCCAGGTGCTTCCTGCCCTCGAACAGGTGGTTGACGCGGAGTTTTTTCCAGAGGTCGTCGAGGCCGAAGGAGAAGTTGGTGCGGTTAGGCCCGGTGCGGTCCTGGACCCAGGACGCGGTCTTGCGTTCCAATAGGATCAGGTAGGCCGTGGCCAGCAGCATCGTGTGCAGTACGAGGAGGATCACGAGTCCGCTGACGAAGAATTGGGCGCTGAGCATTTTTGATTTTGGCTCGAGGTCAATTTTAATGGCATCCTTCTACAGGATGCTGTGCTGACAGTTTAGCGGCCCGCCGGAAACGCGTACAATCCCGGACGACCGCGAAATGCGCACGGATGCCCCGCGACCATGGCCAAACCCCACCCCGCCGCCAAAGCCACCGACGAGACGATCAAGGAGACCTTCGAGTCGATCGTGATCGCGTTCATCCTCGCCTTCATCTTCCGGGCCTACGTGGTCGAAGCGTTCATCATCCCGACTGGTTCGATGGCCCCGACGCTGCTGGGTCGGCACTTCGAGGTGGGCTGCGAGCAGTGCGGCTACGCCTTCACCGTCGACCACGCCGGGCACGAGCGTGACCCGCAGACCGGGACGATCCCCCGGCTCGCGGCCCCCTGCCCCATGTGTAGATACCCCCAGCCTTTAGCCGCCACCACCCAGCCTCGATCCGGCGACCGGCTGTTGGTTCAGAAATACCTCTACAACATCGCCGAGCCCCAACGCTGGGACGTCGTCGTCTTCCGCAACCCCCAGACGCACAACGACGACGGCACGCCCGGACCGAAGACCAACTACATCAAGCGTTTGGTGGGCCTGCCCAACGAGTCGCTTTACCTGATCGACGGCAATGTTTACGTCAAACCCTACGGCGACCCTGAGGCTCCGTGGCACATCGCCCGCAAGACCGACCCGGCCGAGAATCGACACTGGGAAAAGATCCAGCGTGCCGTCTGGCAGCCGATCTACCACAGCGCGTACGTGCCGCTCGACCACGGCCGCGTCGGCGATAACATCGCCGAAGACGACGGCTCGATCAGCGGGCCGGTGCGCGAGGCCGCGTGGTCCGTGCCGTGGGTTCCGGCGGGGCGTGACGCAGGCACCTGGGAGCTCGGCAACGCCGAGGAGGGCTGGCGGCGGGCGTACCGCTTTGTGCCACGTGACGGCAAAGACCGCAGCGCCCTTGGCGAGCTGCGCTTTGAGTGGGACGACTACCACAGCCGCGGCACGGTGTATCCGTACAACACCCTGGCCAGCACCGTCCTCGGCCCGGGCGTGTACGGCCGCCAGCCGATCGAAGACGTCCGTATCGCAGCGACGGTGACGCTTAGCGGGCCGGAATCGATGATCGAGTTTCAAACCACCGCGCGCCTGGAATGGGAGGCCGAAACCCTGTTGGCGAGGCTGGACGCCGACGGCCGTGTCACCCTGCTCCGACGTGTCGGTGGCGAGTCGACCGTCATCGGTGAAACCTCACGGATCCGCCGGCTCTACCCCGAACGGCAGGCAACGCTGGAGTTGTGGTTCGTCGATCAGCAGGCGCTCGTCTTCGTCGATGGCGATGTGGTGCTACGCCACTCGTTCGACGTTCCGATCCACCAAATCATGAAACGGCCTCCGCCGGCCGATCGGCCCGAGGTCGCGATCCGCGTCGGCGGCGGCCCCGCCACGCTCCGCGATGTCGAGCTCGACCGCGACATGGCCTACACCCCCTCGCTCACCAGCAGCCAGACCGCCCAGCGCGGAGCCGCCCGTCGGTCGGCCAACGGCAAGCTCGCTTCCATCCCCCCGATCAATATCCGCCCGGGGCGCTACTTTGTGCTGGGTGACAACTCGCCCATCAGCAATGACGGTCGGTTCTGGATGGACGTCGAGCCGTGGATCGAGCGCAACATGTTCCGCGAGGAAATCCGCGCCGCGTCGGCCAGCAATCTCCAGACATCTAGCCAACGATCGGACTACGCCCAAGTCGTGCCGCGTGGTCTGATGGTAGGACGAGCGTTTTTCATCTACTTCCCTGCCCCTTATGCCGCGACCCCGGGAGGTCGACAGGTCTTGCCGAACTTCGGCGACATGCGGTTTGTCCACTGAACTATCCCGTAGCGATGGCGCCCGAACACCGTAATTATTCGCATAACCTTTGGTTAACCGAAGGTTAATATCACCTCTGGGCGACATAGTTTTCCACATTCCTCAAGACAACCCTAGCGGGGTCCACCTTCCTACTCACGCGACCTCGGGTCAGAACGACCGTTCGAGCCGTGAATTCTCTTAATCCATTCAGATACTTTGTTTACGACCGTGAATCCGGGGCTTTTAGGTCGTGGCAACGAATCATTGGTACCCATTTCCGTATTTGGAATGATCCTCATTCAATCGACAATGCACTCTTGCACAGCTTTTCCCCAGCCGATTCAAGCGGGCCCTCTCACCCACTCCGTCCCAGACCCATCGAGTAGTACGCCGATCCAGCCCGGACTGCCCCAGCCTTCCGCACCCCGGTTATCATGCCGCCCATGAACGATACCGCCGCCCCCGGAAGCCCCCCCGACCTCGTAATGCGCCACGTTATTGCCGCCCTCGTAACCAACGAGCCCGGCGTCTTGGCCCAGGTCGCGGGCATGTTCGCCGCCCGCGGGTTCAACATCGATTCGCTCGTCGTCGGCCGGACCGAAAACCCCGAGCTTTCCCGCATGACCATCGTCGTCACCGGCGACTCGGCCGTGCTCGAACAGGTCCGCAAGCAGCTCCAGAAGCTCGTGCCCGTGGTCAAAGTCGTCGATTACCAGGACGTGGCCTATGTCGAGCGCGACCTCGTGTTGGTACAGGTCTCGACCAAGACCGAACGCGGCGACGCCGAGAAGCGCGAGGAGATCATCACGCTCGCCAACCTGTTCCGGGCCAAGATCGTGGACGTCGCGTCGGACCAGGTCATGATCGAGATGGCCGGCAGCGAAGAGAAGCTCGCCGCGTTTCTCGAGTTACTCGAGCCCTACGGCATCATCGAACTCGCCCGTACCGGCGTCATCGCGATGCGCCGTGGTAATGCCAGCGCCTTCCGCCGTGTCGCTCTGGCCAAGGCCGCCGCGCAGGACGATGGCCCCGGGATCGACGCCGCCGACTTGCCGCCGGGCTGAACCCTCCGCGCTCCTTTGATAACGTGGCCAAATCGTGATCTACGACCGCATCGAACACGCCGGGCTCTACCTCGGCCTGCATCCGCTGCTCACCGAGGCGTTTACATTTCTCGAAGACTTCGACCCCGCCACGGCGGACGGGCAGATCCAACTCCGTGGTGACGATCTGTTTGTTAACGTTGAGCGTTACGCCACCGAGCCCGCGGCGGCGCGGAAGTATGAGGCGCACCGGCGGTACCTCGACGTACAAACCATCTTTACCGGCACCGAGTCGATCTACGTCAAGCCACTCGCTGGGTTGGACATGATCGAAGCGTACGACGAGACGCGCGACGTGGCGTTTTACACCGGGGCCGACCACGGCGTGGTGACGCTGCTGCCCGGCGAGTTTGCGCTGTTTTTCCCGCAAGACGGCCACAAGCCGTGTTGCCACGCGGGCGGGCCGAACGACGTGCTGAAGGTGGTCGCGAAGGTGTGCCTCGACGCGGGGGGACTTGACACGCGTCGGACGTAGAACGATCCCGCACGAACAAATCCGCGGTGTCTTGCCCGGGCATGGCGCGGGCGCCCCGCGTGGCCTTCGGGGGCAGGCTTCCGACACGGAGTTATCGGGGTCAGGTTTCCGGGGCGGTACAATACCGGGATGCTCAAAGGCATCCGCATCAGCCTCGCCAACAAGTGCCAGTTGTTGTTCGGCCTCGCGGTCGTGCTGGTGATGACCGCGGCGCTGACCGTGGTGGGTTGGCGGATGCAGACGCTGGTCGAACGCGCCCCGCAGCGTCGGGCCCAGGATCTCGCAGAGATGTGGTTGGCCGGGCAGATCGATCTCGGC
The DNA here is from genome assembly GCA_039033595.1 of Planctomycetota bacterium. GTDB lineage: Bacteria > Planctomycetota > Phycisphaerae > Phycisphaerales > Phycisphaeraceae > Algisphaera. The sequence continues at coordinate 200,539 of JBCCCG010000004.1, read as the reverse complement.
AACGCGATCGAGCGTGTCGAAGTCCGCGACGACCCCGAGTTCGAGACCGGCGTCGTCGTCTCGCTCATCCACGATGACGAGATCGACGCCTACACGGTGGAGGACGCGTTCCTGGCCGACGCGGTAGCGCGCTTCGAAGAGATCCCCACGGCCAACGAGGCCTTCGAGTCGATGCGCGGCGAGAGCGGGCAGCTACACTTCCGCTACGTCCGGGCCGTCCGGGCATCGGACGTGGCGCGGATGAAGGGCACGTTCGAGGCGGGCGTGGATGCGGCGGGCCTGGCCGACCCGATCCGGCAGCTGCTGGTCGTGCGGCTGCGTGACCAGGAAGCCGTGGTGCAGCAGACGCTCAACCGGATCTACATCGTCGCGGCCGGGCTGTTCGCCGGGCTGCTGGCGATCGCGGTGTTTTACTACATCACCACGCGGATCATCCTCTCGCCGGTGCGGGTGCTGCGCGGCTACGCCGAGCGCGTCAGCGAGGGTGACCTGCTCATCCGCAGCGACATCAACACCGGCGACGAGTTCGAGCAGCTCTCGGACATGTTCAACACCATGCTCGAAAGCCTGAAGGCCAACCAAGACGAACTGACCTCGGCCAACAAGACGCTCGACATGAAACTCATAGATATGGCCGAGTCCAACGTCGCGCTGTTCGAGGCCAACAAGGTCAAGGGCGAGTTCCTGGCAAACGTCTCCCACGAGTTGCGTACGCCGCTGAACTCGATCATCGGGTTCGCCGAGGTGATGCAGGAGACGCTGGAGGGCCGCACCGGGCCGATCGACGAGAAGCGCCAGCGGTACGCGTCGAACATCATCGTCTCCAGCCGGCGGCTGCTGGACCTGATCAACGACCTCCTGGACATCGCCAAGATCGAGGCGGGCAAGATGACGCTGCGCCTGGCCAAGGCGTCGGTCACGGATACGCTCGAAGGGCTCGTCACGCTCATCCGGCCCGAAGCCGACAAGCGCGGGGTCCGGGTCTTCCTCGACGTCGCCCCTCGGCTGCCACTCATCACTACCGACCCCGGCAAGCTGCAGCAGATCGTCTTCAACTTCCTGGCCAACGCGGTGAAGTTCACGCCGACCGGCGGGACGGTCACACTCCGTGCCCTGGCTACGAACGCCGCGGGGCGGACCGTCGCGACGGGCGGGCCGCGGGCGATTCCCGGCAACGGCGTCGCCCCCGTGGGCGGGGTGCTCGGCGAGGCGTCGGGAGACCACGACGTGACGCACCTGCGCATCTGCGTCGCCGACACCGGACCCGGCATCGCCGAGGCCGACCAACACCGCATCTTCGAGAAATTCACTCAGCTCGACCCCGGCGTCACCAAGACCCACGGCGGCACGGGGCTGGGCCTGACCATCGCCCACGAACTCACCGGTATGCTCGGCGGCGAGATCGAGGTCGACTCGGCCCCGGGCCGTGGCGCAACGTTCATCGTGACGCTCCCGCTTGACCCGTCACACGACCAGCCGCTGGACGAGGCCGCCGAGCGACCTAGAATGCAGACGATCCCGCAACAGACCGCGGCCGCCGAATCGACCTCGAACCAAGGATAAGTTTCATGGGAATCGAAGCCGCCCTCCCCGCCGAAGGCATCCTGACCACGCAGCTGCAGAAAGTGATCAATTGGTCGCGCCGCAGCTCGGTCTGGCCGATGCCCTTCGCTACCGCCTGTTGCGGCATCGAGCTGATGGCCACCGCGTCGTCACGGTTCGATCTGGCCCGCTTCGGCGCCGAAGTCATGCGGTTCAGCCCGCGGCAGGCCGACTTGATGATCGTGGCCGGGCGAGTGAGTATCAAGATGCTGCCCGTACTCCAACGGATCTACCAGCAGATGACCGAGCCCAAGTGGGTCATCTCGATGGGGGCGTGTGCCAGCACCGGCGGCGTGTTCGACACCTACGCCACCGTCCAGGGCATCGACCAGTTCATCCCCGTCGATGTCTACGTTCCCGGGTGCCCGCCCCGCCCCGAAACCCTCATCGAGGGCGTCATGGCGATCCAACGCATCATCGATAACGACGGTATCCCCCCCGCCGGCCCCGACGGCCTCCGCCGGCCGCTCGACATCGTCGTCGAGCCAACCCACGAAGTCGGTAGCCAGCCCACGCCGCTGACCGTTGGCGGGCGATAACCCCGGTAAAATTCAGCGCGAACCACTCCTTAAATCAAATCAAATCGGAATTGCCGAGAAATTTTTCTCCGCAGTTACCAATATGGCTGGAAATTAAAAACGTAAGCGTTATTATATTGCTTTGCCCTTTGGAATGGATCTTGTGAATTGAAAGCACTGCTCTTTAGCTTGGCTGCCGGGTGTGTGATCTTCGTCGGCTCTGCCCGAGCCCAAGTCATCGAGGGGATCGACGTCTCGCAATGGCAGTTCAATATCGATTGGAACGCTGTCGCCGGAACTGACAAAGAATTCGTCTTTATCAAGGCCACCGATAGCCACACACTCGTCGACCCTCGCTTCCGGGTCAACGGTCCCGGCGCAACCAACGCCGGATTGATCGTGGGCGTCTACCATTTTGCCACCCCTTATTCTTTCGACCGAAATTCGCCGATTGATTTGAGCTTCAACGACGCCGTCGCCGAGGCGCAGTGGTTCGTGGATCGCGCCGGGGCGTACATGCAAGCGGGCAATCTGCCGCCGGTGCTCGACCTGGAGGTCAACGCGTCGCTGGGTAAGACGGTCCTCTCCAACTGGGCCGACGATTTTCTCGACCACGTCGAGTCACTCACCGGCGTACGGCCGATCATCTACGCCAACACCAACTGGGCGACCAACTACCTCGACGCCGACGTTGTCGACACGGACCTCTGGGTCGCCAACTGGGGCGCGACGTCGAACCCCGGCACGGGCACGTGGGACGATTTCGTCTTCTGGCAGTACACCTCCACGGGCATCCTCGACGGCGTGACGCAGAACACCGTCGACTTCAACCGCTTCTACGGCAGCTACAACGATCTACTCGACTACACCATCCCCCTGATGGGCGACATGTTCGATGACGGCGCGCTCACCGACCTCGACATCCAGGCCTTCATCTTCGCCCTCGAGGACCCCGATGGCTACACCAGCCTGACCGGCTTGTCCCCCACCGCCCGCGGCGACTTCAACCGCGACGGATTGTTCAACCTCGGCGATATCCCCGGCTTCACCGCGGCGCTGGGCGGTGAGGCCGACGCGATGCTGGCGTTGATCCCCGAGCCGACCACGGGGCTGGTCTTGCTGCTACCCGCCGTGGGCATGACGATGCGCCGCCACCGACAAGGCGGCTGAGTGGCGGGGCACTATTTCTCGCAATGGGGCGGCCGAGGGATGCGCCTAGCCCGCGGCGGACAAGAGTTCTTCCGCCTGCTTGCGGCTGGTCGCGGTGACTTTGCTGCCGGCCATCATCTCGGCGAGCTCGTTGACGCGGGCGTCGCCGTGGAGAGTGCCGACGGTGGTCTTCGTCTGCTTGGCCTTGCCGGTGCCCATCACGGTCTTGACGATGTGGAAGTGCCGGTCGGCGAAGGCGGCGATCTGAGGGAGGTGGGTGATGCAGAGGATTTGGTGATTGGACGGATCGGCTACCGCGTTGCTGTTTCCCGCCGCTTGCCGCTTGGCGAGGGCTCGTAGCTTGCTCCCGATCACGCTGCCCAGGCGGCCGCCGATATTGGCGTCGATCTCGTCGAAAACCAGCACGCTGATGCGTTGGCCGTTGCCCTTGGTCGCGAGGACCGACTTGATGGCCAGCATTGTGCGCGACAATTCTCCCCCGGACGCGATCTTGCGGAGCGGGCGGGCGTCTTGGCCGGGGTTGGTCTGCACAATGATCTCGACGGCGTCGAAGCCGGCGGGTGAATCTTCGACACGGGTGAGCTCCACCGATAACTTCGCGTCGGCCATGCCGAGCTCGACGAGCTGTGCTTCGATCATCGGCGTGAGTTTCTTGGCGGCCTTACGTCGGGCGAGGGTGAGCTTCTCGCCGGTCTGCCGCATCTGCCGATCGAGCTCGGCGATCCGCGCGTCGCTGCGCGACAGATCGTCGTCCCGGGACTTGAGTTGACGGATCTGTTCGTCAAGTTGGGCCCGCAACGCGATCACGTTCGCCACGGGGTCGGCACTCGGCACGCCGTCGCCGTACTTCTGCACCAGCCGGTTGAGTACGTTCAAGCGCTCGGTGACCTCGGCCGCCTCCGCGGGGTCGTGCTCCAGCTTGTCGACGTAGCGCCCGAGCTCGAACGCCGCGTCCTGTAGCGACAGCGTGCAGGTCCGGACCTGATCGGTGACGTCTTCGAGCGACGGGTCCATCTCGGCCAGGTCGATGAGCAGGTGAGTGATCACCTGCAGCCGTTCGGTGACCGAGCCATCGGCGTCGTACAACGCCGCGTGGGCTGCGCCGGCCTCGCCCTTGATTTTCTGCACGTTACCCAGCACGCCCTCGCGGGCCTGCAGTTCCGCGAACTCCCCGGCTTGTGGCTCGGCGGCGTCGATCTCCTGGGCCTGGAATTCGTAGAGTTCCAGTTGCTGCCGTCGCAGCGTCGCCGAGGCGGCGAGCTCTTCTTTTTCCTGAAGCAACTCGCGGCGTTCGAAAAACGCGGCGGCAAACTGCTGCCGGAACTTCTCACAGCCGGCGAAGGTATCGAGAATCGTGAGCTGGTTAGACGGCTTGAGCAGGTACTGGTGGTCGTGTTGGCCGTGGATGTCGACCAGTAGGTCGGCGGCGCGGCGCATCATCGCGGCGGTCGCGGGTTGGCCGTTGACCGACAGCGACGACCGGCCCGACGCGAAGAGCTTGCGGGTGATCAGCATCTCGTCGCCCGCGACGACGGTCTGGTCGAGCGCGGCAGTGAGCGCGTGAGCCAGCGCCGGGGTGTCAACCTCGAAGACGCCGGAGATGCGGGCCTCGTTGGCACCCGGACGGATCATATCGGTGGCTTTGCGCAAACCGATGAGGGCCTCGAAGGCGCCGATGATCAGGGACTTGCCCGCGCCGGTCTGGCCGGTGAAGACGTTGAGGCCGGGCTCGAATTCGACGGTGGCGTCTTCGATCACGGCGAGCTGGGAGATATGGAGTTCGCGGAGCATCCGTGCGCCTCGGACGGGGAAAGGGTTTGACCGAGGGCAGTGTACCGCGGCCGTTGTTCGGTTTTCGTTCAATGGTAGCATGGTCCGAGTATGCGTGTCATGCTCGCCCCGGACAGCTTCAAGGGTTCGCTCACCGCCGCGGAGGCGGCCGACGCGATGGCGGCGGGGGTCGCGCGGGTGGATCGGGCGATCGAGGTCGATCGCTGCCCGATCTCGGACGGCGGCGAAGGGTTTCTCGACACCGTTCTAGCGGCGAGCGGCGGCCAGCGCGTCGTTTCTCGGGTCACCGGACCGCTCGGCGAACCGGTGGACGCGGCTTGGGGATTGATCCACGACGAGACCACAGCGGTCGTTGAGATGGCGCAGGCGGCGGGGCTGGAGTTGGTGCCCGACGACCGGCGTGACCCGACACGCACCACCACCTACGGAGTAGGCGAACTCCTAATCGAGGCGTGGGCACGCGGCTCAAGATCGGTTTTGGTGGGCATCGGGGGCAGCGCGACGAACGACGGCGGAGCCGGGATGGCGCAGGCTCTGGGCTACCGGTTTCTCGACGCGGCCAGCCGGGCCTTGCCCCATCCTGTACGCGGCGGCGATCTGCAGGCGATCGCGGAGATTCGGTGCGAAAGCGTACACCCCGGTACAGAGAAGAACGTGGTGTTCGTGGCTTGCGACGTCAACAACCCGCTGACCGGCCCCGAAGGCGCGGCGGCGGTATACGGGCCGCAGAAAGGCGCGACGCCCGCGCAGGTTGAAACGCTCGACCGTGGGCTAGGTAACTTAGCGCGGCGAATGACGCAGGCGTTTGGCCGCTCGTTTGAGTTCCCTGGCGCGGGCGCTGCGGGTGGATTGGGCGCGGGGCTGCGTGGGTTTTGCCGCCGGTCGGCGTTGACGCCGGGGATCAGTCTGGTGCTGGAGTTCACCGACTTCGATGACCGCGTCGAGCGCTGCGATGTCTGCCTCACGGGCGAGGGACGATTGGATCGGCAATCGCTGTCCGGCAAAGCGGTAGCGCGGGTCGCCGAGGGCGCGGGGTACGCGGACGTGCCGGCGATCGCACTCGTGGGTAGCGTGACACCCGACGCGGAACAACCGATGAAATATGGATTGCAGGCTTATCACGTCATCGGTGACGGGCACGATGATGCCTATGCGATGCGGCATGCGGCGAGATTACTGACACAATGCACAGAGCGAGTGGTGCGGGGATGGGTTGCGGCACGCGAAAGTGGGTGAGGGGGCTTTCGCCGCTCCGCACCAAGCTCGGAAAGTCTGGTCCCTTGTCTGGATCACGCGCTGGCCTTGCGGTGCTGCGACGGGGTGACGCCCAGGCACTGGCGGAACTGGCGGGAGAAATAGTTGGGGTCGTCGAAGCCGCAGCGTTGAGCGATCTGGGTGATGGACAGGTCGGTCTCGACGAGCAACCGGCCCGCGTGCCGCGCCCGCAGGCGGATGAGGTAGCGCATCGGCGTCAACCCGGTCGCTTTGCGGAACACGCGTACCAGGTTGCTTGGCGACATGTGTGCTTTGCGCGCCATCTGCTCCAAGGTCCACGGCTCGGCAAAGCTCCGCTCCATCGCGCCGATCAGTGTGCCCAGCCGTAGCAGCGATTCGCCTTCGCTCGTGGGGGCGCGGTCGTACTGCCGGGCGAGGTAGATCATCAACTCGAGCAGCTTCGTCTTTGCCGCCAAGGCGTAGCCGGGCACCCGCCGTGCCACCTCTTCGCGGATCGCGTGGGCCAGGCGGAGCGTCTCGGTCATCTGTGATGGCGTGAGATACAGCCGGCTCTGAAAACGGTGGCGTCGACGGTAGACGGGCTCGAAAAGAAACAGCGCGTTGAAGCCGGGGATCTGGCGGAGTTCGTCGGTCGGCAGATCGAGCAACGCCGGGTCGTACATGACGTTGAGCAGGCCCAGTCCGTCGCGGTCGCTGAAATAGTGGCGGTCGCGCGACTGGAGGAGATACACGTCGCCCGCGGCGACGGGGACGGTGTAGCCCGGCAGGTGGTGCGTGGCCCGGCCGGCCGTGACGATGACCAGTTCGTCGAAATCGTGGTCGTGTTCGATGCCGGTCAGGTCGTGCGGATGTGCCTCCTCGGAATCCCTGTGCGGCGCACTGGGCGTCACTTCCACGGCCGTGACGGGGCAGTCAGATGGGTCGAAATAATGGCGGGCAACGGCTTTCACCGGCATCGGAGGGCTCGTGTTAGCATGCAGATTGACAGCCCCAGGTATATTGCGCATATCATGCTAGTTTTTGCCGGTTTCGTCAAGGTTTTTGGAGTACGGCCGCGGGACATTGTGGCCCTTTGAGTTGTAACCCCTCACGCCCTCGTGCTGCCGGTTGGGCGGGTTCTTTTTCCCTTCGTCGAGTCTGCATCATGGTTCTCCTTGGCATCGATCTGGGCAGTTCGTCGGTCAAAGCTGCGCTCGTGGACGTGGACACGGGCCGGACCGTGAGCGTGGGCCAGTACCCGTCGACAGAGATGGCGATCGATGCGCCGCAGCCCGGCTGGGCCGAGCAGGACCCGGCGGCGTGGTGGGACGCGGCGCAGCGGGCCGTGGCGGCGGCGCTCGGCGAAGCGCACCTCGACGGCGACGCGGTGAGCGCTATCGGCATCGCGTACCAGATGCACGGGCTGGTGTGTCTGGATGCGGCGGGCCAGCCGTTGCGGCCGAGCATCATCTGGTGCGACAGCCGTGCGGTGGCGATCGGCGACGAGGCGTTCGCCGCGCTCGGCGAAGAGCGTTGCTTGACGCACCTGTTGAACTCTCCGGGGAACTTCACCGCCTCGAAGCTGCGGTGGGTCGCGCAGCACGAACCCGACGTATTTGAGCGAATCCACAAGGTCTGCATGCCCGGCGATTACCTCGCCGCGCGGCTGACCGGGCAAGCCGTCACCACCGTGTCGGGACTTTCCGAAGGCATGTTCTGGGATTTCGTTTCGGGCGGTCCGGCCAAATTCCTGCTGGAGCATTACGGCATCCCCCCGGAAATACTGGCCCCCACGGTGCCGACTTTCGGGCATCAGGGTGAACTGTCATCCGAAGCCGCGGCGGCTTTTGGGCTCACGGCCGGCACGCCCGTGACGTATCGTGCCGGTGACCAGCCCAACAACGCGCTGTCGCTCAACGTGCTCAACGCCGGGGAAGTCGCGGCGACCGCGGGCACCTCCGGCGTGGTCTACGGGGTCAGCGACGCGGTGAAATACGATCCGCAGTCGCGCATCAACAGCTTCGCCCACGTCAACCACGCGTCGGAGAGTTCCGGGGGTGACCCGCGTATCGGCCTGCTGTTGTGTGTCAACGGCACGGGCATCGCCAACGCCTGGGCCAAGCGGCTGGTGGGCGGTGACCTGGACTACGCCGCGTTGAACGACCTGGCCGCCGCAGCCCCGATCGGCTGCGACGGGCTGACCGTGCTGCCGTTCGGAAACGGAGCGGAGCGCATGCTGGGCAACGCCGAGGTCGGGGCCCACCTGGGGCACGCCGACTTCAACCGCCACGACCGCGCCCATATCGCCCGGGCCGTGCAGGAAGGGATCGCCTTCGCCTTCGGCTACGGCATGGACATCCTCCGCGACACCGGCGTTGATCTCAGCGTCATCCGCGCGGGGCGGGCCAACCTTTTCCTGAGCCCGCTGTTCCGTCAGACGCTGGCGAACCTGACCGGCGCCCGCATCGAGTTGTACGACACCGACGGTGCCGTCGGCGCGGCCCGCGGCGCGGGCGTCGGGGCGGGGGTGTACGGATCTTTCGCCGAAGCCTTCGCCAGCCTCGAACAGGTCGGCGTCACCGAGCCGGCCGACGACGAACGCGACGCCACACTGCAGGCGTACCGGCGATGGAACTACGAATTGCAGAAGCACTTGACTTGAGCCCAATCCTCAACCTCTAACTCCCCACACCCGACTCCCAAATCCAAGGACACCCCCCATGAGCGTTACCCTCGGCGACCAGACTTACTTTCCCGGCATCGATGCGATCCAGTTCGAGGGCACCGATTCATCCAACCCGCTGGCGTTCCGCTGGTACGACGAGAACCGCGTGGTCGGCGGCAAACCGATGAAAGAGCTGTTCAAGTTCGCCGTGGCGTACTGGCACAGCTTCTGCGGCACCGGGGCCGACCCGTTCGGCCCGGGCACGAAGGTGTTCCCGTGGGACGCGGCCCTCGCATCAGGCGACTGGGAGGGCGCGGCCAAGGCCAAGGCCGACGCGGCGTTCGAGTTCATCACCAAACTCGGCGTGCCCTACTACTGCTTCCACGACTTCGACATGGTGCAGGAAGGCCCGAGCCTCGCTGAGTCAGGCAAGCGGCTGCAGACCATCGTCGATTACGTGAAAGAGAAGCAGGCCGCGTCGGGCGTCAAGCTCCTGTGGGGCACGGCCAACCTGTTCAGCAACCCGCGTTACATGAACGGCGCCTCGACCAACCCTGACTTCGGCACGGTCGCCTACGCCGGGGCGCAGCTCAAGAACGCGCTCGACGCCACCATCGCGCTGGGCGGCGAGAACTACGTGTTCTGGGGCGGCCGGGAGGGCTACATGTCGCTGCTCAATACCGACATGAAACGCGAGCAGGCCCACTTCGCCCGCTTCCTGCACATGGCCAAGGACTATGCCCGGTCACAAGGCTTCACCGGCACGTTCTTCATCGAGCCCAAGCCGTGCGAACCCAGCAAGCACCAGTACGACTTCGACGCCGCGACCGTCATCGGCTTCCTTCGCGAGCACGACCTGCTGGGCGACTTCAAGCTCAACCTCGAGTTCAACCACGCCACGCTGGCGGGCCACACGATGCAGCACGAGATGGCCGTCGCCGCCGGCGCGGGCCTCCTGGGCAGCCTCGACGCCAACCGCGGCGATTACCAGAACGGCTGGGACACCGACCAGTTCCCCGTCGACCTCTACGAGCTGACCGAGTGCATGCTGGTGTTCCTCGAGGCCGGCGGCCTGCAGGGCGGGGGCATCAACTTCGACGCCAAGACCCGCCGCAACTCGACCGACCTCGAAGACCTGTTCATCGCCCACGTCGCGGGCATGGACGCCTTCGCCCGTGCCGCCATCACCGCCGAGGCGATCCTGGAGAACTCGGACTACAAGAAGCTGCGCCAGACGCGTTACGCCAGTTTCGACGCCGGCGACGGCGCGGCGTTCGAGTCGGGCGGCCTGACCCTGCCCCAGCTCGCCGACCTGGGTGCGTCCCTCGGCGAGCCGGCCCAGATCAGCGGCAAGCAGGAGCTGTTCGAGGCAATCCTCAACCGCTTTATCTGAGCGTTTTCCAGGTTAATTACGGTGAATTACTTAGGTATTTCCCTAGGTGACGCGTACGGGGGCTTTGCGAAAGCCGTAATTCCGTTTACTGTATTTGCGGGTGGGGTGAACGCGGCACCACGGCCGCGTTTCCTCATTTCTCAAGGGCTGACACACTCGTGTCGGCGGGGATTCGACATTTGACCGGAAAGAAGGAGTTAGAAGATGGCTTTGGATGTGCGCGCCGGCTCTCGCCGTAGGTCTTTGGGGCTTCGTTTCAGCACGACCACTCTGGCGATCGCCGCAGGCCTCGCGGTCCACGGTTCGGCGCTCGGCCAGATCACGTGGGACGTCAACGGCAACGGCATCTGGCAGGACGACGCCAATTGGGACACCGGCACGCAGCCGAATGCCCCGACCGACAACGTCGTGATCCTCAACCCCGTCAGTTCCGCTACGGCCGTCGTGGTCACCGTCGGCCCGAACATCACCCGAGACGTCGGCACGCTCACGATCAACGACACCGGCGTCGCCGCCAAACACGAACTCGTCGTCGCCAACAACACCTTCTTCGAAATCTCCGGGAACGTGACGAACAACGGCACCATCTCCGTGGTCTCTACCGGCAACGCCACCCGATTCCGCACCCAAGCCAGCTTCACACTCGACGGCACCGGCACGCTCCGCCTCGTCGACAACGGCACCGGGCTGGCCATCATCGACAACGTAAGCACCGCCAGCGACATTACCCAACTCGCCGGACACACGATCGCAGGCTCGGGCAACCTCGGAGGCAACACCGCGGGCATCATCAACGGCGGGTTGATCGACGCCGACGTTGACGGCGCGACACTCACCGTCGACCCGCGCAACGTGGTGGGCCTGACTAACACCGGGACGCTGCGGGCCAGCAACGGCGGCATACTCCTGCTGACCGGCGTCAACGGCGGCGACTTCGACAGCACCGGCGGCAACATCGGCGCCTTCGGCGTCGGGTCCGAGGTCCAACTCACCGGCGGGGCCGATGTCACCGGCGGCGTCTTCACCACGGACGCCGACGGGCTGATCAACGTGCTCGACAGCGCGGGCGTGAGCTTCATCGGCTCGACGTTCGCCGTCAACTCCAACGTCCGCATCGGCAACAACGCCGACGCCGTCTACTCCGGCACGATCTCCCACCAGGGCACGACCACGCTGGATTCGGCGGTCAATAACGCCGATTTCCGCATTGGCGGCGACGTCATGCTCACCGGCGGCGGCACCATTGTGATGGCCAGTTCCGCAGGCGGGGTTTCCACCATCAACGACGCGGGAGGGGTCCAGAACATCCTCACCAACGTCAACAACACCATCCGCGGCCAGGGCAACCTCGGTGGCAACAGCATCGGCTTCGTCAATCAGGCCTTGGGCCTGGTGTCCGCCGACGTCAGCGGCGCGACTCTCGTGTTCGACCCGGGCGTGACCCACGGCGCGAGCAACGCCGGCACGATGCAGGCGGTCAACGGCGCCATGCTCCTGATCACCGGCGCTAACGGCGGAGACCTGGACAACACCGGGGGCAACCTCGACGCCGACGGCGTTGGCTCGAGAATCGAACTGACCAACGGTATCGACATCACCAACGGCAACCTCCGGGGTCTGAACGGCGGCACGATCGAAACACTCGTTTCCCAGACGGTTGGCCTGATCGACGTGGACGTGACCGGAACGCACAACGTCGCCAACAACGCCGACCTCGTCGTCACCGGCACCTACACCAACAACGGCACCACGAATCTCAATCCCGACGCCAACAACACCGACTTCCGTATCAACGGCGACGTTATCCTCGACGGCGGCGGAACCCTCGCAATGAACGCCGGCACCGGCGGTCTGGCGATCCTCAACGACGCTGGAGGGGGCCAGAACATCCTCACCAACGTCAACAACACCATCCGCGGCACCGGCAACCTCGGGCAGAACACGCTGGGGCTGGTCAACCAAGTCGGCGGGCTAGTTCTGGCCGACCTGGCCGGCCAAGACCTGACCATCGACCCGGGCGTCACCAACGGTTTAACAAACGAAGGCACGTTCCGCGCGACCAACGGCGCTTCGCTTACCCTCACGGGCGCTAACGGCGGCACCTTCGCCAACACCGGCGGCACCATCGAGACCGTCGGGGCCGGCAACGAGGTCCGCCTCACCGCCAACGTCAGCCTCACGGGCGGCGACCTGATCGCCTCGGCCGGCAGCAGCATCGAGTCGATCGGCGGGCAGACGGTCAACCTCATCGACGTGGACGTCACCGGCACCCACAACGTCGGCAACAACACCGACCTTATCGTCACCGGTACCTACACCAACAACGGCACTACGAATCTTAACCCCGACGCCAGCAACACCGATTTCCGCATCAACGGCGACGTCACTCTCGACGGCGGCGGAACCCTTGCGATGAACGCGTCGGCCGGGGCTGGCGTCGCGATCCTTAACGACGCGGGCGGCGTCCAGAACGTGCTGACCAACGTCGACAACACCATCCGCGGCACCGGCAACCTCGGGCAGAACACGCTGGGGCTGGTCAACCAGGCCGGCGGCCTGGTCCTCGCCGACCTCGCCGGGCAGGACCTCACGGTCGACCCCGGGACCACCAACGGTTTAACAAACGAGGGCACTTTCCGCGCGACCAACGGTGCCTCACTCACCCTCACCGGCAACGGAAACGGCACCTTCGCCAACGCTGGCGGCACCATCGAGACCGTCGGGGCCGGCAACGAGATACGCCTCACCGCCAACGTCAACCTCACCGGCGGCGACCTGATCGCTTCGGCCGGCAGCAGCATCGAGTCGCTCGCCTCCCAGACCGTCAACCTCATCGACGTGAACGTCGCCGGCACCCACAACGTCGGAAACAACACCGACCTCGTGCTGACCGGCACCTACACCAACGCCGGCACCACCACACTCAACCCCGACACAACCAACTCCGATCTCCGCATCAACGGCGACGTCACCCTCAACGGCGGCGGCACACTCCTGCTCAACCCCACGACCGGTACCGGCGGCACGTCTATCGTCAACGACGGCGGCGGCGTCCAGAACCGCCTGACCAACGTCGACAACACGATCCGCGGTTCGGGCAACCTCGGTCAGAACAGCATATCCCTGACGAACCGGGCCGGCGGAACCGTCCTCGCCGACGGTGGCGCAAACGGCCTGACCATCAACCCGGGCGTCACCCTCGTCGGCGGCGAGACCCAATTCCTCAACGAGGGCCTCGTCCGCGCGACCAACAACACGACGCTGTCCCTGTCGGGCACAGGCGGCGGGGCCTTCGAGAACGCCGCGGGCGGCACGATCGACATCGACGCCGGCTCCACGCTGGAGCTCAGCGGAACCCTCACCCACCGCCAAGGTGCGGTGATCGACCAAGCAGGTGTGTTCAACGTCAACTCCGGCGGCAACTTCATCAACGAGGCCGACGACTACAGCCCCGGGGCCTCGCCGGGCATCGTCAACGTCAACAGCGGCGGCACGTTCACCAACGACGCTTCGGGCACCGTCACGTTCGAACTCGACGGCGACACCACCCCCGGCGTCGACTTCGACACCATCCGCGGGGACGGCACCTTCAACCTCGCCGGCACGATCGACCTTGAACTCGGCTTCACACCCGACTTCTACGAATCGATCGAGCTGATTCTCGACACCTCTAGCAGCAACGTCAACGGCACCTTCGATCAACTCGCCTTCGACCCGATCACCGCTCCGGGCGACGCGCTGGCGGTTACCTACGAGGCCAACGCCGTGCTGCTGACCCGCGCTATCCCGGGCGACGCCAACCTCGACGGGTTCATCGGCCAGGCCGACCTCAACGCCGTGCTGCTGAACTTCGGCTCGACCGATGCGACGTGGCAGACCGGCGAATTCACCGGTGACGACTTTGTCGGGCAAGCCGACCTAAACCTGGTCCTGCTTGGCTTCGGTTCAGGCACGCCGCCGGTGACCGCGGTCCCCGAGCCGACCACGCTCACGCTGGGCGTGCTGTCGACCCTGGCGCTCGTGGGACGCCGACGCACCGCACGGTAATCCGGAGCCCCGGACACCGATCGCGGAGATGTCACTCCGAACCGTCACGTGTACGAGGCGGCGCGGGGGGCGGCTTCCCGGTAGGCCCGCCAGACCTCGACGAACCACGGCGCGAACGCGTCCGGGCCGGCCTTAAGCTCAGCGTCGATGTCATGCGGCGTGACCCAGCGGTAGGCGTCGGTCTCCAACAAGTTCATCGTCGGCTCTTGGTTCGTGCGGCCGACGAGCACGTGGTCGATCTCGCGTTCGATCAACCCGGTGTCCGCGTCGTAGGCCGAGTAGGTAAATCTGGCGACGCGCTTTAGCTCGGTGTCGATCCCCATTTCTTCCTGCAGGCGTCTCCGCCCCGCGGCGACCGTGTCCTCGCCGGGCCGGGGGTGGCCGCAGCACGAGTTCGCCCACCGCCCGGCGAAGTGGTATTTCACCGCCGAACGGCGCTGCATGAGCAACCGCCCCGCCTCGTCGAAGACCAATACCGACACGGCCCGGTGGAGCTTACCTTCGCCGGTGTGGGCGGCGATCTTGGACGTGTTGCCGCGCTCGTGGTCCTGCTCGTCCACCAGCACCACACGCTCCTGATCGGCCGACGCGGCGCCCCGCCCGCGCCACCGGCTGCGCCCGGTGACGTGCAGGTAAAAGCTGTGCCACTGCACCAACCCCACGACGACGATCGCCGGCGTGTGCAAGAGCGCGACCCACGCGGGCTGGCCGAAGCGCCC
The DNA here is from genome assembly GCA_039033595.1 of Planctomycetota bacterium. Lineage (GTDB taxonomy): Bacteria > Planctomycetota > Phycisphaerae > Phycisphaerales > Phycisphaeraceae > Algisphaera. The sequence continues at coordinate 185,419 of JBCCCG010000004.1, read as the reverse complement.
GCCGAGCATCAGCCGCTGCACCACCGCGATCCCGAGGGCCAAGACGGCCAGTCCCGCGGTGATCCAACGCCCGGTCCACAGGCCCCACACCAACAGGCCCCACGGCAACACAAACACCAACGCATGGAAGAGGGTGATAAACACTAGCAGGCCGAGCGACCCCAAACCTTCGTAGGCGTTCTTCGCGAAGCCCATCCACGTGGACCTCAGGCCTTGGTACATACGCACTTCGACCAGATCGGTCGCGTCGCAGAGGTCGGTGCGGCCGCCGTGCTTGCGGATCAATCGGGGCAGCTGGATGCCGTCGTGCATCGACTCGGGGAACGCGGTGTGGCCGCCGGACTTGACGTAGGCGTCACGGCGGACCAGGAGGAACTGCCCGCAGCCCGCCGACGCCGAGGGCATCGTCGTCTCGCGCATCCGCCGCATGGGCAGGTAGCTGAACAGCAGGAAGAAGATCATGGGAACGACCAAGCGTTCACTCAGGGTTTCGGTGATCTGCCGCGGGAAGGTTGACAGCAGCTCGACGCCGCCACGCTCGGCGGCGGCGACGGTACGCCGCACCGCGTCGGGCTCGAAACGAACATCCGCGTCGGTGAATAACAACCAACGCCCGCGCGCGCCCAGCCCCATCTGGGCGCAGGCGTGCTGCTTGCCGTTCCAGCCTGGCGGAAGCGGAAACGCCCGCACCGCTCTGACCCGCTCGTCGCGCTCGCACAACTCACGCAGGATCGTCGGCGTCGCGTCGGTGCTCTGGTCGTCGTAGACCAACACCTCGAGGTGCGTGTGGTCTTGGGCCAGCAACGACTCCACACAGGCCCGCAAATTGTCCTGCTCGTTACGCGCCGGCACGCAGACGCTCACGAGCGTATCGCCGGGCAGCGTCGCGTCAGCGGGCGGGGTGCGATAGCCCGCGAGGTTCCGCCACGTCATGGCGAACGTCACGGCGGCACCGGCCGCGCCTATGGCTGCGAGGGTCAGACCGATCAAGACGCGTCTCCCGGGGCCGAGGGGCGCTTAACGGCGTCGGCAGATGATTCAATGCGCGTGCCCACGCCCCGCAGACGCAGCCACAGGTCATAGAACGGATGGACCGCCGCGCCGCCGGCGCGTTTCTCGTCCGGCAGCCCGACGAAAGCCAATTCATCACGCGCGATCACACACTCGGCGAGTTCGGCCGCCACGCGGCGCATGGTGTCACGGATCACGCGGTGCCAGCGCGCCGTGGTCGGCTCTCCTTCTGCTTCGCACGGCCGGGCGTGCCAGAACACCTCGGGCCTGCGGTCCTGCCAGAACGCGTACTCGCCGCACAGCGCCAGCACCCGCGCCCCCGGTAACGCCGCGGCGACCGCCGCGACCCCCGGGCGGATACGGATCGGCCGCCGCACGTCGCTGAACTCGCCCTGCGGCGTGATGCAGAACAGCAGGTTCGGCTCGGCGACCACGCGTTGCTCGACGTGATCGATCATCCGCGGCAGCGCGTCGGCGTGGTGCTGATCGAGCCCGAAGAGACCAAGCTTACGTAAAACGCCGAACCGTTCGTACTGCTCCATCTCGATCGGAGCGCACAGCGTACGCTCGGGCATAAACGCTTCGGCCAGCCGCAACGCAAACAGCGGGTCCCACCACGACGCGTGGCTGCCCGCGACGATCAGTGGCCCGTCGTGTCCGCGTTCGCGCTCGATCAACGCCATCGCTTCGTGCGTGAGCATTACCCGGTGGAATGATTTGCGGAACATCCGCCGGGTATACCACGCAAACCACCGGCGGAACCGGGGCGAGGGCTCGGCGGACGCCAATACCGCGCTCATCCGACGCCGCCCGCGGACTCGACCAGCGCCACCTCGTCGCCCGCCGGCTCGGCGCTGGTCGCGGTGAGGTCGGGGCGCTTGAGGTCCAGGTCACGCGCCACCGCGTCGGCCGCGGTCACGCCGCTCATCAGCACCATCGGCACGCCGGGGCCCGGATTCGCGCTGCCGCCGCAGAAGTACAAACCTTTGGCCGCCTTGGCGGTGTTGCGGGGCTTGAAGCCGCCGCCGAGCTTGCCGTGCGACGCCAGGCCGTAGATCGCCCCGCCCTCAGCGTTGTACATCGACTCGATGCCGCGGGGGGTGAGCGTGCGCTCGACGACGATGTGCTTCTCGATGTCCTTGATGCCGCAGCGTCGGAGCTTTTCGAGGATCACGGGTCGATACTCTTCGACGAACTTCTCGCTGTCGGCCTGGAGCTTGCCCTCGCGTATGTACGGCGTGTGGACCAGGATGTAGAGCGCTTCGCCGCCGGGCGGGGCCTGCTTGGGGTCGGTCCGCGAGGGCGCGGCGATGTACATCGTCGGGTCGGCCGCCGGCACCCCCTTCTGGTAGATGTCGTTGAACTCGGCGTGGCTGTCGCGGCTGAAGTAGAAATTGTGGTGGGCGAACTGGTCGTACTGCCGGTCCAGGCCCCAATAGAACACAATGCCGCTGCACGCCGGCTCGTGCTTCTTGGCCACCGACGCGGCCGACGCCTTGGCTCCGGGCGAATCCATGAGCCCGCCGAGCGTACGCTGCACGTCGCAGTTCGAGACTACCGCATCGGCGCGGATCGTCTCGTCGCCGTCCGTGACCACACCCACGGCCCGGCCGTTTTCTTCGAGGATCTGCGTCACGCGGGTCGACCGCTTGACCTCGATGTCCGATTCGCCGACCAGCCGCTCGAGCGCCCGGGCGACGCTGCGCGTCCCTCCCATCGAGTACCAGCAGCCCTGATCGGTCTGGGCCGAGGCGATCATGGTGAGGATCGCCGGGGCCAGGAACGGGTCGGACCCGACGTACTGCAGGAAGTGCTCGGCCATCTGCCGCACGTGCGGCTCGTCGACATACTTCTTGATCGTGGCGCCGACGGTCGAGTGCATCCGCATCGCCATCACGTCCTTGAGCAACGCGAAATCACCCATCGGCGTCCCCTTCATCACGTCGAGCACGCCGCCCAGGTCGCGGTAGAAGAACACCCGGCGGCTGAGCCGGTTCATGCGCTGGCTGTACCTGACGAACTCGGCAAAGCCGTCGCCCGCACCGGGCTTGAGCTTATTGAAGCCCGCGACGGTGTCTTCGAGTTTGTCACGGAGGTCGAACCGCGTGCCGTCTTCGAACACGCAGCGCCACTGCGGGTCGAGCCGGACGAGATCGATGTAGTCCGACACCTTGCCGCCGGCCCGGCGGATGATGCCGCAGAGGACTTCGGGCAGTGTGAGGATCGTCGGGCCCATGTCGAAGGTGTAGCCGGCCTCCTCGTACACGTTCATCTTCCCGCCGAGGTGGGCGTTGGCCTCGACGAGCGTCACCGCCGCGCCGCGTTGGGCGAGCTCGACCGACGCGGCGAGCCCCGCCAGGCCGCCGCCGATGACCACAACTTTCTGATCGCTTGGCATGGATACAGGATAGGACTTTCGCCGCGGCCGGACCATCCCGGTTTAGCCGTAGCGCCATTTCACGAAGCGGCGGATGCGGTCCTTGGTTTTCTCGGACGGCGGGCGGAGCGGCGTCCGCGGGAACTTACCCGTTTGGCTAACCACCACGGGGCGTGTCATCGCCTGTAATCCAGGGCCGCCGCGGGTCACCCCCCAGCCGCTGGGCCCGTGCCCGGCGAGCGGCGCGGCGGGGTGGGCCGAGGGCAGGACGCAGTCGTTGACCGTGACGATGCCGCCGCCGTCGGTGAGGAGCGACGTCCCATTCACCCAAGCCGCCTCGTGCGGACTCTTCGTGAAAACCGTGGTCGCCAGGTGCTGGTCGAATCCGTGGTGGATCGCCCTGGCTTGGGCATCGTCTTCGGCTCGGATCACCGCGAGGGCGGGGCCGAAGTGTTCGCCCACGGCCAGCTTGCCTTCGCACGGGGCCTCGACCACGACCAGCGGGCGACACCAGCCCTCCCCGTCCATCGCCTCGTCCAGCCACCGGCCGCCACCGGCCACGGCCTCGCGGGCGGCCGACCTCGCTCCCGACCAATCAGCCTGAATGTATGAATCCAAAGCCGAGCCGCCTGCGATCTGTTGTCGAATGGCCTCGACAAACGCCACGAACTTCGCCCCGCTCACGATCACCCGCCGGGGCACCATGCACGTCGCCCCGGCGTTGAGCGATAGGGCATACACGATCGACGCCGCGGCCAGTTCCACATCGGCGTCGTGTAGGACCAAGGCGCTGTCACAGCCCGACAGCTCCAGGGTGCTGGGCGTCAGGGTGGAAGCCAAACGCTCGGCGATCTGCCGCCCCACCGCCGTCGATCCGGTGAATACGACATGATCGAAACGCATTTCTTCGAGCAGCTTCGCGCCCGCGGCGCGGTCCGCGTCGGTCCACGAAAGCCGCGCTTCGTTCATCCCCGCGGCGCGGGCCATCTCCAGCAGCAGGCCCTGCGATTTCGGGCAGCGCTCGCTGGGCTTGACCACCACCGCGTTGCCGGCCATCACGGCCTGGACGAGTTGTACCCCCAAGAGTTGCAGCGGGTAGTTCCACGTCGCGATGATCGCCACCCTACCCCAAGGCACGCGGTGCAGCCGGTGCGACTGGCCCAGCTGCCACAGCGACCCGCCCCGCAAGCGGCGCGGCCTCAGCCAACGGCGGGCGTGCTTCTCGTGCCACCGACACGCCACCAACAGCGGGACGAGCTCGCTGGTCAAGGTTTCGAAAGCCGGCTTGCCGAGTTCCTCTTCGACCGTGGCCGTGAGTTCGTCGAGCCGCTCGGCCACCGTTTTGCGGAAGCGTTTGAGCCAGTCGCGGTCGGCGTGGGTTGGGGCTACGGTCATGCGTCTCAAAGTCTTGGGGGACATTCCTGCCCCGATCGCTCGGGTGCTCTAGAATCGGGCGAATGTTTTGAGGTCACTTGAGGTCCCCATGATCGCACCATCGCATGATAACGGCCGCGTCGCCGTCGTCGGGGCCGGCCCCGGAGGGCTGGCCACCGCCCTTCTGCTCGCGGCCCGCGGCGTGAATGTCACCGTGTACGAAGCCCAGGAACGCATCGGCGGCCGCACCCAGCGGCTCACCGCCGGCGACTACCACTTCGATATGGGTCCGACGTTTTTCCTCATGCCGCACGTGCTGCAGGAGATCTTCGCCGCCGCGGGGCGGACCCTCGATGACTACGTCGAACTCCACCGGCTTGACCCGATGTACCGGCTCGTGGTCGGGCAGGACGGGGGGCATGACATCACGATCGATGCGACGCAAGACCTTGACGCCATGCGGCAACGTCTCGCCGCGATCCATCCCGCCGACGGCGAGGCGTTCGGCAGATTCATTGCCGACAACCGCGCCAAGCTCAACGCGGCCGAGCCGATCCTGCGTCGGCCGATCCGCTCGCTCCTCGACCTCGTCCGGCTCGACGCGCTCAAAGCCCTGCCGCACATCCAGCCCCACCGCAGCGTGCAACAACTCAACGACCGGTACTTCGAGCACCCCGCGATCCGCCTGGCGGTCGGTTTCCAGAGCAAGTACCTGGGCATGAGTCCTTACGACTGCCCAAGCCTGTTCACCATCCTGCCCTTCATCGAGTACGAGTACGGCGTCTGGCACCCTGTCGGCGGCTGCAACGCGCTCATGGCCGGCATGGCCAAGCTGTTCGAGGAACTCGGCGGAACGATCGAGACCGCCACGCCCGTCGAGTCGTTCGAATTCACCGGCAACCGGGTCACCGGCGTGACGCTCGGCGGGCGGGGCGAGGGACGCATCGAATCCTTCCGACACGTTGTGATCAACGCCGACGCGACCTGGGCGCTCAAGAAGTTCTTCCCCGCGTCGATGCGCGGGAAACAGACCGATGCCTCCATAGACAACCGCAAGTACTCCTGCTCGACGTACATGCTCTACCTCGGCGTCGAGGGCACCGTCGACCTGCCGCACCACACGATCCGGATCGCCCCGAACTACGAGCAGAACCTCAAGGACATCGGCCGCGACCACGGCCGGGCCGGCACCCTCACCGAAGACCCCAGCTTCTACGTCTGCAACCCCTCGGCCATCGACCCGACTCTCGCCCCCGAAGGGCACAGCGCACTCTACATCCTGCTTCCCACGCCCAACACCCACAGCGGCATCGACTGGGCCGCCGAGGCCGACACGCTGCGGGGCCGGGTGCTGGACCGCATGCGGGCCGTGCTGGGCCTCGGCCTTACCGGCCGCATCCGCGAAGAGATCGCGATCCGACCCGATGACTGGCGGGCGATGAACATCAACCACGGCGCGACGTTCAACCTCGCCCATAGCCTCGACCAGATGCTGCACAAGCGTCCCCTGCACCGCGTGCCCCATGCGGAGGGGGCTTACATGGTGGGAGGCGGCACGCACCCCGGCTCGGGCCTGCCCGTTATCTTCCTCTCGGCCCAGATCGTTACCGACATGGTGCTCAAGGACCTGGGCTTGCCCGCGCTGCCTCCGGGCGCGGCGCTGTCTTCGGGCATCGGAACGGGCAATTCTGGAACCGTCAAGACCCCCGAGGCGTCGCGAGAAACGGTCGGTGTCTGAGGTGTGCGAACTCAACCGCCTGCTCTCGTTGACCAGCCGCACCTTTGCGCTGTCGATCCCGCGCCTGCCCGAGCCGCTGCGTCGGCAGGTCGGTATCGGCTACCTGGTCTTCCGTATCGCCGACACAATCGAAGACGAAGGCGTCGCCGATCCCCCACAACGTGTCGCGGCGTTGCGAAAACTTAAGCAGGCCCTCGATGACCGCGACGCCGACGCGATCGATCGGCTTCTGCGTTCGTGGAACGCCGACCACGGTCCCGACGACGACGGCTACGCCGAGTTGCTCGGACGCGGCCGGTGGGTATACGAGCAGTTGAACGCCTTGGACGCCACCGCCCGGGGCCACATACGGGCCTACGTCGGCCGCACGATCGACGGCATGGCCGAGCGCCTGCTCGCGCCCTCGGACATCACCGATGTACCCGGCGTCCAGGCCTACTGCTACCACGTCGCGGGCATTGTTGGCGAGATGCTGACCGACCTTTTCGTGAACCACCACGCCCCGCTTCGCGATTGCCGCGCGGAACTGATGGAGCTCTCGCGCTGCTTCGGCGAAACCCTGCAACTCGTCAACATCCTCCGCGACCACGGCATCGACCTCGACGCCGGGCGGCGGTACGTCCCCGACGACGCGGCGTACACTGAACTCCTGTGCTTGGCCGAGCGCGACTGCACCCAGGCCCAGCGCTACCTCGACGTGCTCGGCGCCGCCGGTGCCCCGGACGGCGTGGTCGAGTTCAACGCCTTCAACCTCCACCTCGCCGAGGCCACGCTGCAACTGATCCGCACCCAGGGGCCGGGCGCGAAAGTGTCCCGCGAGGTGGTGGCGGACACGATGCGGCACGTCGAGGCCGGCCGGCAGACACCGGGCGCATGAAAAAACCCCGCCGATAAGCGGGGTTCAATGCCCGGAACAGGAGTCGAACCTGCAAGGAGTTTTACCTCCACCGCGACCTCAACGCGGCGCGTCTGCCAATTCCGCCATCCGGGCAGGATGTCGAGCCGGACAGTATACCCAAGCCCGCCGCCCTGTCGAGCCCCGGCAACGCCTCTGAAGCCGCCCCGAAATCACGACCGCTCACACATACGCCACGGATCGGCGGATGGCAAAGGACACGACCGAACGGCGAACCCGTGGCAGCCCGACCCGCCCCCGAGTACCTTACTTGGCCCATGAACGCCTCTTCCGCCCCTAAAGTCTGCAAATTCGGCGGCTCCTCGCTCGCCTCGGCCGACCAGATCGTTAAGGCCCAGACCATCGTCGAAGCCGAGGCCGATCGACGCTTCGTCGTGCCCTCCGCCCCCGGCAAGCGCGACGACGACGACCGCAAGATCACCGACCTGCTCTACCTTTGCCACGAGTCCGCCGAGCAGGGCGTTGCCTTCACCGAGGCCTTCGGCATCATCGCCGGGCGCTTCGGCGAGATCGCTCAACAGCTCGACATCGATCTCGATCTCGAAGCGCTGCTCGACGAAGTGCAGCGCGGCATCGTCGAGAATGCCGAGGCCGGGCGCGGCCCCGATTACGCCGCCAGCCGCGGAGAATACCTCAACGGCCGGCTCCTCGCCGAACGGCTGGGCTGCGCATTCGTCGACGCCGCCGACGTGATCTTCTTCAACTCCAAGGGCCGGCTCGACGGAGAAAAAACCTACGCGGCGCTGGCCGAACGCCTGCTGCCGCTCGAACGAGCCGTCGTCCCCGGCTTCTACGGCCGCGATATCGACGGCCACATCAAGACCTTCAGCCGCGGCGGCTCGGACGTTACCGGCGCGATCGTTGCCCGGGCCGTGAACGCCTCGGTTTACGAGAACTGGACCGACGTGTCGGGACTGCTCATGACCGACCCGCGGATCGTCGCGTCGCCCGAGACCATCGACACGCTGACCTACCGCGAGCTCCGCGAGCTGTCGTACATGGGCGCAACCGTGCTGCACCCCGAGGCGGTGTTCCCCGTCCGGCAGGCCGGCATCCCCGTGAATATCCGCAACACCAACGCCCCCGACCACCCCGGCACGCGCATCGTCGCGGCCGGAGACGGCAACGCCGCCAACCCGACCCGCCACCCCATCACCGGCATCGCCGGCCGCCGAGACTTCACGATCATCTCGCTCGAAAAAGCCTTGATGAACGAAGCCATCGGCTACGGCGAGCAGGTCCTGGGCGTCCTCCGTCGCCACGGTATCAGCTTCGAGCACATGCCCTCGGGCATCGACACGCTCTCGATCGTCGTCGCCGATGACGAGCTCAAGGGCAAGCAAGACGCGGTACTCGATGAGCTCGCCCGCGACCTCGAGCCCGATGCGCTTGATGTCGATCCCGACCTCGCGCTGATCGCCACCGTCGGCCGGAGCATGAAGACCAAGCCCGGCATGGCCGCCACGCTCTTTACCGCCCTCGCCGACGCGAAGGTGAACATCCGCATGATCGACCAGGGCAGCAGCGAGCTCAACATCATCGTTGGCATCAACAAGGCCGACTTCGAGACCGCCGTCCGCGCGATCTATGCCGCGTTTGTGAAGTGATCCACCTTGACTTTGAACCCGCGGCCGCGGGTCGCCATTCGACACCGATACAATCCACCGATGACCACCGCCCTCGACGACGTAATGGAGCGAGCCAGTCAGAAGCTGGCGGACATGGACTACCTCGCCAGCGAGGCGTTGTGCCTGCAAGCGCTCCGAATCGCTCGGGAGGCCGGGGACTGGAATGGCTACGCCCGGGTGCTGCTGCCGCTCCAGGAATGCCGGCGGCAGCGGCGGATGATCGCCGCGGACACGGCGGTGCAGCTGGGCACCAACGCCTGCTGGAACGATCCCGCCGCGGGGTGTGTGGCGGTGACGCATCCGCTAGACGCCGAATCGGCGCGGCAGATCGCCGCCGACGCGACGGAGCACGGCAAGCACGTCGAGGTGCTGTGGTGCGACAACGCCGCCGACGCCGCGACGTGGACCGTCAAGACATTCGCGGGCCCCGCAATCGCCTGCGACGTCGCGGCGCCGTCCTCTGAACTGGTCTCACGCAAACTCACCGTCGGCCAAGACGATCACGCCCCCGCCGCGGCCCACTGGTTCATCGCGGCCTCCGAAGGGCTCGGCGACGCCGCGCTCGCCGCCGTCGACGCCGAACCCGGCGGTCTCGGACGTGTGGAACAACTCGAAGCGATGGTCGCGGCGGTGAGCGACCACGAGCTCTTGCACCAGGCGCTGGGCGAAGCGGCGCGGGCGGCGGCGGAGAGCGCCGCGTCGTGAGTGCCGACGACACCGAAACAGAAGCACCGAAGCCACGCAAACCCGCTCGGCGGCGCTGGGCGTGGCGTATCCTCGCGGTACTGGTCGTCGTGCTGGGCGTGTTGGTGGTGCGGGCCGTGGTGCTGGTGCGGGCGACGCCGGATTACTGGCAGGAAAACCGCGTGTTCCTCACTCAGACGCCCGATGCCGAGTTGAGCGAAATCGCCCAGGCGGTCGAGAACCGGCTGCCCAGCGAGTGGACCCGCCCGATCGGAAAGGGCGACGGCCTGCGCACCATCCGCATCCACTACGACGAAGTCAACGCCTGGCTCGCGGTGCGGATGCCTCAGTACCTGGAAAACCAGAACATCGACCTGCCGCGCGAAGTCGGCCAGTTCATGCTCACCCAACGCGACGGTGAAATGGTCGTTGCGTTCGACTACGAATCCCGACGCTTCGGCCCCCGTATCGCGAGCCTGTTCTTCCAGTTCCGCCAACCCGAATCCGACGGAAATGACCCGCCTCTCGATGCCGGCCTCGAGGCACGGCTCCTACGGTTGCGCGCGGGGGAACAAAATTTGTCGGTGTCCTACCTGACCAACGCGTTGCGTGACCACGTGGCCCCGGATAACCCCGACATCCAGGCGATGCTCACGGCCCTCGGTCGGCGGCAGTTCGTCAAGCTCCCTCTGCTTCCGGTCGATGATTATCGGCAGGCCGCGGTGCTGGGCATTGACGTCCAGCCGACGGGTCTCGATGTCACCGTGCGTGTGCGGTACAACCGGGACGTCGAGGCCGAGCAAGCGTCGCCGTAGACGTCGTCCGCCCGAGCCCGCGTCCTGGTCCCCCGGGTCGCCTAACATTTGCCATGAGTCAAGCGAGCCCCCAACAACGCATCGTGGTCGGCATCACCGGGGCCAGCGGCGCGCTCTACGCCGCTCGGTTGGTGCAGCTGCTCGTCGCCGCCGAGGTCCACACCCACCTGGTCGTGTCGCCGCTCGGGCAACGGCTGCTGCAGGACGAACTCGGCATGGAGGGCGTCGATCTGCCCGCGCTCGCCGGCCTGCCCCCGGAATCCGCTACGCCCGAGAACCTGACGTATCACCACTTCCGTGACGTGGGCGCGACCATCGCCTCGGGCAGCTTCAAGCACGACGGCATGATCGTCTGCCCGTGCTCATCGAACACCCTCGGGGCGATCGCCTCGGGCTCGGCCCAGAACCTGATCCACCGCGCCGCCCACGTCACGCTCAAGGAGCGCCGCAAGCTCGTGCTGGTCCACCGCGAGATGCCGCTGTCGCTGATCGACATCCGCAACATGCAGACCGTCACCGAGGCCGGGGGTATCCTCGCCCCGGCCAACCCGGGTTTCTACATGCTGCCCAAAACCGTGCAGGACGTGGCTGATTTCGTCGTGGGCCGGTGCCTCGACCTGGTGGGAGTCGAACACGACCTGAACGTCCGCTGGTCGGGCCGAGTCGCCGCCCGGCTGGGCGACGCGGCGGAGGCGTGACGTACACTGCCCGTCCATGACCCACCCGTCTTCGCCTGACGCACCTGCCCCCGCCCCCGAGCCGCCCACCCTCCCGCAGCAAGCCGGCGCGTTGGCCCGAGACATCAAGCTGTCGCACACGGTCTTTGCGTTGCCGTTCGCGTTGCTGGGCATGGCGCTCGCCGCGGCCTGGGCCCAGCGCTACCCCTCGGCGTCGGAGGTCGTGCTGATCCTGATCTGCATGTTCACGGCCCGGACATTTGCGATGGGCGTGAACCGTTTGGCCGACGCGAAGCTCGACGCGCAAAACCCGCGGACGGCCGGACGGGCGCTGCCGGGCGGGAGGGTTCGGCGGGGATTCGTGATCGCGACGATTGTGTCCAATGCCCTGGGGTTCGTGGCGGCTTGTGCCGGGTTTTGGTGGTTGCGCAGCAACCCCTGCCCGTTGACGTGGTCGCCGTTCGTGCTGGGGGTGCTGGCGCTGTACAGCTTCACTAAACGCTTCACGTGGCTGTGCCACCTGTTCCTGGGGTTCGCTCTGGCGATCAGCCCGGTCGCCGCAGCGTTGGCGATCGAGCCGCGGTTCGTCGAGACCGTGCCCACGGCCTGGCTGCTCGCGGGCATGGTGCTGTGCTGGGTCGCGGGGTTCGACGTGATCTACGCGCTGCAGGATGTGGGCATCGACCGTGAGCTCGGGCTCTTCTCGATGCCCGCCTCGCTGGGCCCCGAGCCCGCGCTATGGATCAGCCGAGGCCTGCACATCGTTTGCCTGGGTTGCCTCGCGTCCGCGACGTGGATCAGCCCGCTCCTCGGCATGTGGTTCGCCGTGGCGGTGGTGATCACCGCGGCGCTACTGATCGTAGAGCACGCCCTCGTCTGGCGTTCTTCGACGAACCGCATCCACGTCGCGTTCTTCACCGTCAACGGCGTCATCAGTCTGCTGCTGGGCGCAGCGGGGATACTGGACGCGACGTTGACACGGGGCTCGTGAACGACGCCGCCGACTCTCCGGAAGTCCCCGTGCCCAAGGCCATGGACTCGGCCTCTCGCCACCGCCGCCGGGCGTCGGCCCGCAAGACCTGCGCGAACACCGCGAGGAAGACGTAGAACGCAACCGTCAGCCGGATCACTTGCCGCGCGTCATGGTCGGCGATCGTTCCGGTCAAGATCGCCCGATCCCGCGCCACCGCGTCCCCGGCCGTGTCGATCAGAAACGACAGCGACATCCCGCCCGCCGCCGCCGGGCACAACGCACCGATGTACATGCCCGGCCGCCACGCGTCGAACGCCGCCAGCAGCACGATCGACACCATCACCGGCACCACCCACAACACGAATAACCCCAGAATCACCGCCCGCTGCCCGAACCGTTCGTGCATCCCCTGGAACGCCAGCGTCACCGCCACACCCAGCACCGCGAGCGTCAGCAACCACTCGCCCATACCCGGCCGCCACACGTACACCGCGCTGTCACGGATCGCCGTGACCACCAGCGCGTACCCCCCGAGCGCGGTGCCCAGCATCAGCATCGTCGCCGGCAGGCTCGACGCCGCGTCCCACGACAGCGGTAGCCGGGGCCGGCCCACCTTCCGCGCCCGCCGCAGCCCGCGCCGCACCGTGTTCCGCGTCGGCGTGATAATCGAGATCGACATCAGCATCGCTACCGCGCTGACTACGAAAAACAAGCCCACGAGCAACCCCATCAACACCGCCGGGCTGCCGTCGTAGAAGCGGTTTATGAGAGCCTCGTGCGCCGAGACGTTGTGCAACAGCGGCCAGAGGCTGCCGCCCAACAGCACCGTCATCCCCGCCACGAACCACACCGCGAAGCGCTTCGAGAAAGGGTGCCACGCCGCGTCGACCCACTTGCGCCGCACCACGTGGTACATGGCCGTGAGCGCGAAGACCTGCACGACCAATGAAAATAGCGTCGGGTTGAGCTGCAGCCCGAAGAACGGGACCGACTCGTACTGGTTCACCAGCAGCATCCGCTGCGTGATCCAGCCCGACGGCTCGCCGGGGTTGGCGAGCTCGAGTTCCTGGGCCACCATGCCGTAGAACGTGGGCCGCACGGTCAGGAAGTCGAAGAACGACAGCCCCAGCCGCGCAAACTGCGGCAACACCAGGTACAGCCCCGCGACCGTTCCCAGCGAAATGAAGCTGGACTGCCACGCTTTGGGGCTCACCATCCCTGCCATCAACCCGGTCATGTGGTACAGCCAGACCGAGCTGAAGAACGCGGTGTAGAAGTGCGCAACCTTGAGCAGCGGCACCCCCGCCCGCCACACCGCCCACGCGACGAACGGCAGCGTCAGCAGGAACAAGAAATACTCTCGCGACGGCAGGCCGAAGAGATAGCCGATGATCTTCGAGGCCGGCGACATCGGCGTCATGCGGTGGTAGTCGAGCAGCCGACGGTCTCGCTCCCGCGCGATGCCCGTGGCCACCGCGGACGTCCCCGCGCCCATCAGCAGCACGCCCTGGACGATGATCAGGGGCACCAGCGCCGACTTCGCCGCGTTCACCGGGTCCTCGATCCCCCGGTTGGTCAGCGACAGGAACACCAGCACCACGATGAACGTAACGATCGTCACCGTGATCAGCGCCCAGGTCATCGTCGGCAGCCACCGCATCCGCGCCCGGCGGTGCTGCACGCAGATGGGGTTGGTCAGGACGTTGAGCATCGTCAACCGCTGGCCCATAGACAGTTCGTTCGTCACGACACCTCCTTCGCGCCGATCTCCAGCATGATGTCTTCCACGCCCTTGCGCTTCTCGTAGAACCCCTTGACCGGTACGCCCCGGCCGATCAGATCCGAGAGCAATCCCGCGGCGGCACGCTCGTCGCCGCGGAACTCAAGGTCAAGGACGTTCTCGGCCGCGACCACCGCCCCGACGCCGTCGGTCTCCCGCAACAAGTTTTCGTAGCCCGCCGCGGGTTCCAGTAATTCGATGATCAGCCGGGTCGCCTCGGTCAACGACTCGACCAATTCCTCGATCGGCCCGGCCAGCTTCATCCGCCCCGTCTCCATGATCCCGATCGAAGTGCAAAAGTCCGCCAACTCCGTGAGGATGTGCGACGACACGAGCACCGTCCGCCCCTCGCCAGCCAGCCGCCGGAGCAAATCGCGCAGCTCGATCCGCGCGATCGGGTCCAGGCCGCTCGCCGGCTCGTCGAGCAGCAGCACCCGCGGGCGGTGCAGCAGCGTCTTGGCGAGCACCAGCCGCTGTGTCATCCCCCGGGACAGCGTGCCGGCCATCGCATTCCGCTTGCTGGCCAGGCTCACGACGTCGAGCACCTCGTCGACCCGCCGCCGGCGTTCGTGGTGGCGCAGCCCGTGGGCTCGGGCGAAGACGTCGAGCAGTTCGCCGACCTTCAGGTCGTCCCATACCGGGGCGAGGTCGGGCATGTAGCCCAGCACCGCACGAGCATCGGCGGCGTGGGTGGCGGTGTCGTGCCCGGCGATCGCCACCTCGCCGTAGGTCGGCTCCAAGAGCGTCGCCAGCACCCGGATCGTCGACGTCTTGCCCGCCCCATTGGGCCCGATGAGCCCGTAGACCTCCCCCGCGGCGATGTCGAGGTTCAGCCCGTGGACCGCCGTGACGTCGCCGTAGTCGACGCGGACGTCGGCGGTGTGGATCAGGATGTCCGGGCCCTGGGACGACATGCTGACCGATGATACGACCGACTCGAACGCGCCGTTACCAAAAGACAAGGATGGTGCCGATTTTCTTTTCGGAAAGAGATGCCTGCGACCTTACGGCTCGATCTTTAATCGACTCCCATGGTCCGCGCCGCGACGCCAGCCGATGCCCGTGACGCCCAGTAGCAATGCGCCCAGCGTCGAGGGCTCGGGGATGAAACCCTGAACCTCAATGGTCAACGCCACATTCACGTCGATGCCCGGTATATCCGAAGAGAGCGTGACGTTATCGATCGATGAGATTTCCACATCGAGGACCAGCGCCGTGATCTGAGCCTTGGCCAGGCTCGACACCTCGGGCTCCAAGACCAAGCCATCCTCGTCCAATAAGGTCAAGACCGAAATCCCTCCCGCATCCGGAATAGGTTCTAGCAATACAAAGAGACCATTCAGATCATCGCTCAGAAAAGTAACGGATTCTGTGAATAAGGCCCCGTCACCTGCCGTGATAGAAAATTGGGTCGAAGAGGCATCTAAAGGCAACTCTCTTATGGGGGGCAAAGACGAATCGCTAGAGTCGATAAAAAATGTTTCGAAGTGTTGAAAAACAATCGGGACCGTCTCAGTATCCGAGGGAAACCCTTCGAACGTGGTTGTGAATGGCCGCGGTGAACTCGCCAGCAATTGCTGAGCCGACACGCTTCCGGACATCGAGGCCAAAACAGCAGCGCTGATCAGCCAACCAGATCGATTAAACCACATCGGAATCCTCCGGTTACGTATTGAGGCCATCGTGTGCCCGGCTAGCCTATCACCGAGACAGATCAACCATGATCGTCAGACCAGTGTGCCTCATTGTTGCCACTGATCGGGGGTGGACCGGCCTAGCCGATCGACCCACCCCGTAGACGACGCCGTACATCCGGTTATGCATCGATGCGCCACAAAAATGCGACCACCGGGATCGGCGGGCCTCATGCGTGTATTGACCTTACCCGGGAGGTCAGACCACCTCGGCCAACGGTGAACACACTCGGTCCACCGCGTCGGCGACGCGGGAGAGCTGGCCCATGAGCTCGGTCAGCACGGCCGGGGTGATGGATTGGGCCCCGTCGGTCAAGGCGTGCTCGGGGTCGAGGTGCATCTCGATCGCCAGCCCGTCGCAGCCGGCGGCGATCGCGGCCTTGGCCATGGCGGGGACCAGGTGGGCCTTGCCCGTGCCGTGGGACGGATCGATGACGATGGGCAGGTGGGTGCGGATGTGCAGCTCGGGCACACACGACAACGACAGCGTGTTGCGGGTGTGGTCCTCGAAGGTGCGGATGCCGCGCTCGCAGAGGATCACGTTGCCGTTGCCCTCGGCGAGGATGTATTCCGACGCCTGGAGGTACTCGTCCAAGGTCATCGCCATGCCCCGCTTCATCAGCACGGGCTTGGGCTGGTTGCCGCAGGCTTCGAGGAGCTTGAAGTTCTGGCTGTTGCGCGTGCCGATCTGCAGGCAGTCGGCGTACTTGCTGACCAGCTCGACGTCCGAGGGGGTAAGCACCTCGGTCACGATGGGCAGGCCGGTTGCGGCGCGGGCGGCGGCGAGCATCTTCAGGCCGTCCTCGCCGTGGCCCTGGAAGGCGTAGGGGTTGGTGCGGGGCTTGAACGCCCCGCCGCGAAGAGCGTGGGCCCCGGCGGCTTTGACCGCCTCGGCGGCGTCGAGGATCGCCTGTTCCCCTTCCACGCTGCAGGGCCCGGCGATCACCGGCACCTGCGTGCCGCCGAACGTACACGCCGTCGAGCCCGTCGCCTCTCCGCCGATGGTGATCCGCGTGGTCTCGGTGTGGTCGGTGCGGGCCGCCATCTTGTACGGGGCCAGCACGCTCATAACCTTGTCGACGCCCGGGGCGCGTTCGAGCACGCCGCCGTCGACCTTGCGCTCGTCGCCGATCACCGCCACCACCGTCAGGTCCGTGCCCACGATCGGGTGGTCTTTCAGCCCCATCTCGTTCACGAGGCTACTCACGTGGGCCACCTGGTCGGGGGTGGCATCGGGACGCATCACAATAATCATGGCAAGGCTCCTGGCGATCAAAGAGGCGAGGGATCAGTTTCATCGGTCAGCTCTGCGGTCGGGCCCAAGTGTTTCGGGCAAACGGTCGGTTCCATCGGGCAACAAAAAACCCCCACGCTGGGCCGCGTCGGGGTCGTTTTGAGCTTCAAACATTCCTGAGGAACGAGCTACGCCACTTCCAACACGGCCGCGGGCCGGGTAAACCAAAAGCTAAAATAGCTGGCGTAGAAAGCGAGTCGCATCGCCTAAGTATGCCCCGCAATCCGGCCAAGTCAAGCCCCGGCCGAATCATCTCATTGAAAACCTCGCCCCGAGCCCCAAGAACGAGGCCCGATCTCCAAAACCGCCCCGTCACGCCGCGAGATGGGCTACGCTACGGCAGACCTCTTACCGCACCGGGAGACACCTTTGCTTCGACCGCTTCCCTACATCGTAACGTGCCTGTTGTGGCTCGCTCCGACCGCCCACGCCGAAGGCTTCGCGGGCTGGCAGGCCTTGCGGGTGATCGAACAGGAAGGCAGCCCCGCTCGGATGCGCGCCACCGACCTCGACGGCGACGGCCGCGGCGAGATCATCGTGGTCAACCCGCGCCACGCCCGGCTGGACGTTTACGCCTGGGCCAGCACCGATCAGGCCGACGTTTCAGAGGGAACTTCTGGGGATGCTGCTGGGGGTGAGGAGCATGTGAACGATCTGCCGATGGCGGCCGAGTTGACGCACACCGAAGTGCCGGTGCGTCAGCCGCCGATCGATGTCCGGCCGCTGCGGTGGGGCGAAGACCCGAACCTGCAACTGCTCGTGTTGGTGTCGGGGCCCAACAAGCTACTGCGGTTGGCCTATTCGATCGAGGACGACAAGTGGTCCACCCAGCAGTCGTGGGACCTGCTGCCGGGGCGCTACGCGGGAAGCGGCGAACAGCTGAAGGTCGTAGACAGCGACGACGGCACGGCCACGGTGTTGATAAGCGGCTTCGACGGGATTCAACAACTCACGCTGCAACCCGGAGCCGACGAGGCCGTCAACCGCCGGGCCCGGGCCCGTTGGCTCGAACCGCGGGAAGCGATCAACCGCAACGACTGGTGGCTCGCGGACCTCGACGGCGACGGCGCCGACGACCTGGTCGAATGGACCGGCGACACCAGCAAGAGCCTGCGTTGGTATCCCGCCCCCGGAAAAAGCGCCCCGACCGCTTTCCGCCCGGCCCAGACGCTGTACGACCGCGGCGTAGCCGGGGTGGCGTTGCTTGATCAGCCCGCGGGGCTGCCCGACGAGCTGATCGTGCTGGAAAACCAACCCGAGGGCGCGGTGCGTCTCTACCGGTTGTCCGAGGGCGAGGCGTCGCCGCTGGGCCAACAGGAACCACTGGCCCTGCCCGGCGGCGGCGACGCGGTGTGGGCCGGGATGACGATCAACGGCAAGCCGACGCTCGTCGTGGCCGACCCGGGCCAGCCGCGGGTAACGCTTTACCACCACGACGCCGGCGGCTGGCGCGTCGGCGAGAGCTACCCGGTCGTGGCCGACGTGTCGTCGATGATCCCGCTGCCCAACGGCGGGTTGCTGCTGCTCACCGAAGACGGAGGCGACGTGTTCTGGGCCCGGTGGGACGACGACCGCCTGACGTTTCCCCGGCCGCGCGGCTGGGACGACGGCCTCGACGAGAGCCTGATTCTTGGGGCGGGGATCGCCGGCCGAACCGTGTGGATCATCCAAAAAGCCGATCGCGACCTGCGGGTTCACCTCCACCGCGGCGACGCGGACCGCGGCCCTCACGACGACGGCTTCGGCGACTTCGACACGGTGACCTACCGCAACGCAGCCGGCAAGGCTGAGCGCGCGTTGTGGCTGGGTGACGCCCTGCTGATCGCCGACAAGTTTGCGAAGGGCCTGCGACTGGTCCGGCCGGGCCCCGACGCTTCGGGCGACGCGGTCAGCGTCAATCCCGCCGCGCTGGCCAGGGCAGGGCTCGACGAGTTCCGCCCCGTCGCGGCCGGCGACGGGCCGCCGGTCCCGGTACGGCTGACCGACGGCGTATGGCAGAGGCTCGACGAAGATCTGGTCGCGGTCGATCAGGTGATGCTTCCCGACGGTCGGCGACTGATCGATTTTGTCGTCAACCACGAAGATAGCCTGTGGGTTCTGCAACAGGGTGGCGGCGCGATCCACCGCCTCGTGCCCGACGACGCCGGGGTACCGCGCGTCGAGACGACGACACGGATCGAAGGCGGCCGATCGCTCGCGGCCGACCCGGTGCTGGGCTTGCTCGTGGTCACCGGCCAGGGCGTCACCCGACTGAGCGAAGGCCGGCCCCTCGAACTCGAAGTGGTCCAGAGCCTCGACGCCCGCGCCGGCCGGCCCGGCGGCGTGCGCGACGCAACAGTACACCGCGTGATAGCGCTCGACGTGGACGGCGACGGTCGAGGCGACACGCTGCTGGCCGACGACGTCCGGCACCAACTCACCGCGCTGGGTCAGGGCGAAGCGTCGGGTGAGCTCTCGCCGATAATTTCTTGGCCGGTGTTCGAGGACCAGACGTACCCGTACGGCGGTCAGGGCGACGAACTCGTCCGCGAGCCGCGGGCCGTAGTGGCGCTCGACCTCGACGGCGACGGCGGGCAGGACCTGGCGATGCTCAGCCACGACCGGCTGCTGATCTATCTGGCCCAAGACCCGCGTAGCGCCCGAGACCTCGCCGACGTACACGAGGAACACCAACATGACTAAACGCACCAAGCTCATCACCCGTCTGATCGCCACGGCCGCCCTGTCGATCGTCGCCGCTCCGATCGTCACGCAAGAAGCAACGCAAGAAGTGGCGGCCGCCGAAATGCCGGCGACGACGCTCGTCGGCCGGGTGGTCACGGTCACGCTCGTCGGCGGCGGCAAGGTCACCGGGACGCTGCTGCGCGACACCGACGCCGGGCTAGCGGTGGACCTGCAGTTCGACGTGCTGAACCTGCCGCCGGGCAAGGTGCTCGACGTCGTGGCGATCGACGCCAACGGCGACGAGGTCCGGGCGACACCCGCCGCGGGGGGCGAACAACTATTCACGACCGGCCGGCTCGACGCCGCACCGATCCCCACACTCGTGGACCGCTACGGCGACGCCGTGGTCTTGGTCCGCACCGCCTCGGGCCTGGGCACGGGCTTTCTCATCAGCGACCGCGGCCACCTGATCACCAACTACCACGTCGTGGAGGGCCATACCCGCATCTCGGTCACGGTCTCGACGACCAGCGATCGCGGGCGGGAGAAGGCCGAGATCAAGGACGTGCGGATCGTCGCGCTCCAGCCGCTGCGCGACCTGGCGCTCTTACAGATCGAATGGGACGCCGAGGAACACGGGTCGATGCCTCGGCCCGTGGTCGTCAACGACGCGGACGACCTGACCGTCGGTGATCTGGTGTTCGCCGTGGGGAATCCCTTGGGCCTTGAACGCACGGTGACCCAAGGCATCGTCAGCTCCACCACACGCACGCTCGGCCAGCTCCGCTTCGTCCAGACCGACGCCAGCATCAACCCCGGCAACTCCGGCGGCCCGTTGTTCAACGCCCGCGGCGAAGTCGTCGGCGTCGCCTGCGCGGGGTTTACGTTCTTTAACGGCCTCGCGTTCGGCATCCCCGCGCAGGACCTCCGCGATTTCCTCGTACACCACGACGCCTACCTGTACGACCACAGCCAACCCCAAAACGGCGTAAAGTATCTCGACCCGCCCTTCCAACCCGAAACCACGGCGGCGGATTAAACTACCACCGTGATAAAAGATCAGGACACCCTTCACCCTCCGAGACCTCACATGATCCGCTCCACCGCCCGACGTGTTTCCCGCCGCCTGGCCGCCGCGACCTGCGGCCTGACCCTGGCCGCGACCGGCCTCGTTCCGACCGTCGCTGACGCCGCCCCCGCGACCCCCGGCTGGGAAGCGCTGCCCGCTGAGACGGTCGCGTGCATCCGCATGCCCAACACCCGGGCCTTCCTCGAAACCTTCCGCGAGAACACCATCGCCGGCCAGCGCTTGTTCACCGCCGAGCGTTGGGATCAGATCCAGGCCCTGATCCAACAGGAGAGCGGCGGCGACTGGGAACAGTTCCAGGAAGCTCTGGCCGAGTACGGCTTCACCACGGAAGACCTGTACAAGATCGCCCAGAGCAACTGGGGCGCCGCGTTCATCGCCGATCCGCGCGGCGACGCCGAGCTGCCCCGCATGATCATGCTCGGCTGGGCCGACCTCGAAGACGCCGACATCGACCGCATCTACGACGCGATCGACAAGGCCAACGAAGAGAACCCCACCGAAGACGTCCGCCGCACCGACCTCGAACTCGAGGGCGTGGCCGTGCGGCAGTACTCATCGGCCGAGATGGGCATGGACCGCGAGGCCAACTGGGACACGCCCGACGATTTCTGGGAAAAAACCCAGGAAGAGCAACAGGCCTTCTGGGACGAGCAGCAGAAGATCAACGACGCGGCCGAATTCACCAAGGTCGACGAGACTCACCTGCTGCTGGCCCGCGTGCCGGGGCGGATGATGGTCGCTGTCGGTGTGCCGCAGTCCAAAGACAAGGTTCGTGAGCTGATCGCGGCCGGGCAGGACATCGACTGGGACGCGGCGACCGACGCCGCGTCGGTGCAGGCGGTGTTCGCCCGCTACCTCGCGGCCCAGGACGGCGGGGCCGAGGACTCGTTCGCCGCCAAGATGCTCGCCCAGCCCGAGGCCGCGGACGCCGTGGGCCACGAACATACGCTCGTCGAGTTCTACGCCGACGGGGCTCGGGTCCTCAACCTCATCGCCGTGGGCATCCATGCCGATGGCGGCGAAGAGCAGGCCCGGCAGTACAAAGACGCGGTGCGTTCGCTGGGCCTGGATTTCATCGGCGTCACTGCGGGCTCGGCCTACTTCGCCGACGGGGCGCTGCGCTACGGCGCTTTCGTCCAGATGCCCAACCGCGCCGCCCTGCCCGCGACGCTCGACGGCCAGACGCTGCCCGCGGCGGCGCCCGCCTGGGTCCCCGCCGGCGTGACCTACGCCCACCTCGCTTACGACCTGGGCAAGCTGTACGACGTGGTCGTGCAGACCATGCAGGACCTCGCCGGCCCCGAAGTGATGCAGCAGGTGCAGATGGGCAACATGATGGTGCAGAGCTCGACCCAAGCCGATATCCGCTCGATCCTCAGCTCTCTGGGCATCCGCCACTCGGTGATGCTGCTGGAAGGCCGGGAGATCACGATGGAGTCCGAGGAATACGACTACGAAAGCGAAACCTTCAAGACCGTCGAACGCACGAGCTACTTCCGCCCGGGCGCCCTGGTGTGGGAACTCGGCGACGCGAACGTCTGGGCGAACGTGATGGCCGCCATTCAGAACTTCGTCCCGTCGATGGCCGGGCCCAACTCGGGCGTCTCCGTGGTCGACGAGCAGGGCTTCACCGGGCTGCGTTCCGATACGGGGCCGATCCCCGGGGCCCTCATGCTCGGCCAGGGCAAGCTGGTCCTGACCTTCGGCCCCGATGTGACCGCCCGCGTACTGTCGTTGATCAACAACCCCCCGGTCGGCGAAAACGCGTTGGCCAACTC
Organism: Planctomycetota bacterium; assembly: GCA_039033595.1. Taxonomy (GTDB): domain Bacteria; phylum Planctomycetota; class Phycisphaerae; order Phycisphaerales; family Phycisphaeraceae; genus Algisphaera. The sequence goes on along the minus strand of JBCCCG010000004.1, from coordinate 162,926 downwards.
GCCGCTGCACCGGGAAGCCAATCAACTCATGAAACTCCGCGACGGCATCATGTTCTACATCCAAGATGGCGGCGAGGACACGGTTACCTCCAAACGCCAATTCATGGCCGGGCTGGAAAGCGGAAACACCGGCATCGAACCCGGGTTGCTCGAGCAGATCGAGCAAATCATCCCCAGCGACGACGACCTGCGGGCTAGCTTCGGCGCCAGCGTCGGCCAGGCCTACATGACCGAAGCCGGCTTCGTCTTAGAATCCGCCGTCGCCACACCCGCCGCGGAGTAGGCGTCCCGCCGCTTGCGGCTTGGCTTTCACCCCACTCTCATCCAATAGATACGGCCGGTCCCACGCAGGTGGGACCGGCCGTTTTCGATGCGGGCGACAGGAATCGAACCTGCACTCCGGTTAAGGAACCAGAACCTAAATCTGGCGCGTCTGCCAATTCCGCCACGCCCGCGGCACCCGGAAAGTGTATCGCTGGCGGCGCAACTCCACAAAGCACACCGCGCCACCCAAGGCCGAGAGGCGGCCGCCACCGGGCTTTCCCCCGTTCCGCCGCGTCCCTACACTCTCCGCATGCCCGACCCGTTCGCCTTGCTCGGCCTGCCCCCACGATTCGACCTCGATCAGGCCGAGTTGCAACAACGCTTCCTCGCCGCCAGCAGCGAAAACCACCCCGACCGTTTCACCGACCCGCTCGACCAGGCCGACGCCGCCGAGCGCAGCGCCGCGATCAACCACGCCCACCAGACCCTGGCCGACCCCGAGTCGCGGGCCCGGGCGCTGCTCGCGTTGCACGGCGACGCCGACGAAGCGGACACCGACGCCGCGTTGCCGCCCGCCCTGCTCATGGAGGTCATGGAGATCCGCGAGGAGATGGAGCAGGCGATCGCCGGCGACGACCACGCGACGCTCGCCCGCCTGCGCACCTGGGCCCACGAGAAGCGCGACGAACACGTAGCCGAGCTCGCCTCGCGCTTCGCCGCGTCGCCCGTGGACGCTACGACGGTCCGACGGGTACTCAACGCGCTCCGTTACGTCCAGCGTATGCTCGACCAGATGCCCGACTAAATCCGCCGCGGTATCTTGTACGGCTGTAGCGCTCCGGCCCCGTCGTGCCGTCGGCACGGCGGTCTTCCTTTCGCCCACCGCCGAGACCCGCCCGTGAATCTCCCCGCCGCCGCCCCGCCCCGCCGCAGCGCCGCCGTCCGCCTGTCGTTCATGATGTTCCTGCAGTACGCCGTGTGGGGCGTCTGGTTACCCATCCTCGGCAACTACCTGGGCAGCACGACCGACGCCGGGGGGTTGGGCTTCTCCCAAGGCCAGATCGGGTGGATCCTCGGGCTGGCCGGGGCGATCGGCGCCGTGGCTTCGCCGTTTATCGCCGGCCAGATCGCCGACCGCATCCTGAACGCCGAGCGTGCGCTCGCCCTGCTTTTACTGGCGGGCGGTGTCGTCAAATACATCACGGCCTACCAGACCGGGTACTTCTCGTGGATGGCTCTTTCGATCCTGTACTCGGTGCTCTACATGCCGACGCTGGCGCTCACCAACAGCGTCGCTTTCGCCAACCTCAACGACCCCGAGAAGAAGTTCCCCCCGGTGCGGGCGGTGGGCACCGTCGGGTGGATCGTCGCCTCGATCGCGTTCCCCTTCATCTGGATGAAGACCGGCGTGGCGGTGGACTTCTCGGCCGGGTGGCCCTTCCTGCGTGGCGACGAGCACCCCGATTCGACGGCACGCATCGCCGATGCGCTGCGGGTCTCGGGCGTTGTCTCCGTGGGCTACGCGGCGTACTGCCTCCTGGCGCTGCCCAAGACCCCCCCGAAGGGCGACGCGGCCGAGCCGCTGGCCTTCGCCGAGGCGTTCGGGCTGTTTCGGCGGCCCGACTTCGCCGTGCTCACGGTCTCCGCGCTGTTCATCTCCATGATCCACAACTGCTACTTCATCCGCACGGGCCTGTACCTGCAGGAAGCCATCGGCACGGGGGCGTCCGATGTAGGGCCGATCATGGCGATCGGGCAGATCAGCGAGATCGTTGTGCTCGCCGTGCTCGGGCTTTTCCTCAAGAACCTGGGCTACAAGCTGGTGATCACGCTGGGCACGCTCTCCTACGCGATCCGCTACGCGATCTTTGCGGTCGAACCCGGCGTCGGCGCGGTCCAGGCCGCGATGCTTTTGCACGGCCTGAACTACGGCTTCTTTTTCGCGGGTTCATTTCTGTTTTTGGAGAAGATCGCCCCGGCCGACATCCGCCATTCGGCCCAGGCCGTTTTCGGCCTCATCATCCTCGGGGTGGGGCCCGTGCTCTCGGGCTTCTACAACCAGTACTTCGACCGCTTCAAAGTCCCCGCCCTGGATGAGGCCGGACTCACCGTGTTCGACGAAGCGGGCAAGCAAGTCATGCAGCAGCAGTACCACCAGTTCTGGTGGGCGCAGTCGGCGGTCGCCGCCGGTGTGCTGCTCCTGCTCCTCGTGGCGTTCCGCGGCAGGGTCAAAATCGCCGACGACTGACCGCCCATCAGCGTTCACTCGCCGTCCAATCCCAACCGCCCGAGCAGGTCGTTGACGCTTAGCCAATCCATCCCCGTCGGCGAATCGGGGACGACCACGTTGACCTGCGCCCCGCGCGGCGACCACAGCGTCGGGTCAGACGGGCCGAACAACGCGGTCGTGGGTAACCCCAGCTGCGCCGCCAGGTGCGTCGGCCCCGCGTCATTGCCGATGTACGCCGAGGCGTTGAGCAGCTGCTCTACCAGGCACTCCAGCGACCCACAACCCACCGCGTCGTATTCCGCGTGCCAGCGCTCGAGTTCCTCCTGCGGCCAACGCTCGGCCTCCGCCTCGCCGTAGATCACCCGCACGGGCCGGTGGTGTTTGCGATAGGCCCGCACCAGCGCCTCGAATCGATCAAGCGGCCAACACTTCTCTCGCCCGCCGCTACCCGGGTGGATCACCACCGGCCCGGCCGGGTCGCCCGTCACCGCCGTCGGCACCTCGGCGAGCGCTATGCCGTGGCTCAATAGCTGTTCCCGATGATAATCCACAACGTGCACGAACCCGTCTCCCGGCGGCCGAACGGGCAGGCACAGCAGGTTGCACTGCGGCGCCCACTTCACCACGTTCGCGGCCCAGTCGTCTTCGCCGTCGCTCACGAAACTCACGATCACCAGCGCCCGCTCGAACAACTCCGCCACCATCGGGCTGAGCGTGTGCGGCCCCTCCTCGGTGTGAAACCGGGTGAACTCGAACATCTCGATATCGACGTGCGAGCAATCCTCGACCAGCGCCGCCGCCAGCCGCCCCCGCGACCACGGCCCGACGAACGTCTTGGGCCCCTCCAGCCCACGCAACAGCGGCAGGATCAACGCGAAGTCACCTAACGCCGCTTGTTGGAAGACTAGATTCATCGCCGACTCACCTGAAATTCCGAAACCTGAACGGATGTGTCAGCCCGACGGCGGGGCCGGATCGACCGGCGCGTCTCGCTCGCCAGCCACCAACGCGCGGGCCCGTTCGACGGCGGCCTTGGCCGAGCGGAACGGTTCGTCGTCGGCGACAAAGACGTTTTCCTCGCCGAGGTCCGCGATCAGGCCGTATGCGGTCATGCGATCGTACATCCGCTGCCGCAGGCCGCAAAGCACCACGTGCCTGTTTTCTTGCTTCATCTGGTAGGCAAACTGCTCGATGACGTGCATGATCGTGGCGTCGACAAGGTGGGTGCGCTTCAGCCGCAGGATCACCACCGCCACGTCGCGCTCGGCCAGCATCTGGTTGAACCGGTCTTGCAGGTCGTCCGCCGCCGCGAAGAACAGGTTGCCCTCGACCTGCAGGAACACGATCGAAGCGTCGCCGTCCCGCGCGTCGTGGCTGCCGTCCGCCGCGTCGCCGCATATCCCACGGGGCCGACTCTTGCTCAGGGGCCGCTCGATGAAGCCCGACGCCACGCCGGGCGTGCGGACCATCTCGGTGACGTAGAGCTGCCGAGCACGCTGCAGGTACAGCGCCAGCGTGAGGAACACGCCGACGAAGACCGCGATCTCCAGCGAGATGGTCAACGTGGCGGCGAACGTGCCGACACACACCAAGAGGTCGGCGGGGTTGCTCTTGGCGATGCGGCGGACGTAGTCGAAGTCGATCAGGCCGTAGGCGATCACGAACAGGATGGCGGCGATGCTGGCCATCGGGATGTAGCGGGCGGCGGGGGCCAGGAGCATGAACACCACCGCCACGAACACCCCGCCCAGCAGGCACGCGAACTGCGTCTGGGCCCCCGCCGCGTGGTTCAACGCCGACCGAGAGAAGCTGCCGGTCGAAGGGATGCAGCGGAAGAAGGCCCCGACAAGGTTCGTCACCCCCTGGCAGAAAAACTCCTGGTTGGCTTCGATCCGTTGACCGCTCTTGGCGGCGAGCGTTTTACCGATGCCGTAGGCTTCGATCATGCCCACCAGCGCGATCGCCAGCGCCGGGCCCAAGAGCGGCCGGTACTCGCTCCACCGGAGCTCGGGCACCTCCAGCGTCGGCAGCCCCGCCGGCAGGTCGCCCACCAGCTTCAGTTGTGCCCCGTCCCACCCGGCGAAGTAGACGATCGCCGCGCCCACGACCACCGCCAGCAGGTACGCCGGCAGCCACCTCGAGAGCCGCCGACACCCCAGCGCCACCGCCATACTCACCAGCCCCACCACGATCGGCCGCCAATCGGGGCGCTCGGCCATCAGCCCCACCGCCTGGATCAGCCGATCGAGCTTTTCCGCCACGCCCTCGTGGTGGCTTTCCAGCCCGGCCAGGCTGATCCCCAGAAACGAAGGCACCTGGCCCACCGCGATCAGCACGCCCGCGCCCGCACTGAACCCGACGATCACCGAGTGGCTGACGAACCGCACCAGCTCGCCCATCCGTGCCAGCGCGAAGGCCAGCTGGATCGCCCCGGCCGCCAGCGTCAGCATCACCGCCATCCGGATCGCCGCGTCGCCGCCCGCGGGCACCGCCCCGGCCACGAGCGCGCTGCTCACCAGCAAGCTCATCGTATTGGTCGGGCCAATCGCCAGGTGTTTGCTCGAGGTCAGCAGCGCCCCGACGACCGCGCCGATGATCGCGGTGTACAGCCCGTAGATCAGCGGCACCCCCGCGATGCTGGCGAAGGCCAGCGACTGGGGGATCGCGACCATCGCCACCGTAAGCCCCGCCAGCAGGTCGCCCCGCAGCTTGATCGGGTTGTAGGTCCGCACGGTCGTGCCCAGCGACGACGCGGCCGACACCACCGGCCCCGCCGCAAACCGGCAGCTGATCCAGCAGGTGTGCCTGGCCGTGCGTGTCCATCCCATCGCCCCAGCCTAGCAACTGCCAGGCCGGGTTGCCGCCACGGCCCCAACCTCCGTGACGCCCGCACTTTCCGATAACCCACGGGCCACCCAAAACCCCGTGGTCCCCGGCCTCCGACACGGGCCGCCTGTAACGCCTGCTCCCCCGCTTCTGCCCGCCTGACCCATCGTTGGCCCTTAAGCCACCCCCGTGCCTAACCGATCCCACTCCTATGGGTCCGCTCTCCCGGCGAGCCCCGTATTTCGCCGCTTCACCGCGGTTTTGGAGAGGAACCCGCCCCCGATGGCCAAGTCACGACGCGTTAAAACCGACCTTGAGCTCTACCTCAAGCAGATCGATGAGTCGCCGTTGCTCACGGCCGACGAGGAGAAATACCTCGCTCGCAAAATCATCAACGAGGGCTGCATGGAGTCGCGCGAGCACATGATCCGCAGCAACCTGCGGCTCGTGGTCGCCGTGGCCAAGCGCTACATGAACCGCGGGCTGCCGCTGCAGGACCTGATCGAAGAGGGCAACGTCGGCCTGATGAAGGCCGTCGAGGGTTTCAACCCCGACATGGGGGCCCGCTTCTCGACCTACGGCTGTTGGTGGATCAAGCAGGGGATCAAACGCGCGCTGATCAACGCGGTACAGCCCATCCACATCCCCGCGTATATGGTCGAGTTGATCGCCAAATGGAAACGCGCCTCGCGCGACCTGGAGGACAAGCTCGGCCGACAGCCCACTATTCAGGAACTGGCCAAGGAGATGGACCTGCCCGCCAAAAAGGTGCGCATCATCCGCAAGGCCGTGAAGGCCAGCCAGCGCCCCGTCCAACCCGGCACCGGCGAAGACGGTGACGGCCCGACGCTCTCGGAGATCGTCCGCGACGAGCGCACCCTCCAGCCCGACGAACAGGTCCTGCTCGACGACGACCTGGCCACCATCAGCGAATTGCTCGACGCCATCGACGACCGTGAAGCCAAGATCCTCCGGCTCCGCTACGGCCTCGACGGCAACGAACCGCTGACCCTCAAAGAGATCGGCACCCACGTCGGCCTCACCCGCGAACGCGTCCGGCAGATCGAGATCGAGGCGCTCAAGAAACTCAACCAACGCCTCGAGTCCGACCGACCGCTCGCCGCGATCCGCGCCAAGAAAGACGCCGACGCCCGCCGCTCGGCGTGAGCCGCGGAAGCTTTCTTTCAACTCCCCCCTGCAGATCGCCACCACGAAACCCACGGATCACTGCTGCGCGTGCTTTCATCGCGCCCGCTTGTAAAACGGCAACGCCACCACCTCGGCGGCCGCCGTCTTCGAACCCACCGCCACGTCCACGGCGTCCCCGATCCCCGCACTCCCGGGAGCCACGTACGCCATCGCGATCGGCACGCCCAGCGTCGGCGACAGGCACCCGCTCGTCACGCCGCCGACCTCGGCGCCGCCCACCGACACCGCCGCGCCCTGGCGTGGCGTCCGCTTGCCCCCAAGCTTCAGGCCCACGAGCGTCTTGGGCACCCCCGCGTCACGGATCCCCTCGAGCGCATCCTGCCCGATGAAGCGCGGCACCTCTTCGCCGCCGCCGTCTTCTGGCGCGACGTGTTTGTCCAGCGACACGGCGAAACTCAATCCCGCGCTCAGCGGGTCGGTATCTTCATCGAGTTCGTGGCCGTACAGCGGCATGCCCGCTTCGAGACGCAGCGAATCCCGCGCGCCCAAACCCGCGGGCTTGATCTGCCCCGTGTCGTCCTTCTCCTTCATGAGCATCTTCATGACCATGCCGGCCGTGTTCGCGCCGAGGACGACCTCGACCCCGTCCTCGCCGGTGTAGCCCGTACGGCTGACGGTCATCTTGAGAAACATCATGCTTTTCTCGATGAAGCCGTAGTTTTTCAACGCCGGGATCTCCTTGGAAAACTCGGCAATCTTCGCCATCACGTTCGGCCCCTGCACCGCGAGCATGGCGGTCTTCTCGGTGACGTCTTCGAGCTTGATCTTAAAACCGCGGTCGGCTTCAATCTTTCCAAAGTGTTCAAGCAGCTTCAGCCGGTTGGACGCGTTGACCACGAGCATCCACTCCTTCGGGTAGCGGTAAACCAGCACGTCGTCCTTCACGCCGCCGCGCTCGTTGCACACCAGCGCGTACCGGCACATGCCCGGCTTCATCGCCGTGACCTTCCGCGTCAGCACCGTCTCGAGAAACACCCGCGCGTCGCCGCCGCTGATCTTGAACCGGCCCATGTGCGAGACATCGAAGATCGAACCGCTTGCGCGGGTCTGCAGGTGCTCGTCGAGGATCGAGCCGTAGTGCAACGGCATCTCCCAGCCGGCGAAATCTACCAGCTTCCCGCCAGCCTCCTCGTGGAACTTGCGGAACGGGGTATGCAGCAGACTCATGACAACACCTCTCGATCAACACCCCGGCGCCCACGCCCACCGGGCGTGCAGAAACACCAACCCCTCTACTGGATTGAACGGCTCAAAGCAGCCCGCGGAACCAGGCCAGGACGCTCACCGAGCCCCGGAAGAGCGGGTCCCAGGACACACACCCGCTGCCCAGCACAAGCAGCGCCAAGCAACCACCCGTTGTCGCCCACCGTGATACCCCCCGGACCGATCCAGCACTAAGCATCTTCATGCCCGCATCATACTCCCACCCCGCCGCCGCGACCCGGAGCCTCGCCGGGCAGAAAAAAACCCCGCCGAGAGCGGGGTAATGCCCGTGACAGGATTCGAACCTGTACTCCATTGCTGGAACCGCCACCTGAAGACGGCGCGTCTGCCAGTTCCGCCACACGGGCCGCGGAAGCGAGTCGCACAGTGTACGCCAAGCACGCCCCAACGCAAACCCCGTCGGCCTCACCCCGGCTCCCCGGTAGTGGGTCAGTCTAAAATTTGGAATACACTGGGGCAGCGGTCGGTTAGCATCCCTTTCCGCTGGCGGCATGCCACTGACCATTTTTGCGTTGCGGTAGAATCCGATGTCTGATTCCGATCAAAAATACTGGTTCCCGGCAAAGCGCTATGGCTGGGGCTGGGGCTTTCCGTCGACATGGCAGGGTTGGGCCGTCTTCCTCGCTTGGCTGATGGCAATGACCGTGCTCGGCATCCTTTTGAGCCAACTCGTCCTCCTGTTTGCCGGAATTGCCATTCTGCTGAGCGCGATGCTCTTGGCTGTAGCGTGGATCAAAGGTGAGCCGCCGCGATGGCGGTGGGGGAAAGGCTAATCAACCGCTGCCATTCATAAGCAACACCCGTCTTACCCCCTCCTCTTATACGGCCCACGCTTGTTTTCTTCGGTGCCGATCAGTGCGGCTTCCTTGGTTTCCAGCAAGCCGACTAGCTCTTCGATCGTCCAGACGTGATCCGTCAGCCCCGCTTCCATCGCCAGGGTGACGCGACGTTGTACGATGCGTCATCGCCGGGGCGAAATTTCAGACTGACCCACTTCCGGCTCCCCGAGTTCCAGCACCGTCAGGTTCGTGTTCGAGTAGATGCACAGATCCCCCGCGATCGACAACGCGTTCCGCGTCACGTCCACGGCCGCCTGATCGGTGTGGGTCAACAGCGCCCGCGCCGCGGCCGTGGCGTACGACCCGCCCGACCCGATGCCGATGACCCCGTCGCTCGGCTCGATGACGTCCCCCGTCCCCGATACCAGCAGGCTCACTTCCAGATCCGCCACCACCAGCAGGCTCTCCAACCGGCGCAGCGCCCGGTCGGTCCGCCACTGCTTGGCCAGCTCCACCGCCGCCTTCTTCACGTTCACCGGCGTTTCCTTAAGCGCCGCCTCGAACCGCTCGAGCAACGCAAACGCGTCCGCCGCCGCCCCCGCGAACCCCACGAGCACCCCGGCCCCACCCGAGCCCAAGCCCGCGAGCTTACGCACCTTCACCGCGTCCGCCTTCGCCACCACGTCCGACATCGTCACCTGCCCGTCCCCCGCGATCGCCACGCCCATCTTCCCCGACGCGTCCGGCCGACGGACCGACAGCACCGTGGTCGAGCGGATGATCGGGGAGGTCTCGGGATGTTTTTTCTTACTCATGGCCGACAGTCTACGGGAACCCCCAAAGGAAAGACGTTCCGATTTCCCGCTTTCCCCCAACTGGTCTGGTTCCGGTCTGATTCCGGTCTGGTTCCGGTGGTCTGGTCTGCTCATCAATCAGCGCACACCCCGTCTCCAGACCGAAACCCGACTAGTTCCAGGCCAGTGACCCGGTACTCCGAAACCGCTTGCGTCACGCGATCATCGAAACCAAACACACGAAAACTCGGATGAATTCTCACGTTTATATTGTATAAATTGTTTGGTTTTTGTAAAGCATGTATGATTGCGGCCACCAACCAAAAGAAACGCAGACGGGGGTTTTCCGGCTCTTGCTCCGCTTGCTTGCCAACCCTTGGCCCCGTTAGAATCCGTCGCAGGTCCTGGGGGGCCATTTCACCACACTCTCGATTTCCGATGGGCAGACAACATATGAATGATCTTCTCCGGCGTGAAGCTCTGTGCGCACTTTCCCCGCACAAGAATCGGTTTACATGGGCCCTCGGGCTGCTCGTGCTTTCAACGCTGATCCCGCTGACGGGATGCTCCAACGGCGTGATCCTCGTCGGCCAGCCCGAGGTCTTCACCCGCGAACGCCTCATCGACGCCCGCGTCGAAGACCACTCGTGGCTGCGTAGCAAACTCGACAACGCCGACCAGGCGTTCGGCTACCAGGGCTTCATCGACCGCCGCATCCTCGACGTCACGATCGCCAAGGTCCAGGGCGAGTACGGCTTCGACCTGCCTGAGATAGCCTCTCCCACCGCCGTCACCGACGACGCCCCGGCCGAGGCCGACCCCGCCGCACCGCCCGCCGAGGGCGGCGAGCAAGCGGAGACAGACCAGCAAGCCGACGATGCAAGCGGCGACACCAACGACGACTCGTCCTCGTCCGACACGACCGGCCGCACCCCACTGCTCGGCACCAACGACACCACCCCCCTGCTCCGGGCCGACTCTAGCCGTATCCCCACAACCCACAGCGACCCCACCGCCGCGGCCAAGACCAAGGCCCAGATCACCCACATCGAGCAGCTCAACGATCAGTTGGCCTACCGCTCAGCCGTCCGCGCCGCGATGCGCCAGACCCTGCTCGACGACTCCCACGACGTCACCGGCTCGACCCTCTTCGACCTCAAATTCGACGTCGTTCTCCAGCCGAGCAAAGAAGCGCGCCAAAACGCGCTGGTGGTGTTCACGATCCAAGAGCCCGATGAAAATTGCTCTAAGTCTAGGGACCCGGAGAAACCAAAACGCTACCTGCAGTGGCACGAATACGAAAAGTGGGTGGAAAGTGTTGAGTCGGAGGTAAACGCTCAGGCTGCGTCTCTTCAGCGACGCCTCTTGTCCGGACGTGTTTCGGCTTCGGACGATTACTGGATCAGCCGAATCGCGCACCAGACGCTTGAAGATACGAAAAAACAAACAGACGCATTGGCAACTATTTATTCCAGTATTCCACCCGACGGAACCCCCGCCAAACTTGCGTTCACCGACCTACCTTCCGAGAGCCAACCTTTGTTGGCCCCTCTCTTCTTGGAGAAAAGCACAGCCGCCTCCACCGCAAACAAGTTCACGGAAGAAGAGGTGATGAAGAAACTGGAGGACCGCTCGGACCAGATCCAGAATGTTCTTATCGGCAGCCTTTCGCTTAACGACATCCGGCTCCCTGAGCGTGAGATCGTCACCCAATATTTAGCCCGAAACGCGGTACTGGCTGTCTCCAAGTTCTACGAAGATCGTCTCCGGTTCGTAGCGGTAGACGAAAAGATCGGCGGCACTCCGCTGATTCGGCGTACAAGCGACGCAGCCACGGGGCAAAACGGCTTGCAGTACGTGGAACTGGGGCCGGGAATCGATATGACTGCCTTAGACACATTAAAGGAATTAGAGCAGAAGCGAATCGAGCTACTCAACAAAATGGACCACATCTTGAGCGGCATCGAGTGCAAGCACGGCACAGAGCCTCGCGTCGTCGACACGATACCCAAAGAGTACGCCCAGAACATTTCGGATGTTGGTGCCGGCCGACACCTAATCAATTTCCTCGCGGCTTTTTCGGGGAATCTTTCGTCCCAGTTCAACCTTGGAGCGAGCTACGAGCGGTTTGTGGACGAGCAAGTCCTGCTCCAAGCAGTACAACGCCGCCCCTTGGCGATCGGGTTCAACGATAACAGCCACGGCGAACACTTCGGCTACATCCTTGGCCCTTCGTTTAAGATCCAATATGACGATCTGTTCAATAGAGTCAGGCCGGACTTTATCCACCGGCCGATCCGGCACACGGTCGGTGCGACCCTTGTGGTCCCAATCTGGCAAGCCAAGCTCAAACTGACGTATGACACCTTCTGGGTGACCGACGAAGGGAAGCTGACCAAGCCAAAAATCGGCTCTGATGGCGGGCCGAAAGGCGCGGGCGAAATGACATTGACTCTGCCGATCGACTACCGGGCCCTCACCCGGGCGGTTATGTATGGGGCAGACCGCGCCGCGGTACGGCCGGCCCTCGACGACATCAATTGGCGACCCAGGCTTCTTAACGATGAAAGCAAGCAACCCAAGCGGAAATTCTACGAATTGCAGGCCGGGTGCAAGACCGATTGTGGCAATACACAAGGCGAACTCTTGATCCTAGGACATGAGCTTTGGCGGAACCCGCAGGTCTTCGTCGGGTCGCAACGGGCCGACCGCGTGTCGGTTCTCGCGGACCTCGACGGCCTGCACGCCGAGTTCGATTCTGTCCGATTCCCATCGGCAGACAAAAGCAAAGCTGTTGAAGTCGATCTCACTGTGCTAACCAGCTACGGATCGGCCACGCTGCGGGACGCCGTGCGTATCCACCCGCCGGAAGAAAAGAAGGCGGCGCCCAAGCCCGCCCTGCGGCTGGCCGGGGACGTCGTCGTGCAGGACCCGGGCGCGGCCCCTCACCCCAAGGCACGGTTTGTCTTCCTGGCCAAGCCGCCGCTGCCGGACGGGTTCCATGCGTTGACCCTGGAAGCGCGTCCGGCCGGCCAACTGTCCAAGTATGTTGAGATCGCGGAGGTCGCGAGCTTGAGCTTGGGCAATACCGGCGAGGTGGCCTTCGACGTCAAGGTCGCGGGTAAAAAATTAGGCAACACGTCGGGGCGCGAGTTGACCGTAGACGGCGGTGTGGGGCTACTTGAGGTCCGCCCGATGCTGCAGCTGCGGAAAGACCAGGACGCCAAGCCGATCCTGGCCGGCGAAGCCAACAAAGTCCTCTACCTTGATGACAAAGAGAAACGGCAGCTCACGTACAAGCCCGCGAGCGCCTCGGCGATCGTGATCCAAGCTCCGAAATCCGGCAACGATCCCGATTACGGCAAGTCCGAGTTCCAGGCCGCGGACACCGGCCTGAAGCTCCAGGTTCCGATACCTCCGGCTTTCTTCGACAAAGTCACGCCCAACGTTCTGAAGAAAGACGCGAACGGCGATTACGTCGTTTCGGATGGGATCGAACTGCACCTCACGAAAGACGCGAATTCCGTGAAGCTCAAGGTTGAAGGGGTCAAACTGGACAGCAACCGCGTCATCTCCTCTGCCCAACTCGACGATAAGGCTGCACAGGAGATCGCGAAAGTACTCGGGGGATTCGGCAAGAAGGTCACTTATGAGCTGAAGCTGCATGTGCCGGGGTCCGAACCCATGCCGATCACCAGCGGCAAGCAGGAGTTCGAGCTGAAGGTGAAGCCGTAACCTTTGGCCGCCTCCGTCCCGCGGCCCGAGCGCGCATCGGCCCGATCGATCTTGCTACCCCTCGATCCCGCGCCGCCGGGCGACTTCGACTGCGCCAAACGATTGCAGGCATGATGCGATCGACTGTCCGATTACAACGGAATACGACCGCTTCGTGGAGAGGTGGCTGAGGATCCCAAGGTAGCGGTCACGGACGAAACGTCACGTGGCGATCAACCTGAAAGACTGGCCCCGAGACGTCGAGCCAATCATCATGGGGTTTCCCAGCTACAAGGACCCCGATCCATCGCTGCTCAGCCACTTGATGGGGGTTTATGTCGGGCAAGGGAAGTTGCTGATCACGACATTTCAATTTGACCTCATACACGAGCCTGGTTTTAAAGAGCGCACGCGAAACTATGCGACCGAATACTTCTTTGATCAGATGCTGCGGTGCCTGGCGAGTGGCGAATCCAACCCAAAAGCCGATGTGAGTGAAGACTTCATTCAGCAATACATAAACAAAGATATCCGCATCCCCACTCAGGAGCCGTCGTGGTAGCGGCAGGATCGTTGGGGAGGGCACGGCAGGTCGGTAGATGATTCGCAAGTAACCTAGGTCGTTGACGATTTCTTTGTCCGTGATGGGCTCGCGAGAACGCTGGCTAGCGTAGGCCGCGCCGCACACGGAACAGCTAGAATACCGTGCTTCGGGTTACGCCGATCTACGGAGCCGATTTGTCCAGCCATGCGTCCATCTCGTGTTCGGAAGTCTGGGGCGGCAACCGGGCGGTGGAGGCGGCGCTGGTGCTGCCGGGGGTGTCGGGGTGGGTGTGTTCGCGGCCGTTCGAAGGGGCCAAGGAGGGTGGGGACGTGCACTACGTCTCGTCGTGCGGGACCGGACGGATCACGCGGGTGATGCTGGCCGACGTGTCGGGGCACGGCACCGCGGTGGCGGAGACCGGCCGGGGGTTGCGCCGCGTGATGCAGCGCTACCTCAACCACGAGCGGCCGCAGGCGTTGGCTAAGCGGTTGAACCGCGACATGAAAGAACTCGCGGGGGATTCGGGCCGGTTCGCCACGGCGCTGGTGATCACGTTTTATTCGCCGCGCGGCCGGCTGTCGATCTGCAACGCGGGGCATCCGTCGCCTTTGGTGTACCGGGCCGCGAAAGGCACGTGGGACACGATCGATCAGCCGAACCTGGAGAAGAAGGTCTCGAACCTGCCGCTCGGCGTTGTCGAGGGCTCGGGTTACGTAGGTCGGGAGTTGACATTGGATCTGGGCGACATGGTCGTGGGCTACACGGACTGCCTGACCGAGGCGCGGTCGGGAAGCGGGAAGATGCTGGGAGAAGAAGGACTGCTTGAAATTATGCGGAAGATGCCGCGGGAGGTCGTGGAGGGTTCGCCGAGCGGGTTGGCCGAGGCGGTGATCGAGGCGGTCGAGCGGCGCGGCTGCGTGCTGGACGACGACCTCACGGCGGTGGTGCTGCGGTGCACGCGACGGTCTCACGGCGCGGGCGTGCGGGCGTTCTTCGGCGGGGTGTGGCGGGTGGTGAAGCAGCTGCGCGACCCCGGGGCGTTGCCCTGGCCGGACGGTTTGCTGCGGTGAGTCCAGGCGGGGCGTCGGCGTTGGGGTATAAGTGAGCGATGGAGAACGACGAAGCGGTCGGACACGTTCCGGTGTTGCTAGATGAGGTCGTGGCCGTCCTGTCGCCGACGGCGGGCGACGTGGTGGTGGACTGCACGCTCGGTCGCGGCGGGCACGCGGCGGCGATGTTGCCGTTGATGCCGGGCGGCACGTATCTGGGGCTGGACGTGGACGCGGGCAACGCGCGGTTTGCCGAGGCCCGGCTGCGGCCGATCGCGGCGGAGCACGGCGTGCGGCTGGTGGTGGCGACGGGGAACTTCGCGGGGGTGCGTGCCGCGATGGACGCGGCGGGGGCCGAGGCGGCGGACGCGCTGTTGGCGGACCTGGGGTTTGCGTCGAACCAGATGGACGACCCCGAGCGGGGGTTTTCGTTCATGAACGACGGGCCGCTGGACATGCGGCTAGGGGGAGCCGAAGGCTCGCCGCCCCCCGGCCCCGAGCACGGCGCGGCGGGGCTGGTCAACACGCTGCCGGAGAAGGCGTTGGCCGACCTGATCTACCGGTACGGCGAGGAGCGTCTGAGCCGGCGGATCGCACGAAAGATTGTTGAGCGCCGGTCGGAGTCGCCGATTGAAACAACCGGTGAGTTAGCCGAGTTGTGTCGTCGCGCCTACGGGCCGGCGGGACGCAACTCGAAGATCCACCCGGCGACGCGGACGTTTCAGGCGCTGCGGATCGCCGTCAACGGGGAGCTCGAGGTGCTCGACGCGCTGCTCGGGGCCCTGCCCGGGCTGCTGAAGCCCGGCGGGCGGGCGGCCATCATCAGCTTCCACTCGCTAGAGGATCGGCCGGTGAAACAGGCGTTTTTAAAGATGCAGCAGGACGGCTTCGTCGAACGCCTGACCCGCAAGCCGATCACCGCCGGGCCGCAGGAAACGGCGGGCAACCCCCGGAGCCGGTCGGCCAAGCTGCGGGGGATCAAGAGGATCACAGCGAATTCGAATTAACAATCCATCCACGCGAACGCGGGTCAGTCGCGTCGCACAAGGCAACGGTTAAACTGATTCAGCGGGTCAAGGAAGATACCCCGAAAAACCCCGCTCGAACCGCACGGACGCAAGGTTCTATGGCACACGAAACGAAAGTTGGACTCCTCATCGGCCTCGCCCTGATCCTCTTGGTTGGGCTTGTCCTGTCGGACCTGTTCACCGGCGGCGACGCCGAGCCGGTCGACGGCCAGACGCCCACCGACTTCGGCGGCGAGGCCCAGGCGGGCATCTACCCCGACCCGCCCACCGTGATCTACACCGACGAGCAGCGCGACGCCCTCGGCACCCATCCCGGCCTCGGCTCGCCGCTGCGGCCCGAGCCCGCGCGGGACTACCAGGCGCCCACGCGCCGCCCCGCGCCCAACGAAACCCGGATCCCGGACCACGCCCCGAGCCGTGACGCCGATCCGCCGACGCCCGAGCTCGATACGCTCCAGGCCCGTCGGCGAGATGCACTGGCAACGATCGATTCCACACTCGAGATGTTCGCGCTCGCCAATGAAGCCGGACGCTCGACGGACGCCGACCGCCTGCCCACCGAGGCAGCCTCGGCCGCGCGTCAACTCGCCGCCGATCCCGTCGAACGCGACCACGCCGACGACGACCCCACGCGTGTCGCCGAAGTGCCCGCCCTGCCGACCACGACCGCCGGCTCGGTCACGATCCACACCGTCCAGGCCGGCCAGACCCTCGCGGGCATCGCCCGGCAGCACTACGGCAACCCCGAGTACGCCCGCGTCCTGGCCCAGACCAACCCCGACAAGCTCGACCGGGACGGCGGTGTTCGACCCGGCGTGCGCCTGGACATCCCCCCGCTCGGTTCGCCGGCGTTCAGCCGGATGTTCGAGCCCGTGCACGCCGACCACGCGGTGCGGGTCGACGAAGCCATGCCCGCGCTACCCCGGCGTCCGGCCGACCAGCGCGAGGCGGCGCTGACCGAGATCACCGTCGAGCCCGGCGACACGCTCAGCGAACTCGCCGCCGAACACCTGGGCAGCGCCACCCGCTGGGACCAGTTGCTCGCGGCCAACACCGATCGTCTCGACTCGCCGCAGTCGCTGCGTTCGGGCATGAAGCTGCGTATCCCCGCCACCGCTTCCGGGAATCCAGAACGCACCAGCAGCGAGCCGCGTGACACGATCGCCCGTGAGGTCCGCGAGACCCGTGCCGCCGAGGCCGCGTCGCCGCCGACGGTGCGCGATTCGCCCCGCCCCGCTCCGGCCAACACCTACACCGTGCAGGCCGGCGACAACCTCACCCGCATCGCCGCGGAGTTCTTGGGCGACGGCGAACGCTGGGATGAACTCCTGCACGCCAACGCCGACCAGCTCGACAAGCCCGAGAACCTGCGGGTCGGCATGGTGCTCAAGCTCCCGGCCGACGCCGGCGGCGCCGCCCCCCCGCCGCGTGAGGCCGTCGCTCCGCCGTCGATCAGCCGTCCCGCCCGTCCCGTCGCCACGCAGCCCAAAGAGTACACCGTGCAGGCCGGCGACAACCTCACCCGCATCGCCGCCCGCCAGCTCGGCGATGGCGACCGCTGGCGTGAGCTCTACGAAGCCAACGCCGACCAACTCCCCAGCCCCGACGCGTTGATCGCGGGCCAAACGCTGCGCCTGCCTTAACCCTCGGCCCCGGAAGATCGCGGTTGTTCTTCCCCGGGAATCCCGCATCGCGGGGCAACGCCATGCTGTTCAAACTCTTTTTCGTGATCGCCGGGGTGGCCGTGATCGCGGCGGCGCTGCTGTCGCTCGAGCAACGCCGACTGCTGACCGCCCACGCGATGGCCGATCTGCACGTACAGATGGATAGCGACCGCAAAGCGACGTGGGACGCCCAGGCGCAGATCGCCGAGGGCACGCACCCCGTGGCGCTGCGGGCCGCGGTCGAGCGCATCGGGCTGGACCTCGAGCCGCTGCCCGCCGCCGACCCGGCTTCCGGGGAGCTCGAGCCCGCCGTCGCCTGGCCGGGCCTGCACGATTTCGAGCACGCCCCGCCGTCGAGCCGCCCCCTCTATCCGCCCGCCGACGACCCCACGGACGCGGACGCCACGCCGTGAGCACGCCTACCCCCGAACACCCCGCCCCGCCCCGCTCGCGCCCGGTACCCGACCCGGCGCTGCTCGAACAATCGAGTCGGCGTGTCCTGCGCGTCGGCCGGGTCGCGATCGTCATGGTCACCCTCGCCCTGCTCGCGCTGCTCGGCCGGGTCTACCAGCTGCAGAGCAAGCCGTCGCCGCGCATCGCCGCGATGATCGACTCGCAGGTCAGCACCCGTGCGCTCGACGCCCGGCGCGGCAGCCTCGTGGACCGCCGCGGCCGCGTCCTCGCCACGACGCGCGTCGCCCACCTGCTGTTCGCCGACCCCGACATCATCGAAGACCCCAACACTTTCTCCGAAACCGTCGGCTACACGCTGGGCTACGAGCCCGCCGAGATCGAGCAGCTGCTCTTCAAGCGGCGCGGCAGCCGGTACATCGTCATCGACAAACGCATGTCCGAAGAGCGCTACGCCCGGTACGCCGCGAACGAAGAACTGCAAGAACTCCGCGGCCTCGCGTCGCACCCGATCCTCGTGCGCGACTACCCGAAGAACCAATTGGCCGGGCAACTCGTCGGGTTCATCGGCCACGACGGCGAGGGCCTCGACGGGCTCGAACGTGCCTACAACAATCGGCTCAAGCCCGACCCCGGGCAGCACGCCTTCGTCTACGACCGCGGCCGCAACCGGCTGTGGCTGGCCAACCAGGACTACAAGCTCCAGGCCGACGGCAAGCCGATCCGTCTGAGCATCGACCTGAATCTCCAGGCGATCGCCGAGGAAGAGCTCACCGCCGCGATCCACGAGTTCAAAGCCGAGTCGGGCCAGCTCGTCGTCATGGACCCGCACACCGGCGAGATCCTGGCGCTGGCGAACTACCCGTTCTTCGACCCCGCGGATTTCCGCGACGAGCACGGCAAGATCCGCGACGACGCCAAGCTGGCCCAGCGCAACCGCGCGGTGACCGACATGTTCGAGCCCGGGTCGATCGTCAAGCCGTTGGTGTGGGCCGCCGCCGTGGAAGCCGGCGCCGCCGACCCGGACGAGCTGATCGACTGCACGGACGTGGGCTGGTGGAAGCCCGAGCGCGGGCCGGTGCTGCGCGACGAACGGCCGCACGGCGAGGTCACATTCACCCGCGTGCTGATCGAGTCGTCGAACATCGGCATGGCCATCATCGCCGAACGCATGGGCAAGCAGGAGCTGCACCGCATCCTCGCCAGCTACGGCCTGGGTCAGCCCACCGACTCGGACCTGCCCGGCGAGGTCGGCGGGATGCTGCGGCCCGTCGAGAAGTGGAGCTGGACCGACCTATCACGCATGCCCATGGGCCACGGCGTCGCGGTCACGCCGCTGCAAATCACCCGCGCGTTCTGCGCACTGGCGAACGACGGCGTGCTCATCAACCCCACCATCGAGGCGGCCGACGAGGCCACCGACGAGCAACGCCGCACCAACATCACCGCCCGCGTGCTCTCCCCCCGCGTCGTCGAGCAGACCCGGCGGGCGCTCGCCGAGGTCGTGACCGACCCCAACGGCACCGGCCGCCGCGCCCGATCCGAGCTCTACGACCTCTTCGGCAAGACCGGCACCGCCGAGCTGCCCAATCTCGAGGAAGGCGGGTACTACAGAAACCAGTACGTCAGCTCGTTCATCGCCGGGGCCCCGGTCGATCGGCCGCGCTTGGTGGTCGGCTGTTTCATCACCCGCCCCGACCGGACCATCGGCCACTTCGGAGGCAAGGTCAGCGGCCCGGCGGTCCGCAACGTGATCGAACGCAGCCTGCAGTACCTCGGCGTACCGACGAAGCCCGAACGGGTGGAGCAGGACAACGTGCAACAGGCCGCCCGTCCGTAACGTTCGGCGGGTGCCGCGCAGCGTCCCGTGTAGCGGACGAGGCAGCGACGCGGGTGCCGACTACAATCCTCCTATGCGGATCATCCTCGCCAACCCCCGCGGCTTCTGTGCCGGCGTGCACATGGCCATCGACACGGTCCAGGACCTCGTTGATCTCATAGGGACGCCACTGTACGTCTACCACGACATCGTCCACAACAAACACGTCGTCGACCGCTTCGTCGATCAGGGCGTCACCTTTGTGGAAGACATCGCCGAGATCCCGCCGGGCAACACGGTCGTGTTCAGCGCCCACGGCGTCAGCCCGCAGGTCCGCGCCGAAGCCGAGGCCCGCGGGCTCCGCGCGATCGACGCGACCTGCCCGCTGGTCACCAAGGTCCACGTCGAGGCCCGCCGTTACGCCAAGATGGGCAAACACATCCTGCTCGTGGGCCACACCGACCACCAGGAGATCAAAGGCACCTACGGCGAAGCCCCCGACGTCACCACCGTCGTCGAGTCCCCCGGAGACGTGGAGAAGCTCGACTTCCCCGAATCGCAGGGCCTGATCTATCTCACGCAAACCACCCTGAGCATCGACGACGCGAACGTGATCATCGACGCGATCATGCAGAAGTTCCCGTGGTGCACCGCCCCGCCGAAGGAAGACATCTGCTACGCCACGACCAACCGCCAGCACGCGGTCCGGGAGCTCGCCACCGGCGTAGACCTCACGCTCGTCGTGGGCAGCAAGCACTCGTCCAACTCCGTCCGCCTCACCGAGATCAGCGAGAACGACGGCACGCCGGCCCGACTCGTCGACGACGCCTCGGACCTCCGCGACGCGTGGTTCGACGGCGTCCGATCCGTCCTGGTCACCGCCGGGGCCTCGGCCCCCGAAGACCTGGTCGAGGGCGTGTTGCAATACCTCGTCGACCACCACGACGGCGAGGTCGAAGTGTCGAACCTGTTTGAAGAAGACACGAAGTTCGTCCTGCCCGTGCAGCTGCGCATCCTCAAGCACGAGATGTCCAACGGCGGGGCGTAAGACGGGCGTCCTCAGCGGTGTCCTGCCGCTAGATTGCGAGTCCCGCGTTGACGCGCGGTGGCGGCGACTCAGCACGACTTGTGGCTGCCGCGTCACGGCCCGGCGGCGCTGAGCGCATTGAGGTCCACCACTTCCTTAGGTTTCATGGACTTGGCCAGCCTCTCGAAATCGAACAACTTGGGCTTGAACCTCGATTCATCGGTCGACGGACGCTTGAGCTTCACGGTCATCCGCGACTCGTCGCCGACGGGGTACAACTCGGCGGTCTCGGGCAGGGTCACGGGGTCCGAACCCTCGCGCTCGACAGCGACTTCGCCGGAAAGCCGGCAGACCAAGACACTCGCCCCGGCGGCGTCGGTCAGGTCGATCCGCACGGGCCGGGCGGTCTGCGGGTCGAGCATCATGCGCAGGTTCAGCCCCGGCGGCTCGATCACGCAGTAGCCGTTGAACAATTCGACCGCGGGCGACGCCGGCACGCGACCGGGGTCCAGCGGCATCAGGCCCAGCAGGTACGGCACGGCCTCGGGCTGCACCGGCAGCGGCAGCGGGCGGGCGAGCGGCCTGTCGTATTGGCCGTAGTACGCCGTGCCGTCGTTGAGCCGGTCAAACAACCAGAAGCCGCGCGAGTCGGACCCGGCCCAGAGCTTGATGTCGCCCAGCACCTCGACGGTCCAGGCGGTGTTGAGCGGGCGCTCGAAGATCAGCCGCCCATCGCCGGACTCCCGGCGCTTGCGATTCTTCTCGTCGCGCCAACGCAGCTCGACCTTGGTGCGGGCCCAGACGCGCTCGAGCGCGGGACCGTTTTGGTTGTATTGCTGAACGAGTTCGCGGTAACTCGGCAGCTCTCCGCCGTCGATCACGTCGATCGGCACCGGGTTCAAGTCGTCGGGCACGATCGGATCGGTCTTGCAGCCCACCAGAGCCAGCGGCCCCAAGATCAGCAACAGCAAAGCAA
Source organism: Planctomycetota bacterium (assembly GCA_039033595.1). Classification (GTDB taxonomy): domain Bacteria; phylum Planctomycetota; class Phycisphaerae; order Phycisphaerales; family Phycisphaeraceae; genus Algisphaera. Next base: position 141,368 of record JBCCCG010000004.1, on the reverse strand, counting down.
GCTCGGATGAGATCAGATGGCTTCGGATTGGAACCCGCATCAACTTCCTGTCTTTCTTGCTGCCAAGCACCCGATTCAGCCTCATCCAACCGCGCCCGACTCTTTGGGCCGCGTTCAGAGCTCGGCTTCTAGGATCTCGCCGAGCTGCGACGTGACCTGTTCGATCTGCGACTCGTCGAGGCGCGGGTCGAGCACGCTGAGCGTCTCGTCCTCGGCCCACTTGCCGAAGTGGCCTTTGCTGACGTCCTTCTTGGGCGTGAAGTTCCACCACTCCTGCACCGGGCCGTCGCCCTCGGGGTCGTCGCGGGTCTCGCTGCCGTCGTAACGCAACAGTTTCTTCCTCATCAGGATCAGCGCCACCACGTAACGGAACGCCAGGCGCTGCGGCTCGGTCGCGTCTTCGAGGCGCCGCAGCAGGTTCAACAGGACCGCGTCATCAACGAACATTTTTTTCTTGTCGTTCGGCTCGGGGACGGTCGTTTTCCAGAAGCTGAACAGGTGCGCCGGCCGGTGGCCGTCTTCCCACGCGGCGGCCGAGACGTCGACACGCCGCATCCCGAGTTGGTCGTTAGCTTCGCGTTCGTCGGCGGGGATGTCGACCAACGCCGAGTAGCAGTCCCGCCCCGGCTCGAGCGGCTCGCCGGTGGCGGCGCACACGCCCGAGGCCTTGGAGACTTCGTAGTTGGATGGGCTGAACTGGCTCACACCTCCACCCCCAGCTGCGCCGCGGCCCCGTCGACCGTCTGGTCGATCAGCGTCGCGATGGTCATCGGCCCCACCCCACCGGGCACCGGCGTGATCATCGAAGCGACTTCTTGGGCCGCCTCGAACTCGACGTCGCCGACGTTGCCCGGGTTGTACCCCGCGTCCATCACCACGGCCCCCGGCTTGATCCAACCGCCCTTCACAAACTCGGCCCGGCCGACCGCCGCGACGACGATGTCCGCCCGCTTGACGATCTCCGGCAGGTCCTGTGTGCGGCTGTGGCAGATCGTCACGGTCGCGTTGCGGTCGAGCAGCAGCCCCGCCATCGGCTTGCCCAGGATCGCGCTGCGTCCGATGACCACGGCATGCTTGCCTTGGATCGATACGTCGTAGGCGTCGAGCAGGCGGATGATCCCGCCGGGCGTGCAGCTGGCGTAGCCGACGAAACCCGGGTCGGCGAACCACATGGTCGCGAAGCTGCCGTAGGTCACGCCGTCGACGTCTTTGGCCACGGGGATGACCTCGAACGCGGCGCGCTCGTCGATGTGCTTGGGGCTGGGGTGCTGCAGGAGGATGCCGTGGACGGCCGGGTCGTTGCCGAGCTCGGTCACCGTGGCGAGCAACTGCTCGGTGGTCGTTTCTTCGGGCAACTCGACCTTGCGCGACAGCATGCCGATGCCCTCGCACCGTCGGCGCTTCATCTGCGTGTAGGTGATCGAAGCCGGGTCGGCCCCGACGAGGATCGTGGCCAGGCAGGGCGTGACCCCGGTCGCCTCTTTGATCGCGGCCACCCGCTTCTCCGCGGCGGCGAGGGTTTCACTCGCCACTCGTTTCCCGTCCATGAGAATCGCTGTCATGAAGGTAGTTTAGCAGAGCGGCGGATGGGCAGTGAGCAATGGGGAGTGGGGTCAAGAAGCCGAAGGCACGTTTAACCGGCTGGTGTATACGCTTCCGCCCCCACCGCCCAGACCCCACTACCCATTCCCCACTCACCACCGCCCTACACTACGCCCATGCAAGCGATCCTTCTCTCCATCGGCGACGAGCTCGCCCTGGGCCAGACCGTCGACACCAACACCGCCTGGCTCGCGGCGCAGCTCGCGGCGCTGGGCATCTCGACCCGGCTGCACGAAACCGTCAGCGACGACCGCCGGCTGATCGCCGCGTCGATCGGCTGGGCGTCGACCAAGGCCGACCTGATCCTGATCTCCGGCGGGCTGGGGCCGACCGAAGACGACCTGACGCGACAGGCGCTGGCCGACGCGCTCGGCGTCGGGTTGATCGAGGACGCCGCGAGCATGCGGACGCTTGAAACGTTCTTCCGGAGCCGGGGGTACGCGATGGCCGAGCGCAACCGCGTGCAGGCGATGTGCCCCGAAGGCGCCGCGATGATCCCCAACCCCGCGGGCACGGCCCCCGGGATCCGCGCCAAGCTCAACGACGCCGAGGTCTTTGTCACCCCCGGCGTGCCGCGCGAGATGAAGGCGATGTTCGAAGCCTCGGTGCTGCCGTTCCTGCGGGAACACGCCGGTGGCGCAAAGACCATCCTCACTACCAAGATCAACACCTTCGGCCTCGGCGAGTCCGACGTCGCCGAGAAGCTCGCCGACCTGATGCAACGCAACCGCAACCCCACCGTCGGCACCACCGTGTCCCACGGGCTGTGCAGCGTCCGCGTCCGCGCCGAGTTCGACGACTCCGGCCGAGCGCGAAACGAACTCAGCGACACCGCCTCGCAAGTCGAGTCCCGCCTCGGCCCGATCGTCTTCGGCCGCGACGACGACACGCTGCAGAGCACCCTCATCGCGATGCTCACCGAGCGCGGAAAAACCGTCGCCACCGCCGAGTCCTGCACCGGCGGGATGATCGGCGCGATGCTCACCGACGTGCCCGGCAGCTCCGCGGCGTACCTCGGCGGCTGGGTGACCTACACCAACGAGCTCAAATCCTCCCAGGTCGGCGTGCCCCCGGAATTGATCGAACGGCACGGGGCCGTGAGCGAGTCGGTCGTGATCGCGATGGCCCAGGGCGCCCGCGAAAGAAGCGGCGCAGACTACGCCGTGTCGGTCTCCGGCGTCGCCGGGCCCGGCGGCGGGACCCCCGAAAAACCCGTCGGCACCGTCTGGCTCGCATTGTCCACGCCCGACGCCGCCGTCGCCCGCTGCGCCCGCCTCGTCGGTAACCGTGCCAGCATCCGCGACCGCGCCGCCAAGTGCGCTCTGCAGATGATCCGCCTCACTCTAATCGACGAATCGCTCGATAATCTGCGGTGGTTAGCCAAGAACGGCAAGCAGGCGTGATAAAATGTCATGACAAGCGCAGCTCAAGTCATGAAGCATCTCGGATCCCATGCTCCCGTGCAACAACCGATTAGCCAACGCGATCGACGTCGGGCGGGTTGGGCTTTGGTGCCGGCGCTCTTTGCGGTATTCATGGCTGGGATGTTTCCCGCCGAAGCCGCGACCGGACCACCCTTGTTGATTGCGTCTGTGATCCTCACCTGGCCATGGCTCCGTTGCGGTTTAGCTTGGTTTGCTTCTGGAGGTATTTCCAAGGCCAACCCGACTCTTTGGCCGTGGGCCATCACGACGGTGACCTTGGTCGTAGTTGCCGCGATGGGATGGAAAATGCCGGCCGCTTTTTTCCGCTTACAATTTTGACCTCAAGCCCCAGAGACACGAAACGAGAGTCGTGAAATACCCACGGCAGGATTCGAACCTGCGACCGTCGGCTTAGAAGGCCGGTGCTCTATCCAGCTGAGCTACGTGGGCGACGATAGACGCACATCATAACGCCGCCCGGAGTCGGCCTCGGTGAGTAAACCCGTGGCCGGCACGGGTATGGCCGTGGCGGCCTACTTCCGCTTGTGGTTCAACAGCGTCGGGAACGCGTGCTCGGACGACACGTCGATCAGCGTCCAGACGACCTGGTTCTTCATCACTTCTTCCGGGCCGAGCTGGACCAGGGGGCTGAGCAGCTCGAGCTCGACGTAGTCGCCGGCGCGGTAGAGCTGAGCCGACGACATCTCGGGGTAGGCCCCGGCGGGGTTGAAGTCGGTTTCCTGGAGAAAGGTCACGTCGTCGTAGACCGCCGCGACGGACCGGCCGAACGTGCCGAGCTTGGCGTAGGTGTCGCCCCGTTGTTTCCATACGGCCATCTCGTCGCGGCCGAGCATAGACACGTTCCCGGCGACCTTGCCGGGCGTGTCGTCGGTGAGCGGGCGGACGAGCGGGGCGATCTCGGGGCCGTCGGCGGCGACATCGAGCACCGCGGCGATCGGGGTCTTGACCTGGGTGATGGTCCAGGCCGAGACGGGGATCGGGTTGGCTTCGACGCGGTGGATCAGGTTCTGGATGACGACGCGGGGCTCGTCGGGAGCCAGCGTGAAGGTGCGCAGCACGACGATGCCGTAGTGCGGGCTGGGGGCGCTCTCGATGGTGACGGAGCGGTCGGATCGGCGGCGGACGGTCCAGGGCCCGCCGTCGATCACGCCGTCGGGCGGCCAGCTGTCGTTGCCGGTGGCGAGCTTCCACAGGGGCTGGGCGGTGGGCCAGAGCTTGTCGCCGCCGAGGTTGTAGTACTTCTGGTCGGGCACCGCCACGCCGGGCACGGGGTTGTCGTATACCGCTTCGGTGTCGACCCAGATCAGGTTCTCCCCGCCGGTGAAACCGAACTCGACCACCCGGCCGACCGCGGGCGAAACGCCTAGCCGTACCTTGCCGTTGTCCAGCGTGATCTTGTCGTCGAAGGTCAGCAGGGGCTTCGGCGCGGCCGGGGCCGCCACGGGCTCGCTCGACCGGCAGCCGGGCAGCAGCCCCAGCATGAGCAACACAGCAACCAGGCCCCAAGCCCATCGACGCGCGTTGTAGCGGTAAGTCATGATTCGTAAACCTCGAGGAAGCGATTGAGACCGGCAGATTTGGCGGGGCATAGCTTACGGGCTGGCCGGCGCGGGCGAAAGCCAACGAGTGACCCGCACCAGACATCGTGCGACTCCGAGTCGCCGGTCCAATCCGGAGCGATTAATCGATTCCTCTGGCTCAACCTCGCGCCGGGCATGCCGTGACGACCGATGGGCAAGCAATGCGGGCCGCCGACCAGAAATGGCTACCGGCCCGCCGCCGCGAGTTCGACCGGCACGCCGGCGGCGATGCTCCGGCCCTCGGCTTCGATCAGACGGATCGATTCGGCGGCATCCGCCACCGTGACGCGCTGCGGCGGGCTGCCGGTGGTGATGCAATCGATGAAGTAGCCGATCTCCGCGTCGTAGCCCATCCACCCGGGCAGATCCAAAGCCCGGGGCTCCTGTCCGCCGTGGGTCACGCGCAGGGCGGGCGTACGGCCGAGTTCGAAGTCGGCCGTGGCGTGCTCGAAGTTGACGGTATAGCGCATCGAGAAGCCGTAGCCAGGGGCCATGCTCCAGCCGCCCTCGGCCGAGACGACCGGGCCGTCGGGGTAGAGGTACTGCGTGACGACGTGGTCGGGCGCACCCGTGAGGTGGGTGTGGGCGGTGCTGAACACGGCCGTCGGCTCGCCGAAGCAGTAGCGGACGAAGTCGGCGTCGTGAAGGTGAAAGTCGAGCAGCGCGCCGCCCGAGGCCTCGCCGTCTCCGTAGAACTTGCCGCCGGGGTGCTGCGCGAGCCGGGCAAAAGAAGCGGACAGGGCCTTGCCGTAGGTCTGCCGCTCTACCGTCGACTTGAGCCAGTCCCAGCCGGGCCAAAACCGCATGCACATCGCCACCATCACCTGCCCCGGCGCCTGTTCGGCGGCCTCGGCGAGCCGCAGGGCGTCCTCGTAAGTGCGGGCCAGCGGTTTCTCAATCAGCACGTGCGTGCCCGCGGCCATCGCCCGCATCGCGCATTCCAGGTGCGCCGGCGTCGGCAGGCAGATGTCCACGAGCTCGATCTCGGGGTCGTCGATCAGCCGGCCCGGATCGGCGTACTGCTTGACCGACGACAGGTCCACCCCGCCGCCGGGTTGGCCCGGGATATTGCCCGCCGGCCGATTGGCGCCCCGGCGTTTGTCGGCGTTGCGATCCGCCACGGCGACCACCCGCGCATCGGGACGGCCGGCGAACGACGCGAGATGGGTCTGCCCCATCATGCCCAACCCAACAACGCCGACACGGATCATGACTACTCTCTTCAAACAGGATCGAGTCGTCCCCGAAAGAAGCAGGAATCACACCCCGTATCGGGCCCCCGCCGTCCCGTCACGGCCCCCAACCGGGCTCAGCGGCCCTCACCCTTCACGCCGGCCCCCGACACACTCACGCGGGCTGACCGACGTCTTTCTTGGATTTACCGGCCCCGGCGGTGGTGACCACCGCGTCGTCGCCGCGCCACTGGACGAAGCCCTCAATGGCCTCGTATTCAGCGAGCCCGAGCTGGTCGTACACCTTCGCCGTCGCTTTGTTGCGGTCCTCGGCCCGCTGCCAGAACTCGCGTTCGTCGATCCCCGGGAACAAGGCGCGGTCCTTCTGGGACTCGTGCTTGAAGATCGCCTTGCGTTTGCGCAGCAGTTCACTGGGCGACAGCGGCACGGCCATCTCGATCCGCTCGGGCTCCCACTCCTGCCACGCGCCGCGATATAGCCACAACGTGCAGTGCTCGTACCAGTCCTTCTTCTCGCTGCGGCGCATCGCCTCGAAGACCGCCGCGAGGCAGGTGCGGTGCGTGCCGTGCGGGTCGGAAAGATCGCCGGCGGCGTAGACCTGGTGCGGCTTGATCTCGTCGAGCAGCTCCATCGTGATGCGGATGTCGTCCTCGCCCAGCGGCTTCTTGCGGACCTTGCCCGTCTCGTAAAACGGCATATCCATGAAGTGCAGGTTCTTGACCGGCACGCCGCACGACCGCCCCGCCGCCCGGGCCTCGCCGCGGCGGATCAGGCCCTTGAGCTGCTGGACCTCGGGCGAGTCGACCTGACCGGGCTCTTTGTTCTTGAGGAACTGCTCGACGTGCGACTCGAAAGCGGCGGTCCGGGTCTCGTCGATGCCCTGCATGCGGTTGAACTCGGCGGCGAAGTCGGCGAAGCGGATCGCGTCTTCGTCGAACACCGCGATGTTGCCCGAGACCTGGTAGGCGACGTGCACCTCGTGGCCCTGGTCGACCAGGCGGATCAGCGTGCCGCCCATGGAGATCACGTCGTCGTCGGGGTGCGGCGAGAAGATCAGCACACGCTTGGGGAACGGGCCGGAGTCCTCGGCCCGCCGCGATTTTTCGGCGGACTTGCCGCCCGGCCAACCGGTGATCGTGTTCTGCATCGACTTGAACGCGCCGACGTTGATGTCGTAGCCCGGGCCGTGCTCGGCGATGAGCTCCTGGAGGCCGTGCTCGTTGTAGTCCTCGTCGGTGAGCTTGAGGATCGGCTTGTCGATCCGCTGCGCCAGCCAGATCACCGCCTTACGGATGAGCGTCGGTGTCCAGTCCACCGGGCCCAGCAGCCACGGCGACTTGCTGCGCGTCATCTCGGCCGACGCGGCCTCGTCGATGTAGACGCAGGCGTTGGGGTGGTCCTGCAAGAAACTCGCCGAGACCACGGGCGTGACCTCGCCCTCGATGGCCTTGGCGAGGATCGGCGCCTTGCCCTCACCGAAGCCCATCATCACCAAACGCTTGGCGGCGAGGATCGTGCCGACGCCCATGGTGATGGCGCGCTGCGGCACGTTCTCGATGCCGAAGAAGTCCGACGCGGCGTCGAGGCGGGTCAGCCGGTCGAGCCAGATCGAGCGGGTACGCGACTCGCGTGACGAGCCCGGCTCGTTGAACCCGATGTGGCCGGTACGGCCGATGCCCAGAAGTTGCAGGTCGATCCCCCCCGCGTCGGCGATCGCTTTTTCGTAGGCCACGCAGTAGTGCGGGATCTCGTCGACGCTCAGCGTCCCGTCGGGGATGTGGACGTTGGCCCGGTCGATGTCGAGGTGGGCGAAGAGGTGTTCGTTCATGAACCGGACGTAGCTCTGCAGCTCGTTAGGCTGCATCGGCCAGTATTCGTCGAGGTTGAACGTGACCACATTCTTAAACGACAGCCCCTCTTCCCGGTGCAGCCGGACGAGCTCGGCGTAAACACCCGTCGGCGTCGAGCCGGTGGCCAAGCCCAGCACGCACGCCTCGCCGGCGTCCGCCTTGGCCCGGATCAGCGCCGCGATCTCCCCGGCCACCGCCCGGCTCACGTCCGCGGGGTCGTCGTAAACCCGGACTGGCATCTTTTCGCGGCCCGACAAATCACTTTCGACAGCGTTTTGCGACATCACGGTCAACCTCAATAAAGAAAGTAAATGCATCCTGATAAATATCGTATTTGATATTTACAGTCAAGCTGTGTTTGTTACAATTTACGTCGAAATCATACTTCTCCGCTTCGCGACTTTGCGTTTCGGCGGTAATTAGGTTCATGGGTGAAGTTTTTTATGGTAACCACCGAAACAGAAGCTCAACTCCTGGGTCTGCTACAGAAGCTGGGGCCGCTCAGCCGCCAGCAGCTTCATCAGCGCACCGGCCTGCGGCCGAACACCGTGGGCGATATCGCCGGCCGGCTGATCCAGCGCGGGCTGCTGACCGAGGGTGAACCCCAGGCCGTGGGTCCGGGCCGGCCACGCGTGCCGCTGCAGATCGATGAGTCGCGCTGCTGGGTGATTGGTTTGGCGCTCGAGCCCGGCTCGGTCCAAGGGTGCCGACTGAATCTGCAGGGCCGACGCCTCGGACGCACGCTGTCCGAGCCGGTCGCGGAGGATCAACTGGCCACCGACGTGGCGGCCGGACTGCTCGAGCGTTTGACCGGCGACGAGGCGGTGGCCGTGGGGGTGACGACGACGGGCCTGCTCGACGCCGAGTCGCGCCGCATCCTCTACAGCTCGGCGGTCCCCGACCACCACCCCGCCTCGACGCAGCCGATCTACGACGCCGCTGACAAGCTGCCGCTGCGCTTCGACAACGACATGCGGGCGCTGGCGATCCGTTGGCAACTGACCCACCCCGCGAGCCCGTCCGAAGACCTCTTGCTCGTCGTGCTGCGCGACCACGCGATCGGCGCATCGCTCATGATCGACGGCAAGCCCAACCGCGGCTGCGTCGTCGGCGGCAACGAACTCGGCTTCTCCCACCTGCCGCTGGGCGACCGCGTGGTCAAGCTCGAAGACATCCTCAGCACCGCGTTCCTGCACGAACTCGACCCCGACACGCCCGGCGACCTGACCACCCGCATCGCGCGCTCGGACCCGCAGGACGAAGCGCTCAATCAGATTACCCGTCTGCTTGCGCTGGGCCTGGCCAACGCCTCGAACTTCGTGCGCCCCCACCGCCTGGTGCTGGCCAGCGAACTCACCCGCCACACGCGCTTTTATCACGCGCTGCTCGGCGCGATGCGCGAGACGCTGATGGGCCCCGTCGCCGAGCGGATGCGCATCGACACGTGGGACGAGCCGCTGCCCCAAGGCGCCGAGGCCGCGGGATGGCTGGCGCTCGACATGGTGTACCGGCCCAACTCCAAAGTGTTGATGCTCTGAGCGTGGCACAAAACCAAACCCACACTTCCGGCAGCCACGCGTCTATTTGTCCAACCAGACGTTCAGCCGCCGCGCCGCGGTGGCGATGTCTTCGGCCCGCTGCGTGCCGGCTTCGCTTTCGATGACGAGGCTGCCGTCGTACCCGCTCGCATCTAGTTCGCCGAGGAACGCTGCCCAGTCCACCGCGCCGTCGCCGACCACCACCTCCTCACCCCAGCTCCCGGGCGTGCTCGGCGGGGTCGCGTCCTTGATGTGGACCTGACGCACGTGAGACATCAGCCGGCGCACCGATTCGACGGGGTCGCCCATGTCGTAGAGCAGCATGTTGGCCGGGTCAAAATTCACGCCCACGTTCGGCCGATCCACCGCCAGCAGGAAACGGTTGAGCGTGTCGGCGGTCTCCTGCCCGGTCTCGAGCAGCAGCTTCGCCCCGCACCGCTGGGCGAACAGCTCCGCGAGCGTCCGCACACGGCCGACCAGCTTGGCAAACACCGGCTCGCTTTCGTCGGGCGGGATGAACCCCGCGTGGGTGCTGAGCAGGGTCAGGCCGAGCTGCCGGGCGAGTTCGGCGGTCGCGTCGGCGTTTTCTCGGTTGGCCGGCCACGTCTCGTCGGGCACCACGCCGCCGGTCGCGCGGATCGTCTGCGGCGTCGTGTAGTCCTCCCCCACCGCGCCGAACTGCCCCGAGACAACCGAGACCCCCGCGTCGCGCAGCCGCAGCGCCGCGTCTTCCCACGAATCGGGATCGGTGCGGAGCGGATCGAGCCCCAGCTGTAACCGCTCGAGCTTGAGCCCGGCCAGTTGCCCGACCAACTCGTCCAAATTCTTCGGTTGCAGCGACCAGCTACACACGCCGATCCGCGGGGAAACCGTCACGCTCATCTGAATCCTCCTTGACTACTGCAGAGCCGCTTCCGTCGGCCCCACGAATTCCGCCTTCGGGCTCCGCACGCCGCGGCGGTCGACCGTGAAGACCACCAACGCTTCGAGCCCGCTCGGGTCCACCACGACTTCCGGGGTCGTGGACGGATAGTACGCCCACTCCCAATCCTCGCCGCGTTTGACTTGCGTCACCCAGCCCGCCGCGTTCTCCAGCGAGGGCGGGGCGGGCGTTACACGCAGCGTCTTGTCGTCAACCCGCGACAGCGTGCCACGCGGCGCGGCGGGACGCTTGCCCTTGAGCCACGGCGTCGCGGGAACGAGCGCCGGCTCGGCGTACGCCTTCGCCGCGATCGGACCGCCGATCTCCTCGTGGTGTTTGGGCATCAACGCCTTCATGGAGAAATGCACGTGCCCCGGCGGCGAGCTCTCGATCAGTCGGGTCCAGGCGATCTGATAGCCGATCTCGTCGGGCGTGAAACCCCTGGGGTTCTCCGCCAGCATCCGCGAGGTGTAGAGCCCCGGCCAGAGGTGTCGGCCCTTCGGGTTCTGCTGGTCCCACCAGTTCAGCAGCGTCGAGAAACTCTGCGGCGGCGGCGCGATCGCCCAATAGAGCTGCGGCGTGAAGTAGTCGACCCAGCCCTTGCGGTACCACTTGAGCGCGTCGGCGTAGAGCTTGTCGTACTGGTCGAAGCCCTGGATGGTGCGTGGGTTGCCGGGCCGGTAGATGCCGAACGGGCTGATGCCGACCTTGACGTGCGGCTTGATCCTTTTCACCTCGCGGTACAGGTCGCGGACGAAGGTGTCGACGCTCCACCGTCGCCAGTCGTCGCGGCTCTTGAAGCCCCATGCCTTGCGGTACGCGGCGTAACTGTCTCCGTCGGGGAACTCGATCTCGTTGCCGTCGTCGTCCTTGATCGGGTACGGGTAGAAGTAGTCGTCCATGTGGACGCCGTCGAGGTCGTATCGCTTCACGACATCGAGCATGACCGCGAGGCTGTGGGCCTGGACCTCGGGAGCGCCGGGGTCGAGCCAGAGGAATTTGCCGTACTCCTTCACGAGGTGCGGGTGGGTCACGGCGATGTGGTCGGGCGATGGCTCGGACTTGTTGGTGGGGTGTAGTACGCGGTAGGGGTTGAACCACGCGTGCAGCTCGAGCCCGCGCCGGTGGGCCTCTTCAATCGCAAACGCGAGCGGGTCGTAATACGGGTCCGGGGCTTTGCCGATCTCGCCGGTCAGCCACTCGGACCACGGCTCGAGCCCGGGCTGGTACAACGCATCGCCCGCCGGCCGGACCTGGAGCACGATCGCGTTGAGCTTGAGCTCCACCGCGCGGTCGAAGATCGCGATCAGTTCGTCCTTCTGCTCCTGCGTGGAGAGCGTCTTCGTGCTGGGCCAATCGATGTTCGCCACCGTCGCCACCCACGCGGCGCGGAACTCGCGCGGCACCTCGGGGATGTCGCTCCGCGCATCGCGCGGGGCCGTGCTGCAGCCGAAAAGCCCCAGACCCATCACGACGATCCCCACCACCCGTCCCAACCCGCTCGATATCCCTTGCATTGCGTTGTCCTTGTGTAGAAAATTCACTCGGCCGCGTTCGCGGTTCCGTGCTGCTGGATCACCCACGCCACCGGCGACGGACGCTCGGCATCGGGGGGCAAACGCTCGGCGTGGTCCATCGCCCGGAAAAGCTCGATGCACGCCGTTTCGTAGCCCATCCCGGTCTGATCGACGAGCAAACGCACGCCGCGGTCGATGAGCTTCTTGTTGCTGGTGCGCACGTGCACCATCCAGTTGCCCGCCAGCCGCCCCATCACCGCCATCGTCGCGGTCGACAACGTGTTGAGCGCGAGCTTGGCGGCCAGGTGATCGCCCAGCCGCATCGGGCCGGCCAGCGACGCGGCGGCGGGCACGGCGATGTGCCCCCCCAGCGCGCCCGTCCCCCGCGACGCGCCGATCCGTAAGCAGAAGGCGTCGGGCCGGGCGAAGTCTTCCGGGTCGTCGGCGCTGTGGAGGGTGACTACGAGTTGAGACGGCTGGTCTTCGGGCTCGCAGCCGATGGGAAACTTCTCGATCGTCGCGGCGTCGAGCGCGGGCGGGTTAGCAACGACATCTCCGGGCGCGCCCATCGCGGCGTACACGTCGCGGTCCCAGTCGACGCCGCGGATGGGCCGCCCCAGCATCGCCTCCCAGGCCGCGGCGGTGTCGCGCCCGGGGTCCTTCACGAACGACCACGAGCGGGCCGAGACGTGGTCGTCGCGCCGCCGGAACGCGGGCAGCGAGAACGTGGGCGACCGCTCGGTCGTGTCGGTCAGGATGTCCAGCAACAGCGTGTCGGCGAAGTACAGCACCCGGCCGCCGCGTTCGTAGAGTTCTGCCTCCCGGCGTGTGAGGTCGGCCATCACCGTCACGGCGTCGGGCGCTTCCACCACGTCGAGCAGCGCGTTGAACGCCGCGACGCGCTCGTCGGCGCTCGGCACGTCGCGGTCGGCCGCGCCGAGCAGCGCGTCCTCCATCGCCGCACCCACCACGGCCAACTCGATCGTTGTCGCCTGCATCCGCGTCGAACCCGCGACCGCCATCGGCCCGGTGTGCAGATCGATCTTGGTGACGCGGTCGTCTTCGATCACCTCCCGCGACCGTTGCACGTGTTCCCGCAGCAGGTCGGTCGGGTTGTTATAGACAAAAAACACCTCGGCCCCACGGTCCACGCCCTCCCACGCCGTGCCGATGACGAACGACGTCTCCCCGCCCTCGGTCACCGCGATCACCACGTCGTCTTGGGCCAGCTCCCCCTCGGCGATCTGCCGCCGACCGAAATCAGGAAAGTCTTCAAACCCCTCGACCGATTTGATGAGCGCAAAGTCGCCGCCGGCCATCACGCTGGTGACCGTGTCGGACCACGCCGCCGCGTCGGGATGCTCGGCCGAGAGCTCCGCCACCGCCCGCCGCCAGCACGCCTCGAGCAGGATCGCCAGCCGACCCGTTGCGCCGCAGCCGGTGACGAAGACCCGGCGCCCATCGCGCAGAGCGCGACGCAGGGCAGTTACGAGTTTGGTGTAACCCCCGCCCTGCAGCGTCGCCTTCAGCACGGGCGGCAGGTCGCGGTCGACGGTCTGCAGCATGCGGATCGCCGCGGACACGTCTTCCTGTGCCGCCTGCGAGAGCGTGCGCGTGGCGGGGTGCGACGTCTCGGTCAGCAGCGTGCCGAGCCGGAAGGCGCGTTCACGTTCGCAAAAAGCGCGGGCTTTGTCTTCAGGGGTCAAGCAAGGGTTCCTGCTGAGGTTGTGCGGACCCGACGATTCGGTCAGTGCCCCAACGGTTCGTGGCCGCGTCGATCGACCAGCAGCTCCACCGCGTCGGCGTCGGCGAGCGCGGCGATGTCGAGCGCCGGTGATCCCGCGGACAACTCCTGGGACACGACTTCTCGCCAGACGTCGCCGGTCCGGGCGATCACCCGGTACCTGCCGGGCGTGACCACTTCCGCCGCCCAACCGGTCTCGCCCTTCGTGGCTCGGATCGGCGCGGGCCGCCAATCCGTCGGCAGCTTGGGGTGCTTGGCCTGGCCGTCGTTGGCGACGTCGTAATACTGCATCAACTGCTCGGGGTACACCTCCAGCACGCCGCGGCTGAACCAGTGGCAATGCCCCCCTGCATTGCCCCGCCGCACGAGGTTCATCTTCTGCCGCAGGTCGGGCCACGCCGTGTCCGGCCCCGCGCCCACCACGCGGAGGCCCGCGATGAGATCGCCCTGCCGGTCGCGTCCCGCCGCCTTCATCTGGGCCGGCCAATCCTTCTTCACCCGCTCGAAGTTGTTGCGGTAGATCTGCGGGACGTACTCGTCCATCCACCCGTTGTGCGACCACGTCTTCCAGTCGCAGGCGTAGTTGTCCAGCGACCACGGGTAGATCGCCGGGCTGATCGAGACGATCAGGTTCGGCCGCCGCTGCTTGAGTTCGGTGTAGAACTGCTCGGCGAACTCGCCGACTTTTTTCGCCCGCCACGCGACCCACCGCTTGTCGCGCGGGTCGTCCGGCGGGGCCTGGCCCTTGTGTTCTTTCTTGTACGCCTCGACGGTGTAGTCGTCGTAGCCCATGGTCACGGGCCAGGCGATGCGGTCGTCGAGCTGAACGCCGTCGAGGTCGTATTTGTCCACCGCGTCGACCACGATGCCCAGCAGCAACTCGCGCGTCTCGGGACGCAGCGGGTTCATCCAAACGAACGGGTTCTGGTCGGAGACCAGCGAGCCGTCTTGTGTCGTGGTCATCCACTCGGGGTATTGCTGGCGGAGTTCGTTGTTGGTGTCCTTGTACGACGCCATGAAGCCGTACTCGAACCAGGCGATGTAGATGAGCTGGTTGCGGTGGGCCTGGATCAGGGTTTCTTCGAGCAGGTCGCGCGGGCCGGACATGCCGGGCGTGTACGCGGGGTAGTTGGCGTGGCCGGGCATGAGATCAGGCCGGCGTTCGACGCCGATCGCCTTCTCCAGAGTCGGCGAGGGGAACTGGGTATAGCCGTTCTTCCAAGTCTCGACGTAGACGGTGTTGAGCCCGATGTCGCGGAGCTTTTTCATCGACGCGGCGGTGTTTTCGGGCGAGGCGAGGGCGGTGTTGGCGGTCGTGGTCATCCACGTGCCGCGCACCTCGGGCGGGGGCTGCTTCATCGACTCAGCCCGGGACACGCTCGAGCACGCGGCGAGTCCGGTGACCAGCAGGACGGTGGAACCCAACAAAGCGTTCATAGGAGACTCCACGGCAAAGGCCAGGAAAACATCAAGCACGTGACGATCGGCGGCGCACCATCACCACCCACCCGCCCACCATCCACACAACCGCCGACGCGGGCTCGGGCACGAGTCGGATCAACGCGTCGCTCAACGGAAGGGCCGATCCGGGTGCGACGCCGCGCTGCCAGTATTCGACCAACACCTCGGCGTCGAGGAAGTCGACGCGCCCGTCACCGGTGAAATCGCCCTGCTCCCGGCCGCCGGCCTGACCGAAATGATTCACCAGCGTCAGCAGATCGAGGTCGCTCACGATGCGGTCATAATTAGTGTCGCCCGGCAGCGGCCTCCGATCGAGCAACAACTCGACTTCGGTCGCGTTCGGCACCGTCAGGCTGTGTACCCCCGCGTCGAAGAACGCCGATTCGACCTCGATCCAGCGTCCGAAGACCTCGGCGACCACGCGGTACTGCTCGGCGGCGTCGACTTCAACCGACCAGGTGTTGTCCGACGACGACACCGCCACCACCGGCGGCGGGCGCCAATCGGGGCCGAAGGCCGGGTGGTCGCGCTGGTTGCCGTAGAAGTTCTCGAGTGTGCCGGAGTTGTTGATCGTCTGGTCGGAATACCACAGCGAGTGCCCGGCCAGTGCGCCGTTCTCCGCGAGCGCCACGTCGACGATCTGCTGCAACAGCACGTTCGTGGGCGTGTTGGTGCCGCTCCCGTTGTAGCGGAGGCCGACGATCAGGTCGTCTTCCCGCCCGGCGTCTACGAACGGCTGCACGTTGCTGGGCAGCGTCGCCCGGAACGAATTGAGGTCGCCGCGGTACACCTGCGGGACGAACTCGTCGAACAGCCCCTGCTCGACCCAATCCCCCCACGCCGCGTTGAAGTTCACGTCGCTGAACCCCGCGACCGACGGGCTGACGCTGACGATCAGGTCGGGCCGCTCGGCCTTCACCGCGGCGTAAAGCTCGCCCGCGAACTGCGTGACCTTGCTCTGACGCCACGCGCGGAAATCGGCGTCGTTCACGTTGGTCGGCAGGTTGCGGCCGGTCTCGGACTGATAGATTACCGCGGTCGTGTCGTCCCAACCGAACTCGCGCGGCCAGGCGAGGCGGTCGTCGAACTGGATGCCGTCGAGGTCGTGGCTGCGCACCGCATCGAGCGTGAGGTCGATCAGGAACTCGCGCACGGCCGGCAGCGCGGGGTTCATCCAGGCGAAGGCGTTCGATGCGTTGGCGTAGTTGCCGTTCTGGTCCTGGAGCAGCCAGCCCCGGCTGCGGGCGGCGACGGCCATCGGGTTGCTGGGCGTGCCGCCGCTGCCGAGGAACTGTGGCGAGAAGCCGTACTCGAACCACGCGAGGTTGACCATGCCGTGGCGGTGGGCCTGGATGGACGTCTCGGTGAGGATGTCGCGGCTGCCCAGCGACGGGCTGCGGTCACGGCCGATGAGGCCGTCGAGCGTAGGCGAGGCAAACTGGGTGTAGCCGTTCTTCCAGGCCTCGCTGTAGAGCGTGTTGAGGCCGGTGGTACGGAGTTGGGCGACGATGGACTCGGTGTTGAAGCCGGACGAGATGTGGTCGGGGCCCGTGGTGGTGAGCCAGGTGCCGCGGACTTCGGGGGCGAGCGTTTGGGCGGACGCCACTCCATCCCCGCCGGCCGCCACGGCGACGGCGTAAATAAACACGGCGGCCTTTCGGCACCCGACGATCTGTCGAAAAACATCCAAAAACACGCTGGCTCCTGCACGCCGCGGTGAATCATCGAAGGGAGCGATCAACCGCGGGGGACAAATGGTAATATAAGACTACCACGAAGCAAGAACTTCTCGTAGGTTATGCTTGGTTTTCTTCGGACGGGACGGAACCCGCCGATCGTTCCCCGCGTCCCGCGGTCCCGCTTCACCGCCGGCCCGTTCCCGAATTTCCGGCGAATCTTCAATGACGACCGACCCCACCGCCGCCGCAAACGACAGCATTCCGTTCCGGCTGGGCGCGGTCGGCGTCGACAGCTCCCACCTGCCCGAGTTCACCCGACGGATCAACGAGCGTTTCGACGCCGGGCTGACCCGCTGCCGCGTGACCGCGTTCTGGGCCGACGGCCAACACGACATGCCCGCCGATCAGGTCGCCACGTGGGTCGCCGACACCGAAGCGCTGGGTGCCCGACCACACGACCAGCTCGACACTATGCTCGACGCGGTCGACGGCGTGATGGTGTTGACCGTTAACGGCCACAAGCACCTGGCCCACGCCACGCCGGCGCTCGAACGCGGCCTGCCGACTTACGTCGACAAACCACTCACCTGCGACCCCGCCGAGGCCAAGACACTCCTGGCGTTATCCGAAAAATACGGGGCGCGTTGCTACTCGGCATCCAGCCTGCGTTTCGCCGCGGAAGTCCACGGGGCGAAAGCCGCCGACCTCGGCGCTTTGGCCGCGATCGACGCCTACGGCCCCGGCGAATTGCACGAGCTCATGGCGGGAACGTTTTTTTACGGCGTCCACACCATCGAAATGGTCGACGCGCTCTGGGGCCCCGGCGTCGCCGAGGTCTCTGCCCGCCAAACCGAGGACCGCGACTTGCTGCAGATGCGTTACCACGACGGCCGCACCGCCTGCCTGCGGCTCGAGCGTCGCGGGGCCTATGACTTCGGCGCCACGGTCCACGGCTCGAAAGCGATCCAGAGCTTTAAGGTCGACTTCGCCACCGTCTACGACCGTTTGATCGACGCGATGATCCGCTTCTTCGCGGAAGGCGAAGCGCCGGTTTCCCTTGTAGATATAGTGGAAAACGTGGCCGTGATGGCCGCGGCGAACCGGTCGTTCACGCTCGACGGCGCTTGGGTCAAGGTGGACGCATGACGTCGTCGGCTAACGTGGATCTCGACGCGCCGTGGTTGAGCCTGCCACGGCTGGACGGGGCGCCGGAGCTGATCGACGCCGGGCCGTTGCTCGATGGATTGTTTGAACTGCCCGCGGGCTCGGCATTAACGCTCGTGGAAATCGAACCCGGCACCGGCCGACTGCTCACCGCGCGCTGGCGTAACGCCGGCGAGACCGGCTTTTACCCGGCCAGCACCATCAAGTGGATCACGGGCGCGTTGACGGTCGCGTGGCTGCACGAACACCGGTTGCCCGCGACAGCAGTGGTCCAGGTCGGTGACGACCCGCCGGCGACGGTACGCGACCTGTTATTGGACATGCTGTCGTTCAGCGGTAACCACGCGTTCAACGTGTTGCAGGAAACCGTCGGGCTCGCCGAGACGCACGCGACGCTGCGCAGCTGGGGCGTCGAACGGAGTGTTGTCCGGCGGTTCTTTGTGAGGCCGCGACGCAGCAACAGCCGCGCCGTCCGGGTCACGCCGCCGACCGGCGCGTCGTTCGAGATTCCCGCACGCCCCGAGGCCGACATCCCGCTCAACCCGTCGACCCAAGGCAACCGCGAATCGAACTACTTCACCACCGACGATTTCGTCCGCGTCGCCGCGGCCACGTTGATGGGCCCGACCCGCCACACCACGTATTTTCCGATGTTCACCCAGGGCCTGAGTTGGACCAACCACTGCTACACCCGCGAGGGGCTGGCCCGGCTGACTGCCGAACGGGACCATCGGCCCGCGTTCGTCGTGCTCAACAAGCCGGGCTGGTGGCCGCCCGATGGCGAGACTTCCGAACTCTGCTACATCTACAACGTGTCTGGGAATCGTCACTACTTCCTCGCGGCGTCGCTCAAGGGCCCCATCGCCCAGGCCCGCCAGACACTCAGCGAGGCGGTTTACCGTGTGTTTTCCGCCCTCAGTGACGGTCAGACCGTCTTTTCTCCGTAAAACCCGACTCTAAAACAGGACATCACATATTTTGGGGGAAATACTAAGTTATAGTGATATTATGTAAGTTATACTCTTACACATTCGCCCATCCTCTGAGGGATAATGATGAGCAAAACTCCGTCCTCCCGGCTCAAACCCGTCAAGAACCGGCCCGGGGCCCCGCTGTACATTTCGGTTAAAGAGGCCATGCTCAGCGCGATCCGTTCGGGCGTCTTCGAGCCCGGCCAGCGCCTGCCCAGCACCAAAAGCCTCAGCGAACAGCTCTCGGTCTCGCTGGTCACCACCCACCGCGCGATGCAGGAACTCGAGGCCCACGGCATCGTCGACCGGGTTCAGGGGCGCGGCACCTTTGTCACCAACCGCGACGCCAAAGACCGCCGCCGCACCAAACTCGCTCTGGTCATGCAACCCGAAGCTTCGCTCGCCGACTTCTATCACGGCCAGCTCATCGAAGGCATGCACCGCGCCGGCCGCGACGAGGACGCGGACCTGCTGATCCACCCGTACCAGCCCAAGCTCCGCAGCGACTGCCAGGCGTTCCTGCTGATCAACCAACTGCCCGAGGCCATAGCCGAGTTCCGGGCGAATCACAACTCCGACACGCCGATCTTGATTGTCGGGGCCAGCCACGAACAACTGCCGTCGCTGGACATCGACAACGCCGACCTGATCCGGCAGGCCGTGCGCCACGCCCACCGCATGGGACACCGTCACCTGGGCTACCTCGGTGGCGCGCCGCAGCTCAGCAACAGCCGCGACCGCGGCCGGGGCTTCGACGACGCCTGCGACGAATTGTCCATCCCGCCCAAACAGCGTCACCGTCTCGACGCCGAGAGCTGGCGGCTCGGCGGCGACGAAAAGATGGCCCTCAGCCGGATGCTCACGCAGACCCACCGCCCCACCGCGTTGATCGCGGGCGGCTACTACCTCTCGCTCGACGTCTACCACGTCGCCAACACGCTGGGCCTGTCGATCCCGGGTGAGCTCACCGTCGTGGGCGTCGACGACCCGCCCAGCGCGGTGCACCTGCACCCACCGCTGACCACCGTCCGCCAGCCGCTCATCGAGCTCGGCCACGCCGCGGTGCTGCAGATCATCAAGCTCATTCACGAAGGCCCCAGCACCACCCCGCACCAACTACTCAAGGCCGAACTCATCATCCGCGAGTCCTCCGGCGCACCCTCGCTCGGAAAATAACCCCTACGCATCATCCGCGCCGCGACCGCACGGAACGCTGTAGCTTTGTTGCTGCAAGCCCCACGCATCTCCCCCGGCGTCTCTCCCCACGACTTCATGCACGACACCCACCACCAGCCCATCCTCATCGTGGGCGGCGGCACCGGCGGTGTCGCCGCAGCCCTGGCGGTGGCCCGCGGCGGGCAAAGATGCCTGCTGACCGAGCCCACCGACTGGATCGGCGGCCAATTGACCAGCCAGGCCGTGCCGCCCGACGAAAACCGCTGGATCGAAGGGAAAGACGGCGTCGTCTCCGCCACCGCGTCGTACCTCGAGTTCCGCCGTCGGGTCCGGCAATGGATGCGCAGCCACCGCCGGCTCACCGACGCCGCCCGCCAAGACGGCTACCTCAACCCGGGCAACGGCTGGGTGAGCCACCTGTGCCTCGAGCCCGCCGTGGGGCACGCGGTCCTGATGGACATGCTCGCGCCGCACGTGGCGTCGGGTGCGGTCGCGATTTGGCACCATCGCGAGCCGGTGGCGGCCGACGTGGAGGGCGACCGCGTCCGCGCGGTGACGCTCCGCGACATACGCAACGACGAGCGGACCACGGTGACCGCCGATTACATCATCGACGCAACCGAACTCGGCGACCTTCTGCCGCTGACGGGGGCGGAGTACCACGTCGGCGCCGAACACCGCGACGTCCACGGCGAGTTGCACGGCCGAACCGACCGCACCGACCCGTTCGATCAGCAGGCCATCAGCTGGTGCTTCGCGATGACGCACCACCCCGATGCGGACCACACGATCGGCCAACCTCAGGGATACGATTTCTGGCGCAGCTTCGTGCCGGAGATGGACGACCCCTGGCCCGGCCCCCTGTTCTCGTGGACGGTGTGCGGCGAGAATAATGCGCCCCGGCACCTGCCGATGACGCCCTGGCCCGACGAGCCGACGGGTGACAAATGGGAACTCTGGCGTTACCGACGGATCGTGGATCGCTCGCTCCACCAAGACGACGCATCGAAACACGCCGCCCCGCCGGACGTCTCGCTGGTCAACTGGGTGCAGATGGATTACTTCCTCAAGCCCACGCTGGATGTGGGCGCCGAAGCGCAGGCCACGGCGTTCGCCGAGGCCCGGCAACAGAGCCTGTGCTTCTTCTACTGGATGCAGACCGAGGCCCCCCGCAACGACGGCGGCGTCGGCTACCCGGGCCTCCAACTCCGCGGCGACGAGCTCGGCACCGACGACGGCTTCGCCAAGGCGCCCTACATCCGCGAAGCCCGGCGGTTGGCGGCGCTTACGATGCTGACCGAGACGCACCTGGGCGCCGAGCAGCGCCGGGCGGCCGGCCACCCCGACGTTGCCGAACTCGGCATCCCGGCCGCCGCGACGTTCGCCGACAGCGTCGGTATCGGCCACTACCACCTGGACCTGCACCCGAGCACCGCCGGCCGCAACTCGTTGTATGTCCCGGCCGCGCCGTTCCAGATCCCGCTGGGCTCGCTGATCCCCCAGCGGCTGACCAATCTGCTGGCGGGGGCGAAAAACTTCGGCGTCAGCCACATTGCCAACGGCTGCACCCGCCTGCACCCGGTCGAGTGGAACGTCGGCGAGGCGGCGGGGCAACTCGCCGCGTGGTGCCTGAGCCATGGATTGCCCCCCCACCAAGTCCACGCCGACGCCGACCAACTTCCCACCTTCCGGCAACACCTCACCGAGGCGGGCTTCGTCCTGAGCTGGCCGTGGGACGCCTGACCCGTCAATAGCCGCTTCAAATTCTTTTAATTATATAATTTTTTCGGCAGCCCGATCCCTTTACAGAATCGCCACTCCATCCGCCAGGACCCCCAGCAACGTGCGGATTGTGGGCCATCAATGCGGTTGAGTCGCGCCAACCCGGAAGTCTGGGGCCGGGAAAACGCCCGCAAAAAAACGTTGAAACCCTGTCCGGCTTCCGTATAATTTATATTGGGTTGATGAAAGAAGGCCTATCGTTATATAATTGTACGTCACGTCTGACGTCTCCTTCCCGTCTGCCCACACCCTGTCACCCTTGGAGGATTGAAAAGATGCAGAAATTCTTGACCCACACCACCCTGGCCCTGGGCCTCAGCGCGGGACTCGCGTCGCCGGCCTTCGGCGTGCTGCTGGCCAGCGACGATTTCGACGGCTATACCGCCGGCAACCTGTCGGGGCAGACCAGCACCACCGCCACCGGCTTCGCCGGCGCGTGGGCGGCCGGCTCGGCCAACATCCAAGCCGAGTCCGGCGGCATCCTCGACGGCGACCCGACCAACGGCCAAGGCAGATTCATCCCCGTCGGCCAGGCGTTCCCCGCCTTCCGCACCAACAACAACCTGCTCAACCCCGTCGGCACCCCGTCGAACAACACGTTCTACATGAGCCACCTGGTCAACGCCGGCACCTCCGGCGGGCTCCCCGGCGAGTACGCCTTCACGGGCTTCGGCAGCTTCGTCGACGCCGGGCGTTTTGAAGATGCGACCAACTTCCTGCTCGGCGCTTTCACCGGCTTCGTGATCCAGGACGACGACACGGTCGACCTGGTCATCCGCTCGCGCACCGGCGCACTGGTCCCCGGTGCGGTGACCGACGAAGTGCTCGTCGAAGACGCCGGCGGCAACACGTTCAACGTCGTCATGGCCCTGGAGTTCAACAACCCCGGGGACGAGATCCGCTACTGGGTCAACCCCACCAACTTCTTCGACGAGAGCACCCTGACCGCCACCGCCGCGATCTCCGGCAGCATCGGCGGCTTCCAGCTCGGCGCAGAAAGTGACCTGAACCGCCTGAGCGTCGGCACCACCTTCACCAACCGCTCGTTCTTCTTCGACGAAGCCCTGCTCGGCACCGAATCCAGCGACCTGGGCCCCATCCCCGAACCCACCAGCCTCGCGCTGCTGGGCCTCGGCGGCCTCGCGATGCTGCGTCGCAAGGCCAGGGCCTGATCCCGCCTCGATCCCCCCGCGTGCCCCGGCCCACCCGCCGGGGCACGCCTTTCCGGCCCTGCTCCGATCCATCTCGGACTTCTCCGCCCCCGGACGCTTGCCTCCATGAACACCCGCCCTCCCCGCGAACTCGCCCGCCCCGGCTTCACGCTCATCGAACTGCTCGTGGTGATCTCGATCATCGCCCTGCTGATCGGCATCTTGCTGCCGGCGCTCGGCGCAGCACGGGCAACAGCGCGAAATGCATCCTGCCTTAGTCGCAACCGCCAGCTTGCAATATCGATGTCGACCTATGCCGTTGACCATAAGAGCAACTTCGCCCCGAACAATAATACGGGTGACCAATGGTACAACCTCGACACGATTGGTTACTACCTGCCAGAAGAAGAAACAACCGGATCGGGAACCGTAGGAGGCACAATCTTTCCATGCCCGAACGACCCCAATGCGGCTCGCACATATGCGATGAATATTTGGGCAAGCAGTAATGTCGACCCGGGCGTAGAAAACACCACCCCGGGTGGTCCCAACCCTACACGGGGAGAGCTCTTTGACGCGGATGCGCCCAAAGCAAGCCAGCTCATCCTTTTTTCAGAACGGTGGTCAGAATTTACAGATGGGGGTTTGGTATACGCTCGCTCTACCATCGGTTTCCAAGGCGTTATGCCCGGGATGCGCTTCCTGGGCAATCTTTCGCTTGGCCTAGCGGGCGACGGCCCGACGCGTTGGGCACCCGTGGTTCCGACCGAACTCAATTACACACTTCACGGCGGCGACGACCCAACCGTCGCGGAGGGGCGTGTGACAATGTCATTTGCCGATGTCCATGCGTCGCTGGTCAGTGAATCCGACCTTGGAGATTCGGCAACAGGCTTTAGCACCTATGAAGCCCTATGGTCGCCGATCGATGACACGCTTGAGTAATTGAAGTGTTTTTATAATTTACTTTTTATCAGATCGGTTATAAACTCTTGAAATGATCGATTCGCCACCCGTCGTCCTGGCTACCATCGGCGACGGTTCGCTGTCGGGGCACTTCAAAGCGATCGACTGGGTCGTGATGCTCGGGTACCTCGGGCTGGTCAGCGTGCTCGGTGTCGTGCTCGCCGGCAAGCAGAAAGACATGGATGACTTCTTCCGCGGCGGCAGCAAGCTGCCGTGGTACGCCGTCTCCGCGTCGATGATCGCCACGATCATCTCCGCGGTGACTTTTGTCGCCGTCCCGGCGATCGCGTTCGCGGCCGACGGCGACTTCACCTACCTGCAGTTCGGCATCATCGCCGGCTTCTTGTCGCGCCTCTTCGTTATTTTCGTGCTGGTGCCCGCCTACTACCGGCACCGGGTCTACAGCCCCTACGACTACATGGGCGCACGGCTGGGCGAGGCGGCAAGAGGCGTCACGACCGCCATGTTCAGCCTGATCGGCCTGATGGCTCAGGCGTCGCGGGTGTATCTGACCGCGATCATCTTGCGGCTCATCCTGCGCGACGAGCTGGGGGCCCTGGCCGACGCGACCGGTGTCAGCCCGCTCTGGTGGGCGATTATCGCGGTCGGCGTCGTCTCGGTGATCTGGACGATGCTCGGGGGCATCGCCACGGTCGTCTGGACCGACGCCATGCTGTTTGTGGTGTTCGTCGTCGGGGGCATCATCGCGATCGCGGTGATCGCCTCGGAGATGCCGGGCGGGCTCGGGCAGATCTTGTCGGACGGGCATGAGGCCGGCAAGTTCAACCTGTTCAACCTCGGCCTCGGGGGCGACGGCAGCGCGTGGTCGTCGGGGGTGGGAGCCGTTTTTGCCGACGAGCTGACGATCTGGGCCGCGATCTTCGCCGTGACGTTCGGCAACATCGGCGCCTACGGAACGGACCAGCTGCTGGCCCAACGGATCTTCACATGCAAGAACCGGACGCAGGCACAGGTCGCCGTCGGAGCGAGCTACGCCGCGGAGTTGGTAGCGGGGCTTATGCTGTTGGTCGGTGTGGGGCTCTGGGCGTTTTACCGAGAGTTTCCGGAGCAGTTGGTGGGGCAAGCCAAGACCGCGGTGGACGAGAAATCCGACAACATTTTCCCCGTTTTTATCCTCACCCAAGTGCCCGCGGGGCTCACCGGCCTGATCGTGGCGGGCATCTTTGCCGCGGCCATCAGCTCGCTGACGAGCATCCTGGCGGCCTTCGCCCAGACCACGCTGTCAGCCGTCATCCTTCCGATACGAGGGATCGACCCGGACGGCAAGCTCACGCCGGAACAGAACCGTTCGATCCTCCGCATCAGCCGCTGGCTGATCGTGGCTTGGGGCATCCTCTTGTGCCTCGTAGCGTTCGGGATCGCCGCGTACGACCAAGCCATGAAGGACCAAGGCCGTGAAGTTCCGTTCCTTTATCTGGCTTTGGGGCTAGCCAGTTACGGCGTCGGCGCGTTGTTCGCGGCATTCCTGCTCGCCTGGCTGCCGCTGCGGATCAACGCTCACGGCCTTATCTGGGCGGCACCTCTCAGCGTGACCGCCGTGTTCGCGAGCCGGTTCCATGAGCCGTGGGCGGTCGCCGCGTGCGGCATCACGGGAGGGGTGCTCGTTGCCAGCTGGATCGCGGTCGCGTGGTCGGGGGCGCCCGCTTTGAGGCGAAAACGTTTGGCGCGCACCGCTTGGCTCGTGGTCGGGTGTTTGGTCGTGGTGTGTATGGCGCAGTGGCTGTGGTTCGCCAAGGTCGACTCGGCAACAACCCAAGGCCTCAAACTGACCGCGGACGGAGCGATCGAAAAATTCCCCATCTCCTTCCCGTGGTACGCGCCGATCGGTGGCTTGTTTGCGTTTGTCTGCGGCTGGCTGCTGGCCGATCCACGTGAGGCCGATACCCCCACGTCCGTGCCCATCGAGCCGGACTCCGACCCGAACCCCAACCCATAGCCAAGGAGCATCGCCGATGAAACTTGTCGCTTCGCTACTGTTGCTCGGAGCCCTGCTCATGACCGGATGCACCGTGAAACCCGGCACGCCCGTGAAGCGTCACGGCGACGAGATTATGGTCGCGGGACAGCTATTCCGCGTCGGCACGCCTGTCGTGTTGTGGACCGACCCCGGCGGGTACGACGCCTACCGTGTGGACAAGCGGTTCTCGAAATTCGACGAACGCAGCTTCAGCGACTGGGACGAGGCAAACAAGAAGAAAACGCCGCAGAGGTACAACATCCGCAACCACAACATGACGCCCGAAGAGATGGAAGCGGTGCGCGGCGGCGGTTGGGAGCTCGAAAAACTGCAGGGCGTCGTCGACCAGTTTGTCATCCACTACGACGTCTGCGGCACGTCGCACGAGTGCTTCAACGTGTTGCACGACCGTCGGCACCTGTCGGTGCACTTCATGCTCGACCTCGACGGCACGATCTACCAGACCCTGGACCTCAAAGAACGCGCCTGGCACGCGGGCCCCGCGAACTCGCGCTCGGTCGGCGTCGAGATCGCCAACATGGGCGCCTACGCCGACGACGAGAAGAAGCCGTGGGACCGCTGGTACAACGTCGATGCGGACGGTCAGGTCTACATCACGATCCCCGACGCCGACGACGCCGCGAGCATCCGCACCCCCAACTTCGTCGCCCGGCCGAGCCGCAACGAAATGATCGTTGGCGAGATCCAGGGCAAGTCCCTCGAACAATTCGATCTCACCGACGAGCAGTACGACGCGCTGATCAAGCTCACCGCGGCGCTGCACAAGGTGCTGCCGGGGATCGAGCTCGACTACCCCAAAGATGAAAACGGCGACGTGATTCCGCACCTGCTGCCTCAAGAAGAACAGGACAGCCACCGCGGGCTGATCGGCCACTACCACGTCTCGGACGTCAAGGTCGACCCAGGCCCGGCGTTTGATTGGGAACGCGTCGTGAATGGCGCGAAGAAGATCTCCCGCTGACCTAGGCGGCCGATCTATCGCCCCGTGATCAGCATCGGGAGCGGTACACCCCGGCTTTACTCTTCGGGCTCCACGCTCCCCGCGTCCAACCGGGCGAAGTACATGCGACGCGGATCGACTTTGCCGCCATGGTTTTGGAAGCGCTCCTCGGCGTCGCCGATGCCGTATGTCGAGCCCTGCGAGCTGCGGTAGCGGACGCCGACGCGTTGGCCGTCTTCCTTGAGCCAGCCGAGGAAGATCACGCTGTGGCCGGACTCGGTACGCCAGAACTGGAGGAAGTCGCCGGGCTGGGCGTCGGCGGGCTTGACCGCGCGGCCCACCTTGAGTGCCGGCATCGCCATTGCGACTTGGCGTTCCTGAATCCGCCGGTCGCGGGGCGTCTGGTCACCGACCGCGCCGTACCACATCTTCTGGAACCGCTCGACCTGTTCGACGCTCTTGTTTTTCAACAAACCACGTTCTTCGGCGGCGATCATGACCACCGTGAACGTGTAGCCGCAGCAATACGTCCCGTCGGTGCCTTCGTCGAGTATTGTCTGCCCCTTGTGCTCGATCGCCACGGGCGTGCCTGATCCCGACCAGTCCTTGTTGTACTGCCCGCCCGCAAAGCGGTAAGCGATCTCCAACACCGCCCCCGGGGGTTCTGTGTCCGCCGCATCACCGCCCGGAGATTCTTCGGCCCAC
Source organism: Planctomycetota bacterium (assembly GCA_039033595.1). GTDB lineage: Bacteria > Planctomycetota > Phycisphaerae > Phycisphaerales > Phycisphaeraceae > Algisphaera. Next base: position 113,983 of record JBCCCG010000004.1, on the reverse strand, counting down.
GCCAATGCACCCGGGCTCAACCAGAAGCCGAGGCACACCACCAGGAACGCGTTCACGAAACGCATGACGACACCTCCGTGCAAGAGAAAACGCGATAAGTTTCGCAGAAAATATAGGGACGCTGTCAATACCCGCGGCAGGATTCGAACCTACGACCTGAGCTTTAGGAAAGCCCTGCTCTATCCAACTGAGCTACGCGGGCCGAACGTAACGCGAACCCCAAGTATCCCGAAACGGTCAACTCGGGTCAACGTTGTACGGCATCGGCTAGTCCTTTTCATCGTTGAGTTCATACGCATACGGCTGGAGTTCCGGTGGTAACGTACCGGGTTGTGTCAGCCAAACGCTCAAATCGCGGACAGCAATTGCGCTTTCGGGTTTTTCCGCCTCGATGCTCCACAACACCCACCCGCCGCCTGGGGACCGCCAGCGTTTCAGCGGCTGACCCGTGAGCGCATCAATAGGCGTGTGGCTAATCGATTCCGTACCTGCCAACGCTGCGGCCCAAATCATCAGATCACGGCGTAGTTCCATCCGGCCTAAAGTCAGGACACACGCGGATGATGATTCGAGATAACTCGCGGAAATCGGATAGACCCGTGGATAATCGTACGCTTCAATCGCCCGGAGTTCGGGCTCAAGTTCGTAATACGGCCGCCGGACCAAAGCACTCATTTCTCGCAGACGCATGGTGTAAAAAGCCAAGTCATGGTTCCGCCACAACCGGGCAGGAACGCGGAGCAATCCTTCACTCGTCGCTCCATCCGCATCCCAGTCGTAGGAAAGCCCATAGGCCACTTCGCCCAAGAGAGCCTTCCTAAACCAATCACGGTAATCACGATCGGTAAGAGCGCCCACCGTGTTGGGTAAATGCCCCCAACCGACGGGTTCAATGCCCTCCAATGATTCGATCACGAGCATATCGATCGATACGCTGACCAGAGTGTTAATGAGTAGCGGCACCGCCACGATGTCTTCTGATAGCGAGAGAGCGGCCACTAAACTCTTGTCCGCTCGCTCCCAATCCTCTTTAGACAAAGCGGCGGTAGCATCGATGACAAGAAACCGCGCAAATTTGCGAGATTTTCCGAAATAGCCTGTATTGAAAAATTCATCCAGATAGGCGTAGTCATAAGGCCAACGGACTTGTTCGAGTTGTGCCGCGGCGTGGGCCTGCTCGAATACGGCCCGCCGGGCTTCCATCGCCGACCCCAGCCCGTCGATCTCGTAGTCCGACCACGCGTCGTATACCTCTTCATTGGTCATACCCGATGCCGGCGTATCGAATTTGTCCAACTCACGAAAAACCTCGAGCCACGCCAAAGCGGCGTTCTCGTCGTCAGGGATGTCCAATTCGTCGAAGGCCGAGAAGTCACGGGCTCCGCCGGCGGCGATGACCTGCTCGATCTCGCGTTCGAGGGCCCGTTGGCCCGACCATTGGATCAGCCACGCGACCGCAGCGTGGAACACCATCAGGCACACAAAGCCGCCGAATGCGATTTTGTAACGCAACTTCATCTCAACCTGAGTTTACCGTGTTATTTCGCCAACAGGTCGGCGATCTACACGGCGTTGAACACTGCGGCCTAGCAGACTTGGGCGCTACACACGAATAGGTCGAGGCCCACGCCATCGGGCTGGGATCGGCTACGGCGATTGCGGATGACGTGGCAGCCGTCCCGACGCATCGCGCCGAGCGGCATCGGAAAGCGGTTGCTCGTACGGCCGTGATCCGACATGGCATACAGCCGCCCAATGGGAACGGATTGGATTTCGGACCACGATCTATCTGAGCAAGGTCGAAATTTAGGATCCCGGCCACACCAGATCGCTTCCGAAACCTTTGCCAACACGGACTAATGAACTATATTATAAGAATCTGGAAATGAAGAAATCGGAGGAAGAGAGATGTTTGTGGTACGCGTGGTTGTCGTTTTCTTTTTGCTTGCGACGCCGGTGAGTGCCGCCCCCATCAAAGTGTTTGTGATGGCCGGGCAATCTAATATGGTCGGTTCGGGGTTTTCTTCGGCGCTTCCCGCGGCATTGCAGTTGCCGCAGGACGACGTCAAATTTAGTTGGTACATGGGCACCGACAATGTTTATACGTCTGACGGTTTTGAGGACCTGCGCCCGCTGAATGCGCACTTGGCGGGGTTCGGCAGCGAGGTCACTTTCGGCCGAGCGCTGGCCGATTCGCTCACGGAGGACGTTGCCATCGTCAAGGTATCCTACGTCGGGCGGGGGCTGGAGCGGTGGTGGATCCCGTCGCGCAACGAGCTATACCCCGTCCTGATCTCTCACGTCACCCAGGCCATGGAAGACCTTGCCGGCCAGGGTTACGAGCCCGATCTCGAGGCTCTCGTGTGGGTCCAGAGCCAAGCCGACGCCCGGTGGGACGTGGCGGCGGCTCGCTACGAGAGCAACCTCGACGCGATGGTCGGAGCCTTCCGGGCCGAGTTCTCAGAACCCGATCTGCCGTTTATCCAGAGCCAACACCCGATCATCTCCAACGCGCCTTACGGGGATGAGGTCCGATTGGCCAAAGCCGCGTTTACCGACAAAGACGTCGACAACCATCTGGTCTCGATTGATGATCTGAAGCTCAGGAACGACCTGATCCACTTCCAGAGTGGGACGCACATCGAGCTGGGGTATCGACTCGCGGACACCTACCTGACGACCGTCCCGGAGCCGGGATCACTCATCCTGATGGGGCTGCTCGGGGGACTCGGGTTGCGGCGACCGCGCTGAACCTGCCCGCGTCGCCTGCGCTCAAGCGGCGTCACCGGCACATCACGGATTGGCGTTCATCACCGCACCAACAGTTCGGCGATCTGCACGGCGTTGAGCGCCGCGCCCTTACGGACTTGGTCGCCGCAGACGAAGAGGTCTAAGCCCACCCCTTCGGGTTGCGACAGATCGCGGCGGATGCGCCCCACGTAGCAGTCATCCCGGTGCGTGGCGTCGAGGGGCATGGGGAAGCGGTTGTTGTCGCGGTCGTCGATGAGGTCGACGCCCGGTGCCGCCGCGATGAGCTCGCGGGCCTGCGGCTCGGTCATCGTGCCGGCGAAGGTGAGGTTGATGCTCTCGGCGTGGGCCCGCATGACCGGGACGCGGATGCACGTCGCGGTGATCTTCGTAGCGTTGTCGTCTTCGGGGTTCTGGGCCCAGATCTTGTGGGTCTCGTACACCATCTTCAGCTCTTCCTGGTTGTAGCCGTTGGGCTGCATCGGGGAGTTGTGGCTGAAGAGGTTGAAGGCGTACTGGAAGGGGAAGATGTCTTTGGTCTTCACCTCGCCGCGGTTGGCCGGGTCGAGCGCTTCGCGGGTCTGCTGTTCGAGCTCGCGCATGGCCGCGGCCCCGGCTCCGCTAGCGGCCTGGTACGTGCTGACCACCATGCGTTTGACAGCCACGGCCCGGTGGAGCGGCGTGACGGCCATGAGCATGATGATCGTTGAGCAATTCGGGTTAGCGATGATGCCCGGCGTGTGGTCGGCGCCGAGGCCGATGTTTGCTTGCGTGATCGCCTCGGGGTTCACCTCCGGCACTACGAGCGGCACGCCCGGGGTCATGCGGAAGGCCGAGGAGTTGTCAACGACCACCGCCCCGGCGTCCACGGCCGCGGGCCCGAGCTTCTTGCTGATCGAGCCGCCCGCGGAGAACAACGCGAGGTCGACGCCCCGGAAGCTTTGCTCGGTGAGTTCTTCACACACGATCTTCTGGTCGCGGAATCTGAGTTCTTTGCCGGCGCTGCGGGCGCTGGCGAGCAGCGTGAGCTTGCCGATGGGGAAGTTTCGCTGAGCGAGCACGCGGAGGAATTCTTCGCCCACGGCGCCGGTGGCCCCGACCACCGCGACGTGCGGGGCCGATAGGCGGGACAAAGAGGCGGACGCAGCGGCGGGGGAAGATGCGGGCATGGTGTGGGTAGCGGATAGGGAGTTGGGGTTTGGGGGCTGGCGAACCACCGGGAAACAATGCGAATCGACCATGATAGCAGATGCGGCCGTCGATTCTGCGTATTTCCCGGATCGGAGGTCGAGCTACAATGTGGCATGCACACACGGCGAGACGTTGGCGTTGCGGGCGACTCAGACGGACGCGGCGCGGCGCGTTGGCGTGGTCGGGCGTGGAGCGGAGCGGTTTGTCTGGTCTTCGCCGTGCTGCTGTTGGCCGGCTCCGGGGCACACGCGGCGGCGGTCTATCTGGAAGACTCCCCGGCAGCAAAAGAGCTGGCCGACGAGGCCGAGCGGCTGTTGGCCGAGGGCCGGGCGGGCGAAGCGGCGCAGCGGCTGCACCGGATCATCGAGGAGTACCCCGAAAAGCTGATGCCCCGGGGGGAGGATCTGTACCTCGACGCCCGGCTGTGGGTGCGCGATCGGCTCGCGTCCGATGCGGCGTTGCAGCGTGCGTACCGTGGGCGGTTTGCCGGGGAAGCCGAACGTGCGTTCGGCGATGCCCGGACGACGGACGGGCCCGGGGGCGAAGCCCGCGTGCGGGCGGTGTGGGAGACCTAAGCGTGGACGCCGGCGGGATTGGATGCGGCGTTGTGGTTGGCGGGGGCGAACCTGGAACGGGCGGACGTGGCGGCGGCGGCGGCGGCGCTGACGCCGTTGGCCGATCACCCGGACCTTGCGGACCGCGCGATCACCTACAACGAGCTGCTGGGGTGGACGGCCGCGCTGGCGGGGCGTAGCGACGAGGCCGACGCAGCCCTCTCGGCGTTGCGCGGACTGGGCGAGGGCGAGCGGGCCGACTCGTTGGCCCGGACGTTCGCGGGGTTACATTCTCCCGAGGGCGTCGGAGACGATCCGGCGCGTTCGGCCCGGGACACACCGCCTTTGGTCCGGGCGCTGTGGGAGGTCCAGATCATCGACGCGGCCGAATCGGCTCAAGCCACGGCGGCGCGCAACCGCAACGCACGCTTGAGCGGGCTCGGGCTGGGAAACCTGCGCCCCGTGGCCGCAGAGTCGGTGCTGTTGTTCAACGACACGCTGCGCGTATTCGCCCTCGACCGAACCTCCGGCCGACTACGCTGGGTTCACCGACAAACCCTTCCCGACCTGAGCGATGAAGCCGACGCCCAAGCGGTTTTACAGGCACGACGGATCGCCCTGGGGCGGTCTCTACCCGATGCACGGCGGGTGCTGATGTGCGGAAGATGGGCGTACGCCGTGGTAGGCAATATCACGGCGCCCCGCGGGCAGCGGCGGGGCCAAGCCATCATGCCCACCGAACTCGTCTGCCTCGACCCCGAAACCGGCCGGCCGCGTTGGACAACCACCCCGGGCGATCTCGACGAATCGCTGGCCCGCGCGACGTTTCACGGCACGCCGGTGGCCTGCGGCGACCAGATCATCGTCATGGCACGCCGCAGCCAGGCGTCGAGCTTTCAGGATTCCTATCTCATGTCGGTCGATGCCGATACGGGCGAGCTGCGATGGCGTCGCCACCTGGCCAGTACCGCCGGGGCGACCCAGCGCAACGCGATCGTTTCCCTCTCGCGCGTGACGCTCGACGGGCAACGGCTGTACTTCTGCGACAACCTCGGCGCGGCCGCGTCGGTCGACGCCTTAACCGGAACCGTGCACTGGGTCCGGGTCTTCGCCGAGGCGGGCGACCCCCGGCGTCGCCAAGCCAGCGGTCTGGTGTTGCCCACGTCCGAAGCGGCTCGGCCCACGCCCAGCCCGGCCGGACTGATCCTGCCGCTGCGCGTCGCCGAGGCCCACGCCCTGTTGCTGGATCCCGAGACCGGCGATATCCGCCGGACATTCCCCGCCGACGCGCCCGTGGCCCGGGCTCACGCGCTGCTGCCCCTGCCCGGCGGCGACCTGCTGACCACCGGCCGGACCTACGCCCGGCTCGACGGCAGAACGCTCGAACCGCGGTGGTCCAAGCCCGCGCCGGACGGCCAAACCGCCAACGCCGTGCCCGTAGCCGTGGTCCCCGAGCGGGGCGTGGCGGTCCTCAGCTCGACCACGCGGCGTTTCGACGAACTCGATCTGGCCACGGGCGAGGTCCGAAAACGCCACTCGGTGCCGTGGACCGGCCAAGTGCTTGCGCTCGATCACGCCTGGGTGGTGTCCGACGGCCCACGGGTGGGTAGCTACCTCGATTGGCCGATCGCGTACCGCGAACTGAGCCGGCGGGCGGAAGACAACCCCTCGTCGGTGGTCCCCGGCTTGAGCATGGCCACGCTCGCACTCAACGCGGGGCGCAGCGACGCGATGGACGAGGGGATCAACCGGGCGCTGAGCGCGCTGGCTCAGTTGCCCGTCGGTCCCGACCCGGCCGAAAGCGAGGCCTCGCCGGCCGACGCGCGGGCTCGGGTGTTCCGCGAACTGCTCGCACTGACTGAGAAGCCCAAAACGGTGGAGCCGGCCATCATCGAGTCGCTGTTCGACCGCCTCGCGGCGATCACCGACACGCCCGCGGAGCTGGTGGCTTACAACCTCGCCCGGGGCGAGTTCCTCGAGGGCCAGGAACGCTTGGCCGAAGCGGCGGATTATTACCAAGCGGTGCTTCTGGACCCGCGGCTTGCCGACGAACTCTGGAGCCGCAATCAATCAACACGGCGCGCCGACCTCGTGGCCCGGCAGCGCCTCCTGGACATGGTGGATCGCCACGGCCGAGATTTCTACGAAAACTTCGAGACCAAAGCCCAGCAGCAGTTCACCGCCCTGCAGCTCGATCCGACGACCGATGCGCAAGACCTGCGTGACCTGGTGCGGCGGTATCCGCTGGCCCGTGTCGCGGCCGAGGCCACGCTCGCGGCGGCGGACCTGCAGGCCAAGGGACCGGGCCACGCCGGGGCCGCGGTGCAGTACCGCCGGGCGTTTCAACTGGCGGCCGACGACGCCGTGCGGGCCCGCGCCGCCGGCGCACTGGCGGGCTACTACCAGGACCGCGGCCGGCCTCAAGCGGCGATCGCCTGGTTGACGTCCTTTTCCCGGCGCCACCCCGACTTGCAGCCCCTGCGCGACGGCCTGCCGCGCCCCGCCGACGCGTGGCTCAACGAGCTGCGCAGCATCGAAAGCCAGCCGACACGAGCCGCGGGCGTCTCGCTCCCGCTGGGCGAGGCCCGCCGCTTGGCCGGAAAGCTGCTGCGCTACGAGCACCCCCCCAGCGTTCCGGGCTCAACCGATTCGGTGCTCGTCCACACCAGCTCTACCCCGAGTCCGGGCCGACTGGTTCTACACGGCGTGGCCACGGACCAAGTCCGGTGGGATGTACCCGCCCCCGAAGAGAATTTGGCCGTCATCCAGCAAGGCGAAGACAACATCATCCTGTGGTCACGCAACCAGCGCAAGCTATTCGGCCTCGACACCCTCACGGGCAAAGCCCTCTGGCCGGCGATCCAGATCTCCCCGTTGCTCGAAGAACTCGGCGAAGGCGGGCTGGCCTCGACCCGGCGGGCGAACGCCGGGCAGATCATCAAATTGATCGAAGCGGACTTCGGCCCGGTGCGGCGGAACCAGATCAACCCAGGACTGGCAAACCGCAACGTCCGCACGCCGCGCGTGGTGGCGGGCGACGCGGTGGTGTGCGTGGTTGATCCCGGTGGCCGATCGGTCGGCATCGACCGCTACACGGGGCGGGTGCTTTGGCAGTCGGCGTTGGCTTTGGACGCGGTGAGCCACGTCGCGGTCGGGCCGGGCGTCCTGGTGGTGGCCGGGCTCGCGGCACCGGGCAAAGAAGCCCAGGCAAGCCGCGTGATCCTGCTGGACCAGGTGACGGGCCGGCTGCGGTTCCCGGTGGTCGAAGACGACGAACCGGTGACTTGGATACAGCTGGCCCCCGAGCACGGGCTGGTGGTGGCCAGTCAGGGTCGGCTGACATTGCTCGACGCCGACAACGGCTCGACGCGGTGGCGGATCGACCTCGCCGCCGAAGCCGGCAACCGTCGGTGGGTGATCGCCCAAGACTCGGTGTACGCCGTGGACAACGCCGGTCTGATGGGGTTCGATCTCACAACAGGAGATCGCCGGGAGGCCCCAGGCCTACTCAACCGCAATGCCCAGCTCCTGGCCCACGGCAACGAGCTCGTCGGGCTGTTCACCGAGGGCGCGGCCGCCAACACCTGCGGCAAGATCGGCCCCGAGCTGGACTTCCGGTGGCGCGACGCGATCGAGCTACCCAACAAGCGATTCGTCCGATTCACGCTCGACGGCGGCCACGTATTTGTTGTTCATCTCGACCGCCTACTCGAACGCGGACGTTTGAACCTGTTCGCCCTCGAACTCGACACCGGCCGACTAGTCGCTCAGCGATCGTTTACACGGCTCCTGCCCAATCCGATGCCGACCGAGCTGCGGGTGCTGGACAACCATCTGCTGCTGGGCGGACGCGAATGGGTCCTGCTGGTTCCCGGGGCAGAGCCGGCTGATCTTGAAGGGACGCATACCGCCAATCCGCCTCCGATCCCCGTACGAGGCCCTTGAGGTTTCGCTTTTGCCCCGTGATGCGGGGACCGATACGATTGCTTTTCTGAGCATGGCCCGATTTTCTTTTTGCTGGACTTTCCGCGATGACCACCGCCGCCCCCGAAAACCCCGGACTCGACACCCCTTCCGCGCTGGCGTCCCTGCAGGCGACCGACCCCGAGGTGGGCAAGATCATCGCCGCCGAGGCCGAGCGTCAGGAGTACACGCTCGAGATGATCGCCAGCGAGAACCACGCCTCGGCCGCCGTGATGACCGCCCAAGGCTCTTGCCTGACCAACAAGTACGCCGAGGGTTACCCCGGGCGGCGGTACTACTCGGGCTGCAAGTTCTACGACGACGTCGAAACGCTGGCCATCGAACGCGCCAAAGAACTCTTCGGCTGCAAGTTCGCCAACGTCCAGCCGCACTCGGGCGCCAACGCCAACCTCGCCGTGCAGCTCGCGCTGTTTGAGCCGGGCGACACTTTCGCGGCGATCGATCTTTCCAAAGGCGGCCACCTCACCCACGGCAGCCCGGTCAACATCTCCGGCAAGTGGCTCAACCCCGTAACCTACGACCTCGTACTCGACGAGGACGCAGATGACTTTGGGTACATCGACTTCGATACGGTCGAGGCGGTGTGCGCCGAACACAAGCCCAAGGTGCTGATGTGCGGCTACTCGGCCTACCCGCGCACGATCGATTTTGCCAGGTTCCGCGAGATCGCCGACCGCCACGGCTGCATCCTCTGGGCCGACATCGCCCATATCGCCGGCCTCGTCGCCGGCGGGGCCCACCCCAGCCCGTTCCCCCACTGCCACGTGGTCACCACCACGACTCACAAGACGCTCCGCGGCCCCCGCGGCGGGCTGATTCTGACCAACGACGAGGACCTGGCCAAGAAGTTTAATTCCGGCATCTTCCCCGGCACACAGGGCGGTCCGCTCATGCACGTCATCGCCGCCAAGGCCGTGGCCTTCGGCGAGGACCTCAAGCCCGAGTTCAAGGTTTACGCGCAGCAGGTGGTCAAAAACGCCGCCGTCCTCGCCGACGCGCTCGTCGAGAAAGGCTACAAACTCGCCTCCGGCGGAACCGACAACCACCTGCTTTTGATCGACCTCCGCCCCACCGACGAGGAACTGACCGGCAAGGAGGCAGCGCTGTGGCTCGAAACCGCGGGCATCATCACCAACATGAACACCGTGCCCAACGAGACACGGTCACCGTTCAAGACCTCCGGCATCCGCTTGGGCACCCCCGCCCTCACGACGCGCGGCCTCAAGGAGGACGCGATGCCCGAAGTCGCCGGCCTCATCGACCGCGTGCTGACCAGCAAGGGCGACCAAGCCACACTCGACGCGGTCCGCGTCGAAGTGGTTGAGCTGTGCAAGCGTTACCCGATGCCGCACTAAGAGTGTCCATGATGTGGCGTGTCTTCTCAATTCTTACGATCGCCTGCTCCAGTCTGTTTCCGGGCTGTGGGCAAGCTGAAGACGCCCAATGGACCGAACAACAAAAACTTGTAGCCTCGGCCATCAAGACCGCATCCATCCAAAGCACCGAAAAACTTCTGGATCGTAAGCTTTCGGATGACGACAAACGGTGCATCGTGATTGAATTTGAAGACGGTTATCCAGTTGCCAGCATCGCGTCTCCACTAGCAGAGACGATTCTGAGTCGCGAAAATGAACTGGATCAACAACGCAAGGCGCTCAAGCCAAACGAGTGACGCCGTTGTCTCTTAAATGGCCGTCTGGGATTTTTATCTGAAAGCATCAAGTCGAGAGGAATCTCACCCAGCCTGCCGCGTCGGCAGGAACGAGGCGGCGTGGATCAGTTGATCGAACTTGACACCCCAGAAGTGGGCGCGGCCTTCGAGCGGGTCGCACAACGCGACTTTCCCGGTGACGGATACTTCCTGGCCGTGCGGCCCCACAAGCGTCACCATGCAGGGCGTGCCCTCGGGCAGGGCATGAGGGGCGATCAGGCCGAGGCCGCCGTCGCTGAGGTCTCGGGTGACCGCGGTGAAACGGACCCGGTCGGCGTCCACGCCGCCGCCGGCTTCGCAAACCACCGCCACCTGCTCGTGGTACGGCAGGCGGACATGCATCCTCTGAGCGACGACCTCTTGGGGAGTCTCGAAGCCGTCGAGATCGTCAAGGATCGTCTCGATTTCTGCGTCGGTGAGCGGGGCCGGATAAGAGTGCGGGATGTGCTGATTCTGGTCCACGAGCAAAGCTCCAGGACCCCCCGCTAATCTATCGGGCAAATCCCGACCCCACTTTGCCAGATTTGTCCTATATTCTGCGGCCGGCGATGAAACCGTCAGACCGCACGGCCCGCGGGAAAGTCGGCGGCGGGGGCGTCCTCAGCCGGGGGCAGCTTCTCGCGGATCGCTTCCGGGACCGTGTCCAGTTCTTCGGGCGTGTTGATCGGCCCGTCGAACAGCACCCCGCCGTCGGCGTCGACCGCCTTGAGGTGACGGCCGGCCGCGTCGGTGGTCACGGTTAAGCGGTGCGTGCCGTCGTCGAAGACATGGACGCTCCGGCTCTGCACGCCCAAGCCCTGAGCCGCGCCGGGGCCACGACGCAGTTGGTCCCACAATTCGTCGGGCATCTCGAAGTCCGGGGCTTCAAACATCTGCTCAAAGCGCTGGCGCATCTGCTCGTGCATCTGCCGCAGGTTGCCGAACTCGGCGTCCATCGGCAAAGGCTCCATACGGAACATCCCTTCGAAACCTTCGGGCCAATTCCGGAGCGGCACGGCGGGGACGGCACGCGGGATCGGCGGGGCCGCGGCGAGTTCGGCAGGGCGCGACGCGAGCGTGGCGTCGAGCACCCGGGTTTCGCCGTCACGGGAGATGGTGAGCGTGATCCCGGTATCCGCCGGCATCCCGCCGACAAGCCGACGAAACTGTACGGGGTGGAGCAGTTGTTGGTCGTCGATCTTCAGCAACGTGTCGCCGGTCCGCAGGCCCGCGGTGTCGGCGGGAGAGCCGGGGTGGACGGCCGTGACAATCAGCACGACCGGGCCGACGTGCGGCGACGACGGGCCGAGTTTGGCCGGGGCCGGCGACTCGGCCAAGGCGACGCCGAGGAATCCGGGCTGGGCTTCCGAGGCTTCTACGACCTGCGAAGCCGACGCGGCGGCTTTCGCGCAGTGCGTGTCCGCCCCCGCTTGATCTTGAGCCAGGCCCGACGTCGCGACCCCGGCCCCGACAAAAACCAGTGAACCAAACAACGGCAAAAGAAGTTTCATGGCAAATTTCCTTCGTCATTAGTGTTGATGGAAAGCATGACCCGGGAATGCTCACACAAGCCCGTACGCGAGCCAAACGGTATTTTTTTGCTCTACGTTAATCCGTGCAAGCTGGTTCGCGTTGCCCGCAAAAAAAATCCGGGGCCGCTGGCCGGGTTATCGGTTTGTAAATGAATAGATCGGCAATACTTGCTATCACACGTCAGGGCGACCATAATTTCAGGCCCGCACCGTCGCTCGGCACGGCTGAGCGACTTTCACCGACGACATAAACCCACGAGGTGCCGATGGCACGTAAACGGCAACAACTGGGCCAGATCCTCAAGCAGTGGCGCCTGGTCGATGACCAACAGCTTGAGGAAGCCCTCAAAATCTCCAAGGGATCCCGCAAACGCATCGGCGACGCCCTCGTCTCGCTGGGTCACGTCACCGAGAACGATGTTGCCAAAGCCTTGGCCTCGCAGTTCGGCCTGGAGTTCGTCGACCTCGACCAGCCCAACGTCATCGACCGCGAGCAGATCGACCTGATCCCTCAGGACATGATCAAGAAATATCTCGTGCTGCCGCTGGGTAAGGAGGGCAACACACTCAAGGTCCTCGTCCACGACCCGATGGACATCAACCTGATCGACGACCTGCAGTTCCGCCTGGGCGGCAAGGTCGACCTGGCGTTGTCGGCCAAAGGCAAGATCAGCGAATACATCGACAACACGATGTCGTCGCTCAAGGACTCGATCGACAAGCTCACCGTCGACATGTCGATCGATAAATCGATGGACATCTCCATCGACGCGACGCTGGACAAATCGATCGATATCGACGCGACGGGCAACGACGCCGAAGACGCCCAGCAAGGCCCGATCGTCAAGCTGGTCAACCGCATCATCGCTGAGGGCGTGAACAGCCGGGCGTCGGACATCCACATCGAACCTTTCGAGAAACGCGTCCGGCTGCGCTACCGCATCGACGGCGTCTGCCACGAACGCGACACGATCCCCAAGCGCACGCAGGGCTCGGTGATCGCCCGCCTCAAGATCATGGCCGGCGTCCGCGTCGAAGAAAAACGCATCCCGCAGGACGGCCGGATCAAGATGCGGATCGACGGCAAGGTCGTGGACTTCCGCTTCTCGTGCTGCCCGACGTACCACGGCGAGTCGATCGTGATGCGTATCCTGCGGCCCGAAGCCGCGTTGCTGGGGCTCGAAAAACTCGGCATGCGGCCCGACACGCTCGAAGGATTCGTCAAGATTATCAACCGGCCCAACGGCATCTTCCTGGTGACCGGCCCCACCGGCTCGGGCAAGACCACCACGCTCTACTCGGCCCTCAACGAGCTCAACCGCCCCGATCGCAAGATCATCACGGCCGAGGACCCCATCGAATACAACTTCAAGGGCATCAACCAGTGCCAGGTCAACATGAACATGGACCCGCCCATGGACTTCAAGTTGATCCTGCGGGCGATGCTGCGACAGGCCCCCAATATCATCCTCGTCGGGGAAATCCGCGACATGGAGGTCGGCGAGGTCGCGGTCCAGGCGGCCCTGACCGGCCACATGGTCTTCAGCACCTTGCACACCAACGACGCCCCCTCGGCGATCACCCGTCTGATCGACATGGGGCTAAAACCGTTCCTGGTCGCGAGTTCGATCCAGGCGGTCCTCGGACAACGGCTGGTGCGGGTCCTGTGTGAGGACTGCAAGGAGCCGGACACCAACCCGAACCCCAAACTGATGGCGATGTGCGGCGTGACCCGCGACGACCTGGAGGGCCGGACCATCTACAAACCCGGCGGCTGCACCCGGTGCGGCGGCACGGGCTTCAAGGGTCGACGCGGGGTTTACGAGTTGATGCTTATGAACTCGGAGATCCGCGAGTTGGCGTTCAACCGCTCGCCGGTGAGTAAGATCCGTGCCGCCGCCGCAGCCGCCGGCATGCGGAGCCTGCTGGGCGACGGCAAGCTCAAGGTCCTCGACGGCCAAACCACCCTCGCCGAGATCAGCCGTATCGCACAGGTCGAAGGCGTGGTCGAGTTGGACGACGACGACGATATGGCCGCGTAACCAAGCGACTAACTGCTAGAGCCCGACGCCTAGCAAGACCAGACGAGTCGGGACGACCCTGTTGATCCCGAATATTCATCCCCGCTAGCGCCCAGAGCCTAGCCCCCAGAGGCTATTCCCATGTCCGCCATGCAAATCGACCGACTGCTCGACACCGTCATCAAGCAGGAAGCCAGCGACCTGCACCTGACCGTCGGCAAGCCGCCCACCGTCCGGATGTCCGGACGCCTCGTGGAACTCAAAACCAAAAGCCTTGACCCCGACGACACGATGGGGCTCATGAAATCCATCAGCCCCGAGCGTGCCCAGAACGAGCTCCAGGAAGAAGGCGGGGCCGACTTCGGGTTCGCTTACGGCCCGCAGGACGACCCCGAGCGCTCGGCCCGCTTCCGCGTCTCCATCTTCCGGCAAAAGGGCAGCGTCGCGATGGTGCTGCGGCGGATCCCCAATAAGCTGCTGGACATCGACAAGATCGGCCTGCCCCCCATCGTCAAAGACCTCATCCGTCGGCCCCGCGGCCTGTTCCTGGTCACCGGCCCCACCGGCTCGGGCAAGACGACGACGCTGGCGTCGATGATCGACTACGTCAATATGAACCTCGACCGCCACATCATCACGGTCGAAGACCCCATCGAGTACTACCAGCCGCACAAAAAATCCATCGTCAACCAGCGTGAAGTCGGCACCGACGTGCCCAGCTTCTCCGAGGCCCTCCGGCGGGCCCTGCGCCAGGACCCCGACGTCATCCTCGTCGGCGAGATGCGGGACCTCGAGACCATCGAGGCCGCCATCACCGCCGCCGAGACCGGCCACCTTGTGTTCGGCACCCTCCACACCAACTCCGCGGCGGGCACGATCAACCGCCTGATCGACGCCTTCCCGACCAACCAGCAGCAGCAGGTCCGGGCCCAGCTCTCGGTCGCCCTGATCGCGGTGCTGTCCCAGCAGCTCCTGAAGCGGGTCGACACCAAGGGCATGTGCGCCGCCTACGAGTTCATGGTCGTCACCCCCGCTATTGCAAACCTCATCCGCGAGGCCCAGTCCTTCAAGATCCCCTCGGCGATCCAGACCGGCAAGAAGTTCGGCATGAAGCTGCTCGACGACTTCCTCTGGGAACTCTACAGCCAAGGCAAGATCGCCGCGGGCGACATGATCGACCGGGCCTCGAACGCCGACCACCTCATCGAAAAAGTCCACCGCGCCGGCGGCACCGTGGGCCGGCCCGAGCTCGACGACGACGCCGCGTAAGTTTGAATCCTTGGAATCGATCCACGATTTCTCCGTCCCTAGAAGCTCGATTAGCTTACGAGCTTTACGGCGAGGTAATTGCGGCCAAAACCCTCTGAATTACCGAATTTTCCAGGTGTCCATAAATCAAAACCCCGCCCAAACCCTTGTTTTCGTACGCATGCTCGGTACGATAAAGATGTAGAGATTGGTATCTGATTTTTTGCTTATTCTCAGACTGATCTCCACCCCCGCGATTTTTCCCCGTTTCTCCCCCGCTTTTTCCCGCCAAACCGCCTTAAACCAAAAATCTCGTGCTTCTTTTCCGGGCTATTAGCACGGAATCTAATTGGACACTTGGATTTTTGTTGAAAATCGGATCCTCCCAACCTCACCGCCTCTTGCGACCTACGGGTTTGCCCGCGATCAAGGAGACTGCCTGATGGCCAAATCGAGCAACAGCAACCCTGAACTCACGGGCCGTCGGCTGGGTCGGGTTCTTACCAAAATGGGTAAGATCACACGCGATCAGGCCCAGGAAGCCTTGGAACTCCAGAAGTCCAAGCGGGCCCCGATCGGACAATTGCTGGTCGAGTTGGGCTATTGCAGTCACGATGACGTCAACATGGCCCTGGCCGCCCAGGCCGGCATGATGACGATGGACCTCACGGACCTCGACATTAAAGACGAAGTTTTGCGGATGGTTCCCGCCGAGATGGCCAACGCCTACCACGTCTTGCCGATCAGCCACGACGCAGCGTCAAACAAGCTGACGGTGGCGCTGAAAAGCGCCGACAACTTCCGGGCCCTGGACGACCTTCGGCTGCTGATGGGCTTCACCGTGGAAGCGGTCGTCGCCCCGGGCGACCAGATCGACACCTTCATCGACCGTCACTATGGCGAGGATGACGAATCCCTCGCCTCGCTGGTCGCCGAGCTGTCCGACGACTCGGACTTGGAAGAGCTATCTGATCGCGGCGAGTCCATCGACCTCGAAGACCTGATCCAGCAGGCCGATGACAACCGGGTCAAACGGCTGCTCAACCTCGTGCTGCTGCAGGCAATCAAGGACAAGGCCTCGGACATCCACTTCGAGCCGTTCGAAGACGAGTTCAAGATGCGTTACCGCATCGACGGCGTGCTGTACGAGATGATCCCGCCGCCGCGTCACCTGGCGCTGCCGATCGTCAGCCGTATCAAGGTCATGGCCAACCTCGATATCGCCGAACGCCGCATCCCGCAGGACGGGCGTATCGAACTGGTCGTCAACGGCCAGCCCGTCGACCTGCGGATCGCCGTCCTGCCGACGATGTTCGGCGAGTCGGTCGTTATGCGTGTCCTGGACCGCGGCAACGTCAGCCTCGATCTCGACAAGGTCGGGATGCGTCCCGACGACCTCGACACCTTCCGTCAGCTCATCAAGAAACCCAACGGCATCGTCATCGTCACCGGGCCCACCGGCTCGGGCAAGACCACGACGCTCTACTCGGCCCTCAACGAACTGAACGAGACCACCGAAAAGATCCTCACCGCCGAGGACCCGGTCGAATACGACATCGACGGGCTTTGCCAGGTGCAGGTCAACACGGCCGTGGGCCTGACCTTCGCCGCGGCGCTGCGCAGCTTCCTGCGTCAAGACCCCGACATCATCCTGGTTGGCGAGACCCGGGACCTCGAGACCGCCCGCATCGGCGTGCAGGCCTCGCTCACCGGCCACCTCGTGTTCACCACGCTGCACACCAACGACGCGCCCTCGTCGATCGCCCGTCTGCTGGACCTCGGGCTCGAGTCCTTCCTCATCACCGCGACGATCGAAGGCATCCTCGCCCAGCGTCTGGTCCGCAAGGTGTGCCAGCGCTGCAAAGAAGCGTACACGCCTTCCGAAGACGAGCTGTTCATGCTGAACCTCTCGCCCGAAGACCTGGAAGGGCGACAGCTCTTCCGCGGCGTGGGCTGCGACTACTGCAACCACTCGGGCTACAAGGGCCGGATGGGTTTGTTCGAGATCATGATGCTCGACGACGAGATCCGGGATCTGATCATGAAACAAGCGTCCACCCAGCTGCTGCGGGCCGAGGCCCGCAAGCGCGGCATGCGGACGCTGCGTCAGTCCGGGCTGATGGCGCTGTACGACGGCCTGACGACCATCGACGAGGTCGTCAAGGAAACGATGATCGAAGACTGATTCCGGCGGCCGCCAGCCGCCGCCAGCCAGAAGCCCGCGAATTTCAAGAGAAGGCATCCACCGCCCCGCAGGAGTACCCGTCATGCCCACCTTCCAGTTCGAAGCACTCAACGACTCGGGCAAGCCCCAAAAAGGAACGATCAGCGCCGCCAACAGCGACGAAGCGCTGGCACGCATCAAGAGCCAGGGCTTTTTCCCCACCTCCATCCGCGAGCAGAAGGTCAAGAAAGGCGGCGGGGGCGGCAAGGGCGGAGCCAAGGGCGGCGGCGGTGGACCGGCCAAGAAAAAAGGCGGCAGCATCTCCATCAACATCGGTGGGGTCAGCCAAAAACACCTGACCCTGTTCACCCGCCAACTTTCCACGCTCCAGGACGCTGGCCTGCCCATCCTCCGCTCGCTGTCGATCCTCGAGCAGCAGCAAAAACCCGGGCTCATGAAGGACACCCTCGGCAGCGTCCACGAAGACGTCTCCTCGGGCGCGTCGCTCTCCGACGCCTTCGCGAAAAACCCCAAAGCCTTCAACGTGCTCTACACCAAGATGATCGCGGCCGGCGAGGTCGGCGGTGTGCTCGACATCATCTTGCAACGCCTCGCCGAGTTCCTCGAAAAAGCCGCCCGCCTCAAGCGGCGCATCATCTCCGCGATGATCTACCCCGCGGCGGTTATCTCCGTCGCCGCGATCATCGTCCTGGGCATCATGATCCTGATCGTGCCGAAGTTCATCGAGATCTTCGACGACTTCGACACCGACATGCCCAAGCTCACCATCGTCCTCATCGAGATGTCCAAGTGGCTCGGCGGCGGTCTGCTCGGCCTGCTCGGAGCCAAAGACGGGACGTACAACGAAGAGCAGATGGTGCCCGGCATCGTCTGGGTCGCACTCGCGCCGTTCTTCATCTTCTTCGGCGTCAAGATGCTGCGTAAGACTTCGGGCGGCAAGAAGTTGTTCGACCGCGTTATCCTGCTGACGCCCATCCTCGGGGGGCTGGTCCGCAAGGCCACCATCGCCAAGTTCACCCGGACCCTCGGCACCCTGGTTAACGCCGGCGTGCCCATCCTCGACGCGGTCACCATTACCTCCGAGACCACCGGCAACTCGGTCTACGCCAACGCCCTCAAAGCCGTGCACGACAGTGTCCGCCAGGGCGACAGCTTCGCCGAGCCGTTGCGTAAGGCCAAGGTCTGCGACCCGCTCGTCGTGAACATGATCGACGTCGGCGAAGAGACCGGGGACCTCGACAAGATGCTCCTGAAGATCGCCGACAACTACGACGAAGAAGTCGACGTGGCCGTGGCGGGCTTGGTGTCGCTGCTCGAGCCGGTGATGGTCGTCGTGCTCGGGGGCATCGTCGGCATGATCGTGATCGCGCTGTTCCTGCCGCTGGTCAAGCTGATGCAGTCGGTGATGTAAGGCTTCCCGCGGCGGCGCTTTCCGTCGCCGGTCGCAAAGTCTGGCTCTTAAGGTTTTGGAGTTTCACTCGATCGCCCCCTACTACTCCGCAACAACGCCATGAACTATCAACCTCCCTACCGTCGTCACGCCGCGTTTACGCTGATCGAGATCCTCGTATCCGTCTCCATCATTGTGCTGCTGGTGGGCATCTCCCTGCCCGTGGCGCTCAAGATGTTGGGCGGGGCCGACGCGTCCCGCGCCCGTGCCGCGCTGAACGCGCTAGGCACCGCCGCCACCGAGTTTCAGCAACAGACCGGCGGCGTGCCCGATCACACCGACACCATCGGGATCAACGGCCTGGTCGTCGGGGATGAAGACGGCAACGACAACGTAGACGACGGCCAAGACGACCCCGACAACACCATCGGCCTGTTCCTCAGTCGGGCGATGCAGATCGAAGACGTCAACAAAATGGTCCGAGCGTCCGCCGGCAAATCCAGCCTCGTCCGCATCGACCCCTCTAGTGGCAACGAAGACAATACGCTGGGCTTCGACACCTCGGCCGCCGTCGACGCCAACGCCCTGCCTTCCGAGGATCGATTGAACACCTGGGTCATGCGCGACCCCTGGGACGGCCAGATCCGTTACGCCGCCAAGGTCAGCCACACCGACACGTTCGACAACGACGACTACCTCCCCGCTCACCCCACGCCGTTCTTCGCCTCGGCCGGGCCCGACGGGCTGTGGGGATGGGTGCTCGACGACGGCCAGCCCGACCCGGATTACGACGACAACAACGACGGCAGGCCCGACGCCGAGGACAACCTCTACAGCTTCGAGATCGATTGATCCGGCCGCAGTCAGCCGCAAGCCGCCAAACCCACCGCACCGCCCATGACTCCACGTCTTTTCCAACCCGCCCGCCGCCGCGACGCCGGCTTCTCGCTCATCGAGCTGTTGGTGGTGATCTCGATCGCCACGTTGCTCATCGGCGTCAGCTTCCCGTTCCTGCGGCAGATGGTGCGCAGCTCCAGCGAGACGCTCGCCGCGGACAACCTGTCCAACGCCGTAGCCGCCGCCCGCGCGTTCTCGACCCGCTACAAGCCGTTTACCGATCAGCTTCCCAACGGCAAGAGCGCCGAAGACGACGGCGACGGCTACTCGGGCGCCGCGGTCATCGTCACCCCCGCCAACGAGCTACGCATCGTCGAAAACTTCGAGAGAGCTACCGACTCCAGCAACAATCGTCTTGAACTCCCCTCGGGCACGCAGTTCATCCGCAACGGCTATGCCCATATCGAGGGCGTGGACGACCTCCGTGTGCCCGGACGCGCGGTCGTGCTGGGGATCCGGCGTAGGGGAAACAACGAAGTTGAACTGCTGCCCCCGCCGTTCGCGATCAGTTTCAACCGTCGTGGCGGGATGGTCGTGCGTGACGCGGCGAGCGGCGGACTCACCGCCACCAATAAGCGTTCCGACGGCTTCGTCTATTACGACGGCGATGGCGACGGCCGCTTCGAGATAAATCGGGGACGCGACAATCCCGATCACCCCACCATCGCCAACCCGGTGCTCTCCGATTTTTCTCGAGGCACTGCCCCACGCATCGACAACAACGCGGCCGACAGGCTCTCCTTCGCGCCGCCGAACATGGAAGGCAGGCGTGTGATCCCCTACGAGCGCCTCGAACCGGTCATCGGCGTGGTGATCTTCGTGCCCGACAACGTGCCGAGCAATGTCGTGGCCGACAACGCCAACAGCACCCTCTCGCTGAGCGGCCCTTACGACCCCGATCGTTTCGAGCCGTACGTCATCAACACCGACAGCCCCGACAAAAACCTGCTCGAATGGGCCAGTCAACCAGGAGCCGGCATTGTGATTTTCTTCAACCGCAACACCGGCGCTGACATGAACCGTTGACCCTCGCGCCCCTGGTTTTCGTAATTTGAAATCGTCCGCGCGACGTACGTCTACACACTAATTCTTCGAGCTTACCATGCGATTACTTCTCCCCCGAAACTCTGAGCGACTCCGCTCACCCGCGGCGCGACGAGCACGCCGGGGCGGCTTCACACTCAACGAGGTGCTTGTCTCCCTGGGCATCCTCGCCATCGGCATCACCGCCGTCGCCGCCCTGTTCCCGTCGGGCATCCTGATGCAGAAGCGTGCGGTTAAAGAAGCTTTATTCCAACAAAACACCCGGTCGGCCGAGGCGCTGCTGACCGCCAAGGGGATCGACGCCCAAACGCTGTTTGATTTTACCGACAACATTTCCGGCAGGGATTCAGTTAACAATCGGGATATTTTCACATCCTGGGCTCCTCGTTCGGGGAATGTTTCGGAACCCGAATTCGATGTTTTCGCGTTATCCGAAGTCGATTCCTTTTTTGTGGTCGGGACCGGCGAGAACAACGATCGCCCCAACATGATCAAGGGCCCTACTCCCTATGACGAATCCGAATCCCTGCTCAGCCTCTGGCCTGAATCGGACCGGTCTTTCCCGACCATTGAATCCGATATTGCGGCGCGGGAATTCTTCTTTGTCCCGCTGATCCGCCGTGGTCCCGAGGCGACCCCCTACATCAACGACTGGGTGGTCTACCTGTTTGTCTTGCAGGCCCAGCCCGAGGTAGACGACCCCGTGAACGCCGCTTCGACGACACCCACGCTCAAGAAATACCCGAACGAACCAGATATTGCCGGATACGACAATACGATCCAGGTGCCGAACGGCGCCGTCTGCGCTAACCCGTTCGACGACGAAGCATTTTTTCCCAAGGTTTTTCGCGCCGAGGTTGATTCTTGGGTTAACAACCGCGCGACGCTGGATAACGGGAACTGGGACGTGGAGAATATCCTACGCTTGGGCGACCTTGTTTTAGGCGATGACGGCAAGATCTACCGCGTCGGTGAAGTAGACGAGAGTACCAACTCGGTCGTACTGAACGAATCCACACGACAGGAAATCGATTCGATCGCGATCAGTACCGGCGAACTCGGCGCGTTCTGGTTCGCGATGCCACCCAACTCGTCCGAACGCAACCCTCCCTCGCCGATCCGGGACATCCGCATCCTCTCCCGCAAGGCCGTGAAGTTGGAGGATTTCCAGTGATCAAGGCGTATCGCCCAAATCTTCAACTCCGCACACCGCCGCGCGACAGAGGGCACGTGGGTCGACGTAAATCGGCCTTTACGCTGATGGAGATGCTCGTCTCGATCTCGTTGACGACGGTGCTCCTGTTGCTGGTCAGCCGGGTGTTCAACGACACGAGCCGAACGATCAACGATTCGATGGATGTCAGCCACATCCTGGCTTCGACCCGCGTGATCAGCGACCAGCTCTTCGACGATCTTTCGCGGACCCACGTTGCCAAGGCCAACGGCACCACGCAACCCGAGAAACTCGAAAGACCTGCGGGCTTCTTCGTAATCGTGCAGGAGCGCAACAGCAGCGTCGAGTTCCCCGCGCCGGGCGGTGGCCGGTCCCAGAGCATCGACTTCTGGACCCCCGACGCCGACGGCGACGGTACGCCCAACGAGTTCCCCACGCCGGGCAACCCGGACTTGACCGACGACCTGATCCGCAGCGATCAGCTCATCTTCTTCCGCTCGGGGAACCGGGTCGAGTCCCTGACCCCGGCTGACAGCACGCGCTACGACTCCGACGCCCGGGCCAGCTACGTCCGCGTCTGGTATGGCCACGTCTCGCCCCCGATCGCCAGCGGAAGCGTTATCCGCGGCGTCGAACCCGGCGTCACCGGCAACAACAACATCAACAGCCTGACCCTCGGCCGGCAAGCGCTCTTGATCCTCGACGATCTGGGCGACAGCCCCGCGGCCCTATCGGGCCCAAGCAACACCATCGGCAAGGGCGGGAACGCCGACGGGCGCTTCCTCGACGCTCGGATCGACCAGCCGTTCGGCCTCGGCTACCGGGTCGACGCTGTCCCCGCCGTTACGGACGTGTCCAACGATTTCGACCAGCTCTTCAAGGGCGCGACCGACGTCATGGCGATCTCCCACCCCGATCGCGACGACGGCACCGCCACCACCATGCCGGGCATGCCCGAACCGCGCGGCTGGCTGTTCAAGGACTTCTTCGAGGACGACCTCACGTCGATCAGCGGCGAGGTGAACGACGGCCTCTATAGCCGGTCACGCTACTCCACGATCGCCAACACCTCCCCGCTGCCCCCGTCGGCGTACACCGGCCCCCGACTCACCGACGACCACCGCCTGCCCACCTCCATCTATGCCGTATCGGCGCTGGGCTGGGGCTTCCTGGCCGATGGAGAAAATCTCATCGCGTCCAGCGGCCTTGAATACCCTTTCCGCACCGAACAGGTCGGACGGACCCACGCGTTCCTCGCGCCTTACGTGAGCGACTTCGCCGTCGAGTTTGCGGCCGACATTCGCGACGACTTGGGCGATGATCCCGCCACGCCCGAAGTCGAAACCGATTTACATGTGGATGATGGCGGGGCCATCACCCCGAATGCTTCCAATCGCTGGCACAATCTTCCGGACGGTGTGCCCGATACGGTGAATGACACCGAAGCGCTCAATTTAGTCAATAGTCTTGTCTCAGGTGGCCACCTATCGTTTGCGACCATAGCCGAACGAGATGAGTACATCGCCCGCCTCGAGCGCTCGATCAAGTGGTATACGGCCGATCATCTAGTCAACAACCCCCTCTTCGAGGGCAACCCGGCGTTGTACGGTGTTGGCAACTACCCCGCCTACGACCCGCGCCAGCCGATCACCTGGCGTATCCCACAAAATGATGCGACCGACCGTATCCACAGCGGCTTCACCGCGTATCCGCCCTATCAGACCACGTCGGGGATCATCGGCCCACTGGGCACATTCACCGGACCCTCCGGCGGTAACTATCGTCAGGGCATCGGGGCCAACGGCGTCGTGCTCCCCGCCCCGAACACCATCGATCTCGGCGGGCCAGTTGAAGACCGCGCGGTCTTCGTCTTCGGCCACACCGCCGACGTGGACTACAACTCGCCCACCGGTTCGCCCGGTGTGCCGGGAGATGGTGACGTGCTGAGTGCCGGGTCCGACGGCTTCGAGTCGGGCAGCGCCAAGTGGTGGCCCTACCTGCTGCGTGTCCGCTACCGGCTACACGACGGCGACGGCTCGTTCGGCTCGACCGATTCGATTACCGACACGGCCATCGCCGGCAAGTGGTTCGAACAGATCATCGCCCTACCGCTCAACTGACCCGCCCCCACCGGGCCGCAATGGCCCCCGGAAGCCTTCGGCCGTTATACGCCGAACACCCGCCCCGAGCTTCCGCCTACATCCGACGCAGAATCCCCTTCTCGCCGGCACACCGAAGGAGTTTCACCATGATGAACCTGCTCCCCCGCTCTCTCCGCCCCACGCCCTGCACTCACCGCCGCAGATCGGCGGTCGATGCGCGCCGGCGGGGCTCGGTACTCGTACTCGCCACCGTGGTGGTGGTGCTCCTGGCGATGATGGGCGCCGCGTTCGTCCAGATGTCACGCCTCGACCGCGTGGCCACCACCGCGATGGACAACCGCTCGCAGGACTACGAAGGTTCGATCCTGCGTTACCTGGCCGGGTTCATGGTCGCCGACATCCCCGAGGACCGGTCGTACCTCGAGCCCGAGCCCGACGCCACCACCCTGTTGGATTACCCCGAGAGCTACGACTACCCATGGACGAACCAAGCCATCACGGAACTGTTAATCGAGAAGTCGCTTCGTGGAACCAACCAAAACGACCTGCTGAATTTCGCCCTGGTCAATGGGACCTATCTCGACACCAGTGACCTCGAGCCCGGCGAGCCCGCCGTGGCCGGGGGCCGATTCGATGACACGTGGCTGGCTTCGATCCAGCCGGAATTTTTCACCTACGTGCCGGCCGATCCGACGAGCAGCACGATCAACACACCCTTGGCGTCCGACTCGGCCTACTGGCCGCACCTGACCAACCTGACGGGCATCGGCCTGGACCTGAGAATGAGCAGTCTCCGTAACGTGGACGGGGCCATGCTGCCCGGCCTCTACGCCATCGCTGGCGACCCCAACTCTGGATTCGCCGGAAACCTGGGGGATGAGCAATGGCGCGGCACAAACGTGCGCCTGCAGTACATGCTGGACGAAGGCGACGGGCTGTTCGGCGACGCCGACGGCGACGGCATCCCCGACTCCCGCTGGATCTGGGCCCCGCTGCCCGACGATGCCGGGCTGACCTACATCATGTGCGTGCGGATCATCGACAACTCGGCGATGGCGGACGTGAGCACGTGGACCGCCACGAGCAACGGCTCCGCCGACATCACCATCGCCGAGGACGGGCCGCGCTGGTACTGGCCCGGCGATCTGGACCTCCGCGGCAGCGTGGTGGACAATATCGGTGCGGCGCAGAACGGCGACAGCGTGCTCGAGGGTATCCTCAATGATCAACGCAACCTCACTGGCACAGCCGCCGGCACGGCCTCCGACCCCAAATCCCGTTACCGTAACTGGCTCTGGGCCTCGCGCGTCTACGGCAACCCCCGCAACATCGCTCTCGAGGAATACGAAACCATTGGCAGTGCCCTTGAGCAGGCCCAGCCGGGTACCCCGGCGTTCAAAGAATCGATGGTCGGGGCTGGCGACTTCACCCGCTATGTCCGGGCCGACGAGGATGAGCTACGCTGGCGCAACGGGTTGAATCGTTCTAACGACTTGATCAACCTCGAGCCACCCGCCCAGATCGAAGGCACTTCTCCGACCGAAACCGCGGTTACCTATTACTGGCGGCAGGCCAAGCCGCCTGCAGAATCCTCGTTCGAGCAATCGGGGTATGGCACCCTTACCGGGCCGCCTACGATGCCCACGATAGACACCCAAGCATACTGGGAAAACAATCCTCGGCTGCGTTTCACCGCCTTCAGCGGCGGCAGCGACCGCTGGAAAATCAACCTGCAGCACGACGACGGCGAAGACATCAGCGAGAAGCTCATCGAAGACCCGAATAACACCGGGATGAACTTCTACCCCCGCGTGGTGGATTACGGGGTCTGGCCTGATTTGCAGACCTTCGGGGATCGGGCCGCGGCGGCGGTGATCGACTTCCGCGATACCGATCTGGAACTCGAATCCGTCGGCAATGTCTACGGCATGGAATACCTGCCGTTCATCACCGAAGTCTTCGTGCAGGGACGCTACGATCTCGAGTTGACCCACAACAACGACGGCAGCGGTCAGGTCGAATGGACGCTGGCCACCGACGGCACCGAGGTTGCCATCGAGCTGATCAACCCGTGGCCGTTCCCGATCCGTTTGGCCGAAGTCGAGCTCGTCGTCGGCAGCGAGAACTTCGGCACCCTCGAAGACCTCATCCGCACCGCCGATCCCACTCGGCCGACCGTGACGTTCGATGGCGGCGACTTCGTCGTGCTCGACGGTGAAGAGCTGATCACCCTCGTCATCCACGACCCCGACGACACGACCGGGACCGGCGGCCCCGACACCGACCCAAGCCAAGAAAACTACCGCGGCGGCGCGGCCGGGGCCGGCACCGTGTACGAAATCAGCGGCAGCCCGGGCGTCGATTGGCCCGAAAATCCCGGAACGGACAACGCCGAAGAAATTGAAGTCGTGCTCCGCGCAAGGGCGAGTGATGGCGCCGACGTCGTGTACCAGCAGTTCAAATCGGCGCAACTCAAAGAGAGTATCACCAAGAATTACACGCTGGTCACCGAGGCGAATACCGAAGACGGCATCACCATCCCGGTCCCCGCCATCGGAACGAGTTCTCCGGTGGAGCCCGACGCCGGCTATATCCAGCTCCACACTATCGGCACGGGCCAAGGGCTCTCGGCCCTTACGGTCCGCCCTCTGGACCTCGAGATGTTCCGCCGTAATCCCAGCCCGGACACGACCGTGGCGGGAACGCTCGACGATTACCCGCTGTTCGGCGCAGCCGACGCAAACGCGGACTTGGAGTTCGGCACGCTCGCCAAGGGGCAAAATAGCGACTCCGACGGCGACAGCCTCGACGACCGCGTCTTGGACAACACGATCCACACGGTCAGCGGGAACACGGCACAGGCGTGGCTGATCGGGAACACCGGCGTGATCTATCGGGCCGGCGATCTAGCGCGCATGGTCCTGCTGGGGCCGACGACCACGCAAACCGTGGCCGACGTGTGGCACACCTCGGCCGCCAACGTCGCGTCGTCGGCAGGACTCGGCGCTAAAGAGTTCCGCCTGACCGACTTCATGATCGACCCGCGCGAGAACTTTGCCGGCGACCGCGACACGCGGTTTACGGTGGCGAGCGGCCCCAACCTCTATCACGGCCGAACGACTTACGGCATCGAACTGCTGAATCGTGTCTCGACGCTCTCACCGATTAACGACGGCATCGACAACGACGGCGACAGCCGTATCGACGACGACGACGAAAACCTGATCCCCGGACGGATCAACATCAACACTGCCAGCCGCGACCTCCTGGCCCGCGCGCTGCCGTTCGATCGCGCAACGGACTACGCCAGTGCTTCGGACCGCAAGAGAACCTTAATCGATCTGATCGTCGGCCTACGACAGGAACCCGACCGCAACTCCGGTTCGGGCCGGCTGCTGACACAGCGTCGATCCGATCGCCAGGGCATCGCGTGGCTCGGTGAGCTCCTCGAAGCGCTCGACGGCGGGACCGGCTCGGGGCTCACCCTCGACCCCGCTACTGGACTACAGATCTTGCCCGAACTCGCCGACTTCAACGAGTACGAACAAGGCGACAACTCCGCTCTTGATAGCGTGGGGCTTGAGCCAGGCGATATCACCGCCGATAACCTGACCGGTGACCGTGAGGAAGAAATCGCTCCACTCGCAGCGCTCAACCAGGTCGCCGGGGTCAGCTCGGACGTGTTCACAGCCTACGTCGAGGTGCGAGGCTACCCTGCCACCGACTTCTCGCAGGCGCCGCTCGAGGTGTACCGCCTAACCGCGGTGTTTGATCGCTCGGTTGTCCACGAAGCACGGCCGCTGCCGCTGTTGCGCTCGGTTACCGTCTGGCGTCAGCCGTAGCAAGGATGCGAGCAAGTATCGATGGCCCAATCCATCTTCACCAAGATCGTTGCCGGGGAGATCCCGTGTCACCGGCTGTACGAGGACGAGCACGTGCTGGCGTTTCTCGACGTCGGGCCGGTGTCGCGGGGGCATTGTTTGCTGATCCCCAAAGAGTGCTACGTCGAGCTCGACGACGTGCCGCCGGACGTGGGCGCGGCGCTCGGGGCGGTGCTGCCGCGGTTGGCCGCGGCGGTGAAGAGGGCCACGGGCTGCGACGGGCTGAACGTGCTGCAGAACAACGGCGCGGCGGCCGGGCAGGCGGTGATGCACGTGCATTTCCATCTGATCCCGCGTTACGGGTCGGACAAGCCGCGGCCCGGGGCCGGGGGCGACGGGCTGATCTTCGATTGGCCGGCCGGGAAGCTGGACCCCGGGGACGCCGAGACGGTGAAGGCCGCGATCGTCGCGGCGCTGAGTGATTGATGGAGGGCCCATTGCTCGAACGCACCGCCATCGTATCCCGCCACGTCGGCCGACGCCTCGCGGCGGGGCTGGGGAGGCTCGGCGTCGAGGTGTGGCTGCGGTATTGGCAAGACCACCCCGTCCGGGCCCGCGACGCGGGGTGGACGGCCCGGACGCTGGATCAGATGTGGGCGGTCCGGCGGGCGCTGCGGCCACGGATCGACCCGTCGGTGACTCATCTGTGGGCGATCGGGCTCGCGGTGGGCCTCGGCTTCTCGATGGTATTTTTGATGATCAGCTTCGTCTTCTACCGGATCGGACAGATGATCATGGTTAGCCCGTCGGTGATGTAGACAGGCTAGAATTAAGTCAAATTGCCGACCAACCGGCATCGCCCGAAAGGCACCCACATGCAAACACACTTGCGCCGACGTTCCCCGGGCTTCACCCTGATCGAGCTGCTCGTGGTCATCGGTATCATCGCCGTGCTCGTCGGCATCCTGCTGCCGGTGCTGGCCAAGGTGCGTGGAGCGGGGAAGGCGACGGTTTGCATGAGCAACATGCGCTCCATGGCACAGGCGACGATCGCGTATTCTTTGGATCACGATCGTAATTTCCCCCAACCCGCTACGGAGACCGGCCTGCCTACCGCGGATCAGCAGCCCGCGATCTGGTTCAACGCCCTGGACTACTACCTGGGCCAGACCGTGACCGACGGTAGCAAGGCAGACCGGAACTACAACCCCTTCAAACAAGACCCGGTCTGGAACGACCTGCCGGGCACGTTCCCCACCGCCTCGAGCACGGCCGACCTGGAACCGGACGATGTGCGCACGATCAAGATGAACCAATACTTCGGTCACATGAGCGTCGGGGGCGTTGACTCGACACCAACCCATGGCCGGAATCAGGGGCAAAACGTCGGCTACTACCGTTCCACCGACATGCCCGAGCCCTCCGCCACGATCGTCTACGCCGACGGGCGCGGACACGACACCCAGGGCAACGGCGGCCGGGTCGATGTCACCGGCTCCAGTTTCTTCGCGTTACGCGCCGCCTACATCGCGATACGTCACGAAGGGGGAGCGAACCTGACGAAGGTCGACGGTTCCGTCGAGCACCAAGTGAACCCGGTCAGCGTCTCGGGTGTCGGCTACGAGTCCTGGTACGACAAATACGCCGACGCGACGTTTACCCAGGAAGATCGAGCCCTGTGGCCGGACATCACTTTCAACTTCCGGCCCGAAAGTTTCGGTCTCGAACGTCGTTACGCGATCGATTGATCTCTCGAATAGTTCCTCGCGCCGTGCGCTCAGTGGTCACAAAACACCCTTCGTGCTGGGCACTTCGTCGTGGGTGACCTGGATCGCCATGCGCAGCGCCCGGCCGAAGGCCTTGAACAAGCCCTCAGCGATGTGGTGGTTGTTGTCGCCCCAGGGCACCTCGAGGTGCAGGTTCATCTTGGCGTTGTTGGCCACGGCGTTGAAGAACTCTTTCACCAGCTGGACGTCGAACCGGCCGACCTTTTCGCCGGAGATCATCGGCGGGTCAACACCGTAGCCGACCCAGTCGACCTTGAACACGAACGCGGGCCGGCCCGAGAGGTCCAGGGCGCAGCGGGCGAGGGTTTCGTCCATGGGCACCGCGGCGTGGCCGTAGCGCTCGATGCCGCGCTTGTCACCGAGGGCCTGTTCGAGGGCTTGGCCCAGGACGATGCCGACGTCCTCGACGGTGTGGTGGTCGTCGATGTGGGTGTCGCCGTCGCAAGCCACGGCCAGCGCGACGCGGCCGTGCTTGGCGACGTGGGTGAGCATGTGGTCGAAGAAGCCGACGCCGGTGCGGATGTCGTCGGGGCTGCCGGTCTGGTCCAGATCGAGCGACAGCTTGATCTTGGTCTCGTTCGTGTCGCGCTGGAGGGAGGCGATGCGGCTCATGATAAAAACGAGTCTAACAATTCGAGCAGTCGGTCGTTCTGGGCGGGCGTGCCGACGGTGATGCGGAGGCGGTCGGCGAGGCGGGGGTTGCCGAAGTAGCGGATAAGCAAGTCGTGGGCCTTGAGGTGCTCGTAGATCGCCTTGGCTTGGCCCGTGTCTTCGGACGGGACCCGCGCCAACACAAAATTGGTGTGGCTGTCGGGCACGGCGAAGCCCCGGCCGCGCAGGCCTTCGGTCAGCCGGCCACGCTCGGCGATCACGCGGTCCCGCGTGGAGCGGGCATACGCCTGGTCGCGCACGGCGGCGGTCGCGGCGGCCTGAGCGAGGATGTCGGTGTTGTACGAATCACGGGCCTTGTCGAGGGCGGCGACGATCGTCGGCGACGCCAGGCCGTAACCGAAGCGCAGCCCGGCGAGGGAGTATCCCTTGCTCAGGCTGCGGAGGATCACGACGTTGTCGAGCGCCTCGTCGCTCAGCAGCGGCAACGCGGTGTGCGGGGCGAAGTCGGCGTAGGCCTCGTCGATCACGAGGATGCCGTGGAAGTCCTGGGCGAGTCGGCGCAACGTGTCGAGCGGTTCGAGCCGGCCCGTCGGGGCGTGCGGGTTCACGAGGAACGCGAGCCGACAGCCCGCCGCGTTGAGCCGCGCGGCGTAGTCCTCGGGCAGGGCGAAGCCGGCGTCCTCGGTATCGGAGCGGTCGATGACCGTGACCGGCGTATCCTGGATGTCGGCGAGGACCTCGTAGAGCGTGTAGCTCGGCGTGGTCATGCCGATGCCGCCAGGCGAGGCGACGCGGTCCGGAGCTTCGCTGCTCCCGGCGTCCGGCTTGGGCGGGTTGGGTTCGCAGTAGACGGTGATGAGCAGACGCAGCAGCTCGTCGCCGCCGTTGGTGGCG
This sequence comes from Planctomycetota bacterium, assembly GCA_039033595.1. Lineage (GTDB taxonomy): Bacteria > Planctomycetota > Phycisphaerae > Phycisphaerales > Phycisphaeraceae > Algisphaera. The sequence goes on along the minus strand of JBCCCG010000004.1, from coordinate 83,109 downwards.
ATGACGTGTCGGGGGGTGACGCCGTGGACCTCTGCGGCGGCGGCACGGAACTCGGCGGCATCGGCGGGCGGGTAGAGCCGCAGCGCCTCGGGGGCCAGCTCGCGGACGGCCCGCATCACCGCGTCCGACGGCGGGTAGGGGTTCTCGTTGGTGTTGAGCTTGATGATGCGGCCAAAGCCGCCATCGGCGGTCTCGCGGTAGCCGGGCTGCTCGCCGGGGACGTAGGCGTGCAGGCGTTGGATGTTGTCGCGTTCGTAGCTCATCGCAAGCCGGGTATGGTGGCACAGCCGACGCGGCGGGTCAACGCGCCGCAGCGACGGATTGTCCCGGCGGTGTAAACGGTGCGCGTTAACGCCTAGAATGCAGGGATGTTTGACGATCAGGCCCGCCGTTTCCCACTGTCTAATCGCCTTCGTCGGCTCGCCTACCTCGCGGGATACGGCCTGCTCGCCGCGGCGGCGACGGTAGACGGACCCGTTACGGCGTTGGCTCAGCAGCCCGTACCCGCCGAAGATTTGCCGGGCGTCGCTCCCGCGATCACGCCCGACGAAGCCACCACGCGAGCAGCACTGCTGCTGCTCAACGACGCGGTGACGGTCCAGATCGACGGGCGACACCACACGCTGCTGCGGGCGCTACGCCACCTGGAAGACCGCAAGCTCACTCCATTATTCAACGGGCTGTCCACGCCCAACCGCCACCCGGCGCTGAGGATCCACGGGTGGCTGGGCGCCGCCGAGCTCTCTGCGTCCTCCATGCTCGATGTCGAAGCGATCGCGCAGGTCCGCCGGCGCGACCTGCAGGCCGAGCTCATCGGTGCCGCGCTCGACGGCGATTTATTGGATGAAGAAGCGCTCGACACGCTGCTGGGTTGGGCGGGCCTGGATCCGGCCGTGAAGCTGCTGCTCGCCACGCCGCGGGTCGCGGCCGGAGCGTTCGATGATCAGTCGCCGGGGCACGCGGCGTTGCTGGCCGCGCTCGACTCGCCGGCCCCCGGGCAGCGTGGCCTGGCGGGGCTGCTGCTGCACGAGATGGGCGACCCGCGCGGCACCGCGGTGCTGGACGCATTCACCCGGCAAGCGGGGTCGACCACCGAGACGGTCACGGCGATGCTGCTGGAGACGGCGTGGACGCACGGCCTGCGACGGTGCGGCGACTGGGCGCTCGCCGTTGCCGAGCACGACGGCACGGCCGCCCGCGTCGAGATGCTTGCGCTCAAAGTCGCGGTGCGTTTCGGCCAGGCCGGCGCCGACCGGGCGTGGTCCGACCGCGTGGCCCGGGCGGAAGCGGCCGGCGACGTTTCACGACGGGCTCGGTTGGCTTTGGCCGGTCTGGAAGTCGCGCCCTGGCTGGACGCGGAACGGTTCGAGACATTGATCGCCGACGAGGACGCCTTGATCGCGAAACTCGGGCGGGCCGGGCAAGAGGTCGCCGCGTTCCGGCAGGACGCGAGCGGCGCCGACGCGGTCGAAGCGGCCGTAGCGAAGTTGCTCGAGTCGGGCCACCCGCGGGTCTGGGGCTGGGCCGCGGGCTACGCCGAAGAAACCGGTTCGTCCGCACTGGGTCGGATACTGATTCAGCGATACGAACCGGGCGACCCGCGCGGCCGATCGCGCCGGCTCGAGGCCGTGGTCAACGCCGTCCAGGTGGTGCTCGCCGATACTGATTCGACGACCGCCCGGTTCTTCGTCGAGGCGTTGTCGGCCCCGAACGCCGACGAGTCCTGGCAGCGGGCGGTGCTGTTGGGTCTGATCCGTGACGGCAGCGGGATCGCGCTGCGGATCGCCGAGCAGCTCCCGGAGTTCATCGACCGCGACACCGCCGCGCTCGTGCTGGTGCTGCGTACCCAGTCGGCCACGCCGCTTTCCGACGACGACCGGCAGACGTTGGAGCAACTTATCCAAGGCGGCGTCGAGCTCGACGACTCGCTGAGGGTACAGACGGCCTGGGCCTATCTCGATCGCACCGGGCAGGGGCCCGGGGCGATCACGGCTCTGCTCGCCCCGGGTCCACCTACGGCCGACGGGACACGCCGGCCGTAGGGCGTCAACCGGGGCGCCGGTGTCACGGGCGCCCAGAACACGATATCCTTTCCGCCCCGCCCGGCTGCCCTCTCCGTCGGAGCCGGCCGCGGCCCGCCCGCCCCGCCGATCGAATCTTCCTCATGAGCGACATCCCCCTCAGCCTGCCCGACATCACCGACGCCGAGATCGACGCGGTGGTCCAGACCCTCCGAAGCGGCCGGCTGAGCATCGGCCCCCGGCAGGAAGACTTCGAGAACGCCGTGGCCAACCGGTCCCAGCGCCGCCAAGGCGTGGCGGTCTCGTCGGGCACCGCGGGGCTGCACCTGCTGATGCTGGCATTGGGCGTCGGCCCGGGCGACGAGGTGATCACCACGCCGTTCAGCTTTATCGCCTCGGCCAACTGCATCTTGATGGTCGGCGCGACGCCGGTGTTCGTCGACATCTGCCCGACGTCGATGAACATGGACCCGAAAAAAGTCGAGGCCGCGATCACACCGAAGACCAAAGCCGTGGTCGCCGTAGAAGTCTTCGGCAACACGACGCACATGGCCGACCTCGAGCAGCTGTGCAACCGCTACGAGATCGCGCTGGTGGAAGACTGCTGCGAGGGGCTGGGCGGCGTCGCGGCGTGCGGCCGGGCCGTGGGCTCGTTCGGCCGGGCGGGCGTGTTCGGTTTCTACCCCAACAAGCAGATCACCACCGGCGAGGGCGGGATGATCGTCACCGACGATGACCGGCTCGCCGACACCTGCCGCAGCCTGCGGAACCAGGGCCGGGCGACGACCGCCCACGTGGGCACGGCGCAGAACGCAGGGTCGTGGCTCGCCCACGAGCGCCTGGGCTACAACTACCGCCTGTCGGAAATCAACGCCGCGCTCGGCGTCGTGCAGATGCAACGGCTCACCGACATGCTCGAAGCCCGTCGCACCGTCGCGGGCCACTACATGCGTCGGCTAATGGACTGGGACGACCTGGTCCTACCCACCGTCGAGCCCGACGCCGAGGCCACCGTGTCGTGGTTCGTCTTCGTCGTCCGCCTCACCGCCGACTACGGGCACGTCGAACGCGACCGCATCATCCAAGGACTCAAACGCCACGAGATCGGCGCGTCCAACTACTTCCCTTGCATCCACCTCCAGCCGTTCTACCGCGAAACGTTCGGCTTCACCAAGGGCGATTTCCCCATCGCCGAATCGATCAGCGAGCGCACGATCGCGCTGCCGTTCTTCAACCGCATGGACCCGACGCAGGTCGAGCTGGTCTGCCACACGCTCCGGGTAATGATCCAACGCGAACAACTGCTCAAACGCGATTAACCAACAGCCCGCGGGCCTCGATCCGCAAGATCTGGCAAGCCTAAAACACTTCCGCTGGCCCCGGATCCGCCGTAAAATACGGTAGCGATTCGAGTTGTCCGTTTCTCCCCGAGGACCCCCCGTGGCTAAAGCACACGTCGATCCCGAAGACCTGATGAAGTTCGCCAAGGCGTTGGCTCACTACAACCGCTCGGTGCAGGAACTCACCGGCGGGCTCAAGGGCCAGATGCGCCGCCTCGAGGCGAGCTGGCAGGATCAGGAACAGGCCAAGTTCGCTCAGCAGTTCCACGAGGCGGTGCGGTTTATTGACCGCTTCCTTGAAGCCAACGACGAACACGCCAAGATGCTGGTCAAGAAGGCCCGGCACATCGAGGCCTACCTGGACGCGTAACCCCGCCCCGCCCGGAATCGAGATCAACCTCCCCGCAACGGAATATTTTTATGGCCGAACGAGCCCGGGTGTTATCGGTCCGACACATCGAAGACTTCCGCGCGTTCCTCGTCAAGCTCGGCGAAGGCGTGCAGCACGGCCTCGCCGCCGCCGACGCAGACGTGAACGCAACCCAGCGCTGGCTCCGCGAGGAACACCCTGCCCGCCTCACCGCCGAGCGCCGCAAGGCCCAGCGGGCCCTCGAAGCCGCGGCCGACGACCTGCGGCGCAAGAAGTTCACCCCCACCGCCACCGGCGACCCTGCGTCCATCGCCTACGAGAAAAAAGTCGCCGCGCAGTGCAAGGCCAAGCTCGAGTGGCTCGACGAAAAGCTTGAAACCACCAAACGTTGGAACCGGGTGTTCGACAAGGAGACTGATCAGTTCCTCAGCGGGACTCAGGCCGCCCGCGGCGTGGCCGAGTCGGCCGTGCCGCGGGCCCTCGCCCGGCTTGAAGCGCACCTCCGCGCGATCGAAGACTACCTCGGCGTGCAAACCACCGCCGGCACCGACTTATCCCTCGCCGACGGGGGCTCCGCCTCGGTGCGCCGGCCCGCCGACGAACCCGCCGATGCCGTCAACGAAGAATCCCCCGAACCCACCGATGAAAACCCCGAGGAACAGCCATGAGCCTGGGCGTCGGCATCTCCACCCTCACCGATGCGCGTAAAGCCCTGGCCGTGCGCTGGGACGAGCTGCAGCGTACGTGGGACGACGCGGCGGCGCGGCGGTTCGAGCAGGACTTCATCCGCCCCATCGACGAAGACCTCCGCCAAGCGATCGACGTGATGAATCAGACCCAGCTCGCCGTCCAGCGGGCCCGACAGGAGTGTTCATGAGTTCCGAACCTGCATCCCACCCCCCGGAAAACGACGCCGAAACTTCGGCGGGGCCCGCTGCGGAATCACCACACGAAGCCGCCGCCGTCGAGCCGCCGCTGTCGTCCGTCGGGCGGCGTCAGGTCGCGGCATTGTCCGACCTCATCGACCTGTCCAACACCTGCGAACTCACCGAGCGGCAGATCTTGGCCGAGCGTGACGACCGCACCGCTTTCGTCAAAAAACGCTACGAGCGGTCGATTGATCGGGCCGAAACCCGCGCCGCGGCGAAGCTCCGCCGATTCCGCAAAACCCGTCAAGAGCGCCACGAGGCGATCGAGGCCGAGGCGGCTCAGCGCAAGCAGAAGCTCGACACCGACGCGCAGAAAGTCCGCGCCCAGATCGACGGCAAAGCCAAGGACCGCGAGGCTAAGTCCCGTGGTGAATATACCCACGAGCGATGGGTTGCCGACAGCGTGTTGGAAGGCCGCACCAACGAACTCAAAGCCGAACACGAAGAAGACCTGCTGCAACTCGAAACGATGCGGAAGGAAGCCGACGCCACCGACGAACGCGTCGCCGAAACCCTTAAGCAATACCGCCAGCCCGCCCCCCCAGCCCGGGAAGAAAACGCTCCGCAGACCCCGGATGAATCCCCAGCTGAAGCCGTGCCGCACTCCGAGGCCCAAAGCGCTTTCAACGGACTCACCGAACAATACGCCCAACAGCACGACACCCTGCTAGCGGCGCTGCGTGGACTCAAGCGGCTGCTGCTGCCCGTCCTGTTTCTCAGCTTCCTGCCGTACCTGATCTGGTTCGTGCTCACCGCCGGGGCGACCGTCGGGCTCGTCGTCCTGGGCAACACCCTGGGCTGGGCGTGGTCGCCCGTGATCACCGGGGCGGGCGGATTTCTCGTCTGCGGCAGTCTGTGCTGGCTCCTCGGCCGCGTCCTGTTCGGCGTCGCGACCAAACAGATCGCACGCGCTCACGCCCAGTACCAAAACGTGCGTACCGCTCAGGCCAAGTATTTCGATCAAGTCCGCCGCGCCGCGCGGGCCAAGCTAGACGCCGGCGTCGCCGAAGCCCGGGCCGAGCGCGACAAGTCACACGCCGCAACCGAACTCAAATTCGCCCCGCTCTTCGAGAAGATCAGCGCCCGTCAGAAAGAGGCCTCCGCAGAACTGGAAACCAAGGCCGCGGCACAGTCCGAAAAGCTCGCGTTGCAACACGACCGGGAACGCGCCGCGTTTGAGGCCGAGAGTGAAGCCACGAAAGAAGCGGTCGCCGAACGCCGGGCCCGACGGATCGACATCGCCGAGCGCCGCCAGCGCCGCGACCTGGACCGCCTCACCCAGCGGTACGAGGCCCGATACGCGGCGTTACAGAACAAATGGGACGCCGGACGCGACCGTGTGCTGCACAGCCTCGACGAGATGCAGCAGCTCGAGCAGACGTCCAACCGGCCGTGGGACGCCCCGGCGTGGTCGTCGTGGTCGCCGCCGGAGGCTTCCGCGCCGGCCGTGCGTTTCGGCTCGCTGCACATCGAGCCCGCCCGCCTGCTCGACGACGAGGCGACCGGCGGGCGCTTCGACCTCAACCTCCCGCCGTCGCTGCGCGTGCCCGCCCTGCTCTCGGGGCCGGACCAGCGCTCGCTATATCTCGCGGCGCCCCCGGAGAAGCGCGACGAAGGCCTGGGCGTCATGTCCGCCGTGATCCTGCGTCTGCTCACGACGCTGCCCCCGGCCCGCGTCAAGTTCACGCTGATCGACCCGGTCGGCCTGGGCGAGTCCTTCGGCGGGCTCATGCACCTGGCCGACCACGAAGACTCGTTGGTCAACTCCCGTGTCTGGTCCGAGCCGTCGCACATCGACCGCCGGCTGACCGACCTGACCGACCACATGGGGCAGATGATCCAGAAGTATCTGCGCAACGACTTCGCCTCGATCGACGAGTACAACGCCCAAGCCGGCGAGTTGGCCGAGCCGTACCGCTTCCTCGTCGCGGCCGACTACCCGCACGGCTTTTCCAGCGAGGCCGCCGCCCGGCTGAACTCCATCGCCGCCAGCGGCGCCCGCTCGGGCGTCTTCGTGTTGGTCCTCCACGACCTGCGGCAGGCCCCACCGGCCGGGGAGATCGATGACCTGCGTCGGCACTGCACGGTCGTCACCCACGGCGACGACGGCTGGCGGTGGCGTCACCCCGTCTGCGAACGCTTCGACTTCACCCCCGATGAGCCGCCGCCGGAAGAACTGACCACCGACTTGGTCGGCAAGATCGGCCGGGCGGCGATCGACGCCGGCCGCGTGCAGGTTCCGTTCCATACGATCACACCCGCCGACGACGGCGCGTGCTGGTCGCGCCGCGCCCCGGACGACATCGCCGTGCCCGTCGGGCGGTCGGGCGCAACACGCTTGCAGGACTTCCGCCTCGGCGTCGGCGTCGCCCAGCACGCGTTGGTCGCGGGCAAGACCGGCTCGGGCAAGTCGTCACTACTACACACGCTGATTACCAACCTCTGCCTGTGGTACCCGCCGGACCAGCTCGAGCTGTACCTGATCGACTTCAAGAAGGGCGTGGAGTTCAAACCCTATGTCAACAACCGTCCCCCGCACCTGCGAGCGGTCGCGATCGAATCCGACCGCGAGTTCGGCCTGTCGATCTTCAAGCGCCTCGACGCCATGCTCGACGAGCGCGGCGAGACGTTCCGCGCCGCCGGCGTGGCCAACCTCTCGGGCTACCACAAGGCCGTGCCCGGCGACCCGATGCCGCGGGTCATGCTGATCGTCGACGAGTTTCAGGAGATGTTCAGCCAGGACGACGCGATTGCCCAGAACGCCACGCTGCTGCTGGACCGTCTGGTGCGACAGGGCCGGGCGTTCGGGATGCACGTGTTCCTGGGCTCGCAGTCGCTCAGCGGCGCCGCCGGCCTGCCCCGCGGCACGATGGGGCAGATGGCCGTCCGCATCGCGTTGCAGTGCTCGGAGAACGACAGCCAGTTGATCCTCGGCGACGAGAACTCGGCCGCCCGGCTGCTGTCCCGCCCCGGCGAGGCGATCTACAACGACCAGGGCGGCAGCCTCGAGGCCAACAACCTGTTCCAGGTCGCCTGGCTGCCCGACCATGAGTTGCGTCAGAACCTCGACCGTATCCGCGCCCTGGCCGAACGGCACGACGTCCGGGCGAAGGAATGCTTCGTCTTCGAGGGCAACGCCGCCGCCAGCCTCGCCGACAACGCGCCGCTGAACCGGCTACTCGACGCGCCCGACTGGGCCGCCGCGGATACCCGCGCCGCGGCCCACCTCGGCGAACCCATCGCCATCGACGATCCGATCAGCGTGGCCTTCCCTAGGCTCAACGGCTCGAACGCCGTGATCCTCGGCCAGAACGCCGACGCCACGCTGGGCCTGCTGACCACCTCGATCCTCAGCCTCGCCGCCGGGCACCACCCCGACCGGGCCCGCTTCGTGGTCATGTCCGGCTCGACCGAGCCCGAGCACGACACGCTGGTCCGCGATACCCTCGGCGCGCTGCCCCACGGCGTCGCGCAGGTGCCGTTCCGCGACGTCGACACCACCCTCGCCGAACTCCACGCCGAACTCAAACGCCGGATCGAAGACGGCGGCCCCGACGACCCGGCGATCTTCATCGCCGTGTTCGGCCTCCAGCGCTTCCGCCAGTTCCGCAAGTCCGACGAAGGCTTCTCGTTTTCTCTGGACGACGATGCCGGCGGCTCCTCCAAACCCGACGAGCAGATCATGGAGATCCTCCGCGACGGCCCGGTCGTCGGCATGCACCTGCTCATCGCCTGTGACCGCGCCGCGTCGCTCGAACAGGTCTTCGACCGCCGGGCCCTGCGTGAGTTCGACAACCGGGTCATGTTCCAGATGTCCGCCACCGACTCGGCCCAGCTCATCGACAGCTCCGCCGCCAACGACTTGGGCCCGTATCGGGCGCTCTTGTACCGCGAAGACCGCGGCACCATCGCCCGCTTCCGGCCGTACGGCGTGCCATCGGACGACGACCTAACGCGATTCAAGACCGCCCTGAACCGGCCGTTCCGGCGGTCTTCACTTACCGAGTAACCGCCGTCCGAGGCCTTGCCCCGAACACCCGGCGCGGGGGCTTCGACCCCGGCGGCAATCGACGTGTCCAAGATCGAGAAAACGCGGTAAAATATATATTGAGGTTTTGGCCATCCGGGATCGTCGGCGTGTCGCCGCGCGGCCCGGGGGCCGGTGGATTCGATCGAAAGGGATCAACATGGATTGGCTTAAGAAATTGTTCGTGGCCGCGGGGCTCTTGGCGGCCTTGACGTTTGGCACCGGTTTCGTCGTGGGCTGTGAAAAGAGCGACGACGCGGCCGACGCCATCGGCGACGCCGCGGATGACGCCGCCGACGCGGCGGGAGATGCCGCGGAAGAAGCCGAGGGCGCCGTGGAAGACGCCGCCAACGAGGCCGCCGGCGCTCTCGAAGACGCGACCAACTAAACCGCGCTGATTCGGAAAAACCTGAGCGGCCGATCCCACCAAGGGTTCGGCCGTTTTTTTGTCCGCCGGTCAAAGGAAATGGCAGATGTCGCCGTCCTGGACGACGTAGGCTTTGCCTTCGGCTCGCAGCTTGCCGGCTTCTCGGATGGCCTTTTCGTTTTCGTGTTCGATCAAGTCGGGCAGCGTGTAGACCTCGGCCCGGATGAACTTGGCCTCGAAATCGGTATGGATCACGCCCGCCGCCTGCGGCGCGGTCGCACCGATCGGGATGGTCCAAGCCCGGACCTCTTTCTCGCCGGCCGTGAAATAGCTCTGGTAGCCCAACAACTTGTACGCCGCGCGGGCCAGCGCCGCGAGCGCGGGTTCTTCCAAGCCCACGCTGCCGAGCATCTCGTCGCGGTCCGCGTCGTCGAGCTCGGCCAGCTCGCTCTCGAGCTTCGCGCACACCGGTACCACCGCCCCGCCTTCGGCGGTGGCGCGTTCACGGACACGCGAGACGAGTTCGCCTCCGCCGTGGAGGTCGTCTTCGTCGACGTTGGCTACGTAGAGCACCTGTTTGGCGGTGATCAGGCCGAAGCCCTTGAGGGCTTTGAGTTCTTCGGGGTCGAGTTTCTCGGACGCGATCAGGTTGCGGATCGGCTTGCCCTCGGCGAGCACGGGCTGACATTTTTCGAGTAACGCCAATCGCGCCTTCGCTTCTTTGTCGCCGGACTTCGCGGTGCGGGCGGCTTTCTGGAGCGAACTCTCGACCGTCGCCAAATCCGAGAGCATCAACTCGGTGTCGATCACTTCGATGTCCCGGATGGGATCGACACTGCCGTCAACGTGGGTGATGTCGTTGTCCTCGAAGCAGCGGACGACGTGCAGGATCGCGTCAACCGACTTGATGTGGCTGAGGAACTTGTTGCCCAGGCCCTCGCCCTCGGACGCGCCCTTGACGATGCCCGCGATATCCACCAACCGCAGCGCCGCGGGGATCACTTTCTGAGGCGGGATGTACTGGGCGATGGTTTCGAGCCGGCCGTCGGGCACGGGAACGACGCCGACGTTGGGCTCGATCGTACAGAACGGGAAGTTCTCGCTGGGGATACCCGCGCTGGTCAACGCGTTAAAGAGTGTGGATTTGCCCACGTTCGGGAGACCGACGATGCCTGCTTCCATAGGGGGCAGATGATAGCAAGCGCCCGACGGAGTGCGCCGGATTTCGCTGTCCGGGACCGGGCTTTTCTGGCCCGCCCCGCGGTTACCGAGCGGCTCCGCGGCCCGGCAGTGGCGGCTTAATTCTGCTAAAATACGGGCTTGGAAACGAGGGCGGATCCGCCCCCGAGGAGCCTTAGATTCATGGCCGAAACGCCCCCGGACAACCCGCCCCAAGACGATCAGGACCCCGACGAAATGCCGGCCGAGGGAATCGGCGACGGGCCGGTTATCGGCGGCCACGTGCAGGACCTGGCGATCGAGCGCGAGCTGGCCGACAGCTACCTGACGTACGCGATGTCGACCATCGTGGACCGGGCCTTGCCGGACGTGCGGGACGGGCTCAAGCCGTCGCTACGCCGCATCCTCGTGGCGATGAACGACCTAAACCTGCGGCCCGGTTCCAAGCACCGCAAGTGCGCCAAGATCGTCGGCGACACCACCGGCAACTACCACCCCCACGGCGACCAGTCGGTCTACGCCGCGCTGGTGGGCATGGCCCAGGGCTGGAAGATGCGGCACACCCTCGTCGACCCGCAGGGCAACTTCGGCAGCGTCGACCCCGACCCCCCCGCCGCGATGCGCTACACCGAGGCTCGCATGGCCGCGCCCGCCGCGGACCTGCTCGACGACCTGAAGATGGACACCGTCGACTGGCAGGAGAACTACGACGCGACCCGCGACGAGCCGATGGTCCTGCCCGGCAAGTTCCCGAACCTACTAGTCAACGGCAGCCTCGGGATCGCCGTGGGTATGGCCACCAGCCTCGCCCCACACAACCTCGGCGAGGTCTGCGACGCGATCACCGCGGTGATCCAGAACCCCGACATCGAGCTGCCCGAGCTGATGCAGATCATCCCGGGCCCCGACTTCCCCACCGGCGGCACCATCATGGGCCGGGCCGGCATCGCCGCGTCTTACCGCACGGGCCGCGGCCGCGTGACCGTCCGCGCTAAGATGCACCACGAAACCTCGGGCAAGCAAGACCGTCTGGTCGTCACCGAGCTGCCCTACCAGGTCAGCAAGGTCACCGGCGTTATCGATAAGATCGTCGCCATGAACAAGGCCGGCCGGCTCGAAGACGTGGCCGACATCGTCGACGAGTCGTCGAACCGCGGCGGCATGCGGATGGTCATCAAGCTCAAGCGCGGCGCCTCGCCCGAGGCGGTGGAGAACCAGCTCTACGCGCTCACGCCGCTGCAGTCGACGTTCAGCATGATCAACATCGCGTTGGTCAAGGGCCAGCCGCGCACGCTCACGCTGCGGCAGATGATCGACTGCTACATCGACCACCGCGTCGAGGTCACCCGCCGCAAGACCGCGTTCCTGCTCAACAAGGCGCAGCAGGAAGCCCACCGCATCGAGGGCTTGATCTACGCGGTCTGCGACATCGACGAGGTCATCCGGTTGATCCGCGAGTCGACGACCCGCGACGAAGCAATCGAGAAACTCATGGCCCGTGGCTTCCGCATCCCCGCCGACCACGCCTACGCCCCGAAGATCCCCCAGCGCCTGCTCGACGTGACCGCCGAGGGCGACACCCGGCTGACCCGTGTGCAGGCCGAGGCCATCGGCCGGCTGCAACTGATCCAGTTGGTCGGCCTCGAAATCGAGAAGCTGGTGTCCGACTACACCAGGCTCGTCGGCGAAATCGAAGAATACGAGGCCATCCTGGCCGACCCGAAGCGTGTCGAGGCGATCATCCTCGACGAGGTCGCCGGCCTCAAGGCCAAGCACGCCGACGATCGCCGGACCGTGATCGAAGACGGCGAAGCCAACGACCTCGACCTGGCGGCGCTCACGCCCGTCGAACGCGTCGTGGTGACCATCACCCACTCGGGCTACGTCAAACGCCTGCCCGTTGACGAATACAAGACCCAGGGCCGCGGCGGCAAGGGCGTCATCGGGGCCAAGAGCAAGGAAGACGACTTCACCGAAGAGGTCTTCGTCGCCAGCACGCACGACGACCTGCTCTGTTTCACCAACACCGGCCGGGTGTTCAAGCTCAAGGTGTTCAACATCCCCGAGGCGGGGCGGACCAGCCGCGGCCGGGCGATCATCAACATGATCAAGCTGCAGGACGGCGAACGCGTCGTCGAGTTCATGCCGATCGCCGACTTCGAGAAAGGTGAGGACTTCCTGCTATTCGCCACCGCGAACGGCCTGGTGAAACGCACCGCGCTGGCCGACTACCGCAACGTCAACAGCTCGGGCCTGATCGCGCTGAACCTCCGCGACGGAGACGCGCTCGTCGGAGTCAAGTGGCTGGGCGGGGACGACCACATCATCCTGGGCACCAAGACGGGCATGGCGATCCGCTTCCGGGCCGACGACGCCCGGGCGATGGGCCGCAACGCCAGCGGCGTGAAGGGCGTCGACCTGGCCGAAGGCGACCAAGTCATCGGCGTGATCCGCGTCGCCCCGGAAAACAACGAAGCCGACCTGCTCACGGTCACCGAGAACGGCTTCGGCAAGCGTACACCGCTGGTCGAGTACCTCGTGCAGTCCGAAGACGGCAGCACCCGCGCCCAGAGCCGCGGCGGCAAGGGCCGACGCGACATCCAGACCACCGCCCGCAACGGCGAGGTCGTGGCCATCCGCCGGATCACCCCGGCCGACGATCTGATGCTGATCACCGTCAACGGTATGATCGTGCGGATCAACGCCGAGACGATCCGCCAGACCAAGCGGGCGTCGGCGGGCGTCCGGGTGATCTCGCTGTCGGCCGGCGACAAGCTCACGGCCGTGGCGCGGGTGAAAGACGAAAGCGACGGAGACGGCCCCGACGCCGCAACGGACGCCGCGCCCGGTAACGCTTAACACTCCCATCAACCCCGCCTGGCCCCGGCGGCCGGGTTCACGAAAGCTCCTCATGCCACTGCAAAAATGGTCAGACCAGATCTGGTTGTGTCAGATGTCGCCCGAGCCGACGTTCTCCGAAGAGATCGACACGCTTGTCGGCCAGTTCGGCAAGGCCGAACCCAAGCCACACGTGGTGATCGACCTGTCGGGACTCGATGTCCTCAACAGCTCAAACCTCTCGCAGATGCTGCGGGTGCGTAAGCTGGTCACCGACGCGGGCAGCAAGCTGCGGATCGCCGGACCGACCAACGCCGTGTGGTCGCTGTTCCTCACGACCGGGCTCGACAAGGTCTTCGACTTCGCGCAGGACACGATGATGGCGCTCGCCGAACTGCAGATCAGCGAGTAGAACAGATCGTCGGGATGCGCCCTAAGCGCACGCAAAAAATCTATTCGCAACCGGCTGTTCCCTGCCGGTCTGGGATTGGGTAGCCGGGAGAATCAGTTCAACTGCGTGCCGTACGTCCGCAGCGCCTGAGCCATCGAATCGGCATCATCGCCGGCGAGTTGGCCCTCCTCGATCTGCTGCAGGCCGGCGTCGATCGCGGCCTGGGCACGCTCGGTCGCTTCCTGGGCCTCGTTGCCGAGGGTGACGGCTTGGGACTGGGCGGCGGAGGCGGCGGCGGTGCCCGCGACGGCGGGGTTCTCGGCGATGGAGCGGACGATGCCGGCGTAGTCCTTCGTATATCGGGCCTGCCGGGTAAGGGCCTGGGTCAAGGTGACCCGGGCGGAAAGGAGCTCGAACGCCACTTTCTCACGCTGGGACCGGTCGGCAGCGCTGCGGACACCTTCCAGAGAATCGATCGCCCGCTTCGCCAGGTCCACGGCCGTATCGAGGCGTGCCTTCACGCCTTGGTCGTACGCGGCCGTGATCGCGTCGTGCTGTTCCTTCATGGTGGCGATCGCCAAGCCCTTGTTGCTGCTGGCGGTACTGACGTCGCGGGCGGCGGAGTCGCCTTCTCGACGGACGCGTTCGGTCAGATCGCCGACCTGCTGGGCCATCTTGTCCCACAGCTTGACCTCGTTCTCGAGCGCCGCGGCCTGTTGGGCGAGGCGGCCGGCAAGGATCTGGGCGTCCTGAGCCTGCTTCTGGGCCGCCTGTCCCGCGAGCTGGGCCTGGTAGGCGTTGGTGTAGGCTTCCTGCTTCTCGGCGTCGGTGGCGGCGACGAAGGCCTGTTTCTCGAATTCGGTGGCGCGGGTAAAGTGGCCGGCCGCGGCGTTGTTGTGTTTCTCGGCGTCGAGGATGGCGCCCTCGCGTTGGCCGGCGATCTCCGACAGGTTGGCGGTGACGCCGGCCTTGCTCTGGCGGATGAGCGCGTCGCCTTCACCCAGTGCGTTGAGCACCGCCCCGCCGTCACCGGTCCGGGCGACGATCAGCGTATTGATGCGTTGGATCGTGGCGAGTTGGTCGAAGAGCGAACGGCTACGCTGGCCAACACCCGCGAAGGCCGCGGCGGCCTGTTTCACTTCATCGTAGGCCTGGGTGGTGTACACACCGGCCAAGCGGAGGCGGGCTTCGGTCGCGGTTACGGGGTCCGGAGCCTGGGTGAGCGTCTCGAGCTGTCCCTCGGCCTGGGCGAGCTTGTCGCGGCGGAACGCCGAGTAATCCTGATCGGAGTCACCGGATACGTAGCCGCGGTTAGCCTCTTCCAACGTGGCCAACGCCTCGCCGAGCGACGCGCGGGATTTGGCGGCTTGGGCGGCGGAGTCGTCACAGCCCGCGGTTAGCCCGGTGGCGAGAACGATCGCGGCCAGCGAAACGGTTTGGATACGGATTGACACGGCAGAGGCCCTTTCGCATACGACGCGGACGGTTATTCCCTGGAACCACATAAGATACCGCATCCCACCGTCCGGCAAAAGCCCGGGGCCCCGGGGGCGGCGAAACCCGGTTCCGGCCCCGGATTCCCGGACCTTCATGACGCGGATCCCTCTTCGGCGGGGTCGGCCCCGGACCGGACGGCGCGAGCCGGCTCAGTTACCCCGCTGCGGCGGATAGGTGATGCCGTAGTCCGGTTCGCCGTCAAACAACGAGCCGATCCATTCCACGTAGCGGCGGAAATCCGCGTCCTGGGTCGAGCGGAACTGCGGCCGCCAGCCGGCGACGTCGGGCGCGGGGAACTTCGCCGCCTCCCGGTCCAGGCCCCACTGCAGCAGCAGCGACATCTCGGGGTCGTCACGATCGATCAGCGAGTTGCCCTCGTACCTGAATGTGGTGAGGAAGTAAAAGTTCGTGTAAGCCTCCGCCTCGTCGTCGGGTCGGCCGTTGAACAACAACAGCCCGTCGATCGCGCCCTGCCCGAACGTCGGCGCGAAGAAGCGGGCGACGTACTGGCTGTTGACGCTGCGACGGTACTGGCTAAGCGGTTCGGGCTCGGTGCGGATGATGATTTGGTCGTAGAGGTCGCGGGCCTGGACTCTGAAGAACATGTCGAGCTGTTCATAACCCGGCAGGCGTTTGAACTCGCTGCGTTCGCGTCGGCCGCGGGGCACGGCGTCGCGGTCGCCGTAGCGTTCGAAAAGCTGGTTGATCGCTCGCGACGAGACCGTTACGCGCGGCTTGGTGTCGAGGTCGACCTCGTACACCCGGATCAAGTTGATCTGGTCTGCTGTGAGATACGGGTGTTCATCGCTCGGGCCTTGCCGGCCCGGCCGATCTTCGCTACGGTCGGTACCTCCGGCTCGGCTGCGGTCTTGGCGGTGGTCCGAGCGGGTTTGTTCGAGTTTCAGCTTGGCCTCGACGACGTTGAGCAACTCGCCGACGCGAGCGACATCCGGGAATTCACGCTGCAGCGAGACGAGTTCCCGCCGGGCAAGCGACAACGCGTCCTCTTCGTACATCAGTTTCGCCAACTCGTAACGCCCGTCGAGATCGTCGTCGGCCAGGGCGGCGCGTTTTTTATGGTAGATCTCTTCGGGGCTCTCACGGATGGTGAGGCTGGCGACGTCGTCCTGAGAGAAACTGGCGTCGATGCCCCCGACGTTGAGCACGATGACGGTCGAGGTCTGAGCCACCAGTTCGCCCTCGTAGGTGCTGCCGTCCTTGGTCGTTAGCACGGCTGTGCGGGCGGCGGCCGGGACGGCGGCGGCCACCCATATCCCGATCAGCACGATACCGAGCACCGCACCGCGACCACACAGCCCGCCACGGCAGAACGAATCCACACGACCGAGGCTCGGACGGAAAAGACACATCATGGGAAGCTCCGGTGGACGCATCTGAATCAGGCACAAACGCCGCGACGGCGGGACGCCTCCCACCGCATCCACAATTATAAACCCTTGATATCGCGACGGGAAGCACCGCGTGCGTTAGCAACAGCTTGCACCGCCTCACAACCGCCGGGCCAACCCGATGCGACTATTCTCCGCCGAGCAGTTCCTCGGCCATCGAGATCAGCCGTTCGAGCCGGACGGGCTTGAGCACGTAGCCGTCGACGCCCAGGTTCTCGGCGTATTGCTGGTGGCGTTTGCCCTCGTTGGCGGTGACCATCACGACCCGGGGGCAGGTCGTGAATTTCTTGACCTTTTCGAGAACGAGGAAGCCCGACCGTTTGGGCAGCATCATGTCCAGCACCACCAGGTCCGGCGGGTCGGACTCACAGATGCGCACCGCCGAGTTGCCGTCGCCACAGACCTGGGTCAACGCGCCTTCGGCCTGCAGCGCGTGGTCGATCGCGGCGCGGATCTCCGGGTCGTCGTCCACCACCAGGATCTTTTTGCCTTTGAGGCGCAGCGGTTCTTCTTCGTGATCGGCCATCGGTCGGCTACTTTCTTTCTAGTGTCAGGGAATCGGGGGCACGGAAGGAACACGGGCTGAACCCACAGCCCGAGCTACCAGTTTAGCCGCTGCCGCGGGTTCGGGGCGGGCCGCGGCTCCAGGGCCGACACACCGCTTTAGCCCTGGTACAGCGCCGGCGGGTTTTCGATCCGGCGCATCAACGCGTCGTCCATCCAGGGCAGGTCTTCGAGCTTGCGCCGCAGCGAACCCGGTATCGGTTTGCCCTCTTCCTCGAAACGGGGTCGGGACTTCCACCGGCGGTGGCTCCAGAGGTACTGGTGCGGCCGCAGCCGGACCATCGTCTCGAAGGCCCGCGTGTACCGGGCCGTGATGTAGTACAGCGGATCGCGACGGTCGGCCCAGTCTTCGGGGTAGATGATATCGGTGGTGCCGAGCTCGAAGCGAAACCGCCGGTCCAGGCGGTGGGCGTAGCCACAGATAATGGGGCAGTCGTGGGTCATCGCCAGCAGCGCGATCGATTTCCAGGCACTCGCCAGCCGGCCGAAGAACGGCACAAACACGCCCTTCCGCCCGGCGTTCTGGTCGGCGGTAAACCCGAGCGCGCCGCCCCGCTCGAGGATCGACACCATCTTCTCGGTCACGTCGTACTTCGTCAGGATCCGCATGCCCTTCTTCTCGCGGATGCCCAGCAGCCAGTCGTTGATCAGTTGGTTGTCGAGCGGCCGGGCGATCGTGTCCGAGTCGTAGCCCAGCAGGGCTAGCAGGTAGCCGAGCACCTCCCAGTTGCCCAGGTGCCCGGTGAGCAGGATCTTGGGGCGGTCGGAATTGAGGATCTCGATCGCCTCGCCGAGGTTGACCATCTCGATATGGTTCGGCCAGGAGTCGGCGTTGAGCACGCGCGGCGTGTGCAACGTCTCAAAGGCCAACTGGATCAGGTGCTGGATCGACTCCTTGGCGCACAGCGCGATCTGGTCTTCTGACCAGTCGGGGAAGCAGAAACGGATGTTGTGCTGGGCACGCTTTCGGTGCTTGGCATCGAAGCGGTCGAAGTTCCAACCAATGAACCGGGCGGTCCGCTGGCTCTGCTCGACGCTGAACGACGTCACGGCCGTGGCGAACAGCCGGGCCAGGACGTATTCGATCTTCTCGATAACCGGACCCCGCTGGGCCATTTGTTTGCCTCTCGTCCGTGAGGTGCCGCCGTGGGGTAGACACCACAGCGCCGACGCGTCGGCGGCCACACCGCACCGGGTGAAGACCGATCCGCCGTCGGCTCAGCGGCGCGTGAAGCCGACCAAATCCAGGAACCGGTTTTGGCTAAGCACGGGGATGCCGAACTCGCGGGCCAAGGCAATGCGGTCCTGGTACAGCTGGAAGTTCTCAAGCTCCACGCGGTACTCCCGCATCTTCAAGAGGTCCAACTCGTCATCGGGTCGCACGGGCAATTCGGGCTCAAGGCCAAGCACGAGGAAATCGGTCGTGTAGCCGATCTCGTCGGCCAACTGACCGTTGGAACGGGTGACCAGATTCTTAACCGTGTCGAGGCCGAAGTCGTCGATCTCTTCATCGAAATCCAGATCGAACTGGCCGAACACGTGGAAGGAGTATTTCCGCCGGGGGTCGTAGGCGATATTGACCACGGCGTCGCCGTCACGGATCACCGCGCGGGGCTTGCGCTCGACAATCAGCCCCACGGCGGTGGTGTTGTCCACGTTGATGATGTCGATCACTGCTTTGCCCTGATTGAGATCGTCGCCCTCGAGCTTGACCAGCACGTCGGGATCGAAAACCGTGAACGACATGCCCTTGACAAGGTTCTGGTCGCTGCCGATGCCGAGGTAGACCTTATCCTGATCGGGGAGCTGCGCGACGATGGTGGCGTCGGCATCCGTCAACGGGATCGGCTCGGGGGTCTCCCCCTTGAGCGCGATGATGGTGACCTGCTGATCACTAATCACGCGTTCGAGCCGCGAGACCTCGCTGTTGAGCGTGGAAACACGGTCGTTGAGCTGGTCGATCTGCTGGCGATACGAGTTCTCGACGTCGATGATGGACTGATCTATCCGCGACTTAAGGCGATCGTTCTCGGCCGAGATGTCGGCGATGGTCGAAGACATCCCTTGGACCTGGCCGCGGAGTTCGGCTTCGAGGGCGGTACGGTTATCGCTCAGGCGGGCGAGGTCGGCTCGGGCTTGCTCGGCAGCTTCGCGGTTCTGCTGGGCTTCGGTCGCGGCGAGGTCACGGGCGCTGGTGATGTTGACCACGTCGCCCTGCAGGCCGTTGATTTCTTTGCGGCGTTCGTCGATGTAGTTCAACAGCTTGGCGACGGTGGTACGGCCCTCGATGTCGGCCGTGATCTGGGCCAGCGTGTCGTTCTGATCGGCGCTGCTGATGACGTTGGTCAACTCGGACCGAGCCGCGGCCTCGTTCTGCTCGGCGGTGCTGACCTGGGTGTAGAGCAGGATGGCCAGGATGAGGCAGATGAAGAAGCCGGCTCCGAAAACCACAAGGCCGATCATTGCTCCGTTGCCGCCTCCGCCAGAACGCGCGCGTGCCATAGAAATACTCCAAAGAAATCAGGGGGTGCCACGCCCGCCGGGCGGCAGGGTCGGGAAGTCGTAAGTGTCGCCCCGCGTCGGGTTTTCGTCAAGCCCTCGCTGGGGGCCGAGGAGTTTTCGGACGTGGGCTTAGGCGGGCACCGGCCGGACCACGGGCGGGGTTTTCCAGCTTTTGCCGGGCCAGACAGGCCGTTGAACGCGGAAAACGGCCGGAGAGTTCAGTCCGAGCCGTGGAACTCGGCGATCGTCTGGGCGATCAGTTCCACCTCGACCGGGGCGTTCATCGGCAGCGACGGGCAGCCCACTGCCGCCCGGGCGTGCCGGGTCGAACCCGCCAACGCCGTGCCCAGCAACTCACTCGCCCCGTCGGCGACGAGATGGTGGTCGGTGAACGATGGGTCGCAGGCGACAAACACCGTCAGCTTCAGAACCTGCCGAAACCGTCGCCAATCCCGCTCCAGCGCCCCGTCGAGCGCCGCCAGGGCGTTGACCGCGCACCGCCGGGCACAGGCCCGGGCGGTCTCGAGATCGACCTCGGCCCCAACCCGACCGGTGGCGATCAGGCTGCCGTTATCAAACGGCAGTTGGCCGCTGACGTAGATCGTTTCGTCGGTGGCCGTGGCGGGCATGTACAGCGCAAGCGGCTTCGGGGCCGGGGGCAGTTCGATGCCGTGGGCAAGCAGGTTGTCGCGGGGTGAGATGGGCATGGCGACAGTGTTGCGGGCCCGCGAGATTTTGTCGAGTGTGAGCGTTGGGTTACCCGTCGGCGTCGGCCACCGCGCCGCCCTGGGCCCGGTCGAGCGCGTCAACGACCTGGTCCACCGTGTAGAAGTCCGCCTTGAACACCTCGTCGCCCCCGCCGTCGAGCACGACCAGCAGCGGGATGGTCACCCGCCCCATGGCCTTGAGCAGGTCCGTGCCCGCGACGTTGCGGCTTGACGTGATGTCCACCTTCATCGGCACCACGCCGTCTTCCCGCAGCCGCGAGGCCACCCGCTCGTTCTCCAGCACCGTCTTCTCTAACGCCTTGCAGTTCAGGCACCAATCAGCCGTGAAGTCCAGCACCACCGTCCGCCCCGCCGCCCGCTGCTCGGCCAGCCGCTCGGGCGTGTAGTACACCCACGGGATGCCTGTCTGCGCCTCGCCGGTCCCGGCAACCGCCGCGTCGGGCCGGGTCAATTCAAACCCGACCCACCCCCCGGCCGCGATCAGCAGAACCCCCGTGACACCCGTGATCCCGCGCCCCCGGTGGGTTTGGCACACCTTGGCCACGCCCCGCACGATTAGCCACAGCCCCGCCGCGACGATGAACCCACCCACCGCCCACCAGTGGACGCGGCTGTTGGCGGCCGTGCCGTCGGACGTCAGCGCGACGATCCCCGTGCCGACGAAGAACGCCGCCGCCGCGAGCATCAGCACGCCCATCGTCTGTTTGAGCAGTTCGCTGCCCGCCCCGGCCCTCGGCATCTTGTTCACCAACCCCGGGAACAGCGTCAGCACGAGATAAGGCAAGGCCATCCCCAGCCCCAAGGCCGTAAACGTCGCCAGCGTCGTTCCCGCGCCTTGTGTCGCCGCCCATGCCACCGCCCCGCCCATAAGCGGCCCGGCGCACGGCGTCGCTAGCACCGCCGTCATCACGCCAAAGCCCAGCGAACCCAAAGCCGTGTCGCCCGTCGGATTGATCTGGTACACCACCCGCGGCAGGTTGATCGTGAACATCCCCAGCATCGAAACCGCCAAAACCGCAATCACCCCCCCCACCACCAAGTTTACCGACGCGTATTGAAACAGTTGGTTCACTTGTTCGAACTGCTTCAGCAACACTAGCGCCCCGGCGATGACCAACCAGAAACCTACGATCCCCGCCGCCATCAAGACCGCCAGGTAAACGGTTCGCCCCCGTCCGCCGCCCGTCTCGCCGTGCTTCGCCAGACTCATCACCTTCAGCGGCACCACCGGCAACACACACGGCGTGAAGTTCAACAGAAACCCCGCCGCAACCGCGATCGCTAACGTCGACAGCAGCTTCGCCAGTGTGGCTGGCTCGGCTTCGCTGGGTGTGATCGATTCCGACTGGGACTCATTTTGCTCGGACGCGTCCGGGCCCGGCGTCCCCGCGTCTTCGCCCACCTCCGACCAGCCGGCCGGGTCGAAGTCGGCAAACAACGCCACCGTGTCCTCGGCCGTACCCGCACTCGCCGCGGTGCCCGGCGCAATCACGTCGAAAGACGCCTCCAAATCGATAAACGCCGGCATCAGGCAGACCTGCGGGTCGCAAGCCTGATATTCGAGTTCCAGTTGGAAAGCCCGCGGCCCGGGCGCCGCCTCGGCGTCGATCAGCACCGGCAGATATAGCACCACTTGGCCGTCGTAGACCAGGATCTCCTGCTCGGCGTACGACACCTCGTAGCCGTGCGGCTCGGGGAACTGAACCCGCCCCAACCGCGCGTCGTCCGGCGACGAAACCACCCGCAGCGTCGTGGGGTACTGCCCCTCGAACCACGGCGGGCCGCTCCGCGCTTCGTCGGGGTTGATGTGGTAGGGCTCGGCGATCTCGATCACCACCGCGATCGCCGTGGGATTCCCCGCCGCGACCTCCGGGCTCATCACGGCGACGCTCGCGGTCACCGGCTCGGGGGCGTCGGCCATCCCGAAGCTCGGCATCTGCGCCACGGCCGACGAAGCCACCGCCGCCAGCACCGCCGCCACGGCGAAACACCACGCCGACGGGCGCGACAAACAAACTCGGGGATGGAACACAGACAAGGTCATGGTGTCAATGGTAGGGGCAAAAAACCCGCTACGGGACAACTCCCGCGGCGGGCGAATTCTTTCTTCAGCGTGCCGACCTTTCGGTCACGCCGCGGGGCGGGCTTGGCCGATCGCCTTGACCATGTCCTTGAAGCCCATGTCCTTGGTCAGTTTGCCGACCACGGCCATGTCCTGCGGGTCGAGGAGCAGGATGAAGCCGGTCTTGCCGCCGTACTCGCCCCAGACCGCCTCGCCGTCCATCGCGTTCATCAGGAAGCCGGCCTGCTTGCGGTCGGCCGTGGTCGTCTGATCCAGTTCGACGAACAAGACGGGCTCGCTGTCGAGCTTGGCTGTAAGGTTCTCGAACGTGTCGCCCATCGCCTGGCACGACCCGCACCAGTCGGCGTGGAACTTCACGACGACCAACTCGGGCGCGGCCGGGGCTTCCGATTCCCCGGCGCTCAGCACACTCGGCGTCGCCGCCATCACCAACGCCACGGCCAACACACTCCACATCGATCTGCGCATCATCAAACTCCGATCAGGTAAAGGGAAACAAACGTTCGTCACCGCGTGCGGGCCAGCCCCATGACCAGCCCCGCCTCGCGCCACAATTCCACGTCCACCCCGTCCACGGCGATCGACACCTCGTCCAGCGTGGCCAGCCGCTCGTCCGGCCGGACCTGGTACAGCGTCCACGCCTCGCCACGCTCATCCACCACGCTCACCTGCGCCGCCATGCAGCCCTGCACCGAGCAGTACCGCGCCCCGGCCAGACGCAGCCCGCGCTCGGCCAGCCCCGCCGGCTCCACCGGCGCGAACCCCAACTTGTCCCGCATCGACGCGAGTTGTTCGAACCGCTCGGCCGGGTGGTCCGGCGTCAGCGCCTTGGTGTGGTTCAGCGCGATCTCCCGCGCCACCAACGACGTCGGCGAGGCATCGGCGGACGGCCGCAGCGTCCACAACCCGCCGACAACCAACACCAGAGCCACGCTGGCCGCGACGGCCCACGCCGAACTAAATGTCCGCCGCCGGGGCGCAAGAGCCGCGGTACCCGAGGGCAGGTCGGCCAGGACCGCGTCGAGCTTCTCGGGGCGGAGCGTCTGCCCGGCGTAGTACGCGCGGACCTGCTCTTGCACATCGCCGCGCATCGGGCTGTCGGGCGGGGAGGGATTCATCGTTGGGCCTTCTTCCGTAGCGAGCCGGGCTCGAGGCGGTCGCGCAGCTTCTGGCGGGCGCGGTGCAGCAGGCTCAGGATCGTGCCGCGCGGCCGGTCGAGTTGGCGGGCCGTCTCGCGGGCCGTGTAGCCCTCGACCCAGGCCAGGTACACCGCCTCGCGCTCGTCGTCGGATAAGCTGTGCAGCGCGTCGCGGACCGTGTCCGCCTGGACCAGCTTCGCCAGCACGCCGTCCTGGGCACCACTCCCCGCCACCGCGGCCAACACCCCGGGCTCCACGCCGACCTCGTCGGGCCGGCGCTGATCCCGGCGGTACGCATCGATGTACCGGTGTTTGATCGCCCGGAACAGCAGCCGTCGTTCCCACGTTCCGCCCGACCGCGACAAGCTCAGACACGCCTCGTGCAGCACGTCCTCAGCTTGGGGCTCATCCCGGGTCAGCGTCAGGGCGTACCGGTACCCGCTCTGGAGCAGGTCTCGCAGCACGTGATCGTCGGAAAAACCGGGGTGCACACCCCTATCAACGGTCATCGGACCCGTTTTGATTGCACCAATCTCCAAATCCAACCTTCCGCCCTCCGGCGCCCACCGTGTTTCAGGATGGTTTGCCCGGATATCCGCCGCGTGCCACCCCGTTTGCAGACGATCCGCCCCGCCGCCCGATAGACCAGTGGGTGTTTGCGCCCGGTGTTCGAGACGCTGAATATGGCCGAAGTCCTTGACCAGAATGAAGTTGACGCTCTACTCGCCGCGGTTGACTCCGAGGAAGGATCCGGCGAGCACGGCTCGGGTGGCTCGCAGATCTTCTCCCAGCGACGACGCGGGGGCGACGAAGAACTCGAGATCCGCAACTACGACTTCAAGCGCCCCGAACGCGTCTCCAAAGACCAGATGCGGGCCCTGGAGAACCTCCACGAGGCGTTCAGCCGGAACTTCGGGGCCGCGCTGTCGGGCTTCCTCCGCACGATCATGGAGGTCAAGGTCGCCAACATCGAGCAGATGACCTTCAGCGAGTTCACCCACTCGCTGCCCAACCCCACCTGCTTCAACCTGCTGTCGTGCGAGCCGCTGGAAGGCAACATCTGCCTTGAGGTCAGCCCGCTGATCATCTACCCCGTGATCGACCGCCTGCTCGGCGGCTCCAACGCCGAGTTGTTCATCCCCCAGCGCCCGCTCACGCAGATCGAAAACCGCCTGGTCGGCAAGATCCTGGCCCGGGCGATGACCGCGATGCACGAGGCTTGGTTCAACATCGTCGAGGCCGAGTTCAAGCTCGAGGAGAGCGAGTCCAACCCCGCGCTGGTCCAGATCGTGCCGCCCAACGAGGTTGTGGTCGTGGTGGGGTTTGAGCTGAAGATGGGCAGCCGCGCGGGCACGATGAGCCTGTGCATCCCCTACGCCGTGATCGAGCCGGTGGTCGACAAGCTCAGCAGCCAGTCGTGGTCGAGCTACAAGAAGCTCACCCGCGACGCCGAGTTGCAGAAGCGCATGGCCAACTCGCTCGAATCGGCCCGCGTCGACGTCGCCGCCGTGCTCGCCCACACCACCATGACCGTGCAGGACCTGGCCAACCTCCAGGTCGGCGACATGATCCTGACCGAAAAGCCCGCCGCCTCGCCCTTGGCCCTGACCATCGAGGGCAAACGCAAGTTCATCGGGCAACTCGGCCAACACCGCGGCAACCGTGCCTACAAAGTCACCCGCTCGATCACGCCCAAGGACCGGGTGTAAAAACCGGACACCCCTTCAGGCAAATCAGTCGTCCCCAAACGCCGCCCGCGCCGCGGCGACATCGGGATAGA
Source organism: Planctomycetota bacterium (assembly GCA_039033595.1). Classification (GTDB taxonomy): domain Bacteria; phylum Planctomycetota; class Phycisphaerae; order Phycisphaerales; family Phycisphaeraceae; genus Algisphaera. The sequence continues at coordinate 57,945 of JBCCCG010000004.1, read as the reverse complement.
TCGCGAACACTTTGTCCAACTGGAAGATCGAGATCACGTCCCACACCGTGCCGTGCAGGGCCGTGAGCTTCACGTCGCCGCCCAGCGGCTTCATCTTGCCGTGCAGCCGCAGCAGGACCGCGACGCCTAAGCTGGAGATGTAGTTGAGTTTTTCGCAGTCCAGGATCAGCTTCACGTGCCCGGCGTCGACGAGCTTCTGCACGTCGTCTCCGAACTCACGGGCGTTGGACGAATCCAGCCCGCCGTCGACGCGCAGGATCATGATGCCGTTCTCGATCTCTTCAACGCTGAATTCCATATCGAGTCCTTGATCACACGGAAATTCACTGTTTGTACCAAATCTCTCCTCCACCCGCGGATAGGATGTTACAGTCATCATGACTTTGGCCCTCGGAAGGCCAAGCCACCGGTTCAACCGTGAAAGCCTTCGCTGAAGATGCCCCAGTACGCCGACCCCAAACGCAAGGCAATCCTCGCTCGCATCGAATCACTCGAGGCAGCGATCGCGAAGTCGAAGGAGTATCTGGAGACCGGCAAGCACGCGGACTGGAGCTTGTTTCAACCGCTGTTCACCCCCAAGGTCCGGGACGGCCAGAGGCTCCCACCGCACAAAGACTGGATCCGAAACGTCTTTCTCCCCCGCACCGAGAAGGCACTGGATCGGGCCGAACGGCTCCTCGGGCGATTAGACTGATGCCGCGCACGGGGCCTCAACACCCGCTGTATCGATGAACCGCGCCGTGATCGGTCGCGATGCCGGCGATAAGGACCCGGTATACGCCGACGACCAACACATGAGTCTTTTTTACTGACTGGCGATTCCTTCCCTAGCGGTCCAACTTCACGCGGAAGAATTGATGATCGACCAAAGCGACCTACTCCGTCAGGCCCATGAATTCCTCGACTCGGGCGACATGGACGCCATCCGAATCCACGAATTCAACCTGGACGGGGACGAGCACGATGATAAAGCTATCGACGAGCTGCACATCGACTTCAAGAATGACTTTGATCTTGCGGCAGAAAAACTCACCCACAGCTTGGGGATGCCGACCCTATCGGGGACGAATGACGACGACGCTATCCCGATGACCGGCATCACGCACTTCCATATCTGGCGCACAAACGATGCCGGGCTGTTTCTTGCCATCTCTCACGAGGACCGTGGAACACCGATTCTCTTAATGCTTGGGGGGACGATCGACTAGAACGGCTTCAGTGCCGCCGTTCGATGAGGGTCTGTTGCCACGATCCCACCCGGCTCGAAACAAATACAGGTTAGTTCGGCGCGACAGATTGGATGCGCTGGTGCAGCGGCCGCAGCCGGGCGTGGGACAGGAAGATGACGGGGTTCATGACGTAGGTGCCGACGGCGAAGGTGTCGGCCCCCGCGGCGTGGTACTCGTCGATCGCCTCGGGGGTGCGGATGCCGCCGCCGCCGACGATGGCCACGTCGCCGCCCCACGGCCGGCCGCGCAGCTCGTGGATGCACTGGAGGGCGACGGGTTTGAGGGGCAGGCCGCTGAGGCCGCCGGCGGGGACGGGCAGGGTGTTGCAGGCGTGGAACGCCCGCACGCCCTGCTCCACGGCCTGGTCGACCATCTCGTGATAGTTCACCGGGGGCAGCTTGACGATGACCGGCACGCCCGTCGCCACCGCCCTGGAAAACAACTCCGCGGGCCAGTCGATGTGGCCGACGTTGGGGCAGCTCATGTTGAGCTCGACACCCATCGGTTTGAGCTCGGCGATCCGGTCGATCAGCGTGTACCACTCGCCGTCGTTGAAGCCGTGGATCGAGACGAGTTTGTCGGCGAGGTCGAGCTTGCCGGCGGCGACTTTCTTCTGGACGTAGCCGATGCCGGGGTTACGCAGGCCGATTTTGTTAACCCAGGCCTTGAGCCGGGGGTAGTAGCGGACGGTTTTGAGGATCCGCCACGGCCGGCCAGGGCGGTCTTCCACGGTGAACGTCCCGAGGGTGGCGGTGCAGCCTTCGGGTCGGATGTAGTTGCCGAAGGGCGCGGAGATGGTCAGCGGTTTGAGGCCGGGGATCACGGATTGGGCGCGGGAATGGGGCATGGTTTTCTGCGACTTCCGGGTGTCGGGCGAGTATAACGGGGGCCATGGCGCGTGTGCTGCGGGAGACTGGGCGGGTGTGGGGGCAGGTGCTCGACGGCGTGATGCCCGGTGCGGTGGACGCGGGTTTGGCCGCGGTCGGGTCGTGGTCGGCGGACGGGCTGGAAGACTACTGCCCACGCTGCGGGGCGAGCGCGGGGCCGGGGGCGGTGACACCGCGCGGGTGCGCGTTCTGCGTCGACGAGAAGATCAGGTGGGACCGGATCACACGCCTCTCGGCCTACGCCGAGCCGGTGGACAGCTGGGTCAAGGCGATGAAGTTCGGGGCGCAGTGGAACTGGGGCCGGTTCTTCGGCAAGCACCTGGCCGAAGTGATCGGCGAGCCGTTCGACAAAAGCAAGGTGGTGGTGTGCCCGGTGCCGATGCCGTGGCTGCGCCGGTGGGGGCGTGGGTTTAACCAGGCGAAGCTGATCGCCGAGGCGTTGGCCCGGGCACGCGGGCTGCCGAGCATCGAGTTGCTGCGACGCACCCGCCACACCGCGCCGCAGACCGCCGTCGCCCCGTCGCAACGGCCGGCCAACGTCCGCGGCTCGCTGGCGGTGCGCGGGATCGACCTGACCGGCTACGAGGTCTGGCTGATCGACGACGTGAAAACTACCGGTTCGACGCTCACGGCCTGCACGCGATTGCTGAAGAAGGCCGGGGCTCGCAGCGTTCACGCCGCCGTGGCCGCGGTGGCCGACCCCAAGGGCCAGCAGTTCCGCGCCCTATGAGTTACCCGCGCAGCTCCGCCCCCACGCGCTCGCCCAGCGACGCCACCACCGTCGCGACCTGCGGATCGACTTGGTCGTGGCGCAGCGTCCGCTCGGGATCGCGGAACCTCATCCGCAGGCTCACGCTCTTGCTCCCTGGAGCGATCGGCTTGCCGCGGTAAACCCCGACGAACGAGAGTTCTTCCAGCATCTCCGGCCCCGCCGCGGCGACCGCCGACTCGATCTGCGTCCAAGCCACGCCCTCGTCGACGATCACCGACAGGTCACGCTCGATCCCGGGGAACTTCGGCAGCGCCCCGACTTCCCGCGTCGGAGGGTACAGGTCGAGCAGCACCGGCAAGTCCAACTCCGCGGCGACCTGTGGCGTCTGCACGTCCATCGCGTCCCGCACCGCGGGCGACACGAGGCCCAGCGTCCCGATCGGCCGGCCGGCGAGCAGCACCCGCCCCGCCGCGGCGTAGACCGCCGAGAGCTCGACGGGTTCGACGCTGACCGCGTCGCGTGCCGACGCGCCTCCGAGGGTTTCGACGATCTCGTCCACCGCGCCGCGCAGTTCACGCAGCGCTTCGTCGGTGCCGCCGTCGCCCCCGACGTCGCGCAGCAGCGCGAGCTTGACGCGCTCGACGGTTTTTCCGTCTTCGACGCTCCACGTCGAGGCGGTCTCGAAGAGCTTGACGCCGTGGTTGCCTGCGTCCTGGTTGAGCTTGCGGCACTGCAAGAGGCTCGGCAGCACCGACGGCCGGAGCATCGGCTCCTCTTTCTTGTGGTCACCGTCCAGCATCAACGCCTCGGCTCCATCGGGCAGGAATGGCGAAGCGGCCTTGGGGCGGATGAAGCTGAACGTGATCGTCTCGTGGTAGCCGTGGGCGACGAGTACCTCGCCGATCGCCCGGCGGGCCAACACCGCGTCCTGCGGCGGGCGGGCGATCAGTTCGAGTTTCGGCTTCATCGGGATCGCGTCCATGCCGTGCAGCCGGGCGATCTCCTCGATCAGATCGACCTCCCGCAACAGGTCCAGCCGGAACGTCGGGATCTTGGCGATCACCGAGTCGCCGTCGGCCTGGGCAAGCAGGCCGATGCGGTTCAGATAGTCGGCCTGTTGCTCGGGCGAGAGCTCGAGGCCCAACAGCGCGTCGCAGCGGCCCGCGCGCAGGGTCAGCGTGTGCGGCTCGGGGTCGGCGGTCTGGCTCCCGGTGCGGATCACGCCCTCGGCCAGCGTGCCGCCGGCGAGTTCCACGATCAGCGCCGCCGCCCGTCGGCTGGCGCGTTCCACACCCACCGGGTCCACACCGCGCTCGAAACGGAAACTCGAATCGCTGGCGAGCTTGAGCGCCCGGCTGGTCTTGCGCACCGACAGCGGCGCGAAGATCGCCGACTCGAGCAGGATATCCGTTGTCGATTCGCCGACTTCCGAGTCCAATCCGCCCATGACGCCCGCCACGGCCTGCGGCTTCTCGCCGTCGGCGATCACGAGCATATCGTCGCGCAGCTCGTGCTTGGTCCCGTCGATCGCGGTGAATTTTTCGCCCTGCGTGGCGCGGCGGACCACGACCCCGCGGCCGGCGAGTTTGCCGAGGTCGAACGCGTGCAGCGGCTGACCGAGTTCGAGCAGCACGAAGTTGGTCACGTCCACGACGTTGTTGACGCTGCGCAGACCCACGGCCTCAAGCTTCGCCACCAGCCAATCCGGGCTGGGGCCGACCTTCACGCCGGTGATGACCCGGGCGGTGTAGAGCGGGCAGGCGTCGGTGTCGCGGTGATCGACCGAGGTCAACGAATCGACCGCCTCGCCGCTGGTGTCGGGCAGATCGCATGCTGGCGTCTTCAGATTCGCCCCCGTCGCCGCCGCGACCTCGCGGGCCACGCCGACGTGGCTCAGGCAGTCGCCCCGGTTGGACGTGACCTCGACGTCGAACATCGTGTCGCCGGCGGCGGCTCCCTCGGCGTGATCGACTTGGTCTTCGATCGGGAAGCCGTGGGACGTGAGCAGGTCGTCGACCGCGTCGGCGGCGACGGGCGGGGCGAGGTAATCATTGAGCCAGCGGAGACTGATTTTCATGGGTCGCGAATGGTACCCGTTGACCGCCCCGGCCCACAAACCGGAATGTGGCTCGCCCTTCCCAAGCCCGCGGCGTTTCCACCACGCCGTAGACGGAACGTCGACGCCGTGGTCGGTGGCCCTCGCTATCATGCCGCGCGTGAGTGTGATCGACCGTCAATCCGCCATCGGCCCCGGCGCCCAGCGGCTACCTGCTGCATGGTGGGCCATGTTGGTGATCGTGGTGAGCGGCTGCCGGCCGGGTGCCACGTCGCCGCCCGACCCGGCCGGGTATCCGCCCGACTTCGCGCTGGTCTTCCTGGTCCGCGGCACCCCCGAAGCCGACGCGGGTCGTGACCCCGAGCCCCGGCACCGCTCGGCCCAGCACGTGCTCACGCCCGACCGCCTGCTCCGCGTTGCCCTGGGGCCCGGCGTCCACGCCGACCTCTACCCGCCCCCCACCGCCAAGATCCCCGTCGAACGCATGGCCCTGCTCTACCGGCTGGTCGACGCCGCCCGCCAATCGGTGGTTGCCGTCCCTGCTTCCGAAGGGCAGACCACACCGGCGACCGCCGCCCCGCCCACAGCCGAGCCGGCCCCCGTCGCCCCCACCGCCGCGGTGACCTATCACCTGGTCCTCACCGCCCACGGCCGACACTCGACTTTCGACACCGACCCCCGCCAAAACGCCGCGGCCACCGCCCTACTCGACGAGCTCATCCAGCTCCGCGGGGGGCGGTGACCCCGCCCCAATGCCAACCGGACGGCCGCGCATTTGCCTCGGACAAGCGTTTTTCCTACAATCTTCGATTCTCCGAAACTCCTCACCGGTCGCCCCGGCGACCTCCCCACCCGGAACCCCTGGCCATGATCGAAGCCCTCAAAGACGACACCGTGATCAACAACCTTGGCGGACGCTTCAAGTTCACCTCGCTGGTCCAGCACCGCGTGCGTCAGCTCATGGACGGCGACCGCCCGCTGGTCGAGCGTCTCGGCCGCACCGACTTCGAGGTCGCCGTGCAGGAAGTCGTCGAGGGCAAGATCACCCTCGAGCTCTCCGCCGACGTCGAAGACGAGTAAACACCCTTCTTCCTAACCGAATTCTCCGAGCCCACAGATGAATCATCTGTGGGCTTTTTGATTGAACTACAATCCGTTCATGCCCGACAACGCTTCCACACCCCCACCCGCCCTCGCCGGCCGCCGCGTCCTCGTCGGCCTCTCCGGGGGGATCGCCGCGTACAAGACGGCCACCCTCGTCAGCCGGCTCGCCCAGGCCGGGGCCGAGGTCCGCGTCGTCATGACCGAGGCGGCGACCCGCTTCATCACGCCGCTCACGCTCCAGTCGCTGTCGGGCCACCCGGTGCTCACCAGCATGTGGGACCACGACGACCGCCCCGACAGCCAGCACGTGGGCCTGGCCCGCTGGGCCGAACTATTCGTGATCGCCCCGTGCAGCGCCGACATGATCGCGAAGATCGCCGCGGGCCTGACGCCCGATCTGGTCAGCCTGACCGTGTGCGCGTTGCCGAGCGAAACCCCGCTGTTCGTGGCCCCGGCGATGAACGCCGACATGTGGGCCAGCCCCGTCGTGCAACGCAACCTGCAAACCCTCCGCGACCTGTTGCCCAACCTCCACGAAATCGGCCCCGCCGCGGGGTGGCAGGCGTGCCGGACGAACGGCTCGGGCCGGATGAGCGAGCCGGAGGACATCTTCGAGTCCGTCCGAGGCCTCCTGGCCGACTGAAGCCTCCCTCCGGTCGATTGATCCGTGAATCCAAAGGGCATCCGGTTGCGTATGCCTTTGCGACCGTCTCTTTCGAGCGTCCACTCGCGATTCTCACTTTTCTAAACCGGAGCAATCAATGTCCATCCGCGCATCCGTTCTCCTCTTCACGCTCTTTCTGCTGACCGGTTGCCAGACATCGGGCAACGACGGGTTCCCCGAGTCCAACGACGCGCTGAACCTCGCCGCGGGGCTCGATACGCTGCGCTCAAACCTTTATATCCCGGCCAACGAATCCTTCGTGCTCGGCGGAGGTCAGCCTCAGGGGTTCAAGGTCTTGGCCCGCAACGTCGGGCCCGTCGAAGTACGGCTCAATGCAACCGGCGACGACGCCGACCGTAAGGTTATTCTCGGCCCCAACGGCGAGTTACAATTCAACATTCCCGCCGGGAAGGCGGCTCTTTTAACCAACCGATCCGACTCAGAACGTGCCCACCTGAAGGTGGTGATCCTGACGCCCAAGCAGAATCTCGGGATGACTTATCAGCCCGCTAACGGGCTCTGAAACTCCGAGGTATCGCTCGCCGGACACGTTCTCGGGGTAAGGTGCGGCCTTGACACGACCCGCTCCGAAACCCGGCGCCTATGAGTTCGATGCCGCCGCCGTCGGGTGGCGGCCGTTCTTCGCCAACCAATGCCGCGACCACGAATCGGGTTTTACCCCCGCCCGGGTCTGCCGCGTGCAGGCCCGGCGGTGTCATGTGTGGAGCGCACGCCACCCGCTGGGCACCCACGCGCTGCCGATCCAACTCTTCGGCGACGAGGGGCTGCCCGCGGTGGGCGATTGGCTGCTGCTGGACCCGCGGCGGGAGCAGCCGCCGCGTCGACTCGAGCGGTTCAGCGCGTTGACTCGCCAAGCTCCGGGCTCGGGCTTCGCGGTGCAGACGCTCGCGGCGAACGTGGACACGTTGTGCATCGTCACGTCGTGCAACCAGGACTTCAACACCGGGCGGATCGAGCGCTACCTCGCCCTCGCCGCCGAGGCAGGGACGCGGCCGGTGCTGTTGCTGACCAAGGCCGACCTCGCCGGTGACCCCGAGCGTTTCGTCGCACAAGCCCGTGCGCTCGACGACGGCCTGCAGATCGAAACCCTCGACGCCCGCGACCCCGACCAACTCGCCCCGGTCCGCGAACTCTGCGCCACCGGGCAGACCGTCGCGGCGCTCGGCTCGTCGGGCGTGGGCAAGTCCACACTCGTCAACGTCCTCACCGGGGCCGACCAGGCGGTCGGCGCGGTCCGCGGCGACGACAACAAGGGCAAGCACACCACCACGTCCCGCTCGCTCCACCGCGTGCCCGCCGGCGGCGTGATCATCGACCTGCCGGGCATCCGTGAACTCCAGCTCGCCGAGGCCGCCGCGGGAATCGACGACACCTTCGCAGAGATCTTCGCGCTGGTCGCCGAATGCCGATTCTCCAACTGCACCCACACCCAAGAGCCCGGCTGCGCCGTGACGGCTGCGCTCGCCGCCGGCCGCCTCGAGCCCCGTCGCTGGGACAACTACCGCAAGTTGCAAAGCGAGCAAAAAGCTTACGCCGACAGCAAGGCGGCCCGCGACAAACGCGCAGAGCGAAAGAATCTGGAACGCAAAAAAACGAGTCGACGAAGACTCGAAGAAGACGATTGAGCCAGTGTTGGGGCAGCGCCCGCACAAGGGGACAAGGGTGCAGCCCATGCGCCCCGAAGACAGCGCTCGGCGGACGAGAAAAGTTTGCGGCTTTTTACGGCTTATCGGTGCGGAGCCCGGGCCGCTCACCGCGCGGGCGTTCGGTATCAGAACCCATCAATCGGACGGCTCCGCCATAGCCAAGTCTTTCTCGATCTTCCAGCCGAACCCTTTGCGGTTATCGATCCACCGCACCCACGTCGGCCGGAAGCAGTAGAACTTCTGCTTCTCCGCCGCCTCGCGCAGCTGCGGCACCGAGCGGACAAAATCGTACTTGCGGGTGTAAAGCTCCCAAACACGGTGCCACTCGGCTTGGCCGTGCTCGATGACCAGATCGACGGTGCCGTGCATCTGCAGGCCGTGGATGAGCTCGGGCACGTCCTGGTGGGCGTAGACGGTGACCGCGGCACGGGGGTGGGCCGCGAGGTGCTGGCTGTGGGCCGAGTCGGGGGACGAGATCCAATACAAGCACCACGACGCGTCGTGGGCGTACTGCACGTTCGCCGCGTGCGGCTGGCCTGCGTCACCGCCCAGCCTCCCGACCGTGGCCAGGCTCGCCGTCCGGCAGGTCGCAAGGAACAGATCGATTTCCTGATCGAAGCTGAACGCGTCGGAATTCATGTTAAAGAGTATAGGGCTCCGCGGTTCGTCGGCCTCACACCGCGAGTTTTGCGCCGATGCGGCGCAGCGCTTCCTCGACGTTTGCCCGGCTGTTGAACGCGCTGATGCGGAAGTAGCCCTCGCCGGCGGCGCCGAAGCCGCTGCCAGGCGTGCCGACCACATGGGCTTCGTTGAGCAGTTGGTCGAACAACTCCCACGAGCTGACGCCGCCGGGCGTCTTGACCCAGACGTACGGCGCGTTCACGCCGCCGAACACCGTCATGCCGGCGTCGGTCAGGCCTTCGCGGATCAGCTTGGCGTTTTCCAGGTAGAAGCTCACCAGCCCGTCGATCTGGGCCTTGCCCTCGGCGCTGTAGGCGGCCTCGGCCCCGCGCTGCACGATATAGGACACGCCGTTGAACTTGGTCGACTGTCGGCGGTTCCACAGCGCGTGCATCTCCACGTCGCCCCCGGAAGCGTCTTTGCCGGTCAGGCCCTTGGGCACCACGGTGAACGCGCAACGCGTGCCGGTGAAGCCCGCGTTCTTCGAGAAGCTGCGGAACTCGATCGCGCACTTCCGGGCCCCGTCGATCTCGAAGATCGAGTGCGGCACGTCCGGGTCGGTGATGAACGCGTGGTACGCCGCGTCGAAGAGGATCAGCGCGTCGTGCTCGAGGGCGTAGGCGACCCACTTCTCCAGGGTCGCCCGGCTGGCGGTCGCGCCCGTCGGGTTGTTGGGGTAGCAGAGGTAAATCACGTCCACCGGCGCGTCCGGCAGCGCCGGCTCAAAATCGTTTTCGGCGTTCATCGGCAGGTAGACCAACCCCTCGTAACGACCGCCCTCCCCGGCCGGGCCGGTGTTGCCGTGCATCACGTTGGTATCGACGTACACCGGGTACACCGGGTCGCACACCGCGACCGTGTTGTCGTGGCCCAGGATGTCGAGGATGTTCGCCGCGTCGCATTTGCTGGCGTCGGAGACGAAGACCTCGTCGTCGGCGATGTCGCAGCCGCGGGCGCGGAAGTCGTTCTCGGCGATCGCGGCCCGCAGCCAGGGGTAGCCCTCGGACGAGCCGTAACCCTGGACGGTTTCGCGGTCGCCCATCTCGTGGACCGCTTTGATCATGGCGGCGCGGCAGGCCTCGGGCAGCGGCTCGGTGACGTCGCCGATTCCGAGCTTGATAATCGCGGCGTCGGGGTTGGCTTCGGCGAACGCAGCGACGCGGCGGCCGATCTCGGGGAACAGGTAGCCGGCTTGGAGTTTGAGGTAGTTGTCGTTGATGCGGGGCATGGGGGGTCCAAGAGCAGAGGGTGAATAGCGGGAAGGCGGGGCGAGCCGGGACCGTTCGCCGTCACGGATCAAACGCGTCGGGTCAGCTCGCGAAACAGGGCCGCCTCGCGGTCGTCGAACGCCGAGCCGTCGGGCCGCAGCAAGTCGTGGTGCCACACCTCGGGCTCGGGCGGCTCGGCGGGCGTGTCCCACGTGTGCCAAGGATAGATCGTGTTGGATCGGCCTGCCACGAGCCCCCACTGGATCGCGCCGACGCCCGCCTCGTGGAAGATCGGCAGCACGTCGAACACCGTGTTGCCCTGCCCCCGCGCCAGCCACTCGGTGCAGACCGCCGGCCGGCCGCCGGTGAGCCCGCGCACCGAATCGATGGCGTGGCGCACGTTGGCCGGCTTGCCGTAGGCGTGGAACGTCACAAGGTCGCTCAACACCAACGAAGCCCGAGGCACGGGGTCTTCCGCCCAATCCCCTTGCCACGCCCCGACCGTCAGCGGCTGAGCCGGGCCGACCTCGCGGGCCCACTCGAAGACCCACCGGACCATCGCCAACACCGCCCGCTCGCCCTGCGGCCGCGGGTCCCAACGATCGACCGTACCGTCGACCCGGCGGTGTGTCCGCCTGCCGGGGTTGCCCGGCTCGTTGTACAGGTCCCAGCCGAAAACCCGCGGGTCGTCGCGGAACCGCTCGACCGTGCCCGCCACGTAGTCGCGGACCGTCTGGCGGTAAACCGGGTCGTCGTACGCCCGTTCGACCCCGCGGTCGGCCGGGCAACGCAGCCACGTCGAGTTGTGGACCCCGGGGATCGGCTCGGGCTGATCGCCCAACGCCGCGGCGTCCGACCAGCAGTCGTCCAGCAGCACGAACAACACCGCGATCCCGTGGCCGTCGGCCAGGGCGAGGAAGCGGTCCATCCGCCCAAACAAGCCCGCCCGGTCTTCATGAAACAACAGGTCGTGCAGGTAGACACGCATGACGTTCATCCCGAGCCCCGCCGCGTAGCCGAGCTCGCGGTCGATCGTCGCCTCGTCGAACGTCGCCGCTTGCCACATCTCCAACTGATTGCTGGCCGTGGAAGGCAGGAAGTTCGCGCCCACCGGCCAGGGGCGTTCGTCGTACCACGCTTGGGCACGCGAAGGGGACCAGAGGGGGGAGTGGTCGTCAGACATAAGCACGGCTAGCCTTGTTGATCCGGTTGGGTGCGAGCCTCAGATGATCAGGGAAGCATGCTGCGGCGAGCTTTTACGGGACGATCATCTACGGACGCGACAGAGCATATCGGCGGACAGCGAGGCGGTCATCAGATTGAGCCAGCTCGGCTCATCTGCATTTAGCCGCGGCCTTAAAGCTTGTCTTGAGTGAACGCCCTGGCGGCTTCGAGCGCGTCGGGGAGTTTAGCGGGGTCTTTGCCGCCGGCCTGGGCCATGTCGGGCCGACCGCCGCCACCGCCGCCCACGATCGGGGCGACGTGCTTGATCCAGTCGCCGGCCTTGAAGCCGCTTTCAACCAACGGCTTGGGCACCGACGCGATCATCGCGACCTTGTCACCGGAGGCGGCGGCGAGGAACAGCGCGGCGTCGCCGTGCTTCTTGCGCACCACGTCCATCGCGGTCCGGAGCGTCTTGCCGTCGGCCCCCGGGACTTCCGCCACGATGACGCTCCCGCTCTGCGCCGCGGCGATCTCCTGCGCCGCGGCGACCACGCCCTGCTCGGCCTGGTTGCCCTGCTGCTTCTGGAACGCCTTGACCTCCTGCGACAGCTCGGCGAGGCCGACGCGCAGCTCGTGGCGGGCCGACAGCGGCAGGGCCGCGGCTTCGGCGGCCTTGGTCAGCGTTTCGACCTGTTCCCCGAGCGTGTCAGCGGGCGCGTCGGCCAACATCTGGACGCGGCCGAGCAGCTGCTGGGCCGCGGCGGTGGCTTTGTGCGCGGCCGGGCCGGTGAGCGCGGTGACCCGCCGCACACCCTTACTCACGGCCTCCTGCGACACGAGGCAGAACCCCTCGGCGTCGCCGGTCTTCGCCAGGTGCGTGCCGCCGCAGAACTCGATGCTGTAGCCCGGCCAGTCCGCGTTGCCCGGGTCAGCGATCAGCTCCTGCACCGGCACGCCGATGGACACGACGCGGACCCTCGGCGGGTACTTCTCGCCGAACACGGCGCGGAGGCCGTTGATCTTTAAAGCCTCTTCCTGCGGCACGACCTCGGCGTACACCGGCATGTCTTTCGCGATGTCGTCGTTGACCTGCTTCTCGACGGCCGTGATCTCCTCGGGCGACAGCGCCCCGCCGTGGGAGAAGTCGAAGCGGAGCTTCTCGTCGTCGACCAGCGAGCCCTTCTGGTCGGCCTCGGCGTTGACGTGGTCACGCAGGGCGCGGTTCATCACGTGGGTCGTCGTGTGGTTGTTCTGCGTGAGCGCCCGGCGTTTGGCGTCGACCGCGAGGGCGAGGGTGGCCTTCTCGGCGGGCTCGAGCGTGCCGGCGACCACCTCGCCGAGATGAAATTGGACGTCGCCGACCTTAACGGTGTCGGTGACCTTCACGCGGGCGCCGCCGCTCTCCGGGGTGAACTGCAGCGTGCCGGTGTCGCCGACCTGCCCGCCGGCCTCGGCGTAGAACGGCGTCTGGCCCAGAACGACCGCGCAAGGCTTGCCCGCCTCGACCTTCTCGGCCACCTTGTACAGCCCGCAGTTGTTGCCGACGCGGAACACGTGTACCGACGTCTCGACGCCCATCGCCTCGGTCTCCCCGTAGCCGGTGAACTCGGTCTTCGGCAACTCGTTCTGCTGGACCAATTCGACGAGCGAGGCCTTGGCGTCCGCCCCGCCGCCCTCGCCGCGCGAGATCTCGGCATGCTCGGCCTTGGCTTGGTCGTACCCCGCCACGTCGACGCCGAGCCCGCGTTCTTCCGCCATCACTTGGGTCAGGCTGAACGGGAAGCCGTACGTCGCCTCGAGGTCGAACGCGGTTGCGCCGTTGAAGGTGTCTCCCGCCTTGAGGCCATCGACCGCGCGGTCGAAGATCACGATCCCGCGCTCCAACGTATCGCGGAAGGCGATCTCTTCTTCTTCGAGTTCCTTCGCCACCGCGCCCGCGGCCTTGACGATCTCCGGGAAGACCTCGCCCATCGCCTCCACCACCGACGTCACCAGCCTGAAGAAGAACGGCTCGGTGACGTTGAGCGTTTGGTGGCCGAAGCGTACCGCCCGACGCAAGATGGTCCGCAGAACGGCGTCGCGTCCCTTGTTGCCGCAGTGGGCCCCGTCGGCGAGCGCGAACGTCAGGGTTCGGATGTGGTCGGCGATAACGCGGTAGGCCGTGTCGGTGGGGTCGTCGAAGGTATTGTCGCCGCCGTCGTAGACGCGGGCGCCCGTGACGTCGCGGATCGCGGCGAAGATCGGGGTGAACACGTCCGTGTCGTAGTTGCTGGTCTTGCCTTGCAGCACGCGGACGATGCGTTCGAAGCCCATGCCGGTGTCGACGTGCTTGGCGGGCAACGTGACGAGGTCGCCGGACTGTTGACGATTGAACTGGATGAACACGAGGTTCCAGATCTCGACGACGGTGTCCTGTCCGTCGGCGTTGACCAGCGGGCCACCGGATTTGCCGGGGCTGCGGTCGTAGTGGAGTTCGGAGCACGGGCCGCAGGGGCCGGTATCGCCCATCTCCCAGAAGTTGTCTTTCTTGTTGCCGGGGTGGACGTGGTCGGCGGGGAGGTACTTCAGCCACAAGTCCCGGGCCTCGTGGTCGGGCTCGAGCCCTTCCGTTTCGTCGCCCTCGAAGTAGGTCGCGTGGAGGCGTTCGGGGTCGATGCCCCACCACGCGTCGGAAGTCAGCAGCTCCCACGCCCAGTCGATCGCTTCGGCTTTGAAGTAGTCCCCAAAGGACCAGTTGCCGAGCATCTCAAAGAAGGTGTGGTGGTAGGTGTCCTTGCCGACGTCGTCGAGGTCGTTGTGCTTGCCGCCGGCGCGGATGCACTTCTGGGTGTCGACGGCGCGGGTGTACTCGCGGCGGCCGGTGCCTAGGAAGACGTCCTTGAACTGGTTCATGCCCGCGTTGGTGAACAGCAGCGTCGGGTCGTCGTGGGGGACGACGGGAGAGGAAGCCACGGCGGTGTGGCCGGCCTTCTGAACGAAGAAGTCGATGAACTGCTGGCGGATCTCGTTGGCGGTCGGGGTGGGCATGGGCGTTCTTCGTAATCGCGGGGAATCGCGGAGTATAGCCCATTGCGGCCGTAGGTTTAGCCGTGGGTCGTGAACCCGTGTCCCGGTTGGCGGAAGGCGGAAAGCGGGGATCTTTGATCGTCGGCAAACCGTTAGGCTAAACCTGCCAAGATGGAATGACCTCAGACCGACGCGAAGAGCAGGATCGCACCGCCGGTGAAGAAGCAGGCCCAGCTGACCCGGTCGCGGATGGCGAAGACGATCGGGTCGTCGTCGAGTTCGCCGCGGAAGGCGAGGAACCAGACGCGGAGGATCCAGAACATCATGATCGGCACGACGAGCCAGAGCACCCACGGCGTGCTGTAGAGCTTGCCGGCCATCTCGCCGTTGAGGTAGAGGCAGAACACGAGCAGCGCCATGAACCCCGAGGTCGGGCCGATGTTGCCGATGAGCGGCAGGTCTTCGGCCCGGTAGCCGCGTCGGGCGTTGGCCTCGCCGGGCGGGGCGTTGTAGAGCTCGGTGTAGCGTTTGGCGAACGCGAGGCTGATGAACAGGAACGTGCTGAACGCCAGCAGCCACTGCGACACATCGATGTCGGTGACGAAGCCGCCGGCGAGCACGCGGTGGGTGTAGAGCCAGCCGAGCAGGATCACGTCGGCGAGCAGGCGCCGCTTGAGCGAGAACGAGTAGAGCGTGGTGAGCACGAGGTACAGCGCGACCCAGCCGAGCATGATCCACCCCCCGGGGCCCCACGCGGCGAGCGCCGCCACGACGAACGCGGTCGTGAGCAACCCGACGCCGAGCTTGAGGGCGTTGGGCACCGACACCGTGGCCGCGGCGAGGGGTCGGTGACGCTTAGACTTGTGGCGACGGTCCGAGTCGATGTCGACCAGGTCGTTGAAGATGTAGATCGACGACGCGGCGCAGCAGAACGCGACGAATCCGAGCAACGCCCAACCGAACGTCGGCAGGTTGATCTGATGAGCCATGATCATGGGGACGAATAGGAGCGCGTTCTTGGCCCACTGATGCGGCCGGACCAGCTTGATCAGCGGCTTGAGCCCCGACGACGCGGGGTCGGCGGCGAAGGTGCGTTGGGTCTTGCCCGCCTTCTCCGCGGCGCGGGCCAGACCCGACGACGGGTCGACCAGGTACAGGTGCCGGCACGCCTCGACCAGCGGCACGTCGGCGTCGGAGTCTCCGACGTAATCGAACGTCTCACCCACGACGTCCTTGATGGCGGCGACCTTGGCTTCGCCCCGACGGTTATCGGTGGCGGTGCTGCCGATGACGTGGTCGAACAGGCCGTCGAGGTGGTCGGCGACCGCGTCGGCGTAGGACTGGTGCGACGCGGTGGCGAGCACCAGCGTCCGCCCCGTCGCCTTTTGTTCCCGGAGGAACGCAAGCAGTTCGTCGTGGTACGGCAGGTGCTCGGCGTCGACCTGGGCCTCGCGGGCCAGGTTGTCCTTGAGCGTGGCCTTGCCGGCCTTAATCCAACCCGGGACTTTCAGCGCCAACCTGGGCCGGTTGCCGAGCACGGCAAACAGCGTTTCCCACAGCAAGTCGGTTCGCAACAGCGAGCCGTCGAGGTCGACGCACAGCGGCACCGGGTCGGTGGATTGGGGCGCGTTGTTGAACACGGGCTCGGTCATCGGCGAGTCGATGGTGGTCTCGGTGGTCGGGTCGGGTATCACGCGGCGGCCCCCCGGGGGTTGGCGAGGGCTTCGGCCGGCGCGGCCGGCGTGGCGGACGATCGGGATTGAGTCAGCCGCTCCCACACCGCGACCAGCGGCAGCGCCGCGAGCACGGCGATGAAAGGCACGCTCGGCCAATGGTACCGGTCCTGGATCACCACCACCGCGTGCACCGACAGGAAGTAGCCCCAGAACACGACCGCGGGGTGGAACAGCATCGCAAAGAAACCGCGCACCGCCCCGCCGCGGAACCACAGTATCAGCATGCCCGCGAGCCCGCCGCCGAACATCAGCCACCAGTACCCCGTGCTGGCATACTTAAGCGGGCCCACAAGCGAGGCGTCGCCGAAGCGTTGCTCGATGCCGCGCTCGTTCCAGAGGATGCCGATGGTTTCGCGGTCGTGGAGCTTCACCGCCTTGACAACCGTACGCTGCACGAAAGCCAGCGGTTCGGCCTTGATGTAGTCCTTGGCGATCTGCTTGAGGTAGACGTCGCGTTCGATCTCCGACATCGCCACCGCCTCCGGGGGCAGGACGGCGTAGGCCCCGTCGGTGCCGGGGTGGTTGCCCATCCAAAGGTTCGCGCCCGAGTTCGCCGAGACCAGCACAAACTCGCCCAACACGCGCTCGTTGCGCAGCGACCAGGGCAGCACCACCGCGACCATGACCATGGCGGCGACGGCCGACTGCACGACCGGTTTGACGAACCCCTCACGCTGGGCCACCGAGATGATGATCAGCAAGACCGGGAAGAGCAGCGCCGTGGGTCGTACCAAACAAGTCAGCCCGAGCAGCACGCCGACCAGCGGGACGCGCCACCACGCGTTCCAGTCGCTCCGCGACCACGCGTAGATCACCGCGACCATCCCGAAGGCAAACAGCAGCTCGCTCGCCATCACCGTGACGAACGTGACCTGCCCCGGCCAGAGCGCGAGACACACCCCGGCGACCGCGGCGTGCTTGCCGCTGGTCCACCGCGCCGCGAGCTTCATCAGCAGCGCGATGGTCAGCACGTTGGCGATGAGGTTAACCGCGACGATCGGCGCGTAAGTGTGGCCGAAGAGCGCAAAACAAGCGGCGTAGGCCGCGGGAGCGCCGACGGCCCAATACGCGGTCGGCGTGACTTCGTCCGGGTTCTCGGTGAACGGCTGGAGGCTGTAGCCGTGCCCGGCCGCGAGGTGCTGGGCCATCGTGTCGTACGCCGCGGGGTCCGACATCGGGGCGACGGGGATCAGCAACCCCCACCCGACGCGCACCGCGATCGCCAGCCCGATAATCCACCAGAACCCCGGGACACGAACCGCCGCCCGGGGCGTGCCGGATTCGATTCGGCTTTTGCCCGGGGCGGGCGCAGTCGAACGCGGGGGTTGTTCGCCGCCCGTCGGGCTCGGCGTTGCCTGGGCCATGTCGTAGGTCTTCCCGTTGATCGCGATCTTTCCACTGCCCGCCGGCCGCTCATGCGCGTACAAACCCTATTCTATCGCACTTATCGACCGTCACGACCCGGGTGCTTGACCACCACGGACCGGATTTAACGCCTCCCCAAACACCCGCGACGGCCTACGCTATCGTTGCTCACGCCCCGATCTGACCCCGACAGCCCGCCCCCACCAGCCCCGCCCATGATCGAACACCCCACCGATTCGCAGCGTCCCAACATCGTCGTGATCGGCGGCGGCTTCGCCGGGCTGGCGTTCATCCAGCAGTGCAAGGGCACCGGGGCCGAGATCATCCTGATCGACAAGCAGAACCACCACCTGTTCCAGCCGCTGTTGTACCAGGTGGCGATGGCGGGCCTGGCGGCGACCGAGATCGCGGCGCCGTTGAGAGGCGTGCTGCGCAAGCGGCGCGACGTGACCTGCCTCATGGCCGAGGTCGACCGCATCGACACCGCCCGCAGGATGGTGCAGATGACCGACGGCCACGAAGTGAGGTACGACGTCCTCGTCCTCGCGGCCGGGGGGCGGACCAGCTACTTCGGCAACGACCACTGGGAAAAGCACGCCCCGGGCCTCAAGACCCTGCACGACGCGCTGCGCATCCGCCGGCGAGTGCTGACCGCGTTTGAAAAAGCCGAATCCACCCTCGACACCCAAGAGCAGGAACGGCTGATGACCATCGTGGTGGTCGGCGGCGGACCCACGGGTGTGGAACTTGCCGGGGCGATGGGCGAACTGGTGCAGATCGTCTTCCACCGCGACTTCCGCCGCATCGACGTACGCACCGCCCGGGTGATCCTCATCGAAAGCAACGAGCGACTGCTGAAGGTGTACCCCGAGGAACTCTCACTGAGCGCCAAACGACAGCTCGAGCAGCTCGGCGTCGAGGTGCGGCTGGGCGTGCGCGTTAGCGACGTGGACGCCGAGGGCGTCGATCTCAACGACGGCACACGCATCGAGACGCGCAACGTGCTCTGGGGCGCGGGCGTCGCGGCCAGCCCGCTGACTGAGGCCTTCGCCGACGACGCCGAACGCGACCGCGGCGGGCGGATCAAGGTCCTGCCCGACCTCTCCGTCCCCGGCCATCCCGGCGTGTTCGCCATCGGCGACCTGGTGAACATGGAAGACAAAGACGGCCAGCCCGTGCCGGGCGTCGCGCCCGCCGCGATCCAGATGGGCAAGCACGCCGCCGGACTCGTGCGCGACCACTTCACCAAGGGCCCGCAGCCGCCCGAACAACGCAAGGCCTTCGACTACCTGGACAAGGGGTCGATGGCGACCATCGGCCGCAAGCGCGCCGTGGCCTGGGTCGGCCGACTCAAAATCAGCGGGTTCTTCGCGTGGATCGCCTGGCTGGGCATCCACCTGATGTTCCTGGTGACGTTCCGTAACAAACTCAGCGTGCTGATGCAGTGGTGCTACTCGTACCTCGCGTTCCGCCGCGGGGCGCGGATCATCATCCCCAAAAACGACGACCTGCCCGAGGTCGCCGGGGCACGCGACTGACCGCCGACGCTCCGCGTTCGGCGTGCCGCACCCGCGCCGCCGCCGCGTTACCATACCGCTAGATGCCCGCCGTCAACCTCTACTTCCAGGTCCACCAGCCCCACCGCCTGCGGCGGTACAGCGTCTTCGACGCCGCGCCCAACTACTTCGACGAAGCCGCCAACGAACAGATCCTCCGCAAGGTCGCGGCCAAGTGCTACCTGCCCGCGACGCGCATCCTGCTCGATCAGGTCCGCCGACACGCCGGCGACTTCCGCCTCGCGTTCTCGCTCACCGGCTGCGTCGTCGATCAGCTCCGCCGACACGCGCCCGACGTCATCGACAACTTCCGTAAGCTCGCCCAGACCGGCTGCGTTGAGTTCCTCGCCGAGACCTACGACCACTCGCTCGCCTCGCTGTATTCGCCCGCAGAGTTCCGCTCGCAGATCGACCGCCACACCGAGCTCATCGACGACCTTTTCGGCCAGACCCCCGTGGTCTTCCGCAACACCGAGTTGATCTACAACAACGCCCTGACCGACATGATCGACCAGGGCGATCGCTTCCGCGGCGTGCTCACCGAAGGCGCCGACCAAGTAACCGCCGGCCGGTCTCCTAACTTCGTCTACGCCGCCCCGACCGGACTGCCCGTTCTGCTGAAGAACTACCGCCTCAGCGACGACATCGCTTTCCGTTTCACACGTTCCGGCTCGCCGGGCCAGCCGCTGACCGCGGGGCGCTTCGCCCGGCAGATCGCGGCGCTCGAGAACGAATCGCTCGGCGGAGAGCGGGGCGCCCAAGTCTGCAACCTGTTCATGGATTTCGAGACCTTCGGCGAGCACCACTGGAAAGACACCGGCATCTTCGACTTCCTCGCCGAGCTGCCCGGGGCGGTGCTCGCCGCCGACCAGCGATTCCTCACCCCGCGGGAGTCCCTCGACGAGTTCGACCCGGTCGACACCTTCGACTGCCCGCAGGTCATCAGCTGGGCCGACCGCGAACGCGACCTGTCCGCCTGGGCCGGCAACGCCATGCAGTCGTCGGCCCTGGGCGAGCTCTTCCGCCTCCGCGACGACGCGATGCTCTGCCCCGACCCCCAGGCCTACCGCGACTGGCGCCGCCTCTCGACCTCCGATCACTTCTACTACATGTGCACCAAGGCCTACGACGACGGCAACGTGCACCAGTACTTCAGCCCCTACGAGTCGCCCTACGACAGCTACATCAACTTCATGAACGTGCTGGACAATCTCCGCGCCCGCACGCAGATCGAGAACATGTCCGCCGCGTCGACCGGGGCCGAGTAGCGACGCTCCCGGTAAAGCTCGGGCCGCAACACACCGGGTCGCCGCGACCCCAAACTCACTCTGCGTCGCCCGCCGCGGAGGATCTGCGCCGCGCGTTCATCTCCTGCTGCATCCGGTCCAAGACCCCCGGCAGCAGGATAAACGCCGTGTAGTGGTTGCCCGGCAGCCACACGTGGTGCGACGCGTCCAGCTCGATCGCTTGCGCCAATAACTTCGCGTTCTTCGCCGGCACGACCAGGTCGTCTCGCGCGTTGAACATCCACGTCGCGGCGGGGTCCAGCCGGTGGGCGATGCGCATCGGCTCGATCGTGTCCATCAACTCGCGGAGCCTCGCTCCTTCGTACCCGTAGTGCTTGAGCGCTCCGCGCACGTGGAACGCGTCTTTCTGGCCGTCCTGCAGGATGCTCATGCCGTCCCCGCCGGACAGGAACAGGAAGGTCTGGTCGAAGCACCCGTCGATCGCCGCCGCCGAGCACGCGACGAAGCTGCCCAGGCTGGTGCCCTGGATCGCGACGCGCTGCCCGTCGAAGCCGCTGCCGGGCCGCTCGCTCAACGCGCGGATCACGTCGTACGCCCGCCGGCAGTCCGTCACCGCCTGCGTCCCGCGGATCAGTGTCGTCACCCCCGTCATCCGCCGCGGCGTCGCCCGCCGGCTCCCGTAGCCGGGCAACTCGATCACGAACGCGTTCACGCCCATCGCCCGCAGCCCCCGCGCCAAAAACGTCGCCACCGGCAGATCCGGGTGCAACGTATGCACGATCAGCACCGCCCCGGGAAGGCTCGCCGCCGCGTCCGTCTCGTCGTGTCCGGGGGCGGTCGGCCGGTACCACCGCAACGCCACCGTATCCACCCCCCCGTCCCCGCTGGCGTGGGGCGAAGCGAACGTCACCCGCGCGTCGTAGTCCCGCCCGGGCGTCTCCACGAGTTGGGCCGTGAACCCCTCGGCGTCCCACGTTAGCGCCTCCAGGCCCGTCCCCGGCCCGGCCCGGTCTGCTTCGGCCGCAAACGTCGCGCTGTCGCGCACCACGATCGGCTCGGCATCGACGGCACTTGCCCCCAGCCAGCCCGCCAACACCAAGACCATAAACCGATACTTCATCGCCTGATCATATCGGCCGGATGCAGACTAATATGAAATCCGTGCGCACGGTTTGACACAAAAACCGCCCCCGATTCTCGGGACCCCGCGGCTCGCAAATCGAGTCCTGCACCCGTTTTCGCGCAACGCCCCCGCAAAGTGTGCGCACGATCTCAGCGTTTCGCCCCCAAGTGGCCGTGCGCCGCAGAGCGCGGGGCCGTCGCCCCGCCCTGATCGGGATACTTACCGTGATCTCACACCGAGCGTTCCCCGGCACACACCCCCGCCCTTCTGTGTCTGGGGACCGGCGAATTTTCGCGCCGCGCTTTTTCAGACAGCAGCGCGGTCCGGTTTCGGTCCGGTTCCGGTCTGCTCAGCAATTTTGGCGGCAGACCAGTCCACCGGAAACAGACCAGCGCCGGGCCGGTCCCGACGAGACCGGGTCGCGCTCACACCCGATCGAACGCGCTGCCCGCGGGTTTGTCGGCCCCGCAGTAGATGCAGCGGAGGTGACGCTCGGACATGGGGCGGTCACACCGGGTGCATTTCACAACGCCGACCTTGCTGGCCTTGGCGTCGGCGGTGCCGTCCATCAAGTCGATCGTCTGCACGCGGTCGAGCAGGTCCTGCTCGGTGAGATCGGTCTTGTCTTGCAGCAACGACCACATGGCCATGCAGACCAACGACAGCCGCTCGAAGCGGTCTTCGAGGTACTGCACCTCCCGCTGGGCGCGCTTCGACGCCCCGGCGGCGCTGGCCTCGGCGTGGATGCGGGCCGAGATCTCGCCGCCCGCGGAACCGGCGTGGGAGTATCCGAACATGGCGCTGTCGAGCATGAAAGACTCCTGGGTAAAGCCAATGAGCGAACGCCCGATCCCTCGACCGGACACCCAATCATTGTGCCTCATGTCCATCCCGCGTGCCCGGGGGTTAACGCCGGTAAAACCGCAAAAATGGAGTACTTCTGGGGTTTTCCACCGCCATTTCCTGCTAATTGTTCACCGTATCCTGACGCGGTTTACATCCCACGCTCACACGGCGGGCCGATAGTTCTGCGCCAAGGATGGGAGCCTGCCCCCGGAATCCCCCTTGGCGAGTCGGGCACGGATGCGCGGCTGGATTTCGTGATGTCCACAGGAGCGCCCGGATGACGCTGGACTACCGCACCGTCTTTATCAGCGACACCCACCTCGGCAGCCGGGGGTGCCAGGCCGCGGCGTTGTCGCGGTTCATCAAGTATGTCCGCTGCGAACGGCTGTACCTGGTCGGCGACATCGTCGATATGTGGCGGCTCAAGCAGCGCTGGTACTGGCCGGGCGAGCACAACAACGTGCTCCGCCGCATCCTCAACCAGACCAAGCACCAGACCGACGTCGTCTTCGTCCCCGGCAACCACGACGAAGGGGCACGTCAGTTCCTGCACAGCGACTTCGGGGGCATCCGCGTGCTGCCGTACGCCGTGCACGTCACTGCCGACGGCCGACGCCTGCTCGTGATCCACGGCGACCAGTTCGACCTGGTCGTCAAGCACTCGCGCTTCGTCTCCGTGCTCGGCGGCAAGGCGTACGAGGGGCTCATCGCGTTCAACCGCCGCTACAACACCGCCCGGCGGATGGTGGGGCTGCCGTACCAATCGCTGTCCAAAACCATCAAGGGCAAGGTGAAGTCGGCCTGCATGTTCATCAGCAAGTTCGAGGAGACCCTGGCCCACGAAGCGGAGCGTCGGGGGCTCGACGGCGTGGTCTGCGGACACATCCACGAGCCCGCCGCCCGCGAACCCGACCCGACCGCGGGAGCGGGCACGAACCCCGACCCAGCCACGGCGTACTACAACTGTGGCGACTGGGTCGAGAGCTGCACCGCGCTGGTCGAGCACCACGACGGCCGCATGGAAGTCATCGACGGCGTCCGCGCGGTCGACGACATGCTCGAACGAGACCAACTGGTGCTGGGTCAACCCGACCCGCCGTCGCTGACCGAGTTGCTGCGCAGCGATCGAGGACTGGACGTGGGTGACCAATGGCGCGTGACGATGGGACAGGACTGCCACCGGAGCCCGCCCCGCCCCGCGGGCCGGGAGATCCCGTCGGCGGACGACCCGGTTTGGGGAGGGATTGGCCGATGAAGATCGCCCTGCTCACCGACGCCTGGGAGCCGCAGGTCAACGGCGTGGTCCGCACCTGGCAACACGTCATCGAAGAATGCGAGAAGCGCGGCCGCGAGTTCCGCGTGATCCACCCGGGGATGTTCAAGACCGTCGGCGCTCCGAAGTACCCCGAGATCCGCCTGGCGCTGTGGCCCTACGGCAAGACGTACCGCACGCTCGACGCATTCAAGCCCGACGCGATCCACATCGCCACCGAGGGGCCCATCGGCCGGGCGGGTCGGCGGTACTGCCTGCGCCACAAGCTGCCGTTCACGACCAGCTACCACACGCAGTTCCCGCACTACCTCAAGGCCTACTTCGGGATCCCCAAGTGGGCGACGTACAAGTTTATCCGGTGGTTCCACGGCCGGGCCGAGGCCACGTTGGCCCCGACGAAAACCGTGGTTGATGAACTGCACGACAACGGCCTGCCCAAAGCGAAAGTCTGGTCCCGGGGGGCCGACACGCAGCTGTTCCGCATGCAAGAGAAGACGCTGTTCGCGGACCTGCCCCGACCGATCTTCCTCTACGCCGGGCGAGTGGCGGTGGAGAAAAACATCGAAGCTTTTTTGAGACTCGATCTGCCGGGCACCAAAGTTGTCGTCGGCGACGGCCCGGCGAAGGAGAAACTCGAGAAGCAGTTCCCGGCCCCGGCCCCCGGTAAACCTGGGACGTATTGGGCCGGGTATCAATTCGGCGAAGACCTCGCCCGCCACTACGCCAGCGCCGACGTCTTTGTCTTCCCCAGCCTGACCGACACCTTCGGTGTCGTCATGCTCGAAGCCAATGCCTGCGGGCTCCCCGTCGCCGCCCACCCGGTCACCGGGCCCATCGACGTGGTCGACCCCGGCGTCACCGGCGTGCTCAACCACGACCTGCGTCAGGCGTGCCTCGACGCGGTCCACCTCACCCCCCAGGACTGCCGCGACTACGCGCTCAAGAACTCGTGGGGCCGTTGCGCCGAGATCGCGCTCGACACGTTCGCGCCCGTCGCGCGCTTCGGAGACCAGCCCGCCCTACCCGCCACGGCCTGAACACGACCCGAGCGGGACTGACGGGTTACGGCCCTCCGATGCCGAGGGATATCGAGGTAAGTCAGGAAAGCGCCAACACATATCCGGTGTATTCGGTGCAGTGAATCCTGCCGGTTTTGTTACACTGGCGTTACTCTCTGTGGAAGACCGTTCCCAGCATTTCATCTCCCTAAACGCTTCTGGAGCAACGCACGATGTCAGATTCCCCCGAAACGACTGCCGCCGTCGACCCACCCGCCGACAAACCACGCGCTGCCCTCGCGCCCCTGAGCCCCGAGATGCGGACGATGTATTTCGAGACGCTCCGCGCCGAGATCCTCCAGGTCAAGGCCCGACTGGCGCGACTGATCGTCATCGGGCTGGTGGGTACGCCGGTCTTGACCTATTTTGCAATGACCGACACCTCCGCGATCCGGTGGGCGCTGCTGCTGTCGCCCATCATGGTGATGTTGTTGATCGTGCTTTACTTCTCCGAGCAGATGTCGATGATGCGTGCCGGCTCGTTCATCTACGATCAAGTCGAGGCGGACGGCAGCGGATGGGAGCACTGGGTGGACGAGATGCGGGCGAGGGCCGCCGAGCCCCCGCTATTCGGCCTGTTGGTGGTGGTCAGCGTGGCGTACAGCCTGGTGATGGCGAGTTTCGCGGTTGAAGACCTGTGGTACATCAACCCCGCCGACTACAGCTACTTCGTCTACTTCCTGCTCGCCTACGTCGTGCCCGGCATCTACGCGTTGACGTTCATCTGGGTTTTCGCGACGCTCTTCTCGTTCTGGCGCAGCGCTTTCCGCGCCAAGATCGGCTGAAGCTTCTCTACGCCGAGCGCTGCTGAGCGCTTCTACTTCACTTGGTGAGACCTGGGTCTGGTCAGCGAAGAAGGGAATCGTTTCGTCGCCAGGGATGGCCGAGAACGGCGGTACAAATTTAAGTGTCTCCGTCACGCAGAGGCAATAAATCGACCGCCGCTTCCGCGATCGATTGCTTGATCGTGTCAACATGCTGAGGACCGCAGACACGGACCAGCACGGCGTCCGGGTCTAGGTCTGTAAAAGAGAGATAGCCCTCGGGGTCGGCGTTGGGCCACACGCTCACTCTCCCGCCGCCCGGCAAGTCTGAGGTGTATCGTTCGCCGGTGTAGTCACCGTCTCGGAGCACTAATTCCCAACCAAAGTGCTCGGTTAAGATCCGCGCGGCGTAGTGGATCGACTCCGCCACCGTGAAGTGATAAGTCAAATCAATCATGACTAGCGCACTCACCGAGTTGCGGGTGCCAACACCTCAGCCAGCAGCAGCGCGGCGACGACGATCGCGATCGCGATGCGGTAGTAGCCGAAGACCTCCATGCCGTGCTTCTTGAGGTAGGCGACCATCCACGTCACCGCGAGCACGGCCGAGGCCCAGGCGGCGACGCTGCCGATGACCATGTTCAGCCAGCCGTACTCGTGGGCCATGGCCAGGACCATGAGCATCTCCTGCGGCTCGCCGTTGACCGTGACCACCGCCGTGTCGAGCACGGCCTTGTACACCGTCGCCGCGCACAGCGTGATCACGCCGAGCAGGAAGCTGAACTCCACGGCCGAGGCGAGCGACATCCCCACCAGCACGCCGCCGACGATCGTCACCAGCGACCGGCTCGTGCCCGGCCACATCGCCAAGCACTGGATGAACCCGATCGCGAGCGCCATCCGCCACGTCATCGCGTCGAGGGCCTGCCCCTTGTCTTGCGTCTCGCCCTGGCGTTTCTTCCACCACACCGTCGCGAGGATCGCCACCCCGCCGACGAACCACGCCACGACGATCGGCCACATGCCAAACAACTTCTCCTCGATCCAGTCGTCGAAGATCAGCCCGATCACCGCCGCCGGCATGAACGCGACCAGCATGTTCAGCCCGATGCGGAACCCCGCCTCGTCGCCCGGCCCCACGCCGAGCTTGCCCGCCCAGCCGACCGAGCACTGCCTGACCCGCCGCCAGTACAGCCCCAGCACCGCGAGGATCGCCCCGGCCTGGATGCAGATCGCGTAAGCGTTCGCCGCCGCGTTCGCCTGGGCCGACTCGGTCCCGATGCCCAGGATCGCCTGGGTCACCAGCAAGTGGCCCGTCGAGCTCACCGGCAGATATTCGGTCAGCCCCTCCACGACGCCCAGAATGATGGCCTGCCACCACGTCATACAATGTCCATCCTGCGGCCCCGGCACAACTTGCGTCACAGCATAAACCGCCACCGCGACGGCCGCCGGTAGGATCGGTTAATAACTTGTGGGGTCTGCACTTGATACCGGCCAACCATTGTATATCATTTCATCCGGATAAGCGGATATTAAACTGAGGTCTACACGCACTTCATCTATAGATCACACCATGAGCCTCTTCACCCGACAGCTACAGAAACGCGTCTTATTCCTCGACGGGGCGATGGGCACGTCGATCCACAACATCGAGGATCTCGACCTCGAACGCGACTATCTCGGCCGGGAGAACTGCACGGAAGTGCTGCTGCTGACTCGACCCGAAGTCATTCAGGGCATCCACGAGTCGTTCCTCGAAGCCGGCTCCGACGCGGTCGAGACCGACTCGTTCAACGCCCAACTCCACACCATGGAAGACCAGGACCTGGTCGACCGGGTGTACGAGCTCAACGTCCTGGCCGCGCAGACCGCGCGGAAGGCCTGCGACAACTTCGCCACCGCAGAACGCCCCAAGTTCGTCGTCGGCTCGATGGGCCCGGGCACCAAACTCGTCACCCTCGGCAACATCGGCTGGGACGAGATGCTGCGGTCTTACGAAGAGCAGGTCCGCGGCCTCCTCGACGGCGGCGCCGACGTGCTGCTGCTCGAAACCGCCCAAGACATCCTGCAGGTCAAGTGCGCCCTCAACGCGGCGCTCAACGTGCTGAAAAAGAAAGGCCTCAAGCCCGACCTCGGCACGCCCGAGACCATCAACGATGACAAAGCCATCCCGATCATGGTGCAGGTCACCATCGAGCAGTTTGGCACGACGCTCGTGGGCACGGACATGGCGGGCGTGGTCGCGGCGCTGCGCGACTACCCGATCTACTCGCTGGGTATGAACTGTGCGACCGGGCCGGTCGAGATGGCCGAGCACGTCCATTACCTCGGCAAGCACTGGGACCGAGGGATCAGCCTGCTGCCCAACGCCGGGCTGCCGACGCTGGTCGAGGGCAAGACGGTCTTTCCGCTCCAGGCCGAGCCGTTCGCCGAGAGAATGGCCGACTTCGTGCGCACCGCCGGGCTCAACGTCGTCGGCGGCTGCTGCGGCACCACCCCCGCCCACATCGCCGCGTTGGTCAAGCACATCGGCGAAGACGCGCCCCCGGCCCGCGTCGAGAAAAAGCCCTGGAAACCCCAGATCGCCTCGCTCATGGGCGCGGTCGACTACCGCCAGGACAACTCGATCCTCAACATCGGCGAACGCACCAACGCCTCGGGCTCCCGCAAGTTCAAACGGCTGCTCGAAGAGGAGAACTGGGACGAGATCATGTCTTTGGCCAAAGAGATGGTCCGCGAGGGCTCGCACGTCATCGACGTCAACGTCGACTACGCCGGGCGGGACAACGCTGCCGACATGCGCAAGATCGTGGGCCTGCTCGTGCAGCAGGTCAACGCCCCGCTGATGCTCGACAGCACCCAACCCGCCACCATCGAGGCCGGCCTCAAGGCCGCGGGCGGCAAGTGCCTGATCAACTCGGCCAACCTCGAAGACGGCGAAGAGAAGTTCGCCGTGATGTGCGAGCTGGCCAAGAAATACGGCGCCGGCCTCGTGCTCGGCACCATCGACGAAGACCCCGAAGAGGCGATGGCGCGGACGCGGCAACGCAAGCTGTCGATCGCCGAGCGCATGCACGACCTGGCCGTGAACAAGTACGGCCTGGCCGAAGCAGACCTCATGTTCGACCCGCTCGTGCTCCCCGTCTCCACCGGCATGGAGCAGGACAAACGCAGCGGCCTCGAAACCATCGAGGGCACCCGTCTCATCGCCGAGCGCTTCCCCAACTGCCAGATCACCTGCGGCCTCTCGAATATCAGCTTCGGGCTCAAGCCCGCCGCGCGGCAGGTGCTCAACAGCGTGTTCCTGTTCGAACTGGTCCAGGCCGGCATGACCAGCGCGATCCTGCACGTCAGCAAGATCCTGCCCAAGAACCGCATCCCCGAGGAGCAGTGGGACGCGGCGTTGGACGTGCTGTACGACCGCCCCCCCGCCGAGCCGGTCACGCTCGAAGACGGCAGCGAGACCACCGACCCGCTGCAGATCTTCATCAACCACTTCCCCGACGGCGCCGAGGTGCAATCGACCAAGGTCGACCTCGCCGACCTGCCGCTCGAAGAACGCCTGCGCAAGCACATCATCGACGGCGAGAAGCAGGGCCTCGAAGAGGCCCTCACCGAGGCCCGCGAGAAGTACCCGCCGCTGGACATCATCAACGACCACCTGCTCGACGGCATGCGCGTCGTCGGCGATCTGTTCGGCTCCGGACAGATGCAGCTGCCGTTCGTGCTGCAATCGGCCCAAGTCATGAAGGCCGCCGTCGCCGAGCTCGAGCCCTACATGGACCGCGTCGAGGGCTCGACCAAGGGCACCATGCTCCTGGCCACCGTCCGCGGCGACGTCCACGACATCGGCAAGAACCTCGTCGACATCATCCTGACCAACAACGGCTACACCGTCCACAACATCGGCATCAAGGTGCCCATCAACGAGATCGTGGCCAAGTACCACGAAACCAAACCCGACGCCATCGGCCTGTCGGGCCTTCTCGTCAAGTCCGTCAATGTGATGGAGGAAAACCTCAAGGAGCTCAACGACCTGGGCATCACCGTCCCGATGATCCTCGGCGGCGCCGCCCTGCAACGCTCCTACTGCGAGGGCCACCTCCGCAGCACCTACCACGGCAAGACCTACCACGGCACCGACGCCTTCGAGGGCCTGCGCCTCATGGACTACATCTGCGCCGACCGCTTCGACGAGCTCGACGCCGAGATCGAGGAGCGCCAGACCAAGCGAGCCGTGAAGGACGAGAAGGTCGCCGAGCTCCAGGCCCGCACCGACGAACGCAAGGCCGCCGACGGCAGCGCCACCGCCGTGCTCCCCGCCCGTTCGGCCACCGCGATCCTCGAAGAAGTCCCGGCCCCGCCGTTCTACGGCTCCCGCGTCGTCGAAGGCCTCGACCTCGACCAGATCTACCCGTTCGTCAACGAGACCGCCCTGTTCAAGACCCAGTGGCAGTTCGTCCGCGGCAACAAGTCCTCGGCCGAGTACGACGCCCAGCTCGAGGACGAGGTCCGCCCCATCTTCGACCGCTACAAGCGGGAGATGAAAGAGCAGGACATCCTGCAGGGCAAGGTCGTCTACGGCTTCTGGCCGTGCAACAGCGACGGCGACGACCTGGTGGTCTATGACCCCGTCGACCACGACAAAGAAATCGAGCGGTTCACCAACTTCCCCCGGCAGCACGAGCGCAAGCGGCTGTGCATCTCCGACTTCTTCCTGCCGGTCGATGCGGGCCGCAAGGACGTGCTGCCGCTGCAGTGCGTGACCATGGGCCAAGAGATCTCCCGCGTCGCCAAGGAATACTTCGACGCCGACAACTACACCGAGTACCTCTACGCCCACGGCATGGGCGTCGAGTGCGCCGAGGCCCTCGCCGAGCTCTGGCACAAACGCATCCGCGCCGAGCTGGGCATCGGCAACGACGACTCGCCGAAGATCAAGCAGCTGTTCACCCAGAAGTACCGCGGCAGCCGCTACAGCTTCGGCTACCCCTCCTGCCCGGAGATGAGCGACCAGGAGATCCTCTTCCGCCTCCTCGAGCCCGAACGCATCGGTTGCGAGCTCACCGAGAACTGGCAGATCGACCCCGAGCAGTCGACCAGCGCCATCGTCGTCCACCACCCCGACGCGAAGTACTTCAACCTCTGAACGACCACTCGGCTCCACCCGGCCGCTCCGCGCCGCCGCCCCGGCTCAACCGGTTGGTTTCCGGTGGACTGGTCGGGTGCCGAATCCCGCCGCCAACCCCCCACTCCCCGGCCACTACCCCACCACTCCTCGGCCACTTCCGGACCAGCCATGGTCTGCACGACTTCAGGGAGCGGCCGAGCTTCGGTTCGGGTTGTCAAAGAGCGCGGGATCGCCGCGACGGGCCGACGCCCGTCTACCAGGGGACGCCGCGCAGCCTGCGCGCGCACAACCTCCGGCACGCTCGTACGTAAACCCATGCCCCACCCCCACCTAAGCGATACCCCAAGGCCCCAAAATTTGTTCAGGTTTTGCGGCAAACCGTGCGCACGCTTTTCGCGCCCGCGGCCCGGCCGTGCGTCATCCCGGCAAGCCCTCGCGGAACGCCACAAACTCGGGCGCCTCGCGGATCGGATCGAAGTCGGCATCGTCATCGAGCTTCGCCCGCGTCGGTGATTCGGCCTCGCCCCGCCACCGCTCCAGATGAGCGACCGCCTCCGCAGTGTTCCCACTCCGCGCCAAGGCGCAACCCAAATTGAAATAGACGTTGGCCTTATACCCCGTCGGGGCGTCGGGCATCTCCAGCACTGAGCTGTAGTCCGTGATCTCACCCGCCGTATCGCCCGACTTCCCCTTGGCGTTGCCACGGCAGACCAATGCCGCGGCGCGCGGCTCCGCCGGGGCGTCGGGCATCTCCAACACCCGGTCGTAGTCCGCCAACGCACCCGCCGTATCGCCCGACTTCCCCTTAGCGTTGCCGCGGTTGACCAATGCCGCGGCGCGCGGCTCCGCCGGGGCGTCGGGCATCTCCAACACCCGGTCGTAGTCCGCCAACGCACCCGCCGTGTCGCCCGACTCGTCCTTGGCAAAGCCGCGGTTGACCAACGCCTGGGCCTGCTGCTCCGCCGGGGCGTCGGGCATCTCCAACACCCGGTCGTAGTCCGCCAACGCGCTCGCTGTATCGCCCGATTTCCTCTTGACCGCACCACGGTTGATCAACGCCCAAGCCCGCTGCTCCGCTGGAGCATCGGGCATTACCAACACCCTTTCGTAGTCCGCGAGCGCACTCGCCGTGTCGCCCGACTTGCCCTTGGTGGCCCCGCGGTTGAACAGGGCTTTGGCTTGATGCTC
Organism: Planctomycetota bacterium; assembly: GCA_039033595.1. Taxonomy (GTDB): domain Bacteria; phylum Planctomycetota; class Phycisphaerae; order Phycisphaerales; family Phycisphaeraceae; genus Algisphaera. The sequence goes on along the minus strand of JBCCCG010000004.1, from coordinate 26,277 downwards.
CACAGAGACGTCGGGCATCTCCAGCACCCGGTCGTAGTCCGCCAACGCACCCGCCGTGTCGCCCGACTCGCCCTTGGCGACGCCTCGGTTGAACAACGCATCGGCCCGCTGCTCCGTCGGGGCGTCGGGCATTTCTAACACCCGGTCGTAGTCCGCGATCTCACCCGCCGTATCAACCGACTTGCTCTTGGCGACGCCGCGGTTGCTCAGAGCCTTGGCCCGTTGTTCCGCTGAAGCCTCGGGGTGTTCAACCAATTGTGAAAGTAGATCGATGCACTTCTCAAGATCTCCGGCGTAATAGGCCAACGCCGCCTCGTTCTCCAGTTGGGCCACCTTGGCGAGCAAGGATTTTTTATCAGATGAGTCGCTCGGGCTGGTGATCGTCCACTGGTCGCGCAGCGCTTCGACGCGGGTGATGGTGCGGTCGAGGATTTCCTGGGGGGAGCTTTCGGCCAGGCCGGTTGATTCTCGGGTCGAACACCCTTCGGGCTTGGGCGGCTCGACCCGGGTGCCGGAGAGGTCCATGCTGCGGAGTTCGGACAGCACGGCGTCGAGCGGCTGGTGGATCATGGGGGGAACCACGCCCAGCCCCATGGCGTTATGCAGCCCCAGCATCGCGCCGTCGGCGCCGCTCTCGGGGAGCTGGACGTAGTAGCGGTTGTCCCGGTCTTGGCCCAGTAAATCGACGACGTCGTGGAGCAGGCCGCCCTCGGCCGCGGCGCGGGGGGATTTGCGGTCGCACCAGTACAGGTTGTTGCCGAACTTATCGCAGTTGCGCAGTGCCTTCATCGTGGTGTCGGGCCAGCCGCCGTAGCCCATGACGATGACGCCGTGGCGCTGGAAGTACTGGGTGAGCTGCGCGGAGTTCTGATGGGAGAGGTTATCGAGGTCGTCCGGCGTGTTGGCGAGGAAGTAGCGGTGGATGCTGCCGTGGGTGTAGATCAGGTGGACGGCGGTGTCGCTCTGATCGTCGGGCGGCTCGATGCCCTTCTCGGGGCGGTCGGTCATGAAGTAGAGCTGGCCGACGGACTGGAGCGCCCGCTGGAGCAGCGGGTCGAAGTTGGTCGTGAAGATGGTGCGGCAGAACGCGGCGCGGTCATCGCTGCGGTCCTGGGCCGAGAGGATCGAGGCGAGGTAGAGGTGGGCCATGTTGATCCGCTTGCCGACGCGTTTGCAGGCGTCGCGGAGGTAGGCCCGCTGGAGCGCGGGGGTGTGGAGCCCGCGGGAGGATTGGCCGGACATGACGGCTTTGTAGGCGTGGCTGATGTTGTCGCCGTTGGGCGTGGGCAGGCCCTGTTCGTCCAGCTCGAAGCGGTCGGACGCGTCGCGGTGCACGTCGGCCCACAGCCGCTTGGCAAACTCGTCGAGATCCGGCTCCCGGCTGGGGGCGTCGGCGAAGGGCTTCTCCCGCAGTTCTTTCGATCTCCGCCGGAACAGCCACCAGGGGATGTCGCGGAGGACCATCTGGCTGGCGGTCGGGATGAGCGGGTAGCTGAACCCCGAACCCAGCAGCAGCGTGAAGGCCGCGTCCGGTTCCCCCGCGAAGCTCTCCAGCGTGCCGAGCACGTTGCGGACGAAATGGTCGTACGGGAGAACGCTGAAAGGAAGGTCGGCCACGACTGCACCCCAAGAAGGCGGAACCCCGGATGATTAAACCACAAACCGCCTGCTTATGAGGGAAGCTTCCCGATCCGCGCGGCACGCCCGACGGCGCGGTCACCCCGCGCTCATCGCCGCGATGAACTCGTCGGCCTCGGCGATGCTCTGGTTCATCTCGTTGATCAGGGCCTCGATGCCGTCGACCAGCTCGTCGGCGTTCGACTCCAGCGACGCGAGGGCCTGGGCGTTGAGCGAGCTCTTGAGCAGCAGCACCCGGCCGCGGAACGCTTCGAGCACCGGGTCCATCTTGTCGGCGGCCCGGTCCATCTTTGCCACCATCGCGTCGTAGGACTCCTTGGTGTCGTCGCGCTGCTTGATCATCAGCTTCTTGGATGAGGCGTCGGGCTGGAGCTCGATGTCGTCTTCCCACTCGTTGAAGAACGCCTTGCCCAGCCGCTTGACGCCGCCGATCTCGTCGCGGAAGTCGTCGGCCTGCGCGACGCAGCGGTCGTAGTTCTTCTGCAGTTTCTTGTACGCCGCCTCGAGGTCGCCGCCGTCGTAGTTGTAGGTTGCTTTGAACTGGTCCAGGGCGCTGGTGAACTGCTCCTTGGCCGCGTCCTGCCGGGAGCGGGTGTCTTTCACCTGGTCGACCAGCAGGTCGCGCGACTCCCAGCCGAACTTCTTCATCGCCGCCACGTACGTGCTCGTGCAGCCGACGCCCGGGAGGACGAGGGCAACCAAAACCAAGATCAAACAGGCGCGGGTCGAACGAGTCATCGTGTGCTCCAAGTCGAAGGTGAATTCACCGGTGAGCCCCGTCCCCGGTCACGGCCCTTGACCCGCTCATGATACCGCGGGCCGGCGGATCAAACGAGGCGTTGGAGCGCGGCTTGGCAGGAGCCGAGGTAGCCGCCGCCGAAGTGCCAGAGGTGGCTGAGCAGGTGGTGCAGCCGGTACACCTCGACGCGTCGCTCCCAGCCGGCGGGCAGGGGCCAGACCTCTTCGTAGGCCCGTTCGAACCGATCGCCGTAGCCGAAGAGCCGGGTCATGCCGAACTCGACCTCGCGTGGCAGGTAGGCGCACGCCGGGTCGAAGAGGCAGACGCCGCCGTCGCCGTCGGCCGCCGCGTTGCCGGTCCACAGGTCGCCGTGGATCAGCACCGCCTCGCGCTCGCCGCTGGCCAAGATGTCGTCCAACCGGTCCGCCAACCGCCGGCCCAGATCGACCACCGCGGGATACGCCGTCAGGTCGTCGAGCAGCGGCCGCAGCCGCCGGTCGCGCCAGAACGCCGCGGCGTCGTCCATCCAACCGTTGTCCTGCAAGATCCGGCCGAGGTACGTCGGCCGCTCGAAACCGACGCGCCCGTCGTCGCGCCGCGTCGCCCGGTGCAGCGCGGCCAACCCCTGGCCCAGCCGCTCCTCGAAACCGCCCGACGCCCGGCTCATCTCGATGTACTCGATCGCGAGAAAATCCTCGCCCGCCGCCAGGACCTCCGGCACGCGCACCGCCCCGCCGCTCTCCGACGCCCCGCCCCGCAACGCCGCCAGCCCCGCCGCCTCGGCCGCGAACAACCCCGGCAACGCCGCCGACCGCCCGTTCGTCTTCACAAAAACCGCCCGCCCGTCCGCCAAGCCGCACCGCCACGCGTCGTTGATGTCGCCGCCCGCCACGGCCGCGCACGACGTCACGCCCGACCCGAGCGCTTCGCCGACCCGCCGCCGCACCTCTGCGTCCATCACCGCGCATCCGTGGGGCGGGTCAGCGCGTCGAGGATCGCCGGGCACGCGCGCTCGATCATGTCCAGCACGGTCTCGAACCCGTCGGCTCCGCCGTAGTACGGGTCGGGTACGTCCGGCCCGAGCGGCGAGCCGTCGCCGTCCGCCTCGGGCAGAAAGCTGCCGAGCATCCGCACCCGCCCACGTTCGGCCGAGTTCAGCGCCACCAGGTCGTCGTAGTTGTCCTGGTCCATCGCCACGACCAGATCGAAGCGCTCCAGATCGTCCCGGGTCACCTGCCGGGCCCGGCTGGTCAGGTCGTAGCCCCGCCTTTTCGCCGCCGCACGCATCCGCCCGTCCGCCGGGTTGCCCGTGTGGTAGCCGATCGTGCCGGCCGAATCGATCTCGACCGTATCGGCCACGCCCCGCTTGTCGACCAGGTCACGGAACACCCCTTCCCCCGCGGGGGATCGGCAGATGTTGCCCATGCACACAAACAGTACGCTCGCCTGACGTTGATCACTCATCACCGGATCATAACGCCAAGCCCGCCAGAAAAAGAAACCCGCGGTCGAGGACCACGGGTTCACGGTTTTAACTTGCACGTTTAAGTCGGGCCTTAATCCGCCGCTTCGAACACGAGATAGCACGTGAACTTCAGCGTGTCGTTCGCCGGCGCGTCGCCGGGCGGGCCGTTGATCCCAAACGGCTCAAGCAGACGCAGCTGCCACGACCCGTCGATCGATAGGCGCGGCTTGCCGTCGGAGCCGAGGAACGCCTCGACGCTCGCGGGCACCGTGAGCGGGATGCTATTCCCCTTCATCGTGAACGTGCCGCGCATCACCGCCGCGGCCACGACGCCGAACTCCGGCTTGTCGAAGTCGGTCTCGACCGACTCGATCACGAACGACGACTCGGGGTACTCGGCGACCCGCAGCATCGTTGAATGGATCGCCTGATCCAGGTCCGGCTCGCCCATCGTCACCGACGCGGGGTCGGCGATGAACCGTCCACGCATCGCGGCGATGGACAGCCCTTGCCCGAGGGTCAGCGTGCCGGAGACGCTCGTCGCCTCCCCGGCGTAGGCGTCGAGCGGCGCGGGGAACGCGAACTGCACCGCCGGCCGTTCTTCCTGCGCCCCTTCGTCGATCACCCATTCCTGCCCGAGTTCGATCCCCGCCAAGTCCTCGGCGGATGCGCCTTCGGGCTTCGGCGGCAGCGGCAGGCCTAGCGCTTCCCACGCAAGCGCTTCCGCGTCGGCGGGGACCACATCGAACCCGTCGCCGATCGGCGATTCGGTGAGTTGCCGCTCGATCTCCGCGGCCAAGATCCGCATGCCGCGCGCAAACACGTCCGCCCGCTGGGCCCACGGACCGTACAGCGAGCCGTCCAGGAGCGTGAACACCGGGTCGTGGCAGTGGAACTGCGAGTACAACGCCAACGAGAGGTACAGCTTATCGTCTTCCGAGCGGTACGGGTAGAAGTCGACGTAGAACAGCCGATCGCTGCGGCCGAGCTCGGCGCGGCCGTGCAGGGCGAAGCGGGCGTCGGCGCTGCCGATCATCTGCCTCATCTCGGCCGCGAACGTATCGGCGTCGAAGCCCGCGGGCGTCACGCCCGCCAACGGCGTCACCTTGACCGGCGCGCCGACCTTCGCCCGGCCCAAGTCCCATACCGGCAGGCCTTCCCGCACCAGCGGCTCGTCGCCCTGCGGCAGGAAGCGCGAGGTCCGCACGAAATTCTTCACGCGGTCCAACGTGGCGTAACGGCCCTGGTAGATCGAGCGGCCGCGGTGGTTCTGGTACGCGACCAGCGGCGTGATGCCCACGCCCGCCGGCGCGCCGCCGGCTGCGGTGACGTCGACCACTTCGAAAGCCACCCCGGCGTCCGCGGCGAGCTGTTCGAGATCAGCCAGTTCGTTGTTCGCAAAACGCTCGGCCAGCGGCGATGCGCCCGGCTGAACGAAGACGATTAGCGTCTCGTCGGCGACCTCGGCTCCTTCGGCCGCCTGTGTGGGCGCGGCGGTGGACACCGCCGCGCCCCATCCCAGGCAAGCCGCGGCCGCGAGCGACCGGTAGGTCATGCGGCTCTTCACTTGGAGTACCCCACGATCGGCACGATCACGCTGATGGTTTCGCCGACTTTGTCGGTCGGCATGTCTTTCTGGATGCCCAGGTCCTTCCGGCTGACTTCGAACGCGGCGCGCAGCACCAGCAGGTCGCCTTCCTCGGCACCGCCGCGGGCTTTGGCGCCGTCGGGCAGGTGCGTCGCCTCGATCAGGATGCTCTTGGGCAGGTCCAAGCCGCCGAACTTCATCGTGCCGCGTGTCTCGACCGCGACGCCCGGCCCGTCGGATTCGCCGACCGCCTCGACGCCCTTGAATTCAAACGTGGCGACAAACCCGTCGCTGATCTTCAGCCAGCCGGCCAGCACGTCGGTCATGCCCGAGTTCACGAACGAGAGCTGAGCCAGGTCTACGCTGACCTCGCCGTTGATCGCGCCGGGGTTTTCGGGGTCGAAGTTCACGGTGCCCGAGACCCCGCCGATCATGCCGACGATCGGCTCGAGCTCAGAATCCAGGACGAACACCACGCCGTTGACGCCCTTGGGGTCGGCGAAGTCGAACGCCACCTCCTCGGCCGCGCTGTGCGGAACCGCCAGAAAAGTCATAGAAGCCAAAGCCAGGGCCAGGGTCGGTGCGAATCGGGTCATGATCGGGTCTCCGGGTAAGGGGGCGAGATACACGTTGAAACAAATGTAGGCCCGCCACCCCGGGAGTTCTTCCGCGGGCCGAAAAAATTTGGGTTACAATCTTGCTTCCGTCACGGGGCATTAGCTCAGTTGGGAGAGCGACGCGTTTGCAACGCGTAGGTCGTCGGTTCGAGCCCGACATGCTCCATTGGACGTCCGTCGGCGGGCGGGCAGGATCGCCATCGGCCGGGGCGAGAGCCCGCATGCCACGGTGCCGGCGAAGATTGAACATGATCGTTGATGTCCGGGGAGGCTTTGGCCCCGTTGTTTGCGCGCTTTCGTGCCCGAAATCCCCTTCGGGCACCCGATTTTTTCGTTGCGGTGGGCTGCCCACGGGTTAGACTTATAAATTGGCCGGGGGTGCGAGGAGTGGTTTTGTGAGGTGGATGTTGTTAGCCCGATGCTTTTTGGGCTCCGTCATCTTGGGCATGCTCGTTCCGGTGTCGGCCGTCGCGGCGGAGTTCCGCTCGATCGATGGTGCGGGAAACAACTTGGGGAATCCCGGGGAAGGCGCCGCGAACACCCGGGTCATCCGGTTTGGCTACGAAGCCGATTACCCCGACGGGATCGGCGACGTGATCACCGCGCCGAACAAGCCCAACCCCCGCGACGTGAGCAACACGGTCAACGCCCAGTCCGGGAGCATCCTAAATGGCCGCGGCCTGTCGGATTGGGTCGTGCATTGGGGCCAGTTCCTCACCCACGACATGACGCTGATCGAGACCGACGCCGCGGCGAACGTGTTGTCCACCGGCGCCACCGGCGACTTCAGCATCCCCGTGACCGCCCCCGGCGACGAGCTCGGGCCCGGGCCGATCGCGTTCGACCGCTCGGTGTTTGACCCGGCCTCGGGGCAGATCGGGGACACCCCGCGCGGCCCCGGCCCCATCCCGCGCTGGCAGATCAATGCCAACACGTCGTATATCGATGCGTCCAACGTCTACGGCTCGGACACCGCGACCGCCGCGAGCCTGCGCACCTTCGCCGGCGGCAAGCTCAAGACCTCGGCCGGCGGGCTGCTCCCCGACGTCGACGGCGACGGCGACTTCCTCGCCGGCGACCCGCGGGCCAACGAGAACGTCGGGCTGACCGCGATCCACACGTTGTTCGTTCGCGAGCACAACCGGTTGGCCGACCGGATCGCGGCCGAAGACCCGAGCCTCGACGACGAAGCGATCTATCAGTGGGCGCGCAAGATCGTCGGCGCCGAGATGCAGGCGATCACCTACGGCGAGTTCCTCCCCGCGTTGATGGGCGACGCGGCCCCCGCGGCCGAGGACTTCGGGTACACCGGCGTCCAGGCGACGATCACCACCGCGTTCTCGACCGCGGCGTTCCGCTTCGGCCATAGCATGCAGTCACCGGAGTTAAAGCTCGCCGACGCCGCGGGCAACGACGCCGGGAGCGTCTCGCTGCGCCAGGCATCCGAGAACCCCGGCCTCCTCGCCGACGACCCGGCCAACGTCGACCGCCTGCTCAGCGGCCTCGGCCAACAGGTGGCGCAGGAGAACGACGCCTACGTCATCGACGAGCTGCGCAATATCCTGTTCGGCCCACCGGGCGCGGGCGGCACCGACCTCGCGGCGCTCGACATCCAGCGCGGCCGGGACCACGGCCTGCTCAACAGCAACAGCCTCCACCGCATCGCCTACAACCTGCCGCCGATCTTCAACTTCGACCAGCTCACGTCCGACCCCGAGGTGCTGGCGAACCTTGCCGCCGTCTACACCTCGGTCGACCGGGTCGATCCCTGGGTGGCGATGATCAGCGAAGACCACCTCGAGGGCAGCAGCCTGGGGGCGCTGGCCCAGGCGATCCTGATCAGCCAGTTCACCCGGCTGCGTGACGGCGATCGCTTCTTCTACACCGGCGACCCCGACCTGCAAGACCCGTTGGTCACCGCGGTCATCGACCTCGACACGTTTTCGCTCGGGCAGCTGTTGACGCTCAACGCCGGGCTGACGCAGGTCCAGCCGAACGTCTTCTTCGCGGTGCCCGAGCCCGGCGCGGCCGCGGCGTTGATTTTCGCGGGAGCGGCGGTGCCGCGTCGGAGGAGGGATCGATGACTTATTTGTGTTGCTTGGTTGTTTTTTCCGTGGCGGCTTTTGCTCCGGTGGTGGCCGGGGCGCAGCTGCACTACGCCGCGAAACTCGACCGTTTCCAGGTGCTCAACAACGAGTCGTTCAGCACCGCCACCGGGACCGCGCAATTCACCTTGATCGACACGCCCGAAGGCCCGCGGCTGGACTACGCGCTGCAGCTCGACGGCCTCAACCTCGAGCCCGTCCCCGAGAACCGCACCGACCCCAACGACGTTGTGGGCATCCACCTGCACTTGCACGTGCCCGACGTCATCGGCCCCCACATCCTCAATATCTTCGGCATCCCCGGCCACGACGACGACGACCTGGTGGTGGATTACGAGAACGAATCGCTCACCGGGGCTTTCGAGATCAGCGACGCCTCCCGTGATCCGGCAACCGGCGCGCTGCTGCCCCAGGCGTTCCCGTTGACGACGAAAGTGATCGACAATTGGCTCGACGAGTTGGCCGACGGCCGGCTCTACATCGCGGTGCACAGCCGTGACCGCGCGGCGAACGCGCAACCGGGTGTCGACATCCGGGGCAACATCTTCCCCGTGCCCGAGCCGACTTCGCTCCTGCTGTTGTTGGCGGGGCTGCCGATCGCGTTGTCCGGCCGTGCGAGGGCGAATCGAGCGGATGCCGGGCCGCGTTGTTTCGCTTGAATCCCGAATCTCCTCCGGGCCGTTCGGCCCACCGTGAAAGGAACGCTCGTGCGACGCCATCTCTCCAGATCGACCGCGGCGTCGGCCCTCGCGCTGTCGGGTCTCGTCCCGTGTCTTGCCGCCCAGCCCGCGTCCGAGATCGGCTCGTGGTCGGGCGTGGTCGACTGGCCGATCGAGGCGATCCACTCCGTGATGCTGCCCACCGGCAAGGTCATGGTCTGGCAGACCTGGACCGACAGCATCGCGTTGTGGGATCCGGCCGACGGCAGCTTCACCGACGCGGCCAACCCCAACGTCAACATCTTCTGCTCGGGGCACGCTTGGCTGCCCGACGGCCGGCTGCTGGTGGTCGGTGGACATATCTCCAACTTCAACGGCGAAGAAGAAACCAACATTTATGACCCGTGGACCGACACCTGGGCGAACAACGTCCCGGACATGAACGCGCTCAACGGGCTGCCCGACAACCAGGCCGGGCGGTGGTACCCGGCGGTGACGTCGCTGGGCAGCGGCGAGGTGCTCACCCTCGCCGGCGACATGACCCAGGCCGGTGTCACCAACCCGTTGCCCCAGGTCTACAGCCCGCAGAGTAATTCGTGGCGTGACCTGACCACCGCGGTCAAGACCGACCTCCCCGAATACCCCCGCGTCTTCACGGCCCCCGACGGGCGTGCCTTCGTCGTCAGCGACTACAGCGACAAGTCTTATCTGCTCGACACCACCGGCACGGGCGCCTGGACCTACGTCGACCAAACCCCCGACGCTCAGCCGCACAGCTACGGCTCGGGCGTGATGTACGACACCGGGAAGGTCGCCTACTTCGGCGGGGGGTTCAGCCCCACGGCCAACATCTCGACCATCGACCTCAACGACCCGTCGCCCCTGTGGTCGACCGAGGCCGCGATGGCTCAACCCCGCCGGCAGAACGACGCGACGATCCTGGCCGACGGGACGGTGCTGATCTCCGGCGGCACGTCCGAGCCCGGCTTCAACGACCCGGCGGGGAGTATCGCGGTGCCCGAGATCTGGGACCCCCTGACCAACACTGTCACGCCCGTCGCCGAGGCCAGCAGCGTCTACCGCGGCTACCACTCCACGGCCACGCTGCTGCCCGACGGGCGCGTCCTGATTACGGGCGGCGACCACGACGACGGCGGCTTCACGTCCAACCTCAACGCCGAGATCTACTCCCCGGCCTACCTGTCCAAGGGCCCGCGGCCGACCGTGACGGCCGCGCCGTCCACCGCCACGCTCGGCGACACCATCTTCATCGAGACCCCCGACGCGGCGAGCATCACCCGGGCCATGATGATCGTCCCGGGCTCGACGACCCACTCCCAGAACTGGGCGCAGCGTGCGAACGTGCTGGAGGTCTCGGTGGCCGCCGGCGGCGTCCACATCGACCTGCCTGGTAACCCGCACGCCGCGCCGCCGGGCCAGTACATGCTGTTCCTGATCAACGGCCAGGGCGTGCCCTCGGTCGGCGAGTGGCTGCGGACCGAATCCGACGGGCCGGCCCCCGAGTTCAACCACAGCCTCGTGGGCAACGGCGGCTTCGAGGCCGGCGAGTTCACGTCGCTGGGCGGCTGGAACCGCTTCGGCAACAGCATCGGCAACGTCGGGGGCAGCGGCAGCCACTTCAAGGAAGGCGACCGGGCGCTCAAGCTCTTCGGCCAGTTCAACGGCAACCCGTCTTCGGGCGCGGGGCAGGGCATCTCTATCACGGAGGGCGTCTCGCTGCGGTTCGTGGCCAGCGCCTTTACCCCGAGCGACGACTCCCTGGCGGGCACGTCCAACGAGCTGCGGATGAAGATCGAATTTTTTAGCGAGTTCGGCGCCCTGTTCGGCTCGGAACACTTTCTGGGCCAGATCAGCGAGGTCATCGTCGACGGCAACACCGCCGAAGACGTGTGGTTCGATCACGTGATCGAGGCGGTCGCCCCCGAAGGCGCCGTCGAAGCGCGGGTCGTGCTCGCGTTCCGCCAGCCCGGCAACGAGGGCGGGGCCGTGTGGGTCGACGAGGTCGGGCTCTTTTTCAACGACACGCTGCCGGGCGATTACAACGGCGATGGGCTGGTCTCGCAGGCCGATCTTGATCTGGTCTTGCTCAACTGGGGCGACGACCACCTGCCCGCCGGCTTCGACGGCCGCGCCCTGCCCGAGGGCGGGGCCTTCGACGGGCTGCTCGGCCAGAACGAACTCAACGGCGTGCTGCTGAACTGGGGCGACGGCGTCCCGCCCGTACTGTCGATCCCCGAGCCCCTGAGCGCCGTGGCCCTCGCGACGCTGGCCCCGCTGGGGCTCGGTCGACGCCGGGGGTCGTGACGATCCCCGCCGGGTGTGAGCGGCTTCTACGGCCCGCGGGAACATCCGGCCCCGTGTGACTGCGTCCCTACCGGCCGCGCTCGAACACGACGTTGAAATACCGGCCCGACCCGTCGGCGGTCTGCGCGAACTCCTCGCGGGCCAGTTCACGGAAATCCCGATCCGCGAGGAAATCGGTCAGCTCCGTCAGCGTCGTGCCCCCCGCGTAGGCCTCAAAGTCCGAGGCCTCCACCTCGATGTAGCGGATCGAGCCCAGCGTGGACGGGGCCCCCTTCAGCACCAAGAGTTCGGCCCCCTGCGTGTCCAGGACCAACGCCTGGAAGCGGGTGATGTCGATCTGTTCGCGCTCGATCAGCCGGTCGAGCGTGATGCTGGACAGCACCACGTCACGCTCGTAGTCGATGTCCGGCCAGATGTCTTTGTGGCCCTTGAGTTCGAGGATCGATGACGACTCGCCGGTGTTGCTGGCGACGTGGAAGACGTGCTCCCGGTCGTTCTGATCGGTCACGAGGTACTGGTAGGCCTTCTGACGGGGGAACCCCGCGAGGTTGTTCTCCAGCTCACGGAAGATCTCGGGGATGGGCTCGACCCAGACCGCCTCCAGGCCGTACTTGCGGTACTTGCCTCGCTCCTGGCCGAGGTTGGCCCCCACGTGGATCACGCCGTCGACCCGCGCGAGGTAGCTGTCCAGGCGTCCGCGCAGGCGGGCCTTGAATCGATTCACAACGATGTCGGGTCGTAGCGTGGGCATGTTCGCGTTCCGTCTCTCCGTGGGCAGCGCGGTGTCGGTGCGGGGTTCAGGACGAGGCAGCGCGTTGGAAGCGGCTGCGCAGCCTCCGGCGGATCCGCTTGCGCAGGCTGCCGCGGTACCAGGACTGCGGGCAGACGCGCCGCCGGCACGCCGGCCGCCGCTCCAACGACCGCAGACGCCCCGCGAGGTCCGTGAACAGGTTGTATTTCTCGAGCACCAGGCGTTTGGCTTCGCGGATCGCGTCGCGCCGCTCGGCGTAAAATCCCGGATCGCTGACGCGCTCGACCAGGGCGACCGCCGCCTCCACGTCGTTCAGATCAACCCGGGCAAACGCTTCGGGCGGGAAATAGTCTTCGAGGTTGGGGCAGCCCGCGTAGATCAGGAAGCTCTCACTCAGGAAAGCATCGCCGGCTTTTTCGGTCCAGTAATCGGGGCAGCTCGAGTTCTCGATCGCGACGTGGGCGCGGTAGTGTTGCAGCGCTTCCCACTTGTCCTGCACCGGCCGGTGACCGAACCCGTAGCGATCGATCGCGGGCAGGCGTTCGCAGAGTTCGTCGACAAAACTCAGGCGTGCCCGGTGCGTCGGCGTGTGTGCCAGAGACGAGCAGATCACCGAACAGCCCCGGGTCTTCTCGTGGTCGGGGACCGGGCGCTGCAGGTCTTCGTACACGAGGTTGACGCGACGCTCGGCGTCGTGGCCGCCCGAAACGCCAACCCACCAGGGGATCATGGGCGGCGCGACCACGACGTGCGGGTGTTTGAGGTCCCGACGGAACGTCAACACGGCGTCGAACTGCTTCAGGAATGCCGGCGGGTAGAAACTCGTCAGGATCTCGGGCTCGATCGTGACCAGGACGATCAGCCCGTGGCGGCTCTCGACCGTGACGGGTTCGGGCACGTCGTGGTAAACCACACACACGTCGCCCCGAGGCTCTGCGGGGCGGAGGCGGTAGCGGCAGCCCGCGTGTTCGTGGTCGCCCCCCGGCAGTTGCCGCCAAAGCGGGTCGGGGCAGTCGGTCACAAAGTCCACGTCGAGCATCAATCGCATCCTATCACACCGCCTGTTGATCAGTCCCGGCCGACGGGCCGCACCAACGCCACGATGAAGGACGTCATAACCCGCAGCGAAAACGCGTATACTTGCCGCCGACCGCGACGCGACGGAGATCCATAATGCCCAAGCGGATCAAACGGCTGATCCGAAATATGGTTTGCGGGCCCAACGTGTATCAGGCCCGACGCACCGGAGCCCAGGACCTGCAAGCCATGCTGGACCGGCTCCACCCGGTCGCCGGCTCGCGGGCGCTCGTCCGGCTCGGCCTGCCGGGAGACGGCGGCTATCTGGTGCCCGACGACCTCGAGGGCATCGAGGCCTGCTTCTCGCCCGGGGTGGACCAGATCTCCGGGTTCGAAAAAGAGTGCGCCGATCGCGGCATGAAGGTGTTCCTCGCCGACCACTCGGTCGACGGCACGCCCGACACCCACGGGCTGTTCCACTTCACGCAGAAATACATCGGCGTCACCACCAACAGCACGTTTATGACGCTGGACGACTGGGTGGCCTCGTCGCTGCCCGACTCCGACGGCGAGCTGATGCTTCAGATCGATATCGAAGGCTTTGAGTACGAGGTCTTCCTGGCGGCCTCGGACCAACTCATGAAGCGGTTCCGGATCATCGTGGCCGAGTTCCATCAGCTGGACCAGGTCTGGAACCGCCCTTTCTTCGGCCTGTGGTCGCGGGTGTTCGACAAGCTCCTGCAGACACACTATTGCGTGCACAATCATCCGAACAACTATTACGGCTCGCTCAAGCACCGGGGCATCGAGATCCCCTTCCTCACCGAGATGACCTTCCACCGGCGGGACCGCGTCGAACGGCCCACGTTCGCGCGCACCTTCCCGCACCCCCTGGACAACGACAACACGGACAACCCTCCCCTGCCGCTTCCCCCGTGCTGGTACGCCGGCGACAACGCCGATCTCCGGGAGCGCGAACTCGCGGCCGCGGCCGATTCACCCACCGAAAAGTAAGACCATGGGCCTGCGCAAACAACTCGGCTGGCACCTGTGGCGACGGAAGGTCCGGTCCCGGCAAGGGGTCTGCGTCCTCCACGGCGTCCGGTTGCAAACCAACCACCCGCTGGTCACCGACGACGTGGCGTACGCCGTGTACCGCCGGGAGTACGAGTACGCCGAGCTCGGCGTGATCGCCGGCCGGGTCCGGCCCGACGACGTGATCCTGGAACTGGGCTGCGGCATGGGTTTCATCGGCATCGTCTGCGCGCTCCAGCTCGAGCGCCCCCGGATCGTCGGGGTCGAGGCCAACCCCGACCTCATTCCCCTGCTGCATGAAAACTACGAACTTAACGGCGTCGAAGCCGAACTGATCCACGCCGCGGCGAGCGACACGCCCGGGGACGTCGCGATCGACGTGTCCGGCGACTTCCGCTATTCCGCCGTGGGCGCCGCCCCGGCACCGCAAAGCGTGTCGGTGCTCGGCGTGAGCCTCGCGTCATTGTTGGCCGAACACCGCCCAACTTTCCTGATGCTCGACATCGAGGGCGTCGAAACCCGCGTGCTCACCCCCGACGTCGACCTCTCGACCGTGCGGGCCATCGTCGTCGAGGTCCACGCCAACCTCACCGGCAACGCGACGATCACGCGGATGCTCGCGGCCCTGTTCGCCCAAGGCTTTATCCTGGATCTCGAAGTTTCGTCGCCCCCGGTCTTGCTGCTGCGCCGCGAAGACTGAGCCGAGCCCCCCACCCCCGCCCATCCATGAAGCCCCCCACGCTCTCGGTCCTGATCAGCTGCTACAACTACGGGCGGTACGTCCAGGAGGCTGTGCGCAGCGCCCTGGAGCAGACGCGTCCGGTGGAGGAAGTCGTCGTGGTCGACGACGGGTCGACCGACGACTCGTGGGCCCGGCTCGAGGCCCTGCGCGAGGCCGACCCGCGGGTGGTGATCGAACGCACCGAGAACCGCGGGCAACTGGCGGCGATGGTGCGCGGCGTCGAGCTCACCTCGGCCGACATCGTTTTTTTTATGGACGCCGACGACCTACTCAAGCCCCACCACACCGAGACGCTCGCCGCCGCGCTCGAGCGGCACCCGTACGTCGACTACGTCTACAGCGATTACGAGCAGTTCGGGGACCGCCAGGGCATCCACCGCTCGTTCCCCGCCGGCCGCGACCACGACCACGGGCGCACCGCGCTGCTCGCGAAGTACGGGCTGCGGACCTACGGCGGGGTGACCTCGACCATCGCGGTCCGACGCCGGACGCTGCTGCCGCTCCTGGACATGCCCGACCACTGGATCACCGAGTGGCCCGCGGCCGGGGACCTGGCCCTGAACCACTTCGTGTCGCTCGTCGGCGGGCGGAAGATGTACCTTCACCAAGACACCGTCAGGTACCGCGTCCACGGAGAGAACGACCACCTCCAGGTCGCCAAGCTGCCCGACAACGCGTGGATGGAGCGCCGCTTCCGCGCCAACCGCTGGATCCAACGGGTGGCGGGCGAGACCTGCCCGGGCGACGCGTTGCTGCCGCTGATCGATCGCGAGACGCAGAGCACGCCCCGCCTCTCGAAAATCGAGCACCGCAACCTGGTCAAGCTGATCATGCGCAGCCCGCTGCCGGCGTCGGCGCGGTGGGGCTCGATCCTGGCGATCACCAAGCAGCGGCTGAAGGCTAGCCTGGGTTCCTGAAGCGCGACAGGTAGTACGCCCAATGGTTGCGCAGCTTGAACTCGCGGTTGCTGCAGCCCTCGCGCTGCCAAAACACCCACGGCCGGGTCAGGTAGAACACGCCGAGTTTCAAGAACACGCCCGCCGCCCGGCCCATCCCGTCGCGGTCTTCCCACAGCCCGTAGCGCCGGTTGATGTAGCGGCGCGAGCGGGCGAAGCCGCTGGTCGAGGCGAGGATCGACCGCCGCGTCAGCCGGTCTTCGTGGAAGTGGTGATCGACCACGGCGTCCGGCGCCCGGCCGATCCGCAGGCCCGCGTCCGCCAGCTGCAGCGAAAAAAGCGTATCGCCGCCGTAGCCCAAGCCGCCGGGGTCCAGTGTCGGGTCGAAACCCGGCACGCGTTCGAGGACCGCGCGGTTGAACGCCATGTTCGCCCCGATCAGTTGGGGCGTCGCGTCGGTCGCGCGCTCGTGTTCGTTGAGCGCCAGCGCCGAAGCCACGGCACGGCCCATCCACCGCCGCCGGAGGTGCGCGGCCGGGCAGACCGTCCCGACCACGGCGTCAAAGCGGTCTTCAACCAAGGGCTCCATCATCGCCGCCAGCCAACCCGGCCTCGGCCAGACGTCGTCGTCGATAAAGACGACGCGAGAGCAGTCGGTGTCGGCGATCCCCGCGTTGCGGGCCGAGGCCAGGCCGCCCGACCCGTGGTAGAGGTAACGGGGCCGCAGCCTGGACCACGGGCCGTCCTCCACGACCCGACGCGTGTCGTCGGTCGAGCCGTTGTCGACCACCGTGAGCACAACATCGAGCCCCTCGGTGACCTCGGGGCGCTGCAGGTTCTCGAGGGTGGCGGATAGGTCCTGACACCGATCCCGCGTGCAGATGACCAGGTCGACTGTCGTCGAGGCTGAAGCGTGAGTCTTTGGCATCATGTTTCCGCGCCGCAGCGCTCCGTCGCCGCCGGGCCGCGGACGATCCGCAACCGATTCAGCCCCGACGCTGGGCTTCGGCCCACCGCCCCACCCGGCCGCGGATCTTGACCCGGGCGTTCTCGCCAGCATAACGGATCGAACGCCAGGGGTTACGCCGCCGCGCCACCCGACGCGGGTAGAGCACGCGCTGCGCCGATCGCCCCGCGTCCCCGGAGTCGGATACCGGGTGGCGGGCCTCGATCAGCCCCGCCACGACGGCGAAAAAGTTGTACTGCTCCATCACCCGCCGCCGCGCCTCACGGATCGCCGGCAGCCGCTTCGTGTAGGCGTCCTCGGCGATCGCGGCGCGGATCGTCTCGACCGCGCCGTCGAAGTCGTTCAGGTCCAGCGGGATGAAGCTCTCGGGGGGGAAATAGTCGGCCGCGTTCGGGCAGCCGGCGTAGAACGGCAGCGCCAGCCCGAGGAACGGGTCGGCCAGCTTCTCGGTCCAGTGGTGGGGCGCATGATGGTTCTCGATCGCCAGGTGGTAGCGGTAGGCGTCGATGCCCTCGGCCTTGTCCACGAGTTCCAGGTTGCCCCAGCCGAAAATGTCCAACTCGGGCAGCGCGGCTTTGAGGTGGTGGGTGAAGCGGTACCGGGTGCGGTGCAGCGTGTGGGTCTGCTGCTTCTCGGAGCAGAGCGTGGAGATCGTGCGGGATTTCTCGACCGGCGGGCCCGAGGCCATGGCCTCGTAGCTGCGCCGCGGCGCGTCGGGGTGGCGGAGCGGCCAGCCGTAGAACCACTTGAGCGCGGGCTGGCCGCGCACTACGTCTCTGTGCCGCAGCGCCCAGGGTTCCTGGCTCGTCAATACCACGCCGAACTGGTTGAGGTAGGCGCTGCCGTACGTCTTGATGCTCGACGGCTCGGTGGTGACCAGGAGGGTGTGCGCCGCGGCGCAGGCCAGCGTCTCGGCCCGGTACACGTCTTCGTACACCACCAACCAGTCGTAGTCGCGCGCGTCGGGATCAAAGACAAAACGGCAACGCCCCCACACCGGATCGCCGCCGGGGAACTGCCGCAGCCAGCCCTCGTCGGCGAGCATCTTGACGTTGATCGGGTCCGAAGCGGTCACGGGGTCTTCCGGGTGCGGAGTCGTTCTGCCGGGTCGGTGAAACGCGAATCCATATACTATGCCCCCATGCCCGACCCCACACAAACCCCTGAGCGGGTCAACGTGATCTGCCTGAAGTGGGGAGACCGCTACAGCGCCGACTACGTCAACCGCCTCTACCGCGGGGTCGCCCGCCACCTGCAACGCCCCCACCGGTTCGTGTGCTTCACGGAAGACGCCCAAGGCCTCGACGAGGGCATCGATACGGTGCCGCTGGACCAGATCACCGTTGACGAGACGCTGCGCAACGACATCTTCCTCAAGGTCGCGGTGATCAACTCGGTCAGCGGGTTGGTGGGCCCGGCGCTGTTTCTCGATCTCGACGTGGTGATCCTCGGCTCGCTCGACGAGTTCTTCGATTACGAGCCCGACAAGTTCTGCATCATCCACAACTGGCTGCCCAAGCACAAGACGCTCTTCCGCGACCTTCCGGACATCGGCAACTCGTCGGTGTTCCGCTTCACGCCCGGAGAGTGCGACCACGTGCTCGAACGCTTCCTGGCCGACCCGGACCACGCCCGCACCGCGTACCCCACCGAGCAGGCCTTCCTGACCGACGCCATGACCGGCCACCGGTGCTACTGGCCCGCGAGTTGGGCCCGGAGCTTCAAACGCCACGCGATGCGCGTGTTCCCCCTGAACCTGCTGCTGAAGCCGAAGCTGGATCTGGGCACCAAGATCCTGGTGTTCCACGGCCGGCCCGACCCCGATCAAGCGATCGCGGGCTTCCGCGCCTCGCTGCGGAAGAGCTCGCGGCCCCTGCCCGAACTTTTAGAACACTGGCGCTGATCTTGACAACGATGGGCGCGGTTGACGCGTGCGTCACCGCTTCCCCGCAACCCCAACATGCCCGACGAATCCGCCGCCCCCGCTTTCGGCACCCACGCCCCCTCGGCCCCCGTCCGCTGGCTTCGGCTGCTCACGCGCCTGGGCCTGGCCCGCGGCGTGATCGGGCGGGCGATGCGTAAGGCGTGGATCCGGTATTCCGACCACCCGATCGATATCGAGGTCCGTGGCGTGCGTTACCGCCTCGACATCCGCGACAACCCGACCGACGGCCGGCTCCTGGTGTCGTCGCTGGTCTACGACCGCCGTGAGATCGACGCCCTCGCCACCGCCCCGCCCTCGCCGCCCGGAGAGACGCGCACCTTCATCGACGCCGGCGCGAACGTCGGCTACTACGGCCTCGCCCTGGCTCGGCGCGGCTTCGACCGTGTGATCGCCATCGAGCCCAACCCCCCCACACTCGCGCGGCTGCGGTTCAACATCCAAAGCAATGCGTGGCGCGACCGCTTCACCGTGGTGCCCTGCTGCATCGGCGAGGGCGGCGAGGTGGACTTCCACACCGCGGGGTCGCTGGGCAACGCCGGCATCCGCGAAGCCGGCGACGAACCGGGCCACACCATCCGTGTGCCGTCGCGGCCGCTGCTGAACATCGTCCGCGAGGCGGGGGCGACACGCATCGACGCCCTGAAGATCGACGTCGAGGGTTACGAAGACCGTTGCCTGATCCCGTTCTTCGCCGAGGCGCCGCGGGAACTCTGGCCGGCGGTGATGGTCCTGGAGTACATCGGCGGCGACGAATGGCAAGTCGACCTCGTCGGCCATCTCAAGGCGTTGGGCTACCGGGAACGGCTACGCACGCGGAGCAACGTGATCTTCGAGCGCGCGGCCGACTGACCCGCGCGGCGGCCGTGGCCGATCGGGGCGCCCGTCGCCGCCGACCCCACGCTTCTCACGCAAATCAAACGGCCCGCTCGGGCGTGGTTCAATCTCATTACAATGCCGCGTCTATGAGTGATTTCTGGCGTATGGCCCGCGAGATGGGTCGCTACCGCATGCTGTTGATCATCGCCCTGAGCGCCGCGTTGCTGGACGCGACGACGGCGTTCGCGGGCTTCGGCTTGATCCAGGCGGTGATCCGGCTGAGCTTCGGGAAGGATCCGAAAACCCTGCACGAGGCCGTGTCCGAAGACCTCGCCGACCCCGAAACGATCGCGACGTACGGCGACTGGCATTGGCTGGCCGACTGGCTGCCCACCAGCATGTACGGCGGGGTCGTGCTGGCGCTTTTGGCCGTGGTCCCCCTCACGCTCTTCGGCTCCTCGATGCGGTTCACCCACGCGGCGTTGTCGTTCACCATCGGCCTGCGCACGGTTATGCGCATCCGGCAGCAGGCCTATTTCCGGATGCTCCACGTCCGGGCCGACACCACCGACGACATCGGGGCGGCCGACCGGCTCAGCCGATTGATGAGCGACACCTCCCGCCTGGGTATCGGCTTCTCCACGCTCATGGGCAAGGCGGTCCGCGAGTCGCTGATCGGCATGGCGATGCTGCTTTGGGCGTTCATCATCGACTGGAAACTCGCGTCGATCTTCCTACTCGCGGTGCCCGTCCTGGGCGTGGTCATGAAGAAGTTCGGCAAGCGCGTCCACCGCGCCAGCACCTACTCGATGCAGCAGTACGCCCACATGATCCGCGCGGCGCAGGAGTCGATGCAGTCCCCCGCCGTGGTGCGCGTGCACAACGCCGAGGGCTACGAACGCCGGCGTTTCAACACGATTAACCGCCGCGTGCTGCGCGAAGAGATGAAGGCCCGCACGGCGCGGGCGCTCAGCTCGCCGGTCATCGAGTTGATCGCCCTGCTTGGCGTGATCGGGGTGATGCTGATCGCCGGGCACTACGTCTTCCGGGCCCAGACCGTGCAGGCCAACGACATCTTCTGGGTGTTGGTCTCACTGGGGATCGCTGGGGCGTCGGTCAAGCCGCTGGCGAACCTCAACAACGACCTGCAGGAGGCCGGCGCCGCGGCGAAACGCATCCGCGAGGTCCTCGACGCTCCGGTCGAACCGAACCTGCGCGGCACGTTCGACGACCCGGACATCGGCGTCACGCTGCCGCGTCACCGCGAGTCGATCGTGTTCGACCGCGTGGGGTACCGCTACCCGGGGGCCCACGAAGACGCGCTGCGCTGCGTGAGCCTGGAGTTGCCCCACGGCTGCGCCGCCGCCGTGGTCGGCACCAACGGCTCGGGGAAAACCACTCTGCTCAACTTCGTGCCCCGGCTCACCGAACCCACGACGGGGCGTGTGCTGATCGACGGTATCGACCTGGCCACGGTCAGCCTGCGGTCGCTGCGTAAACAGATCTCGATGGTCAGCCAGCAGAGCGTGTTGTTCGAGGGCAGCATCGCCGACAACATCGCCTACGGCCGACGCGCAACCCCGCGCGAGGACATCATCGCCGCCGCCAAGGCGGCGTTCGCCCACGAATTCGTCACCCAACTGCCCCAAGGCTACGACACCCCCCTCGGCGAGGGCGGCAGCGGCCTGTCGGGCGGCCAGCGACAGCGGCTCTGCATCGCCCGGGCCGTGCTGCGCGACCCGGCGATCCTGATCATGGACGAGGCCACGAGCCAGATCGACGCCGAGAGCGAGGCCCAGATCAGCCGCGCGGTGCACAAGCTCCGCGCCGGCCGGACCACCCTGACCATCGCCCACCGCCTGAGCACCGTGGTCGACTGCGACCCCATCATCGTGATGAACGAAGGGCAGATCGTCGATCAAGGCCGGCACGAAGAACTGCTTCAACGCAGCCCCATCTACCAGAACCTGGTGAACAACCAGCTCATGAGTTGATCGCGCCTCGGTCCGATCGAGGCCCGGCTCAGGCCGAGGCCACGGGGGCGGCGGCGTAGAATTTCCGCTTCCGCAAACACGTGATCCGTTCCATCAGCCGGTGCACCGGCCGACGACCCCACTTCCACGCGGCACAGCGGATCCCGTACGAGGCCGCCGAGTCGACGATCCAGCGCTCGGTCCGGTCGTCGTCGTGCGTGAGCTGGGTCGCGTTGCCCTGGATGTCCGACACGTCGGGCCGCTGGTGGGCAAGATGCGGCCAGACGCAGTAGCTCGGCACCAGCGGGATCACGTGACGGGAGAAATACACGTCCACCGCTTTGTGCCGCGCCACGAACGGCAGCGCCTCGGATTCGGTTACGGGCAGGCGTTTGAGGATCCCCTCGTAAGACCGGCGGTGGTACACCACCGCGTGCGTCGTCAGGCTCCGGCTCACGCGATACAGGTTCTCGCCCTGCTTCAGCACCGGGCCTTGCGTGTTCTGTCCGAGGAACAGCTTCCACCACGGCCGGGCCCCGAGTTGCTCGATCGCCCGGACCCAACGCTCCCCCGCGCCGGGCACCAGCGTCACGTCGTCCTCGAACACCACCACGTATTCCAACCCACGGTCACGCGCCAGCTCCACCACACCGCGGTGCGAGAGCATACAGCCGATCCGCCCATTGACCACCGCGTTCTGCGCCACACTGCTGGTGCGGGCCGGGAAACGCTCCAGAGTGTGTCCCGGAGCTTCACGTTCGAATTCTTTTTTGAACGCCTCCAGCCGATCGGGACGCTTGTCGAGATTGATGACAACGCAGGTCATCGACCACCTTTCGCGCAGGCGTTGGTTTTCAGCAATTGGGCCACGTGACCGGGTTCGATTATAACTGGTTTGTCTGATGGCCGGGGCTGCGCCGCCGCGGCGTCCGCCCCGAGTTCGTTGCTCCGAGGTTTGATCTTCACCACCGTGCCGACCCCGACGCCCAGCCCCGAAGGCCCAGCCCCGGCCACCTCCCACCGGCAGGTCTGGTGGTTCACCGACCATAAACCCGGTCACGCCTCGCAGGTCCGCGGGCTGGTGAACGCGCTTCGGGCGTTCGGCGACTTCGAGTTGGTCGAGATCGACTGCCGACGCCGACCCACGCTTCCCGCCACGCCGGCCCGGCCCCCGCTCATCCTGGGCGCCGGCCAAAAAAGCCACCGCCCGATGCTCCGCGCCAAGCAGCACACCGGCGGGCTCGCCGTGGTGCTGATGCACCCCGTCGGGCCTCTGGGCCACCGCAAGCCCGGCTTCGATCTGCACGTCGTGCCCGAGCACGACGACGTGCCCGCGGCCGACGACGTGATCCTCACCACCGGCGCCCTCAACCCGCTCACCGCCGACGGCCCGCACGATCCGACCCGCGGCGTCATGCTCGTCGGCGGCCCCGCCAAACGCTACGGGTGGGATACCGATCAGGTCGTCGAGCGCCTCCACGGCATCGTCGAACGCAGCCCCGAGATCCGGCACTGGGTGGCCACAAGCTCACGCCGCACGCCCGACGCGGCGGTCCGCGCCTTAGCGCGGCTCCACGAAAAAGTGGAGTTCACCCCCGCCGACCAGACGCCGCGCGGCTGGGTCGCCGAGGCGCTGGCGCAAGCCTCGGTGGCGTGGGTCACCGAAGACAGCGTGTCGATGATCTTCGAGTCGCTGACCGCCGGGTGCCGGGTGGGGCTGCTGCCGTTGCCGTACCGGCCGGGCTACGGCGAGCTGTATCTGGGCTGGGGCCCGGGACACGTGGCGAAGGGGATCTTGCTGCTCAAGGAACGCGGGCTGGTGACGCCGTGGGCCGAGTGGGACGCGGGCCAGCCGCTGCCCAACCCGGCCGCGCCGCTCGCCGAAGCCCAGCGCGCGGCCGAGCTCGTGTGGAAACGCTGGGAACAGCACCCGTGACCGCACCCGACGCCCCTCCACGCCGGCTCACCGTCGCTCAACTCGTCCCCGACCTGCACGGCGGCGGCGTGGAACGCAGCGTGCTGGACGTCAGCCGAGCGCTGGTCGAGCGCGACCACCGCAGCCTCGTTATCTCCTCGGGCGGCCGGCTGGTCGATGAGTTGGTTCAGCACGGCGGCGAACACACGACGCTCGACCTGGGCCGCAAGTCGCCGTGGACGCTCCGCCACGTCCCGCGGCTTCGGCGATGGCTGAACGAACACCGCGTCGACGTGCTGCACCCTCAGTCGCGCATGCCCGCGTGGATCGCGTTCCTCGCGTGGCGCAAGATGCCCGAAGCCACCCGCCCCCGCCTGGTCACCGCGGTCCACGGGCTGCACAGCGTCTCGCGGTACAGCGCCATCGTCACCCGCGGCGAAAAGATCGAGGTCGTCTCAGAAGTCGCGCGGCGGTATGTGCTCGACAACTATCCGCGGTGCGACGCCGAACGCGTGGTCGTCAACCCGCGGGGCGTCGACCCGAAAGCCTTCCCGTTCGGCTATCGGCCCGACGACGCTTGGCGGCAGCAGTGGCGTGACGCCTACCCGCAGCTCGACGGGCGCTTCGTCGTGACGCTGCCCGGCCGGCTCACGCGTCTCAAGGGGCACCACGACCTGCTCGACGTCATCGCTGCCCTGCCGCCGCGCTTCCACGGATTGATCGTCGGCGGCGAAGACCCCAAACGCCTGGCCTACGCCAAAGAGTTGCGTGACGCTGTGACCCAACGTGGCTTGTCCGACCGCGTGACGTTCACGGGCCACCGTGCCGACATCCGCGACGTGCTCGCGGTCAGCGACGCGGCGGTGTCGCTGTCGACCAAGCCCGAGTCGTTCGGCCTGGCGGCGCTTGAGTCCGTGGCGCTGGGCCGGCCCACGGTCGGCTACGACCACGGCGGCGTCGGCGAGGTCCTGGCCCGGGTCTACCCCGCCGGCCGGGTGCCGCGCGGCGACACCGCGGCCGTCGCCGCGCGGTTGATCAAGATCGAGTCCGGCGCCGTGCCCCCACCCGCGGCCGATCCGATACTCGGGGGCTTCACCCTCGATGCCACCCTCGAACGGTCGCTAAAACTGTACGAAACACTCGTCGTATAATTCTTAAATTATTATTTGAAATATATTTAAATCAGATTAAAAAAAAAAATGAGATTGTGCGACAGGTTTAAATATGATGACTATAATATTTAATCCGATGCCCTACGCACCCGACCACAAACCCGAGACCCGCACCCGTATCCTGCGGGCCGCCGCCCGGCTGTTCCGCGAGAAAGGATTCGCCCAGGCCTCCCTCTCGACAATCATGAAAGAGGCTGGGCTTACTCACGGCGGATTCTATGCCCACTTCGAGAACAAGGACGCCCTCGTCGCCGAGGTCATCCGCGGGGGTTTTGATTGTGTCAGTGAACGCTTCGAATCCCAGTTCGACCACCTCCACGGCGACGACTGGCTCCGCGCGTGGGTCCGTGGCTACCTCGGAGAGGGTCACCTGACTCACGCCGACCAGGGTTGCCCGCTGCCGACGGTATCTCCCGAGATCGCCCGCATCGGCGATCAGGCCGTAGCCGCGTTCACCCAACTCTTCGATGAACGACTCGAACACACGGCCGGCCACGTCAATGCCCCGCCCGCCGAGGCGCGGCGGCGCGTACTCGCCGCGTTATCCCAGATGGTCGGCGGGCTGATGCTCGCCCGCGCCGTCGAGCCGGCGCTGGCCCAAGAAATCCTCGCCGCGGTGGAGCACCAAGCGGTGCAGACGCTCTGCACACCCTCCACCACCGTACCCACCCCCGTTACGCCGTAAGGATCGCCCACGCATGAAACCCTGGTTAATCATCCTGAAGCAGCGTCTCGCCCCGCTCGCCGTCATCGGCGCGGTGGTCGTGGGTGTGGTCGCCTTCGCGATCGTCGCGCAGACCGATACGCCCGACCACACCGACGGCCCCGGCGCCGAGCCGCTCGTCGTCAACTGGCAACCCGTCGAAACCGCGCCCGGCTACACCGTCACCCGCGCGTTCGTCGGCCGCGTCGAAGCGCGCCAGGAAAGCGATCTGGGCTTCGAGATCCCCGGGCTCGTGACCGAGGTGGCGGTGGACGAAGGCGACCGCGTCGCGGCCGGGCAGTTGCTGGCCAAACTCGACACCCGTCTGCTCGAAGCCCGCCGGGAAGAACTCCGCGCCGCCCGCGACCAGGCCCAGGCTCAGCTCGACTTGGCCGACATCCGTCTGCGGCGTATCGACCGGGCTCACAAAAAACGCGCCGCCACCGACGACGAACTCGACGAGGCGCAGCAGACCCGTCTCGCCGCCGCCGCCGACCTGGCCCGCACCACCGCGGCGGTGACGTCGCTCGAAGTCGAGATCGAAAAGAGCGTGCTCACGGCGCCCTACGACGCGGTGGTCGCCATGAAGCACGTGGACGCCGGGCGTGTCGTCTCCGCGGGCACGGCCGTGCTCGAACTCTTCGAGATCGATCGGCCCGAGGTCCGCCTCGGCGTCGGCGGGACGCTCATCGACCAACTCGCCGTCGGGCAGACCCACGATGTCTCCGTCGCCGGCCGCACCGTCACCGGCACCGTCCGCACCATCCTGCCCTCGCGTGGCCGGGTCGGCCGTGACGTGGACGTCATGCTCGAACTCGACATCACGCTCGACAAGCTCCGCCGCGGCGATCTGGCCCGCGTCGAGTTGCAACGCACCATCGACGAGCCGGGTGTATGGCTTCCGGTGCAGTCGCTCACCGAAGGCGTCCGCGGCCTGTGGTCGGTCTACACCATCGAAACATCGACCGACGCCACGCACGGCAAACTCCGCCGCGTGGACGTCGAGATCCTGCATCCCGAAACCGACCGCATCTACGTCCGCAGCGTGCTGCCCGAGGGCACGAAGGTCGCCGTCGGCGGGCTGCACCGCGTCGCCCCGGGCATGGCCGTCCGCCTCGCCGCCCCCGGCAGTCAGCCCACGCCCGATAGCGGTTCCAGCAACCCACACGGAGCCGACACGCCGTGAACACGCCCGACTCCCCCAACGCC
>JBCCCG010000003.1:0-227639 GCA_039033595.1 Planctomycetota bacterium | reverse complement strand
GCGGTCGGCGAGCTTGCGGACCTCGTCGGCGACGACGGCGAATCCCCGTCCGTGCTCGCCGGCGCGGGCGGCCTCGATGGCGGCGTTGAGGGCCAGGAGGTTGGTCTGGTCGGCGATGTCGTTGATGACCTCGATGATCTGGCCGATCTGCTCGCCGCGTTTGCCCAGTTCGGTGACGGCCTGCGCCGAGCGGGACACGGCCTCGCTGATGGTCTGCATGCCCTCGACGGTTTCGCGGACCACGCCCCGGCCGTCTTCGGCCACGCTGCCGGCCCGGTCGGCGTCGTTGGCGGCGTCGGCGGCCTGGCGGGCGACTTCGCTCACGCTCGCCGACATCTCTTCGATGGCGGCCGAGATCGCGTTGACCTGGCCGGACTGCTCGCCCATGCCGGCCGAGAGTTGTTCGCTGCAGGCGGCGACCTGGGTGGCGGCGGCGGCGACTTCTTCGCTGGACTGACGCACCTCACCGATGATCCCGGCGAGGGTGTTGATCCACTCGTTGAAGCAGCCGGCGAGTTGGCCGAGTTCGTCTTTCGATTTGTTGTCGATGGTCAGCTTGAGGTTGTTGGTGCGCTGGATCTCGCGGATGCCCTTCACGAGCTGGCTCAGCGGCCGGTTGATCGAGCGGATGGTGAGCCAGGCGAACAAGCAGCCGAACACGACGACGAGGCCGACCACCGATGCGAACATCCACTTGGCCCGCTTGGCGGCCGCGACGGACGTGACGGCCTGGGCCTGCAGCTCTTCAGACAGGAAATCTTCGGTGGCCTTGAGTTGGTTGATCTTCTGGGTGATGGTGCTGAACCACACGCCGGCGTCGATACCGAATCCTCCCTCGGCGGCCTTGGCGAACGCGGTGTCGCGGTAGCCCTGCACCTCGGCAAACGCCGGGTCGGCCTGCGCGGTCTCGAGGAAAGCCAGCGCCTCCGGAGAAGCCAGCGCGGTGAACTCGGTCAGGTAGGTGTCCTGCTGGGTGACGAGCGAGACGAACTTGCGGTACATGCCCGGCCCGAAGCGGTCGCCGGCGAAGGTGTTGGACAGCACGGCCCGCTCGATGCCGGCGCGTTCCTTGCCTTTGAGGAAGTGTACGTAGGCGGTGATCGTGCGGGTCAGGTCGGCGTCGTCGCTCTGCTGCGACATCGTGCCGATAGCGTCGAGGAACCGGCCGTTCATCACGGTGTAGTAGCCGATGGCGTCGCCGGCGGGGATGCTCTGGGCGCTGATCTGCTGGCGTTTGGTCTCGATCTCGTCGAGGTCGCCGAGCGCGGCGGCGAGGCTTTCCTGGAACGTCGCGTCGAATGCGGTCGCGTCGAAGTCGACCAAGTAGTTACGCACATCTGCGATGCGGGTATCGGCCAGCTGGCGCTGCTCGTCGAGTTCGGGGCCGAACTTGGCGCCCTTGCTGCCGAGAAAGCCCGCGGTCCGGCCGCGTTCTTTCTGTGTCTCGTGGACCATCGAGCTCAGGTGGACCGCCAACTCGGAGAGCTGTTGCACCTTTGCGAGGTTGTTGGCGGCCTGGGCGTTGGTCCGGTAACTTTGCAGCCCCAGGCCGGCGATGACCAGCACGGGGACGGCAACGATCAGCAAGAGTTTGGATTTAATCGACATTTCTGTCCCTCGATCAGCGAAATGAACGGGTCGCGGAAGCCGCAACGACCTCTTCATCTATCGTGTCGGGTGATGGACGGTGGGCGCTTAGTGATAACCCGGAAACGGAACCGGAAAACCGGTATCCGTGATTATTTTGAGCCGAACGATCCCTCGGCACGGCAGACGGGCCGTCGCACGGGCGTCGGGGCCACAAAAAAACGGCGGATGCTTGAGCATCCGCCGGTGAATGGGCCGTTGATCTGATCGGGTGGCGGCGACCCCGAAGCCCGGGGCGGATTACGCCGGGCTGGGCATCACGCCGGGGGCCAGGCCGTCGTCGTCGTTGGCCCGCTCGGCCTGAGCCGGGTCGGGGCGGTTGTCTTCGGCGGCGGCGAGCTTTTCTTTCTCCGCGGCGAGCAGGTCGGCGACCGTGGCCTTGTTCAACGCTTCGCCGCGCATGATCTTGTCGACCTCTTCGTAGTTCAGCGACTCGTACTTGAGCAGCGCCTGGGCGAGGTCTTCGGTCTGCTGGCGGTGTTCGGTGATGAGATCGAGCGTCTGCTGGTACGTCATATCGATCAGGTTTTTGATCTCCTGGTCGATGACGTCGGCGGTGTCGTCGGAGTACAGCTTGTCGGGCTGCTCCCACGGCTGGGCCTGGTCGTCGGGGCTCATGAGGCGGAAGCCGATCTTGTCAGACATGCCGTACTCGGTGACCATAGCGCGGGCGATGGAGGTCGCTTGGCGGATATCGCCGGCGGTGCCGTTGTACTGGTCGCCGGTGAACATCTCCTCGGCGATCCGCCCGCCGTAGGACACGCGCATCATGGCGAGCAGTTGCTTCTTGCTCTGGATGTGGCGGTCCTTCTCGGGCAGCATGAACGTGGTGCCCAGCGCGTTGCCGCGGGGGATGATGGTGACCTTGTGCAGCGGCTCGGAATCTTCGTCGTAGTACATGACCACGGCGTGGCCGGCCTCGTGGTAGGCGATGACCTTCTTCTCGTCTTCCTCGATCTTGTGGGATTTACGCGACCGGCCGTACTTAACCTTGTCGCGGGCCTCCTCGAGGTCTTCGGTCTCGACGAAGTCTTTGTTCTGCAGCGTAGCGCCGATGGCGGCTTCGTTGATGATCGCCGCGAGCTCGGCGCCGGAGAACATCGGCGTGCCGCGGGCGAGTTTTTCAAGGTCGGCGTTGGGGTTGAGCTTGATCTTGCGGGCGTGGACCTTGAGGATGTCCAAGCGGCCCTTGATGTCGGGCAGGGGGACGTACACCTGTCGGTCGAACCGGCCGGGCCGGATCAGCGCCGGGTCGAGCACGTCGGCGCGGTTGGTCGAGGCCATGACGATGACCTGGTCCGAGCTGTCGAAGCCGTCCATCTCGACGAGGATCGCGTTGAGCGTCTGCTCGCGTTCGTCGTGGCCGCCGGAGGAGAACCCGCTGCCACGCTTGCGGCCCACGGCGTCGATCTCGTCGAGGAAGATGATACACGGCGAGCTGTCCTTGGCCTGCTTGAACAGGTCACGGACCCGCGAGGCGCCGACGCCGACGAACATCTCGACGAAGTCCGAGCCGGAGATCGAGAAGAACGGCACGTCGGCCTCGCCCGCCACGGCCTTGGCCAGCAGCGTTTTGCCGCAGCCCGGCCGCCCGATCAAGAGCACGCCGCGCGGCACCCGGCCGCCGAGGCGTTGGAACTTCTTGGGGTTCTTGAGGAACTCGATGATCTCGCCGACCTCGTCCTTGGCCTCGTCGATGCCCGCGACGTCGGAGAGCGTGATGTTGGAGTGTTCCTTGTTGAGGACCTTGTGCTTGGAGCGGCCGAAGCTGCCGAGCATCCCGCCGGGACCGCCGCCGGCATTGCGCAGGCTGCGGAAGATGAAAAAATAGATCAGAAACGCGATCAGGATGATCGGCCCCCACGCGATGAGGATCTGGATCAGCAGCGAGCTGCCGGGCTCTTCGATCCAGTCCTGGCCGACCTTCTTGAGCTCGTTGGTGACGAGGATGCGGTTCTGTGGGCTGACGGGGGTGTAGACCCGGCCGGTGGTCGAGCCGCTGGCGGCCTCGCCGGAGAGGCCTTCCTTGAACACGCCGATCATGCGGTCGTTTTTGATGACGACCGGCTCCTTGTCGTCGAAATCGCCGTTCTGGGCGTGGGCGTAGAACGCCTGCCAGGAGATCTTCTTGGCGCTGTTCTGGGCCGAATTGACCAGCAGCAGCATGACCACGGCGATGATGCCGACCATGACCCAGGCGAACGCGCCGCGGGACATGACGTTCGGCGGCTTGCCGTTGCCGCCGGAATTCCCGCCCGAGCCGCTGCCCTTACCCGAGCCTTTGTCTGGCTCGAGGGATTTACCGTTCTTGGCGGGGCGTTTGGAGTCGCCGCGGTTGATTTTGGGGTCTTTTTCTTCGGGCATCGGGTCGGTCTTAGGGGAGGAAGCCGGTCGCGGTGGGCGGTGGCGGGAGCGGGAGGCTCCGGGAGGTGGATAGGAGCCCGAGGCCTATTGTAGCCCGCCGCCGCGGGGACGGGTTCACGGACCTTATCGGCGATCAAGCCGGCTCGGCGGACGACTTTAATACGCCCCTGCCGGGGGCGGGTTCGGGCGGAGGGAGACGCCCACCGATACGCGGGGGCCACGCCTAAGCCTCGCCTAGACTTCGGCAAGACACGCCACTTCCTGCTTCGGCCCCCTCCGGGGGCGCCTCCCCGGGCGAAAGCTTCCGGGGTTCACCAATCGCCGCGCATCGCCGAGACTATGTCACGGGCCAGACGCTGGACGGCCGCGTGTTGGCCGATCTCGAAGCGTTCGCCCACGGGCTGGGTCGGGACGTAACGCCCGACCGCCGAGAAGCCCTGACGGCTGACCAGCACCTCGCCGCTGCGCTGGTCGGTCCACTCGAAGTCGATCGTCACGGCGACCTCGACCTCCTGCGGTAGCCCGGCCTCGCGTGTCCGGCTCAGCTGGCGGGTCTCGACCGACACCACCGAGCCGTCCAGCCGGGTGTCAGCCAGGTTGGCCGGACGCGTGGTGTAGGGCGTGCGTTGCTCGATCTCTTTGACCACCGCCTCGGTGAGGTCGAACTCGACGCCGCGGAAGAACGTGCGGTTCTGGAAGATATCGACCGACACGCTGCGGTAGTTCTCGGGGAACAGCTCGGCCGTGGAGTAGCCGCAGCTCGTGAGCGAAGACACGAGGGCCCATAGGCAGAGCAGGCCGACGAATTTTCGGGACACGCCGCCGCTCAAGACGCGCCTCCGGATGAGTTGACGCCGTACGGGTCGGGCGCGACCGGCGGTTCTCCGAGCCGGTCGAGGCGTTCGATCGCTTCACGGGCCGCGGCGGTGTCGGGGTAGTCTTCGATCAATCGGCGGTACAGCAGCACGGCCGAGACCTTCTCGCCGGTGCGGTCGTACCAGTCGGCGCTGGCCAGGTCGCGGCGGGCCAGCGATTCGCGGATGCGCACCAGCAGCGCCTCGGTACCGATACGGTCGGCCCCGGCGGGGTACTCGTCGCGGTACTGCCGCAGCCGTTCCTGGGCGTCGATCAGCCCCGTCGCGTCGAACTCCGGGCCCTTGAACCGCGCCAGACTCGCCTGGATCAGACGCAGCAGCGCCCACTGCCTCTGGTCGCTTTGGGGGTAGTTGACCAAGAACAGGTCGTAGGCGTCGGTCGCCAACGGCATCTCCCCGGCGCGGAAGTAGTGGTCGGCCAGCGCGAGGCTCGCCTTCTCGCCGAGCGTCGAGCCCGGGGCGCGTTCCTGGATCCGGATGAGCAGCTCCGCGCCCTCGGGCTCGGCCGGCAGCCAGCGGAAGCCCAGGAACTTGCGGCGAAACCCCGTGGTGTAGAGCACACCGATCTCGTACTCGCGCTCGAGCGCGGTCCAGAACTGCTCCGACGCGGGATACCGGGTGATCACGTCTTCGTAGTCGAACAGCGACAGGTAGAACTCGCCGGCCGCCGCGTTGGCGTCGCCCCGCAACAGCTTGGCCTCAACGGTCAGCGGGTCGCCGGGGTGGTCGAGCAGCCACTGGTCGAGCAGTTTGAGCGCGTCCTTGGGCTCGTCCTGGGCGATCAGCTTCCGCGCCGCGGCCAGCTCCGCCGCCGGCGTCCCGGGTTCGGGCACCGCGATCGCCTCGAAGCCCTCGTCCGTGAGCTCGTAGGACGCCTGGGGATACGTCGATGCGGCGAAGCAACAAACAAGGAGAATGGTTAGGCCGTGAAATTTCACACGGGCATCATAACCCGGTTACCCGGGAGTGTTATTGGCGAGCTTTGAGCGATGACACGTGGCTACCGACGGATATCGGTGGAAGGCACGCAGTTCATGTGGAGCTTCCGAGACAAGGTTACGGTTCGTCCCCTACACGGCGGAGCCAGACTGTTTCTGGACTCGGATTGGGAAGACCCCTGGCTCGCAACGCCCGGTTTTGTTTCAAATGATCCTCAGGTGATCACGCCTCGCTGGGTCGCTGAAGGAATCCGGTTCGCTCTTGAGAACGGATGGGATCCAAACGGGCGGTCCCAAATCCGCGTCGCCTACGCTGGTGGGGCTTTTGCGATGGCGTCCGACGAATAGCTGTCTTACCCCGCGATGCGGTACTCGTTCCAGTAGGCGTCGATGGACTTGAGGCACTTGCGGATGGTCCGGGTGTCCTTGGCTTCGATCGCCGGGGCGAGTTTTTTGAGCACCGCTTCGAGTTTGGCGAGCTGCTTGGGGGGCAGGACGTTGGCGTTGTGCTCGAGCCACTGGCTGACGTCGTGGTGGACCTGCTGGGCGTGGTTCTTGAGCTCGACGGTCTTGTGTTTTTCCTCGGCGATCTGTTCGCGGGACTCGGCCTCTTCGCGGAGGGTCTCGATCTCGTCGTCGTCGAGGCCGTAGCTGCCGGTGACGACGATGTGCTGGGTTTTGCCCGAGTCCAGGTCGGTGGCGCTGACGTCAAGGATGCCGTTGGCGTCGATGGCGAAGGACACCTCGATGCGGGGCACGCCGCGGGGCGCCTTGCGGATGCCGGTGAGTTGGAACAGGCCGAGCGGGCGGTTGTCGTCGGCGTAGGTCTTCTCGCCCTCAAGCACCTGGATCGGCACGTTGCGCTGGTTGTCCGACGGCGTGGAGAAGACCTGCTTGACGGTGGTAGGGATCGGCGTGTTCTTGGGGACGATGGTCTGCATGCGTCCGCCGGCGTCGGCGACGCCGAAGCCGTTGGCGGTGACGTCCATGAGGTGGACGTTGTGCAGGTCGCCCTGCAGCACACCGCCGAGGAGCGCGGCGCCCGTGGCGACGCACTCGTCGGGGTTGGCCGAGCGGTCGAGGTTCTCGGCCTGGAAGACCTCTTGGGCGATCTTCTGGGCGTGGGGGATGCGGGTCGAACCGCCGACCAGGACCACGTCGTCGATCAAGCCCGGGCGCAGGTTGGCCTCGCGGAGCACCGCCCGGCAGGCGTCGGCGACCTCGCCGAACAGGTCGGCGCACACCGACTCGAAGCGTTCGCGGGTCAGCAGGTACTGCAGATGGCGCGGGCCGGTGGCCGGGTCCATGTGGACGTAGGGCAGCATGACCTCGGCGGACGGGCGTTCGGAGAGCTCGGCCTTGGCGGCGGCGGCGGCCTGTTTGAGCCGCTGCAGCGTCATCGGGTTCTGCCGCAGGTCGATCGACTCGCGGCGCATGAAGTCGTCGGCGACCACGTCGATGATCCGTTGGTCGAAGTCGTCGCCGCCCAGGTGGGTGTTGCCCGTGGACGCGAGGACCTCGAACGTGCCGCCCTTGATCTTGAGGACCGACAGGTCGAAGGTGCCGCCGCCGAAGTCGAAGACCACGACGTGGCGGTCGCCGCGCTTCTCGACGCCGTAAGCGAGCGCGGCGGCGGTCGGCTCGTTGATGATGCGTTCGACCTCGAGCCCGGCGATCTGCCCGGCGTCGCGGGTGGCCTGCCGCTGGGCGTCGTTGAAGTGGGCCGGGACGGTGACCACCGCCCGGGTGACCGCTTCGCCGAGATGCTCCTCGGCCAGCCGCTTGAGCTCGCGCAGGATCGTCGCGGAGATCTGTTGGGGCGTGTACGACTTATTGCCGACGACGACCTTGCAGTACTCGTGGGCCTTGCCGGTGACGGGGTAGGGTACGAGTTTCTCTTCGCGGTTGACCTCGCCGTGGCGGCGGCCGATGAAGCGTTTGATCGAGTAGATCGTTCGGTCGGGGTTGAGCACCTGCTGGTCGCGGGCGGCTTCGCCGACGACGGTCTGGCCGTTTTCGAGGAACGAGACAACCGAGGGCACGAGTTTCTTGCCTTGGGCGGGGCCGACGATCTGGGCGCGGTCGTCGTGGTACACCGCGACGACGGAGTTGGTGGTGCCTAAATCGATTCCGATGACTCTTGACATCTTGGTCTGGACTCCTCGGTCGACGGGCTTGCCCCCGCGGACCGTAGCTGCTGCCCTTCGGGCACAGGTTTACGGATCGACCCCTGTAAACCGGGTTTCCGGGAAAGCCAGTTGGCCCCGGTCCGGGTCAAGGATGGTGAGCGAAGCAACCCTCGGCGACGCGGGCCAACGCAGCGCGTCGCCGGGTTGGGGCTGCAGGTCGGCCTCGGCGGTGACGATGCCGCGTTCGAACTGCAGGCGGTAGCTCTGGGTCATGTGTTCACCGCGGAGGGCGGCGGCGAGATCGGGCGACGCTTTGGGCTTAGCGTGGATCAGCGGGCCGTAGCGGGTTTCGAGTTCGCCGAGGAACACGTCGGCGGCGTCGGCCTGGCCGGAGGCTTGCGGGAATATATCGAGGAATGCCGACCGATCGCCGTCGAGGCCTTGTGCCAGCGCTTCCGTCGGGGCCCAGGCCATCTGCTGGTAGAGCGAGACCCCGCGGTAGACGACGTAACCCTGCGCCGCCAAGCCCGCGATGCCCAAGGCGAGGGCGATCTTGGCGAACGCGCCGCCGCGCAGGTTGACGTTGCGTTTCGGGGCGTGGCGGATCGCCCCCAGCGCGGTCACCGCCAGGAAGACCACCACGGCCGGAGCCAGCGGCAACGCCCACGCCACCGCGCCCAACCCCAAGGCGACCAACGCGCGGCGGCTGAACCGCACGGCCGGGGCGGCGACGCGTACTTTACGGGACTGCTGGAAATTGTCGGCTTGCAGTGAACTCATCGCCATCTCATCGGGAGCGAATGCTCCGGGACCCCGTCGCTCTCCACGTGACGTCGTGGGAGAGCAATTTCTCTATTTCATATCGAGCGGCTGTTCGGCCCTGTTTAGTGGGGGATTCACCCTAAGCCGGTCCGAGAATCGGCCAGATTTAACGATTATGCCGCTCTGCAGACGGCTTTTTATCGGTCACGTCGCTGTATCTCGCGCTTGGGAGGGCGGAAATACCCCGACCCCGCGGGCTTACGAGCGGTGGAAGTGCTTTTCGAGATCCTTGAGCGTCAGCCGTACGGTCGTCGGCCGCCCGTGGGGGCAGGACTCGGAGCGTTCGATCTGGTCGCGCTTGGCCAGCAGGGCGGCGAGCTCGTCATCGCTCAGCCGGTCGCCGGCCTTGACCGCGGCCTTGCAACTCATCATGTCCAGCACCTCGTGCAGCGCCGCCTCGGGGACGCCCACATCGGTGTCTCCGGGAGCGGTTGGCTTGATCTCGCCGGCCTCGACCTTGTCGAGTAATTCGTTGGTGAAGCCCACCGGGTCGACGCCGCGATCAAACAGCAGCGACGGGAACGCTTGGACGCCGATCGCCGACGGGCCGAGCGGTTGGAGTTCGATGCCGATGCGCTCGAGCAGGGGGCCGAGCTCGCCGAGCAGCGCCTGGCGTTTAGCGTCGGCGTCGACCACGGCCGGCATCAGCAGGCGCTGGCTCTCCAGGCT
This sequence comes from Planctomycetota bacterium, assembly GCA_039033595.1. GTDB lineage: Bacteria > Planctomycetota > Phycisphaerae > Phycisphaerales > Phycisphaeraceae > Algisphaera. The sequence continues at coordinate 218,195 of JBCCCG010000003.1, read as the reverse complement.
CTCGCGGTCGACCAGGATGCGCTGCCGCAGTTCTTCGAACATGACGCGTTCATGTAGCGCGCGTGCTGATCCACGATGAGCAGGCCCGGCTCGGCGCTGTTTGGGTCGGGCGTGACGACGTAGCTGTTGTTGAACTGCAGGACGTCGGTGGGCTTGGTGACGGGTGGCGCGGCGCCGCGGGTTGGGGGCGGCGCGGTGTCGGCGAACATGTCGTGCTCGACCATCTCGCGGCGGACCTCTTCGTACACGAAGCCCTTCTGCTTCGGGTCCATTCGCTTGAAGTAATCGACGAACGCGTCGGGGTTGGTCGCCGGGGTCGGTGTGCCGCCGTTGGTGTGGTCTTTCTCCCAAACCCCGGTGCCCAACTCCAAACCCGCGCGCTGACCGCCGAGCGACGCGTCGGGTACCAGGTCGGTGGCGAGCAAACGCTGCCGGACCTGCGAGAGCACCAGGCCGTGGACCGCGCTGGGTCGGCGGAAGCGGACCTCGGCCTTGGTCGGGTGGACATTGACATCCACCAGCGACGCGTCGAGCTCGATGAACACCACGGCCACGGGCTGCTTGTCCGGCGCGATCAGCCCGCGGAAGCCCTCCTTGAGCGCGTGGGCCAGGTTGCGGTCCTTGATCGGCCGGCCGTTGACGCAGAAGTACTGGAACTTCGTTGAGCTGCGGGCGATCGACGGCTCCCCGACCAGGCCCCAGACGTGGGCGTGCTTCAGCTCCTTGTCCCGGGGCCCGAGGTCGTCAAACTCGAACTCGAGCAGCGCGGGTTCGAGCTCCTTGCCGAGGATGTTGACGCAGCGCTGGCGTTGGTCGTCGTGCGGCGGTAGGTCGATGGACTTGCGGCCGTTGTGGGTCAGGGTGAAGCCCACCGCGGGGTGGACCATCGCGGTGCGGTTGATGGTGTCGGCGATGTGGCCGACTTCGGTTGCGGCGGTGCGCATGAACCGGCGGCGGGCGGGGGTGTTGAAGAACAGGTCGCGGACCTCAATGACCGTGCCCGTCGCCATCGCGGCGGGGCGGGGCGGGGCGACCTCGTCGCCGGCCTGCTCGATGACGCTCCCGGATTCCTCGCCCCGCGGCCGGGAGCTGAGCCGCAGCCGGCTGACCGACGCGATCGACGCCAGCGCCTCACCGCGGAAGCCGAGGGTCTCGATCGCGGCGAGTTGCTCGGCGGTCTCCAGCTTGCTCGTGGCGTGCTGGGTGAGCGCCAGCGGCAGCTCTTCCGCGGGGATGCCGTGGCCGTCGTCGGCGATGCGGATGAGCTTGAGCCCGCCTTCTTCCACCGCGACATCGATCCGCGTTGCCCCGGCGTCGAGACAGTTCTCGATCAACTCCTTCACGACGGAGGCCGGGCGCTCGATCACCTCCCCGGCGGCGATCTGGTTCACGAGCAGCGGCGGCAGCTTGCGGATGGGCATGACGCGGTATCTTACCCGGCCAACCCCGCCCCCGAGAAAGGCCCGCCATGCAACTGACCTCTGACGATATCGTGCTCTTCCAGGGCGATTCGATCACCGACGCCGGCCGCGTCCGCGAAGACTCCCGGCCCAACGCCGCCGATTTTCTCGGCCACGGATACGCCACCCTCGCCGCGGCGCGGCTGCTGGCGGATCTCCCCGGGCTCACGGCCCACAACCGCGGCATCTCGGGCAACCGCGTGACCGACCTGCGCGACCGCTGGCAGGCCGACTGCCTCGACCTCCGGCCCACCGTGCTGTCGATCCTCATCGGCGTCAACGACACCTGGCACGGCGTGGCCAGTGGCACGCCCCACAACGGCACCACGCTGCCCGAGTTCGACCGCGTCTACCGTCAGCTTCTCGACGACACGAAAGAGAGACTCCCGGGGGTGAAGCTGGTGATCTGCGAGCCGTTCGTCCTGGAGTGCGGCGCGGTGTTGGAGATGAACTTCCACCCCGACATCGGGGAGCGGGCCAAGCTGGTCCACGCGATCGCGGAGGACTACGCCGACGTGTTCGTGGCGTTCCAGTCGGTGTTGAACGCGGCGCTCGCCGATGCGGGGCCGGAGGTCTGGTTGTTCGACGGCGTCCACCCGACCCTGGCGGGTCACCAACGGATGGCCGACGCGTGGCTGCAAGCGGTCACATAGAGCCGCACCCCTGTCCGACCGGCCAAGGATTCGGACCAGCAGTTAACCTGCACGGTGGATATCGCCTCATGTCCCGGCGACGATACAACCACCGGCCGCGGCTCGGCACACCGGCCGCCTTATTTCCCATGGCCCAGACCCTCTCCGAAATCAAGCAACTCCTCGCCGGTCACGGGCTGCGCCCTAAGCACAAGTTCGGGCAGAACTTTCTGCACGACGGCAACCACATGCGCCGCATCATGGACGCGGCCGACATCGGCCAGGGTGACCTGGTCCTCGAGGTGGGGCCGGGCACGGGGGCGCTGACCGAGCGGCTGCTGGAGGTCGGGGCGGATGTGGTGGCGGTGGAGATCGACGCGGACATGCAAGCGGTGCTCAGCGATCGCCTGGGAAGCGACGCGGTGCGTTTCACGCTGATCGTCGGCGACGTGTTGGCGGGCAAGCACACGGTCAGCCCGGCGGTAGTCGAGGCGTTGGCCGGTCGCCCGTTCAAGCTCATCGCCAACCTGCCGTACAACGTCGCGTCGCCGCTGCTGGCGAACCTGGTGGTGGACCACCCGGCGATGAGTGACGCGGTGGTGATGATCCAGAAGGAGGTGGCCGGGCGCTTGACGGCCGCGCCCGGCGGCAAGGACTACGGCCCGCTGGGCATCCTGATCCAGGCGTTGTGCGAGGTGCGGACGGTCGGCGTGCTGCCGCCGAGTTGTTTCTGGCCGGCCCCGAAGGTCGCGTCCGCGGTGGTGCATCTCGAGCGCCGGGCCGAGCCGATGACCGACGACCCCGCGGCCCTGTCGGCCACGCTGCAGAAGCTGTTCACCAAACGCCGGAAGCAGCTCGGCTCGATCCTCGGGCGCGACATCGTGTGGCCCGAAGGCATCGACGCCGACGCCCGGCCAGAGTCGCTGGCCGTCGAGCAACTCATCGCGCTAAGCAAAGCCCGCGCGTGACGTTTATTCACATGCGGGCTTCGGAGATTTGAGACTTGGGGCGGGGGCGATCAGTGCCCCTGCGGGAAGCCGTCGGGGTGGGCGTCGATGTAGGCCTGGTTGACCGTCGTCGGGTCGCCGTAGGTGTTGCCGGCCCGATCTTTGCCGCGGGCGAGGTAGATCTGGAAGCCGTCGTGGGCGTCGGCGGCGTTGAACTTGGTGGCGGCGGAGATGAACCGCAGCGTCCAGCCGCAGCGGCGCATCGTGCCGGTGTTCGCCGCCGAGCCGTGGATCGTGCGGGCGTCGTGGAGCGAGGCCTCGTTGGGCGCGAGCACGCAGTCGACCGCGTCGTCGAGCTTGAACGAGCCGCGGCGGATCTCGCTGCCGAATACCGCGGTGTCTTTCACGTCTTCGTAATCCGAATAGCCGTTAACGTGGGTGCCGGGGATGACCTGCATGCAGCCGTTGTCGGGCGTCGACGGGTCGATCGCCAGCCACACCGTGACCACGTGCATCGGGTCGAGCCGACCCTTCCAGTAGGCCGAGTCTTCGTGCCACGGCACACGCTTGCCCACCGCCGGTGGCTTGCAGATGAAGTGCGACGAGAACAACGCCAAGTCCGGCCCGAGGATCGGCTCGACCAGATCGAGGATGCGGTCGTCGAAGGCGTATTCCAGCAGCGAAGGGTGCAGGAAGTGCGGCGTGTCCATGTGCTCGGGCGAGGCGCTGCGGGGGTCGGCGACCCATTCGGTCAGCATCCGCTCGAAGTCGGCTCTGAGCCGGTCGAACGTCGCGGGCTCGAGGATCGGCTCTTTGATCAGGGCGTAGCCGTCACGGTTGAAGGCCGCGACTTGGTCGGCGTCGAGGCGGGGCGAGGCGGTCGTGGGCGGAGTGGTCGGCATCGGGAGATTCCTAGCGGGAACAGGGCGGACAACGGAGAAAGCATTGAATCAAAAAATAAAGATAAATCTTGTCGTAAAGGACATATTTATTGCATAATCGTGATATCAATCGCCTCTGTTACGCCCAACTCGAGACGGCCCGGGCCTGTCACGTGGCCCGGACGCGGTACCGACCGGCCGATCGGTTGGCCCGGCACACCCACGACTTCTGCGAGGTGTTCTGGCTCGAGTCGGGCCGGGCAACGCACGGGCTGGGCGGGGCGACGCAGGCGTTGTCGCCCGGTGAGGTCGTGTTCATCCGCCCGGACGACGCCCACGGCTTCCCGGGCCGGGAGTCGTTCACGCTGGTCAACGTCGCGCTGCCGACGGCCGCCGCCGGAGACCTGGAAGCCCGCTACGGCACCGCCTTCTGGGACCCAAGCCCCGCACAGCCGCGTGTATGTCGCCTGCCCGGTGATGCGGCGTTGGCCGAGGCAGGGCGGTTGGCCGAGCGTCTGTCGTTGGACGTGGGATCGCCGCGGAGGCGAGACGCGTTCCTGCTGACGCTGTTCGACCTATTGGAGCAGGCGGAGACACATCGCGACGCCGAGCAGCCCCCCGGTGTCGGCCCTGCCCCGGCGTGGCTTCGGCAAGCCCTCGCCGAGTTCGACCACGACGACCTGCGCGAGGGCCTGCCGGCATTGGTCCGCCGGGCGGGCCGTTCCCGCGAACACCTGACCCGCACGCTCCGCAAGCACTTCCGCATCCCCGCCACCGCCTGGATCAACGCCCGCCGCCTCGACCGCGCCGCCCAGCTCCTGCGGATGTCCGACACGCCGATCATCGCCATCGCCGCCGACGTGGGCTTCGACGAACTCGGCTACTTCTACCGGCTGTTCAAGCAGCGTTTCGCCACCACGCCCCGCCGATACCGTCAGCGGGAGCGCACCTTCGTCGCCTCGCCCCGCTGATCGGGCCCGACAAACCCGGGCCAGCGATTGAACGCCCGGGCATCGGCGTCTATGGTTTACCCAGCCGCCCGGGTCCCCGCCGGCAGCCACCCGGAGTCCGCTTCATGTCGATCCCTTCATGCCCGCCGCCCGCTCAGCCCCGTCCGCGTTCCGCCGACGACCCGCGCATCCTCGTGGCCGTGCCCGTCTACAACGAGCAGAAGTACATCCAGAACGTGATCGCCAAGATCGCCGAGTTCGCCAGCGACGACGTGCTGGTGATCGATGACGGCTCGACCGACTACACGCCGATGCTTTTGGCGATGCAGCCGGTCGACGTGATCCGTCACAAGACGAACCTGGGTTACGGCCGAGCGATCCGCGACGCGTTCCGCTGGGCGCAGACCTACGGCTACGACTGGCTGATCACGATGGACTGCGACGAGCAGCACGAGCCCGAGAGCCTGCCGCATTTCGAGGCCGCCATCCTCGCCGCCGACGCCGACGTGATCTCGGGCAGCCGCTACATCTGCCCCGACCTCTGCGGCGACCCGCCGCCGCCCGAGCGGCGGAGAATCAACGAGACCATCACCGGCTGGGTCAACGACCGCCTCGATCTGTCGATCACCGACGCGTTCTGCGGTTACAAGGCCTACCGCGTCGCGGCGCTCTCGGACCTCGACCTCGACGTCGACGGCTACGCCATCCCGCTGCAGTTCTGGGTCCAGCATGCGGCTGCCGGGCACCGCGTGAAAGAGCTGCCGATCCGCCTGATCTACAACGACCCCAACCGCTCGTTCGGCGGCCCGCTCGACGACGCCGAGCAGCGGCTCAGCCACTACCGGCAGGTGTTCGAGACCGAACTCGCCAAGCACGGCCAACGCTTCGCGGCCCGGAACGGCCGGGCTGTTCCGCAGGCGGCGGTCTGATTCTTTTCACCGCGGAGCACGCGGAGGTCGGACGGAGGATGCCGGCGGATGATAATTTCCCTGCACCCGCTCCGCTGGACCTTCTCGGTGTTGAACTCCGCGGCCCTCTGCGTTCTCTGTGGTTAAATTCTTTTCGGTATGCACTTGCTGATCGACCCGCCGTTGTCTGACTGGCCGACGCCCCATGCCCGCCGGCCGATCTGGACCGGGCACCAGGTGTCGCTGTTCCACCCGGGGATCGCGGCGAAGTATCTCGCGGCCGCTGCGGTGTCGGCCCGGGCGGGGGTGCCGATGATGCAGGTGGCGGTGGACCAGGATGTGTACGACCCGCTGTCGCTGGCGGTTCCGGTGCGAGACGGCGACCGGCTGGGGGTGGTGAAGGTGTCGCTGGGGCCCGTACTGGCCGAGGTGCCCGTGGGTATGCAGCCGCCGGTGCGGTCGTCGGCGGTCGCCAAGGCGCTGGGCGACTGGCCGGGCGGGGCCGTGGTGGTGCCCGATCGGCAGCGCGTGGTGGCCGCTTTCGCTGAGGCGGAGAAGGAAGCCGAGACGCTGGGCCAGCAAATGGACGGCGTGCTGCTCCGCTTGCTCAATGCGAGGCTTGCTGGCGCGTACGTGCCGTCGGTGATGGCGAGCGGGTTGTTGGCCCGCGAGGACGCGTTACTCGACACGCTCTTGAACGACGCGGCGGCCTGTGCGCGGGCGTACAACCAAGCGGTCGACGCGTCTCCGTCGGCCGGGGTGGCCCGGCTGAGCGTGGAGCCCGACCGGATCGAGGTGCCGGTGTGGGCGTTGAGCTGGAAGGGGCCGCGTCGGCGGGTGTACGTGGACGTCGCCGATTCCCAACCGATCTGGATCACCGAGGACGGCGAGCCGATCACTCCCGCCGCCGGAAACTCGCCCGCCAGCAACGGCGTCACGCTCGCGCCCCGGGCGCTGCTGATGACGGCGCTGCTCCGCCGACCCGCGCGTTGCAGTTTGTTTGTTCACGGAACGGGCGGCGGCGGGTACGACCGCATCACCGAGCGGTGGTGGGGCACGTGGCGGCAGGAAAACCTCGCCCCGATGGCGGTCGTGACCGCCGACGTGAACCTGGATTTCGACGCCCCGGTGAACGACACCGCGGCGCTGCGTCGGGCTGTGTGGAAGGCCCACCACCTGCCGCACAACCTCGACCGGGAGCTCGGCCTGGACGACAGCCCGGCACGCGAGAAGCGCGAGCTGCTGAAACACATGGACGACGACCGCGACAAGAAGCGCCGGCGGGCTGCGTTCGAGTTGATCCACCGGATCAACGCCGACCTCGCCGCGGCGTACCCCCAAGTGCTGGCGGCCGCACGGCACGAGCTGTCGGCGGCCCGCCACGGCGTCGAGAACGCGAAGATCGCCCGCCGGCGGGATTGGTCGTTTCTGCTTTACCCGCCGACCAAACTTGAAACGCTGCGGGGCGCGCTGGCGTACCCCAAAGTGTCCACGCATTGACCCCTCCCCTCAAGGATCGTTGTATGAAGCCGTATCACCTGATCACCCCGCTGTTGTACGCGGCGCTAGCGTTGAATATTTTCCCGGCCCAGGCGGCCCAGGTCCTCGAAGACCGGTGGTACGTCGTGTTTAACGGCGAAGACCGCATCGGGTACATGCACACGACCGTGAACCAGGAAGGCGACGCCGGCCCGATCACTACGACGCAGGACGTCAAGTTCGTGATGTCGCGCGGCGGCACGGTCATCGAGCTGGCGGTGGGCTCATTGTTTGTCGAGACGCCGGAGGGCAGACCGGTGCGGGCGAGCTCGACGCTGAATATGGGCGGTCTGCCGATCGAGACGGAGGTGGCGTTTCTCGATCAGGGCGTGCGGGTGTCGTCCGGGCAGGCCGGGCGGATGACCACGCAGATGCAGCCCCCGATCGCCGGCGACTGGCTGCCCCCGCAGGCGCTGAGCCGCTACGTCGAGGCCCAACTCGCGGCGGGAGCGGAAGTGATCGAGGCGAGCACCGTCGACGTGTCGGCCGGGCTCAAGCCCATCACGACCCGGATGGTCCGCGTCGGGCCCCAAGCCATCGAGGTCTACGGCAAAACGGTTCCCGCCACCGCGTGGGACGTGACCGCCTCGAACCTCCCGAGCGTGACGCTCCGCGATTACCTGGACGACGAGGGCACGTCGATCAAGTCCACGATCCCGCTCTTGCCCGGGCTGGAGCTGACGGTGCTCGAAGCGGATAAGGCGTTGGCGCTGTCGAAGCTGACACCCGCGGAGATGATGGCCCAGACGTTCGTTACGCCCAGCCGGAAGATCGATCGGCCGCGGGAGTTAAAGCGGGCGGTCTATCGGCTGCGGACCAGAGACGGCCGCGCCATGCCGGAACTCCCGACGTCGTCGGTCCAACGGCTCGTCGGTGAGCAGCTGATCGTTGACCTGTCGGGCGAACCCCTCGGCGAGGCCGCGGGCGAGGCGCACCTCGCCGCTTCGGCGGTGCTCAACCACGAAGACCCCGCGGTGCAACGGTGGTTGGAGGAATTCCGGTTTTTGTCTTTTGATGGGCCCGCGGACAGCGCGGATTGGCTGCGGCGTAAAGTCCACCAAGACATCGAAGCCAAGGATCTTTCGGTCGGTTTCGCGACCGCCAGCGACGTGGCCCGGACGAAGCAGGGCGACTGCACGGAACACGCCGTGCTGCTCGCGGCGTTGCTACGCGGCGCGGGTATCCCGTCGCGGTGCGTGAGCGGGTTGATCTACGCCGACCAGTTCGCCGGTCACGAGGGGATCTTCGGCTACCACATGTGGACGCAGGCGTGGATCGACGACGACGGCGATGGGCCATCCCCCGGCCGATGGATCGACTTCGACGCGACGCTGCCCGACGGAGTGCGGTTCGACGCGACGCACATCGCTTTGTTGGTGTCGGACATGAGTGACGGGGCCGTCACCAACGACATGGCGGCGCTGCTGCCGGTGCTGGGGAACCTGGAAATCGAGGTCGTGGAGACGGGGTATCACGTGCCGGTGGGGGCGGAGTGAATCTATCGCCACGGCTGAACGCGTGAGGTGCGTCGTCGCACACGAGAGCGTCGCGACGCCTACCCTATGCAGAGCATGTTAAAAGCCCCGCGGTACAAGACGGGCGTGTACCGCGGGGCTTAGGAGTTCCCGGAAGGACTCACTGACCGGACCGCCAATATTATGGTGATGGACCGAACGTAGAGAGTGACAACACAATGGCACCGGATCCCAGAAATGTGACGACCGACGGGTTTGCGACCGTGGACCACGCCCGGGCGGCGCGGTGCGGTCACGGCGAGGTGATTTACGCCGCGGGCAAACAGCCGCGCGAGGTCGTGGGTATCGCGCGAGAGTTGCTGGACCACGGGCAGCCCGCGGTCCTCGCGACGCGGTGCGACGGCGAGCAGATCGCGGGGCTGCGGGAGGCCTTCGCTGACGCCTGCCCGGTCGAGGTCGGCGAGCGGAGCGGGGCGGTGATCGTGGGGTCTCCGGTGGACGTGGGCGGCGACGTGATCCCCATCGTCTCGGCGGGGACCAGCGATCTCCGAGTCGCCGAGGAAGCGGCGCTGACGTGCAAGGCGCTCGGCCAACCGACGAACCTGATCACCGACGTGGGCGTGGCGGGGATCCACCGCGTCATGGACCGGCGAGATGAGTTGGTGGCGGGGAACTGCGTGATCGTGGCGGCCGGGATGGAAGGGGCGCTGCCGAGTGTGGTGGGCGGGCTGGTTGATGTGCCGGTGATCGCGGTGCCCACGAGCGTGGGCTACGGCGCGAGCTTCGGCGGGATCGCGGCGTTGCTGGGCATGCTCAACTCGTGCGCGTCGGGCGTGACGGTGGTGAATATCGACAACGGGTTCGGCGCGGCGTACGCGGCCTGCCAGATCAACCGTGCGGTGAGTCAAGCACGGGCGTAAACGGAAGCCCCCGATCATGGCCGAACCCGAACCGATCGAGCTGCTCCCGGCCTTGCCGTCGCGACCCGCCGACGGGCATAAGGGCACGTTCGGCACGGTGCTGGTTCTGGGCGGCAGCCCGTTGATGTTCGGGGCCCCGGCGTTGTGCGCGACCGCGGCGCTGCGGAGTGGAGCGGGGCTGGTGAAGGTCGTCGGCGACCCGGCGTGGCTGACGGGGGTGATCACGATCCAGCCGAGCGTGACGGGCGTGGACCGCGCCTCGCTGGGCGATTTGGAGATGAAAGCGGGCACGGTATGGGCGGTGGGCCCGGGGCTGGGAACCGAAGCGTCGGCCCGAGAAGCGGTGCGGGTGGCGCTGCGATCCGATCGCCCGGTGGTGCTCGACGCTGATGGCTTGAATACCGTGGCCGCGGGCGGATCCCGTCAGCACCGCGAAACGCTCGCGACCCGCCGCGGCGGAACCGTCCTCACGCCTCACCCCGGCGAATTCCGTAGGCTCGCCGCGGCCTACGGGATCGACCAAGACCCCACCGACCCGGAACAGCGTCCCGACGCCGCGGCTGCGCTGGCCCATGCGACCCAGACGGTCGTCCTGCTCAAAGGGCGGCACACCGTCGTCACCGACGGAAAACGCCTGTACCGCAACACCACCGGCAGCCCCTCTCTCGCCACGGCGGGCTCTGGTGACGTGCTCACGGGGCTGATCGCGGGATTGATTGCCCAAGGGGCCGAGCCGTTCGATGCCGCGGTGGCGGGGGCTTACGTCCACGGCCTGGCGGGCGAGCGTTGGGCCCAGCGGCACGGCCCGAGTGGCCTGCTCGCGCTCGATCTGGCTGACGCGTTGCCGGAGCAATTGCGCGGGTATTCCGCTGGTGAGGGATCCGGAGAAGTTAGAAAAAGCGGGGGGTGACGCGCAACCTCAGTGGGGGGTCCGGTACATCTGAGATCAACACGTGCACCCCCCGGGTCGGGGAGCCTGGTTGGGGCACGCACGACCGATGCGGTCGGACCAGACGGCACGGCCTTGTGGGCCGAGTCAGTGTTTGAATTGTCGAACGCGATATAGGGTGGAGGCCGGAAGGGTATTCCCTTCAGATTCTATAAGTTTATTTGGTTAAGGGTGAGGGGTTTTTGTCAAATATTGCTATTTTTTAACACGAATGTTATCGATCTCGCTTAGTTCACGTTTGCGTCCGCGGCGCGGGTGTGCATCTCTCGGACGAGCCTGCGCAGGGCAGCGGGTTTCCGGACGCGGGCCTGGTCGGCGTAGCCGCAGACCCACCAGGCGATTTCACGCAATCCATCCACCCGGAAGCTCATCACGCAGCGCCCGTCCGCCAAGGCTTGGTGGCTTTGGGTCGGGTGCCAGCGGACCTCGGAAACATTAGTCGCGACCATGGCCGAAAACTCGATTTCGACGTCAAATTCCTTGCCTTCGGGATTGAGGCGCCAAGCGAGGCCGAGCTTGTCGCTGACCTTAAAACCCGCCGGCCGGGTGAACGTGGTTTTGGTGGGATGGACCGCGCTGAAGCGGACGAGCTTGAAGACCCGCACGTCCTTGCCGTGGACGCTGGTTCGGCCCAGGACGTACCACGCGTGGTTGGCCAGGTGCATCGCGTACGGCTGAAGCTGGCAGACCAGCGGTTCGTCATCGACGGGCGACTGGTACTCGATATCACAGGCCAGTTGTTGGTCGATACACTGCTGCAGGTCGGTGTAGAAGCGCGACTCGCCGCGGCCGGCCACAACCTGCCCAGGGTCGATCGTGACGTTGGCCATCAGGTCGCTGCAGGCCAGACGGATTTCTTCGGGCACCGTGGCGATGAGTTTGTAGATCGCCGACAGCGATGCCGGGGCCAGCGGCCGGGTGCGCTCGGCCTCGGCGGACTTGGCCAGGATCATCAGCCCCATCGTCTCGGGGACGGTCAACTGGATCGGCGGCAAGTAATACCCTTGGCGGATGCGGTAGCCTTTGCCGCGCTCGTGGTAATACGGCACCCCCGCGGCTTCGAGGAGGTTCAGGTCCCGGAAGAGTGTGCGTCGGCTGATCCCCAGTTCGCAGGTGAGTTCCTCGGCCGAGCGGGCCAGGTTACTCTGCAACAAGGTGATCAGGCGGATCAGTCGGTGTACGCGGCTAACACCCATGGAAATCTATCGTTGACCGGACCGGGAGGAAAAGATCCCTCGGCCGCATCATGCCATCCTCGGCCCGGCATGGCAATCGACAACCCATTGGAACTGCCGTCGCCCATGAAAGTACTGGGGGGGGTCCCCCCTCGTCGGCATCAGACTAGTAAGGGGGATTGGCCATCGGGAAACCCGAGCGGGCCAGCAGGTCGGCGAAGTCTTCGGTGAAGACGAAGTTGTGCTCGGGGAATTCCAAGCCGCTGCGGTTGTTGTCGATGTGGCTGAACATCAGATCGACGGTGGCGTAGGGCTGGGCGGTGCCGGTGTGCGGGTCGACGAGTTCGACGTGGCCGGTGGTGGCCGCGCCCGAGGCGTCGATGCGATCGAGGGTGGCGGTATGGCGGAGGGTGGTTCCGGGCCCGGCGGAGAGGCCGGTGAATTTCGCCTTGCCGATTTTCGCAAGCACGACTTTCTCCTTGAAGTCGTTGGCGTGCCCGACCAGGATGCCGGCACACTGGGCCATGCCCTCGATCACCAGCGAGTTGGGCATCACCGGCATCGCGCGGTACGCCACCTCGTCGTCGTGGTTGAAGTGGTCCGCTAAGACGTCCTCGGCCCACGTCACGTTGCGGATCGCGACGCAACGCGTCTCTTTTTCGAGTTCCAGAATCAGGTCGAGCCAGGTCCAGCGCATGGAATTGGGAGTCGGGGGTTTGGGATCGGGAAAACAGACGCGGGGCAGAAGGTCTGGATGGGAATAGGCGGCCGGGGAGGTTTCTTCGTCCCGCCCCCAATGTCCCAGAACTCAAGCCCTGTCTCAGCTCAGCTGGTCTTGTTCTGCACGAACTTCACCACCGCATCGACCGTGAAGACGTTGGAGAACTCTTCGACGTCGCGGCTGCCGTCGAATTCGTCGAGGTTGGCGTGCGGCAGACGGTCCCGCAGCGTGGCCATGCCTTCGTCGGTCACCTTGCCGTCCTGGACGTAGGTCGGGTCGCTCAGGACGTTGTCGGGGAACAACTCGGATTGATCGATCTTGATCTCGAACGCTTTTTCCAGGCGGAAGACGATGTCGAGAAAGTCGATCGATTCGGCCCCCAGGTCGCCGACGAGCGTGGCCTCTTTGGTGACCTCGTCCTCGTCAACGCCCAAGGCGTCTTCGAGCACTTCCTGTACTTTTTCGTAGATCTCTTCGTAGCTCATCGCCATCGCTCTCCGTCGTGCTTGCGACCCGGGCCGTCCGTGGTCTGTGGGTGGTGTTGAGGTCCTTGACGCCCCGGGGCCGAGGCGGTGGGGTCGTCCCGGTCGGCCGATGCTGTCCGCATTGACCGGGACCAAGTGCAATGTTGTATCAGGCCGGCCGTAGTGGGGCCAATCGGAAGCGCCCCTGAACCGCGATCTGCTCGTCGACAGTGCCCAGCCCTTGGAACTCGATGCCGTCGTCATCGCGCTTGCGCAGGGCGACCTCGACCTTTAGGCTCTGACCGGGCCGGACCATCGCGGCATACCGCAGGTTGCGGACGTCGCTGATGACCAACGGCCCGCCGTGGGGCGGCCCGTCGACGCCGCGGACTAGCTGGCGGGCCGCCTGGGCCATGGTTTCGAGCATCATCACGCCCGGCAGCACGGGGAACCCCGGGAAGTGGTCGCCGAGGTATTCCTCGGCGGTCGTGACCGCTTTCAGAGCAACAATCCGCTGATAGTCTTGCTCCAAAACACGGTCGATGAGGGTGAATTTCATAGGGCTGGCGACTCGTAATCTTTTGCGAGTTGGGATTTTAACGCCGGCGTAGCGATCGGGCAAAGGCTTGGTCGGGGCGGGATTCGATTGAGTCGGGGTGCTGTCGGGTGCGGCCATCCGCGGGTCTCCGGAGGAATAATGCGGGCGTGAATCGTGTGAACCGTGCCGGGCGTGTCCCGCGCACGGTATACCGTTACCATGCCGCCCGTGAACGACCAACTCTCCCGCTGCGTGAATTTATTCCGAGAAGCCTACGGCCACGACCCGACCCACGCCGCCGTCGCCCCGGGCCGGGTCAACCTCATCGGGGAACACATCGATTACTGCGATGGCTACGTCATGCCCCTCGCCATCGAACGCCAGGCCGTGGCCGTCGGCCGGCCTCGAGAGGATTCGCTGGCGAAGCTGCGCTCCACCGTCCTGCCCGGCGAGGCGGAGTTCGATATCGACAGCGCCCCGATCGGCCTCGGCGAGCCTAACTGGTCGCGGTACCTCCGCGGCGTGACCGCGTTCAGCTACACCCCCACGGGCTTCGAGCTGATGCTCGATTCCGACGTGCCGGTCGGCGGCGGGTTGTCGTCGTCCGCGGCGATCGAGGTCGCCACCGCCACGCTGCTGGAGCAGCTCGGTGGAATCGAGCTCGGGCCGGTGAACAAAGCCTTGTTGTGCCAGATGGCCGAGCACCGCTTCGGCGGGACCAAGTGCGGGATCATGGACCAGTTCATCTCGGCCATGGGCCAAGACGGCAAGGCGTTGCTGATCGACTGCGTCGACTACTCGACCCGTGCGGTGCCGCTGGATAGCGGGACGCTGGCCGTGCTGATCATCAACACTAACAATCCGCACGAGCTTGCCGACGAGTACAACCAGCGGCGGGCGGCTTGTGCGGCGGTGAAGTCGGCCGTGGGCAAGCAGACCTGGCGGCAGATCACGTTGGGCGATCTCGAAGCGGTGCGCAGCAACGTCGGTGACGAAGCGTATCGGCGCGGCCGCCACGTCGTGGGCGAGATCCAGCGGACGCTCGACTGCGCCGACGCCATGGGTTCCGGCGACTGGCCACAAGTCGGCAGCCTCATGTACGCCAGTCACGACTCGCTGCGCGACGACTTCGAAGTCAGCACCCCGGAGTTGGACAAACTCGTCGAACTGGCTGCCGCGCTCGGCCCCGAGGCGGGTGTCATCGGGGCCCGCATGACCGGCGGTGGCTTCGGCGGCTGCACGGTCACCCTCGCCGAGGCCGGCAAAGCACAAGACCTGAAAGACCGATTGGTCGCCGACTACCAGGCCGCTACGGGAATCCAACCCACCGCCTTTATCACACGACCCGCGGCGGGAGCACGCCCGTTACCGCTGTGACGCCTCGGCCCGGGCGGATTACCATTCATGCATGAGCGACGCGGCCCCCATCGTGTTTCATAACGGTGCGTTCTTGGATTACCCCGAAGCGCGTGTTGACGTGCAGGAGCGCGGCACGCTCTTCGCCGACGGCGTGTACGAAGTGGTCCGTTTCGACCAGGGCCGGCCGTTCGCGATGCAAGCCCACGTCGATCGGTTCGCCCGAAGCCTCGACGGGATCGAACTCGCCGGCGTGGACCCGGCGAAGTTTTCCGACTGGTCGCACGAACTGCTCGAGCGTAACGAGCTCACCGACGCCAAGGTGTATTGGCAGGTCAGCCGCGGCCCCGCGACCCGGGATTTTCTGATCTCCGACATGGTGACGCCGTCGCTCACGCTGCTGGCGTACCCCGCCGTGCCGATCGAGCGCGGCGTCCCGCTGAAGTCCGGCAGCGCATTGATCGTCGACGACTGCCGCTGGACGAACTGTTGGATCAAGTCGCTGATGCTGCTGCCCGCGTCGTTGGCGAAGACCCGGGCGCACCGGGCCGGGGCGGTCGAGGCAATCTTCGAGCGCGCGAAACCTGGGGTAACCGAAAAACACATCACCGAGGGCAGCGCGACCAACTTGTTCGCCGTCCGCGGCGGCGAGTTGTTCACCCACCCCGACGACGGCTGGGTGCTCGGCGGCATCACCCGCGACGCGCTGCTCAAACTCGCCGATCGGCTCGGGGTGGCCGCGCACGACGACCGCCCGTTCACCCGCCAGGACTTACTCGCGGCCGACGAAATATTCGTCTGCAGCACCACCCAAGTGGTCGCGATCACGTCGATCTTGGGCGACGCCGATCAGCCCGCCCACCCCATCGCCGACGGCCGGCCCGGGTCGGTTACGCAACAACTCCACGAGGCCTATCTCGACGCCATTCTTGCCCCCTGACCTGCTCGACTGGATATGCGCGCGAGCATCCGTGGGCCGTCTCACCTGCCTCAAAAAAAAAAACCACCCCGGGCGGGGCGGCGTTCGAGTTTTGTTGAGCGTAAAAGAGTCCCGTCAGACTAGGCCCGTCGGCGACGCAACATCGCCAAAGCACCCGCCGCGATGAGCATCGCCGAGGCGGGTTCGGGCGTAACCAACAGATCGTTGAAGAACACGTCAGGCCCGCCGTTGGCGTTGAACAGGCGCAGCCGGGAGATCGCTTGGTCAGAGTTATTGAACAAGCCGCCGGTCACCGTGTGGTCGACGCCGGAGCCGTTGGACAGCTCGTCGATGGTCAGGGTGTAGAGGCCGCCCGCCTCGGGGGTGACCTCGATCTTCAGGCCCGACGCGGTGAACCCCGGCGTGGTGCCGGCGGCCGAGCCGGCGTTGACGGTGTAGTTGGAGGTGCCGCCGACGAAGAAGAACTCGATCAGGTTGTCGCCGCCGGCGTTCTGGAGACCGAAGCCGACGGTCCCGCCGTTGTCGATCCCGCCGTTGTCCATGGTGATCGAGAACGTCTGGCCGGCGGTGAGGGCGACGTCGAAATCGCGGATGCCCTCGCCGAGGTCGCCGTTGTTGCCGAACACACCAAAAGCCTCGCCCGCCACGTCGATATCGGTGCCGCCGCCGATGAACCCGCCGCCGGCGGGCCCACTCCCACCGACAATCCATGGGCCAAACCCGGTGCCGCCGTCGACTCCCGTGTTCCAGCCGTTGTCGTAGACGGGGTCCGAGGCGTCATCGGAAGCAACGGCCGTGGTGATCACGTCCGCTTCGGCCGGGGGGTGTGCCCCAAACGCTGACGCAAGGGCTACACCGATCGCCAAAGATTTACAGACAGCTCTCATCGAAGAAATTCTCTCTCTCGCAGTGCTAGAATGAGGGAAAAATTCAGAACCAAGAACTGATTAGGCCTGAAACAGAGCATTAATGTAGCTAAATCGGGGTGGATGTCGCAAGCCCGGTTTCCAGCGAGGGGATAAGGCGGTCGGACACGGTGCTCAGGTGATCCGCGTGACGGCCGCTCTCGGCCGTTCAGACCACGGTCTGGGGCTCGTCGTCGGCGAAACGGACCGTCGTGCGGGCGTCGCCATTCTCGCGCAGGAACGTGCTGAGCATCGCGATGTAGCTGGCGCGGATCAGTGGCTGGTCGGCCATGCCCAGCTTGGCCTGTACAGCCAAGACTTTGTCGTCACTGCTTCCTTCGATCTCGACGAACGTGCCGAGGTGCGGGACGCGGTCGATCTCAACCCGGCAGCCGTCGAGCAGGTAACGGTCGCGTAGCTTCTCGAAAGTCATCACCGGTTGGTAGCCCAAAACCGCGAGCATCTGTCCCGCGGCACGGGCGTCGGTAACGCCGACCTCGGTTTCAGACCGACTCTTGAGTCGGCCGTGGGCGCGGGGGCCCTTGTGGGTGACTACGCAATCCGACTTGCCGGTTGTGGTGTTCTTCTCGATGCGGACACGCAGGCCCTGGTCGGTGCTCTTGAGTTGGCCGTCGGGCGAATCGAAATAAGTGTTGGTCTCGAGAAACTGCCGATCGTGGACCGCGTCGAGTTCACGCAGTTTGGCGTGCAGGGCTTCGGGGTCTGAGAGGCGGAGTTTGACTTCGATTTCGATAATCATGGAATAAGTATATGCCCTAATAAGAACGGGCGACTCATAGGGCTTATACCTGATTCCTCTGTGTCCGATTCATTCTCCCACGTATCACCAAGCATCACCAGTGTTTGCGCTTAGCCATCGTATGCGGCCGCGGGTCCGAAAAGGTACCGGCGAATCGATGCGGCCCGGGCCAGATCCAGCGTGCCCCGGCGGCTCGACGATCGGCGGGCGGATTGCCGGGCGTAGTATCCCAACGTGTCGGGGCAGAGCATAAGCGTCAACGGCGTGGGCAAGCCCATTGTTCGCCCGACCTTCCACAGCAGCCGACGATCCGCCCAGGTCAGCCCCGCCTCCCGGGCGGCGCGGTTGAAGACCAACAGCGCGTGCGGCCGCAGCCGCTGCCGACGCAGCCACCCGACCAACGACAAGCCGCTGACGAGGGTGAGCAGCCCGCCGAAGATGACCAGGCCGTCTTCGATCTGCATGCGACTGCCGTGGCGGATCGCTTCGAGGCCGACTTCGGCCGTGTCACCGGTGAACAACCGGCCGTCGGCCGACAGGCCTTGAACCAGACTCAGCAAGAAGGGGTCGTCGATCACGCGGCGTCTCCCGAGGCCGATGCCGGGGCATGGTCGGCGGCCTGAACGCGGATACTTTTGGGGGTGGGATCGATCGCCTTCCTTGAGTTCCTGGATTTATCCGGCGGGTGCATGTCGAGAAACCCGGCTTGGTCGGCCAGGGTGACGATCTCCACGGCCCTTTGGCGTGCCGCGCCGCCGCCGCGGAGTTGCGATTCCAAGCGGGTACGGGCGGTGGGATCGAGACGCAGCGCCGCCCGCGCCGCGTCGAGCCGGGCGCGGTCACCGAGCCGAGGCCAGGCGGCCCACATCCGCTCGAACGCGGTCGCGCCCAACCGCCGACCCGCCGCGGTCCGGATGGACGCGTGACGGCTGCGCGCCACAGCGCTCAAACCTTCGGGCTCGGTTCGGGCGCGGGCAAGCAGCCAAGCCCCCGCCAGACGGGCTATAGCCGGGTCCGTGTCATTTTCCGATGCGTTTTGCACGTGGGTCGCTGACTCGGCTACAGCCCGCGGGTCGTCGGCCCGTCGGCGATCGGCCAACGGCAGTAAACGCCGCAGCGCCGAGAGACGGGTGGCCGGATCGGGGGACGCCATGAAGCGCCCGAGCCGCAGCGCCCGGTCCAGATCCGGCATCGGCAGCGCCTCGATCCACGCGGCCCACGCCGGACAGGCTGGCTCAGTTTCGGTCGCTTTGGGCTCGCGGGGTAAGGGCTGTGGCGATACGGGCAGCAGCTCCGCCACGTCTCCCACACGTGACAGCCCGCGCCTCACCGCGGGCAGATCCAGCAAATGCTCACGACCGGCGATCACCGGGCCCAGTTGCCCCTCGGCAGCGCACGCCCGCAGCCCCGCCACCGCCGCCAGCGCCAGCGTCGGCCACGCCAGCGCCGTGATTAAGCCGTTGCGTACCTCGGGCCCGTCGGCGTCTTGCAGCAGTTCTCGTATAGGTCCCACGGCCGGGTGCTCCGCGTCTTGTAGCGCTTCCACCGCCCGCCCGCCCGCCGCAAACCCCCGCGGAGCCAGCGCGAGCCACGCCCGCAGCACCGCGGGGTGGCGGTGGTGGGCGAAACGCGCGACCGCATCATTCACCGCTTCGGCCAATCGGCCGGCGGTGCCGGGCTCCATCGCCGGGGCTTTCTGGGCCAGCAAACGCAGGCAGGCCCCGGCCGCGGCCCGGACCTCGGGCGCGGTGTGACGCAGCTTGGCGACGACCAGGTAGGCCAGATCTCCGGCTGCGCCTTCGGCGATCAGCGTCAACGCGTTGCCGATCGCGACGGTGTCGGAATCATCCGGCCCCGCCAGGCACCGACGCAGAGGAGATTGGAGCTGGTCGAGTCGCCGGACGAGTTCGTCGCGGCTGGCGGGGTCGAGCTCGTGCAGACGGCGGATGAGCAGGAGCAGGCCGGCTGGCTGGCTCTGGGCGAGCAGCGCGGCAATGAGTTTGCGTCGGCCCGCGGGTTTCGCGGTGGCCCAGGCGGTCGCCAGCGCCCGCTCGGTCGCGGGATGCTCGGCCAACCAGCGGTCCTGGCCGACGAGGAGACGGTCGATGAGCGGGTAATTCCAGGCCATGGTGATGACATATCCGCGCCCGCCAGCCGCGAAAAAGGCGAACTGTGGGGTCGGCGCGGCGTAAAATCGTTAACGAAAACGCGCCGTACTCACTTTTATCGGCCGACTTGCACGGCTTGCTGCACAGCCCTCACCCCTCCCAATGCCCCGAAATAGGCAAAAAACACGCATGAACCTCGGACGATCCCCTAAGCTGAGACCGATAATGCTCCGATAAGGCAATAAAACGTGACGAAAAACAAGAAATCAGGGTTCACATCCGTAACCACAGCGATATAATTCGCTCGTCCCAGGCAGGACGCCCGGGACGGGGAATCGTGAGTACAACTGAATGTCCCCCATTGAAACCGCCCGGACAGGCGATGAGGAATATATGAGCGTCAGTCATAAATCGTTAAATACCCCGGCTTTCCGTATGATGCTGTACCGTCGGCCGCTTCACCCCGAGCTTTTTGATCTTCAGGGCCGCCGGACCGATCGGCACGGTGAATACGAGATCGAGTCGTGGCTAACCCCGGCCGGACACGTCGTGCGCTTTGCCGTGGAAAACCAGCAGATGACCGAAACCGTGATCGATTCGGGCAACCACCTGCCCGAGACCGGTCTGGTCCACGCCCTGCCGTGTCTCGGCGAGAAGGACTTTGAGATGGAACCCGAAGGCCGGTTCGGTTACTTCACCACCATCCAGACCGAAACCCTCACCGACAATCTCTACCAGGCGACCCTCCGCGAGATGCAGGAGTTCGCCCACGAGACCGGCAGCCTCCACCACCGCTGGGACACCGACTACGGCACCAACCTGTCCGTCCTCGACGCCCAGAAGTACAAGCGCGAATACCACGTGCAGTCGTACCACTTGGTTGCCAGCAACGGTACAGTGCTCCGCACCCAGTCGATCTTCGAGATCAAGAAGTAAACTCCCATTAGTACGGTCGACCTGGTCTGTAAATCAGTTTGAACCAGCCCGAAGCCCACGGATTAAATCCGTGGGCTTTTTTGCTGCGCCCACGCCCGATCAGTGTGCGCCCCGGCGCCGCGCGACCAGACACACCGCGACACCTGCGGTGAGCAAGCCGACGCCCGGCTCAGGGATCAGCAAGCCCGCGGTCCCGCCGACGGAGCCGGACGCTCCCGCCCCCCAATTCAGCAGCACCGTGTTTAGTTCGTTCTGGCTGATCTGGCCATCGGTCAATTGATCGGTTGCGACCCAGCCGTCGGGCAGGTCGCCGCTGCCCCAGTTCAGCAGCACCAGGTTGAGGTCGGCCTGCGCCACCACCCCGTCGCCATCGAGATCTCCCGCCATCTGCCCGACCAGCGCCGTGAGCGTCGTAACCGACAACGCCGGCACGGTGTACGTCAGTTGGCCGTCAACCACCGCCACCCCCGCGACGCTCTCGAAGCTCTCGTCGGCGCTGGTGCGGAACACCTCGAAAGCCTCGGGGGACATCCCGGTTGGCAGCGTCAACGTCAGGGACCGCGCTTCGTCGAGCATGTTGACCAGCACGTACGTTAATCGTCCGTCGGTCTCGTGATAGAACGCGCTGAGGTTCAGGCTGTTCTTCGTGTCGTATTCACTGTTGCCGCCGATCGAGGCTTTCCCGTTGGCGAACGTCGCGTCCAGGCGTGTCGCCCCGGGGCGGACGTAGCGCGAGAAGTGCTTGTACGCCGCGTACTTCTTGCTCGACTCGGGGTCGTCGAGGTGCTCGGCATCGAGCAGGGTGTACTGATCCACGTCCCCGGCGTCGAGGAACTGCCAGTAGACGTACGCCGAGGCCCGCCCGTGCACGAGCGCGTTGTGCATTTTCAGGGCGACGTGGATCGCGCCCGGCCAGTCCGCCGACTCGCCCGACGTCTCGGAATACCAGTACCCTTTGCCGTCGTCGATCGTGCCCGGCGGCGTGTGGTAGCCCCATTCGCCGGCCGCGACCGTGTCGCCCCCGCGGACAAACCCGGCCACATTCTTGACCGCGCCTTCGTCGACACCGTTGTAGAAATTTCCATTGTAATAATCCAGAAAATCGATCAGCGCCGTGTCGGTGTGGTTTTTCACCCCGGCGATCATGAGGTCCTGCCGGCGCAGGTTATTGGGGTTCTCGGGGTTGCTACCGACGTTGGCGACGTGCGGCCCCATGATCTTCACGCCGAGGTTATACGTGTCCCACGCGTCCTTCACCGCCTTGAGCCCTAGGGCGTACTGGTCGTGGTCGCGTTCGCCGTCCTGATCGCGGACAAACGTCATCGAGTCGAACGGATTTTCGAATGTCGATTCGTTCTGCAGGCTGATCGCGTGGAACGGCGTGCCGTAGGCGTCCTCGAACCCGGCGACCCAGCCGGCGATGTACTTGCCGTACTGGTCCAGGGTCTGGGGGGCTTCGGTCTTGAGCCGGCCGCCGACCGACGCGCCGTTGGCGATCGGGTTATTCGCGTTCCACGGCACGTGCTCGCCGGACAAAAACGGCGTTGGCACCTTCGGCGTCTTGCCGATGAAGTCCTGCTCGATACCGGTGGGCCCCTTCATCCAGTGCGGCGGGGTCCAAAGCGAACCCGTGAGGCGGAAGCGGTCGGGTTCCAGGGCGTTGGCCGAGAGCCACTGCGCGAGTTGGCCGTAGGCGGCGACGCCTTCGACGGAAAAGTCCATCGCCGCGACGTTGCCCGCGAGGTCGTCGCCCAGCGGCACGGGCGTGCGGAAATCCGTCGGCGAGGCGACCAGCACCTCTTTCTGCATGTCGACGCGCAGGATGTTCAGCCCCAGGTCCCGGTACGCGGCGCGGAACGCGTCGGTCTCGTAGATCGACCGGGCGTTCGGGTCCCAGTGGGCCAGGCTCGTGCCCCAGCCCTCGATCACCTGCTGCGGGCGGTTGAGATGGGTGGTGGCGGTCACGAGTTGGGCCGCCGCCGGCCCCCCGCAGCCGTCGGTGATCGCCAGCGCCAACACCCCCGCCAGACCCAGGACCGCCAACCGTCGCATCTTCGTCCGCATCGTTCGGTTCCTCGCAGTGGGATCGGTCCGTCGGGCCGAGCCCTGCATCATACCGCAGGCCCCCAGCGTTTTGTCTCGGGTCGGCACCCCGAAACCGCCTGTTGCGCGCTGTCCGGATCTGTCAACTGATCGTCGGTCCACGACACGTGAGGCGCCAAAACCTCGGATAGACTTAGGACATGAGCTTACCGCCCACCCGCCAAGACATCGTCAAGCAGATCGAAACCGTCGGCCTGGTCGCCATCATCCGCGCCAACGCCTCGTCGGGCCTGCTCGAGACCTGTCGCGCCCTCGCGGCCGGAGGCGTCACCGTCGCCGAGATCACCATGACCACCCCCGGGGCGATCGACGCCATCGCCGCCGCCCGCCAAGAGCTCGGCGACGCCATGCTCGTCGGTGTCGGTTCGGTGCTCAACGCCGACATCGCCAACCAGGCCATCGAGGCCGGCGCCCAGTTCGTCGTCAGCCCCATCTTCAAACCCGAGATCATCGAACAGGCCCACGCCCACGGCAAGCCCTGTTTCTGCGGCGCCTTCACGCCGACCGAGGTGTTGCTGGCCTACGAGGCCGGCAGCGACGTGGTCAAGGTCTTCCCCGCGAACCACAACGGCCCGCGCTTCTTCAAAGACATCCTCGCCCCCATGCCCCACCTCAAGCTCACGCCCACCGGTGGCGTCAGCCTCGAAACCATCCCCGACTGGTTCGCCGCCGGGGCCCGCTGTGTGGGCGTCGGTTCGTCGCTGGTCCGCAAAGACCTGATCGAGAGGCAACAGTGGGGCAAGCTGACCGACCTGGCGAAGCAATACGTCGCCGCGGTGGCCGCGGCGCGTGCATAACCGAGCCGGGGCACCGGCGCATCAAGGCGCTTTCATGCCTGTAGGCGCGGTGTGGGCCGGCAACGTAATCGTGAAGTCGCTGCCGACGCCGATCTCGGAATGCACCGTCAGGGTGCCGCCGTGTTCTTCAACAAGCCGGCGGGTGGTGGGCAGGCCCAGGCCGGTGCCGCCGCGTTTGTTGGAGAAGTAGGGGTGGAAGATCTTGTCGAGGACGTCCGCAGCGATGCCGGGGCCGGTGTCGGTGACGTGGATAGCGAGTTGTTCCCCGCCGGCCGACTTGGCGTTGGCGGTGCGGAGGATAAGTTCGCTGTTGCCCCCTGAGGGAAGGTCTTTTTCGCGGGCTTCGGTCATGGCCTGGCAGGCGTTGATGAGCAGGTTAAGCAGCGCCTGCTTGAGCAGCGGGCCGTCCGCCGAGACGACGGCCGGGTCGGCGTGCAGGTCGGCCCGGAGGTTGACTTTCGCTTCATCGGCTTGTGGCTGGAAGAAGTCGATGAGCTCGTCGCAGAGGTCGTTAATGTCGGTAGGGGCGCGGTCGAGTTCGACCCGGCCGGCGAAGCGGAGGAAGTCTTCGAGGATGTCGCGCAGCCGGGCGGTCTCGCGGTGCAGGCCGTCGACGCGTTTGCGGATGCGGGCGAGGCGTTCCCGCGGCGGGTCGCCCCGACGGGCGGGCAGGGTGCTCGTCGGGTCCTCTTCCGGGGGTGGCGGCAAAGCCTCTTCGAGGTCGGCGAGGTCTTCCTGGATCAGCTGAATGTTGAGACCGACGGTCGACAGCGGGTTTTTGATTTCGTGAGCCAACCCGCCGGTCATGGTGCCCAATTCACCGAGGCGCTCGGCGGCGAGGGCCCGTCGCTCGAGCTCGAGCAGACGGCGGGCGGTACGGCGCGACCACCACCACGCTGCCGGTACGGCCAGCAGCACGCCTACCGCGATCCCAAGAAAGAGCATCGAGCCACTCATCCACCCAAGGATAACCGGCCGCGTCCCGGTTCACCGGGATACGCAAACAGCACCCACCCCCTGTGGGGCGGCGCGATCCAAAACCTTTGCAGCACGCTGCTTTGTCCATTCCACCCGGATGCCGCGGCGATTACTCGCTGGACACCATGTTGTTTTCCACGCGGACGACCGACTTGGCCTGGAAGCCTTTTTCGCCCTCGAGCAACTCGTAGTCGACTTCTTCACCGTCCTTCAGCGAGCGGAAACCATCGCCGCCGATCTGTGAGTAGTGGACGAAGACATCCTGGCCTTCGGGGCCGAGGATAAAGCCGTAGCCTTTTTTCGGATCAAACCATTTCACGTGACCACGAGTAGACATGAAGAAACTCCTGTGGCGGGGCACGCGGGAGAGGAGACGGGGTGGATCCGGGCCAACGGTCGAGCGCGGTAAACGTGAGAATCACCGGCCGCGAATTGCGAGACACAAAGGTGCACGACGAACAACAGAAAAATTGTGCCAACCCTTGTCAAGACGATCGCCGAAGCGATCCATTACCCATACTCTCTTGTGCGAACGACTTAGATGTCGGAGGTGGCCACGGACCAGAGATGAAAGCCACCTGCCCCAAAGTAACGAACACGCCCTCAACTCGGCCGGGCGTCAAGGCCGAGGGCACTGCGGTGGGCCGCGGTGTCCGCTGGGTTCCCATGCCCAGCTTGCTTATCTTAACACCCGAGACGGGATCGCCCAAGCTAAATTTGCGACAGAGATGTCGTAAAACCTGCTCCTGTCCGCGAAATCGCCCTCAAAATCGCCGAGCGTATGTTTCGGTGGGGCACGAATAGGGCGGATCAGGGTTGGGCGCGTTCGAGGCGGAACGTGCCCGAGCCGCCGTGGCCGGTGGCGCGGAAGGCCCCTTCGAGCACGGTGAAGTCGGTACTGAACACACCCTGAAACTCCGCGGAGCGGGCGGCTTTGGTGCGGCGGTCTTCGGGCCGGGCGAAGGCGAGTTCTAGATCGATCTCACGGGTCTCGAGATCGAAGTAGGTGAGCCGGATCGACTCGGCCGCGGGGTGGTCGTCGGACAGAAACACGACGCCGGTGGCTTGCGTGAAGTCGCCCGTGAGAAGGTTTAATCGGAAGGGCGGTGACGCGTCGCCCTCGCGGCGGCGCGACGGGGTTAGGTGGCCGGCCCACGAACCACGCACCGATTCGGGTTCGGGTGACTCGACTTCCCGGTAGAGTTCGAACGTGCCGGTCTGGGTAAACCCCTGAAACTCGCCGACCCACCGGCGGTATTCGTCGTCGAACCGGCCGACGCAGGTGATCGGTTTCTCGACGGGTTGGCCGTCCTGCGTGCCCGGGGCAAACAGAACGATCGTTACGCCTTCGCCGCGCCGGCGTTGCGCCTGGCCCCGCACGATCTTCCAGTTGTTGAAACGCCCGGTCACCGCGGAGAAGTCGCCGTCTCCGAGTGTGAGGGCGGCGCTGCGTGACTTGCCCTTGTCATTGATGGTGGTGCCGGCCCACTTGCCACGCAAGAGTTCTTTGACATCACGCGATTTGATCCGCTTGGGCGGCTCCACGGCTTCGGCGTCTTGCGCTAAGCCGGGGGTTGTGATCAGCACGCCCACCCCGACCAGCACCCAGGTGGCCCACCGCGAATGAAATAGGGAGTGAACAGCCATACGGAATTCCGCATACAGCATACCCCGGCCTCCCGCTTGCACCGATCAGATGAGCGCAAGAAAAACCCGCGGGCAGGCCGCGGGTTTTTGGGGTACGTGTGTTCAAGACGTCGGGGCGGTGCTTTATGCGCCGGCTTCTTCGGTCGCTTGCTCTTCGATGCCTTCTTCCTTCATCGCGGCGCGGCGGCTGAGCTTCACCCGGCCCTGCTCGTCGATGAGGATGACCTTGACGCGGACCTTGTCACCGACCGAGACGACGTCCGAGACCTTGTCGACGAAGCCGTCCTTGAGCTCGGAGATGTGGCAGAGGCCGTCTTGGCCGGGGATGACTTCGATGAACGCGCCGAAGTCTTTGACGCTGGTGACGGTGCCGGTGTAGAGGGCGCCTTCTTTGACTTCGGCGCAGAGCTTCTCGACCTCTTCGAGGGCGGCCTCGGCCTTGCCGCCGCCGACGGCGGAGATGTAGACGGTGCCGTCTTCCTCGACCTCGATGGTCGCGCCGGACATCTCTTGGATGGCGCGGATGGTCTTGCCGCCGGGGCCGATGAGCTTGCCGATCTTTTCGGGGTGGATCGTGGTCGAGAGCATGCGGGGGGCGTGCTCGGACAGGGGCTTGGGCTCGGGCACCTCGGCTTCGATCATCTCGATGATCTGCACGCGGTTCTTCTTGGCCAGTTCGAAGGTCTTGGTGATCTGCTCCATGGAGAGCCCGCGGATCTTGAGGTCGAGTTGGATGGCGGTGATGCCCGCCCGGGTGCCGGTGACCTTGAAGTCCATGTCGCCGAAGTGGTCTTCTTCGCCCTGGATGTCGGTGAGGTAGACGTCTTCCTGGCCTTCGCCGCCCTCGATCAGCCCGATGGAGATGCCGGCGACGGGGGCCTTGATCGGCACGCCCGCGTCGAGCAGGGCCAGCGTGCCGCCGCAGGCCGAGGCCATCGACGACGAGCCGTTGGACTCGGTGATGTCGGATACGAGGCGGACGGTGTAGGGGAAGTCGGCGATCTCTGGGAGCACGGGCAGCAGGGCCTTCTCGGCGAGCTTGCCGTGGCCGATCTCGCGGCGGCCGGGGCCGGTGATGCGTTTGGCTTCGCCGACGGAGAACGGCGGGAAGTTGTAGTGCAGGTAGAACTTCTCGGAGTACTCCTCACCCAGGCCGTCGACCTTCTGCTCGTCCTTGCCGGTGCCGAGGGTGGCGGTGACGATGGCCTGGGTCTCGCCGCGTTGAAACATCGACGAGCCGTGGACGCGGGGCAGGACGCTGGTGTGGCACTCGATCGCGCGGAGGTCGTCGAAGCCGCGACCGTCGGTCCGGCTGCCACCGCGGATGATCTCTTTGGTGATCTCTTCCTCGAGGTCGTGGATCGCCACGCCCGCGGCCTTGATGGTGTTGTCCCAGTCGTTGAACTCGCCGACACCGGCGGTTTTGTCCGGCTTGGGGAAGTTGTCTTCTTTGAACTTGCTGATCGCTTCACGCACCGCGACTTGCCGATCGAGCTTGCTGCCGTCGGAGGTCTTGGCGGCCTTGAGCGTCGGGCCGAACTCGGCGACCTTGGCCCGGATCTCTTCGGGGATGGTGTCTTCGACGACCTTCTTTTCCTGGCCGCCGGCCTTGTCGCGGAGTTCCTTGATCAGGTCGACGATCTGCTTGACGTAGCCGTATCCGAACTCGAGGGCGCCCATCATCTCGTCTTCGGGCATCTCGTAGGCGCCGACCTCGATCATGTTCAGGCCGTCTTCGTGTCCGCAGAGGACCATGTCCAGGTCGGAGTAGGCGTCCTGGGCGGCGGTGGGCATGATGACGAACTCGCCATCCACCCGGCCGACCCGGACGTTGCCGACGGGGCCCAGGAACGGGGCGTCGCTGAGGTGCAGCGCGGCCGAGGCGGCGATGCCGGCGAGGACGTCCGGCTCGTTCTGCCCGTCGGCGGCCATGACCCAGCACTGGATCTGCACCTCGTCGAAGTAATTCTGTGGAAACAGCGGCCGGATGGGCCGGTCGATGTTCCGCATGGTCAGGATTTCTTTCTGGTTGGGAGCGCCTTCACGCTTACGGAAGCCCCCGGGGAACTTGCCGGCCGCCGAGAGCTTTTCACGGTAGTCGACGGTGAGCGGGAAGAAGTCGAGGCCGGGGCGGGGGTTCGAGCGGACCGCGGTGCCGAGGACGACGGTCTCGCCGTACTGCACCATGACGGCGCCGCCGGCCTGTTTGGCGATGACGCCGGTTTCGAGCGAAAGGGTGCGGCCGCCGATTTCGAGTTCGACGCGGGTCTGACCTGAGAGTGCCATGATGAGATTTCCTTGCGCAGAATCGCGCGGTGGGGCGACGCGCGGATCAGAGCAGGAGATTCAGGAGAGCAGGAGAGCAGGGAATCGGGTCGGGGATGCCGGGGATTTCGTGCTCTCTTGCTCTGAGTAACCTGGTGAAAGGGCGTCGCGAAGCAAAGCGGCGGGGCGATCGTCCGATGATCGCCCGGATATAAAACACGCCGCGGCGGTGGAGCCGAGGCGTGATGGTTCGGATTAAGTTATTTACGCAGACCCAACCGTTTGATCAGGTCCAGATAGCGCTGGCGATCGATGCGGGCGAGGTAACGCAGCAGCCGGCTGCGGGTCGAGACCATCTGCAGCAGGCCGCGCCGCGAGGCGTAGTCGTGCTTATGGGTTTTGAGGTGTTCGGTGAGTTCGCGGATGCGGGTGGTGAGCACGGCGACCTGGACTTCGGGGCTGCCCGAGTCTTTCTCGTCGCGTCGGTACTCTTTGATCACTTCGGCTTTGCGTTCGGCGGTAATGCTCATCGGGTCTTTCGGGAAAAGGGAGCGTGTCACCCGCCGCCGAGCCGAGAGAGTCGCCGGAAACCGGCTTCCGTGGGGCCAAGCGGGGGTCAGAGGCGGTTTACGGGGCCGCCAGAGGGTCGAATAATATAGTGATCGCGCGGCGAAATAGCAATCCATCGGCCCGAGATCACGCGTGGAATCAGCGGCGACGGGGCCGACCCAAGGTGCCCGCCGCCAGCAGAGTCAGCACGGCCGCGGTAGTGGGTTCGGGGATGGCGACGAAGAAGGCGTCGGCCTGGCCGGGCTCGAAAAAGGCGGCGAACGCCTGGACGTCGGCGAGCGAGAATTGCCCGTCGCCGTTGATATCGCCGCGTTGGGCCGCGTCGAGGCCGTAGATCGACTGGTAAGCGGCGCCGTCGCCGAGGGCCAGGGCGAAGACCAGGGCGTCGTCGATTGACAAGGTGTCGTCGCCGTTCATGTCGCCCAGCAGGTAAGCGAGCCCGGCATCGACATCGACTTCCAACGCGGCGGTCGCCGTGGTGACGATGAATTCCTGGGTGATGGTTTGGCCGTTGTGTTCGACGTCGAGGCGGTAGGTGCCGCGGGTGAGGGTCGCCTCGGTCTGGCCTTGGGCGTCGGTGGTTTGGTCGGTCAGGGTGGTCCACCACTCGCCGAGCACGAGGTCGTAATACGGCTGGCCCTCGGGCTTGAGGTTGAGCTGGCTGTCGAACAGCGGGGAGTTGCCGACCCAGTGGTCGCCGTCTTCGAAACCCCAGAGCGTGAAGCCGCTGACGTTGGGGTTTTCGAAGGCGACGCGGAGGGCGTTCTCGAAGCTCTGCCGGGCGCTGTTAGTGTTGTAGGCCCCGCCGTCGAAGTTATCGAACTCGGTGATCTCCACGGGCAGGCCGGTCTCGGCGAGGATGTTGATCTTGCGGTTCAGGTCCGAGAGCGAGCGGAGCCCGGCGAACATGTGCATCTGCACGCCGATCGCGTCGATCGGGGCGCCCGCGTCCAGCAGGCTCTGGACCAGGTCGCGCAGCTCGATGGCCGCGGCGTCGGAGCTGGGGGCCAGGATCGCGGTTTCGTTGAACACCAGCCGGGCGTCGGGGCGGGCCGCGTCCATCTGCACGTACCAGTCGGCCATAGCCGCGATCCTGTCGGGGTACAGCCCGGCGTCGACCAGACGGGGCGAGAAGATGTCCACCCGCTCGGCGTCGATGCCCGGGGCCGGCGGAGATTCCTGGTCGATGGTCTCGTTGGTGGCATCGAACTCGTAGATGTAGGCGCCGTAGGCGTTGCCGCTTGGTAACGTCGAATTCAAGACCGCGTCGATCCGGCCGGAGATGCGGTCTTGCAGGTCTTGGGCCGAGGGGTTGTATTGATTGTTGAAAACGGGGTCCGGGCCGAGCCACGGCTTGTAGGTGTATTGCGGCAGCGTGTCTTCGGGGTTCAACCAGCCCTTGTTTTGGGGCCAGATGATGGTGTGGCCGCGGACGTCGATGTTGTTGGCGTCGGCCAGCGCCGTGGCTTGGAGCAGGCGGTCGTAATTGTCGACGCCGTCACCGTCGAGTTCTTCGGTGATCCGCCAGTATAGCCCGCCGGTAAAGGTCACGGAATTAAACAGCGAGCTCACGACAAAGCGAGACGTAGAGTCGGTCAGGTACTTGGTTGAGTTGATCTCGGTGCCGAAGCGGAAGTCGTGCCGGAGCATGGTGAGATCGACGTTGGCTCCGCCGACGGCCTGGCCTTGGCTGTCGACCACGCGGAGGTCGAGTTCGGTTTGGCGGTGTGACAGGTCTTGTCCGTGGGCCACATCTGGCCCCAGACCGGCCGCGAGAAGGCCGAGCGTGGCCAAAACCGATAAACAACGAATCAGACGCATTCCGTGGATTCCGGGGCGGGGTGAACGGATCGGGTGGTGGGGCGGGCGGGGCAAGCGAGGCAGGTGGGGTGAACACGAAGAATCGAGATGTTCAACGATAAACATAGCCTGCCTAAGACAAATAAACAAGGTATTTCCCGGATTTAATGACTACTCACAAATTTTGGGCCGATCGTATCAACGATCAACCTCCGCCGACGGGTAAAGTCAGCACGGGACCGGCGTTACGAACGCTGCCGGACTGCATGGCGAAGAGCTGGCTCACCAGAGCGAACGTGGTCTTGCTGGAGAGATCGCTGTCGTCGATGAAGAACCAGCGGTCGCGGTAATTGACCTGCACATATGTATCGTCGGGCGGCAGCCAACTGGTCCGGACGCGGAACAACCCCTTGGTTTCTTTCTGCCAATCCACGGACTTGCCGTCGGCGTACTGAGCGGTGAAGACCCGCCCCTGCTCCTGGTCCTTCGGCGGCACGTCCACCCCCTGCGACAGGTAGAACATTGCCGACATCAGCGACCGTGGGACCACGGCCAGGCTCCTGACCTTGCCGCCGCCCGACTCGGTGGCTTGGGCGATGTTGTAGGTCTGCGTGGCCGGATCAAGATTGAGGGTTTTCTGGAGAAACCCGATCTGCTCCTGCATCCCTGGGTCTTTGGCGATCCGCAGTTGGGAGTTGGTGCCCTTGCGACCCACCGTCAACAACCCGGCCCGCTGCAGGTTGCGGAAGGTGCCGATCACCCGCTGGAAACGCCGGAAGTCCGGGTCGAGTTCCGGCGTCGGGCCCGAGGCGCCCGGTGCATTTTGGATGCCGTTGATGGACTGGACCGTCAGCCCAAAGAGGATGTCCACCGGCCACCCGGCGTTGTACAGCAGCGTGAGCTTGTCCTCGTTGATCGGCTCGAGCATCTGCTGGATGTAGGCCTGGCCCACGACGGGGCGGTAGCTGATCGTGGGGCGTTCGTAGTAGCTCTGGGTGCCGGAGATGCTGTAGTTCTCGGCGTTGGACGGCACGATCGTGGTCCCGCCGTTGAGCCGGGACTCGAGGTTGAACTGCGTGTTGATGCTGGCGATCTGCAAAATCGTGGGCGTGTCGCGGTAGCGCAGACGCACGATGTTGAGCAGGAGTTCCTGGTCGCTGGTGACCTGGACCGCCTCGTTGTACGACAGCCGGCCCGAGCGGATCGACTCGGGGCCGACGACGGTGCATCCGGTCATTCCGATCGTGGCGCACAGCGCCGCGAGGATCAAGATCGCTCGTGATATTAGGGTGGGGTAGGAGGCGGGCATGGCGGGGAAAAACTTACGGTGATGATACCTTCGGCGGGATCGCGGCGGCGTCTTGAACGCGCCGCCGCGGGTATCGACGAGCGTTTGCCTGCCGTCGGGCCTGCCCGGGTCTCCGCCCGCGGATCGGGCACGAAATGTTGGTTTTCGCCCCGATCGTGAGCGGCCCGGCCTGATAAACTCCCCGCATGACCGATGCCGCTGAGATCGCGACCGAAGTAGACCGCTACGCCAAGTCCGCCGCCGCCCACGCCCGGGCCCGCCGGGTCATGCCCGGCGGGGTGAATTCGCCGGTGCGGGCGTACAAGGCCGTGGGCCGCGAGCCGGTGACGGTGGTTTCGGGCAAAGGCGCGATCGTCACCGACCTCGACGGCAACGACTACGTCGACTACGTCTGCTCCTACGGCCCGCTCATCCTCGGCCACGCGCCCGCGGAAGTGACCTCGGCCCTGGCTAAGGCGGCACAAAAGGGCACCAGCTTTGGCATGCCCACCGAGGCCGAGACGGCGCTGGCCGAGAAGGTGATCGATGCGGTGCCGGGGGTGGAGGTGGTGCGGTTCGTCAACTCGGGGACCGAGGCGGCGATGTCGGCCATCCGCCTGGCCCGTGCCGCGTCGGGTAAAAATAAGATCATCAAGTGCACCGGCTGCTACCACGGCCACACCGACTCGCTGCTCGTCAGCGCCGGCAGCGCCGCGACGACGCTCGGTGTGCCGTCTAGCCCCGGCGTGCCCCGCAGCGTCACCGAACACACGCTGCTCTTGCCGTTTAACGACCTGGATGCCGTGCGTGCCGCGATGGCCGAGCACGGCGACGACATCGCGGCCATGGCCGTCGAGCCCATCGCCGGCAACATGGGCTGCGTGCCCCCCGACCCGGGGTATCTCCAGGGACTTCGTGACCTCTGCGACGAGTTCGGCGTCTACCTGCTCTTCGACGAGGTCATGACGGGCTTCCGCGTGGCCTACGGCGGGGCCCAGTCCCTTAACGGCGTGACGCCCGATCTCACTTGCCTAGGCAAGGTAGTCGGCGGGGGGCTGCCGTGCGCGGCTTACGGCGGCCGCGAAGAGGTCATGCGGCAAGTCGCGCCCGACGGCCCGATGTACCAAGCCGGCACCCTCAGCGGCAACCCGCTGGCCATGGCCGCCGGCACCGCGACGCTCGACGCCCTCGCCGCCGACGATTTCGCGGCATATCAAACGCTCGAAACCGTCTCGGCTACGCTCGAGGCCGGGCTCCGCGAAGCGGCGGCCAAAGCCGGCTGCCCGATCTACCTCACCCGGGTCGGGTCGATGCTGTGCCCGTTCTTTGTGGGTGCTCCGGGCGACGAGGTCCACAACTACGCCGACGCCACCGCGACCCGCACCGACCGCTACGCCGCGTTCTTCGGCGCGATGCTCGACGAAGGTGTCATGCTCGCCCCCGCCGCGTTCGAAGCCTGGTTCGTCTCGACAGCCCACGACGAATCGTGTATCACCCGGACCCTCGAAGCCGCCGAAAAAGCCTTCGCCGCCGCCGCGGCGATCGCCTAGAACCCCGTACAGGAACTGCCGATGCACGCCGATTAACACCGATCAAGCCCGCCATCGGTATCGGGCCGATGCCTTGGTCCGCGTCTTTCAGTGCTTACCCGCGGTTACAGAATTTCATGAGTCAGTTCACCATCCTCGCCGCCGACAAACTCGCCGACGAAGGCCTCGATTTCGTCAACACGCAGGCCGACGCGACGCTGCTCGACCGCCCCGACCTCGTTGCCCTGAAGAAAGACCGGGGCCAGGAAGCCGTCGATGCCGAGGTCGGCCAACTCCTCGCCCAGGGCGGGGTCCACGCCATGGTCGTCCGCTCGGGCATCAAGGTCACCCCCGCCATGCTCGAAAGCCCCGGTGACCTCAAGGTCATCGCCCGGGCCGGTGTGGGCGTGGACAACATCGACCTGGCCGCCGCAACCGACCGCGGCATCCTCGTGGTCAACACGGCCGAGGCCTCGACCATCACCACCGCCGAGCACGCGTTCACGCTAATGATGGCGCTGTTGCGCAACGTCGGCCCGGCGTACAAGACCATGACCGTCGGCGGCTGGGACCGCAACAAGTTCGCCGGCCGACAGCTCCACGGCATGACCGTCGGCGTCGTCGGCCTCGGCCGCATCGGCCGCACCTTCGCCGAGCGGGCCCTGGCCTTCGGCATGACCGTCGTGGGCTACGACCCGTTCGTCAACGCCGACATCCAGCTCGGCCCCCACACGGTCAAGACCTTCCGCAGCTTCGAAGACATGGCCCCGCACGTCGACATCTTGTCTTTCCACGTGCCCAAAACCCCTGAGACCACGGGCATGCTCAACGCCGAGACGTTCAAGCTCTGCCGCAAGGGAGTCTTCGTGATCAACGCCGCCCGCGGCGGGATCGTCGACGAGACCGATATCCTCGCGGCCTGCGACAGCGGCCGGTGCGGCGGGGCGGCCTTGGACGTGTACACCAGCGAGCCGCCGCCGGAAGATTCCCCACTGCGGACCCACCCCAAAATCCTGGTCACCCCCCACCTCGGCGCGAGCACGCAGGAAGCCCAGACCGCCGTGTCCGTCGACGCCGCGAAGGCCTGCCTCGCCTACCTCCGCGGCGAGGGCATCTCCGGCGCGGTCAACGCCGGGGGCGTCCGCGTCGACCTCACCGACCTGCAGGCCGCCTACGTCGGCCTCGCCGACCGCATGGCCCGCCTGATCAGCCCGATGGTCACCCGCGGCATCAGCGAACTCGACATCGAGATCTGCGGCGTCGACCTCGGCCCCGCCGCCGGCACCATCGAACGCACCGCGCTCGTCGGCCTGCTGCAGCGCCACTTCGACACGCCGCTGAACGTCATCAACGTCGGCTCCGTCGCCGACCAACGCGACATCGAGACCCGCATCACCAAGCTCGACCACGCCAAGGCCGCCCCCACCCAACTCACCTTCACCATCCACGGCCCCAAGCACTGCGTCGACGACGCCCCCGACCACGAGGCCGACAAGGTCCGCCGCATCGTCGGCCGGGTCTACGACGACCTGCAGCCCCGCGTCGTCGAGATCAACGGCTACGCCATGGACATGGTCCCCGCCGGGCACATGGCCATCATCCAGAACGACGACCGCCCCGGCGTCATCGGCATCGTCGGCACCGAGTTCGGGAGCGCGGACGTCAACATCGCCGACATGACCATCTCTCGCCGCGCCAACGAAGACGGCAGCGGCGCCACCGCCCTGATGCTGCTCAAGCTCGACGCCGCGGCGCCGGCCGCGCTGCACGAGGCCCTCGCCCAACACGACGGGATTCTCAAGATCGCCGCCGTGCATCTGCCCGAGGCGTAGGATTTCGATTTATGGTCCCACTCGGCACCGTTCTGATGTCCGTAGGATTGCTGTTTCTCGTGGTGGGGTGGTTCTGGTTTCTGTTCGCCGCCAGTGATATCCATTGGGTCTGGTCGTGGTGCCGTTTCTTCATGCCCGCATTACTCGTGCTGCCGGTACTTTCCGACCCCGCGCGTAACGGGATGCCGGTGACGTTGGCCGTGGGGGGAAGCCTGCTCTTGGCTCGGGGGTATTCGCTTTAGATGGATGGTGCATCACTTGGGCTCTTTACGCCAACCGGTTAAGATACTGCGTAGATCACTCCCGCCGCCCGAGATCGTCTCAAAATGCCCACCACGACGACGCCTCACGCCACGCCCGACGTGGCCGACATGATCGACCGCCTCAACCTCAAGCCCGGGCACGCCGCGGTGGTGGGGCTGCAGTGGGGCGACGAGGGCAAGGGCAAGGTCGTCGACCTGCTCACGGCCGGCTTCGACGTGGTCGCCCGCTACAACGGCGGGGCAAACGCGGGGCACACCGTCGTCGTCGGCGACAAGAAGTACGCCCTGCACCTGATCCCCTCGGGCATCCTCTACCCCGACAAGCTCAACGTGCTGGGCAACGGCGTCGTGATCGACCCCGAGCAGGTCGTCAAGGAAATCACCGGCCTCCGCGCCCAGGACCTCAAGCTCGACGAGAACTTCGTCATCAGCGACCGGGCCCACGTGGTCATGCCTTACCACAAGGCCCAGGACGCGCTGCAGGAGGCGGCGTACGTGATGCCCAACGCCCTCGACCAGTCGGTCGAGGGCATCGGCACGACGGGGCGCGGCATCGGGCCGTGCTACGCCGACAAGGCGCTACGCTCGACCGCGATCCGCATGTCGGACCTGCGGGACTTCGAGGGGCTCAAGCACAAGCTGCACCGCATCGTGCCGATCAAGAACGCAACGCTGGCGGCGCTGGCCGCGTACGCGAACGAGGACTTTGCGCCGATCGTGGTCGACGACTTGCTCGCGTGGCTCAAGCCGTTGGCCGCGCAACTGGTTCCGCACCTCACCGATGCGGCGGGCGTGCTGCACGAACGCATCGGCCGGGGCGAGCGGATCCTCTTCGAGGGCGCCAACGCCACGCTCCTCGATATCGATCACGGCACCTATCCGTACGTCACCTCCAGCAACTGCTCGTCGCTGGGCGTGCACACCGGTACCGGCGTCGCGGGCCACCACGTGACCAACGTCATCGGCATCGTCAAGGCCTACCAGACCCGCGTCGGCGGCGGGCCCATGCCGACCCAGCTCGACGACGAAACCGGCGACCGCATCCGCGAGGTCGGCCGGGAGTACGGCACCACCACCGGCCGTCCCCGCCGCTGCGGCTGGCTCGACCTCGTGGCCCTGAAATACACCGCCACGGTCAGCGGCGCGACCGGGCTGGCGATCATGCTGCTCGACGTCCTTGCGGGTTTGCCCGAACTCAAGCTCTGTACCGGCTACGAACTCGACGGGCAGACCCTTACGAACTTCCCGGCCGACATCGGCGTACTCTCGAAAGTGAAGCCGGTCTACGAGACCCTGCCCGGCTTCACCGAGGACGTGACCGAGTGCCGAGATTATGAAAGTCTCCCCGAGGCGGCCCGTGGGTACCTGAAGTTTGTCGAAGACTTCCTGGGCGTGCCGATCGTCATGGTGAGCGTTGGGCCAAAGCGGTCGCAGAGTATTTTCCGCTAAAGGCGAATATAGAACGGGGAGTTTGGGGTTAGCATTTAGAAGCTGGCCCGGCAAAGACAAACTCTTGGCGCGAGTGTCCGACCCATGCACGACCCCAACCCGCAATCCCCAACTCCCAAATCCCTGCCCCGGCACCTCGCCGTCATCATGGACGGTAACGGCCGGTGGGCCACCGCCCGCGGGCTGGACCGCAGCCGAGGCCACGCCGCCGGCGCCGAGGCCGTGCGCCCGATCGTGACCCGCTGCGCCGAACTGGGCCTCGAGGCGCTGACCCTCTACTCGTTCAGCACCGAGAACTGGACCCGCAGCCACGAGGAGGTGAACTTCCTCATGGAGTTGTACGTCGAGTACTTGGTCTCCGAGCGGCCGCTGTTTCTCGAAAATAACGTGCGGTTCCGGCAGATCGGCCGCCGCGACGGGCTGCCCCCGCGGGTGCTCGACGAACTCGACGCGACGGCCGCCATGACCGAGCACCACACCGGCCTCACGCTCTGCCTGGCGATTAACTACGGCAGCCGGTCCGAGATCACCGACGCCGTGCGGGGCATCGCCGAGCGGGTCCGCGCCGGCACGCTCGACCCCGCCGACATCACCCCCGACACCATCGGCGAGCACCTCTACACCGCCGGCCTGCCCGACCCCGACCTGCTCATCCGCACCGCCGGCGAGATGCGGCTGTCCAACTACCTGCTGTGGCAACTCAGCTACGCCGAACTATATGTCGCGGACGTGTGCTGGCCCGAGTTTGACGTCGCCGAGCTCGACAAGGCGTTCGCCGCCTACACCGACCGCACCCGGAAGTTCGGCGCGGTGGTGTGATCCCCATCCCTTTCCGGACGCCTTCGATGAACGAGCAGGAAGTTTCACCCCCGTACGCCGACGCATCGGTTGCGAAGAAAAAAGCGTTCGGGGCGATCGGCATTGCGATTGGTTTGCTCGCACTTTCCGCTGCTTTTTTGTCTCCGTGGATTCAGGCCGCCATCGATCCGCCACCGCCGCCGATCGAGCAGGCCGCGGTGGACTTGGCGGGGCGGTTGGCCGAGGCGGCCAAGGCCAAACTCACCGGCGAAGACTACGTCGCGGCTCCGGCTTCCACCCCCAAGCCTTCTCGCTTCTTGGTGCCGGCGGTGATCGGCTCGGGCATGGTTGCGGTAGGTTTCGGTCTATTCAGCCTGTTGCGCGCCGAGCCCCGTGTGGTGGGTGGGGCCGCGATAGCACTGGGGGTAAGTGCCGCGGTCGTCCAGTGGTCGATCATCATCGCGACGGTATTGATCGTTGTCTTGCTCGTTGCGGCGATACTCTCTGCGGTGGGAGTCGATCTGTGAGGGAGTCGGCGAAGGACTCACGCCTTTGACGAGCGAGCGATCAGGCTCACACCGAACAGAATCAGCGCGAGCCCCGCGGCCTGGGCGATGCCGAACGGCTCACCCAAGATCCACACGGCCATCGCGGTGGTGACGACCGGGCCGACGTTGCCGGCGGCGCTGGTGCGGGCCGGGCCGATGCGGCCGATGGCTTCGGACAGCATGAAGCTCGGCAGCACGGTGCAGACCAACGCGAGGAAACCCCCGGCCATGACCGCTGCGCCGGTGAACAGCGGCGTCATTGCCGTCTCCGGTAAACGCAGCGCCGCCGCGTTATGCGTCGCGATCGCCACCGTCGCCGCGCTCATCGCGACGCAGGTGAACAGCGTCGCCCCGAGCCGCTGGATCACCGCCTTGGCGTAGATGACGTACAACGCAAACAGGAGCGCCGCGGCGAAGACCAGCCCCATGCCCCATACAGCGCCCGGCCCCAGCGTTTGCGCCTCGGACCCGAAGACCAGCACCACCCCGGCGTACGAGATCATCAGCGCCGCGGCGTGCCGGCGGGTGAACCGTTCGCCGAGCAGAACCCAAGCCAAGACCGCGGTCAGTGTCGGGTAAGTGAACAAGATCATCCGCTCGAACTGGGCCGAGATGAAGCGCAGGCCGGTGAAGTCCAGCCAGGTGCAGACGTAATAACTCAGCACGCCGAGCGCCGCCGCCGCCGCGAACACACGGCCCGGCACGGGCGCGTGGCCGTCCGACCGCGATCGTTTCCATAGCCGCAGCCCGACTACGACGTACACCGGCAGCGCCAGGCCCATACGCCACAGCATCAGCGTTTCCACCGTCACGCCCCGGGCCAGCGCGAGTTTGACGACCACGCCCTTGAGCGAGAACAGCGCCGCGGCACCGAGGGCCAGCAGGAAACCGGCGCGTTCGCGGCGCACCGCGGCCACCTCGTCAGTGGTTAGGTCGAAAGGGATGGAACGGGTCATCGGCGGCCTCTGCGGGGCGTGAGGGTCGGGGCTCCCAAACGACAGCCGGCCGCGGGGAGCCGCGGCCGGGGAAACGTGGGTTGAAAGTCAACGTGAAGTCCGGCCGCGCTAAACGAGGTTGCCAATAAGCCAGAGGGTTGCGGGGCGGGAAGCGTTCACCGCCGAAACATACGACACGCCGCCGCCCGCTGCAACCGCCACGAACAATTTTATCCCGGGGTAAGGCCCCGGGGTTCCGGCCGTGTTACCAACACGGCCCTTGCCCCAACGCCCGCCACAGCCGCGATTCGTAAGCCTCGGCCGAGATTGCCTCAACGCCGAACTGTTCGAGGTGTGGATTCACGAACTGCACGTCCATCAGCGAGAACCCCCGCGCTCGCAGCCGCTTGACCAACGCCACCAAGCAGACCTGCGACGCGTAGGGCCGATGCGAGAACATCGATTCGGCGAGGAACGCGCCGCCGAGCGCCACGCCGTACAGCCCACCGACACGCCGCCCGTCGGCAAAGACTTCGACGCTGTGTCCCAAGCCGTGATCGGCGAGTTGGGCGTAGGCGTCACGGATCGTCGCGTTGATCCACGTGCCGGTTTCTTGGGTGCTTCCGGGGCAAGCGACACGCGGCGCAGCGCAGGCGTCCATCACGGCTGCGAAGTCCACGTCGAACCGCACCTCCAACGCGCCTCGGCGGATGAACTTCGCCAGCGACCGGCGGACCCGGAATTCGCCCTCGTCCAACGGCATGACCGCCCGAGGGTCGGGCCGATACCAACCGACCTCGAGCGCTCCGGCGTCCTCGGCCATCGGGAAGTAGCCCCGCGACAACGCCGCGAGCAGGTCTCGCGGGTCGAGCCGCTGCGCGTCGGTCGGGTTGTGGGTTTCGGGTTCGTCCACGTGGACCGCTAAGATAGACTGAGACGCGGTCGGGATGCGGCCGCCGAGGAAACCACGCCGTCATGCCGATCGAATCGAACGACCTACCCGCTCGACCCCGCAGAAACCGCAAGTCGGCCGCCGTCCGCGCGATGGCCGCCGAGGCCCGGCTCGACGTTGGGCAACTGGTTTATCCGCTTTTCCTCCACGGCTCGGACCAAAACACGCCGTTGGACTCGCTCCCCGGGCAGACGCGGTGGTCGGTGGAGGGGCTGGTCGAAGAGGTGGAGCGGGTGCTGGCGTTGGGAATCGACAAGGTCGTCCTGTTCCCCAAGATCGACGACGCGCTGAAGTCGGCGGCAGGCGATGAGGCGTTCAACCACGACGGGCTCTATCCGGCGGCGATCAGGGCGGTCAAAACAGCGCACCCCGATGTTTGCCTGATCACCGACGTCGC
The DNA here is from genome assembly GCA_039033595.1 of Planctomycetota bacterium. GTDB lineage: Bacteria > Planctomycetota > Phycisphaerae > Phycisphaerales > Phycisphaeraceae > Algisphaera. The sequence continues at coordinate 177,480 of JBCCCG010000003.1, read as the reverse complement.
TCTCGACCCGTACTCGTCCGACGGCCACGACGGGATCGTCAACGACCACGGCGTGATCGACAACGACGTGACCGTCGGGGTGCTGCGCAAGCAGGCGGTCTGTCACGCCCGGGCGGGGGCGGACATCGTCGCGCCCAGCGACATGATGGACGGCCGGGTCGGCGCGATCCGCGACGCGCTCGATGAAGCCGGCTACACCGACGTGTCGATTATGTCGTACACCGCGAAATACGCCTCGTCGTACTACGGCCCGTTCCGCGGGGCGCTCGACAGCGCTCCGAAGGCATCGGGGGCGGGCAAGAAGGTTCCGAAGGACAAGAAGACGTACCAGATGGACCCGGCCAACGTGCGCGAGGCGTTGCGCGAGGTCGAGCTCGACGAAGACGAAGGGGCGGATTTCGTGATGGTCAAGCCCGCCGGGCCGTACCTCGACGTGGTGCGGACGCTGCGGGAGCACACGCACCTTCCCGTCGCGGCGTACCAGGTCAGCGGCGAGTATTTGATGATCAAGGCCGCGGCCGCCAGCGGGTGGGTGGACGAGAGGGCGGTGGTCATGGAGAGCCTATTGGGTATCCGCCGGGCGGGGGCGGACGTGATCCTGACTTATTTTGCGCCGCAGGTCGCGGCGTGGCTGAGCGAAGGGTGAATCGCGTTGAGTGGCGCGGTGTTTCGCGGTGGCCAACTCGACGTGTCGTGGGTATCTCGATGAAACGCTGGCTTGACCAATCCGCCGCCGGGGTGATCAACGTCGGGGTCGCGGTGTACCGCGGGACGCTGGGGATGTGGCTCGGCGGGCACTGCCGGTTCCAGCCGAGCTGCAGCCAGTACATGCTCGACGCCGTGGCGAAGCACGGCCCGTGGCGCGGCGGGTGGCGCGGCCTCAAACGCATCTGCCGCTGCCACCCCTGGGGCGGTCACGGCCACGACCCCGCTTGATCGCCCCGTCGAGCGCCCGCCGGTATGATCTTGCCGCCGTCTTCTTCTCGGGCCTGGAGTGGGGATGTCGCTGATCCGTTCGCTGATCCAACCATTGCGTCGAAACGTCCGCGACGCGGTTTTGCTCTGCGGGATCCGCCCCAAGCTCACCGAGCAGGACCGGATCGTCCTCGAAGAGACGATCTTCCCTTATCTCGTCGGGCGGGACGATCTGCGGCGCGTGCTGTTCGTCGGCTGCCGGTGGTACACGTGGTACTACAACAAGGTCTTCGCGGGCAAAGACTACTGGACCCTGGAGATCGACCCCGCCGCCCGGCGTTACGGCTCGAAACAGCACGTCGTCGACTCGGTCGAAAACGTGGCGGAATACTTCGAGCCGGGGTCGCTCGACGCGGTGTTGTTGCTGGGCGTGATCGGCTGGGGCCTGGATGATCCGGACGCCGCCGACCGCGCGGTGGCAGGGATTCACCGGTGCCTGAGTCCGGGCGGCGTGTTCATCAACGGCTGGGACGACGTGCCCGAGCACCGGCCGTTCGACATCCCCGCGCTGCCGGCGCTCGGCGGGTTCGAGGCGTGGAGTTTTCCGCCGTTCGACGCCCCGCGTCTCGTGTGCGAAGAGCAGGACACCCGCCACACGTTCGACTTCTATATCGCCCGGGGTGCTTCGGACACCGCGCCCGCCTAATTAAACACATAGATCGACAGCACCATCCACGCCCCGACGACGGCGAGGGCCAGGAACGTCAGAAAAAACAGCCCGCCTTGGCGCAACGGTGCCTCCTGCAACTACAGGACGGATTCGATGGCGACCAGTTCCTCGTCGGCGAAGGATAATTTTTCCGCGGCTTTCACGTTGTCTTCGATCTGGCTGGGCCGGCTGGCGCCGATGATGAGCGAAGTCATCCGCGGGTCGCGCAGCGCCCACGACAGGGCGAGCTGCGCCAGCGACTGGCCGCGGCCTTCGGCGATCGCGTTGAGTTTTTGCAGGCTCTCGACCAGCTCCGGCGTGACGCGGTCTTCGGTGAGGAAGCCCGACGCCTGTTTGACGCGCGAGTCGTCGGGGATGCCGCCGAGGTATTTCGGGGTGAGCAGCCCCTGCGCCAGCGGGCAGAACGCGATCACCCCCATGCCCAACTCGCCGGTCACCGGCAACAGGTCCGTCTCGACGCCGCGGTTAAGCATCGAGTAGTTGGGCTGGTGGATGATCGGCTTGACCAGCCCGTCGCGGGCGCAGATGCGGTGGCACTCGAGCGTCATCTCCCCGGAGTAGCTGCTGATGCCCGCGTACAACGCCTTGCCCGAGCGTACCGCGGTGTCGAGGGCCCCGAGGGTCTCCTCGAGCGGCGTGTCGGGGTCGAAGCGGTGCGAGTAGAAGAGGTCGACGTAGTCGAGGCCCAGGCGCGCGAGCGACTGGTCGAGCGACGCGAGCAGGTACTTGCGGCTGCCCCACTCGCCGTAGGGCCCGGGCCACATGTCGTAGCCGGCCTTGGACGAGATGATGAGCTCGTCGCGGTAGCCCCCGAAGTCTTCGCGGAGGATGCGGCCGACGCGGGCTTCGGCGCTGCCGGGGGCGGGGCCGTAGTTGTTGGCCAGGTCGAAGTGGGTGATGCCGTGGTCGAACGCGGTGAACAGCATCGCCTGGGCGTTGGCGTGGAACTCGCTCTCGGGCAGTTGGCGCGGGTCGGTGCCGGCGTCGCCGAAGTTGTGCCAGCAGCCGAGGCTGATCGCCGGGAGCTTGAGGCCGGTGCGGCCGCAGCGGCGGAACCAGCCGTCGGGGACGGCGTCGTAGCGGGATTCGGCGGGGCGGTAGGACATAGGTGTTCTCTGTGGTGCGAGGCGATAAGTAAAGGGTTAAGAAGGTAACAAAGGTTTGTGAAGGTTACACACCCACGGTCACCTTCTCGTGAGCCGGCGCGTCGATCATTTCGCCGGGAGCCACGTAAACTTGGGGCGGGAAATCCGGGCACGCCTCACCGCTTTTCATGCACCAGCGCAACGTTTTGTGGAGCGGCGTGATCGAGGCGGTGGCGAGGCTCGAATACACCCCGGCGATCCCGATGCGGCTGTTGCGCGAAGGGTTCGGCGGACTGTAGTGATAGAGGTTGCTGTGCCAGCAGACCGCATCGCCCGGCGCGAGCTCGATGTGATGGACGCCGCCGTACTTTTGCTTGATTTGCTCGACTTTTTCGCGCGGCAACTCGCCGTGGACCGAGTTAGGGTAGAGCACGTGGGGGGTGATCGGTTCGTGGTGGCTGCCGGGGATAAACTGCAGGCAGCCGTTTTCCCGGGTGGCGGGGTCGAGGGCCATCCAGAAATTAAAGGGGTCGACTTCGCCGTCACGCCACAGGCCGTTGTCCTGGTGCCAGGGGGTGGCGCTGCCGGTGCGGGCGGGCTTGAGGAAACAACTGGAGAATTTGACGAGCAGATCGTCGCCGAGGAAGTGTCGGACGTGGCCGAGCAGGTCCGGATTCATGAACACGTTGAACCAGAGCACCGGCGATTCCACGCCGAGCTTGTTGAGTTTCCGAAAGCGTGCGGCGCGAGCGGCGGCTGTGTCGTCCTCCATGGGGTCCATGGGATCGGCTTGTTCGCCAGCGGCCTCGGATTCGGGCCGCTGGATGTGGTCCTTGATGACCCCGCGGGCCTCCATCGCCAGATCGCGGTCCAGCAGGCCGCGGACAATGTAATAGCCCCAATCCTTGATTTGCGCGATTTGTTTTTCATTGGGCTCGCCGTTTTCAAGTCTTTGCATGTTCAGATTCCTTGTAGATAGGATTTATTTGACAATTCAACGGTATAATGCTTTCTTGGGCGACCTATGGATATCGCGCGACTCACACAAAAAATTGCGCCAATTGTTGATCTTGATGCAACTTCATCGCCGCCGGAAGTGATCGATACCGACCGCTGGCTGGCCGCATTGGTCGACCCCGCGGCCCGCCTTACGATCCATAACCGCTACATCGGTACGTCGCAGCGGGACGACGGCTGGAGCTGTGAACGGCGTCGTGTCTCGGCGCACTGGCTGATCCTCGTGCTCGACGGCGCGGTGCGTCTGCGGGCCTCGGGGCGGCAGTGGTCGGTGGGGGCGGGTCAGTGGCTGTGGCTGCCGCCGGGGGTGCGGCACGACATGCGGTGGGGTTCGCCGTTGCGCCTGGCCGAGTTCTATCTACGGCTGCGTCGCGGCCGTCGGAGCTTGAGCCCGATCGATCGCGTCGTTGTCGGCCCGGGTGCAGACGGGCTGCGTGCGCGGGTCGATCGGATCGCAGATGAGATGCAGAGTGTATCGGGCCCGCAAGGCTGGGCGGTCCGCGGACAGCTGCTGGTTTTTTTCACCGACCTTTGGCGGCAACAAGCGGGGTGGCGGGGGGACCCGCGATCGGGCCTGACCGAAGGTCAGCGCTCACGGGTGCTGCGACTGACGCGGGAGCGGATCCTCGACGGGATCGGGCCGTCCGAACTCGCTGCGGCGATCGGACTGAGTGCCAACTATTTTTCTCGTCGATTCAAAGAGGCCTTCGGGCTCACGCCCCGGGTCTGGTTGAACCACCGCCGGCTTGAGGCCGGCCAGCGACTCCTGGAAGAAACGTCGTTGTCGGTGAGCGAGATCGCCGGTCGGCTGGGTTATCGGGGTACGGCACAATTCAGCCGACAATTTACACGATATGTCGGTAAGAGCCCGCGGGCTTACCGCAGGGGGCGTTGAGGTTTTTAGCACAGTTAACGAATGCTGTTCTTACCGCGCCGATTTGCGTTCCGTGGGGCAGTTATGGCAAGCGGTTAAATGGAGCGTCGGTGGAGGCTTCAGGCCAAGGCCGAGGGCGTGTTGGGCGAGCGCAGCAGGTCGCGGAACTGCACCAGCAGGCGCCACGACATGGCGGTGTGAGCCCGAGTCACCTCGGCCGCCTCGGCCTCACGGACCAGTTGCACCAGGCAGGTTTCTTCCAGCGTGGTTCGGCAGTCGACGTTGAGCAGCGCCATCGACCAGTCGTCGAACAGCCGCTGGCCGACGGGAAACGATAGCAGCTGACGCACATCTTCGTGGCGGTCGTCGCGGCGGATCGTCCCGAAGAGGTTGTGGACCTCATCCGCCTCGCCCTCAAGCAACTGCACGAAGTGCCCGGCGCTGTAGAACAGGACACCCGTGATCCCGAGTGCGCGGTTGCGCCGGCGGAACGGCTCCAGCATCTCTCCGACCTGGTACGGCGACAGCAGGTGATCGGCATGACTGATATAGAGCAGGTGGTGCAGGGGCATGCGATATCCGGGTCAACAGCTCACCACGCCGGAAATGCGGGAGGTGGGGCAGGAGCGCGTGCGGGCTTGGCTGGAAAAGCCGCCGCGCGGTTCTGCGAGATTGAAACTATAGTTTGCCTGCGTCTTGCGGCTTGTAGGTAATTGCTGAATTTGTTTTCCGCGCTGCTTAGCGTTCGAAGATCGTCGCTTTCGTGTACCCGTGAATACCTGAAGCCGGCTGCACGGATGATGAAGGCCGTTTTGGGGTCAAGGGGTCGGATCGTTCACCGCCGGCGGAGCGGTGGTGCCGCGTCGGTGGGCTTCCTGGCGTTGCACGTCGTGACCGTACCGGAACAGGACGAGTTGGCAGGCGCTGCATTTCCAGGCGGGCAGTCGGTTGGCGCGGAGCACGGCGTGGGTGCCGGGGATCGTCTCGGCGAAGTCGCCATAGGGCCCTTCGGCCCGCCGCATCCAGCTCACCCCCTGTGAAACCGCGACGTGGCCGACGAGCATCCGCTGGCGACACTCGGGGCAGCGCAGTGTTTCGTGGGCGGGGTCGGGCATGCGTGGATTGTACGCCGTCGCACCGCGCGGGTTCAGCTCTCGACGGTGTGCGGCTCGCCGGACGGGCGCGGCAACATCATGCAGAAGTCCGACAGGAGTCGCAGCGCCAGCGGCGTTTCCTGCTTCTCCTGCTCGGCTTCCCGCACGAGGCGTACGAGACGCTGCTGGTCGAGCTTCGAGCGCTCGTCGAGATTGAGCAAGCCCATGTCCCACTCGCGGAACATCCGCCGATCGACCGGGCACATCACGAGCCGGCGGACGTTGTGGTGGCGCGGGTCGGCCCGGATGGTTTCGTACAGGCGTTCGACGATCGGGCCCGCGCCTTCGAGCAGCTGGATGAAGTGCCCGGCGCTGTAGAACAATACGCCCGTTACGCCTCGGGCGCGGTTCTTGGTACGGAACGGCCGGACCATCGCGTCCAGATTGTCGGTATTCAGGTCGTCGGACGCGTCGCTGATGTAGAGCAGGTGATGAACGGGCATGGGATCGCTCCACAGGTGAATCGGGGGCAGAGGGGAAACGCAAACGACCCGAGAGAAGGGAAAAGATACGCGGGGCTCTGATACAGATTGTACCCGGTGGCGGGTGGTTCACGCCACCATCTGGGGTAGTTCCTAGCCGAAGCGGTCGGGGTGCGACGCGGAGTAGGCTTCGCGCTCGAAGCGGTTGTCGAAGTACGGGCACCCGCCGCGTATCCGGGCGGCGAGCGCGGCGACGAAGTAGGCCGGGATGAACAGCGGCCCCCAGCGTTCGTACTGCCGAACATGCACGCGTTCATGGACCCGGCTGCGGTCGAGCGTCGCGGTGTCGACCGCGATCACGACGTGGCCCAGGGTCATCGCCGAGGCGCCGCCTCCCCCGGCCCAAGCCTGCCGCAGCAGCCAACGTAACCCGCCGCCGGCCTCGATCACCCCGCCGACCACCGCCACCCGCCCGCCGGTGGCTCGGCACAGCAACGCCAGCAGCAGCCCGAGCGCTGTGTTGGGGGCGGTCCAAGCGTACGCCAGCGCGGGCCAGGGCGGCACGGGATTAGGAGAGGGATGGGTCATGCCGGCGGACCGGTGTGGGGTTGTTGCATTGAGCCGCGTCGGAGCCCCCGAACCGATGGCTCCGACGGCCGTTCAGGAGTTGAATTCGACGCTGCCGTCGCCGTTGGCCGCCAGCGCGATGATGCCCACGATCAGGGCTGCGCCCAACACGATCAGCAGGAAGTCCTGGGCCACGATCTGGGCGTCGTCGTTCTCGCGGTACCAGACGTAGTGGACGCCGTCGTGCAGCGAGATCGGCACGGCCCGCGTGCCGTCGACCGCCTGGGCCACGCGGGCGTCGGGGTCGCCGCTCGACCAGCGGAAGCCCAGCAGTTCGCCTCGGTCGAGATATACCTGCTGGACGTTGCCCGGCGGCGGGGCATCGGGCGACACGTCACCGCCGTCGCTCCACTCGCGGGCCAGCGTGTAAAACCCCTCGCGGGACACGGCGGTCACCCGCGCTTCGCGGTTGGTCGGGTCGTCGGTCATGACCCGCGTCGACGCCCACTCGCCGTGCGGCCGCTGGGCCAACGGGTGGTTGCAGCCCGCCAGAGCGAAGCCCCAAATCAAACAGCTTGTCGAGACGATCGCGCGTGGCAGCCAAACGATCCGGAGCGTGGAGAGCAACGACATATCCATGATTGTACGCGGCGCAGCCCGGTAGCCGGCAACGATCGGCTGAGAAAAAGCGGCTTCATGCCTGAGCCGAGGTCCGCCCCGGGGTCGCGCGACTCTCCGTCGTTTAGTCTTCAAACAACGGCGTGCTGAGGTAGCGTTCGCCGAAGGAGCAGCCGATGGTGACGATCGTCTTGCCGGGGTTGGCTTCGGCGAGGCGGCAGGCGACGCAGGCGTTGGCCCCGGTGGAGATGCCGCCGAGGATGCCCTCCTCTTTCGCCAGGCGTTTGCCCCAGGCGAACGCCTCGTCGTTGCTCACGGTCTCGACGCCGTCGACGAGCGGGACGTCGAGGTTCTTGGGCACGAAGCCGGCGCCGATGCCCTGGATCTTGTGCGGCCCCGGTTCGCCGCAGGAGATCACCGGCGAGTGCACGGGCTCGACCGCGATCAGCCGGACGTCGCTGTTCTGCTCTTTGAGGTACTTGCCCGCGCCGCTGATGGTGCCGCCGGTGCCGACGCCGGCGACGAGCATATCGACCTTCCCGGCCGTGTCGTTCCAGATCTCCGGGCCGGTGGTGCGGTAGTGCACCTCGGGGTTGGCGGGGTTCTCGAACTGCTGGGGCATCCAGGCGTTGTCGGTGGTGCCGACGAGCTCGGCGGCCTTCTCGATGGCGCCCTTCATGCCCTTGGCCGCCTCGGTCAGCACGAGGTTGGCGCCGAGCGCCTTGAGCAGCGCCCGGCGTTCGATCGACATGGATTCGGGCATGGTGAGGGTGAGCTTATAACCCTTGGCCGCGCAGACGAAGGCGAGCGCGATGCCGGTGTTGCCCGAGGTGGGTTCGATGACGTGGGTGTCGGCGTTGATCGCGCCGGACTGCTCGGCGGCCTCGATCATCGCCTTGCCGATGCGGTCCTTCACCGACGCAAGCGGGTTGAAGAACTCGCTTTTGACAAACACCGAGCTGCCGTTGTCCGGGGCAACGCGGTTGAGCTTGATCAGCGGCGTGTTGCCGACCGTGTCGGTGATGCGGTCATAGGTCCGGCCGTGGAGGAGGGAAGCGGTGGTGCCGGGGGCGGTGGACATGTCGGGGCTCCGGGGTTGGATGTAGGGAATTCGTTCCGCGTAGTGTACAAACGTCGGTAACGCCGGGGTTGATTGCATCGTATTGCCCGGGAAATCGCGGGACAAGACCTCAGAAGTGTCAGGAGACGACCGTGCCTGCACCGTTGCAAAAAAACATAGGGAAACGCCTCATGCGCTGGTTCTTGATCGTGTTGCTCGTTGGGTTCGTCGGGGTGTTCGGGCTGCTCGTGTTTGCTCAGCGGCTGCTGGTGTTCCCCGGGGCGTATTTCCCGTTTGGCGTGACCTCGAGCCTGCCCGAGGGGGCCGAGCGCTGGACTCGTGAGATCGACGGCGGAACGGTCGACGCGATCGTCATGCCCGGCCGCGGGGCGGCGCCCGAAACGCCCGGCCCGGCCGTCGTGTTCTTCCACGGTAACGGCGAGACGATCGACCTCTGGGCCGACGAGATGGGCTGGTACGCCGAACGCGGCTACACCGTGCTGCTGCCCGAGTACCGCGGCTACGGCCGCTCGGCCGGCAAGCCGTCGCAGGCCGCGATCGTCGAAGACGCGGCGGCCTTCCACGACCGGCTCGCGGCACTGCCCACCGTGGACGCCGAGCGCATCGTGTTCCACGGCCGATCGCTCGGCGGCGGCGTGGCCGCGCAGCTCGCGATCCAACGTAAGCCGCGGGCGCTGATCCTCGCTTCGACGTTCACCAGCGTGACCGACGCGGCGCTGGGCCCGATCCCCGTGCCCGCGTTCATCATCAAAGACCCGTTCCCCGTCGAGCCGGTGCTGAAGGAGTACGACGGCCCGGTGCTGATCCTCCACGGCAAGACGGACCAGGCGGTCAACGTCAGCCACGCCCGCCGCAACGCCGAGGCCGCCGCGGACGCGACGCTCGTGATCTATTCCGAGGCCAACCACAACGACATGCCCAACGGCCACGGCAGTTGGGACGACATCCTGCCGTTCCTGGACCGCAACGGGTTGCCGTGGCAGGTTGTCGAACCGTAGTCGAGGGTCCGTTCGAGCGGTTGCCCCGCACCCGTGGGGTCCTACAATGCCGCCCCGACCGATATCCCACCCCGAACCGGAGCAGACCCCATGACCGAACGTGCCGCCGCCGTCACCCTCAAAGGCAACCCGATGACCCTCGTGGGCGACGAGCTCAAGGTCGGCGACGCCGCGCCCGACTTCAGCCTCAAGGCCACCGACATGTCCGACAAGTCGTTGGCCGACTACTCCGGGAAGGTCAAGTTGATCAGCGTCGTGCCGTCGCTCGACACCCCGGTGTGCGACACCGAAACCCGCCGGTTCAACGAAGCCGCGGGCGGGCTGGGCGACGGCGTGGTCGTGCTGACCGTGAGCGTCGACCTCCCGATGGCCCAGAAGCGCTGGTGCGGCGCGGCCGGCGTCGACAACGTGGAGTGCCTGTCGGACTTCAAGGACCACAGCTTCGGCCCGGCCTACGGCGTCCGCATCAAGGAGATCGGCCTGCTCGCCCGGCAGGTCTTCGTCGTCGATGCCGACAACAAGATCACCTACACCCAGCTCGTCGGTGAAGTGGCCGAGGAGCCCGACTACGACGCCGCCCTCGCGGCGGTCAAGGCCGCGATGTAAACCGGCCCGTTCCGCATTTTTGAGAATTTTTCGACCCCCACGCTTGAATCAGAAAACAAACGGCCTACGTTATGGAGGCAAGCGGAGCCCCGCTGGCTTCCGCACAACCCAAGCAGAACCATGAAACGCCACCTCGCCCTCAACACGACCGTCGCCGACTTCCCGCAGCACCGCTGCTGGATGTCGTCGATTTCGGCGTGTCTATCGGAGCCTCCGCGTTAGGAAGTGGTGAATCAACCCCGCATCCCCCACGCCCCGGAGGCTCCAAGCCTCCGGGGTTTTTTTGTGGCCGAGGCGGCGGCCGGATCGAGCGAATCAAGTTTTTTCAGGGATCGATGAATCCCGCGTGCCCTCGGGTGCGTCTTAGTTGGAAAGAAGGTGTCCGATGATCAGCACAACCGAACTTGCCGCCGCGTTTGAACAGGCCGGGGGGCGTGCGCGTGTGTCCCCGATGGGGATGGACCTGCGCGTCCAGCCCGTCGACCAGCCGGGCATCGGCGTGACCGTGGCGACCGACCACCGCGGGCCGTACTTCCTCGTACGGCTGAACTACACCGTCGTGGTGGACCTGAAAGTGCTCAAGGTCGACCCCGAGCAGTTCGAGGTGGTCCTGAGCGCCGACGACTGGACCAACGCCGTAGACGTGCCGCCGCGCATCTTCCGCTGCGTCGCGGCGCCCGGCGGGTGGTTTGTCGAGAGCGAGAGCGGCGTCGACGCGTAATGCCTTCATTCCTCCGGCCCGCCCCGACCTTCCGGGTTGTGGCGGGCTTTTTCTTGCGCGCCGGCGAGCGAACGCAGACAACAACACAGGCCGGCCGCAGCCGTGCCGAGCAGGCGATTCAGACGCATGGCGGCGTGCTCCCTAAGCAACCAGAGTGAAACATGAAACGAGATTCGTGAGTCGGAGAAACGTGAGCCAGAGCAACGTGATTTGGGAAGCTCGCCGCGAGCAAGGCCTCGCGGCGGCCGGAGAGTCTTGCGGATATCCGTCGGCCGCGGGGCACGGCGTCGTTGTCGGTATCGTGTTATCGGGCAAACCCCGATCAGTCGTCGTCGGCGAGCACCCGCGTCACCGCGTTGTGGTACACGTCTTCGAGCGTGGCTTCGTCGAGCTTCGCGCCGCTGAGGTGCGGCGTGCTGTTTTCGGGCAGCGACGGGTCGACCTTGTGCAGGTCGGGGTCGACGATCGGCGACGGACCGTCGTAGTCGGTCTCCATCATCGTCCGCAGCGCCCAGAAGCGCGACGCGTACAGATCGAAGCCGATGGATTTGTCCATGTGTTCGTTGGCGACGATGTCCGTGCCGAACAGCACGCGGCCAGGGTTACGCTCGCAGAAGGCTTTGAACCGCGCGGGGTGTTTCGAGAGCTCGCGGACCTGCCACTTGCACGCCGAGGTGTCGACGACGTAGTTCGGGTGGCGGTCGAGCATGCCCTGCAGCCAGTCGAGGTCCTCGGGGTAGCCGCCCATGTGCGCGCCGATCCACGTCACGTCTGCGTATTCGTCGAGCAGGTCTTCGAGCGGCTTGAACTGATCGAGCTTTGTGCCGTAGCGGTCCGCGTCGGTGTAGACGGTCCGGAACCACGTGTCGGGATCGCCGACGTGAGTCATGAATATCCGGTAGCCCAGGTCGTAGGCCAGCTTCATCCCCTGCCTCCGGATCGGCGAGTCGAGCAGCAACGCGTCGGCCAAGTCCGGGTCGGGCGAGACGTTCACCAGGTCCCGCGCCCGCGGCGCGGCCCAGAACTTGATGATCTGGCTGTCGAATTCGTGGCGGAAGTGCTCGATGTCTTTGAGCCACTGCGTCGTGAACGTGCCGACGGTCTCGCGCTTCAGGTAGTCGGGCACACAGATGAACTTGATCCGCTCGCCGAACTCGGGGAATAGCACCCGGGCGTTGTCCAGCCCCGTCATCGTGTAGGTGTGCGTGACGTTGAACAGGTCTGCGACTTCGAGGAAGAGTGTGGCCGCCTTCGGCGTGCCCACGTGGGTGTGCACGTCCACGATCGGCCCGCGGTGCGGAAGCTCCGCCGCCAACGCCCGGTAATCCAGCCCCAGGGTGTTCGCCGGATCAAATCCGGGCGACGCAATGAGTTCCGGGGGCGGGGCGTAGGTGCGGATCGGGGTCTGAGTCATGGTGGGCTATCCTAGGCCCGGGTTTGGCCGATATCATGATGCCGGTGGGCGACACGGAAGTTAGCCGCAGAGAGGTAAGTCATTTCTCCCGAACGCATCAATCTCGACGAAGACCTGGAGCTCCCCGAGGATTCCGCCGACAGCCGCGCCGACTCGGCCGTGGGCGGGTTCAAATCCCCGCCCGGCGGCCGCGCGCCCCACGCCCGGGGCAGCCTCAAGCACCGCGTCGGCACCCGCCGCATCGACCTGGTCGCCCTCGACCTCGACGGCACGCTGCTCACCAGCGACAAGCGGCTGAGCGTCAAGGCGATCGAGGCCGTCACCGAGGTCCGCAAGCGCGGGATCAAGGTCGTCCTCGCCAGCGCCCGACCGCCGCGCACCGTCCGCGAGATCTACGACCACCTCAAGCTCAACACCCACCAGATCAACTACAACGGCGCCCTGATCCAGCACCCCGACCACGAGAGCTTCCTCCGCCACGAGCCGATCGCCCCCGACCTGGCCTACGCGATCTGCACCGTCGCCCGCAAGACCGACAACCAGTGCATCATCGCCCTTGAGATCCTCGACAAGTGGTACACCGACAAGCACGACCCGACGCTGGAGACCGAGACCAGCAAGATGTTCAAGCCCGACTACGTGGGGCCGTTGCTCGAGCCGCTCAAGCAGCCCATCACCAAGCTGATGGTCCTGGCCCCGCCCGACCGCATGGCGATCATCCGGAAAGTGTTGATGCAGCGCTACAAGCAAGCGGCGACGTTCGTGGTCGCCGAGGACCACCTGACCCAGATCGCCTCGTACCAGGCCGACAAGGGCCGGGCGCTGCACTACCTCTGCGAGAAGTACAAGATCGACCCGCAGCACACCATGGCCATCGGCGACGGCCCCAACGACCTGGGCATGATCAAGGCCGCCGGCCTGGGCGTGGCGATGGGCAACGCCTTTGACGAGGTCAAAGACGCGGCCGACGTCGTTGCGCCCAGCAACGACGCCGACGGCGTCGCCCACACGCTGTGGAAGTACATTGCCTGAGCCGACCGCGATGAACGATCCGGGGCCGCCTGTCGAGTGCGCCGAGTGTGGCTACCGACTGCACGACGGGCTGGCAGACCACGAGTCGTGCACCGAGTGCGGCTATTCGGTGCGACTCTCGCGGATCAGCCGGCAGACGATGACGCGCCGCGATCTGGCGGTGCTGGGTTGTCGATTGGTCGCGCTTGGGTCAGGCATCTGGTATCTGGTCCCGGCTTTCAGGGAATGGACATGGATCGCCCTTTGGGCGGCGCAGGATTGGAGCGATAACGCCTTCGCTATCGCCTGGTCCGGGCTCCTGACGACCCTGCATTTGGCGCTGATTTTGCTGGTCTGGGTTAGAGCGCCGTGGCTGGGACGAAAGATCTTTCCGACCGACGCCGGCGTCCGTGCTCCGCTAAATGGTCTTTCGCTCGCTCGGGTTGGTCTCTTTCTTTTGGGGTTGTACTTCGTGGTCATCGGGGCTTCGCAGTTGATGATGCTGGTCGTATGGGGGCTGGGCGGTGAGACGGTCAGTTGGGCGTTTGGACGAGCTGAGCACGACGCCATCGACCCGGCCTGGATATCGGCGACCGTCCAAGCCGTTGCGGGCGGTATTCTGACTCGCCAGCCGCGGTGGTTGCTCCGCGGCGTGCGATCACGCCTTTAGGAATTGAAAAGCCGCCGACACGCACTAAACGCATCGGCAGCCGGAGGGGAGGGATGGGTCGAAATTGAGCCCGCGTGGTCCCGAACTCGCAAGCGCGATTTCCGGGGGCGGGGGAAAAGCCGGGAGTCGCCTTCCGACGGTCCCGACCGGAGGAGAAAGAGCTCGGGTTACTTGACTTCGACCTTGCGCGGCTTGCTCTCTTCGCGCTTGGCCAGCTTCAGGGTCAGCACGCCGTCGGCGAGCGTCGCGTCGACCGCCGTCGTGTCGTAGGCGTTGGGCAGGCTGAAGCGCCGCGACAGGTGGGTGTACCGGCGTTCGTTGAGGTGCACCTTCGCGTCGGTCTTGGCCTCGGCGGTTTCACGCTGGGCCTCGATGCTCAGCACGCCCTGCTCGACGCTCACGTCGATCTCGTTCTTGGCGAAGCCGGGCAGCTCGGCGTCGACGATCAGGTGGTCGTCTTCTTCGCGGATGTCGACCGGGAAGGTCGCCGTGCCGACGCCTTCTTCGACGGTGTCCCAGAGCCGGTTGGCCACGCGGTCGAACTCACGCAAAGCCTGAAACGGGTTGTCAAACGTTCTGCGGATGGTGGGTAACATGGCGGGTCTCCTGTTCATTCGTACGCTCGGCGGGGTCATGATGTTTCACGGAAAGCGGGAAAGTCTCGCCGCCCCTCGCGGCCCGCGGTGCCGAATCCGCCGCGGACGGGGTACTAGTCGCAACCCCCGTGCCGGCGTGCCAAACCGCAACCACGGCGGTACGCTGGGTTTAGTAAACGGTGTAGATTCTGGTGGAATGCCGTTCTGACAGGCCCGCTAGAATCGGCCGTCGATTCGGCTTTGCAGGGTTGCGAAGCCGCGCAAGGAAAGTTGCTGTTATGAAGATCCGTGCCGCGATCGTCGGCCCCACCGGGCTCACCGGACTCTACCTCGTCAAGCTCCTGCACCGACACCCGCAGGCTGAGCTGACTTATTTAGCCTCGCACCGCGACGAGCTGCCCGACCTGCGCGACGAGTTCCCGCAGCTCTTGGGCATCCTCGACGACGACGTGGCGCAGTGCCGGCCGATCGACCCCGACGCGATCGCCAAGGTCGCCGACGTCGTGTTCCTCGGCCTGCCGCACAAGGCCGCGATGGCGTACGCGCCGCTCTTGCTCGACGCCGGCTTGCGGGTGATCGACCTCTCGGCCGACTACCGCCTCGCCGATGTCGACCTTTACGAACGCGTCTACGACACCCCGCACACCGACCGGGCCAACCTGCCCAAGGCCGTGTACGGCCTGCCCGAGCTGTTCCGCAAAGACCTCCCGGGGGCCACGCTCGTCGCCAACCCCGGCTGCTACCCCACGGCCGCCGCGCTCGGCGTCGCGCCGTTGCTCTCGCACAGCCTCGTCAAGCCCCAGCCCATCACCATCTACGCCGCCTCCGGCACCACCGGCTCGGGCCGCGCCGCGAAAGACGCCACCACCTACATCAACGTCAACGAGGCCTTCGGCCCCTACGGCGCCATCGGCGGCCACCGCCACCAGCCCGAGATCGCCCAAACCCTGTCCCGCGTCGCCGGCAAGGCCGTGTCCCCGCTGTTCATCCCGCACCTCCTGCCCCTCGACGCCGGCATCCTCGAAACCATCGTGCTCGACCCCGCCGACGCCGACGTCACCCAGGCCGACCTGTTCGAGGCGTTTGAAGACGCCTACGCCAACGAACCGTTCGTCCGCATCCGCTCCGCGGACGACGTGCTGCCCAACGTGAAGCACGTGGTAAGCACCAACTACGTCGATCTCTCCGTGCGGCTCACCGACTCGGGTCAGGTCGTGGTATTCGTTGCAGAGGACAACATGGTCAAGGGTGCGTCAGGCCAGGCGATCCAGAATATGAACGCGGTGTTTGAACTGAATGAAGAGTTTGGTCTTGGGTGAAAGCTAAATTTGAGATATCGAGTATCGCATGCAAATGGTCTGGTGATATGTCATGTCAGCAAATATGTCTTTGCTTTTAAATGTTGCCCGTAATCTGCGATATAGACATCTGGGTGACACCATTGGTCAATCTGTTAGTGTTGCTGGCAGACATACTATTGCTGACGACGCCTTGGCTTTTGTTAGACGCTATTGCGAAGAATGCGGATTTGAAGGCCCACAGCAAAAATATCTTGAGGGGCAGATCGCTAAGTACGGTATTCTTGATTTGAGTTTTCGTCTTCCACATAAATCTTTGGATGAAAATTATGTGTCGGGTGTGCCTCTGCTTCGAGAATTGGGATTCGATGGCTCGGGCATTAATGATGAGGATTGGGAGGGATATGGCGATGAAAAATATGCGTGGTTTGAGGAGCTAGCCAAAGATATCGCTGATGAGTCCGCGTTCTTGAGATTGTTTATGCGTTGTAGCGATCCAAGCGTCGCATCTGGATCGGTAACCGAAATGATGGGAAGGCTGCGGGATTTTTCTTCAACCAAATTCCCTCTGACGTTTATTATAGTCGATGCGTGTATCACAAACTCAACATTTGTGTGGATGAATAAGCATTTCTACTTGTGACCTCAAGCCATCATGTTGTGGGCTTGGATCAATTATTTCACGGTTAGTTGTGGGCAACTCCGCTTGATCGGGCAGGTGTCGCAGGCGGGGCGTTGGGCTTTGCAGACGGCGCGGCCGTGGGCGATGAAGAGGTGGGCCAACTGTGTCCAGGTGTCGCGGGGGAACAGGGCCATGAGGTCTTGCTCGATCTTCACGGCGTTCTTGCTGTCGTGTTCGGTGAAGCCCAGGCGGACGGAGAGTCGGCCGATGTGGGTGTCGACGACCATGCCCTCGTTGATGCCGAAGGCGTTGCCCAGGACGACGTTGGCGGTCTTGCGGGCGGCCCCCGGGAGGGTGATGAGGTCGGCGATGGTCTTGGGCACCTCGCCGCCGAAGTCCTGCATGATCGCGGTCGCGGCGGCCTTGATGTTCTTGGCCTTGTTGCGGTAGAAGCCGCAGGTCTTGACGAGTTTTTCGAGGTCGGCGATCTTCGCGTCGGCCATCTCTTTCGGGCCGGGGTATTTCTTGAACAGGGCGGGGGTGGCCTTGTTCACGGCTTCGTCGGTGCACTGGGCCGAGAGGATCGTGGCGACCAGGAGCTGGAAAGGGGTGTCGAAGTGCAGGGCGCACTCGGCGTCGGGGTAGAGAGCATCGAGCTTGGCGTAGAGCCGTTTGGCTCGGGCGCGTTCGTTGGCGGTTTTCTTCGGGGGATCAGGCATGGCACGAGTGTAGCGAGGTGATGCGGGGCCGAAGTGCGCCTGCGCGGCGGGCGGTCAGGGGCTTCGCCCCGACACCCCCGGAGAACTCGCAAGCGGTAAGAACCCCGGATGCCTGTCGGGGTGCAGGGGCAGAGCCCCTGCCGCTCGCCGCGCAGGCGATCCACGCAAAGCATGTTCAAAGCTATTCGGTTTTGACGATCTGGCCTTCCACAAAACTCTCGCCACGTTCCCAGATCTCGCGTTTCCAGATCGGCAGTTCTGCTTTGAGCCGGTCGATCGCCTCGCGGCAGGCGGCGAAGGCGGCGGGGCGGTGGGGGGTGAGCGTCTGGATCACGACGCTCGCCTCGCCGACGGCGACGGGGCCGACGGCGTGGACGACGCGGACGGCGTGGCAGCCGTGGGTAGCGGCGATCCGGCGGGCGAGTTGGTCGAGTTGTCGCTCGGCCATCTCGGCGTAGGCCTCGTAGTCCAGTCGCCGCAGTTCGCCGAACTCGGGGTGGGTCTCGGCGCGGGTGCGGCCGAGGAAGACGCACTCGCCGCCGCAGCCGGGCTGCATCGGCAACTCCACGACTTCGAGCAAGCCTTCGGTCTGCAGGCCGGTCTGGATCAACGGGGTGGTCATGCCGTGTCGTCCCGGGCTTGTTGCTGGAGCTTACGCAACAGGTCGAACGCGTCCATCGGCGTGGTCTGGTTGAGGTCGAGTTGCCGGAGCTCATCGACGACGGGGTGTTCGACCGCTTGGGCGAACAGCGGCATCGACGGCGGGGCGGTGGACGCATTTGTTTTATCGTCCCCACGTTTTCCGGGGGGCGCTTCCGCCTCGGACCGAGGCGGTGAGGGGAGTCGGCCTTCGTGGCTGACGGCGAGTTCGCCGAGCAGTTGGTGGGCCCGCCGCACCACCGCGTCGGGCAGGCCGGCGAGCTTGGCGACCTGGATGCCGTAGCTGCGGTCGGTGGCGCCGGGCACGATGCGGTGCAGGAACACGATCTCGTCGTTCCACTCGCGGACGGTGACGTTGAGGTTCGTGATCCCGCCCCCGTCCCCGTCCCCGTCCCCGGAATTTATCCCGGAAGTCTCGGCGTCCGCGAGCGTCGTGAGTTCGTGGTAGTGCGTCGCGAACAAACACCGGCACCCCACCGCCGCGAGGTGCTCGGTGATCGCCCAGGCCAGGCTTAGCCCGTCGAGGGTCGAGGTGCCGCGGCCGATCTCGTCGAGGATGACCAGCGATTTGTCGGTGGCGTGGTGGCAGATGTTGGCGGTCTCGGTCATCTCGACCATGAAGGTCGACCGCCCGGCGTGCAGCTCGTCGTGCGCCCCGACACGCGTGAAGATGCGGTCGCACAGCCCGACCGTCGCGGCTTCGGCGGGCACGAAGCTGCCGGTGTGCGCGAGCAGCGCGATGAGCGCCGCGGTGCGGATGTAGGTGGACTTGCCGGCCATGTTGGGCCCGGTGATCAGAGCCAGCGTGTCCGACGGTTCGTCGTGGTCCCCTAACGCCACGTCGTTGGGCACGTACTGATCGCCGAGCAGCTCGTCCAGCACCGGGTGACGCCCGTCGGTGACGTGGAGCACCGGTTCGTCGACGAGCGCCGGCTTGACGTAGCGGTGACGCGCCGCGCGGCGGCCGAAGCACAGCAGCGCGTCGAGGTCGGCCGCGACGTCGGCGAAGCCGTGCAGCGCATCGATCTGGCTCTCGCACCGGCGGCACAGCTCGGCGAACAGGTGCTGCTCCCGCGCGATGGCCCGGCCCTCGGCGCTCAGCACCTTGCCCTCGAACTCCTTGAGCGCGGGGGTGATGAAGCGCTCGGCGTTCTTGAGCGTCTGCTTGCGGGTCCACAGGGCGAAGCGTGGGTCGTCGTCCTTGATCTTCTGGCTGTTGACGGCCGAGAGCTCGATGTAGTAGCCGAAGACTTTGTTGTAGCCGACCTTGAGGGCGGACACGCCGGTCTCTTCGATGAGTTGTTTCTGGTAGTTGGCCAGCCAGACGTTGGAATCGCGCTGCAGTCCGCGGTACTCGTCGAGCTGAGCGTCGTGGCCGTCGCGGAAGAGCCCGCCGTCGCGGAGGTGGGCCGGCACGCCGTCGTCTTTGCAGGCCGAGGTGATGCGGTCGGCCAGATTGACGAGCACCGGGAGCGCCGCGGCCAACCGCTCGCGTAGCGGCGCGACCGGCGGACGCTCGGTCAATACCTCGGCGAGCGCCTCGGCCCGCGCCGCGCTCTGCCCCAGCCCCACCAGGTCGCGCGGCGTGGCCCGGCCCACCGCCAGCCGGGCGGTGATGCGCGGCACGTCGTGGACGCCGTCGAGGGCCCCGGCGAGCTCGTCGGCGAACCGCGTGTCGTCCACGAGCGCCTGCACCACACGCTGTCGGTCCTCGATCGCGGCACGGTCGGCCAGCGGGTAGCACAGCCAGTCCCGTAGCCGGCGCTTGCCCATCGCGGTGACGCAGCCGCCCGCGGACCCGCCCTTGCGCAAGACCCCGAGCAGCGAGCCCTCGGCCTCGCCCGACCGCAGTGTCTTCTCGATCTCCAGGCTCGCCAGCGAGGTCTGATCGACGACCAAGTGCTTGCTGCGGCGGAAGGCCTGCGGCGGGCGCAGGTGGCTCAGCACGCCGTCCTCGTTGCGCTGGGTCTCGAGCAGGTACGCCAGCAGCCCGCCGGCGGCGGCGAGGGCGGGGTCGTCTTCGTTGAGGCCGAAGCCCGCCAACGCCGCGACGCGGTACTGCCGGTGCAGCGCCTCGACGGCTTCGGCCTGGCGGAACTGCCAGCCGGGCCGGCCGGTGCGGGGGCAGTCCAGCGGCAACGCGGCGATGCGTGGCGGCACGTCGCCGTCGGCCGTCTCGCAATACAAGAGCTCGCTGGGGTTGATCCGCGCCAGCTCGTCGCCGACCTCGTCGGCCGCGACGGTGGCGAGTTGGAACGCGCCGGTGCTGAGCTCCGCCCAGGCGATCGAGGCGTGTTCGATCCCGTGGGTGCGATCGACGCCGTGGAACACGACCGCGGCGCAGGGGTTGACTTGTTCGTCGGCCAGCAGCGACTCGTCGGTCAGCGTGCCGGGCGTGATCACGCGGGTCACGTCGCGCTCGACGACGCCCTTGGCCTCCTTGGGGTCCTGGACCTGGTCGCAGATCGCCACGCGGTGGCCGGCCTGGACCATGCGGCGGAGGTACCCCTCGACGCTGTGGTACGGCACGCCCGCCATCGGCACGCCGGCGGTCCGCTGGGTCAGCGTCACGCCGAGCACGCGGTGGGCCAGCTCGGCGTCGTCGAAGAACATCTCATAGAAATCGCCCATCCGGAAAAACAGCACGCAGCCCGGGTGTTCGGCCTTGAACCGCTTGAACTGCCGCATCGCCGGCGTGTCGGTGCTAGGGGTCTTGCTCTTGACGGCGGGGGCCTTGGTGGGGGTTCCGGGGGCGGGGGCGGGCATCGGGGCACTTTAACGGATTGCGGGGCGGGCCCACCCGCGACCGGTCGCGGCGGGTTTCGCGCCCGGCTTGGGGGCTTGGGGAAGGCTTGCGGCGTCGGCGGGTCCGCGGGGGTTATCGATTGGGTTTGGGGTGGCGTGCGGGGCGTTTGAATTGGAATTTTGTGAGGACTCGGCGCGTGCCGAGGTTTTCTGACGCGATTGGAACGAGGTGTGAGATGTCTGAAGCGATCCAATGGGAAACGAAGCGGTCCCGCGTAGTGGGGCCAAGGGGCTGGTTTTTGTGCCTGACGCTGGGCGGTCTGTTGTGCGTCGTCGTCTTCGGCCAGCAGACGCAGCAGTACGCCCAGGCCGAGGGAGCGGGCGAGGGCGACTTCGGGCTGGCCCAAGTCAAGAGCGTCAGCCTCAACCCGGAGCCGGTGCGCTACAACGGGGTGGAGACGCTGTCGCGTCGGGATCAGTCGTGGGTGATGGACGATTGACCACGCCGGGCCCACGCCCCGCGGCGCGGCCCGGCGTATTGCAGGAGACGGTGATGTACGAACACGATCAGAAACGCGAGCCGGTGGACAGCGGGCTGCAGGCCTGGGCGGGGATCGCGGGGGCGGGGATGGTCCTGGCCCTGGGGCTCGCGGCGCTGTGGGCGGCGGGCGGCGGCGAGCCGTTGACGTCCCTGGCGGCGGCCCCGACGATGGACGCGGTGTCCGCGGCCGAAGGGCCCGCGGCCGTGGCGTTGTACGACGACGAAGGCGGGGCGCACCAGACACCGCCGACCCCGGGCACGGAACAGGCGGCGGCGAGCCTGTTCGGCTCGCGGTGAGTGACGCCGGAGGCCGCCGGGTTACACTTGACCGGTGAACGAATCCGCTGGCAACATGTTGTTCGAGACCGGGCCGGGCAAGCCGTCGCGGCGGTCTGAGCCGGCGTCGCCCGGGGACGTGTGCGGCTACGCGTTGGTAGCCCTCGAGCGCAGCATCGACCGCGCCGAGGGTGGCCTGACCTACGCGGTGCCGCAGTCGCTTTCGGATCTCGCGGTGGGCGACCGGGTCACCGTGCCGCTGGGCCGGGGCAACAAGCCGGCGTCGGGCTACGTGGTGGGCCTGCGGGACGAGGCCGACGCCTCGATCAAGCAGATCAAGGCGATCCTGTCGCGCCAGCGCAGCGCCTCGTCGCTGCCCGCCGACCTGGTGACATTGGCGGCGTGGATCGCGGGGTACTACTGCTGCCCGTTGGGCATGGTCTTCGGCAGCCTGCTGCCCGCGGCGGTGAAGAAGGCGACGGGGACCCGGCTGCGGACACAGGTCCGGTTCAGGCGTGAGCCCGACGACCTCAAGCTCTCGAAGCTGCAGCGGGCCGTGCTCGACGCGGCGCGGGACGCGGCGGCGTGGCTGGACCCCAAAGAGCTGGCCGACCGCGCGGGCGCGAAATCAACTTCGCCGGTGAAGCAGCTCCTCGACAAGCGGCTCCTCGAAGCCCGGCAGCAGTCGGCCGTGGTGTCGGACCTGGACCTGCGGGCGCAGCAGGCGATGCGGCCCGGGGGCTCCGCGGCCGCGCCGCCGCCGCTGACCCCGGCGCAGGATGCGGCGGTGACGAGGCTGACCGCGGCGCTGCCGCGGGGCTTCGGCGTCCACCTCCTGCACGGCATCACCGGCTCGGGCAAGACCGAGGTGTACCTGCGCACCATCGCGGCTCTGATTGGGGATAGTGCACCGTCGCCGCCGGCGTCTGATCCTTCATCGCCCCCCGGCGTGATCGTGCTGGTCCCCGAGATCGCGCTGACGCCGCAGACCGTGGGGCGCTTCCTGTCCCGCTTCCCCGACGGGCGCGTCGCGGTGCTGCACTCGGGGCTGACCGCGGCGCAGCGGCACGCTCAGTGGCAACGCATCCGCGACGGGCAGGCGAGCGTCGTGGTCGGCGCCCGCTCGGCGATCTTCGCGCCGCTGCCTCGTGTCGGCTTGATCATCGTCGACGAGGAGCACGAGTCGTCGTACAAGCAGGACCAGCTGCCGCGCTACCACGCGCGCGACGTGGCGATCAAGCGGGCGCAGCTCGCAGGTTGTCCGGTGGTGCTGGGCAGCGCGACGCCGGCGCTCGAGAGCTACCACCACGCCACGTCGGGCCGATCGCAGCTGATCGAGCTGCCCGACCGCGTGCCCGGGGCGCAGCTGCCGGACGTGGAGATCGTGGATCTGGCCAAGGAGCGCCGGGAACGCAAGGGCGTGCACCTGTTGTCCCACCGTCTCGAGAAGCTTTTGGCAAGCAACCTCGCGGCCGGGGGCCAGGCGATCCTGCTGCTCAACCGCCGGGGGTACGCGAACTACATCGCCTGCCCCGACCACCGCTGCGGGTGGATGATGCGCTGCCACCACTGCGACGTGACGATGGTGTACCACCGAAACGCGCAGCTGCCGACGGGCGGGCTCGTGCGCTGCCACCACTGCGGCGCCGAGCAGTCGCTGGCGAGCGTCTGCCCGGACTCGGGGCACAAGGTCACGGTCTTCGGACTCGGCACGCAGCGGGTCGAGGAAGAACTCGTGCGGAAGTTCCCGGACGCCCGGCTCGCCCGCATGGACGCCGACGCGATGCGCACCGCGCGCGACTACCAGCAGACGCTCGACACCTTCGCTTCCGGGGGCACCGATATCCTGCTGGGCACGCAGATGATCGCCAAGGGGCTGGACGTGGCCAACGTGCGCCTGGTTGGCGTGGTCTCGGGCGACACGTCGCTGAACTTCCCCGACTTCCGGGCCAGCGAGCGGACGTTCCAACTGATCGCGCAGGTCGCCGGCCGGGCGGGCCGCGGCGAACACCGCGGCCGGGTGGTGGTGCAGTCGTTTACCCCCGGTGACCCGGCGATCCAACTCGCGGCGCAGCACGACTACGTTTCGTTCGCCCGGCAGGAGATCGAGACGCGCGCCCGGGCGGGCCTGCCCCCGATCGGCCGGATGGCCCGCGTCGTGCTGCGCGACACCGACCACCTCGCCAACACCAAACGCGCCCAAGAACTCGCCCACGCCCTGCGGCAAGCCAACGAGCGGCTGAACCTCAACGTCCGGCTGCGCGGCCCGGCCGTCTGCCCCATCGCGCGGCTGGCCGACCACCACCGCCAGCAGATCGAATTGATTTCCGCGGACGCGGCGTCGATTCAGAAGTTGCTCACCACCCTGCGCAACGCCGGCCAACTTATCAGCGACACCCACACCGCCGTGGACGTGGATCCCGTGGCGCTGCTCTGAGCGTTTCGAAGGTTATTCAGAACGAAGGCTTGCACGCCAAGGTCCGTCACGACTCCATCCGCGCTGTGGTGTTTCGTGTGCGTACCAAGTCCCGGAGATGGAATCGCCTTTGAGTCGACCCACCAGACTCCCGCCGCCGCCGGGCAGCCCCCATTCGGTGCCGGTTACGTTGTAGTACAGATTCAATTGGTCCCCGCTTACCTTGCCGTCAAGGATACGAAATTGTCTGCCGCGCTCCGAGGTAATGGTTCCGGTCACCTCGTTCCCGTTTTGTTCGAGGACAAGCGTTATCGTCTCGGTGAGTTCTTGCTTCTCGTCGTCCCACGACCCTCCCCAGTGTCCCGAGCAGTCAATGGTCGGCGGCCTCTCCGTGTTGAATGCGATATCCGCACGGGCGTAGGGTTTAGTGGGGAAGTTGGCAATGCGAGCGATCGGATACCATGCCAGGTCGAATACGAGCAATACGGCAAGAAAGATACCGAGCCACGGCTTGCGTCCCGCATTCCATAAAACAATTGCCAAGACAATACTGCCCGCCGCGGTAAACAAGCCGACAAGAAATCCAATCACGGCTTCATTGACGGAGAAGTCTTGTGTGAAAGCGGTGACCCATAGAACGGTTGCGAACGGGACCATCGAAATGCCGAGTACCAGTCCGCAAAGCAGTATGCCCGGGGGTAGCCAGCGGGCGTATTGGGCATTGCGTTCTGTGCGCAAACGGGACCGACCGGGAACGGGTGTACTCGGCGTCACACCGGCTGTGCGTTGTCGACCTGCTTGCGCGTCGGCACCTCGACGCGTCCGCAGAGGCGGGAAGCGGTCTGGTAGAGCAGGTGGCGGCCCACGACGAGGTTGGGAACATCCTCGGCGGTTTCGCCCGGGAAGGTATCGGAGAGTTCACGAGCGACCTCGGGGTCGTCGCATTGCCAAGACAGGTCGTCGGTCAACGTGGCGGTGTGGCGTTTGGGACCGACCCAGAAAATCAGCTGCCCGATCATGTTGCCTCTCGTTCGGTGGCGGGCGTGCCCGCAGAGGTGAAACGGTGACGGAACTTCCTTGTCACTCCTGATCTGCGGCGTCCTTGCCTGCCCCGATTTGTGTGGTGTAAGTGTAGCAATATCGCCGTGTGAGCAATATGAAAATCGGGGGCACAAAATGTTGTGGAAAGCTTGTGCGGCGGCGAGGGTCGACGCTCACGGAGCGGGGGGTTACGGAGAATAGGTTTCGGCGGCAGAAAGTTTTGATTCGAGGCCGGTTATAAGCTCGGCGAAGACCGCGTCGGGCTCGCCGGCGGCGTCGATGACCAGGTAGCGGTCGGGGTCGCCCTTGGCCTGGTCCAGATAACCCTGCCGCACTTTGCGGTGGAACGCGGCGCCCTTGGCCTCCATGCGGTCCTTGTCGGCGTTGAACTCGCGCTCGCGCAGCAGGGGGTTGATCCGCGTGGCGGCGGTTTCCTCGTCGACATCGAAGACCACAACCAGGTCCGGCCAGAACCGGCCGAGCGCGACCTGCCCAACGCGGAGGATGTCGGCCACGGGCAGGCCCCCGGCGGTGCCCTGGTACGCCAGCGTCGAGCTGATGAACCGGTCGGCCAGCACCAGTTCCCGCCGCGACAGCGCCGGCTCGACTTTCTGGGCGATCAGCTGCGCCCGGCTGGCCATGAACAGCAGCATCTCGCAGCGGACGTCGACTTCTTCCTTGACCGACGGGTCGAGCAGGACCTTGCGGATCTCTTCGCCGATGTGCGTGCCGCCCGGCTCGCGGACCTCGCAGACATCGACGTGATGGGACTCGGCGAGATCGACGAGGCGGCGGAACTGCGTCGACTTGCCGCTGCCGTCGGGGCCGTCGAAGACGACGAACCGGCCGCGTAGCTTGTGGATCCATCCGTGGTTCGAGCCCATGCGCGAAAGGCTAACATGTCCGCGTGAACGACGCCTACCTCAAGCCGTACCTCGACGCCCAGGCCAAGCACGGCAGCCACTTCGACGTGACCATGTGGGCCCGCCCGCAGACCCAGCGGCGGCGTTTCGAGGTTTTCAGCCAGATGCTGTTTCTCGAGGGCAAGACCGTTCTCGATGCGGGGTGCAGCCGCGGCGACTTCGCGGCGTACCTCCTGGAGCGTGGGGTGACCTACGGCCGATTCATCGGGATCGACGGGCTCGACGAGGTGATCGAGTTCGCCCGCGGCCGAGAGCTGCCCGACAGCCGGTTCGAGGTGGGAGATTTCGTCAAGGAACCGGGATTGTTGGCCACGGGGTCGCCGCAGGTTGTTACTATCTCGGGCTCCCTCAACACCATGGACGTGGCCACGGCCACCCGCGTGTTGGAAGGGGCCTGGGCGGGGTGCAGCGAGGCGCTGGGGTTCAACTTCCTGTCAAACCGCTGCGGCCCCGAGGCCCCGCCGCAGGAGTACCCGGCACAGCGTTTGCCACTGATGGAGTTGCTAGACTGGTCGCTGACCAAGACCCCGAACGTCCAGATGCGGCAGGACTATTTCGACCACGGCCACGACGCGACGATCCTGATGCGGAAAGACGCCTGACGCCGCGGACACCACGGACCACGACAACGTCGGAAGGCCTCCGACGCAGACCACAACCTGTTTTGCAGCCCGAGAGGGGCAAGAAAGTATGGTCGAAGGACTAACCATGCGAAAACTGATTTTCTGGACGCTCACCAGCGTGTTGGTGCTGATCCTGGGGACCGCGACCTTCTTCTGGGTGCGAAGCTACGACTACTCCGACCAGATGACGGTCCGGCTGGGCACGCCGGGCGTGTCGGTGTGGACCAGCGACCGCGGCCGGCTGGGCGTGCTGATGCTCGGCCCCCAGCCGATGGGCGAGCGATGGGTGATGGACTGGCGAACCAACCCCGGCCCCAGCGACAACACGCCCACGCTCGACGCGCTGTGCGTCGAAAACGGGCTGGGCTTCGGCATTGCTTACGAAGTGAACATCAGCGGGCTCGAGCAGCCCGCGGTCGCGGGCGTCAGCGCCGAGCCGACGTTCGCCCCGCGGCGGTTGGTCGCGCCGTTCTGGTCGCTCGCCGCGGCTTCGGGCGGGCTGCTGCTGCTGTGGTGCCTGACCTACGGCGTCCGGCTGTACCGCATCGACCACGGCCTGTGCGGCAAGTGTTCGTTCGACGTCTCGCAATCTTCGCACTTCTGCCCCAAGTGCGGCAAGGCCATCCCCAAGCGCACCTGGTCCGGCGACACGCGGCCTCGGCGGCGCATGGTCGCCACGCCGCAGGCGGCCCGTTGAATCCGACTCGACTTGCGTCCGGGAGATCAAAAGTGAATCATTCGTCGAAGCGTTCTCGTCCCGCGCGCCCGCGCTGGTGGCAGAGGCTGTTCGGGGCGATCGGCGGGGGCTTGCTGGCTGTGGTCTTGGGGGTGATCGTCGCCGTGGTGATGTGGGTTGGTGGGGCGTCGCTGGGGTCCGTTCTGGCCGTTCTGATCGCGGGTTTCGTTGCCGGGCCGACCGTGGGGTTTCTCTTCCCGAGCGCGATCGCGCTGGTCTTCAGTTTTACTTCCGCGACCGATCTGCCGTTTTTCGATTGGGTGCCTGATTTCTTCGACGATTAGATTCCGGGCCTTCATCTAAGGTCCGTGTTATCCGCTGCGTTGCACGAGCGCTGCGGCGACGTGGCCGCCGAAGCCCGCGGCGAAGACCGCGTGGCCCGCGTGGCGGTGGGCCGGGGCGATCGCCGGGGTCGCCGACACCGGCAGCGGCGTCGGCCGCATGACTTGCGCCGGTTCATCCAACCACGGCATCGGTGGCAGCTTGCCGGTGCGGGCGCTCAGGCACGCCAGGATCAGCGACACGAGCCCGGCGCTGCCGAGCGTGTGGCCCAGCGCGCCCTTATTGGCGTACACCGCCGGGGCGCCCCCGGAAGTGTCTTCGTGCAGCGGGTCGGGCCGCATCCGCAGCACGTCGCCGAGCACGGCCAGCTCGCGCGGGTCGTGGTCGACCGTGCCCGTGGCGTGGGGGTGCAACGCCGCGATCGGCCGAGACGCGATGATCTGCTGAGCGACGCGTCCCAGCGCTTCCATGGAGCCGCTGGGACGGATCAGATCGACGGCTTCGGTGGCGATCGCGGTGTCGACGAGTTCGATCTGGCCGGGCCGCGGCGCTTCGCCGGGCTCCAGACGGCGGAGCAGCACGGCCGCGCCGACCTCGGCGAGCACAAACCCGTCGCGTGTCTCGGCGAGCGGCCGGCTGCGGTACCCGTCGAGTGTCATCGGCGCCAACACGCCCAGCCGGCGGTAGCTGGCGACGAACGCGGGCAGCAGGGCGGCCTCGGAAGTGACCACGAGCGCGGCGTCGGCGTTGGAAGATGCGGGGGTCGAGCGGAGCAGGGCCTGCCGCGCCTGATGAAGGGCCGTCAGGCTGCTCGCGCAGGCCGCGACCGTGTGGCGGCGGACATCGACGCCGGTGCGTTGGCGTAGGTGGTGTTCGAGGTAGCCATGCGGCCCGAGCGTCACGGCTTCGACCAGCCGCCGCGGCAGTTGCTTCTCCCCCAAACCCGAAAGCCTAAACCCTAAATCACACATCGCGCCGACCGCGCCCTTGCTCGTGCCCAACCAAGTCGCCAAGCCGTCTAGCTCCACGCCCGCCTCGGTCGCGGCCTCGCGGGCCGCGCGCTCGGCCAGGTCGATCGCCGGGTCGGTGGCGGTGTGTCGCCCCACGGTCACGCCGCCCACGGCCTGGGCCAGCGGCAGAGGCTCGGTGCCGTCTTCGAGCTGATCGATCCGGTCGGTGATGCGTCGCCCGGCCAACAACGCGGCAAACGTCTCCCACGCCGAGAACCCCAGCGGCGTGATCAGCCCGACCCCGGCGACGACGACGCGGGGCGGGCGGGGCGGGGCGGGATGCGGGGCGGCGAAAGGCGGCATGACGCGGCGAGAGTGTACGCCGCGTCACGCCTTGGCACGACCCCGAGGTGCATAACCACCGCACCGCCATCATTTAGCCTCGGCTCGATGAGTCGGGGGCCTGCCCGCCGGCGCTCTGGGCTTACGCGCCGAGCGCGTGGTGGGTAACCCGTCGCCCAACGCCCCGCGCGTTTCATAAAAGTAGCTTCCGCCTCCCGTAAACGGTAAGGTAATGCGTTGATTTTTTGGCCGATGAGGCGTGGAGCGCCGAGGCCGACTCCTCGCGGGAAGAAACCGGATGTCCTCACCCGACGACCTGATCACCCCCCCCGACCCCCGCCCCCGGAATTCGGGCAACCCCCGAACGCCGGCCCGCCACCGCTCCCCCGGTGACGAGGCCCCGCCCCCGCCGCCCGCCGCCTCGGTGATGGCCGGCCCCTCGCTCATGGCAAAACTCTCGACCGACCAACTGCTGGCCACCTACCGGGCCATGCGCTGCGCCCGCACGACCAACGGCATCGAAGCCGAACTCGCCACCGGGGGCGACTCGTTCTTCCACCTGCCCACCACCGGCCACGAGTCCGTCGCCGCCTGGAACGCCTTCCTCAAGCCCGAAGACTGGGTCCACACCCACTACCGCGACCAGGCCCTGTGGCTGGCCCGCGGCATCGAACCCAAGGCGTTCTTCGACGCGGCCCTGGGCAACGCCGACAACTACTCTCACGGCCGGCAGATGGTCGGCTTCCAGGCGTCGCGCCAGCTCAACATGCCCAGCACCGTCGTGCCCGTGGCCAACAACTGCCTCCAGGCGGTCGGCATCGCCGCGCACCTCGAAGAGCAGCGCCAGCTCGGCCACGACACGTCCAACGCCGTCGTGCTCTGCGGCATGGGCGACGGCACCACGCAGCAGGGCGAGGTCTACGAAGCCATCGCCGAGACCGTCCGCCGCCAGCTGCCCGTGCTGTTCTACATCATGGACAACGGCTACGCGATCTCCACACCGACCGCCGGCCAGACGTTCTTCAACACGCCCCACGGCCCGGCCGAGTCGTTCTACGGCCTGCCCATCCACCGCTTCGACGGCCGCCGCCTGCTCCCCGAGATGCCCCGCATGGGCGCGCTCGTGCAGCAGGTCCGCACGCAGCGCGGCCCCGCCCTCGCCGTCGTCCGCGTCGACCGCCTGTCCAGCCACACCAACGCCGACGACCACCGCGTCTACCGGCCCGCCGAGACGATCGAGCACCTCAAGGAAACCTCCGACCCGCTGGCGAACTTCCGCGCCGCGCTGATCGACCACGGCGTCGCCGAGCAAACCCTCGACGCGATCGACGCCGAGCTCGAACAAGACATCCGCCTCCAGAGCGAGCTCGCCCGCCGCGTCGCCGACCCCGAGACGACCTACACCGCCAAGCGCGACCTGCCCGTCAAGCTCCAGCCCGACGCCGACGAGTACCGCGGCGACGCCGACGGGGCCGGCGGCGGCCTGCTGATGATCGAGGCCATGCGCGAAGCGCTGCGCCACCGCCTCGAGACCGACGGCCGCGTCGTGCTGCTGGGCGAAGACATCGAGGACCCCAAGGGCGACGTCTTCGGCGTCACCCGCGGCCTGTCCACCGCCTACCCCGGCCGCGTGCAGAACACCGCGCTCACCGAGCCCACCATCATCGGCGGCGCGATCGGCCGAGCGATGGCCGGGGCCCGGCCCGTGGGCTTCATCCAGTTCGCCGACTTCCTGCCCAACGGCATCAGCCAGATCATCAGCGAGCTCGGCAGCATCTACTGGCGCACCGGCGGCGAGTTCGAGTGCCCCGTCATCCTCATGATCACCTGCGGCGCCTACCGCCCCGGCCTCGGCCCGTTCCACGCCAACACCTACGAGAGCCTGCTCACCCACATCCCCGGCATCGACGTCGTCATGCCGTCGACCGCCGGCGACGCCGGGGGGCTGCTCAACGCCGCGTTCGAGTCCGGCCGGCCGACCGTGTTCCTCTACCCCAAGGTCTGCCTCAACGACCGCGCCCACGCCACGTCCAACGACATCGAGAACCACCTCGTTCCGCTCGGCAAGGCCCACCGCGTGACCGAAGGCGACGACCTCACGCTCGTCGGCTGGGGCAGCACGATGCCGATCCTCCGCGATGTCGCCGCCGAGATCACCAGGCAGACCGACCGCGCCGTCGACCTTTACGACCTGCGGTCCCTGAGCCCGTGGGACCGCGACACGCTCGCCGCGTCGGCGCGGCGCACGGGCCGCCTGCTCGTCGTGCACGAGGACAACCTCACGTCCGGCTTCGGGGCCGAGGTGTTGGCCGGCGTCACCGAAGACGTGACCGCCGACGGCAAGACGCCGGGCTTCCGCGGCCGACGCGTGACCCGCCCCGACGTCTACGTCCCCTGCAACTACGCCAACCAGCTCGAGGTCCTGCCGAGCTTCCGCGGCACGCTGACCGCCGCGTGCGAGATGCTCGGCCTCGAAGTCGACTTTGGCGGCGCGCCCACCAGCGCGCCGGGCTACGCCCCCACGGGCGGCGGCGACTCCGGGGCGGGCGAAGTCGTCGTCATCGAGGCCATGGGCTCGGCCCCGACCGACCAGCTCGTCACCGTCGACACCTGGAAGGTCACCGTGGGCGACGCCGTGACCAACGGCCAGATCATCGCCGACCTCGAGGCCGACAAGGCCGTGTTCGAATACTCCGCGCCGTTCGACGCCGTGGTGGAAGAACTCACCGTCCCCGAGGGCGAGCAGGTCGACGTCGGCGAGCCGCTGCTCAAGCTCCGCAAGCCCGCCGCCGAAACCGAGGCGCGCGAAGGCTCGGACGCCGACCCCCTTGCCGCCCCCATCGTCAAGCGCCCGACCCGCGAAGACCGCGGCACGCCGGTCATCACCGACCCCCGGCAAGCCGACGAGACCCAGAAGAAATCTTCCGGGGGCGTCGCCCCCGTCCGCGTCGGCGGCCGCAAGGTCCGCGTGTACCTCTCGCCGGTCCACTACGCCGAGGGCCGCGAGCGCCTTACCAACGCCGACCTCGTCCGCCGCTTCCCCGACTACAGCAGCGAAGACATCATCAAGCGCACCGGCATCGAGTCCCGCCCGTACTGCGCCCACGACCAGAACGCGCTGTCGCTGGCGATCGACGCGGCCAAGAAGGCCCTCGCCGCCGAGAACCTGACCCTCGACGACCTCACCGGCATCGTCTGCCACACCACCACGCCCCCGCTCAACACCCCGAGCATGGCCTGCATGGTGCTCAACGCCCTCGACCCCCAGGGCTCGGCCGAGCTCATGGTCTACGACGTCAACGCCGCCTGCTCCGGCTGGCTCTACGCCCTCGACGCGGCGCACAACACCATCCAGCACAACCCCGACTCGGCCGTGCTCGTCGTCACCACCGAGTGCCTCTCCCGCGTGGTCAACCCCGACGACTTCGGCACCGCCATCCTCTTCGGCGACGCCGCCACCGCCACCATCGCCCGCGGCTCCATCGAGCCCGAGGCCGGGCCCCAACGCAACGGCGCCCCCGACCACTCGGATATTCCCCCGGGCTCGATGATCCTCAGCCAGCCCGTCCTCGCCGGCAAGGCCGACCCGGTCAACGCCATCACCGTCGGCTTCGAGGGCCGCGGCCACATCACCATGCAGGGCAAGCGCGTCTTCACCGAGGCCGTCCGCGCCATGACCAAGATGACCAACCAGGCCTTCGAGAAATCCGGCGCCGGCCTCGAAGACCTCGACTGGCTCGTCCCCCACCAGGCCAACGCCCGCATCCTCGAGGCCGCCCGCATCCGCCTCAAGATCCCCGAAGAAAAGATCGTCAACCTCATCGACGCCCACGGCAACACCAGCTCGTCGTCCATCCCCCTGGCCATCGCCAAGTCCGCCGACCAGAAATTCACCCCCGGCAACATCGTCGGCGTCTGCGCCTTCGGCGGCGGCTTCACCTTCGGCGCCGCGATCCTGGAGATCGTCTGATGAAACAATATTTGCTAGCTGCTTTGCTTTTTCCGCTCGCCGCCGGAACCTCGGGTTGCATCGGCTCATGGATCGCAAATGGCAAAACTATCGAATTAAATCAATACACCACGCCGCATACCCTGCGCCATGAATTTGGAGAACCGGTAGAAGTCGAAATATTTTCACCTCCTGTCTCGTTATCCGAAGCGGGTTTTTTGTGGACCGATGTCTCCAGCGATCCCGCTAAAGGAAAGTCGATCATCGATAAAAATCATACCGTGGTTTCGGTGATGAAATACCGATACAGCGGCGCCGTTCGAAACCCTCATTACATCGAAAACTACGCCTTCGAATCAGGCATTGCGTTGTGGACATTGGGACTTTCAGAGCTGTATTTCATCCCTTGGGGGATACAAGAAAGGATCAAAAAATCTAACGACGTGACCGAGCTGATGGTCGCTTTCAGCGCGGATGAGGATTTCTTGGCTGAGCGGATATCAATAATTCGCGAGTGATAATTCGATTCGAGAGAATAAGGGCCGGGTCCATTACTCGTTACGCAGAATGATCGCGACGACAGATTATTTGCGTTTTCCCATTCGGCCAAGTACTTCTGCCCCCGCTTCTGCGGCGTTGAGGTCCAAGGCCTCGCAGATCCACAAGAACTCGACCACGTCGACACGCCGTTCTCCCAACTCGACGTTGGCGACCCAACTGCGCACCACGCCGAGGGCTTCGGCCAATTCGCGTTGGCTTAGGCCCGCCGCTTTACGTTGTTCCACGAGGAATGTGGTGAAAATCTGACTTTCTGGAGTGTGGAGTGATTCAGGCATTGCTTTGATTATCAGAGCGTGTTATCATGCTCCAAAAATCAGAGCACGTTCTTCGTGCGACCGAACCCCGGATGACGGGCGGTGTGAAGGTTTGGGGTCCACCTTGAATGGCTCTCGGCCCCGCCGCTCGTCTTTTTGAGTATCTCGGGGCATGCCGTGATGCCGTGATGCCGCCGGCGTCGGGCACGCTTGCGAGAAACGTGCGCACAAAATTACACCGTTCTTGAACACTTGAGGATTAGGGGGACAAACATTACCTCGTGGTAATGATTGGCGTTGTGATATCAGCCGACGGGCCGACGGGTGAAAGCGCGCACAGAACCTACGCGTGGCCCCTAAGTGGAGGACGAAGAAATCGCGATCGCCACGCCGGGCGCGGCGTGTTGTCGTGCGCTCATTGATAAGTCGATCAGATTCATCGGTGCGTCGTTTCCGGTTTTCGCCCGGCGGTCGGGCGGTGGTCTAAAAGTGGCCGGGAATTGGAAGGGGAGTGGCCGGGAAGTGGTGGGGTCGGCCCAAAGAACCCGGCAGACCAGACCACCGGAAACAGACCAGTACCCCCGGAAACCCCCGGAAGCCCCCGCCCCGGAGGCCGTTCCCGTGGGCGGCGGCAGACGATTTAGCCCCGGGTCAGCGACCCGGGGTCCCGCCGGGGAGCACGGCCGTGCCACGAGATTGCCGCGGCGAACCAGCGGCCGCGGCTCGGGCCCGGCGAGCCGTTTACGGAAACACGATCGGCTGTCGGCGTCTCGCGGCGCGCAGGAGGTAACGGGCGGGGGCGACGGCGGCGTAGGCGTGGGCGGAGCAGGGCAGGGGCGCGGCGTCGATCAGGTCGGCGAGGAGCGGCCCGGCGAGGGCGGACGTGATCACGCCGTGGGAGCCCAGGGCCGTGGCGGCGTAGAGATTCGGCACGGCAGGCAGATTGTCTACGGTCAACGCCGACGCGTCGGCGGCGTTCCCGCAAACCTCTCGGCAGCGCGCCACGTCGGGCACCGGGCCGATCATCGGCAGGTAGTCCGGCGTGTTGGTGCGGAAGCCGACGCGGCCCGTCACGGTCGACCAATCCATCGCGTCGGCCCAGCGCGGCGCGGTTTGTTGGGCGCGTCGGCGGTTGTCCTCGTGGTCGGCCGGTCGTTCGTGGGGATCGTCGCTGTCCGGGTCGAAGGTGGCGCCGACGCTGTGCCGCCCGTCCAGGGCGGGGCACACGTACGCCTCGCCGACGACGACGTGGTTGAGCCCGAGGCTTGCGGGGGTCGCGGCCACGTGACTCACCTGCCCGCGGATGCGGCGCAGCGGCCAGCCGCTCGTGGGCGCGAACCGCCGCACCGCCGCGGCGCACGCCAGGACCACGGCGTCGGCCTCGATCGTCTCGCCGTCGGCCGAGCGCAGCACCCAGCCCTCGCCGCGTGGTTGCAAGTCGACCACCGCCCACGGCCAGCGTTGCGCCGCTCCCGGCAGGATCGAACCCACCTGCGCGGTGAACTCCGTGAACCGCGCCATCCCGGCCGTGGGCATCCACAGGCCTTCTTCGTTCTCGTCGTCGCCGCGCCAATCGAACCACTCATCGAGTGCCCCGAACACCTCGGCCGCTTTCTGTAGAGCGGCCGCGTCCTTCTGCGTGTCGGGCCGGCGCAGCACGCCGCAGCGCTCGTGGCGGCGCGACGCGAGGGCGAAGGCCGAGCGGTAGAAGTCCTGGCGGGGCGAGGCGGCGGCGTCGAGCACGGGCGACACCACGGCCTGCCGGTTGCCGGATGCGCCGGCCCCCGGTTGCTGGCTGTCGGTGACCACCACCTCGTGCCCGCGGCCGTGCAGCGCGTCGGCCACGCTCAGCCCGGCCCACCCGGCGCCGACGATCACGACGCGTTTGTCCCGGTCGCTTTCGTGGGAACCTCCGTGACTCCCCGGGCGTTGCGCCGCGAGGATGTGGCGCTTGAACGGATCGCCCGGCAGGCGTTCGACGCCGAAGCCCGCGTCCGCCAGCGCCCGCCGGACGTGGCCCGCGGCGGTGAAGCTGCCCAGCCGCCCGCCGGGGCGGGTGAGGCGGAAGAGCTGCCGCGCCACGTCGGCCGACCACATCGCCGGGTTCTTCTCGGGCGCGAACCCGTCGAGGAACCACGCGTCCATCCCGCCCCGAGCTACGCCGGGCAGCATCTCGTCCACGTCGCCCAGGTGCAGGGTCAGCGAACAGCGCGGCAGTTCTATCCGGTGCACGCCCGCGACCCGCCCCGGCCAGCCGTCGATCAACGCCTCGACCTCGGCCGACCAATCCGGCATCCCGCACAGCGCTCGGCGCAGCTGGTCGTGGCTCGGCGGCGCGAACTCGATGCCGACGTAGTGCAGCCGGCTGGGCGTCGGCGCGAGCCGCTTGAACCAGGCCCACGTGCCCAGGAAGTTCAGCCCCAGGCCGAACCCGAGTTCGCCAACGATCAGCGGCTGACCACTCCGTAGCGCCCCGCATTGTTCGTCGAACCCCGTGGCGCGGTGGAACAGGTGGGTCGTCTTGCCCGCCGCGTTGTCGGGGTTGAAGTAGATGTCGTCGAACGCGGCGCTGAACGCGTTGCCGCGTTCGTCGAAGCGGATGTCGGCGGGCTGGATCGGCAAGGCAACTCTCGCGGCGGGACCGGACGCGGGGTTACTGTAACGGCGGCCGGGCCGGTCGGCGGCGCGACGCGGAAGCCCGTCTTGCGGTCACTCCGCCCGGGAGCGGGCCTGGCCCCCCAAAGCCCGCCCTCGGATTCCGGCGTGTTGTCCGGCGTGGACGGCAGGCTTTACGCGGCGTTCGGCACGCGGCTGACCAGGCTGCCGATCACGGGGATGGGCCAACGCTCGCCCCGCACAGCCTGCACGATGCACACGACCATTAGCGTCAACACCCCCAGCCACACCGCCATCCCCAGCAGGCCCGCGACCGCCCACGGCAGCGCGACGCCGATCACGCCCAGCGCGATCATCACGCCGATCGACGCGGCCATCAGCAGCAGCCCCTGCTTGGCGTGCCACTGCACGAACGGGTCGTCTTTCCTGGCCAGCAGCGGGATCAGCGCGAGCAGGCCCAGGTAGCTCAGCACGCACATCAGGGGGTCGGGCGAGGCGGGGCGGGGTTCGGTCGTGTTCATGGCGGGGCTCCGGTGAGGGTGAAGGGGGAGTAAGGCTTGAGGTTCACCGTCGGTTCGCGGGAGTGGTGTATGCGCTGCGCCGGCCCTTAAAAATTTCTCCGCCGATACGATGCCCCGATGCGACGGCAGTACCACAGCAGGAATACCGAGCGCGGCGTGCTGATCTGGGACGTCCACCGACTGGTCGAATTGACGCGCGGGCTGCCGGTGGCGGACGTGTCGCTGGCCGACATCCGCGAGCTCGACGAGTCGTTCTGGTTCGACCCGGACAACCCGACGGACGTGCCGACGTGCCGGGCGGTGGCCGAGCACGCGAAGCTGATGGGCGAGGTGGATCTGAACCACCCGATCATCCTGTCGGCCGACGGGCGGGTGATGGACGGGATGCACCGCGTCTGCCGGGCGTGGACGCTGGGCCACGCAACGGTGCGGGCGGTGCGGTTTGATGCGGACCCGGAGCCGGACCACGTCGACGTGGCGTTGGAGGACTTGCCGTACGACGAGCCGGCGTGAGCGTGAAAGGTGTGCGAATACGTCGTCGCGGTTGCCCGCGGAGTCCCTCTTCGGCGATTCAGCACGTGTTCTCGAGTCGGCGGGTGATGAGGGCCGCGAGGCGTTGGTCGAACCGCAGGACGAAGACGGTGTAGGGCGTGTTGCCCGGGCCGCGCAGGAGTTTTTGGGCGTGATCGGGGTCGACGGCCTTGCCGCGGGTCTTGACCTCGATGATGCCTCCGTCGTGGTCGGCCAGCCAGCCCCGCACCTTCCGGGGGTCGTGGGCGTGCCAGGGCAACTCGGCGAGCAACTCGAAGCCGGTGAGCCAGGGGCTCGAAGCGGCGTTGAGGTCGTCGGACGTGAGCAGGCCCAATCGGGGGTGGACCGCGGGCAGGCCCAACTCGGCCATCAAGCCTGCGCGTTCCACGGCCGGATCGACGGTGAACAGGTACCGTCCGGCCGGGGCGAATTCGGTTTCGCCGGGCGGGCCGGTGAGCCGGTGGGTTTGGTTGTCCACGAGCAGCGTCGCCGAGCGCGGCGTGTCGGGGCGGGCGAGTCGGCCGGTCCAGAGCACGGCCTGCACAAGACGGCCGGCTTCGCTGATGAACTCGACCTCGGCGTCGCCGACGGAAAACGTGTCCTCGAGTTCGTCGAGGTTGATCGCGGGGCTGAGCTTGACGCCCGTGTCCCCGAAGTGTTCGAGCAGCCGGCGGATCGTCGTGGGGCTGGGTTGGTAATCGGCGAGCCGAAACACCCGGCCCGCGTCCGTCCGCCGGGCGGGGTCCAGGTGCAGCGCCCCCGGGCTTTGAGAACCTCCTTCGCGGTTTTCTCGGGAAGCGTGGTGGGGTGCCTCGGCGATCAGGCCCTCGGCGTCGGCGACCCGCGTCGCGCACCCCGCGTTCTGCCCGGCCATCCACGCCCGCACGGGGTCCAGGTCGACCGCCGTCACGTCGAGGCCGGCCGCGACCAACCCCAGCGCGTCGCCGCCGACGCCGCAGCACAGGTCGGTCACCCGCGTGAGCCCCGCGTCGCGGAAACGCTCGGCCTTGTGCCGGGCGGCGACGAACGACGTCGCTTGTTCGACGCCGGTCGCGTCGGCGATGAGCCGCGTGGCGTGGTCGGGGAACTTGGCGGCTGCTTTACGGCGGGCCTTGATCAACTCCAACGCGACCGCGGCCTCGTCCGGGCTGGCGTGCTTACGCAATCGGGCGACCGACGCGACGTCGGTGGGGTCGCAGTCGGCGGCGCGACGCAGCAGCGCTTCGTCGTCGGCGACGCGTCGCCAGGTTTCGAGGTTGGACGGGGGCAATCCGGGCCTTCGCGGACTCGGGTCCGGCTTAGAGTCGGCTGTAGCGGGACAGCAGGTCGACGATGCGCGGCTGCTCGGGCTGGAGCTGGACGCTGCGGCGCCAGCACTCCTTGGCGCGTTCGCTCTGAAACGAGTTTTCGCGTTCGCCCTCGATGTAGAGCGTCATGTAGCAGGCCCCGGCTCCGTTGAGCGCGGCGATGTCCTCGGTGTCGAACTGCAGGGCGTTTTCGTATTGCTGCAGCGCGTCTTCGTAGCGGCGGAGCTTGAAGAGGGCGTAGCCCAGGCGTTCGTGGGCGGTGGCCGAGGGGCTGGACTGGATCAGCGAGTTGAGCGTGTTGATCGCGCGGGGGTAGTTGCCCAGACGGATGTGGGCGTCGGCGAGGCCCAGCAGCACGGGGTCGGCGAGTTCGCCGAGCTCGTTGGCGGTGCGGTAGGCGTCGATGGCTTCTTCGTATCGGCCCAGCAGCGAGTAGGTCGCGGCGAGGTTGGACCAGGCGGGCTGAGATTCGGGGTTGACCTTGGTCGAAAGCCGAGCGTAAGGCAGGGCGGTGTCGGGCTCGCCGAGCTGCAGGTAGGCCGAGGCGATATCGCGGTTCGCCTCGAAGTTCTGGGGGCTGATGGAGAGGGCCTTGAGGTAGGTCTGCACGGCGGCTTCGGGGTCGCCCGAGAGCTGGTTGGTCAGGCCCAGGTAGTAGTGGGCCTTGAAGTTGTTGGGCTCGATCTCGGCGGCGGCGGCGTA
The DNA here is from genome assembly GCA_039033595.1 of Planctomycetota bacterium. Lineage (GTDB taxonomy): Bacteria > Planctomycetota > Phycisphaerae > Phycisphaerales > Phycisphaeraceae > Algisphaera. Next base: position 138,386 of record JBCCCG010000003.1, on the reverse strand, counting down.
GGAGTTCTTGGCGAGCTCGTAGTCGCCGCGGCTGCGGAAGATCTCGCCCATGCCCATGTGGGCTTCGATGAGTTTGGGGTTGACCTCGAGGGCGAGCGAAAGGGCCGAGAGCGAGGCGTCGGTCAGGCCCTCTTCGCGGAATTGCCGGGCGTCGGCGAGGTGCTTGTTGACCTGTTTGGTTTTGGGCGTCGGGCCGAACGTGCCGCAGCCGACGAGCAGCAGCGCGGCGAGGCCGACGAATAGGGGCCGGGGGTTGAGCGTCATCAAGGGGGTCCGTGTTTGCGGCCGAACTTCGGCGGGCCTGATCGGGGACACCGTAGGCCAGACCGTCGGGTTGGTCAACGTGGCGGCGTGGGGTTCGTGGGGCCGCGGAGGTGCGGGTCGGTTGGCCCGCTCTGGTCTACAATCGGCGGTCTATGAAGATCGCTCTGGCACAGATTAATCCGACGGTCGGCGACATCGCGGGCAACGCTTCGCTGATCCGCCGCGACCTCGCCGCGGCGCGCGACGCGGGGGCGGAACTGGTGGTTTTTCCCGAGCTGGCGATCATCGGCTACCCGCCGAAAGACCTGCTGCTCAAGCCCGCGGTGATCGCCGAGTGCGTCGCGGCGGTCGAGGCGATCGCCAAAGAATGCGTCGGGATCGCGGCGGTGATCGGCTACCCGTGCCCGTCGGATTCGCCGGACGAGGGCCGGGCGTTGTACAACGCCGCGGCGTTGTGTGTCGACGGCGAGATCGCGCACCGGCACGTCAAGAGCCTGCTGCCGACGTACGACGTGTTCGACGAGCACCGGTACTTCGAGCCGGGCCCGCCGGTGGACATCGCCGACTTCGGCGGGGCGAAGCTCGGCATCAGCGTGTGCGAAGATCTGTGGAACGAGCGGGACATGTTCAGCCGTCGGCTGTACCACGACAACCCGATCGATGAGCTCGCTCGGCTCGGGGCGCAGCTGTTCGTGAACTGTTCCGCTTCGCCGTTCGTGGTGCGTAAGCACGCGTTTCGGCTGAAGCTGATGGCGCACGTGGCCAAGAAGCACGGCCTGCCGCTGGTGTACTGCAACCAGGTTGGCGGCAACGACGAGTTGGTGTTCGACGGCCGGTCGTGCGTTTTCGATAGCCGGGGCAACCTGATCGCGCACGGCAAGGCGTTTGAAGAAGACCTGGTGGTGGTTGATCTCGATGAAGCCGCGCGGATCGATCGCCCGCCGCTGCCGGTTTTGGCAGAGGCGTACGGGGCGTTGGTCCTCGGGCTGCGGGATTACTGCCGCAAGTGCGGGTTCAAGCGGATCGTGCTGGGCCTGTCGGGCGGGATCGACTCGGCGGTGACCGCGGCGATCGCGGTGGCGGCGCTGGGGCCCGGGAACGTGCGCGGCGTGGGGATGCCCAGCCGGTACTCGTCGGGCGGCTCGGTGAGCGACGCCGAGCAGCTCGCGCAGAACCTGGGGATCCAATTCGACGTGATCCCGATCGAGCCGGCGCACGCCGCGGTCGAGGGCATGCTGGCCGGCGTATTCGCCGGGCGCGAGCCGGACGTGACCGAAGAGAACATCCAGGCCCGCTTGCGCGGTTTGACGCTGATGGCGCTGAGTAACAAGTTCGGCAGCCTGCTCTTGACCACGGGCAACAAGAGCGAGGTCGCCGTGGGCTACTGCACGCTCTACGGCGACATGAACGGCGGCTTCAGCGTGCTGTCCGACGTGCCCAAGACGATGGTCTTCGAGCTCGCCGCGTGGATGAACACCGACGCCTGCCCGCTGCGACGCGAGCTCACCGATTCCGGCGGCGGCGAGGTGATCCCGGTCAACACGATCACCAAGCCGCCCTCCGCCGAGCTCCGGCCGGACCAGAAAGACTCCGATTCGCTGCCGCCGTACGACGTGCTGGACAACATCATCGAGCGCTACGTCGAGCGTGAGGACAGCGTCAAGAAGATTATCGAAGGCACCGGCTACGACACCGAGCTGGTGCTGCGGATCGCGCGGCTGATCGACCTCAACGAGTACAAGCGGCGGCAGGCCGCGCCGGGTTTGAAGATCACCGGCCGGGCGTTTGGGTTCGGCCGCCGCATGCCGATCGCCCAGCGCTACGATAACCGGCGGGCGGTACAAACGAACCCGGCTGACACCCAGTGAGTAGAGACATGAAGCAAAGAACGTTGTGGGCGGTACTGATCACGGTTTTCTGCGGGGCGTATTCGCTCGGCAACCCGACGTTTACGGCCGACGAAGGGCGGGAGGTCCTCGACCCTTGGACCGGTTCGTGGGCGGGGCAGTTCAAGGTCTACGCCCAAGACGGCCGGCTGTTGACGACGCTCGACGTGAAGCAGCGTTACCGGTGGGACGGCGACATCCAGCGGGCCGAGTTCCACGAAACGGATCAGGACGGCAACGTCGTGACCGCCGACGCGAAGAACTACGTCGACGATCAAGGCCGGCTGGTCTGCGAGGTCTTCAAGAGCACCGGCGAGGAGTCGAAGCACTTCGGTAACTTCACGGACGGCTACCTGTTCTGGTACGGCCAGACGCCCGGCCGGATCGAGACGTTCCGTGAACGCGTGGCCGTCGACGCCGCCGGGCAACGGACTTACGAGATCACCGGGTTCGGGGTCTACGGCGAGGGCAAGGGCGCGTCGCACTTCCTGTTCTCGGGCAGCTACCGCGAAGTGCATAGCGACGGCGAGTGAGACATGCGAACGCGTGTTCGGATCAAAGTCTGTTGCATCGGCGGTGTCCGGGAGGCCCAATTGGCCTTCGACGCGGGGGTGGACGCGGTCGGGCTGGTGTCGGCGATGCCTTCGGGGCCGGGGCAGATCGGCGAAGACCTGATCGCGGAGATCGCGGCGCGCACGCCGCCGGGCGTGGATTCGTTCCTGCTCACCAGCCTGACGGACGTCGCCGAGATCGCGCGGCAGCACGCGCGGTGCCGGACGAGCGTGATCCAGGTCGTCGATCGGCTGACGTCTGGCGGCCTGGGCGATTTGGTCGACGCGCTGCCCGGCGTGCGGGTGGTTCAGGTGATCCACGTGCAGGACGAAGGGGCGATCGATGAGTCGCGGGAGGCGGCCGAACACGCCCATGCGTTGTTGCTGGACTCGGGTCGGCCGGGCGGGGCGGTCAAGCAGCTCGGCGGGACGGGGCGGACGCACGACTGGGCGCTGAGTCGGCGGATCGTCGACGCTTCCCCTGTGCCGGTGTATCTGGCCGGTGGCCTGTCGCCGGACAACGTGGCGGCGGCGTGCGCCGCGGCGCGGCCGTTCGGGGTGGATGTCTGCTCGGGCGTGCGGACCGGCGGTCGACTCGACGGCGGCAAGCTCGCGGAGTTGGTCGCCCAAACCCCGCGGTAAAGGTAAGGGTCAGGCGTCGCTCGGCTCGGCGCGTGATAGCACGCCGGATTCACCGGTGGTTTCTGGTTCTTCGGTGCCGTCGTCGCGGTGCGCGGGCCCGATCAGGTCGCGCAGCGTCTTGCCTTGGACCGCCCGGTCTTGCGCCGCGCGGAGGCTGTCGAACACTCTGGTATCGGCCGCGTCCGGGTTTGCCGTGGGGCTGGCGGCGGCGGCGCGGCCGACGCGGAGGAGTTCGGCGGCGTCGATGGTTTCGGCGGGGCGGGACAGACGCAGGTCTCCGGGCCCCTCGTCGTGGCCTTCTTCGGGATGGATCAGCCCCGTGTCGGTGAGCGCTTGGACCAGGCTTTCGACCGCCCCGCCGGGGAGGCGTACCGCGCTGGACAGGTCGTTGACCGACATCGCCTCGCCCCGATCGAAGGCGCGGCCCAGGGCCACGGTTACGGCCAGAACACAGTGGCTCTCGACCAGCGCGTCGCGCGCCGAGTCGGGCGTTTTGTGCGGACGGAGGAACCGGCTGCCGCCCACCGTCTGGATGACGTAGCTGATCTCGAGGCCGAAGAGGATGACCAACCAGGTCAGGTAGATCCAAAGCAGGAACAGCGGCACGAGCCCGAGCGATCCGTAGAGCGCCGAGTAGCCCACGGCTCGGTCAACGTATAGCCGGAAACTCCACTTGCTTGCTTCCCATAGGATCGCGGCAACGAGGCCGCCGATGAGCGCGGCACGGAAGTTGACCTTGGCGTTGGGCAGCAGCTTGTAGATGAGCACGAGCAGCAGCCATGTCGCGGCGAGCGAGGCGAAGGGGGCGAAGATGCCGAACACGAAGCCGATCAGTCCGAACGCGTCGAGCGTCTCGGCAGTCTGGACAAGGCTGTTGGTCAGGTAGAAGCTCAACGCCACGAGCACGGGGCCGAGCGTGATGGTCGCCCAGTAGATCGTGATGCGCAGGTGCCACGGCCGGCCCTGCGGGGCGTGATACACGCGGTTAAAGCAGGTTTCCAGCGACACGACCAGGCTCAGCCCGGCCCAGATCAAGACGCCCAAGCCGACGAGGCTGATGCTGGTGAGGTTGACCGACGCGACTTGCGCTTGCAGGTCGGCCAGCAGGTCGTCGACACGAGCTTTGGTGTCAGCGAGATTTTCGGCGGACGGCTTATCCGCGCCCAGCTCACCAATCTCGAGAGTCAGCGGGGGAGCGTTGCCCAGCGGTGGCGGGGCCGTGGGCTCGCCGGGGGCGGGGGGTACAGGTTCGAGCTTCGGCGGAGTGGAATCCGCGGGGGGGGCGGCGGCTTCGATCGTGATCGCGTCGAGGCCGAGATAGTCGTAGATGGTCTCCTGCAGGTCGCCGCCGACCGACGCGAAGCCGCCGAAGGCGTTGAAGACCAAAAGCGACAGCACGAACAGGGGCACGAGGCTGAAGATCGTGCGGTAGGTCAACGCCGCGGCCATCTGCGAGGCGCGGTCGTCCTTGAGCTCGTGCGCACCGTACCGGGCGATGCCCACGGCGTAGCGCGCGGTGAGTTGCCAGCGATTGAGCTCGCTCAGCGGCGAGGTGAACAGCCGACGTGCCGACTCGACGAGTTGGGTGGCGAGTTGCTTCATGGCTCGGAGCGCGACGGCGGGCATCAACGCGGTTGTGCTTTGAGTTTAGCCGCGGTTCACGGAATCGCGCATCGGCGGGCGGGGACGCTCAGGGATCCGGGACGCGATCAGCCACGGCGATCTGCGACCGCCGCTGCACAGCACGTCTAGTTGTCATCGGCGTTTCGTCGCCGCTTCTCCCACGTGCGGCGGGCGGCGGCGACGCCCGAGAATAAATGGCGTTGGTAGTCGTCGAGCGTCATCGCGGCGTGGGGACGCACCGCCACCACGACATCCATCCCGCCGTTGACGCCGGAAAGTCGTGGCCAGGTGTGGCGGGTCAGGCGGAAGGCCTCGCGGAGCAGGCGTTTGCAGCGTGCCCGGGCCACGGCCTTGCCCACGCGGCGGCCGACGCTGAGCCCCAGGCGGTGGTGGGGCAGGCCGTTGGGTTTGGTGAACAGCAGCAGCGGCCCGGCGTTCTTGCGGACCTTGGCGTCGAAGACCGCAGCGAACGCGCGGCGGCCGTGCAGGCGGTCGGCGTGGGTGAACTTAAATCGTGGGGGCGGCGAAGACATGAGGTTGGATGGGCATCCGGATTTTCGTCTAGCGGGCGGTCGCGGATCGGCCCCCCCGGCCCTTGCTTGGTGATCAGCAGCGCGCTGAACCACAGAACTTAACCGCGTTCGCTGAGGCTCTCCTGGTACTGTCGCATCAGGCGGGAGCGGGTGATAACGCCTTTGATTTTGTCGCCGCCGTCGACCACGGCGAGGCTGGCCACGTCGTGCTTGGCGAACTGCTCGAGGATGACGTCGAGCGTCTGGTGGGGCGCGACGGTGGGCAGGTTGGTGCGCATGAGTTCGGAGACGATCATCAGCGGGATCGCGTCGCGCTGCACGAGCGTGGTGCGCACGTCCTGGCCGACGACCATGCCCACGTACGTGTCGGCTTCATCGGTGACGACGTAGTCGACCACGGCGTAGTCTTCGGCGAGCTCGATCAGCCGGGCCGCGGGGTCGTCGGGCTGAACCATCACAGCGGGCGTGAGCGGCACGTCATGGCAGGTCATGCGGCGCAGGAGCGTCAGGTCGGAGTACGTGCCCATCTTGATGCCGCGGTCGCGGAGCCAGAGGGCGTAGATCGAGTCGCGGAAGATGAGCTGGGCGACCGTGGTCGCGAGGATCGACACGAGCATCACCGGCAGGATGACCTGATAATCGGCGGTGATCTCGAAGACCAGCAGGAACGCGGTGAGCGGGCAGTGGGCGACGGCGGCAATCACGCCCGCCATGCCGGCGAGGGCGAAGGTGGCGGGCGTGGAGCCGGGGAAGACGCCGAGCTGTTGGCAGGCCATGGCGAAGCCGCCACCGAGCGTGGCGCCCATGAGCAGGCTGGGGGCGATGACGCCGCCGGAGCCGCCCGAGCCGATGGTGAGGCAGGTGCCCAGCATCTTGAGCCCGAGGGTGAGCGCGAGCAGGGCGATCGTCGCGTTTTTGAGGGTGACGGGTTGCTCGGACTCGCCGGGCATGTAAGAGGCGGGATTGAGCAGGGACTCGATGACGGGGTAGCCGTTACCGAAGAAGGTCGGCGGGTCGTGGCCGACGACAGGTTGGTCGCCGTAGCCCATCAGGTAAAAGGCGACGCCGAGGCAGCCGAGCAACGCCCCCCCGAGCGCGGGCTTGGCCCAGAAGGGCAGCTTGACGGCGTTCCAGAACTTCTCGCTGAGGCGCAGGGCTCGGATAAACAACGCGCCCAGCAGGCCGCAGCCGATGCCGAGGACGATGTAGTGCCCGATCTCGGTGACGTTGAAGCCGTAACCGGCGCGGACGACTTCGGGCACGAAGAACACCGCTTCGTTCTGGCCGAGGATCGCCTGGGCCACCGCCGTGCCGAAGACGCTGGCGACGACGATCGGGATAAACGTGCGCAGCGAGAAGTCGCGGAGGATGATCTCGAGCACAAAGATGACCCCGGCGATCGGGGCGTTGAAGATCGCGGCGGTGGCGGCGGCGGCCCCGCAGCCGACCATCGTCTGCATGTGTTCGCGGCCGATACGCAGGACGCGGGCGACCGACGAGCCCAGCGACGAGCCAATGGTGATGATCGGGCCTTCGACCCCGGCCGAGCCTCCCGAGCCGATCGTGATCGAGGAGGTGATGGCCTTGAGCCCGCCGCTCTTGGCCGGGACCTCGCCGTGGCGCCGGGCCAGGGCCTCGACGACGTCGGGGATGCCGGGGTCGGACTTGTGTTTGCCCGCAAACTTCATGATCAGCCCGACGATCAGCCCGCCCAGGGTCGGGAGGATGATTAGCAAGGCCAGCCGCGACCCCGGGAAGCGCTGCGTGCCCAGGACGCCGAAGAAGAAGTGGCCCGAGGATTCGACGAGCAGGTCGAAGAGCGTGGCGACGATCCCGGTGAGGCTGCCGATGACCGCGGCGAGCGGGATGAGGTACCACTCCTTGGAGAATCCGCTCTCGATGAGTCGGCGGTTGAATTTTTCGGTGAGCGTCGTGCCACGGGCCATGCGTTCAAGTTTAGGGAGCGGCCGGTCGGTCCGCACGCGGCCTTGCAGATCGTGGTTTGCGGAGCCGCCCGCCGGGCGGGGCGCGGGACGCTCTATACTTCGGCCATGGCCAAGCAACCCGCCGTTCTCACCGCCGCCCACCGCCGCTTCATCGCCCAGCAGAAGATGTTCTTCGTCGCCACCGCGCCGCGGGCCGACGACGGGCTGATCAATCTGTCGCCCAAAGGCCTGGACGACACGTTTGCCGTGCTCGACGAGCGGACGGTGGCGTACCTGGACCTGACCGGCTCGGGGGTCGAGACGATCGCGCACCTGCGCGAGAACGGCCGGATCTGCCTCATGTTCTGCGCGTTCGAGGGGCGGGCCAACATCTTCCGGATCCAGGGCCGGGGCGGGGTGGTGCTGCCCGAGGACGAGGCGTTCGAGTCGTTGGCGTCACACTTCCCGGCGCTGCCGGGGGTGCGGTCGATCATCCGCGTCCACGCCGAGCGCGTGGCCGACTCGTGCGGCTTCGGCGTGCCGCTGATGCAATACCTGGGGCAACGCGACGAACTCACCGCCTGGGCCGAGAAAAAAGGCCCCGAGGGCGTGGTCGACTACCAGCGCAAGAAGAACGGCCACAGCCTAGACGGGCTGCCGGGCTTGTCGTCGGTTTGATCCGTCCGCCCTCGCCGAGCGCGCCCCGTGTGCCTGGTTAAGGTGACCGGCGACGTCGCGGCTCACTTCTGGCCCAGCTTCGCCTTCTCCAACACCTGCCCGACCCCCACGCCGATCGCGCACCCCAAGACCCCGGCCGTCACCGCGTGCACCGGCAATACCACCGCCACCCCCGGCAGTTCGCCGCGGTAGAACGCGGCGAAAAACGCGTCGGCGTAGGGCGTTTCGTCTTCGGTCACGTTCCAGAAGAACCGCCGCGTCGCCCAGACGTATCCCCCCAGCACCACCGCCCCCGGAGACAGCAACACCAGCCCCGGCCGCTTGGTCGGCGCAACCGCAAACCCCACCAGCGCCGCGAGCGCAAAGCCCAGCACCAGCCCGCCGCGCACCTGTCCGGTGTCGGCGCTCTGCACCAGGACCATCGTCAGCACCGCGCCGACCGCGGCCGTGATGAGCGCCGCGACGCACGCCGTGCCGTCGACGCCCCACAGCGTCGAGCCGTCGGCGAGATGTCGGCTGGTCAATCGTTTGCCGAGCTTGGGCCGCAGCCGGGGCCGCGCCCACTCGAGGACCGCCACCGCCGCGATCAGGAACACGAACCACGCCAGCAGCCGCACGCCCCAGCCGCTATACATCCCGAGAACCGCGCCCGTGTCGTCGGCCCGCCGTACCGCGCTGCCGAACGATTGCCCGTGGGCCGCGAACGCGCCCGCCAACGTCAGGCTCACCACCGCCGACAGCGGGTTGCCCCCGGCCGCGACCGCCGCCGCGGCCAGCACGGCCGGCAGGCCCGCCAACGCGAACACCACGACCGCTCCGACTCCCCAACCGTCGCTCGGCTGCAGACGGCCCGCGGCCCACCCCCAACCCACCACGCCCAGCAGCGTGGCCACCAACATCAACCCGCGTTGTGTCTGACTCGGGAGCATTTCCTGCGGTTCCGTGGACGGGGGCAGCCGGTTTCGACCGGTGCCGATTCTCGCGATCCAGATCGCTAAATCACGACTGTAGCAAACCCCGCCCCCGCCGTGACGCTTGCGCCATCAACGCCGTGTGGACCTGTTCCCGGGCCGCCCCTGCGGATCAATGAATCCCGAAACAGGTGAACAGTGGTCTTGACAGGCCGCGTAAAGTTAGGTTAACCTTATCAAACTAGAGGTATGGGTAATCCCGTACCCCGAGGGATGATGCCAACAAGCCTCCACCAACGGACCGGGGAGCATCTTCTCCGCGATTCTGCCCGCCGTCTCGTATTTCTGAGATGGAATAGCTCTTCCTGATCCGTGTTGACCCCGGTCGCTCACGACTCGCCCGCCCGAAACCTCCGACCCCTGCTTCGAAACCCCGCATTGCCCCGCTCAACCGCTCGGGTTATCTACCCACCCGAATCAGGTTTTCGAGCGTAGCCCCCGCCCACCGTATAAGTTAAACTTATGCAAGAGCCCGAAACGGCTCACCCCGATTGACGCGGCGTGAACGGTTCACCCGCAGTTCCCGTTGAAGGGCCCGCCCCGAAGCCGGCAACAAGAAACCTCGATTCCCGCACACGCCATTTTCCATACGCTGTCTGTCCCCGGCCCGGGCGTTTGCCCGGTGCCGATCGGCCCCGCGGAATCCCCCCGTTTCTTACCGCCGTCCCCCGGCGAATCCCCGTCAACACCCATTGTGTGTTTGCTATTTTTCCTTAGGAGTTTCATATGCAACGACGTAAAGGTTTCACGCTTATCGAGCTGCTCGTGGTGATCTCGATCATCGCGCTGCTCATCGGCATCCTGCTGCCGGCCCTGGGCGCCGCCCGTCGGACCGCCCGCCAGATGTCCAACTCGACCCAGCTCCGCGGCATCCAGCAGGGCATGGTCACCTTCGCCCAATCCAACAAGAAGGGCGGCAACGACGGCTTCTTCCCCGGCCTCGACAGCTCGGGCCGCTGGGCCGACATCACCGACGAAGACTTCGCGAACGGCGACTACGGCGAAGGCACCGATGGTGCCCTGACCGGCCTGCCCGGCGGCGTGGTCGCCCTGATGCTCAACGGCAACTTCTTCACGCCCGAGTACGTGGTCAACCCCGCCGACAGCAACGCCACCGAGGCCAGCCTGGATACCAACACCGAGGCCCAGCTGGACAACGGGCGTAAGTTCTCCTACGCCATGCTCGATCTTGACTTCGACGAGGTTGTAGGTAACCGCATAACCGATCCGGCGACCACCGGGGCGGGCCGAACCCCGACCGACCGCGGCCGGGCCAACGAATGGAAAGAAACCCTCAACACCTCGGCCGTGGTCCTCTCGGACCTCAACACCGGATTGGGTGTCGATATCGGCACGGATATCAGCTCGGTGTGGACCGAAGAAGATCAGGGCGACTGGCGCGGCACGGTGACCAAGAACGACAACTCCACGTCGTTCGAAACCACCGCCCAGATCGAGCAGACCAAGTACGGCAACGCCGTGTCGGTTCAGTCCGACCACCTGTTCAACGAGACGGGCGGCAACACGGCCAACGCGACCGACGAAGACATCTACGAGACCGCCCCGACGGGCAACGCTCTGACCGACAACAACGCCGCGATGGTGGTAAACGAGCCGGGCAAGCACGAAGATCAGAACGTCGACCATCCCTGAGTCGGCTTCTTGCTCTCAGCCTGCCCTCGTGCTGACCTGACATAACCGATACCGGCCGCTCATCCGAGCGGCCGTTTTTCTTTTGCGCCGAGCGCATCGTTCGGACCCCAAACGCGGCGACCCCCGGTTTCACGCATTTCCAACGCTCCACGCCCCCGCCCGCCTTGACGCCCGCCCCCCATCCGCGTCATAATCCGACATGGAAGCCAAGATCATTGCCGACGGCATCACGTTCGACGACGTCCTGCTGCTCCCCGCCGCCAGCGACGTCGTCCCCCAGGACACCGACACCTCCACCCGGCTCACGGCGAACATCCGCCTAAATATCCCCGTGCTCTCGGCCCCGATGGACACGGTCACCGAGTCGGCCCTGGCCATCGCGCTCGCCCAGCAGGGCGGCCTCGGCGTCATCCACAAGAACCTGTCGATCGAGGACCAGGTCCGCGAGGTCATCAAGGTCAAACGCTCGGCCAACGGCGTCATCACCGACCCCGTCACCCTGCCCCCCGAGGCCCCCGCCTCCCGCATCCGCGAGGCCATGGACAGCCACCACATCTCCGGCGTGCCCATCACCCTCGACGGCACGTCCAAGGGCAAGGTCGTCGGCATCGTCACCCGCCGGGACATGATGTTCCTCGGCGACGACACGACGCCCATCCACGAGGTCATGACCAAAGACCGCCTCGTCACCGCGCCCCCGGAAACCAACCTCGAGCAGGCCGAGGCGATCCTCAACGCCAACAAGGTCGAGAAGCTGCTGCTGCTCGACGACGAGGGCTGTCTCACCGGGCTCATCACGATGGGCGACATCGCCAAACAGAGCCAGTTCCCCCGGGCGTGCCGCGACGACCGCGGCCGGCTGCGGGTCGGCGCGGCCGTGGGTGTGCACCAGCTCGACCGGGTGGATGCGTTGATCGGGGCCGAGGTCGACGTCGTCATCGTCGACTCGGCCCACGGCCACAGCCGCAACGTCGCCGACTCGGTCCGCGCAATCAAGGCCCGCTACGACATCGACGTCATCGCCGGCAACATCGCCACCGAAGAGGGCGCCCGCGACCTGATCGAGGCCGGGGCGGACGCGGTCAAAGTCGGTATCGGCCCGGGCTCGATCTGCACCACCCGCATCGTCTCGGGCGTCGGTGTCCCGCAGATCACCGCGGTCTTCAACGCCTGCCGCGCGGCGAACCCGCTGGACATCCCGGTCATCGCCGACGGCGGTATCCGCCATTCGGGCGACATCACCAAGGCCATCGCCGCCGGGGCGTCGGTCGTGATGCTCGGCAGCCTGTTCGCCGGGCTCGACGAGTCGCCGGGCGACCTGGTGATCCACCACGGCCGGCGCTACAAGACCTACCGTGGGATGGGCAGCCAGGGCGCGATGCTCGCCGGGTCGGCCGACCGCTATTCGCAGAAGGGCGTGAACAAGAAAGACAAGCTCGTACCCGAGGGCGTCGAGGGCCGTGTGCCTTACCGCGGGCCGCTGAGCGACTTTGTTTACCAGATGGTCGGCGGGCTCAAGGCGGGTATGGGCTACTGCGGCACACCCGCGATCGAAGACCTTCGGGAGCACGGCCGGTTCGTCCGCGTCAGCGGGGCCACGCTCGCCGAGAACCACCCACACGACATCTCCATCACCCGTGAAAGCCCGAACTACACCGTTGAGGTCCGCGATTCGCCGTGACCCTCGGAATGTTGTCTAGCTGGCGGACATGCCGTCGCCGCCGAGCACGGGGCACGTTGTGCGACGCATTGGTCGAGAGTGATTTCGAAAATAAGCCGCGGCCGCGTCGAGGTTGCGCGATGACCAGATCGGACCAGCCGACGGGCCGCGGCTTTGGAGGTAGATGAAACCGACCGAAGCTGGCCGGGCGCAGCCGACGCACGCTCACCAGTTCAACTTGGCCCTCTTCAGCGCGCGGGCATACCGCGCATCATCCGGGTAGGCCTCGGCGAGTTGATCCAAGAGCGGCAGGGCTTCGGCGTAACGCTCGTGTTCGACGTAGGTCAGCGCGAGCCCGGCCATGAGCGCGTTGGGGGTGGGTGCGATCTCCAGCCCTTTCTGCCAGGTCGTGATCGCTTCGTCGACCTCGCCGCGCTGCTTGAGGCAGATCGCCAAGCCGTTCATCGCCCCGACGTGCTCGGGCTCGAGTTCGAGGCAGCGCAGGAACACCGGTTCCGCCCCGGCGTGTTGACCCTGGTTGAGTAAAGACCAGCCCAGTCCATTGTGGGCGTTGGCCATGGCGGGATCTCGCTGGAGGGCTTTGCGGAAAACCGCCGCGGCGCTGCGGTATTTGCCTTGCTGCCACAACTGCCAACCCCGGCCCGCGAGTCGTGTCGCCTCGGCGTCATTTTCCCGATCCGCGGCGACGGCGGGGGGCTCGATGGACCGGCGGAACGTGTCGTCGAACTCACCCTTCGCCGCGGCGTCGGCCATCTGTTCGAGTAGTTTGACAGTACTCTTTTGGAAGGCGTCCTGTTCGTCCGGGAGCGGGAACTCTTCGGCCAGCATGCGTTCGGCTTCCTCAGCCGCCGCTCGCGCGGCCTCGAAATCGTCGGTCAGCAGCGCGACTTTGACCAGCGTTAATCGCGCCGCCGAGGAGTTCGGTGTCTGCTCGAAGTACCCGCGGGCTTTGGCGTAATCCCGGTTAAGGAAAGCGGCCTGGCCGACCCCGTTGAGCGCGGCGCCGTGGTCGGGGTCCAGCGCCAGCGTCTTCTCGAAGGCCTCGACGGCCCCGGCGTGTTCGCCGAGGTTGAAACGCGACCAGCCGAGTCCGTTCCAGGCGTTGGGGGATTTCGGATCGAGTTCGACGGCCAGGTCAAAAAACGTCCGGGCATCCTGGAATTCAAGCGACTGAAAAGCGGCCCAGCCTTTCTGGCCGAGGGTCTCGGCGCGTTCGATCGATCTGAGGCTGGCCGTGGTGACTTCGACGTCGGCACCGGGCCCGGAAGGGTCCGGCTCGGGCGCGGGGTTTGAGAGAACGACGGCGAACACGGCGGCGGCGGAAACGGTGAGCATGGCGATGACTCCTATCGTGAGCCGACGGCGGCGTCGGCGGGACCGCTCCTCCTCTTGCAGCGAAACGGCCAGCGCGGGGGCGGCGGCCGAGAGCGCGGCGTCGAGTTTCTGGTTTTCATCCAGGAGAGCGGGGTCGTGGGTCATCGCGCGGTTCTCCTTCCGGACCGTCCGGGACTGGCTTGTCAACTCGGATTCAGATTTTCTTGATCAGGCGGGCGGCGTCGTCGGCCTTCGCGTCGGCGTGCACGGCATCGAGCACCGTGCCATTGACCGGCGTGGTCTTGGCGATCTCATCACGCAACAGCGCGATCACCTTGTCCAGCCGTGAACGCACGGTGGGGTACGACACCCCGGTCTGCTCGGCGATCACCTTGAGGTTGCCCCCGGCCAAAACAAACATCTCGATAAAGCGCTGGTGCTCCTCGGGCAGCAGCCCGGTCCGCGCCAGCGGGAAGTCCCCATCGATTCCTACTCCGCACGCGTCGCACGTCATCCGGCTAGGCCGCATGGGTAATGAACAGTAGGGGCACTCGCACGATCGCAGCATCGTGTTAATCAATATAATTGAGTTTTATGGATATATCAATTAATAAAATTGAAAAATAATGAGATAAAATCAATAAAATGGATGCGTCGACATAAACTCGGTCGTTTGACCTGTTCAGGTATGTTGATTATGGTGTGCGGCTCGTCGGTTGAGCCGACGTTCGGGCTCGTAGCTCAGTTGGTTAGAGCGCACCCCTGATAAGGGTGAGGTCGTAGGTTCGAATCCTACCGGGCTCATTTTCGGCGATTCGCAGACAACCGAATAATCTCGCATCCTTTCGTGTAAACCCTATTTGATAAAAAGTTTTTGGGTGATTGCGATTCTGGTGATCTGAATCCGATCAGGTGCAACGTCGGTATTTGCGTCGGAAGATAGGTTGGATCTTGCGTCGCTTTTAGGTCCGCCATTTGGTGCGTGGAGAAACTCATCGCTGGGATTTAGCCACCTCGGCGAAGTGGCCTTCGTTGGCTTGGAGGCAGAGCTTATGTGCGACGCGATCTTTGGCCACTGCGATCAGAGCGTCAACTACACGGGCGACTTATCCGCTAAGCGTCACGGGGCTGCGGTCGGAGCACCCGTGTTTGACTTACGACCGGAAAGCCCAGAGCCGGGCGATCGCGGCGGGGGCGTCGGGTGTTCTGGAGATGACGCACCGTAACTCGGGGGCCGTGAAGGTCACCGAAGTGGTGGTGGAAGTGACGACCGATGGGGTCGGTGTCGAGCCGGTCCGTCTCAAACTAAGTCTATTGCCGAGAGGCGAGATCGGGTGCCGGCACGAAGCGTCTCAACCCGGGGCGGCCCGCGCGGCGTAGAAGCCACCGTATGTGATCGAGCCAGAGGTGCCGGCCTGAACGGTCGGAGGCTGGAGGCGCTCAAGAGTCGGACGCTGCGGTGATGAGTGAGGCGGACACGCCGTGAACAGTCGGGCGATGGGGCGGCGGACAGGTTGGGAGGCGGGGGTGAAGCTGTCGAGGATTTCATATCGTTGGAGCATCAAGCTCCTGGTTGTCCGGCAGGCAAAACGATACGGCCCATGTTTTCGTTGTTATGTTGACCGCCCGGCATGGTGTTCCGTGGCGGGTGCCGGAAATAATTCTCCGCGACCGTCCGCAATCCGGTATCCACCATTGGGCCAGAGATGGAGAGCGCGTGGGGTTTGGCTTTAGGGTTGGGTGAAGCCGGACGTCGGGTATTGGATGTTGCTGCTATCGGGCATCATTCAGGTAACTTACTCTTCGTGCGGGATAGACCCGGCCGTGGATTGAGTGGTGACTGCAGCGGGCTTCTTGACGACAAACGCCACGCATCTGATGCGATATGGCAAGAGTTACTTGAGGCGATCGAAGGCTTGAAAAGGACTTCTGTTCGCGGATGCGGCCCCTTGCATTGGCGTGTTTATCCTTGATTTTTCGTACCGAAGCAGTTAAAAAAGAACAAGTGAAGAAATATCCTTCCGCCCCATTTCTTACGCTCAAACTCGGGGCCGCCGGGACATCCTCTATATCCATGAGTTGTTGCATGAAGCTTGTACTAGGTTCGTTCGGCATTCTTGTGTTTTTTGTTTTGCCCGTACACTCCGGCGAAGCCTGGACCCGGATAACCACCGCGGAAGGCCGTGGGGCCGATGCCACGATCCTATTGAACGACTCCCACGGTGAGCAATCTTTATTGGGTTTGCAACAAAACGCTCCCGCCGCAGATGTCGGGCAAAAGATATATCTGCGTTTCGATCTATCGCGGCTGGTTGGTCGTCATATTGCGTCGGCTCATCTTACGCTGCAGCCGGTATCGGGCTACGACGGGCGGTATGACTTCAATGTGTTCGGGCTAGATGAAGCCGTGGATGGATCGGACGTATCTTGGACTGAGAGCGGGAGTGGCACAGCACTTACCTGGGCCAACGCTCCGGGGCACGATCCGACCAACGCCGGTGGGCCGTTCGAGGTCAATGAGATACAGGAGTTCGCGGAAGTAGAGACCGAGCAGCAAAACGACGGGGTAAAGATTGTCAAGAAGAAAGCCGGGGTCCGCCTGGAGGTCATGAACAACGGCGGTATCAATGTCAATGCCGGTACTTACCTCGGCAAGATCAGCGTCCGCCCGGGGAATAATCGCTGCCGTTTGGTCGGTGAACCACTCGCTAACTTTCTGAATGCGGATCGAGATGGTCTAGCCACGATCGTATTGACCCGGGCGACTCCGGCGGCCCAGTCGACCTTGTTCGCAAGTGCCGAGCACCCCCTGTTTGATCCCCCGGCTCTTTGGTTGTCAGCGCAGAATCAAGACAACGCGATGGCAGGAGCTGAAGAAATTATTGGCGTCAAAGTGCCTGTCAAAGATGCGCCCGAAACCTTGGGGTCTCAGTACCGCAAATTAGAGCTGAAGGCGCACGATACCGGATGGGTCGACTGCATCGACGAGGCGGAGGAGATCCACGCAAGACTCAACGATCGATACGGCCGAGACGATCCTGCGCGCGCCACCCGACTCGCCGTGTCTTTGGCGGATCTTTTACAGGCCGAGATAGCGTTTAAGGCGTCAGATTTGCTCGAAGACGAGTGGGCGGAACGTTTCACAAATATTCTTTCGCAACACCCCGATCGTGCCGACGATTTGATTTACGCATTTTATATCCTTGCCGGGACTCGGCTGATCTTCGAACCTGAACCATCTCTTTCATTTATAGATTTTCAAGCGCTGCTTGACAGCGACCTCACTCCACTGGCTCGGCAGACAATCATGGAGTTTATGGTTGATGTGATCGACGGTCCGGGACCCAGTGAGGAAGGGCGGCTCGCGCACTACCAAGGCTTAATTCCCGTTGCTTACGGCAAGCCTACGACGCCCCATGTCATGAGGCAATACGCCAAAGAGTTGGAAAGGGCCGAGGGGACCGATGCGGTGTTGTCTTTTCTTGGCCAAGCCGCCGCCTTGAAACCCGACGAACCCATGGGCATGGCGGCCTCGGTCCTGCGAGTGAGTTACGAGGCCGATCCGGCTCGTAAAACCGCGCTTGTTTCTCAAATCGTGGAATCGGGCGAAGGCGAGATTGTCGAAATATTGCGTCCTTACTACCTAACAGCTCAGGCGCGATCCGGTTTGTTGCTTGAAGCGTTGGCTGAGATCGATCCGGGACTGAGCGAAAAACGATTGGCCGATCCAGAGGCATGGGGCCAAGCGGTGGTCGATCGCGTATATGAAGTGGTGGGAGCATCTAAGCGCATCGCCTTGTTTTCCCAAGGAGATGCCGGCTTGGATATGGGCGAGTTGGGTTGGCCTTCGGAGCTATGCGTTGGTTTGTCCAATCAACTTCACAAAGAGGGGAAGCATCTGGATGCCGCGGCGGTTGGACTTGGTCTACTTAAACGGCTAAACGTGTCTACCCCCAGCCTTGAACTGGCTTCTTCGCCCGGAAGTCTTGCGCAGATGATGCCTCAGGACTCATCGTTGAACCGCCAGGCCATTGCGTCCTTGCTTCTCCATGTAATCTACAAGCAGCTCTACCAAAAATCTCTATCAGATCGATTCCTGAAAGATGCTTCTGCGGTCTCAGCAACGGGAAAAACCCGGGCTTACGTACTGTTTTACCAAGCGTTGGCCGAGGCTCAGGGGGGCAAGCCCGACAAGGTTCAGCCGCTTCTGGATGAGGCGTTAGCGTTATCTCCCGGCAGTAGCGCATTAACAGAGTTGCGTGGTTGGCTGGAAGACGCCGGTGGTTTGTGATCTACGACATTTATGCGTAAAGAACCCGTCAGTGAAATCGATGGTTGGTATAGACGCCGCCTCTTTTGGGATCATAATCATCGAGTGATTGTGACGCTGTTTGTTTGCTTTGTCTGGGTTTGCGATAGCCGGGCAGAGGAAACCGCTGCCGCTGGAGAGCCTCGGGCAGGCTTGCAGGAATCCGATACAGAGTCTTTTGACCGACCGGTCGTATCTTCACAGACGGGCGATGATTTTTGGACGCAGATCGCGATATCACGTACCCCTGACAGCTATCTTCAGTCGGTACAAGAAGCCATCTCGAAGCAGCAATGGGGCTACGCCGAGAGCCTCTGCGCTCAGTTAATCCAAGAATATCCCGGGCTGCCATTATCTCAGCGACATGCGGCCTATAAATTTCGGCTTTTGTCGCTGATCCATCAGATCCCGCTGCCCAACGCCCGTGTCGAGCGGGTTTTTGAGCAGCTTGCCGCGGAGCGTGCTTTCCGAGACGAAACATTATGGAATCTCGCGGTGAGGCTCTTGCTGAGGCAAGTCGCTGTCGCCGAAAATGTCGAGGAAGGAGCCGGCGTATGGGTAAGCGGTCTGGCTCGGCTATCACCGGACGCCAAAGGACATGGCTTGCGGTCCGGTACGTTAATTGACTTGGACCGGTTCCTGAATCTGCCGTCGGTAGCGTCGATGACCTTGGACACCCCACGCCAGTCAACAGGCCAAGGACTCGATCCGGTCTTTGCTGTAGACGCCTTGATGCAATTGGGGCTGGACATCACGGCTCTGCGTGAGCTGAATCGGCGGAGAATAATATTACTCCGCGACATGAATTTGACCGACCAGATGCTTGACGCGGCCTGGAGGCAGTTTGTTCTGAACGCTTCGCCGGATGGCAATCCGGTTGATGCTTTAGAGATGCTTGTAGAACTGAACCGTTCTGCTGGGTTTCCGCGAATAGAGCAAGGCTTGATCGAGCCGAAGGTGTCCGGAGATGCGGTTTGGGAAAAACCTTCAAGCCGTCCAGTTGATGACACGATGCCGGTTGATGCGTCAATCGGTTCGCTGCACCACCAAATCACACTCAGCATCCTCTACGGCTCCCCGTCCAACGGCTTGGTCGCGGGACAGCGAGCCTTGGCTATTGCGTCAACCGCGGATGTTGGGAGAGTATTTAGTGCGCTGGCTATAGTCGCCGTGAGCGGCACTCGTGACCTGCGGATGGCGAGTGAACCCTTGCGCTGGCACCTGCGGCGGTTGACCCAGGGGTTGCCAGCCTCCCCAGATGATAAAGATCTTTCGGAACGGCTTGGTATCACATGGGCGCGAGCCACGGCTTCAGTAGATACGGGTCCGACCGACACACGGCATGCCTTCATGGCCCAGTCGGATTACGTTCAGCAGTTGATGCTACGGAATGAATTGAAGCGCCGGTCAGACGCAAGCGCTCGGTGGGCTGAGGATGCGTTAAATAGAGGGCGGCTTGAGATTTCCGCTTTGTTTTGGGGCCAAGCACTGATCGATGCGTCGCTCGCCGATGATCCCGCGGACCCGGGGAGTGATTATTTACGGGGGGCAGTGGATGGCTTGGCAGCCGTCCTTCGTAGACATAACGACAGAGATTCTGCGGTCGAGATGATTGGCCGGGTGGACCGCGAGTTGGGGAATTCACGTGCCCGGGAACCGCTGCTTTTCCTTGGCGTGACTTTGCTGTACGAGCAAGGAAGGATGGCGGATTGCCTTCTGGCGATGGACCGTGTGGAGTCCCTGGACCCGCAATGGGATAAGTCGAAGCAGTTGGCGGCGGGCCTGATCCGAGCGGTGGCCCTGATCAAGCTGGGGCGTCTGGAAGACGCGGAATCTGTGCTTTCCGAGCTGTCCACGTTCAACGGTGAAAACGAGGTAATGGCCCAGGTAACATTCTTGCGTGGATGGATTCTACTCAATCAAAATAAAACCCGGCTTGCCCTGGACCGTTTCCGAGGCTTAGTCGAAACCTACCCAAGTACAAGCTATGCGGATAAGACGCGTGAAATGATCCACCGATTGGAGCGGAGCTCAGTAGTGGGTCAATGATCGGCCTTGGCTTTGATGTGCGTTCGGCTCTGAATCGTTTGGATTTGTGACGCCGAAATAATACTGCCCGGTTTATAGGCACCTTTATCCTGCGATGACCGTTGCTTCTCGCGTAAGAAACTCAAGTAATTAGGATTAGCTAAATGAAGAATCATTCATCTGGGTACACCCTGTTAGAGGTTCTTGTGGCGGTGGTTTGCGTCTTAACCATAAGTTCTTTGGTTTTATCGTCACGTGATCTAAATCGCCGTTCGGCGAATACGGCAAAGTGTTTAAACAATTTAAGACAAATCAATATCGGCCTTCAGATCCACGCCGACACGAACGACAGCAGCTTGCCTCAGTTGCAAAATGGTTGGCCGGGGACCAGCCGAGAGGTTGTTTCTTGCTGGTCTGCGCTGCTTATTACATCGGAGATGATTCCAAGTGTTGAATTATTTGATTGCCCCGAGCTCTCACCAAAATCTTCACCGTTTCTATCGCTCGGGCGAAATAGTGACCAGGCCGATCCCGATTGGAAATCGGTTGAGTATGGGATCAATGCGATTCACTTGGCGACATCGCTGCGTCCTTCGGGGGGTGGAGGCGATTTGGATGTGAGTATGACGGCTCTTCAGACACCCGCATCTCTTGATCAGATCAGGACACCCGGTGAGACCATTGCGTTGGTAGATGCCGTGAATAGTTTGTACTTGACGAAAACGGGAATCGAGCGGGGATTTTATTCTTCTTCAGATACATTTCTGACCAGATCAAGTTACGGTCAGGCGAGCCCGCGTCACGTGGGAGATGCCGTGAACGTCGCTTGGTTGGACGGTCACGTTACGTCTAAGTTGGCGTCGAATCCCTCAAATCCTTACTCCCCAGACGCACTGACCGATGGTTTGAAGGAATTTGGAAATAACTTTTGGGATCGCGATTAATTTTGGCCTGTTCGTCGCCACGTCCGTGCCGAAAAGGCGCGCCCCTCACCCCGCCCGCCATCGCCGTCTCCAGCGACCGCAGCCTCGTCAGTGACTGGCCGGATGTGAATACGAAAAAGAGTCACAGCAGGTTGGATGCGATGCCCTGTCGGAGCGGCTGGTGTTGCCTGGCTTCATCGGGTCAGTGATAACCGATCAGGTGTTAGACATCGCGGCGTGCTACGCCGCTGCGTGATCATTCCGATTATTCCGGCGATCCCTTTGCAGATCGCTTCGGACCAAGTTGAGTTTGGAGCGCGCTAGGTTTCACCGGCGAGAGCCTGTTGTAGTGAGGCGATGGCCTTGCCGTGGAGACGGGAGATGGTGGCCTTGTGGACGCCGAGCTCGGCGGCGATGTCGGTCATGGATTTCTGTTTGAAATAGAACAGGTCGAGGAGCTGCATCTGTTCGGGGGGGAGCTCAGACAAGGCTTTGCCGACCTTGGCGTGCAGGTCGCGAGTGGCCATGCGTTCGCCGGGGCCGGCGGAATCGGCGGGGTCGAGCGAGCCGTCGTCTTCGTCGTCGGGCGACAGGTCGGTGATCAGGAAGACCGCGCCCAAGCGTTCGACCACTTCGTGGAACCGGCCGGCGAGTTCTTCCGGTTCGGCGTTGGGGTCGATGCCGGCTTCGGCGACGGACCGGCCGACCTGGTCGGCACCGGCGTCCTGGGTGACCTGTTTGCGGACGCGTGGCGGCAGCCAACTCATCTTGCGGATGCCGTCGAAGATCGAGCCGCGGATGCGGTAGTAGGCGAAGGTGGTGAAGGCCGCCCCGGCGTGCGGGTCGAACTTCTGGGCGGCCTCGACCAGGCCGAGCTCGCCGTAGCCGACCAGGTCGTCGAAGATCGCGCGGTCGGGCAGCTTGCGGTGGATCTCCCGGGCGAGCTTACGCACATACTCGCGGTGTTGTTCGATCAGCGCATTGACGTCGTGCATGGCCACCCCATCTCTTGTTGCCGTGAACCGAGTTGTTGATCCCATCTTACCCCGGAGGCGGCGCCAGCAAGACCCACGCGAAGTACCCGAGCACGCCGAGGATACCCAGGCTCACTACGATCGTCAGCGCGACCGTAGCGATCGATGTGCCCGTGGGGCCGGCGGGGGTGGGCTCGGCGTCGGAAAACTCGGGCTCTGCATCGGCCGTCGAGGCCTCGCCCGGTTTCCCCGCGGGGCTTGGGGGCGGGGCGACGGAGCGGTCGGTCGCGGCGGCCGATGTCACCACGCTCGGGGGCGGTATGGTGGTCGGGTCGATTTGGTAGACCATCTCGGCCGAGCCGCCGAGGACGATCCGGTCGCCGGGCTCAAGCGGCTGGGGGGCGTGGGGCGTGAAGGCTTGGCCGTTCAGCGTGGTGCCGTTGGTGGTGTCCAGGTCGATCAACGCGTGCCCGTTGGGCGTTACAGCGATCCGCAGGTGCCGGCCCGAGACGTGCTCGTCGCGGAGCGTCAGGTCGGCGCTGCGGCTTCGGCCGACGGTCATCTCGGCCCCTGGCGCGGTTGGCAGGGACCAATCGAAGCTACGCGGCCTCCCCGATTCGGTCACCTGCACCAGCAGGCGGGCACGGGGCACGGGCGTCTCGGATCGGGCCATCGCGGGGTCCAGGGCGGTCGAAATCGGCAGGCCAGCGTAAAAAATCCGGAGTGGCGCGCCGCAACTTTTCGAGTGTAACGTATCATAAACCTTTGCTCTGCCGTGACGACGCGGCATCGTGCTCGGTTGGTCATATCGCCAAGGATCGACCGCGCCGTCCGCCGACGGCACCAACAAGGGATTGGGGTCATGTCATCCACCTCGGGCCCGCCGCCCGCCAATCAACCCGAAAACCCTTCGAGTCCGCCAGGCGCCGCCGGGGGTGCCGCGGCCAAGAGCGGCCCGCCGTCCGAAGACCTCGACCACTTCCCGACCCTGGAAGACAACCCCGCCGCGCCCGTGGACCCGGTCGGCGCCAACGACGCAATGCCCACGAGGTTGGAGATCGAACGCACCGTTCCGTTCGGCGATACCGCCGCGTCGGACAGCGTTCAAGACAACACGTCGGTTGCGCCGGGGACCGGTGCCACCGGTGGCTCGTCGGCGCACCCGCCCATCTCCGGGGCTGACGACGAGGCCACGACCCGCGATAGCGTGCCGACGCGCGCGATGGCGCAGCACGTTTCTGAAGCTCGGGACGGGGCCAAGCCGCCAAGCCCGCACGTGCGGGCACTCATCGACGCGGGGCTCTTCGCCCCGGCGTCGACGCTTGCCGCGACCCGGGGCGCATTCGCCGTGGTGGAAGGGCGGTACGAGCTGCGTGACACGCTCGGCGAGGGCGGCATGGGCCTGGTGTTCCTGGCCTACGACAACGTCGGCGACTGCTTGGTGGCGCTCAAAACCCTGAAGCCGAACTTCCTCAACAGCGCCAAGTCCCGCGCCCGGTTCATCGACGAAGCCAAGGAGATGAACCGCATCCCCGCCCACGCCTGCGTGTTGGTAGTCAAAGACTTCGGCAGCGTCGACAAGCCGTTCTATGTGACCGAGTACCTCTCGGGCGGCAGCGTCGGGCACGCGATCCGCGCCAACGGCCCACTGCCCACCGATCTCGCGCGCCGCTACGCCACCAACATCGCCTCGGCTATCGCCTACATCCACGCCAAGCGCGGAAAGCTGCACCGCGACATCAAGCCCGAGAACGTGTTGATCGACGACGACGGCTCGGCCCGCCTCGCAGACTTCGGCCTGGTCTGGCAGATGGGCGAAGGCTCGCGTGGCATGCGGGCGGGCACCGTGCCTTACATGCCCCCGGAGGTGGTCGCCGACCAACGCAAGAACGTCGGCTACGAGTGGGACGTGTATTCCTTCGGGGCCACGCTGTACGAGATGCTCGCCGGTCACGCGCCTTACGCCGACCTCTTGAAGCGCGAAGTCGAGTCCACCGGCAAGACACGCCTCGAAGTGCTACGCCACCTGATCAGCCAGGTCCCGCCGACGCCGATCCTCGCGTGTAACAAGTCGGCCGACAAGCACCTGGCGCGGATCGCTGACTGGGCGATGGCGCGGGACGCGCGCGACCGCTATTTTCACGTCGACCACATCCTTGCCGACCTGGATCGCCTGGGCCGAGGTAAGAAGCCGATGGGGCCGCAGCAGACGGCGGGCTGTGAGAAGGGCGGCCGTGTGTGCCTGATCCGGCGGGTTGTGGCGGCGACGCTGCTCGTGCTGGCGATCGGGGCGGGGGGGATCTGGTACTTCGCGCCGGGGTGGTTAGGCGGCGGAGGCACGCCGCCGCCCGATGCAGACACACAGACCGCGGACGCGACCGGGGCATCCACGGCCATTCCGTTGACATCGCCGCCGGTCACCACCGGGCCGATGTTCGAGCAGTCGCGGGTCACCAGCCCGCTCAACTTCACGTTCACCACGCTCGGCGGGGTCACCCGGTACCGGCCCGCGCCGCCCGAGCAATGGGCGTTAATCAGCGGCAAATCGTTCGACTACGAGCACGAGATGCCGTGGAAACCCGCGGCGCACGAGGCGTTGGCGTTCACCGCCCGGGTCGATCAGCCGGCCCACCTCGTGGTGCTGATGCGAGGGCCCGATGGGGCGCTGGTCCAACTGCTTCCCAACACCTTGGAGACCGACACCCGCCTCCAGCCGCGGCAGAACCGCCTCATCCCCCGGCCGATCGCCCCCCAGACCCAGTCCTACTGGCTCCAAGTTACACCCCCGGCCGGGACCGAGACGGTGAAAGCCATTGTGGCCGACCGGCCGTTCACGATTTCCGGCATCGGCACACAGGGTTTCCCCGCGGTGCCCGAGGATTTCCGGGTCGTGGTCGACGGCAAGTCCTATGATTCGTTTGCGGCCGCGTTCGGGGCGCGTTGGCAGACTGTCGATCTAACGATTGAGGTGGTCGAGTAGATTTTCCCACGTCGCTGCAACACCGCGGAGTTCGGACCGATCACCCGAAACCCGCCGAACCGTTTTCTCTTGGCCAACCTCCGCGCGGGATAAAGGAAACCACGATGAAATCATTACATGTTGTCGGCCCCCGCCGTTTGCTGCTGACCGCGCTGCTTGCGGGGTTGACGCTGCATGTCGGCTGCGCGCACCCGAACATTAAAGTCAGCCCGACTTACGAGCGTCCGGCCACCGCTCCGAGCGCCTCGGCCCCGACGGCGCTGTCGATCAACGTCACCGACCAGCGCCGCTTCAAGGGCACCTTCCGCGAAGACGGCAGCGAGGTTATCGCCTCGGGCGACAAGGGCAAGGTGATCCTCGAGACCCCGATGGGCGAGTTCTTCCGTTCGTACCTGACCGGCGCTTTTCGCGATGCGGGTTTCGAGGTCCGCGACGACGCGGAGGTCACGCTGGACGTGACGCTGCGGGAGCTGCGCTTCGAAGCGCTAGCGTTTACCCACTGGGGCCTGCCGACCGATCGGGCGAGTACGCTCGACTTGGCCGGCGTGTTCCTTCCCGGCCCGCCGCGGGACACCCGCGCCCTTACCGTCGCCGACATCGACTTGTCCAAAGACGGCCAGGACGTCGGGCTGTCGTACTACATCGAGGGCTACGCCTGGGACCGCAACGCCGGCCAAGACCCCGCGGTCGTGGCGCAAGTCGTTAGCGACAGCTGGTCCGACGCGATCAACCGCATCGTGACCAATACCGCCCCGGGCATCCCGGTCGTGGCGGCCCGGCCGATGACCGACGAGGAACGCCGGGCCAACGAGGCCGCGATCGCCGCGCAGCGGGCCGAGCTGGAAGAAGTCGTCGCCCAACTCAAGGCCCGCGAGACACAGCTGGCCGCCGACCGCACCGAACTGCTCTCGATCCGACGTGAGCTCGAGGCCGACCGTGACAAGTTGGCCGAACAGGCCGCGACCAATTCTACGCGGTCCGACGCCTTGCAGGCACAGATCGCCGAACTCGAGCGTCAACTCGCCGACGCCAAGGCCCACGCGGACCAAGCGGCGCAGGCCGCCGCCGCGGCCAGCGCCGACTCCAGCCGCAGCGCCGCGTTGCAGGCCCAGCTCAACGCGTCGAACGCCGAGGTCGCCGAATTGGAAAAGCGGCAATCCGAGATGAACCGGCAGAAGCAAGACCTGGCCCAGTACGCCGAGGTGCTCAGGCAGCAGCGCGAGGCCCTCACCCAGCAGACCGCGAACCTGCAGACGCAACTGACCGAGGTCGACAGCCAACGCCGGCTCTTCGCCGACCGGGCGACCGAACTCGCGGCGCAGGAGCAGGCGGTCGAGCAACGCCGTGGCGAACTGCAGGACTGGAACCTGGCGCTCGCCGAGTGGAAGACCCGGTTGGCCCAGGCCGAATCGGAGATCCAGACCCGCGAGTCCGCGTTCCGCCAGCGCGAGGCGCAGGTCGCCAAGACCGAAGCCGAACTGCAGGCGAAAGCCGACGAACTCGAGAAGATGGAGATCGAGCGGCTGGCCATGACCGAGAAAGTAGCGCCCCCGGCGATGCCCGATCCGCGCAACGCGCGGCCGATCATCTACGTTTCTCGCCCCGAGGCCCTGTCGCCCACGACCAAAGAAACCGTCCTGGTCACCGGACACGTCTTCGACGACGTCGAGGTCGTGCGCACCGAGTTCTCGATCAACGGCCGGCCGATCAACCCCGAGGAGCAGAAAGGCATCGCGCTGGCGACGGTGGCGATCGCCAACACGGCCGACCCTTCGACCAACGCCGACACGCCCCGCGGCGTCGGCGGCAGCGGTTTCCGCTCGGGCAGCAGCGACTCCAAGGGCTTCGTCGAGTTCGCTTTCACCGTACCGCTGCAGCCCGGCCACAACCGCATCCGCGTCGAGGCGTGGGACGACCGTGGCGCGAGTGACTACGCCGAGTTTGACGTTGAACGCAAGACCGACCGCGGCCTGATCCACATGATCGCCATCGGCATCAACGAGTACGACACCGGCAACCACGGCGTACCGAAGCTGCGTTACGCCGTCGCCGACGCCAAGGCCGTGTCTGATTCCTTTGCCCGCAACCTGGGGATTACCGGCCGCCACATCGAGCTCTACGACCAAGAAGCCACCCGCTCCAACATCATCCAGGCCCTGCGCAAGACCCTGCCCGGCAACGTGTCGAAACAGGACACCGTGGTCGTTTTCTTTTCCGGCCACGGCGCGCCCGAAACATTGGCGGGCGGGCTCGGTGACGGCAGCGCCGAAAACCTCGTGCGTTACCTCTTGCCCGTCGAGGCCGAGGCAGACAACCTGATCGGCTCGGCGATCCCGATGCAGGACATCGCTCGCTACTTCCGGTTGCTGCCGTGCGAGCGCCTGATCTTCCTCGCCGACACCTGCTACTCCGGTGGCATTGCCGAGGGCGGCCGGACCGTCTCGGCCGAGGGCGTGGCGCTCAAGGGCGTGGCGATGAGCACCGTGAGCATCGTCGAACGCGCTTCGGGCCAGGGCCGGGTGATCCTCACCGCATCGAAAGACAACGAGATCGCCCACGAGAAGCAGGAACTCGGCCACGGCGTATTTACCTACCACCTGGTCGAGGGTCTCGACGGGGCCGCGGACACCAACGGCAACCAGCAGGTCACCGTCCGCGAGATCTACCGGTACGTCGCTGCGGAAGTCCCCCGTACCACCGACGGCAGTCAGCACCCGCAGATCAACGACGAAGAGCTCCGGGGCGACATCGTGCTGAGCCGGCTCAACTGACATGCTTGCCGTTGAGGCTGCCCCGAGCGCTTGGCTGAATCACCGACTCGAATAAAAACGCCGTCCCGATAGGGACGGCGTTTGCTTTGGGGGATATTCCGGGCGGGCCCCGGGTGCAATTAGAACTCCAAGGACCCGCCGATGCCGACGTACACGCCGTTGCGGTTGGTCCCGCCGTTCTGTAGTTGGGCCACGCTCAGGCCGAGCACGCCGCCGACGGGCTTGAACTGGACGCCGTAGGCGTAGGGCGTTCGGGGGCCGATGTCGTCGGCCTGGGTGTTGAACTCACCGATGAACGAGAAGCCATAGGGAAGCAGCAGCTCTCCAGCGAAGGTGCCGACGGTGGCGTTGGCGGCGGTGCCGACGGGCGCGTCGCTGCGCCATACCTGACGCACGCCGAGGTGGACGCGAGCGCCCTGCACCCAGCCGTCTTCGTCGATGGCGAAGTACTTGGAGCCCACGACGTAGGCCTCCTGCCGGGCGAGCGCGTCGTCGGAAGCGTCGCCGTCGAACCACAGCCCGCCGACGCTGATCTCGGGTATCCACCCGTCGAGGTCTTCCTGGAAGAGGCGCAGGCGGACGGTGGGGCCGGTGACCGCGACGATCTCATCGAGGGCGCGGATCTCGGCGGCGTTGTGGAAGAAACCGATCTCGAGCCAGTCGGTCACCCCGTAGGACCCGAGGATGCCGTGCCCGGTGAGGTCCGAGCCGGGCTCGACCTGATCGACCGACAGCACGCAGTACTGCACGGTGACCTGGCCCTGCTTCAGGGTGCCCGACGTGGGGTTGAGGAACGTGCCGCGCGTGCCCTGGATCGAGATCAGCCCCTGCGCGCCGGCGTAGCCCTCAGGGTTGTTGGCGAAGAGGGTGAAGCCACCGTCGCCGGCCGCGTTGTCCTCGACCTGACCGAGCGCCGTGGTGGCCCAAGGCTCGAAAAAACTCGAGCCCTGTGTGGCCACTGTGCCGAGGTTCTGCGCCCCCGAAGTCCCCACGATCGACAGACCAGCGCAGACCGCCAGACCGCCACCCACCCGCTTGGTGATACCCATCATTTTTAATTACCCTTTACCTTGCTAAAGAAAACTGCGAAAGAAGTGTCGTACTGCCCAACCGGACTATATCGAACCCGCGCGAGGCCTGTCAATAGATTCGCGCGCTTTTGGGATTGCCCTAGCCGATGACGCCGGGGCCGGTCGCGGCTGAATCCTTACGGCGGCGGGGCGGGTGGCGGTTGAATCCACCCCGGCAGCTGCCCCCGCGACGCGGCGACCTGCTCGACCCAACGCAGGACCTCGGCCACCGCGTCGTAAAGGTCTTCATCAATCTGCTCGTCGAGTTGCAGGCTGTGCAGCGCCCGGGCGAGCGAGACGTCGCGGAGGATCGGGATGTCTTCTTCCTTGGCGATCTCGCGGATACGCGCCGCGAGGTGGCCCGCGCCCTTGGCGACCAGACGCGGGGCGGATTCTTCGTCCGGGTCGTACCGCAATGCGCAGGCGAGGTGGGTGGGGTTCACGACAATCACGTCCGCCTTTCTGACCTGCTCCAGCATCAGGTTGGTGTTGATCTCTTCATGCAGCCGCTGGCGTTGGGCTTTGTGCTGCGGGTCTCCCTCCTGGTCCTTGAACTCGCGTTTGACCTCTTCCTTGGTCATCTTCTGGTTCTGGGCGAAGTCCCATTTCTGGTAGAGGAAGTCGAGCGCCGCGAGAAAAAGCACAAAGATCAACGTGTGCCCCGCGATCCGCCGGGTCAGGTCGGCGGTCAACGCGGCCGCCGCCTCCGGCCCGCCGCGCGGCAGCGCCACGATCGCCCCGAGTTCGCCGCCGATCACGTTCCACGCCAGCAAACCCACGACGACGACCTTAAGCGTGGACTTGACCAACTCGACGTAGGTTTTCTTGCTGGCGAAGATCTTCTTGACGCCCGAAAGCGGGTTGAGTTTTTCGAGCTTGGGCTGCATCGTTTTGAAGGTCAAAAGCGCCCCGATCTGAAAGAACACCGCCGCCGCCGCCGCGACCGAGAGCGCCAGCAGCAGCGGGATCAACATCAGCAGCATCGCGCCGACCGCGTCCCACAGCACGCCGACCGCTGCCTCTTTCGGGATCGGCCGCGTCGCGACCGTGAGTGTGGCCGTGGTGAGTCCGCGGAGTTGTTCCAGCATCCCCGCCGCGGTCCAGACCAGCACCAGCAGCGCCGCCCCCATGACCGCGGCGGCGCTGACCTCCTGTGAGACGGCGACCTCGCCCTTCTCGCGGGCCTTACGCAGCTTCGTCGGCGTGGCCGGCTCGGTCTTGTCTTGGGCTCCGGCCATGGGTCACCCGCCCCCTGCTTGGGTCAGCCCGCGCATCGCGTCGGTAAACCGCGCGAAGTGCTCGAAGACCACGGCGAACGTCACCGCCATCCCCACCAGCAGCACCGCAACGCCTAGCGTAGCCTTCACACTGAGCCCGATGAAGAACACCTGGATCTGCGGCGCGACCTTATTGATCAGTCCGAGCACCACGTCCACCAGCAGCAGCACGACCAGCACCGGTGCCGCGAGCCGCAGCGCCACGATCATGAGCTCACCCACCAACCCGATGGCCGCGGCGGCGCCCCCGGAAGCGGGCCCAAAGAGTTCCGGCGGGGCCACGGCGTAGAGCGGCGCCGCGGTGAAGCTGTGGCCCAGACCGTCCAGCACCGCCCGCAGCCCGCCGACGGTCAGGAACAGCACCACGCCGAGTTGCACGAAGAACACGCTCGACAGGGGTGACTGCGTCTGGGTGAGTGGGTTGAACACGTTGCCCAGCGTCGCCCCCCGAGCCAGGTCGACCATCCCGCCGAACGCGTCGAGCGTGTCGAACATCAAGGTGATCACGAACGCCAGGCACAGCCCGATCGCCGCTTCTTTCATCAGCAGCACAACGAACAGCCCCCGCGGGATGGCCTCCGGCGGCGCACCGGCCGCAAACGACGGCAGCAGCGCGATCACCAACGCCAAAGCCACGCCGAAGCGGAACCGCCGGGGTAACAGCTTGCCCCCGACCATCGGCGTGAGCACGACCAGCGGCAGCAGCCGCGCGAGCAATAACCCGCCGGTCTGCGCCAGCACCCGCAGCGTCGGGTCATTCAGGATGGCGGCGAATCGTTCCATGCTCGGCGTTTCGGGGTTCTCGTCGTCGGGGGTTCGCTTCCACGTCCGGCGGGCGATCGCAGATCGCCGCCCGGACCATCCGGGGGTCAACCCCGCACCGTGGCGATCGACTCGAGCAGCAGCGTCCCGAACTTCACCGCCTGCTCGATCATCCAAAAGCCCGCGATGCCCATGACCGCGAACACCGCCACGATCTTGGGAGCGATGGTCAGCGTCTGCTCCTGGAGCTGCGTCGACGCTTGGAAGATGCTCACGACCAGGCCCACCGCCAACGACGTGAGCACCGGCAACGCGCTCAACAGCACCGTTAACAGCAGCGCCTCCTGACAGATGCGAAGAAATGTATCCACACTCATGGCAGCGCTATCCTTCCGAACGTATCCCCAGGTCAATGGTCCGGGGTTCCTCAATCGTTTCGTTAGACCTATCGCGTCACGTGTACCCCAACACCACGCCCTGAATAATCAACCGCCACCCGTCGACCAACACAAACAACAGCAGCTTGAACGGCAACGACACCGTGGTCGGCGAGAGCATGTGCATCCCGATCGCCAACAGGATGTTGCTGACCACCAGGTCGATCACGAGGAACGGCACGAAGATCAGAAACCCGATCTGGAACGCCTCGGTAAGCTCGGTCAGCATGAACGCCGGGGCGAGGATCGACAGGTCGTAGATCAGCTGCCGCACGCGTTCGGCCCCGATCATCTCGGTGACACCGGTGGGGTCCACGGCCTCGGCCGAGGCGGCCGTGGCGCCGTCATCGGCGTCCGCCGGTTGCCCGGCCGCGTTGGCCGATCGGAGCCGCGCCTGCAGCCCCTCGAAAAACTGCACGTTGGCGGGCGACGCGTGGCGTTCGAGGAAGCCGCGTAGCGCGGGCTCGGCCGCGTCGAGGATCAGTTCCGTCGTGTCGGCGTCCGCCCCACGCGTAGCGCTAAGTTGCTGGTAGTTGATCGCCGCCTGCTGCCCGACGGGCCACATGATGTGCAGCGTCAGGATCAAAGCGAGCCCGGTGATAACTGTGTTCGGCGGGATCTGCGGCGTGCCCAGCGCCTGGCGGATGATCCCGCCGACGATAACCAGCTTGGCGAACGACGTGATCATTGTGAACAGGAACGGCAGCACCGCCAACGCCGCGAGCACCGCGATGAAAAATGTCAGCGACGAGCCGGGCGACGACTCCGCCGAGCCATCGCCGACGCCGGCGGTCGCCTGCTGCGCGAGGATGAGAAATTGATACGTGGCCATGGCCCCAACCCTCAGTCTGTGTCTCAGGTGCGTTTGGAAGCGAGCAGGCCGTCGAAGCTCTCAGCCGTCGGCGGCGATTGCGGAGTTTCACGCGGCTTGGGCATCTCCGGCAACTCGTCGGTGTCGAGTCCCTCTAGGGACTGCGAGTCGATCGGTTGCTCGCGTAACAGGTGGATGCCCGTCTCGCTGCTGCCCAGAAAGTAGTGTTGGCCGCCGAGCTGGACCAGGTACAGGCTGCGCCGGGGCTCGAGTTGGACGCGGTCGATGACCTGGATGTGCGAGTCGCCGCGCCTTGGCAGGCCGCGGGTGTTGAGCCAGCGCGGCAGGAACTTGGCCAGCACGAGTAAGCCGGCGACCATGATCGCCAGGACGATCAGCATCCTGGCCAACGCGCTGCCGTAGTTGGGCAGCTCGGTGCCGGTGGTGCCGGCGGGGGGTGTCGCCGTGCCCTGGGCGAACGACGCGTCGCCGAAAGAGCACAGCACGGCCACGCCCAGTAACAGGCCGCAGCGCGGGTCGCGGACGAGGTGCAGCACGCTCATGCGGAAGCCTCCGCGGCGGGAGGGCCGGCCACCGAGAGCAGACGCACGCCGAGTTGTCCGTCGAGATCCACGGGCTCGCCGTGGGCCACGGCGCGACCCAGCGCGACGAGCTCGATCGGGGCCGCGGCGTCGAGCGGCAGGCGCAGCGAGTCGTCGTCCGGCCGGTCGCGGAGCACTTGGGCGGTCAGGTCGAGCCGGCCGAGACGGGGCTGCAGGGCCAACGCGGGTTCGATCGGCCGGGGATTGTCGTGGGAAAACGACGCGATGACGTGGTCGGGGTGCAGCGCTTCGAGCCGGGCGGCCCCCAGCGACCAGCCGGTGGTGGTAACGAGTTGGGCATCGCGGCCGAGCGTCGGCAGGTCGGGCGCGCCCAGCAGGATCACATCGCCCACGGCCATGGCTTGCCGCTCGACCTCAGACAGCGTCACGCGAGGCAGCGCGAAGCAAACCCCGAAGGCTTCGTTTACCGGGGCCGCCGGCACCCGTCGGATCGCCGCGGTGTCGTCGGCAGACGCGTCGATCAGCGCGACGCGTAGCTCGCCGCGGGCCGAGCCGACGTGGACGTGGTAGCCGACCTCGGCCCGCCGCTGTTCGCGGGGGTGCGGCTTGAGCAGTTCGACGCCGCCGAAGGATTCGATCGCCAGCGGCACGTCGGCTGACAGGTCCTGCAGCACCGCGTCGAGGCCCGCCAGCGTCAGGAACTCCAGCAGCCCGAGTGCGGTTGCGTCGAGCGTATCGGTCGGTCCCGGGTGCGCGGGCGGCTGCAGACCCGTCGCGTCGGCGATCAGCGGCGCCGCGAGGCTCTGCGCCGCGGCCACGTCCAGTGCGACGACCGCGGAGCCGCGCTCGGGCCCGAGCGAGAGCCGGGCCGCGAAGCCGTCGAGGTGGCTGCCGAAGCCCCCGGCAACGCGCTCGTCCCCGTCGGCGCGAAACAGCTTGACCGAGCGACAGGTCAGGCGCGAGACGTGGTGGGCCAAGCGCTGCGCCGCGGCGTCGAGCCAGAGCGAAGCACCCGCGGGGTGGGTTTGTCCGGTGTTGGGGTCTACTGTCGTGGTCGGGCAGTGCAGCGCCCACCAAGACCAGGCCGAGTCGGCTTCGGCGGCGTCGCTGGGCACGGGGGTCGCGACGGTCGGCGTGCGCTGAGTGCCGTCGTCTTCGCCGGCCGGACGGGTGTCCGGGGCGGCGCCTTGGGCCAGCGGTTGCGATCGGGGTTCCGTGCTCATGCCGAGGTCCATGGTATCCGAAGCGCCGGGCGCAATGGGCTGTATTCAGATCGGCGGGGCCGGACAAGGCGGCGGATCAGACGTGTTCGACCTCGGCGACCTCGACGCGCCGGGTCTTGAGCGCGGCGATGAGTTGCTGGACCTCGGCGTCGCTGATGCCGGTGCCGGTGAGTTGCAGCGATACCCGGCCGCGGCCCAGGCGGGTCAGCTTCAGGCGGGCCCCGTCGAGGGTGTGCTGCTGGAAGCCGAGGCGGAACTCGCTCTGCCCGTCGGCGTTGCGGCTTACCGCGGCGAACTCGACAACCTGTTGGAGCAGCGCCGGGCTCGCGAGCGGGGCCTGGCCCCCGGTTGGCGAGGACGGGGTGGTGGCCGCCGTGGCGACGGCTTGCGATTGCACGGCGGTGATCGTCGGCGCGTCGGCGGCGGTGGTCGATGCGCTAGCGCCGTCGGCCGAGTGACCAGCGGTTTCGGCGGCGTTGGATTGTTGCTGCGAGGCGAGCTGCTTGAGCTCGGCGAGGGTCTGTGCCCCAGCGGCTTGTCCGGCGAGCGGGGGCTGAGCCTGCGGCTGGGGCAGGGTGGTCTGGCCGAGCTTGAGCTTGGCCGAGAGCTGCGGGTTCACGTTCGGGAAGGCACGGGTGACCGCGGGATTGTCGCCTTGACGGGTGACGACGAAGCGCGGCTGCTTTGCCGCGGCGGCTTGGGCCTGTTTATGGGGGTGAAGCGCGGCGCGGAAGCGTTCGGCCGATTCGGGACGCGGCTTGTCCTTGACCTTGTCGCGGGGCGTGTCGCGTTCAACGGGGCGTTCGGCGGGTTGGATCGTGGCGGTGTACATGGGTATTCAGTTCGAAGAACGTCTTTGGGCGGCCTCGTCGATCTCGTCCTGGAGTTTGCGGTCGAGGTTTTTCTGGTGTTCCTGCTTGGCTTTGGTTTCGAGTTTCTCGAAGCTCTGGACCTGGGCGACGGTCTGGTTGAGTTCGTGTTGGCGTTGTTGAGCGAGTTGCTGGGCGTCGGCGACGGTATGCCGGGCCTGTTCCACGGTTTCACGCTGGCGGTCCGACTCGAACCGCAGGGCGTCGAGGGTCTGCCGGCGGTGGAGCAGATCGTGGGCCGAGTCCCGACCGCGGTTTGCTGGGTCCGGGGGGCTTACGAGGTGATCGTGCGCCGCCGCCGCCCGTTGCAGGAGGTCGGACAGTTTTTTTTCGGCCGCGTCCAGGCTTTGTTGGGCGTCGGCTAGGGCCCGGCGGGCGGCGAGCAGGGTTTTTTCAGCTTTTTCCCGGTCGGCGCGGGCCTTTTCGAGCGCGGGTTGGAGGGAAAATTTGAACTTCATTTTGATTTCTGGATCAATGTCCTTGCCGCCGACGCTTACGGCCGGCAATCAAAAATCTTCGATCGAAAACCAAAAATCTCACCCCTCGTCGGGTGCCGGCGGCAGCAGGTCGATCAACCGCTTCACGTTGTCGTCGAACGCGGTGAGATCCTGCGTGCCCTGGTGCAGAAACGCGTTGACAGCGTCGATGTGCTGGAGCGCGTAGTCGACGCGCGGGTCGCTGCCGGGTTCGTAGACGCCGCAGGTGATCTTGTCGTAGCTGTCCTCGTAGGCCTTGAGCACCTTGCGGAGACGCTGGGCGGCGCGTTGGTGTTCGGGGCCGGCGACCTGCGCCATCACGCGGGAGACGCTGGGCCGATCCGAGTCGATGCCGGCCAGGTCGATGGCGGGGAAATGGCCGCGGCTGCCGAGTTTGGGCGTGAGCACGAGGTGGCCGTCGAGTAGCGACATGGTCTCGTCGCAGACCGGCTCGGTGAAGTCGTTGCCGGCGACGAGGACGGTGTAGAACGCGGTGATCGACCCGACTCCGTCGTTGCCGGCGCGTTCGAAGAGCACGGGCAGCGTGGCGAACACCGACGCGGGGTAGCCCTGGCGTCCGGGGGCCTCCCCGGCGGCCAGGCCGATTTCGCGTAGGGCCCGGGCGAAGCGGGTGACCGAGTCCATCATGAGCAGCACGCGCTCGCCGCGCGACCGCGCCTCCTCGGCGATGGCGGTGGCGGTGTAGGCGGACTTGAGCCGCAGCATCGCGGGTTGGTCGGACGTGGAGACGACCACGGTGCAGCGTTCGAGCCCGCGCGGCCCCAGGTCGTCTTCGATGAACTGGCGCACCTCGCGGCCGCGCTCGCCGATGAGCGCCAGCACGATGCGGTCGGCCTCGACGCCGCGCGCGATCATCGATAAAAGCGTGGACTTACCCACGCCCGCCCCGGCGAAGATGCCGACGCGCTGGCCGACGCCGACGGTGAGCGCCGCGTCTATGCACGTCACGCCGGTCGGCAGTGATTGGCGGATCACGTCACGCTTCAGCGGGTGTGGGCTGCGGCCCATGAGCGGCCAGTTCGGATCGAGCGGCGGCCCGTCGTCGAGCGGGTTGCCCAACGCGTCGAGCACACGGCCGCGCACCCGATCCCCCGCGGGCACCATCGGCGGCTTGCCCTCGGGGCGGACGCGTGTCTTGACCGGTACGCCCGTCAGATCGCCCAGCGGCATGAGCAGCACGCCCTCGCCGTCGAACCCGATGACCTCGGCCGTGAGCGGCTCGTCGTCGGGTCGCTCGATCGCGCAGCGTTCGCCGATGGCGACGTCGGGCACCGCGGCGCGGACCAGCGTGCCGGTGACGGCGATCACGTGGCCCCACTGAGCGGCGCGCGGCCGATGGGTAGCGTTTAGCGCCGCCTCGACGCGCTCGGCGGCGGAGAGCGGGGATGGACCAGGCGTCGCGGGGGTGGTTTCCATGGGGCGGTGTCTGGGGGCGAAAACGTTTATCCGAGCAGCTGCTCGCGTAGGCGGTCGAGTTGCTGCTCGACCGCGAAGTCGTAGTGGCCGAGTTCGGTCTCGAGTTGTACGCCGTGGCGGGGCACATCGGTGTCCTGCACGAAGCCGAAGGCCGCGTCGTCGGGGGTGAGCCCGGCGAACTCCGACTCGCGGCCGGCGACCAGGGCGTAGTCTTCGGGGTGCAGGTGGGCCACGACCCGTTTGGGCGAGCGGTCGCGGACTTGGGCGAGCGCGGTCTTGATCAGGTCGGTGATCCGCTCGGGCTTGGTGGCGAACTCGACGTCGATCACCGCCCGGGCGACGCGCAGGGCCACCGTCATGACCTGGTCGGCGAACTCCACACCCTGTTCCTGGCCACGCATGGTCGCAGCGTCGATCAGGCCGACGAAACGCTCGGCGCCTTCTCGGCGGCCGGCTTCCACGGCCTCGGCCCGGAGACGCTCGGCGTCGGCTTGGGCCTGTGCTTCGAGCGCCTCGGCTTCTTGCCGGAGCTGGTCCGCTTCGAGTACAGCTCCTTTGACCAGCCGGGCCGTGGGGAAGATCGGGTGCAGGGCGGACGGATCGGGCTGGGAAACAAGCTTGGGCTTGGTCATGGTGTGCTCCCGCGGGGGGGCGACGACAGCTCGGGGCCGCGCGGTGTGTCTTCGTGGCCGAACAGCCGGACAAAAGATGCTTCCAGGAGCTCTGCCTCAACGGGTGTGAATTTATGTAGCGGCCGGCCCGCCGATAGCGACACGCACAGGCTCGACTGGAAGTGTCGGGCCATCGCGGCCCGGGTCGGCGCGGGCATGCGTTGGAACAGCCCCGAGAGGACGCTCATGCCCAATGCACGCAACGCCTTGTCCGGCGTGGTGCGCCGGGCCTGCTTGCCGAACGCGCCGCGCCACGCCCGGAGCAGGTCCGTGTCGAGCGTGATTTCGTCGAGCGACGAGGCGATCTGTCGGACGCGGTGGTCGGTATCGGGGTCAAGCTCGAACGGATCGGACTCGAGCCCATTCGCATTGGGTGCCTCAAGCGGATCGGACAGCGCCAGGCACGCCAGGCCCACCCGCACGGCGAACGCTTCGACCTGCGCGGGCTTGCGGTCCATCAGCACCCGCCACAGGTCCGGCAGCACGCGGACGAGGCTCTGGAGTTCGCTCTGCACCGCGAGGCGTCGGCGGCGTACCCAGTAGCCCGGGGCGGTGCGTGGCTGGGCGGCCGGGGCGCGGTGCTGCCGCGGACCGCGTCGCGTCGCCGATTCGCGGGCTTCGAGTTCGTCCCACAGCAGGCGGTCGAGCGTGGTCGGGGTGACTTCGAGGCACTCGGCCAACAAACGATCGGCGTCCGGGTGACGCTTGGCCAGCCGCTGCAGGTCGTCGGCCCACAGCGCCAGGGCGCTGCACAACGCGTGTCGGCGGTGAGCGTCGGGGTTCCGGTTGGGGGTTCGGGTGAAAGCCATGGCTGCGTCGAGATTTCACGTCCGGGAGGCGAAGGCCGATTGCTCGCGGCTTTCGGTAAGGGGGTCACATGCTCTGCGAGACCGATGTCATCCCGGGCCGCGTGGGGGGCGCGGAACGCGGCGCGGCTTTGCCCTTGCGGACCAGCGCGAACAGCAGGGCGAGGATGATCAGGCCGAAGACTACGCAGACGCCGAAGAGCTGGTAGACCAAAGGCGGGTACCCGTCCGCGGCCGCAACGGGTTGTCCGTCGGCGGTGAGCACCGGCGTGATCTCGACGGCGGTGCTCGCCCGGGTGAACGCGACGTAGACGTCCGGCGGGTCGAGTTCTTCCACGCCCCGGGCGGTGATCTGTTGGACCTCTTCGGCGGTGACGGGCGGCGTCTCGCCGACGTGCTTGATAACCACGGTGGCGGTGGGCCGCGGCGGCGGAGCGGTGCTGCTGGCGAAGGCGACCTGCTCGTCGGGGATGGCGACGTGGACGCGGGCCTGCACCACGCCGTCGTAGGCCATGAAAGTCGTTTCAAGTTCGCCCGCCACCGCGTGCATCAGGCGTACGCGTTCGTCGGTCCGTGTGGGGATGAGCCCCGTGTTTTCGAGCACGTCTTCCATTCCGGCCGAGCGGTTGCGCGGCAGGTCGAGCTGCACCAGGATCTGCCGCGCCGCCGAGGCCTGGCCAGCGGGGACGTTGATGGCCCAGACGGTCTGGCGGTTGGCGGTGGTGGCGGTCTTACCGACGCCGGTGACGCCGTGGCGTTCGAGCTCGACGAGGATCGCGTTGGCTTCTTTCTCCGAGTCGACGTTGACCAGCGCCTCGGGGCGGTCGCAGCCCGCGAGCAGGACGACCGCCGCGGCCAGCAACGCGGCGGCGAGATGGGGACCAGGGGACATCGCGTTTACATGGATCAAGGCCCACCCCCAACAGGTGACAAGGATGTGATGGAGCACGAAGCGGTAAGTTCAACAAAAGACGCGGCCGGCTCACGCCTGGGTCGCGGAGATCTGGGTTACGCCCTTGACGCCCTGCTCAACGACCTTGGTCAGCAGTTCGACGCGGAAGGCCACGTCGTGGGCGCGGGTCTGCAGGTCGAAGAGCTGCATGAGCTGCACGCTCTTATCATCCGCGCCGAGCTTGCCTTCCGCAACCTGTTGTTGTGTGTGGGCCCGCATCTCGGCGGCCTCGGTGCGGATGGCGTCGAACTGCTCGATGAGGTTAGGTTGGTTGACTTGGGCCGACTTCTCGACACCGGCGACTGGGGACGCCTCGGCGTGGGCGAATGCGGGGGCCTCGGGGCCCTGCAGCCGGTCGGCGAAGCTCCCGCCCGAAGCGGCGTTGCCGGCGGGTGTGTTTCCGGCGGCGTTGCCCGGCGCGGCGGGGGCGGGCGGGATCGGCATCACGGGGAGGGCGGCGGGTGCGGGCATGGTCGGGCTCCGTTTCGGAGAAGGGGGTGCTGGGGTTACTTGGTCGCGGCGTTATAGACGGCGTTGAACAGTTGGGTGAGCTGTGGGTCGGCCCGGAACTGGTCGGCGACCTTGGCCTTGAGGGCGGGCGTGGCGTCGTCGCCGAGGGTTTCTTGCAGGTGCTCCTCGACGAGCAGATCGAGGATCTCGGGCTTGGTCTTGCCCTGGTCCAGGGCGTCCTGGACGCGGGACTTGATCGCGTCGAGGTTCGGCCCCCCGGAGGCGCCGGTGGGCTTGCCCGCCGGAGTGCTTCCCGCGGCGGGGGCCGGGGCGTTGAACTTTGCGCCGCCGGTGGGCTTGGCCGGGGAGGTCGGGTCCGGGCCGCCGAGGGGGTTGACGTTGTGGGGGCCGGAGCTTCCGGGGGTTCTTTCGATGGCCATGGTGCGGTCTTTCGCGGGGAGTTCACGGGGCGGGGACAGAGGGTGATCGCATCGTAACGGCGAGTGTTGCGGGCCTGGAGAAAGTTTTTCCGGAGATCCGTAAAGAAGCCCGCCGGCGGGGGCCGGCGGGCTCGGGGGAGCGAGAGTCGGAGCGGTTTAACCTGTTTTAGGCGCGGATGTTGCGGACGGCCGACATGCGAGTTTCGTGCTCGGTTTTCGAGACGTTGGAGATCGTGGTGAACTGCATGTTCCGCATCTGGACCTCTTCTTGCTTGGCCAGCAGGTCGTTCATGTAGTTGGCGTTCTGGGCACCCGAGGCGGTGCTGCCGGGGACCGAGCCGAGGCCGAGGCCGCGGAGGCTGGACGAGCGGCCGGTGGCGAGGCTGATGGCGGTGTCGGCGATGGGCACGGCCACGGCGGCGGTGGCGGCGAGGGCCTGGCCGAAGCCGTTGGGGTTCGCGGCGGTGTTGCCGGTGTGCTGGGGCGGGTTCGAGAAGTTCTGGCTCTGGATGGGGTTGACGGGGTTCATGGCTTCGCTCCGGTGGACGGCGTTGGGTTCGATTCGGCCCGACGCTCGGGCCACCAAAAGGTCATCGTGCGGAGCGGCGTGGTGTTGCGGGCAGGAGCGAAAAAAAGGTGCCGGTCGCCAACCCGAGCCAGGATCGACACGTTGTAAATCAAGATCCCAAAGCGTCTTGGAGCAATTGACGCAGGTTGGCGGTCTCCGCGTTCGGCCCGCCCAGGAGACCCTCGGCGGTGTTGAGGCACGCGAGGCCCGCCCGAAGCGTGTCGGGGCGCTCGAAGTGCGTCCCGGTGGCGAGGTAGAACCGGGCCCGGTCGAGGTAGCCCTGCGTATGCCGTGGGTTGAGCTCGTGCAGCTTCACGAAAAATGTGTCGGCGTCGTCGGCGAGTTCGGGGGACGGGGCCTGGTCGAACCACACGGCATAGATGTTTGCCATCGCCAGCAGCAGCCGCCCGTTGTGGGCGAGCTTGGGGTCGGAGGAATTGAGGTACGGCCGGAGGATCCGCTCGGCGTCGCGGACGCGGCCGGCCTCGACGTACAACTCGGCCCGCATCAGCTTGGCCGGGAAGTAGTTGGGGTCCCAGGTCAGGGCCTGATCCAGCCAGTCCTGAGGCGTTGGGGGTGGTGGAGGAGGCTCTTTCGCCTTCTTTTTCTTGCTCTTCGACGTAGCAGTGGCGTCTTCGGCCGGTTCGGTTACCGGTGGCGGGGGATTCGCCTGCGTCAGCCGGGCGCGACGGTACAAGATCCCGGCCCGCAGCCGGCGGAACAGCCCGGCGGTGTTCACGGTCTGGTTCCTGCCCCCACCAACCTGCCCCACGCCGCCGGGCACGGCGGTTTTGAGGTCGGGATTCTCGATCGTCCACGACTCGCTCTCCTGCAGCCAGTGGGTCAGCAGCCGCTGCCGGTCCACGGCCGAGAGGGTTGGGTCGTCGGGGTGTTGAACGCTGGGCTGGATGAAGATGTTGAGCCCGACGATGGCGAAGAGTTGGGCAAATGGGTCTTCGAACTTCGGCAGCGAGTCCTCGGCTCCGCGCACCGCGGACCAGGCGCTGGTGAGCATCGCGTCGGTGAGTTCGTAGTCGCCATTGATCAACGCGATGTCGGCCGTGCCGACCCAGGAGGGCACCCAGTCCTCGGTGATCAGCCGGGCGTTGTCGTAGCCCTTCTGCGCCAGGTCGAACTGTCCGAGCTCGAGCCAGACGTCGGCGCGCTTCGAGCGGAACAGCGGGTTGCCCGGGTCGTTGACCACGGCCGCGTCGAGCAGGCGCAGCACCTTGTCCATCTCTGTGGTGAACGTGTCGCCCTGCAGGTCACGCTGGCGGACGCCGGCGTAGGTGTCTTTGGCTTGGAAGTACAGCGCACTGCCGTTCTCGCTGACTAGCCGGATATTCTCGCTGACGCGGGGCTTGCTGGCGGTCGATTCGCAGCCCCCTCCTAGGCCCAACCCCGGAAGAAGAACCAGCAGGGCGAGGAAACACCATCGGGGCGAGCGGGGACGCGGGGCGTTGCGGGCGGAGCGGAACATGGTCAGGCCTCCACGGTTTCGTCGGCGGGCATGATCAGCCCCAGTTGCTTGGGCACGATCTCGGCCGACAGGTCGTCGTAGGTCACCACGGCTACGTCGGGCAGGTACGGCCGGATCAGGT
The DNA here is from genome assembly GCA_039033595.1 of Planctomycetota bacterium. Classification (GTDB taxonomy): domain Bacteria; phylum Planctomycetota; class Phycisphaerae; order Phycisphaerales; family Phycisphaeraceae; genus Algisphaera. The sequence continues at coordinate 96,267 of JBCCCG010000003.1, read as the reverse complement.
CGGCGAGAGGGCGGCGGAGCAGGGGCTGGCTGACGGCGAGCACGGCCGGGGCTTTGACGTGGCGGTGGGCGGGGATGCCCTCGGCCAACGACTGCAAGAGACGTCGACGCTCGTCGAGGTTCATCGCCAGCGTTACGCCATTTGGCGTCTCGCGCAGCGCTTCGGCGGCGGCGTTCTCGAGCTGCGGGTCCAGGGCATAGAAACCCAGGCTCGCCCGGCCCTGCGACAGGTGAGCGCAGATCGTGCGGCCCAGGTCGCGGCGGACCAGCGCCCCGAGCGCCTCGATGTCCAGCGGCGTTGTGCCGACGTGCGGCGCGTGGCGGGCGGCGGCTTCGAGCAGCTTCGGCAGGTCGCCGATGGGCACGCCGTCGCGCAACAGCACCTGCAAGAGCTCGGTCAGCTGTGCCGGGTTGAGCACCACCGGCACGACGGCCTTGACCAGGTCGGGCTGCGATTCCTTGAGCTTCTCAACGAGATCGCTGACGTTCTGGATGCCGACGAATTCCGCGGCGTGCTGGCGCACCACGGCCTTGAGGTGCATGAGCACGATGTCCCGCACGTCCAGCACGCGGAAGTCCGGCGGCTCGTCGAGCTTACGCACGTTGTCGAGCACCGCGTCGAAGTCGTCGAACGGCACGCTGGGCATCACCGCCCGGCACCAGGGCAGGGCGTATTCGTGCTGGATCGCGAGCTGCTGAAGCGTCTCGGGCGGCCAGGCCTGCTCGGACAGCAGCACGACGTGTTGCCCCTCGGCGCGACCCGACACGACCGGGGCGCCGTGGATGACGACGCGGTAGCCCGGGCCGTCGTCGTGGACACGCTCGTCGGGCTGGAGCACGATCGGCGGCAGCGACACCCCGAGCTCGCGTTCGAGCTCCATCCGGGCGGCGCGGAGCTGGGCGGGCAGGCCGTCGGTGGCGACCTGCTGCATCATGGTCTCGCCGTCGGGCCCGATGACGGTCTGGTCCTTGAAGAACATCGGCGCCAGGGGCGGGTCGATCTCGATCGCCAGCGGCGTGGGGCCGACGGCCGGGGCGGTTTCGATCTCGGCCGTGGCTTGCCCCGCAGCGCCCGGCGTCGCCGCGGCGTCGTGCTCGTCTTCCCGCGTCCAGCCGATTACGCACAGCACAGCCGCGATGCCGCAGAGCACGAAGAACACCGGCGACGGGAAGCCCGGCAGAAACGCCATGCCCAGCAGCACCGCCGACACGACGCCCAACGCCTTGGGCTGACGCAGGACCTGGTTGACGATGTCCCCGGCGACGCGGCCGCCGCCCTTGCCGTCGGCCCCCGATTCCGCGGCGACGCGGGTGACGACCAGACCCGCCGAGACGCTGATGAGCAGCGCCGGGATCTGCGAGACCAACCCGTCGCCGATGGTCAGCAGCGAATAGACCTGGGCCGCCTCGCCGACCTCCATGCCCTGCTGCATCACGCCGACGATCAGACCGCCGATGATGTTGATCACCGAGATGATGATGCCGGCGATGGCGTCGCCCTTGACGAACTTCATCGCCCCGTCCATCGCGCCATAGAGCTTGCTCTCGCGTTCCAGGCTCTGCCGGCGGGTGCGGGCCTCTTCAGGAGTGATCATGCCGCCGCGGAGGTCGGCGTCGATCGACATCTGCTTGCCGGGCATCGCGTCGAGCGTGAACCGGGCCGAGACCTCGGCCACGCGCTCCGAGCCCTTGGCGATCACGATGAACTGCACGAGCACGATGACCAGGAACACGACCCCGCCGACGACGAAGTTTCCGCCGACGACGAACTCCCCGAAGCTGTCGATGATGTTGCCCGCGTTGGCCTCGAGCAGGATCAGCCGGGTGGTGGCGATGTTCAGGCCCAACCGGAACAGCGTGGTGAGCAGCAGGATCGTGGGGAACGACGGGAGCTTGACGGCGTCGCTGACGTAGAGGGCGGTGAGCAGCACGGTCGCGGCGATGCCGATGTTGATCGCGATCAGCCAGTCCATCATCCCCGGGGGGATGCGGATGATGATGGTGCCCATGATGAGCACGACCATCGCGGCGAGCAGCAGGTCGCTGTGCTTGACCAGCAGCGTGTTGAGTTTTTCGAAAAGACCGCGCATCGGTGGCCCACCCTGTGGTCTGGAGAACGGTGAATCCCAATCATACGGGAAGTTGCGGGATTCGTCGGCGATGAAAAGGGCGGCGGGCCCGTTGGGGCCGGCCGCCCGGGGGTAAGGACGGAGCGTGTTTCTGGCGGCTTAGCGGCCGTAGCCGCCCCGGCCGTAGATGGACTTGATGTAGCTGGCCTTCTCGGCGCTGGTCTTGAGGTTCCAGTTCTGCTGCATGTCCTGGGCGTGGGCCTTGCGGTTGGCGAGCTTGGTCTCGCGGGCGGCGTCGGCGGCCTCGCGGCGGGCGGCGTTGCGGCGGGTCTGGGCCTCGATGCGGTTCTTCTTCGAGATTAGGTTGGCCTGTTCGCGGTGCAGCTTCTTGAGTTCGGTCTGGTTGGTGTCGAGCTGCTTCTGGGCGCGGGCTTTGCGGGCCTGGGCCTTGGCCTTGCGGGCCTTGAGGGCATCGGTCTTGAGCTGCTGGTGGTGGTCGCGAGCGGTGCGGTTAGCCTTCTTCTGGGCCTGGGCGGGCGACTCGTACTTTTTGCCCCGCTTGGCCGCCTGCTTCTTGCGGATGGCTTCGATGTCCTTTTTGGAAGTCACGCCCTTCTTGGTGGCCGGGCCGTCGCCTAGGTTCTTGCGGGGGCCCTGGTGTTGGATGGGCTTGCGGCCGTTCTTGGTGTTCACCTTGCGGTTCTGCTTCTTGGCGAAGTTGGCCCGGTCTTTGTGCAGCTTTTTGGTTTGCTTCTTGGTCGGCAGGTCGAAGTCGACTTTCTTGGTGGACTTCTTGAAGAAGTTCTTGAGCTTCTTGAAGACACCGGTGAGGGCGGCGACGCCGCCGATGATCGCCAGGCCGATGGTGGCGCCGCTGAGCAGTTCCTTGGCGGAGAACTTGAGCTGCTCTTCGGCCTTATCGATGTTGGCGTTGCGGGCGGCGAGCGACTGGGTCTTCATGCCGGGGGTCTTGGCGACGTGGGCCGAGCGGGCGCCCTTGGTCAGCTTGGTGACCAATGAGTTGAGGCCTTCCCGCAGGGGCTTGAGGAACGGGCCGAGGATCGCGTTGGTGACCTTCTCGATGCCGCCGAGGATCTTGCCCAGGGGCTTGAGGATCGGGGCGGCGGCGTCGCCGATGACCTTCATCACCGGGCCGAAGACTTTTTCCAGCAGCTCGACGACCTTGCCGCCGGCCGCGATCAGCGGGGCGAGTTCCTTGCCGAGCTTCTCGACCAGCGGGCCCAGCGTGTTGATCAACGCCTTGACGACGGGGCTGAGGATCTTGTTGACCATGAAGTCGACGCCGGCTTTGATGGCCTTGCCGACGGCCTTCGCGGCGGAGGCGACGGCTTTGCCCACGGCCTTGGCGGCCTTGCTCACGGCCTTGCCGACTTTCTTGGCGGCCTTGCCGATGGCTTTGAACGGGTTCCACTGCTCGACCACGATGTCCTTGCCGTTGATGTTGATCGTGGCGAGGTCGTTCTCGGCTAGCATCGCGGCGCGGTCGGCGGCGGAGATGTTCTCGCCCGCCATCAGCCGGCGGAAGAGCTCGCCTTCGTCGCCGGCGGTGTCGGCAGTTTTCAGCTTGGTGTCCAGGAAGTGACCGGCCTCTTCGACGTAGATCGACGCGGCGAAAGCGGGGTCGGTGGCGAGGGTGCGGTTGAGGTAGACGACGTTGTTCTCGCGGTCGTAGGCGCCCAGGGCCCCGCCGAGCTTTTCGTCGGAGACGTAGGCGACGGCAGGCAGCCACGAGAAGTCGCCCGCGAGGGCGGCTTTACGGAACGCCTCGGCGGCCGTGGCGTCGTAGCCCTCGCCGAAGGACTGCTTCAGCAAGGCGTGGAAGGCGGCCTTGTCCGCGGCGAGTTCGGCGAACTGGGCCTTGAACAGGTCGGTCACGCTCGGCGTGGATGTGCTAGCGGTGCCGTTGGCGGCGGTCGTGGTATTGCTCGTCAGCTCCGGCCGGCCGAGGGCGGGCTGGGGCAGCGGGCGTTGGGCGGTGACGTTGGTGTTCAGGCTCAGGGACATGACGGGCTCCGAAGTGCGTGTGAATGGGTCAGGCAACACAGGGTTATCTCGCCGTGGCGGGTGGTGTTGCGGCGGACACCAAAAAAAAGTCGGCCCCCGGCGAAGGGGGCCGACTCGGCGGCAGGAAGCGGGTGTAGGCGGATTGTGGCCGGGCGGTTACAGGTTGCGGATGATCGCCATCCGGGCCTCGTGTTCCTGCTTCATGAGGTTTGACAGCATGGTGAACAGCTCGGTACGGCTCTGGGTGAGTTCCTGGAGGCGGAGCTGTTCGCTTTCGCTGAGGGTTTCTCGGCCGCGGAGCTCGTTGATCTCGGCGGTGATCGAGTCGATCCGCTTGCGGATGCCGGCGTTGGAAGTGTCGCTCGGCGGGGTCGCGGGAGCGGTGCCGGGGGTCTCGGGCGCTCCAGCGGAGGGGTTTTCGGGCGTTCCCGGGGTGCCGGGCTCGACGGGGTCGGTCGCCGGCGGGGCGACTTGGCCGTCGGGCTGGGGCGCACTGGTGGCGGGGCTGGTGCGCGGGGTTTCAGGGTTGACGGCCGGGGCGAGGGCGGCCGAATCGGGCGGGGCGATCTGGCCGTCTTGCAGTGGGGCGGGGTTGGCCGGGGTCGGGTTGGCGGTGGCAGGGGCGATCATGGCGTTTCCTTCGCGGGGTGGGTTGGGACGCGGGTGAGGTTTGGGGGTGATCGCTCCGCCCAGCGGGGCGTTGCGGGGCGCAGAAAAAAAATTTTCAGGTGCACGGCATCCAGTGCGACATTTGGTCCGTGATCCGGGCGTGTGATTCCGGGTGGGTTCCGACGGGGATTCAGTTGTCTCCCGATCGGACCGGCGTATTTGTCAAACTCGAGCGGACACGGGACGATGTCGAATCCAACTTGAGGTGTGCATGGCTTTCATCCACGACGACTTTCTCTTGTCCACCGCGACGTCGCGGCGGCTGTACCACGACTTCGCCGCGTCGCAGCCGATCTACGACTACCACGGCCACCTGCCGCCGCAAGATCTGGCGAGCGACCGCCGGTTCGCCGATCTCGCCGAGGCGTGGCTTGAGGGCGACCACTACAAGTGGCGGGCGATGCGGGCGGCGGGCGTGGACGAGCGGTTCTGTACCGGCGACGCTGAGCCGTGGGAGAAGTTCCTCGCGTTTGCCCGGGTCGTGCCGCAGACGCTCCGCAACCCGCTCTACCATTGGTGCCACCTCGAACTCAAGCGATACTTCGATATCGACACGACGCTCAACGCCGACACAGCCCGCGACGTGTGGGACGAGGCGAACCGGCAACTCGCCGACATGCCGGTGTCGGTGATCCTCCGGCGGTTCGGCGTGAAACTCATCGGCACGACCGACGCCCCGGAAGACGGCCTGGAGCACCACGCGCAGCTGGCCGCGTCGGATACGCTCGGCGGGACGGCGGTCTACCCCGCATTCCGCCCCGACCGCACGCACCAACTCGGCGATCCCGAGACCTGGAACGGCGTGATCGACGCCGTGGGCCGCGCAGCCGGCGTGTCGATCGATCGTCTCGACGATCTCTTCGACGCCCTGGCCAAACGCCACCGGTTCTTCCACGACCACGGCGCCCGCCTGTCCGACCACGGGCTCACGCACCTGCCGGACGTCGAGCCGTCCCAGGCCGCGGCCGAGGCGGTGTTCGACCGGGCCCGCGCCGGCGGCCCCGTGGACGCCGCGGGGCAGGACGTGTTCACCGCGTCGATGATGAACTTCTTCGGCCGGCTCGACCACGCCGCCGGCTGGACGCACCAACTCCACCTCGGCGCGCTGCGCAACAACAACGCCTGGGCGCTCGAGCGCCTGGGTCCCGACACCGGGTTCGACTCGATCGGCGACGAGCGGCAGGCCCCGGGGTTGCGTCGGCACCTCGGCACGCTCGCTGGGCAGGAGGCGCTTCCGAAAACGATCCTCTACAACCTCAACCCGGACAACAACGAGCTCTTCGCGACCATGGCCGGCAACTTCCAGAGCGCCCCGACCCCTGGCCGTGTCCAGTTCGGCAGCGGCTGGTGGTTCCTCGACCAGAAGGACGGCATGACCAAGCAGCTCAACGCGTTGTCGAACTGCGGGCTGCTCGCGCACTTCGTGGGGATGACCACGGACTCACGGTCCTTCTTGAGTTTCCCGCGGCACGAGTACTTCCGGCGGGTGCTGTGTGATCTGTTGGGCCGAGAGAAGGAGGCGGGGGAACTGCCCGACGACCTCGCGCTGGTCGGAGGCTTGGTGAAAGACCTGTGCTTCGACAATGCCCGAAGGTACTTCGGGATGGCGTTGTGCGACCGTGACTGAACGGACAGAGACGACATTGGTGATCCCGCTCTACATCCTGGCCGGGGGGCAGAGCCGACGGTTCGGTTCGGACAAAGCGCGGGCGACGATCGGCGGGGTGCCGTTGATCGTGCGGGTGGCCGAGGCCCTGCGGCCCAAGGCGGCGTCGGTCACCGTGGTGGCGGCGGAAGCCGGGGCGTACGAAGACTTGGGTTTGACGACGATCGCCGACCGTGTCGGCGGGCTGGGGCCGATGGGTGGGCTGGCGGCGGCGCTGGGCGATCGTGAGCGGACGGCCGGGGCGGGTTGGATCGCCCTGGTATCGTGCGACTGGCTGAACGCCGACGCGGCCTGGTTGCGGCCGCTGTTGGGGCGCGCTTGCCGGGACAGGTTGGAGGCTGGTTGCTTGGCGTACCGGAGCGAGCGCTGGGAGCCGATGCCCGGGCTGTATCACACGTCGATCCGGCCGGCGGTTGAAGAACGACTGGCAACGCGAGACCGGGCGATGTGGCGGCTGCTGGAATCGGTGAGGGCCAGGGCCGTGGATCGACCCGCGGGGCTGGAACAACTGCGGCAGGCCAACACCCCGGCGTCGCTCGAAGACCACGTGCGGGCGGACCGCTCCGCCGCGTCTTAAACATCGGGCGAAGTATCATTCCCCCGTATTTATCTCGTTGTGACTTAGCCGTTCATGTCCCGGCTCGAACTGCGTCCTTACGCCCGGAGTGGATCCCGATGACCGCACAGATCGCTTTTCTCTCGACCGCCCACATCCACACCGAATCGTTCATCGAGGCGTTTTCGGGCGACGGGCTCGACGCGGAGGTGGCGGCGATTTGGGACGACACGCCGCCGCGTGGCCGGAAGTACGCCGAGTCGTGTGGGGCACGATTCGTCGACGACCTCAACGCGTTGGTGGCCGACGACGCGATCGACGGCTGGGTGATCTGTGATGCGAACACCCGGCATCTGCCGTTGTTGGAGAAGGCGCTGCCAACGGGCAAGCCGGTGTTCTGCGAGAAGCCGCTGGTGACGAGCGTGGCCGATGCGCGTCGCGTCGCGGCGCTCTTGCGGGAGCACGGCACGGCGTTGTGTTGCGGGTATTTCCAGCCGTTTTTTGCGGCCAACCGAGCCGTGAAACGCGCGATCGACGACGGGGCGTTTGGCCAGGTGACGCACGCGTTTTTCCGCAACAGCCACCACGCGGCTTACGGCCGGTGGTTCGACAGCGCCGACCTCGGGTGGTTTGTGCGGCCCGAGCTCTCGGGCGGCGGGGCGCTGATGGACATGGGGGCCCACGCGGTGCACCTGTTATGTCACTTGTGCGGGCCGGTGCGGGACGTCTGGGCGACCACGGCGAACGTGTCGGGGGCGTACCCGGCCGTCGACGACTACGGCACGATGCAGCTGACATTTGCTAGCGGCGCGGTCGGCCGGGCCGAGGCGTCGTGGGTGCAGCACTCGTCGAACTCGGGGCTGGAGATCTGGGGCACCGACGCGGCGTTAGTGTTTGTCGAGGGCCGGCCCGCTGTCGTGAGCCAGGGCGGTAAGCCCCGGCGGTTGCCCGACGCGGAAGCCCGCCCCGACCGGATGGCGCGGCTGGTGGCGATGATCGAGGGCCGGCTCGACCCGCAAGAGATGGCCGACGACCTGGCGGCGTGTCTCGACGAGGTCGCGATCATGTCGGCGGCGTACGCGTCGGCGGCGAGCGATCGGCGCGAGGTGGTCGACGTGTTGTAGAGGCGAAAGCCCGCTTCTGTTGGGGCCGGCGAACCCAGGGGCCGATTAAGCGGGCTGGGCAAGTTGTCGCGTGTCGAGACGGAGTTGTCATCCGAGAATTTCACGCTGCGTCGGGGACGTGTGGGTCCGCGTGGGTTATCGATTTCATAGTTTTGCCGAATGCACGCATATATGTGCAGGTGCAGCAGGCATAGGGGTTTAAGCGTAATCCGCGGGGGTTATCGGAGTTTGCCTGTCCGTTACGAACGGCTCTAAGCCATGCATCCGGAATGTTTTGCCTCATTCGCCGGGTCTGCCCGTTTTGGCCGCTTTGCGCAGTACACCCATTAAGCGTGACCCGCCGCCGGTCGATGGGTCCATGCGGGGGATTACACCTTGATGAACGCATCCCACAGAAGGAATGACCGTCATGTTCAGTAGTTTTGACCGTCGACAACGCTGGTCCTACGCCCCGACAGCCGCTCTCCTGATAGCGCTGGTTGCGATGGCGGGCCCGGTCTTGGCCAACGTCACCATCGGAGGCGTCGAGCGTGATCAGGTCGTGACCGGCGAGTTGACGCTAACCGCGACGAGTAGTTCGCCCCGGACCCGCTCGATCAGCATCCACCTGATCGGCCCCGACGGCACGGAGATGACCAACCGCGCCGACGGCCGGTCGGTGTCCTTGTTTAAGACCACAGGTAGTGACGACGGCTCGAACGCTTGGGATACCACCGTGTATCCCGAAGGCCAGTACACCGTCGCCGCCTACGCCACCGAGCAGTCCCGCACGGAAAGAAAAATCCGCACGGCGTCGGTCACATTCACGATCAATCACCCCGACACGGTGTCGCAGCCAGCGCTGATCACTAGCCAACCCGGCGCCGCACAAGAGACAGCCGCCGAGGAAAACGACGCGGCCGATGTGGCGGCCGACGAGGGCGCCCAGCCCATCTTTGCCACCAACACGTCGTCGCGCGCCCCGGTTAATGTTGTGGACACCCGCGACCCGTCGAGCGTTCGGTTTACCAGCGGCGCGCTCACGCAGCGCCAGATCGGCGACGGCCGCGGCGTCAGCATCGAGGCGCAGGCCGACAACGGCCAAACCAACGCCGATGTGCTGGTCATCGTGTGGGACGACGACAGGCGAGAGATGGTCCGCGGCTTCAAACGCGAACTCCCCGCTCAGGGCACGCACACGCTCGCCGGGTCGGTCCTCGATCAGCTGCCCGTGGGCAACATGGAACTCCAGGCGCACTTTCGCGTGGACGGCCGTATCCGTCAGACCGTCAAGCACAAATTCGTGAATCGCGCCGCACCCAATGTAACCGCCGCCGACTTGCCGAACATTAAGTTTGTCGCTGGCGTCGTCGACACGGTGACGCGTGGCGAGGCGGCCGCGATGGCGTTTGAGATGGACGGCGAGTTGCCGGCCAACGCCGACGTGCTCGTGCTGGCCTGGTCGATCGACCAGAGCCGCTTGGTGCCTGGCTTCGCGCATGTGATCACCGACGGGCCGTTTGAAATCTCGGCCGCTCGACTCAACACGCTGCCCGAGGGCCGGGTCGAGCTGCAACTGCGCCCGCGGCTCAACGGCAAGATCGAAGACAAGATCGTTAACACCGTGACGGTCCAAACGCCCGTGTCCGCCGGACTGCCCGACGGGGAAGGCGCCGAAGAAACGCCGGGCGATAGCGGCGGCGACGAGTCGCCCGACGCCGACGGCGGTACGACCGGCGATGGCGATGAGACCGAAACCCCCACGACCGGCGGCACGCCCGTGGGGTCGAGTGGCGGCGGGGTCGTCGAGACGCCCGTTGATGTTCAGTTCAACCTCGGGTCGGTACCGTCACAGTACGTGATCGGCTCGGGCACCGCCGTGGCGGTGGATGTAACCGGTACGCTCCCCGCCGGAGCAGATATCTTGATGCTGATGTGGCACAACGACCGCGCCGAGTTGATCGGCGGGTTCGCCCACGAGCTGAGCGCCGCCCCGTTCGCGGTGGACAGCGCCAAGCTCGACGCCGTGCCCGCAGGCAACGCCGAACTGCAGGCGCTGCTGCGTATCCCCGGCCAGCCGTTGGCGATCAAGAAGCGTTCGATCCGCATCGTCGACCCCAACGCCCCGGAAACGCCCGAGGAACCGGCCCCGGCCGACCCCGGCAACGGCGGCGACGTCGACTACTCCGACCTCAACCTGTCGTCGACCGGCTTCACCGTGTTCACCAAGTCGGCCGACACGCGGGTGATTTATGTCGCCGCTAACGGCAACGACAACAACGACGGCCTCTCGCCCTCGTCGCCGCTAAAAACCCCCAGCGCCGGTTACAAAAAGCTGCGCAACGGCTATCCGGACTGGCTGTTGTTCAAAGCCGGCGACACGTTCCGCGGCAACCTCGGCTCGCTGGGCAAGTCCGGTCGCAGCGCAAAAGAACGCATGCTCATCGGCGTGTACGGCGACGGGCCCCGCCCGATCTTCCACTCGCCCAGCAACAGCTGGGCGCGTAAAGAGTTCAAGGGCCGGGCCGACCACGTGGCTTTCGTTGGCCTGCACCTGATCGCGATCAACCGCAAGGAAGCGGCCGAGCGCGGTAACGCCTCGGGCATGGGCCCGGATCAGTGGAAGCAGTCAGGCATCAGCTTCCTCGGCGACGCCGAGGACGTGCTGATCGAGGACTGCATCCTCGAGTACTTCAAGTTCGCCCTTGTGTTCCAGTCTGGCAAGGACTGGGGTTTCATGAAAGACGTTAAGGTCCGCCGGTCGGCCATGATCAACAGCTACGGCCACTGGGACAAGAACATCGGCGGCCACAGCTCGGGGGCGTACATCGAGTACGTCGACGGCCTCCTGCTCGAAGAAAACGTCTGGAGCCGCAACGGCTACAACGACCGCATTAGCGGCGCCCAACCCACCAAGTTCAACCACAACATTTATGTCCAATCGGACAACCGTAACTGCGTCGTCCGGGGCAACGTGATCTCCAATGGCTCGGCCCACGGTCTGCAACTGCGGCCCGGCGGCATCGTCGATGACAACTTGTTCGTCAGCAACCCGATGGCCATGTACGTTGCCCGCCACGAGAGTTGGATACGGCGTAACGTCATCCTCCAGTCCGACGACTTGGGCGACAACAAAGGAGATGAGCGCGGCTTCGGGATGCAGACCCTGCCCTGCGTCCACGCCCACTTTGAGAACAACATCATCAGTCAGAAACGCGGCACCGCCGAGTGGGGCGACGCGATCGGCATGATCTGGAGCAAGGGGGCGACCGAGTGGCTGGACGGCCGGCCGTTCAAAGTAACGCTCAAGGACAACCATATCTACGACTGGCCCCGTTACGACGGCCGGGAGTCGGCGATCAACCACGAGACGCCCTCGGCTCAGATCGTCGTGAACACACGGAACTACCTCGACACCGCCTCGGGCGGCAAGACCAACCCGCCGTGGGTCGATCCCGACCGCGACGTCGAGAGCTACATGAGCTCGATCGGCAAGACCCCGACCCTCGACGCCTTTATCAAGGGCGCGGTCTACCGCCCCCGGGGGCAGTGGGTCAAGGAGTTCACCGCCGACGAGGTCAACCGCTACGTGCGTCGCGGCTTCGACTTCAAACAGGGCGACTGATCTACAGGGTCTTCAACGCTCCAACCTTGTTTCACTAAAGGGCCTCCCCGTGAGGCTCTTTTTTACTGGATGGTCCCTCGGTTTTGGGCCGATACGCCTTACGGTGACACCGACCTTGAGGGGCACAAAGCACGCATGGAACCGCTGGTCTACTTTGTCTCCCCCGAGTTGCACGAGGACATCCGTGTGCTGTTGCAGGCGGGGCGGCCGCTGCCGCCGCCCGAGGAGTGCCGCACGTACTTCCGACGGGGCATCAACGCGTGGGTGCTGCAGACCTACCGCCGGCTGGCCCACGCGGGGTACGCCGTGGAACTCGTCCAGCAACTCCAGCCGGGCAAGATCAACTTCACGCACTACGATTTTCTGCCGAAGCTTGGCCCGGCGCTCGACGGGTTTATCGTCGCGGCGCGGGCCGACCGCGCACCCGTCGGGCTGTGCGACTTCCAGGTGGTGCAGAGCCCGGCCAACGCCAAGGGGCGGGCTTCGGCGTTCATCGCTCACTGGCCGGTGACCGACATGCAGCCACGCGACCCTGCGCGCGGCAACGACCTCACCACCGCGGCCTACCTCGGTCGCCCCGTGAACCTGTCGCGCGAATTCCTGAGCGACAACTTCACCCAACGGATGAAAGACATCGGTATCGACTGGCGGGTCGAGCCCAACGAAGAGCGGTGGAACGACTACCGCGCGGCGGACGCTGTGCTCGCGGTGCGCGATATCCCCAAGCTGTTTCTGAAAACCAAGCCCACGAGCAAGCTGGTCAATGCGTGGCTCGGCGGATGCGTCCCGCTCATGGGCCCCGAGCCGGCTTACCGTCACGTCGGGGACGAGGGCCGGGACTATTTCGAGGTCGCCACGCCCGACGACGCGCTACGGGTCTTGCGTGAGCTCAAAGCCGACCCGGCCCGGCTGGCGGCGGTCCGGCAGGCGGGTGCCGAGAAGGCGGCCCGGCACACGGTCGAGGCCCGTTGCGCCGAGTGGTGGGCCCTATTCGAAGGTCCGATTTCGGAGGAATTCGACCGATGGCAGAAGCGGTACGCCAGCCAATCGGGCCGGCTGGGCCGCCGGCGGGCGTTTCAACGGCGGCGTCACAAGGTGCTGCACCGGTGGTTTTGGACGCGTTCTCACCTGGCCGACCGCAAGAAACGGCTGCGTCCCGACGGCCGATAATCCGCACGGCGAACAGCCCCGGGCAATCGGTCGATACACTATTCATAGGGAAATGAACACGGGAGAACACCTCCGGAAGCCTCCCCGTGACCGCGCCACCCCCGGAATCGTTCGGGAAACCACCGCCGCCAGGTCCGATCAGGGCATGAACATCCGCTCGTCCAATCTGTCCGTCGCCTCCGGCCGGGGCGTCACCCCGTGTCGCCATCCCGCCGTCCGCTGGGTACGCGTCGGGAAACGGCGAGATTATCGGGCTCTCAGCGAAGGATTCATGCTCAGATCCACCACGAATGTGTCGGTGGGGGTGCTTCCGGGATCACCTCCGGGCGCGGAGGTCGCCGGATGAAACTCGGCCTCCTGATCCCCCAGTTCCCGACGCAGACCCACGTCGCCATGTGGCGCGTCGGCCACGCCATGCGCCAACTCGGCCACGACGTGCAGATGCTCTCGACGCGCCGGCCCGCCGCGGCCGAGCAGTGCCACGACTTCCTGGTTGAGGAGAGCCGGCGGACCATCTACGCCTGGCCCCCCGCCGCCGGTGGTGCGTTGGTGGGCGTCCTCTCGTCCCCGATCGGGGCGCTGCGATGCCTCGGATACGCACTGGGGCTCAGCGAGTCGAGCTTCAAGACCAGGCTCAAAACGCTGGCCATGCTCCCCGCCGCGGCGGCCCTCAAACGCACCGCTCACCGGCTTGACCTCGAACATCTCTTTGTTCACTCCTGCGCCGACGCCGCCCACCTGGTTGCGATGGTCAAGCTCCTCGGCGGCCCGGGCTACAGCCTCCGGCTGGGCGGAGACCTCGACGTCTACGGCACCGACCACGCCTCGAAGATGCGCGGCGCCACGGTCGTCGTTCCCGCCGCGCGGGTCAACCGCGACGAGATCGTCGAACGTGTGGGCTTCCCGGCCGATCGCCTGATCGTCTCGCCGCTGGGCGTTGACACCACCCGGTTCGTGCCCGGGGCGGCCGACGAGGAACCCGGCCGCCCGTTGCGTATTGCCAGCGTGGCCCGGCTCAACCCGACCAAGGGCCACCTCGACACGCTCGCGGCGTTGCGGAAAACACTCGACGCCGGCGTGCGCGCCACGCTCACGCTTGCCGGCTCGGGGCCCGACGAGCAGGCGATCCGCGACGAGATCGCTCGGCTGGACCTGCAAGACCACGTCACGCTCCCCGGCCCGGCCGACGAAGCGCGGGTCATCGAGTTGCTCCGGTCCACCGACGTCTTCGTTCTCGCCAGCTTTGGTTGGGGTGAGGCTTCCCCCGTCGCCGTGATCGAGGCCATGGGGTGCGGCTGCGCCGTGGTGTGCAGCGTCGTCGGCGGCACCCCGGACATGATCGACGACCGGACCGACGGCCTGTTGTTCCCTCAGCGTGACGTCGACGCGCTGGCGAAGCATTTGATCCATCTCGCACACCACCCCGAAGAACGTCAGCGCCTCGGCCTCGCCGCCCGGGCCAAGGTCGAGCGGGAATGGGACTGCCGGGCTGTGGCCACGCGCATCCTAGACGCAATCCAGACCCACATGCCTTCGGGTCGTCTCGCCGCCGAGTCCCCTCAGTCGCCGAAGAACGCGACGCCCGCCAACGCGGAGGTGCGTCATGCCGGCTGACCCCAAACCACGCGTGCTACTGATCGCCGAGCAATGCAACCCCGAGTTCGTCAGCGTCCCACTCGAGGGCTGGTCGCATAGTCGGGCGATCGCGCAGGAAGTGGATGCGCACCTGGTCACGCAGGTCCGTAACCGCGATGCGATCCTCCGGGCCGGTCTCGTCGAAGGCGACGACTTCACCGTGATCGACTCGGAGAAAGTCGCGGCCCGGATGCACAAGCTTTCGGGCCTGCTGCGCGGCGGCGCGGGGAAGGGCTGGACCACGGTGATGGCGTTCAATGCCGTCAGCTACGCCTACTTCGAGAAGCTGGTTTGGAAGCAATTCGGTCCCGCGATCAAGCGGGGCGAGTTCGATGTGGTTCACCGTCTCACCCCGCTGAGCCCGACGCTGCCGAGCGGGCTCGCCAAGCGTTGCCGCAAAGCGGGCGTGCCGTTTGTCTGGGGCCCGGTCAACGGCGGCGTCGCGTGGCCCAAGGAATTCGATTCGGCCCGCCGTGCAGAAAAAGAGTGGCTGAGCTACATCCGCGACGTCTACAAGCTGCTGCCGGGCTACCGCGCGACCCGCCGGCACACCGCGGCGCTCATCGTCGGTTCGGCGGCGACGCTCGAACAGGTGCCGCCGGTCTACCGTGACAAGTGTGTCTACATCCCGGAAAACGCGATCGATCCGGCGCGGTTTACCGCCCGTCGGTCGCACGCCGTCCGGCCGGGTGAGCCGGTCAAACTCGTGTTCGTCGGCCGGCTCGTGCCGTACAAGGGCGCCGACATGTTGCTGGAAGCCGCGGCGGAGCTGGTCCGCGAAGGCAGAGCCACGGTCACGATCATCGGTGACGGCCCGCAGCGCGAACACCTCGAATCCATCATCGAACGTGAAGGTCTCGCGGACGGCGTGGGCCTCGTTGGCTGGGTCGAACACGCGCAGCTGCAGCACAAGCTCGCCGAGCACGATGTGTTTGCGTTCCCCAGCATCCGCGAATTCGGCGGGGCGGTGGTGCTCGAGGCGATGGCCGTGGGCTTGGTCCCGGTGGTGGTCGACTACGGCGGACCCGGTGAGCTGGTGACGCCGAACACCGGTGAACGCGTCCCGCTGGGCAGCCGGGCGTCGATCGTGGCGGGTCTGCGAAAGCGCCTGATGGACATCGCCGACGATCCCGCCACGCTGAGCGATCGGAGCCGCGCCGCGCGGCAACGGGTGGAACACCATTTCACGTGGGCGGCCAAGGCGAGCCAAGTGGCGGCGGTGTACGCGTGGGTGTGCGGCCGGGGCGATAAGCCCGACTTCGGTACCCCGTTGCCCGACGCGCCGGTGGCCCCGTCGCCTCCGGCCGAAGACCGCCTCGTGCCCGCCCCGACGGGAGGCGCGGCATGACGGCGACTCCCAACAACCCGTCGCTCGACGCCGCCGTCGGGCTCCCGACCGATGATGCGCCTGTCCAGAGCCACCGCGCGGAGGGCGCGGGTCTCAAAAAGAAGGCGCTCAACGCCGGCAAGTGGACGAGCTTGAGCTTCTTCTTCGATCAGGGCCTGAGTTTCCTCAGCAACATCGTGCTGGTTTACCTGGCACTGGACAAGGCCGACTTCGGCATCATGGTGCTGGTGGCCGCGGTGAACACCGGGCTGCAACAGTTCTCCGACGTGGGCATCACGCCTTGCCTCATCCAGAACAAGCGCGAGGACGAGGCGTTCTATAACACCGCCTGGACGATGCAGGTGATCCGCGGGGTCTTCCTGTGGCTGATCGCTTGCGTGATCGCTTACCCGATGTCTCAGATCAAGCCGGACTGGGCGCCGTTGGCGTGGGTCCTGCCGGTGGCGTGCTTCACCGCGGTCTTGCAGGGGTTCCGTTCGACGGCGTTCGTCACGGTCAACCGCCGGCTGAACATCAAATCGATCGCGTTGATCAAGGTGGTCGCTTCGGTTGTGCGCATCCTGGCGATGCTGGGGATCGCGGTCGTTTCTCCGTCGTACTGGGCTCTGGTGGGCGGTCTTCTCGCCGGAAGCCTGACGACGTGCGTGCTCAGCCACCGCATCCTGCCGGAGATCAAGAACCGCTTCCGGTTCGAGCGCGAAGCGTTCGGGACGCTGATCCGCTACGGCCGATGGCTGTTCCTGAGCACGGTGATCGGCTACTTCGCCGGGCAGATCGACAAGCTGATGCTCGGCGGGTTGATCTCGGTCAGTGCGCTGGGTGTGTTCTGGATCGGTTCGCGGTTTGCCGAGATCGGGCCGATGTTCTTCAAGAAGATCGGCGCGTGGGTCGGGTTCCCGGCGCTCACGGACGTGTACCGCCGTGACCCCGAACGGTTCAAGCACGTATTGCTGAAGATGCGGATGGCGTTGACGCTGCCGATCAACGGTGTGCTGCTGTTGATGATCGCCACGGGCCCGTTGATGTGCTACCTGTTCTACGGCCCCTCGCCCACGCCGGCGTTCATCGAGGCCGGCTGGATCATTCAGGTGCTGTGCTTCAACTCGCTAGCGGGTATGACCACGACCAGCTACGGCCACGTGTTCATGGCCACCGGCCGCACCAAGTTCAACATGCTGTCGGTGTTGGCCCAGCTGATCGCGATGCTGGCGGCGACCTTGACCGGGTACTACCTCGCCGGCGAGACGGGTTTCCTGCTGGGCATCGGCGTGTCGCAGTGGCTGAAGTACGTCTCAGACGCGGCGATGGCCAAGACTTGCGGCTGCTGGCAGTGGAAGTTTGATGCGGTGGTGTTGGTGGGTTGTGGCCTGCTGGCGTGGGCCGCGGTGTGGTTCTCCAACCTTCTTGCCTGGAGTTTCGTGCTGTGAGTGCGGGTGCCCCAACGATCTCGGTGTTGATGCCGGCGTATAACGCCGAGTGTTATCTCGCGGAAACCGTCGAGAGCGTCTTGGCGCAGACGTTTACCGACTTCGAGTTTGTCGTGGTCGACGACGGCTCAACCGACCGTACGCCGCAGCTCCTCGAGGATTTTGCGGCGCGGGACGCGCGGGTCCGCGTGGTCACGATCCCCAACTGCGGGATCCCCAAGGCGTGCAACGCCGGGCTCGCGGCGTGCCGGGGCGAGTTCATCGCGCGGATCGACGCGGACGACATCGCCAAGCCGCGCCGGTTCGAGGTGCAACTGCAGTACCTGCGCGACCACGACCTGGTGGCCTGCGGGACGTGGCACGACCTGATCGACGAGCGGGGCCGGTTCCTGAAAGTCCTCAAGGTCCCCGTCGAAGACGAGGACATCCAGCGGGAAGCGCTCAAGGGGCACGGCTCGATCTGCAACCCCACGTCGATGGCTCGGCGGCAGGCGCTGTCGGATATCGGCGGGTACAACGAGGACATGCCGGTGGCCGAAGACCTGGACTGCTGGTTGCGGCTCGGCGAGATCGGGAGACTCGGCAACGTGCCCGAGAGCCTGGCGCAGTACCGCCTGCACAGCAACTCCATCAGCGAGCAGAAGTGCCAGCTGGAACGCGACTACGCGAAGATCGCCTGCGAGAACGCGTGGACGCGGCGCGGCATCGAGGGGACCTTCGAGGCGGGGCATATGTGGCGCCCCGGCAAGGACCGTGCGTCCCGGCACAAGTTCGCGCTCGAGTACGGCTGGTGGGCGTTCAAGAGCGGCGAAGCGCAGACGGCCGCGTCGTACGGGTGGCGTGCCGTCCGGCTCCTGCCCTGGCACCCCGGCGGCTACAAGCTCATCGCCGCGGCGCTGCGGCGGAGCGGCGGGAAGCGCGCGGCGGACCGCGATAACCCTGCGAATCCCGGGGTGGCCGCATGACGACCTCACCCCGCCCGCGTGTGTTGTTCGTCGGCCGTGGCGCCCCTTGGAAGGGCGGCGCGGGTTACCTTGTGCGGCAGGCGATGTTTCTCGAGGCGTGGACCTCGATCGCGGACGTGACCGCGGCGATGTTCGATCTGTGCCCGGACGATGTGGAAGCGGGCGTGCTCGACGCGGGTTGCGAACGCGTGGTCGCGCTGCCCCGGCCCAAGCGTCGACGTGAGTCGCGCTGGGCGATGCTGAGAAACGATTTCGTGCGATCCACACCGCGGACGCTGCGTGGGTATGACACCGAAGCGGTGCGCGTGGTGATCGATACGCTCAAGCCCGACGGCTACGACGCGGTGTTTGTCTACCGCATCGACTCGGCCGCGTGGGCGGGCTTGCTCGGCCGCCCGGGCTTGTTGCTCGATATTGATGATCCCGAGCACACGCGTACGGCACGTAGGATCGAGACGTTGGGTGAGACACCAGACGGCCGATCACGGCGTGACCTGGAAAAACTGAAGCGCTTCGAGATGGCCGCGTCGGCGGGCGCCAAGGTGTCGTTTGTCTGTCAACCGATCGACCGCGCGCGTTTCGATGAGCCCAAGCCTCAGGTCGTTCCGAACGCCGTGCCGACCCCCGAGCCATGTCCGGCCTACGCGCCCGATCCCCACAGTCTGCTGTTCGTCGGCAACCTCGCGGGTGGGTTCAAGAACCCCAACGTCGACGGCTTGCTGTGGTTCGTGGAGCACGTGTTCCCGCTCGTGCGGGCCGAGCTGCCCGAGGCGCGGCTACGGGTCGGTGGCAACATGGACGACGCGCTCGAAGCACAACTCGACGCGACCGACGGCGTGGACCGCTTGGGTTTCGTCGACGACATGCCCGAGACGGTGCGGCGGGCCGCGGTCAACTTGGCGCCGATCCGTTTCGGCACCGGCACGCGGATTAAAGTCCTCGACGCGCTGGCGCAGGGCGGGGCGGTGGTCGGCACGACGCTGGGTTGTGAAGGTATTGACTTGGTGGATGGCGAACACGTGCGGCTGGCCGACACGCCCCCGGGTTTTGTACGGGCCTGCGTCGAACTGCTCGGAGACCGCGCCTGGGCCGCCCGCCTGGGCCGCAACGGCCACGCTCTGATCCGGCAACGCTACAGCACGGCCGCGGTCGTGCCGCGGTTGGCCAAACAGTTGGCCGGCTGGGCCGGCATCGAGTTTAGAGTGAACCCACAGGTGCCGGGGGCGGGTACGGACACCCCCGCGGAGATGGCTGACGTAGGATGAATGACTTGATGGACCCCCTGCGGATCAACTTCGTACTTCCCGTGGCCAACCTCGCCGGCGGCGTGCGTGTGGTGGCGGTCTACGCTGAACGGCTGGCGGCGCGGGGGCACCACGTCACGGTCGTGTCGCTGCCCCGACGGCTGGACTGGCGGCGGCGGCTGCGGCGCGGGTTCGCGGGACGCGGCTTCGGCTCGCACGCGCCCTCGGCCAAGTCCCATCTCGACGGGCTGGACCTGGACCATCGGGTTCTCGAACGGTTCCGCCCGGTGGAGGACGCCGACCTGCCGGATGCCGACGTGACCGTCGCGACGTGGTGGAAAACCGCGGCGTGGGTCAACGAGTTGGGCGCGAGCAAAGGGGCCAAGGCGTACTTCTTGCAGCACGACGAGCGCCAAGTCCACGGCACCGCCGAGCAAGTCATCCCGACGTGGCGTTTGCCGATGCACAAGATCCTGGTGGCGCAGTGGCTCGAGCCGGTGCTGCGGGCTGAAGGGATCACCGAGGCGTTATCCGTGGTGCCCAATGCCGTGGACGCCGCGCAGTTTTTCGCTCCGCCGCGTGGCAAACAGGCGACGCCGACGGTGGGTCTGATGTATTCCGACTCGCGGTTCAAGGGCGTCGACCTGGCGCTGGCGGCTTACGAGAAGGCCCGCGAGCGGTTGCCGGCGTTGAAGCTGATCGCGTTCGGCGTCGGCGATCCGAAAGCGTCGCTGCCCCTGCCGGCCGGCGCGGAATACCACGCCAGCCCTTCGCAGGAGAAGCTGCGGGAGTATTATGGTGCTTGCGATGCGTGGTTGTTCGCCAGCCGGTGCGAGGGGTTCGGGCTGCCGATCCTCGAGGCGATGGCCTGCCGTACACCGGTGATCGCGACCCCGGCGGGCGCGGCCCCCGAGTTGGTGGGGCAGGGCGGCGGCGTGTTGGTCGGCCCCGAAGACGTCGACGGCATGGCCGCGGCGATCCTCGGCGTGTGCGGCCGGGACGAGGCGGATTGGAAAAAGTTGTCGGACCAGGCCCACGCCACCGCGGCGGGGTACACCTGGGATGACGCGACGGAACGATTTGAAGCGGCGCTGCGGCGAGCCGTCGGCTCTGAGTCGACGGATCAGGAAAACGACGCGGGCCGGAGCGACGGAGATTCCGGGGGCGGGGGTGGCCGAAAGGAGTTGGCATGTACTGGATAGCCCAAGGCGTGTTGTGGGCGTGGCTGCCGCTGGTCATGCTGTTCTTTTTGTGGATGTCGCCGCGTCGCGCGGTGATCTCGGCGTTGCTCGTGTCGTGGCTGTTTCTGCCGCAGCTCGGGTATACGTTGCCGCTGATCCCCGACTACACCAAGACCTCGGCGACGTGCTACGCGATCATCCTGGGCGCCTTGCTCCTCGACCCCAAGAGCCGGATCCTCAGCTTCAAGCCGCTCTGGATCGACGTGCCCATGGCGGTGTGGTGCGCGGTGCCGTTGCTGACGTCGATCAACAACGAGCTGGGGCTGTACGACGGGGCGTCGACGATGCTGGACCGCACGGTGCAGTACGGCATGCCGTACCTGATCGGCCGGCTGTACTTCCGCACGCCGGACGACGCCAAAGACTTCTGCATCGGGATCCTGCTGGGCGGGATGGTGTACGTGCCGCTGTGTCTGTACGAGGTACGGATGAGCCCGCAGCTCCACAACATGCTGTACGGGTTTTCGCCAATGACCGACTGGAATATGGCTCAGCGGTGGGGCGGCTGGCGGCCGACGGTGTTCATGCGGCACGGCCTGGCGGTCGGCGTGTGGATGGCGGCCGCCGCGGCGTTGGGCTTCTGGCTGTGGCGGACCAAGGCGATCAAGGACCTGTTCGGCGTGCCGATGTGGGTCGCCGCGCCGTTGATGATCCTCACGGCGATCCTCGCGAAATCGACCGGGGCGATCATGCTGTTCTTCGGGGTCTCGGCGGCGATGTTCGCGGTGCGCTACCTCAACACCAAGGCGTTCATGTACGCCCTGCTGCTCGGCGTGCCGCTGTACCTGTTCACGCGGGTCACCCAGATCTTCGACGGCGAGACGTTTGCGCAGTGGCTCGGCTCGCTCAGCCCGGCGCTCGACGACCGCGCGAGCTCGCTGGAATACCGCATGGTCCACGAGAACTACATCGTCGGCCACACCGCCGCAAGGCCGTTCTTCGGCTGGGGCGGCTGGGGGCGGGCGTTCGAGGTGTACATCCCCCGGTACAATTCCCGCGCGGTGCCCGACAGCATGTGGATCCGTTCGTACGGCCAGAACGGCATCATCGGACTAGTCTCGCTGTACGCGATGTACATCATCCCGCCGATCGTGCTGCTTAGTAAGCTCAAGACCCGCGAATGGGCCAGCGCCAAGATCGCGCCGGTCACCGGGCTGGCGATGATCAGCCTGATCTACGCGATGGATGCGCTGTTTAACACGATGCTCAACCCGGTGTTCATCGTCGCGACCGGCGGCGTCGCGGGCATGGCCGCCTCGCTGAGCCGCAACCCCGCGTCCAAGCCCAAGCCGTTGTCGTCACGCGATCCGGTAGGCCCGCCTTCGTCGGAAGGTGGCGACGAACTGACCGACGGAGCCGACGACATCTTGATCGATCTTCCGCCGGCGGCTGCCCCCTCGGGCGGGCCGTTGGTGATGATCGATCCGCCGCGCCGCGACGGCCCGATGCGGGGGGGCGTGTGACGATGACGCTCCCCCCACCCGTGCACGCACCGGCCGGCGCGGCCGTGCCTTCGCCGCCCCCCGCCTCGGTCACACGGGCCGTGGCCGCGGCGCGGTTGCGCGTCGTGATCGTCAACTACCGCACGCCGGGGCTGACGCTCGACTGCCTCGACTCGCTCGCCGACGAGATCGTCGCCTTGCCCCATGCCCACGTCGTCGTGGTTGAAGGGGGCAGCGGTGACGGCTCGGCCGATGAGATCGCCAAGGGTGTCGCCGAGCGAGGCTACCGCGGCTGGGTGACGCTCGATGTCCGCGCGACCAACGCCGGGTTCGCCGGCGGCAACAACGCGGCGATCATCCCGGCGCTGGCCGAAGACCCGCCGGTGGATTACGTCCTGTTGCTGAACCCGGACACCGTCGTTCGGCCCGGAGCGATCACGGCGCTGTTGCAATTCATGGAAGCCCGTCCCGCCGTGGGCTTGGCGGGCAGCCGACTCGAGCACCACGACGGCCGGGTCCAGAACTCGGCGTTCCGCTTCCCGTCCGTGGCCAGCAACCTCGAGAACACGTTGCGTTTCGGCCCGGTGTCGTGGCTGTTACGCCGCAGGATCGTTGCCTGCCCGGCCCGCGATGAGCCACACCGCACCGATTGGCTCGCCGGCGCGTCGCTGATCGTCCGCCGCGAGGTTTTCGATAAAATCGGCCCGCTCGATGACGGCTACTTCATGTACTTCGAGGAAACCGACTTCTGCCTCGCCGCCCACCACGCCGGCTTCGAGGCGTGGTATGTCCCCGAAAGCCGGGTCGTCCACCTTGTCGGTGCGTCGTCCGGCGTGACCGCGAAGAACGACACCGCCCGGCCCGCCAAACGCCGCCCCGCGTACTGGTTCGAGTCGCGCAAACGCTATTTCGTCAAGAACCACGGCCGACTCGTCGCGGCGCTCGCCGATGCCGCGTGGATCGTCGGCTTCTCGCTCTGGCGGCTGCGTGTCAGGCTTACCCGTCGGCCCGACCGCGACCCCGAAAAACTCCTCGGCGATTTCATCCGCCACAGCGTCTTCGTCAAGGGCTTCGGCACTCCGTAGGCCGTTCGCGGCTCCACGCATATAACCATGACCGATCAGGGTGGAAAACTCGGCCTCTGGGCGCAGCTCAGAGAAGACCACGCGGCCCACCGCCGCGACTGGACCCGGCCCGGGTTCCGCGCGGTCGCGGTGCACCGCTTCGGCGTCTGGCGAATGGGGATCAAAAGCAAACTCGTCCGCGCTCCGTTCAGCGTGCTGTACCGCGTGTTGTACCGACGGGTGCGGAACGTGTACGGCATCGAGCTTCCGTACAGCGTCTCGCTCGGCCGACGCGTCGTGGTCGAGCACCAGGGTGGGATCGTGATCCACGGCGACTCGGTCATTGGCGACGACTGCGTGATCCGGCAAGGCGTGACGCTCGGCATCCGCCGGGAGGAAGAATTGGACCAGGCGCCGGTGCTCGGTCGGGGCGTGAGCGTCGGCGCGGGCGCGGTGATCCTGGGCGGGATCACGCTCGGCGACGGCGCGAGCGTCGGCGCCAACGCAGTCGTGCTCAAGGACGTCTCTCCCGGCGCGACGGCCGTGGGCGTACCCGCGAAGATCCTGCCCGCTCCGGCCCAGCCGCACAAGATCGAGGAGGCCTCGGCGTGAGCGACCAGCCGCTGCCCCAACCCGAACGTTCCTCAGCGGATACCCGGATGACCGCGACCACGACGCAACCCGTCGGCGTGGTCGCCATCGGCCGCAACGAGGGTGAACGGCTGCGCCGGTGCCTGGAGTCGGTGGTCGGCCAGGCCGCGGCCGTGGTCTACGTCGACTCGGGTTCGACCGACGGTAGTGTCGAACTCGCTGGGTCGTTGGGCGTCGAAGTCGTGTCTCTGGATCTGTCGATCCCGTTCACCGCCGCCCGCGCCCGCAACGAAGGCTTCGCCCGGTTGCAACAACTCCTGCCGGACGTCGAATACGTCCAGATGATCGACGGCGACTGTGAGGTCGTCGTCGGTTGGCTGGATGCCGCGGTCGCTGCGCTCACCGAGGACGAA
The DNA here is from genome assembly GCA_039033595.1 of Planctomycetota bacterium. Lineage (GTDB taxonomy): Bacteria > Planctomycetota > Phycisphaerae > Phycisphaerales > Phycisphaeraceae > Algisphaera. The sequence goes on along the minus strand of JBCCCG010000003.1, from coordinate 72,015 downwards.
AAGCTGGCCGTGGTGTGCGGCCGCCGTCGCGAGCGATTCCCCGACGCCACGATCTACAACCGCCTGACCGACATGGAATGGGACACACCGATCGGTATCGTGCGCTCGTGCGGAGGCGACGCGCTGTTTCGCGCAGCAGCGATGCGCGAAGTCGAGGGCTACAACCCGGCGGTGATCGCCGGCGAAGAACCGGAGATGTGTGTTCGCCTTCGTGGGGCGGGCTGGACCATCCGGCGCCTCGACGCCGAGATGACCCTGCACGACGCGGCGATGACGAGGTTCGGTCAGTGGTGGAAACGCAACGTCCGGGCTGGCTACGCTTACGCCCAGGGCACGGCCCTGCACGGTAAGCCGCCCGAACGTCACAACTACAAACAGGTACGCAGCATCTTCTTCTGGGGCTTGACCTTGCCGGTCGTGGTCGCCGTGATGGCCTTGCTCAGCGTATGGGTCAGCGGCCTGGTGTTGAGCGTGACCGCGGGTTTCGTATTGGTTGCCCCGCTGCTCTACCCGCTCTTAGCGTTCCGCATCTGGCGGTACCGTGTGCGACGCGGCGATGCGAGTCGTCACGCTCTGGCGTACGCCGTTTTCACCGTGTTCGGCAAGTTCGCCAACCTGTGGGGGGTGTTGAAATTTATCCGCAACCGGTTGCTGCGCAAGCAGGCACGGATTATCGAATACAAAACCGCGGAAAGGGTGACCGCATGAACAACGGCAAGCCGCACATCCTCTACGTCGGTTCCGTCCTGCCCAAACGCAGCGAGACGTTCGTGTACCGCGAAGTGCTCGGGCTGAGGCAGCGTGGGGTGCGGGTCAGCGCGGCGTCGGTCAACACGCCCGAGCGTGGCCTGGGTGACCCGCAGCTCGATCAGCTTGCCGACGAAGCCTTCCACGTCTACGGCCGCGGGATCGGCGGCAAGCTCGCGGTGCTGCGCGACTCGTTGTTGCAGGCTCCGCTCGACGTGTCCCTGCCGCAAGGCATCTTCGAGGCGGGGCTGGGGTACTGGGCCAAGTACTTCTTCCAGTGGAACGCGGGTAAGGCGCTCGCCCGGCGGGTCCGGGGGCAAGGCATCACCCACGTCCACGCCCACATGGCCCACGTGCCGGCCACGGTGGCGATGAGCTGCGCCGCCTCGCTCGGCGTGCCGTTCAGCTTCACCGGGCACGCGGCCGACCTGTTCCGTGACCGCACGGCCCTGAAGACCAAGCTCCGCCACGCGGCCTTCGTCTCGTGCATCAGCGAGTGGCACCGCATCTTTTACCGCGGGCTGGCGCCGACGCTCAAAGACGAACAGCTGCCCTTGATCCGCTGCGGCGTCGACATGGCGGAGTTCACGCCGGCCGAGCCCGGGGCGTCCCGGGGCATCCTGGCGGTGGGGCGGTTGGTGCCGAAGAAGGGCTTCGATGTGCTGATCCGGGCGCTCGTGGCGGCGCCGGCCGAGGTAACGCTGCAACTCGTCGGCGACGGGCCGGAGGAGGCGGAGCTCAAAGCCCTCGCCGCCGAGGCTGGTGTGGCAGAACGGGTAGAGTTCCTGGGGGCAAAGTCAAACAATCAAGTGCGAGAACTTATGGGCCGCGCCGCGCTGTTTGTGTTGCCCTGCCAGAAGGCGGCCGACGGCGACCGCGACGGCATCCCCGTGGTGCTGATGGAGGCGATGGCCCGGAACGTATGCGTCGTCAGCGGCGACCTGCCGACGATCCGTGAGTTGGTGTCCGATAATGTCACCGGGGTGATGGTGCCGCCTGGCGCGGTCGATGAATTGAGCGGAGCCATCGTGCGCTTGTTGCGCGACGATGCACTGCGCCGTCGGCTGGCCGACGCGGGGCGTGCCCGCGTGGCCGGGGAGTTCGCGCAGTCGGTGAACCTGGACCGCCTGGAAGCCGCTTTGACTCGCGTCGCCTCCGGAAGCGCACACGTGACTCCCGTGCAGAAGCCCGTTGACCCACCCCCGCCCCCGAAAATGGGGGCCGCCCATGCCTGAGAAACGCCGCCGCTACTGCCTGATCAGCCCGACGCGTGACGAGGCCGAATTCGCCCGGCGTACGCTGGACAGCGTGTGCGCCCAGAGCGAGCCGCCCGCGCGGTGGGTTATCGTCGACGACGGCAGCACGGACGACACCCCCGCGATCCTCGCCGAGTACGCCGCGAAGTTCGATTTCATCCAGATCGTCACCCGCGTGAACCGCGGCGAGCGCAAGGTCGGCCCCGGGGTGATCGATGCGTTCTACGCCGGCTACGAAACGATCGACCCGGCCGAGTTCGGCTACGTCTGCAAGATCGACCTTGATCTCGACCTGCCCCCGAAGTATTTCGCCACGCTCATGGACCGGATGGAAGCCGACCCGCGTCTCGGCACCTGCTCGGGCAAGGCCTACTATCCCGCCTCGTCCAACGCCGAGAAGTCTTTCGACGGCGAGTTGATCTCCGAAGCCTGCGGCGACGAGATGTCCGTCGGCATGATCAAGTTCTACCGCACCGACTGTTTCGCCGACATCGGCGGCTTCGTCCGCCAGGTGATGTGGGACGGGATCGATTGCCACCGCTGCCGGATGAACGGTTGGCGGGCGTGCTCGTGGGACGACCCCGAGCTGCGCTTCCTGCACCTGCGCCCGATGGGTTCGAGCCATAAAGGCATTTTCACCGGCCGCATGCGGCACGGCTTCGGCCAATGGTTCATGGGCACCAGCCTACCGTTCATGACCGCCAGCGCGGTGTTCCGCATGACCCGGCCACCGGTGGTGCTGGGCGGCTTGGCGATGTGGTGGGGCTACGTCCGGGCGATGCTCACGCGGCAGCCGCGGTACGACGATCCGGAGTTCCGCCGTTTCTTGCGCCGGTATCAATGGTCGGCTTTGCGTCGGGGCAAGGCGGCGGCCACGGGCGCGATCGACGAGCGTAATCAAGAGAGGTTCGGCGGCGGGGCGGTCGGACAACACGAGACACATCCACCTGCGTCCGGCGAGCCGGGCGCACTGCGATTGGGGGCCGAACATGGCTGACGAACTGACCGTGACGCAACCCGGCGGGCCGACAATCGACGTGTCGATCTGCGTGCCGGTATACAACGAAGAAGAGAGCGTGCAAAAGCTCTACGAAGAGATCGCCGCGGTGATGGACGCCGGGCCGTACCGCTACGAGGCGATCTTCGTCAGTGACGGCTCGCACGACCAATCGGTGCCGCGCTTGCGCGAAGCGACCAAGCACGACGACCGCGTAACCATCATCGAGCTGATGCGCAACTTCGGCCAGACCGCGGCGATGGCGGCGGGGTTCGACGCGGCGAAGGGCTCGGTCATCGTGCCGATGGACGGCGACCTGCAGAACGACCCGGCCGACATCCCCAAGCTCGTGGCCAAGCTCGACGAGAACGGCGAAGACCCCGGCCGGTGGGACATCGTCAGCGGCTGGCGTAAGGACCGCAAGGACGGCGCGGTGCTACGCAAGTTCCCGAGCAAGATCGCCAACAAACTGATCAAGCGATTGACCTGGACAACGGAGATCAACGACTTCGGCTGCTCGCTCAAGGCCTACCGTCGGCAGGTCCTCGAAGACGTGACGCTCTACGGCGAGATGCACCGGTTCCTCCCGGCGATCTGTAAGTGGCGCGGCGCCCGCGTCACCGACCAGGTCGTCAACCACCGGGCCCGCGAGTTCGGCAGCAGCAAGTACGGGCTCAAGCGCACGTTCAAGGTGCTGCTCGACCTGCTCACCGTGAAGTTTCTGGGTGACTACGGCACCAAGCCGATCTATTTCTTCGGCAAGCTCGCGGCTTTCGCCTTCATCGCGTCCTTCTTCGCCGTGGTCGTCGCGGTTATCCAGAAACTAGGTTACTTCACCGAGCACGGCCAGCCCGTGGGCCTGAACAACAACATCTTCCTGCTGTTCGGCGGGATGGTGTTCGTCATCGGCGTGATCTTCCTGATGATGGGTGTGCTGTCGGAGTTGATGGTGCGGATCTACTACGAGAGCCAGGCATTGCGGCCGTACAAGATCCGACACAAATTCCACGGCGGCGAAAACGCTTCGCCCGATCCGCACCGGCTGGACGTGGCGCGGATCAGCTCGTTGTCCGAGGCGGTGTGAAACGAGCCGCGAGCAGTTAGGAAACAAACAGCCAGAAGCCAACGGTCCTTTTAAGAGACGCGATATGACCACCCAAACCCAAGACCCCGTCGAACACGAAACACCCGCCGCCACCGTGCCCGCGTCCGCCGCGGCCGAGGATCTGTCGTGGGCCCCAGACGACGACCAGCTCGCGTCGCTGCACGAGCCGTTCGACTCGTACTGGCAGGCGCCCGACGACGTCGAGGCCGGCTACACGAGTTTCTTCACCTACTACCAAGCCAACGTCCTGCCGCATATCCCGGAAGACAAAACGTCGCCGATCCTGTGCGTGAGCTGCGGGCCGGGTTACCTCGTGAACCTGCTCAAAGAGCGGGGCTACACCGACGTGGCCGGCATCGATTCGGACCCGGAAAAAGTCGCCTACGGCCAGAAGCGCGGGCTGAATTGCGAGGCCGCCAAGTGTTTCGCGTTCATGAAGTCGGTTGCGCCCGAGAGCTACGGCACGATCGTGCTGGAGCAAGAACTCAACCACCTGACCCACAAGGAATCGATCGCGTTCCTGAAGCTCTGCCACCGCGCCCTCAAGCCCGGCGGGACGATCTACGGCTACGGGCTCAACGGGGCCAACCCGATCGTCGGCGCCGAGAACCTCGCCCACAACATCGACCACTTCTCGACCTACGGCGAGCACAGCATCAAGCAGGTGTTCATGCTCGGCGGCTTCCACGACATCAAGCCGATGCCGCTGAAGCTGTACGTGTTCTGGAAGAACCCGCTGAACTACGTCGGCCTGGCGGTGACCGGGGCGCTGGAGTTGTGGTACCGCGTGATCTTCAAGATGTACGGCAAGAACTGCAAGATCTTCACGAAGAAGATCGCTGCCGTCGCCAAGAAATAGGACACCAAGGGTTGGGCGCGTCGCGCCGATTTCAAGGGAAGATCTGAAATGCGCATCCTCGCAGTCAACTACGAATACCCGCCGTTGGGCGGCGGCGGCGGCGTCATCATGCGGGACATCGTTGAGGAGCTCGCGTCGCGCGGGCACGAGATGACCGTCTTGACCTCGGGCTTCGAATCACTCGAGCCGATCGAGAAGCAAAGCGAGAACATCGAGATCCACCGCGTACCGGTGTGGATGCGCAAAGAACTGCCCACGGCGACGATGCCCTCGATGCTGTCGTTCTGGCCGCTCGGCGTGAAATACGGCAAAAAGCTGCTCAAGGAGAAGCAGTTTGATATCGTCAACTCCCACTTCATGGTGCCCAGCGGCCCGGTGGGGCAGCGGATCGCCGACGTCGCAGGTATCCCGCACGTGCTGAGTTTCCATGGCGGCGACATCTACGACCCGACGAAGAAGAACTCGCCGCACCGCCGGTGGATCCTGCGGCGTTTGGGGCGGAAGCTGCTGCTGGGCGCGGCGGCGACCATCGGCCCGTCGCACGACATCATGGACAACGCCCGGAAGTACTACGTGCCCGGCCACGAGTTCGAGAACCACATCCCGCTGGGCATCAAGCCGACGACGCGGATGGAGACGAGCCGCGCGGAATTCGGCATCGGCGAAGACCGGTTTATGATGATCACCACCGGCCGGCTGGTCGAACGCAAAAAGGTCGGCGACATGATCCGCGTGGTGGCGAAGATGGACGACCCGCGGGACCTGCTGGTGGTGCTCGGGGCCGGGCCGAAGATGGAAGAATGGAAGGCGCTCGCCGCGGAGCTCGGCGTGGCCGACCGCGTGGACTTCCGCGGGCACGTCAGCCACGAGGACAAGTGCAAGCTGACGCAGCTCGCCGACGCCTACACATCGACCAGCACGCACGAAGGCTTCGGCCTGGTGTTCGTCGAGGCGATGGACCGCGGCCTGCCGATCGTGTCCTTCAACCGCGGCGGACACGTGGATTACCTGGTGGACGGCGAGACCGGCGGCGTCGCGCCCCTGGGCGACATCGACGTCTTCGCCGAGCGGGTGACCAGACTGAAAAACGACGACGCGTTCCGCGCCAAGTGCGCTGCCCACGTCAAGGAGAAGGCGAAGCTTTACCACATCGGCGTCTGCGCGGGGCGATACCTCGAACTGTTCGAGCAAACGATCGCCGCGTGGCGTGGCGGTTCCCCCCCAGCCCCGAGCCGGGCCGCTTGATGGCTGCATGACCAGCGTGTCCCCCGAGCCCGAGACCTTGTCCGCCGCCCCGATGATGGATGCGGGCGGGGCCGAACGCGCCGCCCCGTCGGGCAGGAAACGGGTGTGGTTTTTCATTAAGCTCGTCGTGACCGTCGGGCTGATCGGCTGGATCTTGACGCAGGTCGACTGGGTCGAGTTCTGGAACCACCTGGTTTCGTTTCAGTGGTGGGTCATCGCGGTCGTGATGCTGATCTGGGCGTTGGCGTTGTCGGTCAGCGTGGTCAAGTGGCAGCAACTGCTGCGGGTCCACGGGCTGCACTACCCGCTTGGGCTGCTGCACCGCTGGTACTTCATCTCGTACTTTCTGAGCCAGTTCCTGCCGTCGATCATCGGCGGCGACGCGTTCCGGATCTACAAGACCCTGCAGAACGGCAAGCACCGGGCGTGCGCGGTGCTGCCGGTGTTCGTGGAGCGGGCGAGCGGGCTGCTGGCGTTGTTGATGCTCGGGGCGGTGTCGGCGGTCATCGATTGGCAGGCGACCGGCCGGGAGTTCTCGTTCTGGGCCACGGTGGTCTCGGCCGCGGGCGCGGCGGCGGGCGTGCTGGGGTTGGTCGTGGTCGGCGGCTCGCGCTTGGACCGGCGGCTGGTCACGTGGAAGCGGTGCCCCAGCGCGCTGCGGAGCCTGCACGAGCACTCGGCCGATTACTTCACCCACCCGCGCCAGATCATCATCGCCGCGGTGATCTCGTTCGTGTTCCACGCGATGCGGGTGATGGTGTATTGGCTGTTTTTATTCGGATTGGGTTACGAGACCAGCTTCTTTGCGGTTGCGGTGGTGACGGCGGCGACGACGGTGATCGGGATGCTGCCGATCAGTTTGGGTGGTTACGGGCTGGTGGACGGCTCATTCATGGCGTGCATGGTGTTCTACGGCGTGCCGACGGAGGTGGGCCTGACGGTGATGTTGATGACGCGCGTGACGTCCCTGCCCGTGGCGGTGGTTGGCGGTGTGTTATATTCACTGGAAAGGTCGGGGGACCACGGACCGGCCGCGCGGGCGGAGGCGGGGCGGCCGGAACCGCGGGCGGCGGTGTAGGCAAGAGGGCCTGTGGGTTTGGGGCATCATGCAGACGGTCAAGGGGTTAGGACTCGGGCCGGCCTGTGCCCGGACACACGATCATGGATGATGGCGGGTGAGAATGATGGATATGGACACGCCGAATCACGTGGCAGGAAATGGGGCGCCCGGGAAGCTGTCGGCCTCGGCAGCGGCGCAGCTCGCGTTGGCCGACGCGGGGCGCGATCCCGGGCTCAAGACCTCGGACGCCCCGACCGCGTCACAGGATCAACCCACCGAGCTGTCGTCGGACCACTACGTCCGGGCGAAGCTGTTCGCCGGCGAGAAGTCCAACCTCCGCCGTTACATCGACCTGGTGCTCGGCGAGGACGCGGGCGTCTGGTCGTTGATCAAATTCGAATTGATGACGACGTTGCTCGGCGGGGTACGGGGGGCGTTGGGGCTCCAGCTGCGTCAGTGGTTTTATCCGCGCCTGTTCAAGTCTTGCGGCCGGGGCGTGGTCTTCGGCCGCAATTTAACGATCCGTCACGGCAAGAGCATCACGATCGGCGACCACGTGATCATCGACGACCAGTGCGAGCTCGACGCCCACGGCGCCGGCGACGCCGGCGTGGTCATCGGCGACCGGTCCATCGTCAACCGCGACGTCTCGATCAAGGCCAAAATCGGCTCGGTACACATCGGCCGAGAGTGCGATATCGGCATGCGCTCCGACCTGCACAGCCAGGGCGGGCTCTTGATCGGCGACCGCGTCGTGCTGGGGGGCGGCACCAAGATCAGCGGCGGCATCTTCCAGATCGACCGCGCCCCCGCCCGCGGAATATCTCCCGCTCCCGATAGCGACCCCGAAGCCCGGCCCGCTGACGACCGCGAACAGGAGCGCTCGACCTCCGGGCCGATCCGCATCGAGGACAAGTGCATCGTCGGCATGCGATCGACGTTCCTCGACGGCGTCGCCGTCGGCGAAGGCTGCGTGATCGGGGCCTGCTCGCTGGTCAACAAAGACCTTCCGGCCTACTGCGTGGCGGCGGGGGTCCCGGCCCGCGTGCTACGCGAACGCCTCCATCACGAAGATGTCACGGTCTCCTGACCGATAGAGTTATCTCCATCGCTCAGCGATCAACCCCGCCCCGGACGGCCGCCGCCGGGCCCGTGGAGAGACCCCATGCCCGAAACCGTCCTCGTCACCGGCGCCACCGGCTTCATCGGCTCGAACCTGACACGCGCGCTCCTGGAACGCGGCGACCGAGTTCGCGCGTTGGTTCGCGACCCGGACAAGCTCAAAGACGTGGGCCTCGAGGTCCACGAGACCGTCACCGGCAGCATCACCGACCGCGACGCGGTGCGGAAAGCCGTGGAAGGTGTCGACAAGGTGTACGCCATCGCCGGCACGTTCCGCGAGCCGAACCTGTCGGACGCCGACTACCGTGCGGTCAACGTCGAGGCGGTCCGCCACATCGTTGAGTGCGCCGCCGAGGCGGGCGTGAAGCGCGTCGTCCACTGCTCGACCTGCGGCATCCACGGCAACGTGCCGCTCGGGAGCATGGTCAACGAAGACGATCCGTTCAAGGGCATCGGCATCTACGAAGAAACCAAGGCGGCGGGCGACAAGCTGGCCCGCGAACTGGGCGCACAACTGGGGATCGAGGTGGCGGTCGTGCGCCCGACGCAGGTCTACGGCCCCGGCGACACCCGCCTGCTCAAACTCTTCAAGATGGCCAATAAGGACAAGCCGCTGATCATCGGCTCGGGCAAGGGCGGCTACCACCTGGTCTACATCGACGACCTGGTGCAGGGCTTCCTGCTGGCCGGGGAGCGTCCCGAGGCGGCGGGCGAGGCGTTCCTGGTCGGCGGCGGCGAGGTGCCGAGCCTCAACGAGCTATTCGCCGAACTGGGCAGGGTCTACGGCCGGGAGAGCCAGAAGCCGCGACGCCCCCCGGCGCTGCCGTTCATGGTCGCGGGCATCCTGTGCGAAACGATCTGCCGGCCGCTGGGCGTCAGCCCGCCGATCTACCGACGGCGCGTCGAGTTCTTCACCAACAACCGCTCGTTCGACATCGCCAAGGCCCGCGAGAAGCTCGGCTACGACCCGCAGGTGGCCATGGCCGACGGCCTGCGCCGCACCGCCGCGTGGTACAAAGAACAGGGCCTCATGTAAGCGGCGCGTGCGCTTCAGTGTCCGTGTCGGCATATGGAAGACCGATGCAACGCGACATCGACCAAGTCCGCGATCAGACGTTCGACCTCGTCGTCATCGGCGGAGGCATCTTCGGGGCGTGCGCGGCTTGCGACGCGGCGCAGCGCGGGCTGTCGGTCGCGCTCATCGAACGCGGTGACTTCGGCGGGGCGACCTCGGCCAACTCGCTCAAGATGATCCACGGCGGCATCCGTTACGTGCAGCACCTCGACATCGCCCGTGTCCGACACTCTGCGGCCGAGCGACGCACGTTTCTGAGAGTCGCGCCGCACCTGGTCCACCCGCTGCCGATCGTGATCCCGACCTACGGCCACGGGATGAAGGGCATGGGCGTTCTGCGTATTGGCATGGGGTTGTTCGATCTGATGACGGTGGACGCGAACCGAGGGATCGCCGACCGGAGCCGGCGGATCCCGTGGTGTAAAACGCTCTGCCGACCGCGCACACTCGACATGTACCCGGGTTTAGAAGAAGACGGCTTGACCGGCGCCGCGTTGTTCAGTGATGCGCAGATGTACAACCCCTGCCGGTTGGTGCTGGCGTTCCTGCAGAAGGGCATCGAAGCGGGGGCCGTGGCAGTCAACCACGCCGAGGTCACGTCGTTTCTGCGGGACGGCCGGAAGGTTACGGGTGTCGCGGTGCGGGACACGCTCACGGACGAAGACTTCCCGGTCAACGCGAAGATGGTATTGAACGCGGCGGGGCCGTACGCCGAGCGTTTGTTGGCCGACGCGTCGGTGGGCGTCACCCTCAGGCAGAAGATCACCTACTCGCGGGACACCGCGTTTGTGGTGAAGCGTAAGCTTACGCACCCCAGCCACGCCGTGGCGTTGCAGGGCACCACGTCCGACCCGGACGCGAAGCTCGGCCGAGGCGAACGGCACATGTTTGTCGCCCCGTGGCGGGACGACTACACGCTCTTGGGCGTATGGCACGTCGTGTATAACGGAGACCCCGCGGCGTTCACCGTGACCGACGAAGAGTTGAAGATCTATCTCGACGAGATGAACCGGATCTACCCGGCGTGGGGCTTGAAGCTCGAAGACGTGGCGTTGTGCAACGCGGGGTTGGTGCCGTTTGGCGACAACCCCGAGGGCGCGTCCCACGCCGCGGGCCAAAACCTTCGGTACGGCCACCGCTCGCACCTGATCGATCACGCCAAAGACCATGGCTTGGACAACCTCGTCACGCTCATCGGCGTGCGTTACACCACCGGCCGGTACGAAGCCCAACACGCCTTGGACCTGATTGAGAGGCGGCTGGGCCGCGGGCCCACGCCCTGCCGCACGGCGGCCACGCCCGTAGCCGGCGGGGACATCGCCGATGTCGAGCGCTTCGTCGCCGACGTCACGCGGCGTGAAGCGGGGCGGCTGAGCCCGGCGGTCTGCCGGGCGCTGGTGCGGAACTACGGTACGGCGATCGAGGCGGTGCTGGCCGCGGCCGACGCCGACCGGGGGCTGCTGCGAACGCTGGGCGACTCGACGACGATCGCCGCGGAGGTCGTTCACGCGGTGCGGCACGAGATGGCGGTCACGCTGGCGGACGTGGTGCTGCGTCGGACCGATTTGGCTACCGGCGGCTATCCCGGCGAGGCGGTTCTCGGCGAGGTGGTCGAGCTGATGGCGGCGGCGGGCGGGGCTTTGGCCGACCCCGCGGCGCAGATCGCTGAGGTCGCTTCACGTTTCCCCGTTTGGGCGGTTGGAGGCGGCTGACGGGCGGCCCCGGCCGGCGTGAAGCATCCATTGATGCGTGTGGCATCGGATTATCGGCGGTCGTGGTGCTCGTGGGGATCGGGCCGGCCGGCGCAAATTCACGACGGGCGGTGCGTCGATAGGAATAGGTGTGCCGGCGTGTGGCCGGGACGGGATGGCGATACGATGCGCCGAGAGACCGACGGACCGGCCGATGCAGGGAAATTCAGACCACAATCAGGAGTCGGCCGCGGACGCGGCGGCTTTCGGGGGGCGGGACGCACGGCTGACCACGGCCGGGCTGGCGGTGCTGCTGGGGCTCATCGCGGTCGGGGCCTTCTTCCGCTTTTGGCGGCTGGGCGAGTTGGGGCTGATCGTCGACGAGGGTTACCAGGCGACCGCGGTCGCGGCGATCCTCAAGCACGGCTTCCCGCTGCTCGACACCGGCTTCGTCTACTCGCGGTCGATCGTCTTCCAGTACATCCAGGCCGCGGCGTCGACGCTGTTGGGTTTCAACGAGTTTGCGCTGCGGCTGCCCGCGGCGGTGTTCGGGGTGTTGGGTATCCCGCTGGCTTACTGGTTCGGCAAATCGTTTTTCAACGCCCGGGTCGGTCTCGTGCTGGCGGCGTTCGTGGCGCTGTCGGCTTGGCAGATCGAGTACGCCCGCTACGCCCGGTTCTACACGCTGTTCCAGGGGCTGTACCTTGTCGGGCTCGTGGCGTGGTTCCGCGGGTTCATGCAGATGAAGACGGGCTGGCGGTTCGTGTTCGTGGCGGTATTCCTCTCGATCCTTACGGTCCACCACCTGGCGGTGATGTTGGGGCTGTGCTTCTTGGTCATTATTCCGCTGCGGGGTTATTCGTTGGCCCGGAAGGTGGTTTACTTCGGGTTGGCGGGCGTGTGCGGAGTGGTGTGGAAGGTGTGGGACCGGGTCGAAGGCCGGGTGCAGTTCAACCTGGGCAGTGCCGAGCCCTGGGGCGCAGCGACGACCGAGACGGCGTTGGCGTCAGGGCCGCTGGGGCTGCCGGCGATGAGGCTGCCGGAGTGGCGGTTCGTGGAGGTGGCTTGGGAGCACCATAGTGCGTGGTTGATCGGCGGGGCGGTGGCCGCGGCGGTTGTGAGCGCAACGATCGGGCACTTCGCGGTGCGGGGCAAGTCGATGTCGGGTTTCGCGGCGGACGGCGAGCGTGTTGTTGCCGCGAGTGAGGGAATGCTGAGTCGATGGTGCCGGGCGGCAGTTTTGGTGGCGATCGTGTGGTGCGCGGTGTTCAATGTGGTGGCGCTGGCGATGTTGCTAGCGGCGGCGTATCTGGCGCTGTTTGTGCGGCGTTGGGGGCAGCTGGTTCAGCTCGAAGTCTTGATCGCGGCGGTCGCGGCGGGGGCGGCGACGATGGGGTGGATCGTGTGGTTCAAATTCAGCCCGCGGGCGTCGCTGACCGAAGGGCTGGCGGCGATGCTGGCGTTCCCGGGGCTGTACGAATACTGGTTCCACTGGATGGTCTACGGCTGGCCGGTCATGCTGGGGTTATTGGGGCTGGCGTTTGTGGTGTTGTGTCGGCGGGCGGTGACACCGGACGACCGGGGCAACGCCGCTTGGTTCCTGCTGGGGGCCGCGATCATCCCCGCGGTGGTGACGGCCCAATTGGCGTGGAAGTTCTCCGAGTCGCGCTACTTCTTCCACCTTTACCCGATCATGCTCACGGGCCTGGCCGTGCTGACCGTTGCGGTCGCGGACGAGGTCGCGAAGCGTTTCGCCGGAGCGGAGAACGTGCGGGGGAATCTGGCGGTTACCGGTGTGGTCGCGCTGGTGGTGCTGATTATCGCGCAGGACACCAACGGCCTGAAGGCGTGGGACGTGTCGAGCCGAACTTACACCTCGTACCGCGACCCGATCCGCTCGGTGTTGAATTTTAAATGGCACGCCGACTTCCACCAGGACTTGAAGACCGCCAGCGAGGCGGCGCGGGAACGCCTCGGCTCCGACGACGTCGTGGTCGTCGTCGGCCCGCCGCACCAAGCGGTCACGTATGAACATTACCTGGGCAACATCGACTACATCGTGACGAATTACGACCCGTATCTGACGCTGGTCCAGCAAGAAGACGGGTTCTGGCTGGATCTGAAGTCCGGTGGCCGACTGATCACGAGAGCGTCAGAACTCGCGGCGTTGCGCGATGGGTTGGACGACGGCCGGCGTCTCTGGCTGTTCAGCGACCGACGGATCACCTTGACCGAGTGTTGGTATCTTTCCAACGCCGAGAAGCCGCTGGAGCGTATGGTGCAGGATTGGATGGCCGAGACCGAGCCGGTGTTCGTCGGGCACGATAAGATTACGACAGTGCACGTATTCGGCCACACGGTCGGAGTGGATCACCCCGGGGAAGAACACGGGAGCGATACCGAGTGAGCAGAGCCCCCATGCCAACCCGGCCCGAGGGCGTTGACTTGCGCGGCGTGGTCTTTGATTGCATCGCCGAGACCGAGACGGTCGGCTACGTCCTCGATGCGCTCGACGCGGAGCGTGGCGGCTGGGTGATCACGTCAAATCTCGATCACCTGCTGCGGGCGGGGCGGGACTCGGAGTTCCGCGGCATGTTGGACGAGGCCGACCTGGTGGTGGCCGACGGGATGCCGTTGGTCTGGGCCAGCCAGTTGCAGGGCACGCCGTTGCCCGAGCGGGTGGCGGGCTCGTCTCTGGTTTGGACGATGACCGCGGAGGCGGCGAAGCGTGGCCGGAGCGTGTTTCTGCTGGGCGGCGACGAGGGCACGGCGGAAAAAGCCGGGCGGATCCTGACCGAGACGTATCCGGGCCTGAAGATCGTGGGGACCCATTGCCCGCCGTTCGGGTTTGAGGCCGATGATGCGAAGATGAAGGTCATTTTCGAGGTCTTGCGCAATTCTCAGGCAGACTTGGTCTACGTGGCTTTGGGCTCGCCGAAGCAGGAAAGGCTGATCCGTCGGCTACGCGGCGGCGACGCCGAGCCCGCCTCAGAGGGTGTTGGGGAGGTGCTTCCCGGGGCGTGGTGGATGGGCGTGGGTATCAGTTTGAGCTACATCTGCCGTGAAGTGAAGCCGGCCCCGGCGTGGATGAAGCGGAGCGGGCTGGAATGGGTGTTCCGCTTGGTACAGGAACCGAAACGGCTGGTTAAGCGCTATCTCGTCGACGGTATCCCGTTTGCAGTGGTTCTGCTATGCTCAAGTGCGTGGCGACGGGTGGCGGGGCGACGCGGGAAATGGGTGAGGCCGGCCGGTGCGGGGGGCGTCGCGGTGAGGGAAATGATCACGGAAGTACAGCCGCACGGAGGCGGAAGATAGGTATGGGGTTTGTGTTAAATCTTGTGGAGTTGGAGAGAATCGGCCGATTTATGCTCGCGTCGGAGTTCGGCTTGTGGCATGCTATAGGTCGCGAGGGAGATAGGGGTTTCGCCTAATGTTGTTTCGGATTGCTAATCAAGGCGTGGTGCATAGTGGATTTGAGCAGGAGTTGGCCCGTTTGGGGCGGCGCCTCTCGAATCTGCGGGCCGTTGTTCTATTGGCCGGCTCGGTCCGTGCGAATCAGCTCCGCAAAGCCACGGGCCGCAGTGCCTTGGAAATGCCCGTCGGCGACAACCGCACGGTCCTGGATTGCTGGCGTGAGCAGTTGGTCACGATGTCCGAGCAGCTGGGCATCGATAACCTGCCGGTCCGTGTCATGGTCGATCAGGCCAGCGGGATGAAACCCGGCGTGTCCCAGCACGGCCCGGTTCAGCTCAGCATCGAGCTTGACCCCTCGGAATTCCGCGGCACCGGCGGCCTGCTCTCGGACCTGGCCCGTGAGTACCGCGACGACGACCTGATCCTGGCCACCCATGCCTCGCAGCTGCTGTTCGAGCCGTTGGCCGAGTTGTCGGGGGCTCTGGCCGAGGCCGCGGCCGACGTCAGCATGGTCTGCAGCGCCGACGGCACGCCCAGCGGGCTCATGCTGATCCGTTGCGGCTGCCTGAGGGACATCAACCCGGTGGGCTTTGTTGACCTCAACGAGCAGGCGCTGCCGGCGATCGCGTCCTGCGGTGACGTGCGGGTGGTGCGTTACGATCAGCCGACGGCCCGCTCATTGCGAACGTTGTCGAGCTACCTCGAAACGCTGCGTGAGTACCACCACCGCCACCTCGGACCGCGTAAGGCCCGGGAACAACGGCCGCCCGAACCGTGGGAGAAAACATTCGGCATCGTGGAGAGCGGTGCCCAAGTCCACGAGACTGCCATCGTCCACGACTCGGTAGTCATGGCCGGGGCGCGAGTTGAGGCTCACGCGGTGCTGGTGCGCAGCATTGTCTGTCCCGATATCGTGATCCCGCGGGGCCGTTCGGAAATAGACCGCGTGGTCGGCGGCGGGATGAACCTAGCCAAGGTGTCGTAAGCTCACCAAAGCACGCGGCACGTCCGAGCATCGGCTAAACTAAGCGGTGTCGTGATGCATCGGGGTGTCCGGTCGAGCCGGGTCAAGACGGCTCGCCATAATCAAAGACCATGCGAAACGTCATGCTCTCGCGTCGATTAGCCAAGAACGGCTGGACGGTCTGGCATCTGGTGTCCTCGGCGGTGATGCTGACGGCGGCGGCGGCGGTTACGTGGCGCGGGTGGGCGCAGATCCTCGAACTCGGGTTGACGCGGGCGGTGGCGGGGCACATTTTTCTGGTGCCGGTGGTCGCCACCTGGCTGTTCTGGGTGCGGCGCAAGCGGATGCTGTTGTGTCGGCCGTCGGGTTCGTTGCCGGGTCTGGTGATCGCAGGGTTGGGGGCGATGGCGTACGTGTACGGCGACCGCCGCGGGCCCGAGACGCTGTTCCACTTGGGCACGGTGTTGCTGCCGTTGGGTTGTGTGGTGGCGGTGTTGGGCCGGCAGCTGTTTGTGTCGTATCTGCCGGCTTTCGTCGTCCTGCTGGCGTTAGTGCCTCCCCCGATCGCTTGGGCCGAACAGGTGGCCCAGCCGCTGCAGATCGCCACGGCCGGGCTGACCACGTGGCTGTACGGGTTGCTGGGCTCGACCGCGGCGGTTAACGGGCAGCACCTGCGGATCGGCAATACCTCGGTGCGGCTGGCCGACGTCTGCGCCGGGGTGCCTATGGCGATGTCGCTGGCGTTGATCAGCTACGGCTTCGTGTTCGGGACGCCGCTACGGATGTCGGTCCGGCTGATTGTCATGCTGCTTAGCCCGCTGTTTGCGATCGTCTGCAGCGCCCTGGCACTGATCGGCACCTTCTGGATTTATCGAGACGCGACGGTCGAACGGGCCGACGTCTGGCTGCACGTGGGCGAGTGGGCGATGCTATTGGTGGCGTTTCTTCTATTGATCACATCGATTCGGCTACTGACTTGGGCGTCGGTGCCAGTGCGACACTACACCTTGGCGTACGACCAATAACGACCGTTCAGAAAAACAGGAAGACGGATCCCTAATTTTACTGGCTTGCCTACCTCCCCAGCTGCCTGAGCAGAACGGGCCGTGCGATTGGAGGGGGAGAAACTCGGAGAAATCATCGCCTGAGGCCATTCCGCCCGATCTTAACGGACGTGCGGGCCGTACAATCGTTTTGCGAAGCGCGATCGGACAAAATTTTTCTCGGTTGGTGCCGTGGTAAGTCGGGATGGCGGGAGAGGGCGGGTATGATAGGGACATCGGGCGTTAACCTGACGGCCGAAATGGACGAAATGAAAGAGTAAACGCCGTGCCGCTCGTGGCGGTTGGCCACCGACTCCGGGCCTGCTTCCGGAGCGAGCCCCCGAGGTCATCCGGGAGGCGAACCCGGGCAAGCCCGGCGGCGTCAGCGAGTCGGCGTTTGGAGTTCGGCCCTAGGCCCAACCCCACGATCAGGGCCCCGAGCCCGTTGGAATCGGGAAAGAGTGTGAGATGAGCGACGAACTGAATTTCAACGCGCCCCAAGCCAACGCCGCTGCCGCGTTTAGCGATGACTCGTCGGAACGCCGCGAAAAGATCGCGGCGCTCCTGCGCGGTCGATTGCACTGGGCGATCATCATCTCGTTGATCCTGGCCCCGCTGCTGGGGTTCCTGGGCTACAAAAGCGTCGTGCCGATGTACCGCAGCACCGGCGGCGTGACGGTCGATCGCGATAAATTGCTCTACGACATGGGCTCCGCGGACGGTGGCCGGTGGGTCAGCTTTCTCAAGCAGGAGCAAACCCGCCTCACCAGCCACGACGTTGCCGAGCGGGCCATGGCGACCGAGGAGTGGAAAAAGCGAGGCGAGGACGCCTCGCCTTGGTCGAAGGAGGCTTTCGCGGCGGCCGTGTCTTACGACATGGACGAACGCGATCGCAAGAACAATTTTTTCAAGATCATGTTTGACGCGCCTTCGGGCAAAACCGCGGGGGCGGGCAATCGCGCGTTGCTCGAAGCGTACAAACAGGATTACGCGATCGAGCAGGAAAACGCCTTCCAATCCGAAATCACCAAGCTCAAGAGGATTATCAGCCAAGCCCGTAACCGGATCGAGAACCAGATCGGCGATCGCCGGACGGTGTTGTCGGACGCTGATTACGTCCAACTCGAACGACGATTGGTGTATCTGACGAATCAGCAATTGAATTTGAAAAATCAACTCGCGGTTGTACGCGCCAGGATCGACGCCCGTAACCCGGTTGGCGCGGGCATCTCCACCGACCCGGCCAGTCTCCTGACCGCAGATCCTCAGCTTGCGACTTGGCAGGCCGAGATGGAGAAATGGAAGGGCGAAAAAGATCGTCTGGCCATGCTCGGCTACGGCCCGGGCCATCAGCAAGTCAAACGCGTCGACAGCCAGATCGCTCTGCTGCAAACCCGCATCGCTACACGCCTCGAACAGTTGCAGAGCGACAGCGATACTCCGCTTCTGGGCGACCCCGAGTACGATCAACTTCGGCAGCAGGAAAAACAACTGTTCGCTCTCTTGCGAGAAGTGGATGCACAGTTGATTTCGCTTGGCGAGAAGAAAGGCGAAGTCGCCAAGAACGAAACGGAGATCGCTAGCGAGCAGCAAATTATCGATAAAGCGCGGACCAAGATCGATCAGATGATGATCGAGCTTGACCAGGTCCGCGACGCGGTCACGATCCGTGGGCAGGGGGCCTACCCCAACGCCCCGTTCAATTCTGGTAAGTCCAAGCAGATGGCCATCCTCGGCGGCATGGGCGGCGTATTCGTCGCCTTCGGTCTGGTGATGGGGGTGGGCTTGCTCGACCGTCGGCTCCGCAACGCGGGCGACGCCCGCATGGGCCTCCGCGAAACCCGCATGCTTGGCATCCTGCCGACGCTACCCGAGAACTTCGCCGACCCCGAGCAGTCCGAACGCGCCGCCCACGCGGTGCACCATATCCGCACGTTGCTTCAGATCAGCAACCGCGGCACCGCCCGCGTGTTCAGCATCACCAGCCCCGCCGCGGGCTCGGGCAAGAGCTCGCTGTCCGTCGCACTGGGGCTGTCCTTCGCCGCATCGGAATCCAAGACGCTGGTCATCGACTGCGACCTCGTGGGTGCCGGCCTCACCCGCCGCGTCGGAGCGGTGGTCAACCGCTCGGTCGAGTCGATCCTGCGGGAAGACACGGTGCTGACCGACGACCAGATCGACCAAGCCGTACAACACGCCCGCAGCAAGGCCGTGAACCTCAAAGACGCGCTTATCGAGCTGGGCTTGCTCACCAAGAAAGATCTGCAGCGTCTCAACCGCCGGCAGGCCGACTCGGCGCTGGGCGTGCTCGATGCCTGCCAGGGCCGACCGTTCAGCGAGTGCGTGGCCAACACCGGCATCGACAACTTCAACGTCCTGCCGATCGGCGCCGCCAAGCCGCAGGACGCCGGCCTGCTCTCACCTCAGGCGATCCGTAGCCTCGTGGCCCGTGCCCGCGAAGAGTACGACATTGTGATTGTCGACACCGGCCCGTGTCTGGGCTCGCTCGAGGCCTCGATGGCCGCCGCCGAGGTCGACGCCACCGTGCTGATCGTCTCCCGCGGCGACTCCAAGGCCATGGCGACCAAGGCCCGCGAGCACCTCGTGTCGGTCGGAGCCAACGTCGTGGGCGTCGTGTTCAACCACGCCCAGGAGAGCGACATGAACAGCTCTTCCTTCGCCTCGATCGTCAGCCAGGAACGCCGCACCGACCCGGCCCAGAGCCTGCTCAACGCCGACCCCGCCGCCGCGGCCCGCTTCGGTCCGCTCGGCTCGGCCGTGGCTGCCTTCGGCACGCCTAGCCGCTCACCCAACGGCAGGCCCCGCCGCGCCGCCGCGGCCAACGGCAGCGCCGTCAATGGAAACGGGCACTGAGCCGGTGGCCGAGTCCCGTTATCCGGGCCGCACGACGAATCCGACGTCAATTAATTGCTCTTTCGTCGGATCGACCCGGCGCTTTTCTAGAATACGCAGATGATCTCCGCCCTCGACGAATCTACGCCCCCCGATGAACCGGCTCATCAGACGGTGTGGGGCCTCGACGCGGCGCAGCTCCACGATCGCTTCTGGGCCGCGCGTGGCGTTCAGGTCGTCCGTCAGGGTGAGCCGTCCGAGCTTGTCGAAGATGCCGAGCTCTTTCTGCTCACCGACCCACACTCATTGTCGATCTTCCGTCTGGGCCAACTCGTCGACACGCTGAGTTGGCTCAAGCCCAAGGTGCTGTTCGTCCGCCTGCACAACACCCATGAGCAGGGCTACTCTGAACGAGTCATCACCGACCCGAGCGATCGCTTCCTGCGTTTCGAGCGCGTGTACTCCTCCCCCGACTGGCGGCTGGGGCGCGTGGCGCTCACGCCGTCGCGCGAGCTGGCCCAGCTTTGGCAGCAGGCCACCGACGCCCGCGCCGGTTGGCGTATGCTGCGCCGCACCATCCCGCCCAACCAGCGCACCACCCTCTCGGTCGGCGGCTGCGTGTACGACCGGGTGGACGACCATCAGGTCACCGAGTTCATCCGCGAACTCGTCACCGTCTGGAAACGTCCCGACACGACCATCCAGCGTGCCCGCCGGCTCGACGACCATGTCTGGGGCGACCTCAGCGGCAACCGCGGCGAGTCCACCCGCTTTGTCGGTCCCGTCTGGGTCGGCACCGGGCGCGACCTGACCCACGCCCCCTCGGTCGTCGGCCCCGCCGTCCTCTGGGACGTGCCCGACCAACGCCCCGCGGTCGAGAAACTCCAGTGGAAACAGATCGAGCCCACTGACGTGCTCACCGGCCCGATCACTGTCCGCAACATCTCCAGCGTCCAGCGGATGCTCAAACGCACCTTCGACCTCGGCTTCGCGCTGGTTGCGCTGGCGATCACGCTGCCGATCTACCCGATCGTCATGGCGGCGATCTACCTCGAAGACGGCCGGCCGTTCTTCTTCGCCCACCGCCGAGAGTCGCGCGGTGGCCGCGAGTTCCCCTGCCTCAAGTTCCGCACCATGCGCAAGGACGCTGAAGCGATCAAGGAGAAGCTGCAGAAGGAGAACCAAGCCGACGGCCCGCAGTTCTTCATCGACAACGACCCGCGCATCTCCCGCGTGGGCAACTTCCTGCGGGCGACCAACATCGACGAGTTGCCGCAGTTTCTCAACGTCATCGCCGGGCACATGGCCATCGTCGGCCCCCGCCCCAGCCCGTACAAAGAAAACCAGTTCTGCCCGCCGTGGCGCGAGGCCCGGCTGTCGGTCCGCCCGGGAGTCACCGGGCTGTGGCAGGTCAAACGCTCCCGCGACGCCGGCCGCGACTTCCAGGAGTGGATCCGCTACGACATCGAGTACGTCGAAAACGTGTCGTGGAAGATGGACTTCTACATCATCTTCAAAACGATACTGTCGTTCGTCGGCATTAAGTAAAACGCCGAAGATCGCATCTTGTCTTGAAGCCGAGAATCGCTCAACCTCCGGCTTCCGTGTCCGTTTCCCGATCCGTGTGGTGCTTCACCGGCAGCTGCACCTCGTGATAGCGCAGCGCCCGGGGCACGAACGGGCTGTTGTAACCCATCAGCCGGGCCGGGCCATCCGCCGAGAGCGTATCGTGGTCGGCGAGGTGGGCGTTGATTTTTTCGAGGGCCCGGGCGACTTTGGTTGGCTCGGACTCGCCGAAGAAGCCGTAGCTCAGGTACGACCGAGCCGGCAGGTCCAACACCTCCACGCGGCCGTCGGCGGGGTCGGCTCCGGAATCGCCGAGTTCGGGATCGACGTAGAGGAACGCCATGTCGGTGGGGCGGGGCAGCGGCTCGCCGTCGGCGTTGGTGTCGAGCGTCATCTCCACGGGGGTGGTCATGGCGATGTCGTGGCGCTGGATGTGGTTAAACAGGACGCGGAACGCGCCCCGGCCGTCGGCGCGGGCGGCGCGGTAGGCGGGGTACTGCTTGAGGTGCACCTCGCCGGCGGGCCCCGGAGTGGGAAAGCCTTCCGGGACCTCAGCTTCGACGATGATCCGGAATTCCGCCGAGTTCTCGTCCGCCGGCGTGCCAGCCCCCTCGTCGGCCGCGGGCTCGGCCGATACCGGCGAACCCGCCGCGACGAAAGCGAGTAGGTAAGCGAAAGTCCATCGGATCGACAGGGCTCGGGGTGCGTATCGTTTCATGCCGAAGCATACGCCCGCCCCGGGCCCGCGGCCCACCCCGATATGGGATATCGTAAGACGCTGCATCGACACCTAAGTGCACCGAATCCTCGAGGTCGAAACGGAGTTTGTCATGAGAGGTCCTTGCCCGAAGCGTTTGGTCGGCGTCGCCGTGTTGGCGGGGTCGTTGTTGTCTGTCGCCTGCCAGGAGTCTGTGGTCTTGTCCGAAGCCGAGTCGCCGTCGCCGTCTGCCGAAGCTCCCCCTGCGCTCGGGGCCGAAACGCCCGCAGCGGCGTCGTTCACGGTGCTGCAGCAGCGTGACGACCGCGTGATGGTGGAGCTGCCCAACCGCATGATCGTCGTCGCCCAGGCCGTGCCTACCGCCCCGGTGGTGTCGGTGCAGGCGTGGGTCAAGACCGGATCGCTCTACGAGCAGGAACATGTCGGCGCGGGGTTGTCGCACTTCCTCGAACACCTGATCTCCGGCGGCACGACCGCGACCCGCCCCGAGGCGGTCTCCACCGCGACGCTCGGCTCGATCGGCGCCGCCACCAACGCCGCGACCAGCCTCGACACCGTCCGCTACTACATCAATACCACCACGCCGCACACCGCCACCGCGGTCGACCTGCTTTCGGACTGGATGCAGAACAGCCTGATCACCGAGGCCGAGTACCAGCGCGAACGCGATGTGATCCAGCGTGAGTTCTCCATGGGCCAGGGCGACCCGCGCCGCATCCACTGGAAGCTGACGCAGCAGGCCCGTTTCGCCGAAACGCCCGATCACCCCGGCGCGCACCCGACCATCGGCTACCTCGATGAGTTCCTCGAAGTCAGCCGCGACGAGATCTACGACTTCTACAAACGCATGTACGTGCCCAACAACATGGTCTTCGTGGTGGTGGGCGACATCGACCCCGCGCAGGTCATCGATCAGGTGGCGGGGTTGTGGGCCGACGTGCCGACGGGGGAGCTGCCCGAGCTGTCTTTCCCCATCGCGTCGGGCCGGGCCGAGCCGGTGGCGGTGGCGGGCCCGGCGGCCATCGCCCGGCCCCGTGTCCGGCTGCTGTGGCCGGGCGTCAAACTGGGGGCCGAGCACGACTACGCGCTGGACCTGATCGCGGGCATCCTCGGCGGCGGCGAGTCGTCGCGCCTGGTGCGCGACCTGCGCGACAACCGGCAGCTGGTGACCACGATCGACGCGTTCAATTATTCGGCCCACTGGGGCGAAGGGTTCTTCGGTATCGACTACGAGCTCGTCGAGCCCGGCGCGGCCGAGGCGGTGCGCAACGCGGTGCAGGCCCAGCTCGACCGCCTGCGCATCGAGCCGGTGAGCGACGAGGAGCTGGCTCGTGTCAAGCGGCAGACCCTGGCCCGCGTGCTCAAATCGGGTCAATCCGCCGAAGCGGTTGCGGGGTCGCTGGCGGGCAACCTCGTCGCTGCGGCCGATCCAGACTACCTCTCGCGCTACGCCCGAGCCGTGCAGGACCTGACCGCTCAAGACCTGTTGGACGCGGCCAACGCGATGCTGGACCCCGAGGGCGCTTCGGTGGCGCAGCTCGATCCCGCCGATGAGGGGCAGGAGATCGCGTTCCCGTCGCGTCCCCCCGCACCGCAGAACAACGCCGACCAACCGCGTGAACCGATCGATCTGGACAACTACGGCCTGCTCGCCGAACTCAAAGCCAACCTGGCCAAGCAGGGCGAAACCGGCAACGCGATCGAGGTCGATCCGCCGATCGTCCGCGAACTCTCCAACGGCCTCACGGTGATCGTTCAGCGCTCGACCGTCGTGCCGGCCGTGTCGATGCAGTTGTACACCAAGGGCGGCCTGCTCGCCGACACCCCCGGCAACGAGGGCGTGTCGAACGCGACCTATGCCATGCTCAGACGCGGCACTCAGAACCTCACCGCCCAGGAATTGGCCATCAAGATTGAAGACTTGGGAGCTGGGATCGCCGCGAGTAGCGGCAACAACACCGGCTACATCCAGGCGTCGGCGCTCACCGAAGACTGGCCGGCCGTCATGGAGCTGATGAGCGATGTCTTGCTCAACCCCGCGTTTGACGAAGGCGAATGGGACAAGCTCCGCCCTCGCCTGCTGGCGGCAATCGACCGCGCCACCGACCGATGGTCCGGTGAGCTGCGCAGCGAGTTCCGCCAGGTGTACTACGGCGACCACCCGTGGTCGCACATCACCGCGGGCCGGCGCGAGATCGTCGAGTCACTGACGACCGATGACCTGCGGGCGTTCCACACCGCCCGGATCAACGCGTCCGACTCCGTGCTGGCGGTGGTGGGCGACATGGAGCCCGAAGCGGTCTTCTCGGCCGCCGAACTGCACTTCGGGGTGATGCCCACCGACGCGGGTGAGCCGTTCGTGCTGCCCCAGCCCGAGCCGCCGACACCGGGCCTCACGATCGTTGTGACGAACAAGCCCGTCGCCGCGGTCCAGGTCGGTTACGGCCCGGGTATCACCCGCGACAGCGAGGACTACGCCGCCGTCCAAGTGCTCTCTCGGGTCATCGGCGACTTCCCTGCCGGTTGGCTGCAGCAAGAACTCCGCGGGCGCGGGCCGGGCTTGGTGTACGCCAGCCACGCCGGCGCTTCGGTGGGCCTTGTACCCGGCTACTTCACCATGCTGTTCAATACCCAGCCGGACACGGTAGACGACGCTCTGAAACGCACCCTCGCCGTCGCCGAGCGGGCCCGCACCGAGCTGATCGACGACGACACGCTGGCCCGGGCAAAAGCCAAGGTGCTGACCAACCAGTTCTTTACCCGCCAGTCCAACAGCGACTTGGCCGCCGGCCAAGCCCTCGACCTGCTCTACGGCGTCGACGATCTCGACGGCTCGGCGTTCCTCGCCGAGGTCGAGTCCCTCACCGCCGAAGACATCCGTGCTACCGCCCGGCAGTATCTCGGCGAGCCGACGGTGGTCATCATCTGCAACGAGCCTCTGAACCGCTCGCAGCTCGAAGCATTGATTTTGCCGTGATGAGGCCTCACCGAGTTTCGTTCGGTAAAATTTAGGGTAAAAAACATGTAAAAATCTTATGATTTTGGCCAGAAATCCTTCCAATTCGGGGTATCCCTCGCTATATTTTGGGCTATCCCTATATTCGCTGCATCAGCGACGTTCACGGAGAGAAGAAATATGCGGAGAGGAATTGGAATCCAAAATTTAAAAGCCGCTGTGGGAGTCTGTCTTCTGGCGGGCCTGCCGGTCGTCTCTCACGCCTCACCGGTGACGGTGACCGTGTTCGGGGCCGATTCGCAGAATGAACAACTCGGCTCGCCGCTAACATTCGATGTGGGTGCCGACGGCCTGTTCACGGGCGGGATCGATACGCCTCTGGGCACGAGTGGCCCCGTCTGGACCCTCGACGCGTTGTCGGTCAGCGGCGACGCCGATCCATTCGTGGCGGTGGATGCGACAGTGACCAACACTTCGACCGAGGTGGCCGAGTTCGTTATTACGACAGAAATCCCCTTCCCCGATGGCTTCTCGCTCTCGGCCCCATTATTTGCCGGAGCGTCGCTGAGCGGGTCGGCCGTCGACCTCAGTGGCGACGGATTTGTTTCACTCACGTCCGTAGGCGGCGGTCCGATTCTGGAAGGTTTCGTTGACGGCGTATCGGCGATCACACTTCTGGAAGATACGTCGCTTGTGGCCAGCACGGCCCCCGGCTTCGGACCGGCAGTCACCATCGATTTCACCGCCATCGGCACCCCCACCGGATCCACGCCCGTTGAGTTGGTTCCTACCCTGCCCCTCAGCGCCGCTGTCATCGGAACCGACGGGGTGATCGACACGTCCATCACCCTGGAGTTGACTTTCGAGCTTAGCCCGGGCGACTCGGCGACCGTCGATGCCTTCTACATCGTGGATGTCCCCGAGCCCGGTAGCCTTATCCTCCTCGCCACGGGTGGTGTAGCGATGTTCCGCCGTCGTCGGGCCTGATCGAGACGGCCGTACTTTAGAAAACAAGATAAACCTATTCCGCTCGCGGCAATACAGCCGTGAGCGGTTTTTCGTGGCGTTGAGTCTTCCATGCGTCCGCCGCGTTCCAAATGCCCCCAACGACAGCTCAAGATTACAAGCGGGCGTAGCTCGAGCCTTTGCGTGCGACGCGCTTGTTCGCCGCGAGATGGGCTAGGATGTGGTCGACGGTCTCCGCCGCGTCGGGGTCGCCGATGGCCTCGGCGAGGTCGGCGGGAGACGTGGGTGTATCGGTCAACGCCGCGAGGATCTTGGCCTGCACGTCGAGCACGGTCGCGGCGGCCTTCTTGCCCGCCTCGACGCCGGGCTGGTGGTAGGCGTTGATGTTGACCAGCGTGGCGTAGAAACCCACGGCCCGCTCGTACAACGCGATCAACGCGCCGATCGTCTTCGCGTCGACCTTGTCGACCGTGATCGTCAGGCTGCTGCGTTGGTTGCCGAAGAGGGCGGTGCGGGTTCCCTGGTAGAAACCGCTGAGATAATCCCCGGGGGTTACGCCGTCCTCGACTTCGATGGCGTTCTTTCCGGGAGTAGGGGTGTCTTGCAGACCGACGATGAAGGTAGCGAAGAAGTTGTTCACGCCGTCGCGGAGCTGCTGCACGTAGGCGTGCTGATCGGTCGAGCCCTTGTTGCCGTACACGGCGATGCCCTGGTGCACGACGTTGCCGTCGAGGTCGAGTTCCTTGCCCAGCGACTCCATGACCAGCTGCTGGAGGTAGCGGGAGAACAGCAGCAAGCGGTCTTTGTACGGCAGGACGACCATGTCTTTCTCACCGGTGCCGTTCGTCGCCAGGTACCACATCAGCGCCAGCAGGGCGGCGGGGTTCTTCTTGGTGGTTGTGCTGCGGGTGACCTGATCCATCTTTGCCGCCCCGGCGAGGAAGTCGTCGATCTTGATGCCCTGCAGCGCCAGCGGCACGAGCCCGACGGTGGCCATCACGGACGTGCGGCCGCCGACCCAGTCCCACATGGGGAAGCGTTTGAGCCAGCCCTCGCTCTGCGCCACGCCATCGAGCTTGCTGCCTTCGCCGGTGATGGCCACGGCATGCCGGGCGAAGTCGAGGCCCTTGGCCCGGAACGCGTGCTGGGTTTCGATCATGCCGTTGCGGGGCTCGGGCGTGCCGCCGGACTTGGAGATGACTAGGACCAGGGTAGATTTGAGCCTGCTGCCGATCGCGTTGATCGTGCGGCGGATGCCCTCGGTGTCGGTGTTGTCGATGAAGTGGACCTTCATCTTGTCCTTGCGTTTGAGCCCGCCCAGCGCGTCGGCAAGAAACTGCGGGCCCAACGCGCTGCCGCCGATGCCGATGGACAACACGTCGGTGAACTTCGCGGTCGACGGGGGGGCGATCTGTTTGGTGTGGACCGCGTCGGCGAAGGCCTTGATGTCTTCAACCGTGTCATGGATGGCCTTGGTGATCTCGGGTTCAGGGGCCAGGCCCGCGGCACGTAGCCAGTAGTGCCCGACCATCCGCTCCTCGTCGGGGTTGGCGATCGCGCCGTCCTCAAGCTTCTGCATCGCGGAGTAGGCGCCTTGGATCGCCGGCTCCGTGTCTTTGAAGAACGACCGGCCGAAGGGCATCCGGCTGATGTCGAGGCTCATGTTCAGCCCCGGCACCTTGCACAGGTGCTTGCGGTAGCGGGCGTACAAGTCGGTCGCGGAGAGCTCGAACACGGAGGCGTCGGTGGCAGCGGTCATGGGGCAGGGATCCGGAGTGGGGTGAGTGGGGCGGGATTGGTTCTCGGCCGGGCTGCGGGTCGCCTGCCACCGGCCGGGACGAATCGACCATCAAAGCGTAGCGTGGATCGTCGTGGTTATGTTGCGTTTAGCGGAGACCGCAAGATTTGAACGCTCGATCAAGGATCAAGGTTCCGCGTCGTCCGGCCAGGCCAGCAGACGGTGCCTCAGCCCCGTCGCGGGGTCCATCAGCTCGGCCGACACGATCGGCGCGGCGGCGTCAGGCACGAGCACGGTCGCGACCGGGAAGCCTTCGCGGTATTCGTTGGTCCAGCGGCTCAGCAGGAAGTCGTTGTTCGGGCCGATATCGATCTCGGCCAGCTCCCGGACGTACTGCTGGTTCAGCCAGATGCGGACGTCGCGGTAGGGGCGGGCGGTGCGGTTGATGAAGTTGACCAGTTCGCCCTGGCGGCGGACGACGATGTCCAGGTCCGGGCCGTACTCGGCCTCGGCGGGGTAGACCAGACGCGACAGGCGTTCGCGTTCCTGCTGCTGGCCGAGCGTGATGGGGATCACGCAGCCCGAACCCGCGAGCACCGCGATGGTGATCAGCGTCGGTGCGAGCCACCGGTCGATCCGGAAACGTGGGCGTCGGGTTGGTCGGGACTCGTCCATGAACCACCTATAATGCCCCCCATGCCCGCTACGAGCAAACCCAACCCGGACCCCGGGAGCCGCCCTGTAAGTCTGTCCCTTGCCGGCCCCCACGCGGACGAAATGGCGCGGGATCGTGCGACCGCGGAAACAGCGGGCCCGCGGGAGAACCCAAGCCCCGCGTTCATGCTCGGCGGGCGGGTGCCGATCGACGCGCCGTTCTACCAGGCCGGGCTGGCGGGGTACTCCGACGCGGCGATGCGCATGGTCGCCCGCCGCCACGGCTGCCCGTACTGCATCACCGAGGCCATGCTCGACCGGTTCCTCATCGCCGGCGGCAAGGGACTCAAGGCCGCCGAGATCCCCGAAGGCGATCACCCCATCTGCGGCCAGCTCATGGGCAGCCACCCGGACGACATCGCCGCGGGCGCAAAAATCCTCGTCGAGCTGGGCTACGACGTGGTCGACGTCAACCTCGCCTGCCCGGTGAAGAAGATCAAGAAGAAATGCCGGGGCGGGCACCTGCTCAGCGTGCCGGACGAGGCGGTGGAGATCCTGCAGGCGGTCCAGGCCGCGGTGCCGGCGGGGTTCCCGTTGACGACCAAGCTCCGCCGGGCGTACGACGACACGGCGGAGATGGCCGACGCGTTCGCCCGGGTCTTCGAGGCGGCGCTGGATCTGGGCTACGCCGGGGCGACCGTGCACTGCCGAACGGTGCAGCAGAAATACGTCGGCCCGGGCAAGTGGTCGAAGCTCAAAGAACTCACCGACCGCTACGGCGAGCGTGCCCGCGCTCAGGGCTTCACGATCGGCGGCTCCGGCGACATCTGGGCCGCGGCCGACATCTTCGCCATGCTCGAGCAGACCGGTGTCGACTGGGTCAGCGTCGCCCGCGGCTGCATCGGCAACCCGTGGATCTTCACCCAGGCTCGCGCCATCATGGCCGGCCACGCCCCGCAGCCGCCGACGATCTACGAGCAGCGTGACGTCCTGCTCGACCACTTCTACCTCTCCACCTCGCTCCACGGCGAGGCCCCGGCCGCCCGCATGATGCGTAAGTTCGGCATCAAGTTCTCCCGCCACCACCCCGACGCGGATGCGATCAAGCAGGCCTTCATCAAGGTCAAGTCCACCGCCGATTGGCGGGCCGTGCTCGACGCCTTCTACGCTCACGACGGCCCGGGCGTCCCGATCGCCGAGTCGTTGCCCCCGGAAGCCGATTACGCGGCCCCGGCCAACAGTGCGCAAGACACTGCCGAGGCCTGCGTCCCGCTGGGATCCTGATTGCGTGGCCACGCCCGGTTGGGCCGGCTCTCCCGCGTCCGGTTCTGTGTCCGCCTTACGCTCCAAATCTTCCGCCGCTACCGGTCCGGGCAATCTCATCACGGCTCGGCCCGGAGGCTTGCGACGGGAAAACCGGCCACTTCCCGGCCACTTTCCTTCCACTAACCCATGGGATCGACCGCCACGCCCCCGGGCTGCCGGGCCCGATCCGATGCGCAACGTTCGATTTGCCGGCCGGAAATACATCACCACGATAATATGTTAGTATTTTGATTGGTATTTGTCGAGCCCAGACGCGTATCTCCGGGGGCGATTTAAAATAAGACTAAAAATCACTTGATTTAAATATCGTCTGCGTTAATATCAATGCAGAGCCTGATTTCGTTCCCGACCAATCTTTGTCCGTGCTCGCCTGCCTCTGCCAGGAACAACGCCATGTCCAAGCCTCTGCACCATCGCGCTTTCACATTGATCGAGCTGCTCGTGGTGATTTCGATCATCGCGTTATTGATCGGGATCCTGCTGCCCGCCCTGGGTGCCGCTCGAGCCACGGCCAGGGATGTCAATTGCCTGAGCAATATTCGACAGGTGGGCATCGCGGCCGCGGCTTATGCGACCGACAACAAAGACTACTCGGTCAGAGCCAGCTCCGACGGGACTTATGACGGCAGCGGCGACGGCAGTACTGAATATTGGTCGGCCCTTTTAACCATCGGTGGCTATGGCTCGACCGTGGAGATGTTTCAGTGCCCGGTCTTCGAGCCGGGTGTAGGGTTTACGTTCAATCCTTACGATCCCGCGAACCTGCAAGACATGCTCGACGACCCGGGGGCTACCGAGTGGAGGGCGATCGACTACGGCATCAATCTCTTCACGATCGCCGGCCGCGAGTCGGTCGTGAGTCCGCCCCGAGGCCGAGGCGCAGATCGAGACTTGCCGCGTAAGCTGAGCGCCCGCTTTGACCAGATCCGTGATCCGACCGCGACGGTGTACATGACGGACAGTCATTTCGAGCAGTCTGCCGATGACGAAGCGAATCGACGCGGGTCGTTTGTCCTCTTTGGCTTCGCGTCATTGTTTGGTTCGCCTCACGCTCGCCACAGCAACACGACCGCCAACGTGGCCTGGGCGGACGGGCACGCATCGGCGTACAGCGTCGACGAAGTCGAGGTGCTGGTCGGAGGCAGCCCCAACGACAAGAGTTTCTTTGGCGTTGATTATTTTGGGCAGCTTAGCAGTACGATCTTTGGATTCTCGACCACCGACGGCAATCTTTGGGACGAAAACTGAAGCGCGGGCGATCATGAGCTAGGCCCCGTATTGCTCTGCCCAGGTATCTGCCATCCAAGTGAAGGTTTGACCCTACACTCTGGTGCATGAAACTTGCACTGATCGGCGATATCCATCTGTTTACGCTCCGTGTTCACCCCAAACGGTTGTTGAGCCGGCGGGTGATGGCCCAGTCGAACCTCTGGCTGAACCGTCGGCATCGGTTTAACCACGCGCTGTTGCCCGATCTGGTCGAGCGGGTGAAGGGGTTGTCGCCGGAGGCGGTGCTGTACTCGGGGGACGTGACGACGTCGTCGCTGGAGAGTGAGTTCGAGGAAGTCTTGAAGGTGGTGGGGCCATTGGAGGAGGCGTTTCCGGGGGCGGGGGTGTTGGTGCCGGGGAACCACGACCGCTACACGTTCAAGAGCCGGCGGGTGCGGCGGATCGACGAGATCCTCTCGGCGGTGGTGCCCCCAACCTTTCCGCACGTCCGGCCACTCAAGCCCGGGTGGACGCTGCTGGCGCTCGACTCGGCGATCCCGAACCGGTTTTTTTCGCGGGGGGCGCTGGGCAAGAAGCAGTACGACGCGGCGGTGGAAACGATCCGCGCGGTGCCCGAGGACGAGGGGTTGGTGGTGCTGTGTCACTATCCGTGCTCGCTGCCGCCGCGGGTGCCCAGCGCGTGGTCGCACGACCTGAAGGAGGCCAACGCGCTGCGGCGGGAGCTGGTGGCGTGCCCGGGGCGGGTGGTGTACCTGCACGGGCACATCCACAAGCCGTGGCACACGCTGGCGGACCCGGCGGTGGCGGCGGGGGACGAGACGGTGAAGGGGCCGGCCCGGTTTGCCGCGGGCACGGCGTTCGAGTGCATCAACGCGGGTTCGCCGTGCATGACCAGCGAGAAGTACCCGCTCGGCCAGGGGTTCTGGGAGGTGACGTTGCCGGACGACCCCGCCGCCCTCTTGGAGGCGTTGCACCACGTCCCGGTCGCTCCAGACGGCACAGACCCACCGGCGGGCGGGGCATCGGGCGGCGGGGTCGCGTGGCGGGTTGGCCCGGCTCTATAATCCGTGTAAGACTTGAGGACTGGGGTCACGGAACGCCGGAGGCGGGCTGTGGGTCCGGGTCTTGGGCGTCTCCGCGTCCGTTTTGCACCGAATCAGGGAGCTTACTCATGTGTGGCATCGTCGCGTACGTCGGAAACAAGCAGGCCACGCCGCTGCTGATCGAGGGGCTCAAGCGGCTGGAGTACCGCGGGTACGACTCGGCGGGCCTGGCGATCACGACGCCCGACGGCGTGCAGGCGGCGCGCAGCGTCGGCCGGGTCAGCGTGTTGCAGGAGCAGATCGAGGCCGACGCGGACAAGTACCGCGGCTCGCTGGGCATCGCCCACACCCGCTGGGCGACCCACGGCAGCCCGTCCGAAGCCAACGCCCACCCGCACCAGGGCACGACCCCCTCCGGCCACATGATCAGCCTCGTCCACAACGGCATCATCGAGAACTACCGGGCCCTGCGCACCTACCTCGAGGGCAAGGGCCACGTCTTCACGTCCGAGACCGACACCGAAGTCCTGGCGAAGCTGATCGCCGAGCTGTACGACCCCGCGGTCGCGCCCGGCGGCGACCACGACGGCGCGGCGCTCGAGACCGCGGTGCAGACCGCGATGCGTGAGGTCACCGGCGCCTACGCGATCGCGGTGACCTGCACCCGCGAGCCGCACACGCTCGTCGTCGCCCGCAAGGGCAGCCCGCTGATCATCGGCATCGCCGACAACGCCTACGTCGTCGCGTCCGACCCCAGCGCCATCGTCGCCCACACCACGCAGGCGATCACGCTCGACGACTACCAGGTCGCCCGGCTGTGCGCCGGGCCGGTCGACGGCTGGAACCCCGACAACGGCGCGAAGATCGCCGGCAACGGCGGGCCGTGGTCCGTGGACTTCCGGACCACGACGATCGACAACGAGGTCGTCAGCGCCGAGGTCGCGGCGCTGGAGATCGACCTGCAGGAGATCGAGCTCGGCGGGTACGAGCACTTCATGCTCAAGGAGATCATGGAGCAGCCCGAGGCGATCCGCACCTGCCTCCGCGGCCGGGTGGACACCCGCGAGGGACGCATCGTGCTTGGCGGGTTGTCGGGACTGACCCGTGAGCTCGTCCGCACCAAGCGGTTCATTTTGAGTGCGCAGGGCACCGCGTACCACGCCGGGCTTATCGGCGAGTACCTCTTCGAAGACCTCGCCAAGATCCCGTCGCGGGCCGAGTACGCCAGCGAGTTCCGCTACCGCAACCCGATCATCGAAGACGGCAGCGCTATCGTCGCGATCAGCCAGTCCGGCGAGACGGCCGACACGCTTGCGGCGCTGCACGAGGCCAAGGACCGCGGCGCGTTGTCGCTGGGCGTGGTCAACGTCGTGGGCTCGACGATGAGCCGCGAGACCGATGCGGGCGTGTACCTGCGCGTCGGGCCCGAGATCGGCGTCGCCTCGACCAAGGCCTTCGTCGGCCAGGTCGCGGTGCTGACCATGATGGCGCTCTACGTCGGGCGGCGGCGCTACCTCTCGCCCGAGGTCACCGCCGACTACCTGCGGCAGCTCGAGCAGGTCCCCGACCACGTCGCGACGATCGTCAAGCAGTCCGAGATGATCTGTGACGCGGTGGCCCAGGTCGTCGACCGCGAGAACTGGTTGTTCCTGGGCCGCGGCTACTCGTACCCCGTGGCGCTCGAGGGCGCGCTCAAGCTCAAAGAGATCAGCTACATCCACGCCGAGGGCATGCCCGCCGCCGAGATGAAACACGGCCCGATCGCGCTGATCGATCAGGGCATGCCCGTCGTCTTCATCGCCACCCAGGGCAGCCAGTACGACAAGGTCATCTCCAACATCGAAGAGGTCAAGGCCCGCGGCGGCCGAATCCTGGCCGTGGCGACCGAGGGCGACACCCACATCGAGCAGTACGCCGACTTCGTCTTCCGCGTGCCGCACGTCGCCGAGCCGTTGCAGCCGCTGCTGACCGTGGTGCCGCTGCAACTCCTGGCCTACCACGCGGCCGTGCTCCGCGGCCACGACGTGGACAAGCCGCGTAACCTCGCCAAAAGCGTGACGGTGGAGTAGACGCTGTCGGCCCTCCACACGGGGTTTCTCGCATCCATGCTGAGACGGCAAGATTCACTCGGAGGGCTCTGGCTTGGTGGAATCTTTGCTGTTGTGTTGGCGAGCCTGATCACGCTTTGGTGGCTGATCTGTATCCAATGGTTCGGTTATGTGTTGGCTTGGCCGCCTACGCTCAGCAGCGTGGACGAGTTAGTGCACGTCGACCGCGTGACGCCGCTCAAGGCGTGGCGCAGCGGGCGACACCGAAGCACGACCTATCCAGAGCTCACATTGGACCGTGGCGATGTGATCAACGGAATCGATTCGTGGCTTATAAAAATATTATGGGCGAAGACCCGTGGGCCTGACGCGTCTCCTTGGCACCGCGTTTTAGTGCAGTTGGATGGTCGAAATCTCTTAGGGACCGGGGTCGGTTATCTCCCCAAGGAAGAAGCGAACGCGGTGGATCCCGCTTTTCGCCATTCGATATTCATTGCGCCGTCCCGAGACAACCCTGATTCGTTGCTCAGTGATGCAGTCGTGATCGAGGGGCGGAACTCCGGAGGGCAAGCGATCACGATGGTGGCGGCGATTGGCTCGGGATCGGAGGGCAAGGTCCCGTACTACGAAGCAGCCTTCGACGGCTTCGCCTCAGAGATCGGCCCCGACACGCTGATCGACTCGCAACGCTTCAATTATTTCAAGTGGAGGTGGGAGCGAGGCCGTGAACGGGAGATCCAGCTCATCCTTCTGGGGGCTTTGCTCGTCCCCGGGGTGATCGCTGCTGTCATCTATGCAGATATTTTGCGTCGAAAAGCACACCGCAAGTAATCCGATATCGGTATCCGGTGTCGCCCGATTCCGGGGGTGATATAATCGTGGGATATCCGCTTTCACTCGATCAGGGAAGATCACGTGGCCAAACATTTCTCCGCTCTCGCCGTGCTGGTTGTTTTAACGCAGTGCATTATCGCTTGCGCTCCGCCGACGTACATCAACATCCCGCCGGAGAACGGTGACTGGGCGTTCTCGAACCCGAACGCCAAGGACGTTTGCGATATGCAAATCGCGGCGGTGCGTAAGTCACTTGAGGTTGATCCGGTCGACGGGCCGTACGAGATACGGCTGCCCGAGCGGACCCGGGCCGAGACCTACGCCGAGGTAGCCCACACGCTCGGCGACGACGCCCTGGTGCCCGGCGACATCCCCGCGGTCGCCGTGGATGAAGCCGGCAAAGCGATCAAGACCGACGGCGAGTACCAACTCGTCGAATCGCCGGTGATCCTCGGTGAGTTCCCTACGATCGAAGTGCGTTCGATCCGCATCCGCGGCGCGAAGGGTCAGGTCGACATCGTGCGGCCGAGCACGAGTGGCCGGCGGCTGACCACGGTGTACCTCGAATGGGAGGTGGGCTACGGCTGGTTCGCCGACCGGCTGCGCAACTGGCGGGTCGATCCCGACACGCAGCCCCAGCCGCTAGGCCCGATCAACCCCCGTCCGCGGAAAGACTCCTAAGATCAAGCCATGAGTCGATCTGGTCCTTCAACCCGCTGGGCGACGATGCTGGCGCCGCTGCTGCTGGCCGGCGGCGCGGCGGCCCAGAGCAGCGACCCGGGCTCGCCGCGGCAGATCATCGACGCGTTGATCGCCGAGCGCGAGGCGTCGCCGATGGTCGCGCCCCAGGGCGGTGATGAGGTGGAGTTCGTGCCCAACCGCGTGGGCATCCCCGCGGCGGCGGTGGACATTGATCCGGCGGTCGTCGGCGTGCTACCGGGCGCACCGCTGCCGCGCTTGCGACGCGAGGGCGAGTTTATCCTGGAGCGTCCGGGGCAACTCGTGAACGTGCCCGATACGGGGTACTGGGTGTTCGTGTTCGACGAGGTGGCGGGGCAGCCGGACCTGCGGCCGATGATGATCCAGCGCTGCCAGCGGCTCGCCTCGATGCAGGACACGCTTGAGCAACGCCGGGACCGGGACCGGGCGATGTCGTTCACGATCTCCGGGCAGGTGCACACCTACCGCGGGGTGAACTACCTGTTGCCCACCGCGATCGCGGGGACGCGGCAGCTGCCGCCGGGCATCGCCACGGCGACGGAGGCCGACGAGGCCGCGGCGGCGGCACCGGAAGACGCCGACCCGTTCAACGTGGACGACGTGGCGGCGGAACCTCAGCGCCCGGCCGTCACCCTCACCGACCCCGAAACCCCCGGCTCGTTCGGCGGCGCGGACGACCCCATCGCGTTGATGGAGCGGATGCTCGACGCCCGGGAGACGCCGCCCAGTCGCCCCGACACCACGCCGTCGAACGCCGGCCTCGACGACGCGGCTCTCGACGCGGCGCTGCAGGGGGTCAAGCCCAAGCTCGACGCCCCGGAAAAGCTCGTGCGCGAGGGGGCGTACCTGGTGAACCGGGCGGGCCGGATCACCCGTGGCCTGGGCGGGGCGGTCGGCGGCGAGGCGCAGAACCTGATGTTCGCCTTCGAGGCCGACGGCAAAGACCCCGCGGCGGCCGAGGCCCCGATGATGCTCATGCCGTGCAAGCTGTTGGAGCTGATGGAAGACAACGTGGCCGAGCGCGGCGATCAGATCGTCTTCCTCGTCTCGGGCCGCGTCCACACGTTCCGCGGGGCGAACTACCTGCTGCCGACGACGATGTCGTTGCCGTTTGATTTGGGGAATCTGCGGGATTGAGTTCGCCGCCGCGCCCGGCCGCGGTTTCGGATTCCTACAGCTGTTCCAACTCGCCGGCCAGTTCGGTGACGACTTTCTTCGCGTCGCCGAAGACCATGCGGGTGTTGCCCTGGAAATACAGTTCGTTCTGGATGCCGGCGAAGCCGGGGTTGAGGCTGCGTTTGATCACGAAGACGGTGCGGGCCGAGTCGACGTTGAGGATGGGCATGCCGTAGAGCGGGCTGGCGGTGTCGTGGCGGGCGGCGGGGTTGGTCACGTCGTTGGCGCCGATGACCAGGGCGACGTCGGCCGACTCGAGCTTGGCGTTGGCGGGCTCGAGGTCGAGCAGCACGTCGTACTCGACGCCGGCCTCGGCCAGCAGCACGTTCATGTGCCCGGGCATCCGGCCGGCGACGGGGTGGATCGCGTAAGTGACTTCGATGCCCTTGCCCTCGAGTTCGGCGGCGAGTTCTTTCACGGCGTGCTGGGCCTGGGCCACCGCCATGCCGTAGCCGGGCACGACGACGACGGACTGCGCCGCTTCGAGCACGATCGCCGCGTCCTCGGCCGAGGCCTCGGTGGCCGTGCCCTGGGTCGCGCCGCCGCCGCCCGCGCTCCCGGCGGCGGGCGCGGCGCCCATGCCGCCGAACAGCACGTTCATCAGCGAACGGTTCATCGCCTTACACATGATGTTGGTCAGGATCAGCCCGGAGCTGCCGACAAGCGAGCCCGTGATGATCAGGGCGTAGTTGCCCAGCACAAACCCCGCCATCGCCGCGGCGACCCCGGAATAACTGTTCAGCAGCGCCACCACCACGGGCATGTCGGCCCCGCCGATGCCGATCACGAGCAACACACCCAGCCCCAGCGCAATCAAGGTCATGAGCAACACGAACGGCCACCCGCCCGGCCAGATCATCAGCAGCAGCACGAGCAGCCCCGTGAGCGCCAGCAGGCCGAAGACGATCCATTTCTGCTGCGGCAATTGCACGGGCTGGTCGGGGGCCCACTTGACGCCCTGCAGCTTGCCGAACGCCATCAGCGAGCCGGTGAACGTCACGCCGCCGATCACGGTGGCCAGGCCGGTGGCGAGCATGGTGGTGGGGCTGTTGGCGCCGCTGTTCTCCAGCATCGCGCGCACGGCCAGGGCTTCCATGCCGTCGGGGCGGGTGGTCAGGATGTCCCGCGGCAGATCCAGCAGCGCGTAGATCCGGTCGATACGTCCGGGCCGGTGGGCGTAGTCGGCCACGGCCACGAGCAGCGACGCGATCCCGCCGAAGCCGTTGAGCAGCGCCACCATCTGCGGCATCTGCGTCATCTCGACGCGTTTGGCCATGACCGAGCCGGCCACGGCCCCGAGCCCGATCGCGGGGAAGACCCATAGCAGGCTGATCGCCGTGCCGCCGGTGAGGTAGAAGAACGTGGCGATGGCGGCGACGAGCATGCCGATCGACGAGACGGCGTTGCCCTTGGCGGCGGTCTCGACGCGGCCGAGCATCTTGAGGCCGAAGATGAACAGGACCGCTGCGCCGAGGTAGGCGAGGTTCAAGACGTCGATGCGGGAGAGGGCGAGGGTGAGCATGGAGTCGATCGTGGGTTTGCGTTTCGCCGCGGCTCGCGGGTCCGTGCAGGCTTGTTGGTGGGGTGGTCGGGGGGAGCGGCGGTCTGCGATCGCCGGCTAAACGGTTACTTGCTGTCGTTGCTGTTGAACATCTTGAGCATGCGGTGGGTGACGAGGTAGCCGCCGACGACGTTGGTGGTGGCGAAGACGATCCCGAGGAACCCGAGGATGATGCCGAAGACGCTGCCCTCGAAGCTGCAGAGCAGGGCCCCGACGATGGTGATGCCCGAGATCGCGTTGCTGCCGGACATCAGCGGCGTGTGCAGCCGGGACGGGACTTTGGAGACGAGCTCGAAGCCGACGAAGATCGCCAGGACGAACACGACCAGGCCGACGATGAAGGCGCTCGGCGCGGCGTCGAGCGCCGCGAGCAGGGCGGGGCAGGGCAAAACAGTCATTCGGCGTTCTCGTCGGGGGGGATGTCGGCGGCTTCGGCTTCGGGTTTCTCGACCGATCCGGGCTCGAGGATGGACTTGACCAGGTCGTCAACGATCTCGCCGGCGTGGGTGATCAGCGCCCCCATGTGGATCTCGTCGTCGAGGTCCAGGGCGAGGCTGGGGCCGGCGGGCTCTTGCGCGTCGGTTTCGCCGTCGCCGTTGCCGTCGGTTGGGGGTTCGGCGGGCGCGATCAGGGTCTGCAGGAGCGAGTAGACGTTGTTAGCCAGCGCGGTGCTGGCGTGGACGGGCAGGGTGGCGGGCAGGTTGGTAGTGCCGATGATCGTGACCCCGCCGTCGGTGGTGAAGGTTTCGCCGGGGCGGGTGAGCTCGCAGTTGCCGCCGCCGTGATCGGCGCTGGCGGCGAGATCGACGACGACCGCGCCGGGCTTCATATCGCCGACCACGTGGGTGGGGATCAGGCGCGGCGGCGCCTTGCCGAACACCGCGGCCGTGGTGATGACCACGTCCGCGCCGGTGACGTGCTTGGCCATCAGTTCGGCCTGTTGTTTTCGTTCTTCTTCGGTCTGCTCTTTCGCGTAGCCCCCGGACGTTTCGCCGCCGCCCGCTCCGGCGAGTTCGACGAAACGCGCGCCGAGTGACAGCACCTGGTCTTTGGTTGCGGGGCGGACGTCGTAGGCCTCGACCACGGCGCCCAGGCGCTTGGCCGTGGCGATGGCCTGCAGGCCCGCGACACCCACGCCGATCACGAACACGCGGGCCGGGGCGAGGGTGCCCGCGGCGGTGATCATCATCGGCAGCAGCTTCGGGCAATGGCTTGCGCCCAGCAGCACGGCCTTGTATCCCCCGAGACTCGCCTGGCTCGAGAGCACGTCCATCGCCTGCGCCCGGCTGATGCGTGGGACGAATTCGAGCGACAGCATCGAGACGCGTTTTTGTAGCGCGGTGCGTACCAACTCGTGTTCGACCGTCGGCGCGAGCATGCCGAGCAATACCGCGCCTTCTTTCATCCGCGACACGCCGTCGTTCGCCGGCGGGTTGAGTGTGACGACGATGTCGGCGTCTTCCCAAGCGCGGTGGTCTTCGCCGGCGAGCGTCGCGCCGGCGTCGATGAAGTCTTGGTCCGACACGAGCGAGCCCCGCCCGAGTTCGGGCTCGAGCGTGACGTGAAGCCCCGAGGCCACAAGTTTCTTAACCACGGCCGGGGTTAATGGCGTGCGAGTTTCAGCGGGATCGTTTTGACGCGGGGCAAACAGGAGCATGGATCACTCAACCAGGGGGGCGGACACCAACGGCAAGCATAACGGCTTAGCCGAGACCCACCCAGTCCACAATAAAGCGACCACCCCATCGAACGTGCGCTGCCCCGCCCCCCGGCGGTCTCGGGCGAGCGCGATCTCCAACGCGGCCGCTCGGACGTCCGATAAACTTCTATTGGTTGTTCAATTCGGGGTACGTGAAACCACTCTGTGGGCTGTAACGTGAGCGTATGTCCCCCTCGAAGACAAACGACACCGAAACCCCGGGTCGGCGCTAAGGGGAAGAGTTTCGTACCCATGCCAAGGACGAAAGCCCCGTAAACCAAAATTTTTGATGGGTTAATAGCGGCTACTCCGTTATCGCGGCCGCTAAAAAATAAACCCCGCTGCCGCTAAAGCGACAACGGGGCGGAGGGGAGAAAGCAATGGAACACTACAAATATCGCCTGTTTATCTTATCTATCTTCATTTTTTTAGTCGATGCGGCGCGGATAATCAAGAAATAAAATTGCCCTATCTTCACATTTCGTGCCGTAATCGCCGGGAAAGCCCCCGGTTCGGCGT
Source organism: Planctomycetota bacterium (assembly GCA_039033595.1). GTDB lineage: Bacteria > Planctomycetota > Phycisphaerae > Phycisphaerales > Phycisphaeraceae > Algisphaera. Next base: position 31,830 of record JBCCCG010000003.1, on the reverse strand, counting down.
GGCGGATGCGGGCGAAATCCCTTCCAAGGCCCCCCGAAGCGGGGCGAGTGGTGGCTAAAAGACCCAGGCCAGGGCCACGAGTTCGAGGGCGATAAATCCGACGATGATGCCCGCGATCAGGAGGGTGCGGGGGCCGGTCATCCAGCGTTGGGCCTGTGGCGGCGGGACCATGCGGAGCTGGGGCTCGCCCGCGGTGGGGCAGTGGGCCGGGGCGTAGCCGCGTCGGGCTTGGTCCTGGACGATGGCGATGATGAGGTTGGCGTCGAACGCGGTGAGGCCGAACATTTTGCCCATGCGCACCAGTCGATCGCGTTTGGCGGGGGGTAGGACGGTGCCTTCGAGCTGCTCGGCGACCCTGACGGCCAACACCCAGCGGGGATCGGACGTCCCGATGATCGCGGTGCCCTGGGTCGGCGCGAGGTCGGGCTTAACCACCGCTTTGGCCCCGACGAGGCGTAGCCGGGGCTGCCCGTCGACACGGGGCGGGGCGGGCGGCGAGTCGGTGCCCCGGCCCAGCAGCGGGCCTTCGCCGGCGAGGCGCGGTTTGGGGCCGGTAAAGGCTTGGTCGTCGTCGGAGCGGCGGCGCTTCGGATTGTGGTCCGGCAGGGCCGGAGGCAGCATGGACATCTTGGAAAGTCGACCCCAAAAAACTTTAAATTTTCCCACCAAAACTATAGCACGCCCGCCTGCGAAACCCAGTGAAAATGTCCAGGCGTCCGATAAGTCCGGGGCCGGGATCAGCTGCCCAGCCCTCGCCCGGAAGCTCAAACCACCCAGTTTAACTGGAAGGGGGGACGTTCCGATTTACGCGGAATTCATCACATATTTTCGGACTCTGGGTTATACTCTTGGTTGTATGTATGAGACCGGCGGGGGCCGGTCTGGTTGATTCGAGAGGGAGTGGTCTGGTCATGAAAGTTTTGGTTTTTGGGTTGTCGCTGTTGTTGACGGCGGTGGCTTGGCTCACGCCGGCCCCGACCGAACAAGAGTCTGCATCGTGGAAAACGATACCGGCTATCACCCGTTCTACGCCGGAGCTTGTGCTCATCGACACCGAGGCGGATCTCCGACGCACCGCCTTGCCCGCGGCGGACGAGGTGATGCCGGCGGCGACACACGAATCGCTCCCGATCCGCTGAGCATCGATCGCATTGACCGGCTGACGATCGACGCGGCGGCTCCAGGTCTGCGTTTTGCTTGCCCGCCCGTGCCCGCCGCAGCGGTCACCATCCGTCGGTTCTTTATCGCCTCTTGTCGTGGCCGGTCGGCCCTATCGCGGGGGCGTCGATGTACTCCGCCCGCTTATCCGGACCCGGCGGCATAAATAGCGGGCCGGGAAATGACGATCCCTTTACCATGGAGGCGGTTCTCTGCCGCGCGGTTATGCCGTCCACGCACCCCGACACGATGTCGAGTGCTTTCTCACTCTCGTACCCGCAGTTGGCGGCAGGACCCCCGATGACGAGCGCCCCCGTGACCAGCACGCCACATTCTCCTTCGACGCCGGCGGCGAGCGCCGCCACCCCTGGGCCCGACGCGCAGCCGTTCGTTTACGGCGAGCCCGATCTGGTGGCCCGCTTCGAGGCGATGGCCGCGCGCCACCCCAACCGCCCCGCGATCGACAGCAACGGGGTCACGCTCACCTACGCGCAGCTCAACGCCAAGGCCAACCGCATCGCCCACGCGATCCTGGCGACCGTGCCGCAGGCCCGCCGGCCGGTGGCGCAGCCGTCGGACACGCCGCTGGTCGCGCTATTCGTCGACCAGGGCATCGACCTCGCCGCGTCGGTCTTCGGCACGCTCAAGGCCGGTTGCGCCTACGTGCCGCTGGACCCGACCTACCCCGACAACAAGAACGCGCACATGCTCGCCGACGCCCGGCCCGCGGCGATGGTGACTTACGCCGCCTCCGACGACCGCGCCGACGCGCTCACGCCGACCAAGCTGCCCAAGGTCCATGTCGAGGCGCTGCCCGACACGCTGGCGGCCGACAACCCCGGCGTCGCCGTCGAGCCGCACCGGCTGGCCTACGTGCTCTACACCTCCGGCAGCACCGGCAAACCCAAGGGTGTCATGCAGACCCACCGCAGCGTCCTGCACAACGCCGCGGTCCACGCCGACGCCTTCGGTATCACCCACGAAGACCGCCAGACCCTGCTCTACCCCTGCAGCGTTTACGGCGGCGTCCGCGACACCTACAACGCCCTGCTCAATGGCGCCGCACTGCACCACTACCCGGTGCGCGAGGCCGGCTACGACGGGCTGACCACCTGGCTCGCCGAGCACCGCATCAGCTTGTACTGCTCGGTCGCGTCGGTCTTCCGCCACTTCGCGCGTCGTCTGCATGAATCCGGCGAGCCCGCGGACAAAGACCGCTACGCCGACCTGCGCATCATTAAGCTTGGTGGCGAGGCGCCGCTGCCCGCGGACGTCGAGCTGTACCGCAAGCACTTCCCGGATCGGTGCGAGTTGTCCTGCGGCCTGGGCTCGACCGAGACGGGCATGTCCTGTCGGTTCCCGGTGATGAAGGACACGACGCTCGACGGGCCGGCGATCCCGCTCGGCAAGGCGGTGCACGGCATCGAGGTGTTGCTGCTCGACGAGAACCGTCAACCCGTCGGCGAGAGCGACATCGGCGAGATCGCCATCCGCTCCCGCTACATCACCCAGGGCTACCTCGGCCGCGACGACCTGAACTCGACCGTGTTCTCGGCCGACGAGCACGACCCCGACCTGCGCACGTTCTACACCGGCGACCTGGCCCGCAAGAACGACGACGGCGACTTCGTCCACCGCGGCCGCAAGGACCACCAGGTCAAGGTCCGCGGCAACCGCGTGGAGTTGCTCGAAGTCGAAGCGGCCCTCGAGTCGCACCCGGCGGTGCGCGACGCGGTGGTGTTGGCCAAGACCGACGACGCGGGCACGGTCCGCCTGGTCGCCTACCTCACGCTCCAAGAATCCGTTTCCGGCCGCGAGCCCGTCACCGCGCACACGATGCGCGACCACCTCAAGCAGCACGTCGCCCGCTTCGCGATCCCCAACGTCTACGTCCACCTCGACCAGATCCCGCTGACGCCCAACGGCAAACGCAACCGCCTCGCCCTACCCGAGCCCGAAGACGACGGCGTGACGCTGCTCCCGGCCGGCGGCGAAACGGTAGCGCCCGCTAACGAACTTGAAGAGAAGATCGCCCGCGCCTTCGCCCGCGCGCTCAACGGCAAGGGCAGCGCCGATGACACCTTCCGCGGGGGCGTCACCGACAGCTTCTTCGACCTCGGCGGCGATTCGTTGCAGGCGGTGGGCTTGGTGCTGGGCATCGAGAAAGAGGTCGGCCGACGCATCGAACTGGCCGCGCTGATCAGCCACCCGTCGGTGCGGGCGCTCGCGGAGCTGCTCGACGGCGACACGAGCGCCCTGAACGCCGCGAGCCACGCGCCGGTCGTCACGTTCCACCCCAAGAGCGAGACCGCGACCCGGCCGCCGCTGTTCACGATCTCCGGACAGGGCGGTTCGGTGCTGTGCTACCACGACCTAGCCCGGCGGCTGCCGGATGACCAGCCGGTCTACGGCCTGCAACTGCCGGGCATCAACGCCGACGAAGAAGTGCTCGACGATGTCCGCCCCGTTGCCGCCGAGCTGATCCGGCGGATGCAGACCGTGCAGCCCGCGGGGAGTGGGCCGTACCGCCTGCTGGGCTATTCGTTCGGCGCGGTGGTCGCGTTCGAGATGGCCCAGCAGCTGCACGCGGCCGGCGAGGCCGTGGATTATCTCGGCGTGATCGACTGCCAAGCACCGCAGACCCGTCGCCCGGCATCGAAACTGACGAAGCTCAAAGTCCACCTACGTGATTTCGGACGGGCCGACACCGCGGGCAAGCTGCGGTTTATCCAAGACCGTCTGGCGGGGCGGCAGACCGACGTTGCCGAATACCAGGTCGAGCAGCCCGACCACGGCTATTCGCCCGAGATGGTCGAGCGGCTCAACCGTCTCAGCTCCGCCTCCCGCCGGGCTTACAAGGCCTACCGCCCCGAACGCCAGGAGCACACGCCCCTGACACTGTTCAAGTGTGAAGAACGCCACGGCTGGATGGATTTTTTCGAGGACCAGCCCGACCGCGGCTGGGGCACCTATGCCCCGATGCAGGACACGCTCGCCATCCCCGGCAAACACCTCGAGGTGTTTGCCGGTGAGTACGGGCCGAAGCTGGCCGAGCAGGTGGCCAAGAGTCTGCCCAAATAACAACGAAAGAACGCGTCACACGCGCCGCGGCCCATCCACTTCGACAAAAAGGAACGAATGGCCGCCGGCGATCACGCCAGCGTGCCGCGGCGGCGAAGCAGGTCGACCTGCGCCTGCAGGTGTCTGCCGGGGCACTGAGTGGGGTTGATTTCTTTGTGGGTGCGTACCCGGCTTGCAGGGACGCGGTGGGCCTTCATCATCTGTCGGGTGAATCGGCCCAGGGCTTCGACTTGCTTCTTGCTGGGCGTCTGTTTCTCGAAGTTGCCCAGCACGAGGATGCCCATGTTGTGCGGGTTGTTTTCGCTGACGTGGGCGCCTTGGTAGGCGAGGGGGCGTCCCTCGACGATCCGGCCCTGGCGGTCGATGATGAAGTGGTAGCCGATGTCCGACCAGCCGCGGTCGCGGGTGTGGATCTGACGGATGCTCTCGATGCGGTCGTAGGTCGCCGCGGCGGAGGTGGCGGTGAATGGGGTCCAGCCCTCGTGGTGGATGGTGATTTTCTTGACGCCGTTCATCGCGTTGATGTTGCGCGACGTGATGCCGTGACGGGTCCAGTGCTTGCGGGGCAGCACGCCGGCCGGGGCGGGGGGGGCAGCGGCTGCCGCGGTGGGTAGGTCGCCCTTGGGCCGGTGGATGGGCCGGTAGCCGTCAGCGGGACGGCTGGTGCTGGCGGCGCTCTTGGTGGGGGTGGGGCGCTTGACGTCTTCGGGCCATAGAGGCCCGGGTCGACCGCCGGCGGCCGAGCGTGAGCCGGAGGTGCTGGCACAGCCGGTAAAGGCGAGGCCGAGGCCGGCGAGCAGTACGTGGCGTCGTGAAAGGCTCATAGCAGCTGTTTTCCCGCGTCCTGAGGGTGTCGGGCACCGGACGAGGTGTTCCGCGTGAGAACGGGTGTCCGACAATGCCGGGCCAAACTGTCAGGCCCAATGTGGACCTATCGGCGGGCCGCAGCGAGAGGGGCGAAAACTTGCATTTTCAACATTATATCGGACTCGCGTGTCTGCATGTAGCTGCACTCTCGGCGACGCATGCATATAGAATCCGCAAAACCTGAACTTTGTTCCTTGCCGGGTCCACCGCCCGCCGGTTATGCTGAGCGGGTTCTTTTATCGGCCGTTCCCCGGGGCGGGCCCATCGTCATTACTGATCTGGAGAGAATACTGTGATTTTTATCGATGAGATCCGTACGGGCTTAGTGGTGGTGACGGCGAGCGGGGTTTTGGGCGGCCTGGGTCTTCAGGCTCAGGCCGGGAGTGTGGTGCGGTTCGACACGGTCCTCGGTGCGTTCGATGTCGAACTCTTCGACGACGAAACACCGTTGCACGTTGAGAATTTCTTGAACTACGTGGATCGTGGCGACTACAACAACAGCATCGTCCACCGCGACGCGGAAAGGGCGGACGGCACGCCTTTCGTTATTCAAGGCGGCCTGGCGACCACGATCCTGGCGGACGGCGAATCGGTCCCGAATCCCTTTACCGGGTTGACGCCGATCCCGACCGACCCCGCGGTCACCAACGAGCCGGGCATCTCCAACACCCGGGGCACGCTTGCTCTGGCCCGACAGGGCGGAGCGGTGAACAGCGGCACGAGCCAGTGGTTTATCAATGTCGGGGACAACACCGACCTCGATGCGATCGACGAAGGCTTTACGGTGTTCGGTGAAGTCTTGGGCGATGGCCTAGAGATCGTCGACGCGATCGCCGCGTTGCCGACGGTTTCGTTCGGCTCTCCGCTCAACGAGTTGCCCCTGCGTAATATCGACGACGGCGCGGAACTGGCGGGGATTTTGAACGGCGACGGCATCAGCAATGAAGAATTGGTCATCGTTAACAGCATCACCCGGTTGGCTGATGCGATGCCGTCGGAACCCGACGACGGGGACGAAAACGAAGGGGAAGACGGCAACGAAGGCGACGGCACCGGCAGCCCGGGGATGGAGATACTCGATCCCGAGGGCCCCGACGTCATGATGCCGGGCGAGAACCAAGACCCCGGAAACGGCAACGGGAACTCCAACGGCGAAGACATTGTACCGGACATGGAAGAGGAGCCGATCTTCGCCGAGGGGGACGGCGACGGCTCAATGGAAGACGGCAACGGCTCGGGCAACGATAACGACGGCGGCACCGAGGTCGTGCCGACGCCGGGTGCGTTCGCCGCGGGGCTGCTGGGGCTGGGCGTGCTCGTATCCCGCCGCCGGCGTACGGCCGACTGACCGGCAAGCCGCCACGGCCGGCCGGGAATCAGTTTTTCCTTTGAAAATAAGCGAAAAAGAAAGAAGGGCGGCTCTCGAGAGAGCCGCCCTTCCGCATCAGTGATCGGATGAGCGGGGTGAGCCGCCTCATCCAACGCGTCGGGCTGAGGCCCGAATCGTTTTCTGATTTTGCCCTCGAGGGGCTCGGGTTTATCCGATCAGCGAGAGAACCGACTGCGGCTGGGAGTTGGAGATGCCCAGGGTGGAGGTCGCGGCCTGGACCAGGATCTGCGAGCGGGTGAGCTCGGCGGTCTCGGCGGCGAAGTCCGTGTCGCGGATGGCCGACTCGGCGGCGCTGGTGTTTTCCAGAGCGATACCCAGCGAACGGATCGTCGCGCCGACGGTGTTCTTCTGGAACGCGCCCAGCCGGCCGCGGAGCGTCGAGACCTCTTCGATCGAGTCGTTGACGATCTTCTGGGCCTGGGTGAGGTCGCCGTCGACCACGTTGTTGTCCTGGCCCGAGGCGAGGCTGCTGAGGAAGCCGTTGGCGGTCGAGCCGAGGTTGCGGCCGGCGACGTTGGAGATCCCGATCGAGACCTGGTTGCCGATGTCGACGTTGGGGCCGAGGTTGAAGTTGGCCCCGCCGCCGGTGATGGTTACCGCGTTGATCGCGCCCAGGGCCTGAGCCCCGGCGGTGGTGAGCTCGATCTCGACGTCCAGGAAGTCGCTGGAGACCCGGGCGGTCGCACCCTTGGTGGTCGCGGAGACGCCGTTGATGGTCGCGCCGATGTCCTGGCCCTCGTCGCGGATGGGGTTGACGGCGGCGGCGAAGGTGGTGTTGGTGGTCGACAGGGCGTTGTTGTCGTTGGCCGAGAGTTCAACGATCGCGCCGGTCAGGCCCGCGTCGTCACGGACATCGACCGAGACAAACTCGTTGCTGCCCAGGCCGGTGGACTTGACCACGACGCCGTCGCCCGAAGCCACGGCCGAGACGCCGGTGATCTCGGTGAACGTATTGATGGTTGCGGCGATGTCGGCGATCGCGGTGCCCGAGGCGAAGCTGAACTCGCGGCTGCCCACCGCACCGGCCAGGTCGAACCGCAGGGTGGCGTCCGAGGCCGAGAGGTCGAGGCTGGTGCCCGTGGAGAGGAAAAGACCTGCGTTTTGGGCCGATTGTGTCACCAGCACCTTGACGTCGCGGTCTTCCCCGGCGGGGATTTTCGCGGCGTTGACCTTCACCTCGTTAACGGTGGTGGCCTGCGACTCGATGTTGAAGTCGTAGGTGCCGTTGAGCAGCTTGGTGCCCTGGAAGCTGGTGGTTTCCGAGATACGGTCGATCGTCTGGAGGATCGAGTCGATCTGGAGCTGGTTGGCTTCCTTCTCGTCGGCCGAGAGGCCCGCGTCGTTGGCGGATTGGCCGACGAGGGCCTGGACTTCGAGCAGGAGGTTGTTGATCTCCTGGAGGCCGCCCTCGGCGATGTTGACGACCTGCTCAGCCCGCTCGGCGTTGCCGATGGCGGCGGTGATCGAGGCTTTTTCCGACCGCAGCGACTCGCTGGCGATCAGGCCGGCGGGGTCGTCCGCCCCGCGGTTGATCCGCAGGCCGGTCGAGAGGCGTTCGAGAGAAGTGTTGAGCGAGCGGTTCTGCTGTCCGAGAACCCGTTGGCCCAACAGTGACGAGACATTGGTATTGATCCGACTCATAACGATAGTCCTTCCGTGAACACGTTCGTTTGATTTGTGTCACGTTCGTGGTTGAGGCTTCCTGCCTTGACCGTAAAGCAGATCTGTTCATCCGATCTGAAGACTGATGCACGCGACGCGGCGGTTATGGGTACCGCGGAGTTCCCTGACGGCGTTGTCGCAAGGATGTTCTCGGCCGCCGGCACACAAGTTCCGCATCTTGAGCCGGGCTCGGGTTTATCGGAACGCGGAAATCGTCTAACGGGCCAATACCCACCCGACATTTCCGCGAACCCCCTGGTTTCAGCGGGTTATCGGCGGTCGATCGACACCGGTGGGCGTGGGTGCCGTACAATCTGTACATGGCCGAGCAACCAATAACCGAAACGGACGTCGCTGGATCCTCCGCCGCTTCCCAAGCCCAAGCCCCGGCCCCGGAAGCCGAATCCCCGAAAGAAAGTACCCAGACCCCGGCGTCGCCCGAACACGAACCGCCCGTCGAAAGCGACCCCGAGCCCGCTGCGCCGGTCGACCTCGACGAACTGAGCCCGAAAGTCGAGGCGGCGCTCCTGACCAGCGAGCGCGCGATGACCGCCGGCAAGTTGGCCGAGGCGTTGGATCTGCCGGTGAGCAAGCCGGTGGTCGAGGCCATCGGCCTGCTCAATCAGCAGTACGCCGACACGGGCCGGGCCTTCCGCATCGAGCAGGTCGCCGGTGGCTGGCGGGTGATGACGCTGCCCGAGCACGCCGACGTGCTCAAGGCGCTCCATAAAACCAAGGCCCAGTCCAAGCTCAGCGCCGCGGCGATGGAGACCCTGGCGATCGTCGCGTACAAGCAGCCGGTGCTGCGGGCCGAACTCGAATCCATCCGCGGCGTGGCGTGCGGCGAGACGTTGCGGAGCCTGATGGAGCGTCACCTGATCAAGATCGTCGGCCGGGCCGAGGAGATCGGTCGACCCATGCTCTACGGCACGACCAAACAGTTTCTTGAGGTGTTCGGCCTCTCGTCGATCAAAGACCTGCCGAAAGTCGAAGAGCTGCGGAGCGGGGGGAACCTTTGAGCCGCGCTGATTTGCACAAGATAAGCGGTCGTGTGAATCGCCTCCGCGCCGCGGGGTTGCTGGCGTTGCTCGGCGGGTTCACCTTCTTGACCGCCTGTTCGCCGTACAAGCTCCGCGGCGTCGTGATCGAAGGAAACAACCCGGGTATTGAGATCGTCAGCCAGAGCGACCCGCGGCTGCAGCAGCCCGGGCTCCCGTCGGTCGACGTGGAGGTTCGGTTGGACCCGACTCGGTTCTCGCCCGAGGTGATCGGGAAGGGGCAGAGCGGACGCGACGGCTCGTTTGCCGTGCCGATCACCGAGCCGGGGGCGGGGTTTCTGATCTTGGATGTCGAGGTGATGGCCCGGCGTGAACGCTTCCGCAGCGAGGTCAAACGGTTCGACTTACCCGGCGGCGGCAAGCGTTTGGTCATCACGTTGCAGCCGGGCAAGGACGCGGTGCCCCTGGAGAATCCGAATATTCTTGAAGATACGATGCGGGAGGCCGAGCCTTTCTTGCGGAGGCAAGACCACTAAATAAACACCGCGACAGGATTGGTTTGGCGGCGGCCCGGGAAAGTCACGGCAAAACCTTTCGTTCGACGCCGATCCGGCAGATAATCATCGACATGAAGCCAGTGCGGACACGTGTGCGGATCGGTTCGGGGGGCGTGCTTTATCTCATCGTGTCGCTGATGATCCTGGCTTCGGCGTTCTACACCCAAGCGAATCTGTTGTTTTGGGGCTTCGGGCTCACCGTCGGTGGGTTGGTGGTGTCCCTAGGCGCGGCGGCGGTCGCGCTGCGTGGTCTGGGCGTCAGCCGCATCGTGCCACGGCACGGTGCCGCCGGTGAGGCGTTGGCGTTGCGCTACCACGTGCATAACCGCGGCTGGCTTCCGGTGTTCGGCGTGGTGATCCGGGAAGACCAGGGCCGTCGACGGGGGCAGCACAAGAAAGCGGGTTCGGTGGGAACCTGGGGCGGCATGCTCGCCGGCGCTCCCCAGGCGTGGCTCTTGCACCTTGGCCCCGGTCAGACGGCGCAGACCGCAGCGCCCTGCCGACCGCAGCGGCGCGGCAAACTCCGGTTCGAGCAGATCGAAGTGTCCACCTCGTTCCCCTTCGGTGTGATTCACAAAACCGTTATGTTTGTGCAGGAGAACGATGTGCAGGTGTTCCCGCATCTCTATCGCGCTCGGCGGCAGTTGCTGGGCAGCCTCACCGCGGGCGGTGTCGACAGCGCACAGACCCTCGACCGCGGCGGCGGCGGTGGCGATTTCTTTGGCGTCCGCCCGTACCGTCCCGGCGACAGCCCCCGCAATATCGATTGGAAACGCACGGCCCGCACGGGCGAACTCGTGGCTCGTGAACTCACCATGCCCAGCCCGCCGTTGCTGAATCTGGTCCTCGACCTGCGCGAGACCCCGCCGATGGCAGTAAGCGGCAAGTCGTCCGGTGGACTCAGCGGGGTGCAGTCCGCCGCGAGCGGTCGGCAACTCGAAGAACGGGCGATCAGCCTGGCCGCCTCGTTGATCTGCGATGCGTATCTACGCGGTTTCAAGGTGGGTCTGAAGGTGCTCGGCCTGCCGGACGTGAGTTTCCGCGCCCAGCACAGCCTCTCGCACCGCACCCAACTCCTCGAATCCCTTGCCGATCTCGACTTGAATCAGCCGCGTGATGAATCCGCGAGCCCGGACCTGCGGCAAGCGGCCGACGTAGTCGTGTGGGCCGGCCGGGGTAGTTCTCTCCCCCTGCGGCTGGACGGCACGGGGCGGACCGCTTCGGTGGTCGGTGCCGCCGACTTCGATCGTTACGTCTCGATGCCCACCGCTCTGGATAAGCTCGAATCGTCCGACGCCAAGTGGCGTCACAGCACACGGCGGCCGCCGCGTTCCGCGTTCTCCGGTGGAGTTCAACAAATGATGGAGGCGACGGCATGAACACCGCGTTGCTCTGTCGCAAACTGATCTTCACGCAGGTGCTGCTGGGCATCGTCGCCTCGTGTATGGCCGAGCGCAGCCCGGGTTTGCTCCTCGTGGCCGGGGCGATCGGAGCGATGTCGTGGTACGTCACCGAGGGCCCGCGCGGCCGCACGATCCCGCGGTGGTCGGTGAACCTGGGGGCGTTGCTTGCCATGGCATGGCTCGCCGGCGAGATGATGGGCCGGCGGGTGTCGGTGGTGGTGGCGATGGGCCACTTCACCATCGTGCTCCAGCTTCTCATGCTCTATATGCGCAAGACCGACCGCGAGTATACGCAACTTCTTGTACTCAGCCTTTTGCAGATGATCAGCGCCAGCGTGCTGTCGGTGTCCATGATCTACGGCATTTTCTTGGGGATTTACTGCGTCGTGGCGCTTGTTACCGTGTTGTTGTTTCACCTCACTACCGCCGCCGACCGGGTCCACGCGGCGAACGTCAAGGCGGCGGGCGTGGGGCCGCGTCCCGTCCGCCCCGAGACGCAGGGCTCGCTCAAGGCCCGGCGGCACCTGATTGGGTCGACCGTGGTGTTCGGCTTCGTATGCGGCACGATCGCGGCGGCCGTGTTCATCGTGATGCCCCGCACCGGCAAATCCGGCCTCGACCTCACCGGCCCGGCCAATGGCTCGCCCCGGCAGGCCGGCTTCAGCAACACCGTCCAACTCGGCACCGGCCCGATCGGCACCGGGTCACGCGAGCCCATGCTGAACCTCACCCTCAGCAGCCACGGCCAGCCCGTCGGCCACCCCGACGAGGCTTGGTTGGTGCGCGGCGTGGCTCTGGACCACTACAACCCCCAGAACCACACGTGGTCACGTTCCAACTTCGCGATCGCTCAGGATCGGGTGGTTGCCGTCGATGCGCTGGACCGCGCCGGGGCGGCTTCGGTAGGCCGACGGACCGGGTTGTACGAGGCCGAGGTCGCGCTGCGTGACGTGCGTCACCGGGCGATTTTCAGTGTGGTGTCGGTGCCGTTCCGCCGTGGTTCGTCGGGTTTCGTGCTCGCGGGGTTTGAGTCCGACAACCTGTACGACGTGTCGTACTCCCCGCTGGATCAGCAACTTCGGGCGACGGAGACGGTCATCGGCGGTTCGTCCTATCGGCTTGCCTGGCCGATCACACCGCCACGGCACGATCCAAAGACCGAGAGGAAAGTCTCGCCGTTAGACGAGTTGATGCGGCAGACCAAAGTGAACCCGCCACGGAGCGAGGGTACGTCGTTTTCGTTCAATAACTCCAGTGTTGTCTCCCCCCGTGGGGAGGAAACCCCGGAAATCACAATTCAAACCTACAGCCGAGGTTGGAACGTCGAAACGCGACGCATCCGCGAACTCGCGCAGTCGGTGATCCGCGAGGCCGGCCTGGAGCGCGACCTGCAGGCCTTGCACACGCCCGATGACCTGGCGATCGCCTCGGTCTTGGCGGAGTATCTCCGAGAGCACTACGAATACGATCTAGTCAACCCCGTGCCCCTCCGGGGGCAGGACCCGATCGTGACGTTTCTGTTCGAACGTCGTCGGGGCCACTGCGAGCTCTTCGCGGCCGGGCTCGCGGCGATGTGCCGGTCCCTCGGCATCCCCGCGCGGCTGGCCACCGGCTTCCGTGCCAGTGAGTTCAACACGATCGGTGGGTACTACGTCGTCCGCCAATCCAACGCCCACGCTTGGACCGAGGTCGACGGCGGCCCGGGGAGCGGCTGGGTCACGTTTGATTCCACGCCCACGGCCTCCGTGCAGGCCGAGCATCGCGCCCCCGAGGGCTGGCTGTCGACGCTGCGTGCCGCCTACGAGCACATCGAGTTTGCATGGATCCGCCGGGTCGTGGCGTTCGACAGCCGCACGCAGGAACAGTTCCTGGAAAACGCTTACCAGTCGATCGCCGCGATCGGCCACCGCGCCGAGGCGTGGTTTGGCCGAGTCCGGGACCAGGTGTTCAAGCTCGGGCATCGGACCCACTTCGGCCGATTGCAGATCGTCGCGCTGAGCATCGGCCTGCTGGGCTTGGGTCTGGCGGCCGTGCTCTTGACGCGTTCGTATCTCAACCGACGCCGACGCCTAGCCCGGCTGCAATTGACCCGCCTGCCCGGCGATCGGCGGCGCGACCTGGGCAAACGTTTAGGGTTTTATCTGACCATGCTCGACATCCTTGATCGTCACGGCCACCGCCGCCCCGACTGGCAGTCACCCCGGGATTTCGCCGACCAACTCACCCGGGAGCACCCGTTGCGCTTCGATCCTGTCGTTGCGTTGACCGAACTATTCTACGATGTGCGATTCGGCCAGCGTGAAACCGACGCGGCCGACCACCAGCTCATCCAGGCCCATCTCAAGCGGCTCGAGTACACGGCCGTAAACCGACACGAGTGAGACGGTTTCCGGGAGACGTTCGTGTCCGAGCCGCAATGATCGATAATCACCGAGGTCTGTGTGGGCCCGATTCGGATTGCACCCGGACTCTTTACATACAATAGATCTATGGCGTTGACCGATCCCGATCCCGATCCTCGCTCGACTGCGCCGGACAAAGCCGACCGGTTCGATCTCTCGGTGGTGACGCCGGCGCGCAACGAATGCGGCAACCTGACGCCGTTGGTGGCCGAAATCCAAGACGCGTTTGCGGGTAGCGCACTGCGGATTCAGATCGTCGTGGTGGACGACGGGTCAACCGACGGCACCGCGAAAGAACTCGTGACGCTGTTGGCCGAACACCCGAATCTCCGCGTCTTGAAGCACGAACTACCACTGGGGCAGTCGCTGTCGCTGCACGCGGGGTTTGCCGCGGCGTCGGCGTTGCTGGTGGCGACGCTGGACGCGGATCTGCAAAACGATCCGGCGGACCTGCCGCGGATGGTGAGGCGGCTGCAGAACGAGCGGGCCGATCTGGTGCAGGGCGACCGTACGGCGAATCGGCGCGACCACTTTGCCCGCCGGTCGGCGAGCGCGGTGGGGCGATGGGCCCGGCGGGTCATCGTGGGGGACCGGGTACGCGACACGGGGTGCGCGACACGTGTGATGCGTCGGACGTTCGCGGTGCGTCTGCCGCTGGATCGTCCGGGCATGCACCGGTTTATCCCGGCCTGCGTGGCGGGGCTCGGCGGGCGCGTGATCGAGACGCCGGTCAACCACCGGCCACGTCATGCCGGCAAAACCAAGTACGGCACCGGATTGATCAAACGCGGCCTGCCGGGCCTGCGTGACTGTTTCGTCGTGCGCGGCTTGATCCGGCGCGAGCGGGCCCGGACGCCGGCGGACGTGCCCGGCGCTTCACAACTCAAACCGGCGCAGCTTTGAATCGCTACACGCTCGCCTGCCTCGCGTTGGTCTCTTGCGTCGTCGGGTCTGCGGTGACCGCGAAGCAAGCATCGTTGTCGGACGGTGATGCTTCGATCAATCTCCAGGGTCGTGTGGGCGACATCGACGTGGTGGACGGGGTTGACGGGCTTTGGGTCGAGCACGACGGCCGAACGTACTCGGCCGAGCAGTACCTGGCGTTGATCCGGGTGCAGCAGGACAGACGCGACGCCGGCGGCCCCGTCTTTCACGTTCTGAATATCACGACGGCGACGGGCGTGCTCTGGGTCGGGCTGGGTTTGCTGGGGCAGCTCTTGTTCACCGGGCGGATGGTGGTGCAGTGGCTGGTCAGCGAAAAACAGCGGCGGTCGGTGGTGCCGCCGGTGTTTTGGTATCTCAGTCTGGCGGGCGCGACGATGTTGCTGGCGTATTTCGTGTGGCGCAAGGACATCGTGGGGGTGTTGGGGCAGGCCACGGGCTGGGCGATCTACGCGCGGAACGTGTTTTTGATCCGGCGGTCGGGGGGAGAAGCCTCGGGCGATGACGAGCTTCGTGGATCGACGGCGGCGAACCCCTGACATTGACCGGCGACTCACTTCAGGGGCGTGGTCGATGGGGTTGTTCTAAACTCTCGGGATGCCCAGCGTTTTACGGATCATCGATGCCAATGCCAACCGGGCCCGCGAAGCGCTGCGGGTGATGGAAGAAGCGGCGCGGTTCATCCTGAACGAAGCGGAATTGTCCGGGGCGATCAAGCGGCTGCGTCACGACCTGGCGGCGGCGCTGTCGATTGTGCCGAATCTTGAGGCCCACCGCGATACGCCCGGCGACGTGGGCACGCGGATCACCACCGCCGCCGAACGATCGCGAGGGTCGATCGCTGACGTGGCGGTCGCAGCGGGTAAGCGGCTGAGCGAGGCCCTGCGGGCAATCGAGGAATACGGCAAGACACTGCCCGCCGAGCAGGCGGCAGCGCTGGCCGAGGTCGAACCGTTGCGCTACCGCGGTTACGCGTTGGAACAACAGCTGAACACCGCGCTGTCGTGCGGCCGGGCGAGGCAATGGAAGCTCTGCTTGCTCTTGACCGAATCGTTGTGCCGCTTGCCTTGGCGAGACGTGTTGGAGCAAGCCCTCGATGCAGGGACGGATTGCGTGCAACTCCGTGAGAAAGAAATCGATGGCGGCGAACTGCTCGAACGCGCGGCGCTGGTCGTTGAGTGTTGCCACGCCCACGGCGCGGCGGTTATCGTCAACGATCGGCCTGACGTAGCGCTGCTCGCGGGAGCCGACGGTGTCCACGTGGGGCAGGCCGACCTTCGTGTCGCGGATGTTCGTAAGCTCGCAGGAGGTCAACTCCTGATCGGGGTGAGCACTTCCAACCGCGACCAAGCCCGGGGGGCACAGCAGGCGGGCGCGGACTACGTCGGCGTCGGCCCGATGTTCCCGACCGCGACCAAGCACAAGCCCGTCCTCGCCGGCCCGGAGTACCTGCGGACGTTCCTCGCCGACGACCAACTCCGTGACCTCCCGCACCTCGCCATCGGTGGGATCGATCCGGAGAATCTCCCGGAACTCGTTGACGTCGGCGTCCGTGGTGTTGCGGTGAGTTCGGTCGTGTGCGGGGCCGATCGGCCGGGCGAGGTGTGCGAAGGGCTGCTGCAAAGTTGGGGCGAGTGATCTCGCCCCGTGCAGTTTTGCCCATTCCTTTCCGTGGATAATCCACGCGAAAGGAAGTGATCATGCATTGCCCGCTTCACGCCGATACCGTTCTCGAAACCCGCACGGTTGAACCCGGGGTAACTGTCAGGGCGTGTCCGCGCTGCGGCGGATACTGGATGACGGCGGCGGCGTATTGGCAATGGCGTGAAGGCTTGTCGGAGCCGCTGCCGGATCTCGAGGTGGAGGACGGTGGAGAAGACGAGGTCAGCGACTCGGCCGGGGCGAAGCTCTGCCCCGTCGACGGCGGCTTCCTGATCCGGCATCAGGTGGGCCATGGCTTGGGCTTCTGGCTGGATCGCTGCGGGCGCTGTGGCGGGGTATGGCTGGATCGCGGCGAATGGGAGGCGCTTGAGCGTCGTCAGATGCACGATGACCTGCATCTGATATTTACTTCGACGTGGCAAACCGAAGTCCGGCGGCAGCGCAAGGCCCGTGCCGATGAGAAGCGGCTGATCGAACGACTTGGTGACGCCGACTATAGGCGTGCAAAAGAGATCAACGCTTGGCTTGAATCCAAGGGCAGGGATTCATCCGCCGACACCCTGGGGCCGATCCTGGGCTTGCTTGTCGACGGGCTGAGTGAGATTATCCGCTAGATGCCAAGTCACGCGGCCTGTTACGCGGGGGCCTTGGTCTTGCTCTCGCTGTCACCCACCAACGCTGCGTTAGTTTCGAAACGATCGAGGGCACGCAGCAACTGGTCGATCTGAGTGACCGGCTGCATCTGCTGCAGGCGGCGGCGGAGTTGGGTAACGGTGTTGAGCTCGGCCTCAGACATGAGGAGGTTCTCGTTGCGGGTGCCGGACGCGGCGAGGTCCATGGCGGGGAAGGTGCGTTGCTCGGCGATCTTGCGGTCGAGGATGAGTTCCATGTTGCCGGTGCCCTTGAACTCTTCGAAGATAACTTGATCGCCGCGGCTGCCGGTATCGACGAGCGCGGTGGCGACGATGGTCAGCGATCCGCCTTCTTCGAAGCGTCGGGCGCCGCCGAAGAGCTGCTTGGGGATCGCCAGCGCCCCGGCGTCGAGGCCGCCGGACAGGGTGCGCCCCGTGCCCGCGAGGCTGGGCGCGGTGTTGAACGCTCGGCCGATGCGGGTCAGCGAGTCGAGCAGCACGACGACGTCCTTGCCCATCTCGGCGTGGCGCTTGGCGCGTTCGAGGGCCAGCATGGCCAGACCGATATGCTTTTCGACCGCGTGGTCGTTGGACGAAGCGAGTACGGTGCAGGGCACGTTGCGGCGGAAGTCGGTGACCTCTTCGGGCCGTTCGTCGACGAGCAGGGCGTAGACCTCGACCTCGGGATGGTTCTTGCTGATGGCGAAGGCGATGTTCTGCAGCAGCGTGGTCTTACCGGCCTTGGGCGGGGAGACGATCATGCCGCGGGTGCCGTAGCCGATGGGGCAGAACAGGTCGATCAGGCGGCAGGCGGGCGGGCAGTCGGGGTACTCGAGCGTCAGCCGCGGCGCAGGCATGACGGTGGTGAGTTCTTCGTAGCTCTTGTAGCTCTCCATCTCCGCGGCGGGCACGCCCTCGACGGTTAGCACGTCCTTGGCCCGGCGGGCGTTGGGGGAGATCGCGTTGTGCTTGGGTTTTTTGTTTTTGCCTTTCTTGCCCTTACCGCCGCCGCCTTGGCCGTTGTTCTGCGGGGCCCCGCCGACGGGTTTACCGAGACTGACTTCGAGCTCCAAGCCCGGCCGGAGGTTGTACTTCTGGATCAGGTGCGACGCGACGACGCAGTCTTCCGGTTCGGCGAGATACGTATCGGTGAGCTGGCGTAGCCGGCCGTCGGACTTATTGGCCAGTTCGAGGATGCCGCGTGCGGTCTGGGGTTGCTCTTGCATAGGGTCGGAGCCCGGGGTGGTGGTTGGCAGCGCGACACGGTGTGTCGGTTGCGCCTCTTTCTGGATAACGCGGGTGGGGTGGATGGCTTAGCGGCCGGATTCGGTTCGGCCCAAAAAATTACCGCCCCCATGTGATCGGGGACACCCGATCCACGTCGCCGGCTTTCGCCAACGTCTACTGCTGGTACATACTTGCGTGTTTGATCCGATTCTTGTGCCCCGTCGGCGGAGGTCCTCTCTGCCCTGGATCACAGCCCCGTCGCAGGCGTTACATTGATTAATCGCAATGGCGGCTTTCCGCCTGGCGATGCGTGGTTGGCCAATCGGCCGGG
Organism: Planctomycetota bacterium; assembly: GCA_039033595.1. Classification (GTDB taxonomy): domain Bacteria; phylum Planctomycetota; class Phycisphaerae; order Phycisphaerales; family Phycisphaeraceae; genus Algisphaera. The sequence continues at coordinate 13,518 of JBCCCG010000003.1, read as the reverse complement.
GCCGTGTGAACGCACGATGGGGAGCTTATTTTTTCGATAGCCCGGGCGAGACTCGTGTCCCGCTCGATCCGTAATTCAGGTTGGGCTTCCGGAGCGTCTCAAGAACAACGGCATTCACCGCGTCCAGTGTGGTTCGAGTCGTGAGAGATTCACTTTGACTCGTCCCGCTCCTTGACCCCTATGTTGTAACGGTTTTCCGTGGTGCGGGCAAGCGTAAGTTCGGCGTATCTTGTGGCGTGGATCGATCAGGGCCCATAATGCGGTATATTAGCGTGTGTGTTAGGCCTGTAAGGACCCGGCGGACGCTATCTGCCGGGTCGTACGACCCGGGGGAATGATCGGGAAGCCCGATCCGCTTGGCTGCCGATGAACCCAACCGAGCCCTACCCAACCGCTGCCCGCAACGTCGTGTACGCCCAGTTGCCCAGCCAGCAGCTGTTGCTGGACCTGTATCGGCCCGACACCCCGCGGCGGGTGCCCGTGGTGGTCTATTTCCACAGCGGGGGCTGGCGGTCCGGGTCCAAAGACATCTGCAAGGTCCAGTGGCTGACCGAGTACGGCTTCGCTGTGGTCAGTGCCAACTACCGGCTGCTGCCCCGCTATACGTTCCCCGAACAGGTCCGGGACGCCAAGGCGGTGGTGCGGTTTCTGCGGGCCCGGGCCGACCGCTTCGGGCTCGAGCCTGAGCAGATCGTGGCCACAGGGCTCTCTTCGGGGGCCTACCTCGCGAGCATGCTGGGCGTGACCGCGGGCCACCCCGAACTCGACAAGCCGCCGCCGCTGGTGGGTTACGCCGAGTTTGCCGACGAGCCGACGCACGTCAACGCCGTGGTGAACTACCACGGCTTCACCGATTTCCTGGCCCTGCAGAACGACCCGACCCGCCGAGGCCAGCACCGCGCGGCGCGGGCACCGGAGGGCCAGCTTCTCGGCCACGCCGTGGCGGACAACCTGAACCGCGCCAAGCTCGCGAGCCCGATCCAACACGTCCGGGAAGGCCTGCCGCCGTTCCTTCACCTGCACGGCGACCGCGACGAGATCACCCCGCTCGACCAGACCCGGCGGTTCCACGCGGCGCTGCAGGACTACGGGGTGACCTCGAAATTCACGCTGGTACGCGGGGCCGGTCACCGGGCGAGCCAGATGTTCACCAGCCCGTCGATCCGTGACCGGGTGGCGGACTTCCTGCACCGGCACTTGGATACCGTCGGGGTCCGCGAGCTCAGCGAAGAGTCGCGCCTGAGCGACGAGGCTCGGCCCCCGCGGCCGGATGACGATACGTCGTCGTCGGAGGGTTCGAGCATCACGCCCGCTCTAGATGACGTATTCGTGACGCGGTCCAGCAAGAGCCAGAACGCCCCCCAACCTTCCGCACCGCTCCCGACAACGCCCCCACGCGACGACGTGGACACGGCTGAAACACGGCGGTCTCCGACGGGCGCAGCACCCGCCCCTCCCGAGCCTGCAGATCCGCCAACGGAACCGGAAACCAAAGCCTGGCCGTATCCGCCGACACCCATGCCCCCGAAGCATTAGGTGGCGGGTGAGTGGGTCTGTGTTAGGTTTCCCGGCGCAACGAAAAGCGGCGACCCGCGAGGGCCGCCGCTTGTGTTTTTTGAGTGTGAACGTCTTCCGGGGTTTCCGGGGTGTCGTGACTTTAGAGCAGCGACAGGGCGTTCTGCGGCTGGCTGTTGGCGATGCCCAGGGCGTTCGTCGCGGCCTGCACCAGGATCTGCGAGCGGGTGAGCTCGGCGGTTTCCCGGGCGAAGTCCGTGTCGCGGATGGCCGACTCGGCAGCGCTGGTGTTCTCGAGGGCGACGCCCAGCGAGTTGATCGTCGAGCCGACGACGTTCTTCTGGAACGCACCGAGGCGGCCACGCTGAGTCGAGACCTGGCTGATCGCGTCGTTGACGATCTTCTGGGCCGCGGTGAGGTCGCCATCGACCACGTTGTTGTCCTGACCGGAGCCGAGCTGGCTCAGGAAGCCGTTCTCGCTGCCGCCGAGGTTGCGGCTGGCGACGCTGGAGATGCCGATGGACACCTGGTTACCGATGTCGACGTTGGGGCCGAGGTTGAAGTTGGCCCCGCCGCCGGTGATCGTGGCCGCGGCGATGGAACCCAGGGTCTGGGCCCCGGCCGTGGTCAGATCGATCTCGACGTCGAGGAAGTCGGTCGAGAGCTTGGCGGTCGCCCCGTTGGTGGTAGCGGCGACGCCGTTGACCGTGGCGTTGATGTCCTGGCCTTCGTCCCGCAGCGGGTTGCTGGCGGCGGCGAAAGTCGAAACACTGGCGCCCAGGGCGTTGTTGTCGTTGGCCGAGAGGTCGACGACTGCGCCGGTCAGGCCGGCGTCGTCTTTCACGTCGACCGAGACGAACTCGTCGGTGCCGAGGCCGATGGACTTGAGCACGACGCCGTCGCCCGAGGCTACGGCCGAGACGCCGGTGACTTCGGTGAAGGTGTTGATGGTCGAGGCGATGTCGGCGATCGCGGTGCCGGAGGCGAAGCTGAACTGACGGGCACCGTCGGCGCCGGCCAGATCAAACGTGAAGGTCGCGTCGGCGGCCGAGAGGTCGAGGCTGGTGCCCGTGGAGAGGAAGAAACCGGCGTTCTGGGCGGACTGGGTCACGATGACCTGTACGGCGCGGGTATCGCCGTCCGCGATCTTCGCGGCGTTGACCTTGATGTCGCTGACGGTGGTGGCCTGCGACTCGACGTTGAAGTCGTAGGTGCCGTTGAGCAGCTTGGTGCCCTGGAAGCTGGTGGTTTCCGAGATGCGGTCGATCGTCTGAAGGATTGAGTCGATCTGGAGCTGGTTGGCTTCCTTTTCTTCGAGCGAGAGGCCCGCGTCGTTGGCGGATTGGCCGACGAGGGCCTGGACTTCGAGCAGGAGGTTGTTGACTTCCTGCAGGCCGCCCTCGGCGACGTTGACGACCTGCTCAGCCCGCTCGGCGTTGCCGATGGCCGAGGTGATCGAGGCCTTCTGCGACCGCAGCGCCTCGCTGGCGATCAGGCCGGCGGGGTCGTCGCCGCCGCGGTTGATCCGCAGGCCGGTCGAGAGGCGTTCGAGAGAAGTGTTGAGCGAGCGGTTCTGCTGCCCCAGAACGCGCTGACCCAGCAACGAAGTCACGTTGGTGTTAATCCGACTCATACCTAATACTCCTGAATCTGTTCCCTGATTTCCCGCGATGGGGACGCCATCCCTGGTCGCCCGGCGGTTGAATGAACTTCGACAACGGCTTCCACAAGTTTCGTCGTCGGTTGCCACTCTCGGCACGGCCTCATCCGCATACGACGGGTGAAGTTTCCTCGCGCCGCCCGGTACCGCCGGGGCTGGTCAACGCGGTTCACATCGTCGTTTCTTGGCTCGTAATCCACCGCGCATAATCCAGCGGACGCGCGAGCGTGGTTTGCGGACCCTGCTAACCCCTACAACCGTTACAGACCTACCCCGGCGTCCGTATAAACGGCTGAATCGCCGGATAACTCGGGGTTTTGGTCAATAATCATTGGCCGACGGCACAAATATGGCGTCCGAAAATAGGCTGCGTCTGGGCCCATGGGATCAAGTCGCAGCGCGCAGCAAAAAAACCGGAAGAATTCCGCGATAGTTCTGAAGTGGGTGAATCCCGTACGTGTTTTCTTACGCGGTCGACTCGCCCGGCGGATCGGACCGGCGGCTTCGCTCGAGGTCATCGATGTACGCCTCGGTGCGGTCGAGTTCGCGCTTGAGGTGACGTACCCGCAGCAAGCTCTTGACCCGCGTGATGAGTTCGAGCTTGTTCACAGGCTTGGTCAGGAAATCATCGGTGCCCGCCTCGACGCCGCGTTCGATGTCACCCAGCTCGTTGAGGGCCGTGACCATCATCACCGGGATCGCTCGGGTCTTGGGGTCTTCTTTGATCTTCTGACAGACCTCGAAGCCCGACATCCGCGGCATCATGACGTCCAGTAACACCAGGTCCGGGGTCGGTTGGCGGTCGTCTTCGATGATGGCCATCGCCTGCTCACCGTCGTACGCGGTGAGCGTCCTGCACGGCAGCGCTTCGAGATAGGCCTGCAGCAGCTCGACGTTTTGCTCGTTGTCGTCGACCAGCAGCAGCGTCGATTGGGTCAGGTCCATCTCGCCCTGATCCATGGGGCGATCGGTGACATCGGCGGACGCTTCGGGGCGGTCGGCGGAGGTGGTGGGGCTGTCGGTCATGGCCGAGTGGTTTCCGGGGTCGGGGGGTTCAGGAGTTGATCCAAGCGGTCGGCCAGGGCAATCAATGCCGGCTCGCGCGGCTCGTCGAGTTGTTTTAGCCGTCGCTGTAAGGCGGCTAGGTCGTCCGGCTCGTCCACGTCGTGCCAGGCCGGCAGGACAGTCAACGTCAAGCCCAATGCCTCGGCTGCGTGGACCGTTTGATCGTACACCGCGGGCGTGCCCCAGTCGATGCCCCGCAGCAGCCCCGGCTGGAAAGTACGGCACGCCAGCGTCCAATAACCCCCGTCCTCCACGGGCCCAAGGGCGGCTCGAGCGTTGTTCAATGTTGGGCCGACCTGCCGGAGCACGTCCGCGGGCACATCCGGGCTGTCGACGCCGAAGAACACCACAGCCTCGGTCCCGTGCCGCTCCCGGCAGATTCGCCAGACCCGCTCCAGCCGTTCACCAAGGTCGCCCTGCCCCTGTTCCACCACGTCCCAGCCCGCTTCGGAGGCGTTTTTGGGGGTGGCCGTGGGGTCATCCATCGCCAGAACCAGTATTGGGGGCTCCCCCGCGGGGCCGGTGACCTGATCGGCGAGCCGCTGCAAAACGGTTTCGAACATCGCCGCGTGGACCTTGGCCGCCTGTTCCGGGGACAATGGGGTGTGGTCCGTGGGTGATACATCGGGGTCCTCGGGACCGAGGGCATAGCCACGGGTCAGCCGAGTCTTCACCCGGCTCGGAACCGCGGCCTTGGCCATCACCACCACCGACAGGTGGATGTTTTCGTTCGTAACTATTTTTTTTGAATCCATTTAGAGAATTGTCGCATGCCGTTGCGACTTGCTTTTCTTGTTTTTGGTGGCTATCTTGTGTGACCGCATACCGACTAGCGAGAGGGATTAAACCCGGGCGATAGGGTTGGATTCTACCCGTTATGGCTGTGTAAGTCTTTGCCTTGATTGTGATTACCCTGCCTGAGTCCGCCTCCCGGGCGGGCATCCTGCCGACTTAGGCCGAAAGCTTGAAATGATGACCGCCAAAGCCTCCGAACCCGCTCGTTTAGCCTGGGAAGATCGCTGGAACCCGCCAACCTTTGAAAACCTGATGAAGGTCCAGAAGGAGCAGCACGTCAACCTGCTTAACACCTTGCTCGAACGCCTCGAGGCCTTCGACGGCATCGAGAAATCGCTCATTTGGCACGGCAGCGCCTGGAAGTGGACCGTCGAATACACCCTGAACACGCCGGACGGCCCGACGCCCGAGCCCATGGCGTATTTTGTCCCCGACCCCGAACAGCCGATCTTCTGTATGCCGATGCGTGAAGAGCTCATCGCCCAGCTCCCCATGAAACGACTGAACCGCTACATCCGCGACGGCATCCGCGGGGCCAAGTGTGCGGTGCAGATCCACTGGTGCAAGTGGTCGCCCACCGCGATGACCGAAGTCGAACACCTCACCGACTTGATCAAACGCAAGCACAAGCTGCTCACCGGCCAGACCAAGCCCACTAAAAAATAACCTCCCCGCCAGGCGCTGCGGAAGCGATCCTGCGGACCTGGTGGTGCCCCGCGCGTCACGAGCGGGCTTTTTTGCAGATTTCTCTCTCAGTTTTCTCCCGAATTTCCTTGACCCCACGCCGGGGCCGACAAATAATCGTGCGTCGAGTGCAAAGTCCCGCGTCATACAGCCCGGTACGCCGGGGATGCGGCGCGACGCCCGAGCGCTCGACCGAGCCGGCTCACGACGAGCCGCTCGTTCGTGCCCCGCGAGTCGTCGCGGGGCGGAAGACCTCCGGCAGCTCGACGCTGTCCGAAACCGCCCGCAGGTCGTGGGTGAAGCGGACCGAGTGATGGCTGGAACGACTCGTTTCCGAAAGGAGTGTGATCCAGTGATTGATGACTGTACCAGCTGCTCGTGCGACTCTTGTAAGTGCACCACCCAAAAAGAGTGCAACTGTAAGTGTTGCTGCGGGCAGGAACAGAGCGGCCTGCGCTAGGCAGCTCGACGGAGACTGCCGTCGAGCGCAGTCCGAAACGACCCTACGGCTCGCCCCCGGAATCTCCCGCGGGTGGGCCTTTTTTTTCATGGGGCCCGCACACGACGACCGGTACACTCGGCATTTCTGCCCCTTCTTTTTCGGAGCCCCTATGCATTTAAACCCTCGCCCGGTGCCCCTCGCCCTGGCAATTTTTCTCATCCTCGCGGTTCCGTCGACCGCGTGGGCCCAGCCACCGGCCCGCGACACGCCGCACATCAGAGTCACGGGTATTGCGATCACGTCAGTCAAGCCCGATTTCCTCGAATGGAAGGTTGGTGTTTCGGATCGCGCCGACCAGAGTACGCAGGCCAAAGCTGAAAACGACCGAAAGATCGCGGCGCTTTTGGCTTTGCGTGACTTGTTGAACATCGCGCCGGACGATATCGAGGCGGGCACCGTCAGCGTGCAGCGGGCGCGAAAAAAAAATCCCTTAACCAACCAATGGGAAGACCACGGGTATCGGGTGACCCGGACCGTGGTCATCCGGCAGCGCGACCTGAAGCAGTTTGACGCGTTTCTGTCGGCGTTCACTTCCGAAAATCACGCGGTCAGCATGACCCCACGCGTGACCGCCGCCGCCGCGATTCGACGAGAGACCGAGTTGAAGGCGCTCGATCACGCGAAAGAAAAAGCCGCGGCCTGGGCCCATCGTCTGGGGGCTGAGTTGGCGGAGCCCCTTCAGATCAGCCGGCCCGGCGATTCATTCGATGATTACGAGCACGGCAGCGCATTTGGCGATATTGAAGCAGGCGATGCCAACGGCGCGGGCTACGTGCCGGGCGATATCCGGTTCGTTGAAGAGATCGAGGTCGTCTTCGCGCTGGCCCCGGCCGAGCCGGTAGACTCTGGCGGTGGACGTGACGAATGATGAATCCCGGGCGTTGTTGGCGCTGATGTTGACGCCGGGGCTGGGGCAGACGTTGGTGGGGCGGTGCCTCGACGCGTTCGGCTCGGCCGAGGCGACGCTGGGCGTCAGCGGGCAGCAGCTCGGCGGGATCAAAGGCATCTCGGCGACGAAGGCGGGGGAGCTCAAGCGCAGACTCGACGACGTGGTATGTAACGGGGCGGTGGACCGCGAACTCGAGGCGGTGCAGGCGTCGGGTGTGTTTTTGGTCAACCGTCACGAGGCGCGATATCCGAAATTGTTGCGGCACATCCCCGACCCGCCGTGGTTGCTCTGGGTGCGCGGAGAACTGCGGGAGCAGGACGCGTTGGGGCTGGGTATTGTGGGGTCGCGCAAGTGTTCGCACTACGGCCGGGAGCAGGCCGATCGGTTCGGGGCGCAATGCGCGGCGGCGGGGTTGTGCGTCGTTTCCGGCGGCGCGTACGGGATCGACATCGCGGCCCACCGCGAAGCGCTTCGGGTCAAGGGTCGGACGATCGCGGTGATCGGTTCGGGGCTGAGTGTGCCGTACCCGAAGGACCACGTGCCGGTGTTCGACCAGATCGTCGCCGAGGGAAGTGGGGCGGTGGTGAGCGAGTTTCCGATGTCGGTCGGGCCCAAGCCCGAGAACTTTCCTCGTCGAAACCGCATCATCAGCGGGATGGCGCTCGGTGTCCTGGTCGTCGAGGCGGCGAAGCGGTCCGGGGCGCTGATCACGGCTCGGCTGTGCGTCGAGGACCACGGCCGGGAGTGCATGGCGATTCCCGGGCGCGTTGACGCCCCGGGTTCGGCGGGCTGCCACAAGATCATCCGCGAAGGTTGGGCGACGTTGGTGACCTCGGCCAGCGACGTGCTCGATCAACTCGGCGAGGCGGGGCAGTTGTTGAAGGTCGATCTGGATGGACACCATGGGGCTCCTGGGCCACGGGCGGCCGCCGGGTCGATGCCCTCGCCGTTCGAGGCAACGCTGACCGAGGCCCAGCGCAAGATCGTTGAAGCGGTGGTCGAGCCGCGGTCGCTGGACCAGATCGTGGCGTGGACGGGGCTCGAGGTGGGTCCCGTGTCGGCCGACCTGACCCTGCTTGAAATCCGCGGCGTGCTGTCCCGCCGGGGCGGCCTGTTTGTCCGGCGGCGTGCGGACGGCTAGGCTTGCCCCCGGAAGCGTTTGTCCGACTTCCCGCCCCCGATCGGGCAATGCTCGACCCGACAGGAACCCCGCCGTGCTGCCGATCCACGAACTCAACACCCCCGCCGGCCGGGCCGGCCTCGACGCCTGCCTCGTCCGGCTGCGCGACACCGCTTCGGCGACGGGTGACGCGGCGAAGACCGTGGCCCAGGTGATGGCCGACGTGCAACACGACGGCGACGCGGCGTTGGTGCGCTACATGCAGCAATGGACCGACCCGGTGTTCGACGCCGACCGCATCCGCGTGACTCCGGAAGAGCTCGACGCCGCCGACGCGCAGCTCTCCGACGAACTGAGGGGCGCGATCGGTCGGGCGGTCGCGAACGTTACGGACTACCAGCAACACGTCATGCCCCCGGCGACCGGTAACGTCACCATCAACGGGGCCGAGTTGGGCATGCGGTGGTCGCCGGTGGACCGCGTCGGGCTCTGCGTGCCGGGCGGGACGGCGGTGCTGTTCTCCACGCTGGTCATGCTCGCGGTGCCGGCGTTGGTGGCGGGGGTGAAACCGCAGAACATCCACGTGATGTCGCCCCCGCCGACGACGCGGCCGGGAGATGCTTCCGCGGGCGCGGGCGATATCTCGCCGATCGTGTTGGCGACCGCAAGGATGCTCGGGGTTACCAACGTCTACCGCATCGGCGGGGCCCAGGGCGTCGCGGCGTTGGGCTTCGGCACCCAGAGCGTGCCCCAGGTCGACCTCATCGCCGGGCCCGGCAACGTGTTCGTCCAGCTCGCCAAGGCCCAACTCGGCGCCGCCTGCGGCACGGATAACGGGTTCTACGGCCCGTCGGAGATCGTCACCGTGGCCGACGCCTCGGCCAACCCGGCTTACGTCGCCGCCGACCTGCTCGCCCAGGCCGAGCACAACCCCGGCAAGTGCTTCCTGGTGGTGTGGGAAAAGCCCGTTGCCGACGCGATCGTCGCCGAAGTCGAATCACAGCTGCAACAGCGCGGCCGCAGCGACGCGATCACCGCGGCGCTGCGCGACGAGTCCTGTGTTGTCGTGGCGGACAACGAGGCGCAGGCGTACGACATCGTCAACGAGTTCGCGGCCGAGCACGTCAATCTCGCGGTCGCCGACCCCCGAGCAGCGTTGGGCAAGGTCCGCCACGCCGGCGAGGTGTTCCTCGGCGATGCGACCCCCGTCGCCGCGGGCGACTACTACGCCGGCCCGTCCCACTGCCTGCCCACCGGCACCACCGCCCGTTTCACCAGCGGCGTGAGCGTCTACACCTTCCTCAAACGTACCGGCACCGTCGCGTACCCGCAGGGGATGGATGCCCAAACCATCGCCGACATCGCCGCGATGGCCGAAGCCGAGGGCCTCGACGCCCACGCCGCCTCGGCCCGCGCACGCGGTTGAACTTGTTTGCCGTCCCCAATGACCAAGTCTTTATCGGCGATAACGTTTCAGCGTTTCGACGACTTTGGCGTGGACTTCCAGCGGGCGGGCGACCATGACCCAGTACGCTTCGGCCAGACCGCTGCCGGCGGTGTAGAACGCCAGCGTGCCCAGGGCGAAGACGCGTTCGCGGATCGAGAACAGCATCTCGCTGTGGGTGATGCGTGTGAGCGGGGCCTCGAACACGCGGACGCGCAGCACCCCGCCGAGCGTGACGACGCGCTGATCGGTCAGCACGTAGACCCGCGACAGCCACTCGAGGAACTGCCAGAACAGGCGGGCAAAGATCAGCACGCCGCCGATGGCGGTGATGTTCTGGGCGGTGTCGTATTCCTGGGCGGAGCGGGCGATGAGGACGCCGACGGTGGTGACGAACAGCATCATGACGAGCGTCTGCAGCGGCGCGAGCACGATGTAGAGGGGGTGGGGTTTGAGCAGGAGGACGATGATCTCGCCGGGCTGCAGCAGTTGCTCGGGGAGCATGGCCGCGGCGCGGAGCGCGAGGCCTTCGCCGTTGCCGTTGGCGATACCGCCGCCGGGGCCTCCGCCCCCGCCGACCTCTGCTTCGGGCGCAGCGGCGTTTGACCGAGAGAGGTCTTGTCCGGCGCGCAATTTAGGCGGGGGTTCGTGGGTCACGAGTGGGCGTCGATGACTTCGGGTTTGAGCACGCCGATGTCCGGGAGGTTGCGGTAGTAGTCGTCGAAGTCCAGGCCGTAGCCGACGACGAACTCGTCGGGGATGTCAAAGGCGACGTAGTCGATGGGGAAGCTCATCGCTTCGGGCCGCTGCTTGCGGAGCAGGGTGCAGGTCTTGAGGGCGAAGGGGTTGCGTTTTTTGATCTCGGCGGTGACGGCCCGAAAGGTGTTGCCCGAGTCGAGGATGTCGTCCATGAGCAGGACGTAGCGCCCGGTGAGGTCGGCCGGGAGGTTGGTCAGCGCGTTCTTGATTTTGACGCCTTGGCTGGTGGTCGCGGTGCCGGGGTACGAGCTGACGGACATCAGGTGGATCTGCATCCGCTGGGGCAGGCAGCGGATCATGTCGGCGACGAAGATGATGCTGCCGGTGAGGATCGGCACGAGGGTGATCTCGCCGGGGTGCTCTTCGCGATCCAGGTCGGCCGTGATCTGGGTGGCGAGCTCTTCGACCCGCCGGGCGATCGCCTCACGGTCGATCAGGATGCGCTGGAGGTCGTTGATCATGGGCCCAGTGTAACCGCAGCGCGGGGGTTGACCCGGTGGGGCGGCGGGCCGACAATAATGGCTTGCTTCGGATGCCTGAGCGGCCCGCGTCCGAGAACTCCCGCCGGCCGCGTCCTGCCTGTTTTCCGTCTGCTTTTTGAAAGTTTTACTCATGGTCAACACTTTTCGCCGTGTGGTCGGTTTGATGCTCGGCAGCGTTTCGCGACGCGGCGGGGCGGTGGCGGCGTTTGGGTTGGCGGCGTGGCTCGGAGGTTGCGCGTCGACCGAGGGTGATGTCCCCGATGCCGCGCCCGGCGCGACCTACACCGGGCCGGAGTACCTGTTTAACTCCGTGGGCTCGCTCGCCACGATCAACAACAACCTTCCCCAGCTCGTCAGCGGTTACGGCCTGGTCGTCGGGCTCGATGGCACGGGCTCGAGCGAGGTGCCCCAGGCCCTGCGCCAGTGGCTGATCAACGAGATGGTCAAGAAGGGCGTGGGCAAAACTGTCTACGAAGACATCCTCCCGCTCGGCCCCGAGTCGCTGTTGGCCAGCACCGATACCGCGGTGGTCCGTGTCGTGGGTTTCGTCCCGGCCGGCGCGGTCAAAGGGACGCGGTTCGACCTCCTGGTCACCGCGGCGGATTCGACGACGACCAGCCTCTCCGGCGGCCGGCTGTGGAGCTGCGACCTTGCGGCCGGCAGCGCAAACCCCGAGCAGTTTTACCTGACGCCGATGGCAGTGGGGCGTGGTCCGATTTACCTCGACCCGACCGACACCGGCGTGAGCGATGACGAGGTCTTCATATTGCGCCCCGAGCGGCGGACGGCGTTGGTCGTCGCCGGCGGCGAAGTACTCGAACCCCGCGGCTTCGAGCTGGTGCTGAATCAAGCCAGCCGACAACGTGCCGAAATCATCGGCGACCGCATCAACGAGCGTTTCCGTAAAGCACCCAGCGATCCACGGCCCACGGCCAATGCGATCTCTCCGTTGGTGATCCAGCTCAACCTCCCCGAACGTTTCCATGATCGGCCGCAGGAGTTTGTCGAACTCGTCAACCACACCTTTATCGACCGCGATCCCGGTTTTGTCGCCTACCAGTCCCGTGAACTCGCCGAGGTATTGATCAACGATCCGTCGCAATACGAATCGGTCTTGTGGGCCTGGAAGGCGCTCGGGCCCAACGCGGCGAAAGTGCTGCGCGAGTACTACACCCACGATCGTCTGGACGTGAGGCTGGCCTCGCTCGAGGCCGGGACCTACCTGCAGAGCGAGGCCGCCAGCAGACACCTGCTCGAATTGGCCGAACACGAGAGCGTAGGCGTGCGTATCCGCGTGGCGCGTGCGCTGGCGGACCTGCCGAGCTACAGCATCAACGGCGGGCGGGCGCTGAGGACGCTGCTAGACGACAAAGAAAGCGTCGTCCGCATCGCCGCTTACGAGTCGTTGGCCGAGGTCGGCAGCGAGTTGATCAATCGGCAAGAACTGCGGGACCGCAACGGCAACATCCGGTTTGTTATCGATCGGGTACCCGTCCAGGACCCGCTGATCTACATCACCCAGAAAGACTACCCCCGCCTGGTCATCTTCAACCCCAACCTCGGCTTCGAGCCCGGGACGCTTGGGCGCATCTGGAACGACCGCCTGATGATCCGACGCGACGCCGAGGACGAGCCCGCGGTGATGTTCTACCAATACCGCGACCCGGCCCGCGGCAATGAGCTGCGCACCGATCAGCACGACATCTGGCCTACGCTCGCCACGCTCGCTTACGTCCTGGCCCACGAGCCCTCGTTCGACGACCCCCAGCAGGGCTACCGCCTGACCTACGGCGAGGTCGCCGACGCCGTCTACCAGCTCGCTCGCACCGGTGCCGTCGATGCCAAAGTCGAACTCGACCGCGGCCCGCTCGCCAGCCTGATTGATCGTGTCGAAAACGGTGGCGGCCAGGCCGAGCCCGAACGCCCCGAGACCGCCCCCGTGAGCGACCCCGGGACCGCGGGCAGGAATCCTGCCTCCCCCGCGGCTGCGGCATCCCGCTGACCGCAAGCGGTAAGTTGTTTTTATGTCATCCAATAAGCCGCGGGCAGTGTTCGTGGGTCGCTTAATCCCGGTGCCCCAACGCTTTATCCCACCCAGCCCGCATGATTGAACCCCTTTCGTTATCATGCCCGATAATGGTTTGGGAGAACCCTTTCGCCCCGGATTCAGTGTGCCTTACGCCGAGCGTGCGGCCGAGCCCGGATCAATTCCGCAGCCCCGCAGCTCGACACGGAGGTCGACCCGCATGCGTTTAGCCAAACTCACCCTCGCCGGCTTCAAGTCCTTCGCGGACAAGACGGAGATCCCCTTCGACCAGCCCGTCGTCGGCATCGTCGGGCCCAACGGCTGCGGCAAGTCCAACGTCGTCGACGCGATCAAGTGGGTCCTCGGCGACCAGTCGCCCAAGAGCCTCCGCGGCGGCGCCATGATGGACGTCATCTTCAACGGCAGCGCCAAACGCAAGCCCGCCGGCATGGCGTCGGTGACGTTGACGTTCGACAATCCGGTGGCAACCGTGCCCGCGACGCCGGGGGCGTTGAGCAGAATGGAAGACGTCGAGCCGCCAAAGATCGCGCCGTAGTAGACGCCAGCAAGCAAGATC
>JBCCCG010000002.1:0-232881 GCA_039033595.1 Planctomycetota bacterium | reverse complement strand
CGGAACGCATGATTCCCGCGTCGAGAGGATCATTCCGCTGCCTTTGGGGTGTCGGGGCGGAGTCCCGACCGCTCGCCGCGCAGGCGCTCGGCGACGAAAACTCTCGGCTATGCCTTTTTGACAACCGTGTACCATGTCTCGAACTGATGGCGACCGAACGCATCATTTCTGCCGCCTCGACCGATCTCACCGAAGAGACATTCAATCTGTCGCTGCGCCCGCAGACGCTCGACGATTACGTGGGCCAGCCGGCGCTGGTCGAGAAACTCCGCATCACGCTCGAGGCGGTCAGGCAGCGCGGCGAACCCATGGAACACGTGCTGCTGCACGGCCCGCCCGGCCTGGGCAAGACCACGCTGTCGCACATCATCGCCAACGAGATGGGCACCCACGTCACCGTCACCGCCGGCCCGGCGCTGACCAAGGGCGGCGACCTGGTCGGCACGCTGACGAAGCTGCAGCGCGGCGACGTGTTGTTCATCGACGAGATCCACCGCCTGCCCGCCGCGGTCGAGGAGTTTATCTACCCGGCGATGGAAGACTTCAAGATCGACTTCACGATCGACACGGGCATGCACGCCAAGACGATCCCGATCACGCTCAAGCCGTTCACCCTGATCGGTGCGACGACGCGGGCGGGGCTGCTGTCTGGCCCGATGCGGTCGCGCTTCGGGATTACGCACAACCTCGAGTTCTACAACCGGGCGGACCTCTTGAGCATCCTCGAGCGCTCGGCGGGCCTGCTCGGCCTCGCCGGGGCGGATCAGGTCGAGGCGCTCGACACGATCGCCGAGCGCTCGCGCGGCACCCCGCGGATCGCCAACCGTTTGCTGCGGCGGGTGCGCGATTTCGCGCAGGTCAGGGCGGACGGCCGGCTCACCCCGGCGCTCGTCGACGAGGCGCTGCGGCTCGAAGGCGTCGACGGGTTGGGCCTGGACGAGATCGACCGCAAATATCTCACGGTGATCGGCAGCACCTACGAGGGCGGCCCGGTCGGCCTCGAGGCGGTGGCGGCGACACTGGGCGAGGATTCGGGGACTCTCGAATCGATGGTCGAGCCGTACCTCTTGCAGATCGGTTTTCTGGCGCGGACGCGCAAGGGCCGGATGCTGACCCGCGGCGGCGCGGCGCACGTGGGGATTTCCTTGGCGCCGCCCTCGACGGACGAGGCACTCTTCGAGTAAAACAAGGGACGGATACAGCCGGGGCGGCCGCGGGGTCGTCGGCGTTCCGGGTTTTCCCTTCTTTTCGTTTCACTCCAGGAGCAGCACCATGTCCCAAGAAAAGTTAGACCTGCGCCGCGATTATTTCGTGTCGCTGCGCGAAGAGATCAAGGAAACCAAGGCGCGGATCTTTCGGATCATCATGCTCGGGCTCATCGGCACGCCGATCATGGTCTACTTTTCGGTCGCCGGGACGTCGCACCTGTTGCTGCTGTTGGCGCCGCTGGTGGTGCTGCTATTGGTCGTGTTGTACCTGGCCGAGCAGAACGAGTTGATGCGGGCCGGGCGGTTCATCCGGCAGAAGGTCGAGAACGACGGCGACGGCGATTGGGAACACTGGGTCGCGTCGCTGAACCTGCGCTCGGCCGAGCGGCAGTTGTTCGCGATGTTCGTGGTCATCGGCCTGTTCGTGTACGTGCTGCTGTTGATGCTGGCCTTGGGTGAGCTGCTGAAGATCGAGGTCAGCGAAAACAACGACTGGTACCGGTACTACTTCGAGAAATACGGCGTGATGTTGATGTACGGCGTCGCCACGTTGTGGGCCCTCATCACGCTGCTGCGATTCTGGCGCGGCGCGGTGACGACGGACTGACCGCCGCCCCGGCCACGATCCACAAACCTATCATGCCGCCCCGGGCATGCCGCCCGGGGCTTTTGTGTAGCCTCGGTGCGAGGACGCCTTGCTCTCCCGGAAAGGTCTTGTGATGCAACGTTGGGTCTTGGCGGCGGTGGCGGTGATACTGAGCGTGGGGGCGACTCGGGCCGAGGAGTCGGCCGGTGCAGAGCTCGCGGAGCGCTACGGCCTGCCGGGATGGGGGCAGATCGACCGGATCGATTTTGAGTTCCACGCGGAGTTGCCGGGCCGAGACAAGCCGATCTCGCGTTATTGGTCGTGGGACGTCGTGGGTAACCGTGTGACTCTGGTGCGTGGCGACGGGGGATCTTCGGTCACCGTACCCGCGGCCCATCCCGGGCCGGGGTTCACGGTGGAAGAGGCCTCGGTCCACGGCCAGTTCATCAACGACTCGTATTGGCTGCTCTTCCCGTTCCAACTCGTCTGGTCCGACCCCACGATTACCGACCACGGCCCGGCGGCGCTGCCGATCGGTGGGGGCGAGGCCGCGAAGAAGCTGACGTGCCGGTGGCCCGCCGAAGGGGGCTACACGCCCGGCGACGCGTACGACCTGTACCTCGGTGACGACGGCCTGATCAAGCAGTGGGACTTCCGCCGCGGCGGCGGGGACCAGGGCTTCCCCGCCACGTGGGACGACCACCGGCAGCTCGGCCCGATCGTCGTCAGCCTCGACCACCACGGGCCCGAAGGCTCGGGGTTCCGCTTGTGGTTCACCGGGGTGCAAGCCACGCTGACGGATGGCACGGTCGTGGCGCCCGCGCCGATGGACGCGCGGTGAGCGCGTCGCCGTTCGATCCGGTGGCGGTCCGGCGGGAGGTGCCGTTGGACGCGGCGTTGGCGCTGCGGCTCATCCGGACGCATTTCCCCGAGATCGAGGCGCGGTCGGGGTGAACGCAGGGCCGCCGGTGGCGTATGGTGAGGATATGAAGCACGGATTTTCAGTTGCGGGTTGGTGCGGGGTGTTGATGGTCGCGGTCGGCATCGGGGCGCAGGCCCAGCCGGTGTCCGGTAGCGAAACCCCCGCCGTCGGCGCGATCGACTACGGCCCGATGCGCGTGGCCGGCCGGCTCGGCGACCCGCGCGTGAACGAAAGCAGCGGCCTGGCGTTGTCCCACGCCAACTCCGACGCGGCCGCGCACTTCTGGACCCACAACGATTCCGGCGACACGCCCCGGCTGTTCCTGATGACCGCCAACGGCGTCGTCGTCCACGAGATCCGCCTCGACGTGCCGCGGGCGATCGACTGGGAAGACATGTGCAGCTTCGTGCACGACGGCGTCCCGTACCTGCTGGTCGGCGACGTCGGCGACAACGAGCACCGCCGGCGGCGGGTCACGCTCTGGCTGCTGCGCGACCCGGCCTGGGCTGCGGGGCAAACAGACGGCACCCCGCAGACCGTGCCCGCGGTCCGCAAGATCGATTTCACCTACGCCGACGGCCCGCAGGACTGCGAGTCGATCGCGTTCGACCCGACGAGCAACACGGTCGTGATCGTTACCAAGATCCTGCCGCAGCGCACCACCACGATCGACACGGCCGGGGTGTACCTGCTGCCGCTGCCCGAGGCCGACACGGACGACGCCGTCGTGCTCGAGCGGGTGGCCGACCTGCCGCTGCGGATCACGGTCGGCATGGACATCTCGCCCGACGGCCGGCGGGCCGTGGTCGCGACCTACGGCGACGGGTGGGAGTTTGCCCGCGGCGACGGCGACACCTGGGCCGACGCCTTCGCCAGGCCCCCGCGCCAGATCGCCCTGGGCCCCCGCGGCCAGAGCGAAGCCGTCGCCTATGGCCCCGACGGCGCGACGCTGTACTTCACCGCCGAGGGCGAGAAGAAACCTGTATGGAAGGTCGCGCCCCAGAGAAAGTAGAGCATGCAGATCACCGCGAAGATCCGGTTTTGGGACAAGGGCGTCGGGTGTTTCTGCCACGAGGCGGTAGGCCGTGCTTTGGATGAGGCGTTCGAGGGCGTGCGTATGGACGCCACGGATCTGGCGCACGGAAAATACATGTCAGCCGCTGAACAGCCGAAGACCGAACGGTCGGCATGGCTCGAATTCCTGCGGAGCGGGCCGCGGTATGCGTTCTCCTTGCCCTCCGGTACGCGGGGTTGGTTGTCGCGCTACGAGATCGGCTTCGACATCGCAGATGCCTCGGATCGTTCCGAGGTTCAGCGTGTCCGCCGATTCCTCGAGGGCATGACGCTGGGATTGTTCAATATCGAAGTGTCGAGCGGCTGAAGGCTTTCAAGCCGACACCGCGTACGACACCACAAGGTACGCCACATAGCTCGCCACCAGCGGCGCGCCCATCCACCTTGAGAAGTGGCCGCGGCGGGTGGCGGCGAAGATGCAGCCGCGCATGTAGAACAGCATCAGCAGCATCGCCGGGAGCATCACCGTTAGGATCACGTCCGGCCGTTTCGCGGTTTCATCGATCAGCGGCAGCGGCGCCGCCAGCGCCGAGACACCGATGACGAACAGCACGTTGAGGATGTCGGCCCCGATCACGTTGCCCACGAGCAGCTCCGGGTGCCCCTTGCGGATCGCGGTGATCCCGGTGACGAGTTCGGGCAGGCTGGTACCCAGCGCCACGATGGTCGAGGCGATGACCGCGTCGGGGATGCCGTATTCTTCGGCCAATGCAGTAACACCTGTCACCAACACGTCGCCCGAGGCGATGACCAACGCCAGCCCGCCGACGCCCATGCCCAGCAACACGCCGAGGCCACGCTCGGCGTGGTCGCGGTCGCTGTGCACGGTCCCGTCGGGCTCGGCGACGACGTGCGGCTCGCCCGAGGGGTGGGCCTTGGCCCACTTGACCGAGATGATCAGGTAGCCAACGAGCATCAGCGTGAATGCGACGCCCGCCCAGCGCTGGATCGTCGCGTCGTCGCCCCGCGTGGCCCACAGGAAGTAGCACAGCCCCGCGAGGATCACGGCGCTGCCGACCTGCACCCAGCCCTGGCGCGACAGGACGAACTTGTCCGCCGGCAGCCGGGTCAGCAGGCACCCGACGCCGAAGATCAGCCCGGTGTCGGCGATGATCGACCCCACGCCGTTGCCGATCGCCAGCCCCGCGTCGCCGGAGAACGCCGCGAGCACGCTCACCGCCGCCTCGGGGCTCGTGGTGCCCAGCGACACGATCGTCGCGCCCACCACGACCTCGGGCATGCCGAACTTCTTGGCGATCCCCGCCGCGCCCTCGACCAGCCAGTCGGCCCCCTTGATCACGATCGCCATCGCGAACACGCAGATGAGCATCAGCAGCCAGGTGCCCTGGCCGGCCAACCAGTCGCTGGCCGATTCGGGCATCAACGACGCGAGGAGAAGGGGGGCGTGCGGCATGGCGGGGATGATAGCAGCACTAGATTTGGCGATTGTGCGATGGGGCGCGTGGGCGATCGCGGAAACGGGGCCTCCGCACATGTTTAGCGGTCGATCAAGGATCGTCGCGGCGCTCGCCCGGGATGACGGGCCCCGGATACGGCGATCTGCGATCGCCTGCTAAACGGCGGCCGTATCAGGTGCCGCGACCCCTGCGATCGCCACCCCCAGCCCCTCGCCCAGCTGCCGGATCTGCTCGTCGCTGCACAGCAGTTCGACCCGCGTCCACCACCGCCGGTGGTCTTCCGCGCGGCCCGCCCGGTGCGCGGCCGTCGCCAGCAGCGCGTGGAACGCGCCGCACTGGGGCCCGGGCATCAACTCGGCCAGGCGGACCTTCTGCTCGGCCAGGTGCAGCGCCGCGTCGTCGTGGCCGACCATCACCTCGTACCGGGCCCGCAGCGCCATGCGTTGCAGCGCTTCGTTGAGCGTCACGGGCGTGTGCGCCAAGGCGTGCAGCGCCATCCACGCCCCCAGCGTGTCCCCCATCTCCAGCCGGGCTTCGACGAGCAGCAGCAGCAGGTTGGCGCGGTGCCGCCCCATCGGCCCGGGTCGGTCGGCGCTGAGCAGGCACTGCGCGATCGCCGCCGATTCGCCGTAGCGCTGCTGGCGGTGACGGAGCAGCGCCAGGCGGTGGTACAGCATCAGCCGCACCCAGCGCGGCAGCAGCCGCCTACTCAAAAGGTCGGCCAGGACGGCCTCGCCCGCGCCGGGGTGCTGGTCGATCGTGGCCGAGACCTGTGGCAGCGCCCGCGCCACGCCCGCCCCGGCCCGGTTGAGCACCGCCCAGCCGATGACCAACACGACCGCCCCGAGCACGCCCGCCGCCGACCCGCCCGTGCCCGTGCCGACCAGGGCCACGAACGCAATCAGCAGCGCGCCCAGCGCCCCGCCGCGCAGCAGCGCATCGACCCACAGCTGCTGTTGCATGCGCTGCGGCCGGAACACGGGGACGCGCCGGCGGGGTTTCTCTTCGCTTCCGGGGGTGGGACCCTCGGGAGCCGATTCGTTTTCGCTCGGCCGATCGGGGTCGGACGCGTTGTTGGGCGCTTCACTCACCGCGCACCTCCCGGAGTTCAGGGAACCGCCGCACGAGCGCCGCGGCGGGCACGAGCGCCGTCGCGCGCCGCCACCACGTCCGGGCCTGCACGTCGTCCTGGGCCTCGGCGTCGTTGCGTTGGCGGTGGCACCAGGCCAGCAGCGCGTGGCCGTAACCCGCGTCGATGCCCAGCGGCCGCAGCGCGTCGAGCAGGTCGCCCGACTCTTCGATCGCTTCGGCGTAGTGCGCCGTCTGCACCGACTGGAACAAGAGCGCGAACCGGTACGCCGCGGCGGTGGGTGTGGCGTCGTCGAACTCTTCGACCGGGCCGCGCAGCCGGCGCAGCGCGTCGTCGGCGTCGCTGAGCTGGTGGGTGAACAGCGCCGCGATCGCGCGGTGGATCTTGAGCATCGTGGCGCCGGGGTGGCCGCCCGGCAGGTCGTCGAGCAGTCGGTTGTAGGCCACGATCGCCGCGTCGTGGGCGTCGAGCTGGTCGAGCACCTGGGCGATCACGACGACCGCGCGGTGTTGCAGCGCCGGGTGGTCGGCGAGCTCGGGGATCAGCCGCCAGGCCGAGCGCAGGGCGGGCCGGTGGTGGCGGAGCGTGGCGAGCTCCGCGGCGCGGGCGAGGCGGGCCTCGAAGCGCCGCATCGCGTTGACCTTCTGGCTGCCGTAGACGAGCAGGCCGACGAACGCGCCCCACGGCAGGAGCCACGCCGCGGGGCCGCCGATCGCCAGCGCCAGCAGCACCACGCCCACGAGCACGAACAGCGGCGTCCGCTGCGCCCACGGGCCGGCCGGGCGCGGCGGGTGTTGGGCGAAGTGCGCCTCGAGCGCCTCGGGCGACGGCGGCCGCCACGGGGTCGGGGTGGTCGGGATCCTCGGCGGGGCGGGTTCAGGCGTCATCGTGTTTGGATCGGAAGCAACACATCGGACCCGACAGTTTAGCGGGCGATTACGGATCGCCGTGGGTCGCCGCATAGCGCCGTCGCATCAGACGCGGATAGCGGGCCCGGGTCCGCGAGCCCCGCCGCAAGCCGAAGCATTTTGCGCCAAAGTCACGGCCTCTCCACCAGCCGCAGCATGTCGCGTTTGAGTTCTTTCACGCCCTCGGGGGTCAGCCCGTCGTAGTAGCCGCGGACCTGCCCGTCGCGGTCGACCAGCGCGATCTTGCCGGTGTGGGCGATCGGGTTGGCCGGGTCGTCGGGCGTATCGGTGACCGCGAGCCGGAACCCTTCGCTGGAGATCTTCCACACCTCTTGCCGGGTCTGTCCGGTCAGGAACAGCCACTCGTCGGGCACGGCCTCGAGGGCCTCGGCGTAGTCGGCCAGCACGTCGGGGGTGTCGCGGTCGGGGTCGAGCGAGATGCTCACCAGCCGCATCTCGCGGCGTTGGGGGTGGTCGGCCAGCTCGTCGGACAGCCACTGCATCTTCTCGGCGAGCATCGGGCAGATCGCCGTGCAGTTCATGAAGAAGAAGTCGACCGCCCAGACCTGCCCCCGCAGGTCCTCGGCCGTGGTGAGTTCGCCGGCCTGGTCGGTGAGCATGAAGTCGGGCGCGGGCCAGAGTTCGGTGAGTTCATCGGCACCGCGCAGGCCGGAAGCTGCCTGCGGGAAACCTACGAAATTGACGAACAGGACCAACCCGAGAAGGATCAACGCCACCGCGGTCATGGCCAGACTCAATTGTTTCAAGGTCTTCACGTCTTGCCTTTCCGCGACGCCAACCGCGTCGCCCCGGCCACCGCGGCGAACGCGCTGCCCAGCATCACCAACATGACGACCCAGCCCGGCACCCCGATGCCGACGGCCCGGTCGCCCATGAGCGCCTGCGCAAACGCCGCGTTGCCGTAGGTCAGGGGGTTGGCGTACATCACCCACTTCATCGGCCCGGCCGTCTCGACCGGGAACACCGCGCCGCACAAAAACCACATCGGCATGAGCAGCAGGTTCATCACCGCGTGGAACCCGGCCGTGGAATCCATCGGCCAGGCGATGCACAAGCCTAGGCCCGTCAGCCCCACCGCGACCACGAACATCACCGCGACCGCGGCGACGAGATGGATCGCGCCGGGCCATGAGAAGAACACGCACCAGATCACCAGCAGCACGAGTCCCTGGGCCGTGGCGATCGCCGCGCCGCCCAGCACCTTGCCCAGCACGATCGCCCACCGCCGGGCCGGCGACGCGAGCACGCCCTGCAGAAAACCTTCCTTGCGGTCCTCGATCACCGAGATCGTCGAGAAGATCGCGGTGAACAGCACCATGAGCACGACCATGCCCGGGAAGAAAAACTCGAGGTAGCCGACCGCCTCCCGGCCCGGCGTGCCGGCTTCGGTCGGCATGCCCTCAGCCGCGGGGTTCACCCGGAACGTCTCGTTCAACCCCAGCCCCAGCAGCACCCAGAACACCACCGGCGTCATCACCGCCCCGATCACGCGGTTGCGCTGCCTGAAGAACCGCACGATTTCTCGCCACGCGATCGCCGACACGGCCGGCCACGCCACGTCGCGCCGCGGCCCCGCGGACGGCGCGGCCTCCGGGGTGGCCTGCGTTTCAGGAGGGCCCTGCGCTTCCGGGGCGGGGCGGGGATGCGTGCTCACGCTGCTCATCCGGGCATTTTAGGGACTCGGCCGCCCGCGGGTCGGCCGTGTTGTCTTGAGCCCATGTTCCCGGGCATCCCGGAGTGTCTCGCGAACTGCTTCCCGGTCCCCGCTGACGCACCGTGAGCTGCATGGCGTCGTGCCATTCGGCGTAGACCAGAAACGGCCGCGTAACCCCCATCGCCTGCAGATGCCCGCCGAGCCCGTCGTCGACGCGCAGCTGGTAGCGCGGGCCCATCAGCACGCTGCGGGCGTTGGGCAACGCGAAGTTCTGGGCGTGGAAGTAGCCGTACTTTTCGTGGAGTTCGTCGTACGTCGGCCAGGTCCACGGGATCTCGACTCGCCAGCCGATCACGGGCCGACCGTCCTCGCCCCGCGCGACCCGCGCGATCAGCTTGCCGAAATACAGCGACGCCAGCGCGTCGAAGTCCGACGGCTCGCCCATATAGAACGTGAACGACTCGTACCGCGTCTTGGGCTCGGAGTAGTGCTTGTATTCGTACTCGATGACCTGCCGCATCCGGTCCATCTCGATGTGCACCGCTCGGCTCTTGAGCACGAAGTCGGCGTCGAGGCGCACGTCCTCGCCCGAGCCGTCAAGCCAGCGGTCGACAAGCACGGCCGTGTTGGGCGCAAAGCCGGTGGCGCGGCTGAGCTTGACCCCGCAGCCGTAGAGGTTCTTGAGGAACTCAAGATCTTCGCCCGTGAACTGCTCGCCGGCGATCGCCCGGCGCTCAAGGTCGTCGATGCGGTCCTGCACATGCTCGACGTTCCACCCCGTCGCCATCGTCAGCGCCAGCGGCATCTGCCGGCCCGGGAAGGTGACGATCCCCACCACCGCCGTGATACCCAGCATGATGGACGTGAAACTCAAGGTCCTGCGGAGCATATGGCCTCCCTTCGGTGGAACGGGTTGTCGTGTTGGCCTCATTTTACGTCGGCGGGCTGGGCACTCGCGAGAAGAAAAGCCGCGGGGCGACAGAAAATTCTTGGCGCGGTGAATCCATCCGTTTCGCGCCGGCGAATGGTTAGGCGGCGTTGCAACCCGGCCCGACGGGCCACGATCGAAAACCCTTGGAAACCCCAACAACCTCCGCCCGCACCCCGGGCCTTACGAAAGAAGATGCCATGAAACCCCTCCGCTTCTCCGCCCTCGCCCTGACCGCCGCCGCCGTGCTCGGCCTCGCCGCCGCGACGCCCGCCGTGGCCTGCCACCACTCGTCCGCCAAAGCGTCGTCCCATAGCTCGGGCGACATCGTCGACGTCGCCGCCTCGGCCGGCACGTTCAACACCCTGATCGCCGCGGCCCAGGCCGCCGGCCTCGTCGACACGCTCAAGAGCGACGGCCCGCTCACCGTGCTCGCCCCGACCGACGAGGCCTTCGCCAAGCTGCCCAAGGGCACCGTCGAGTCGCTGCTCAAACCCGAGAACAAGGACCAGCTCGTCGCGATCCTGACCTACCACGTGATCCCCGGCAAGGTGCTCGCCCAAGACGCGCTCAAGGCCGGCGAAGCCAACACCGTGCAGGGCGACCACGTGAGCTTCGCCGTGCAGAACGGCCAGCCCCGCGTCAACGGCGTCAACCTCGTCGCCACCGACCTCGACGCGAGCAACGGCGTGGTCCACGTCATCGACGAAGTGCTGTTGCCCGGCAGCTCGAGCTGAGCCTACCCTTACCCCGTCCGCGACGCCCGACCCGGCGCCGCGGGCTTTCGCTGTTGCCCCGCCGGGTAGGTCCTTTACGATGTCGCAAGCACCCGCACATCCCGCCCGCGCAAAACCGATCGGCCCGACGCTCACGCTGATCCGCCCCGACGCCCCCGCTCTGATGGATTCTCCCGCCGACCGCAACCCGCCGTCCCCGCTCCCGGAAGCTGCGCCGGCGCCGGCCGAGACCGACGCCGCGCCGCTGCTGCCGGGCGTGGCGCGCGGCGATGCCGAAGCGGTCCGCCAGTGCTTGGCGCGGTACCAGGGCCTGGTGTGGTCGCTCGCCCGGCGGACGCTCGGCCCCGGACCCGACGCCGAAGATCTGGTGCAGGACGTGTTCATCGAGCTGTGGAAGAAGGCCGACCGCTACGACCCGGCCAAGGGCAAGGAGACGACGTTTATCGCCGTGCTCGCGCGGCGCCGGATCATCGACCGCCTCCGCCGCAACGCGGCCCGGCCCGACGGCGCCGCCGCGGCGATCGACGCGGTGTCGCCGGAAGCCCTGCGCGGCGACGGGTCGGGCTCCGTCTCCGCCGCCGGCGAGATCGCCGACGAGATGGCGCGCGTCAACGCCGTGATAGACCAGCTCAAGCCCGATCAATCCGCGGCGCTACGCCTCGCGGTCTGCGACGGGCTCACCCACGAACAAACCGCCCAACAGCTCGGCCTGCCCTTGGGCACCGTCAAGACCCACGTCCGCCGCGGCCTGCAGAAACTCCGCGACGCGCTGCGCCCCGAAAGCGGGGTGACGGCGTGACCCCTCCCGGAATCCCTCCCCACGAATCCAATAGCGCCGACGGTGCGAATCTTTCTCCGCAGGATCGTCTTCTCGACCTGCTCACCGACCACGCCCTGGGCGAACTGACGCCCGCCGAAGTGCAAGAGATGAATACCCTGCTCGCCGACCACCCCGAACTCCAAGACCACGGCCTCGAAGAAGCCGCGGCGCTGCTCGCGGTGTCGGAGCTGCCCGAGCTCGACGTGCCCGCGGGGTTGCAGCAGAAGTTGACGGCCGACGCGCAGGCGTTCTTCGCCGACGGGTCTCAATCTTCGGCCGAGGCCGTGGACCCTTCGACGCCTGTGTTCCCGGCGCCGGCGGTCCCGGACAAGCGCCCCGCGACCCAGGTCGTCCTCGCGTTCATCGGCGGCGGCGTGGTCGGTGGCCTTGCCGCGGCCGTGCTCCTTGCGTTGCTGTTGAGTGACCCGATCGCTGCGCCGGAGCCCAACCCGTTCCCCGGAGCGCTCGCCCTGACCCCCGCCGAGCGCGTCGCCCAGTGGCAAGACCAAACCCTCGACCAAGCCCAACACCCCTGGGCCGCTAACGCTCCAGGCTACGAAGCCGTCACCGGCGAAGTGCTCTGGAGCAACCAGACCCAGACCGGCTTCATGGTCCTGGCCAACCTCCCCGTGAACGACCCCACCCGGGACCAGTACCAGCTCTGGATCGTCGACCCGTCCCGCGACGAGTTCCCCGTCGACGGGGGCGTGTTTAATGTCGCCGAGTTCGTTGCCGAAGACGGCAAGGCCTACGTCCCCATCAACGCCAAGCTCCCCGTCGACCAGCCCGCCGCCTTCGCCATCACCCTCGAGAAGCCCGGCGGCGTCGTGAAGTCCAACAATCAGCTCCTCGTCGTGGCTCCCGCCACTTCTTGAAATTGCAAATAACCTTAAACAAATAAATTGCAAGATCTTTCGATCGTTGACGAAAATAATGAACGTTTTGGACGTTTTTTCAAACCCAGCCGCCTATTCTTGCGTATACCTAAGAAATTTCCCCACCCCCTTCGAAAGGTTTGATCCATGAAGCTCTTCCCCACCCGTCTGTTCTCCGTCGCCGCTCTGGGCCTCGCCGCCGCGGGTTTCACCGCCGGGCCCGCTCTGGCCGGCGACTCCTGCAGCTCGTGCAACTGTTCCGACAAGGCCGCGAAGGCGACCGGCAACATCGTTGAAGTCGCCCAGTCGGCCGGCACGTTCAACACCCTGATCGCCGCCGCCGAGGCCGCCGGCCTCGTCGAGACGCTCACCGGCGACGGCCCGCTCACCGTGTTCGCGCCGACCGATGAGGCGTTCGCCAAGCTGCCCGAGGGCACCGTCGAGTCGCTGCTGCTGCCCGAGAACAAGGACCAGCTCGCCGCGATCCTGACCTACCACGTCGTGGCCGGCAAGGTCAAGGCCAAGGACGCGCTCAAGGCCGGTGAGGCCGAGACCGTCCAGGGCGGCACCCTGACCTTCGCCGTCGAGTCCCATGGTGACCACGATCACGCCACCGTCAACGGCGTCAACCTCGTCGCCACCGACATCAAGGCGACCAACGGCGTTGTCCACGTCGTCGACGCCGTCTTGCTCCCCGCTGAGTAAGCCGACCCGGTCCCCTACGACCTCCCTTTTGACCGCCCGCTCCGATTCAATTCGGGGTGGGCGTTTTTTCTTTCCGCGCTCCGCAGCGTTCAGGCACCCTCCGCGGCGGCTTCTGCATCCTGGTCTTCGGTCGCGCCGGCGCGTTGCCTTCGCTTCCGCCGCTGCTCACGCCAAGACGCCACCGCCGCAAACGTGCTCAGGGCCACGATGCCGCCGACCACGGCCAGGCCCACCCCGTTGGTGTTCTTGTCGAGCACGGTGACCAGCGAGTCGCTGCGGCTGCCCGACGCCATCCAACGCGGGCGGGACGGCAGGTACAGCACTTGGCGCTGGTGGCCGACGGGATACGGTTTTGAGGCGCGTTTGATCGCGGTGTGTCCGGCATACTCGAACTCGTGCTCGTGCACGGTGTTGCCCTCGCTGTCTTGCCGGGGCACGTACTGGGTCACCGTCGCGGTGGCTTCCACGCCAAAGAGATAACACGCCATCGGCGGCGTCAGCCCGTGGACCAGCCATCCCCCGAAGACCAACGCAAACAAGGCAAACAGCCACGCACCGTTCTCCGAACGTGAAGCCATCGCATGATTATATCTTCGTCTTCCTCCCGTCTTCGATCAGGACGTGAGCGGCAGGCCACGCGGTCTTCGGGCCGGGAGATGATTGACGCACGTGTCGAGGGATGTTTGGCGTGCCCACATGAGCCTTAGTGACTACGCAAAGCGTGCGCACAATCCGACGCGCCGCGTGGACCAGACACGCCGCCGTCGCAGAAAATTTATCTCGTGTCCTCGGCTTGGCTTGCCGTCGTGATCGCGTCTTGGGCGCGGGTTTTGTGCGCACAAACGCTGCGCTGCGCCCCTGGGTATGAGCCGTGATCCATCACCCACTTCTGGGGCAGGGGGCGATTCCGGGCGTGATTCCAGGGGCGAGCCCGCGACGCGTGAGGCGGCGTTGCTCGAAGTGATGCTGCGCGGCGTCGAGGACGTGGCCGAGGCGGCGGAGCGGCTGGGGATGTCGCCGGCCGACGTTGCGCACTGGGTGGCGTCGATCGAGACCCGCCGGGCGGTGGCGGGGGTGCGGCGGCTCGCGGACGTGCAGGCCGAGCTGGCCCTGTCGCGGATGCGGGTCCACGCGGTGAACCGGCTGGCCCGGCTGACGCTCGACGACGAGGCGCCCGTGGAGACCGGGCGCAAGGCGGCGCAGGCGCTGCTGTGCCTGAGCATGGACCGCGTGACCGGGGCGATGCCCGAGCGCGGCGACGCGCACGACGACCCGACGATGGCCGCGATCGCGAGCCTCCGCGAAGCGCTGTACGGCGACCTGCCGCCGGAGGCCCGGGAAGCGCAGGGCATGCCGGGCTCGGGTGGCTCGGGTGGGTCCGAGCAAGACATGGAAGAAGGCCCGGACGAAGATCCGGACGGAGACGACGACCCGCCGCCCGATGGGCCCGGGGGTGGCGGCGGTTCTTCCGGGGGTGGGATTTCTTCTAGCGGAGAGACGGACGCCGGCCCGGGTGCCGATCCTCCGCGCGGCGGCGGTTCCGTGCATCCGCCTCGGCCTTCATCCGGATTATCCGATCCATCCGAGTTAACCATGTCTTGGTCGTTCTCGCCGAGCGCCGCGGCGTTCGCCCCACCGCGGCGCGGGGGCTACAATCCCGCTCGGAGAAAACGACCTCGGCCACACGGATGGGCCGAGCTCCGGACCGACCCCCGGGCATGTGTTTCGCCGCCCCTCGCCGCGACGCCCCGGACCCCGCAGAAGACCTCGGAAGGAACCCCCCGGCATGAGCACGTTAGTCCCCATGGTGATCGAGAAGTCCGGCCGCGGCGAGCGCGCCTACGACATCTACTCGCGCCTCCTCAAAGACCGCATCGTCTTCCTCGGCGGCCCCGTGACCGACGACTCGGCCAACCTGCTGATCGCCCAGCTGTTGTTCCTGTCCAACGAGGACGCCGAGAGCGACATCCACTTCTACATCAACTCGCCCGGCGGCAGCGTCTCGGCGGGCCTGGGCGTGTACGACACGATGCAGTTCATCCGGCCCAAGGTCGCGACCTACTGCATCGGGATGGCGGCGTCGATGGGCTCGCTGCTCTTGATGGCCGGCGAGAAAGGCCACCGCCACATCCTGCCCAACGGCCGGGTGCTGCTGCACCAGCCCCTGATGGGCGGGGTCATGCAGGGCCAGGCGACCGACCTGGGCATCCAGGCCAAGGAGATGGTCAAGACCCGCGACCGGCTGTACAAGATCATGGCCGACCACACCGGCAAAGACCTCGACACCATCGCCGAGGACTGCGAACGCGACTACTGGATCGACGCGGAAGAGTCGGTCGCCTACGGCGTGGTCGACAGCGTGCTGCAACACGTGCCCGAAGCCCCGGGCTCGAACTCGGACGAAGGCGACGACTGATTGAACCGGCGGCCTTGCCCCGCTCCCGGGGCCCGGCCCGTTTCTACCCACGGGGAACCGGCGATGCGCTGCGAGAAGCTCTACCGAACCTCGACCCGGGCCGCGGCGTTGGCCGTGGTCGGCCTGGTGTGGGTGGGCTGCACCGCCCGCGTCGGCGGCGACGGCCGGAGCCTGTCGCAGCACAACGACGAGCTGCGCCGGGCCAACGCCGAGCTGCGAACCCAGCTCGACCAGACGCAGGCGCAGATCAAGCTGCTCGAAGGCGAGCTGGCCTCGCACCGGCAGCGCACGGCCGCGGCGGGTGCCGCGATGCAGGAAGGCGTGGTCGTGCCGACGCTGTCGGGGCTGGCGTTTGCGCGCTACAGCGGGCCGGTGGACACCGACGGGGACGGGGCGGACGACGCGGTGCGGCTGTACCTGCGGCCGCTGGACCAGCGGGGGCGGATGCTGGTGGTGGCGGGCGAGGCGAACGTGCAGGTGGTGGAGCTGCGGGCCCAGGCGGTGCCGCGGGTCGTGGCCGACCGGACGTTCGGGGCCCGCGAGTTCGCGGGGACGTATCGCTCGGGGCTGACGGGGGACCACTTCACGCTGGACGTGGCGATGCCGGCGGGCGACCTGGGCGAGGCGGCGCAGGTCACGGTGCGGGCGACGCTGACGCAGGCGGACACGGGGGTGAGCGTGAGCGAGCAGGCGGCGTTCGCGGTGGCCCGATAACGCGGGCCGGCGGGGCGGCGACGGCCGGCATGGGTCGGGTGGTAACGGTTAGGCAAGTCGCGGGGGCGGGTTTCTCGCCCGCGGGCCGTTCGGGATTAAGTGGAAGCGGTATCGGGTCGATGGGGCGAGGAGAAAGCCGCGTTGGCTGCGTTCACGAGTGGGGACGGGAAGGCTATGACCATGACTACGCACGGAATCCGCCGGGGCTTCACGTTGGTCGAGATCCTGATCGTCGTAGTGATCCTCGGGATCCTCGCGTCGATCGTGGTCCCGCAGTTCAGCGACGCGACCGACCAGTCCAAGGCGGCCGCCACCGCGTCGATCGTCCGTACCGTGCAGGCGAAGATCTTCGAAGACTTCGCCATGCAGGGGGCGTACTCGACCACGATCAACGACGACTGGTTCGTGGAAGGGGCGCTGCCCATCAACCCCCTCGCCCCCGATCAGAAGACGCCCGTGGTGCTGTACGACGCCTCGGCGACCGCCGACATGACCCACCCCGCGACCAAGACCGTCGGGACCACCGGCGCGTTCTGGTACAACCTCTCCAACGGCACGTTCCGGGCGCTGGTCCCGGCCCAGGCCACCCAGGCCGAGACGCTGGTCCTGTACAACACCGCCAACTCCTCGGGCGTCGCGAACTACAGCGACACGAGCGACTGACCCGGGAGACGCCCCGCGGTCGGGCTCGATCAGCCCCGCTTCAACAGCCACCGCAGTTCCGCGACGCCGGCCCATCGCGCGGCGGCGAAGTACACCGCGCCCCCCACGCCCACGCCCAATCCCAGCACGCCCACGCTCTGGGCCTTGCTCAGCGTCATCGGGTCGAACGCCCACAACGCCGCGCCGACCGCCAGGCCCATCACCGCGGTGAGCCCGGCCGTCGTCCGCCCGCCGCGCCACCCCGGGCCGTCGATCGGCCGATCGACGTGGCGGCGTACGAGCGCCAGCAGCAGCAGCGCCTGCAGCGACGCGGTGGCGGCGGTCGACCACGCCAGCCCGGCGACGCCCAGCGGCCAGATGAGCGTGAGGTTGAGCGTGAGGTTGAGCGCCACCATGGCGACGCTGATTTTCAACGGCGTCGTCGCGTCGTCCACGGCGTAGAACGCCTTGGTGAGCACGTGGGTCATCGAGTACGCCCAGACCGCCGAGGCGTAGCCCGCTAGGACCGCGGCCGAGCGGGCCGCGTCGTCGGTGGTGAACTGATTCCACTCGAAGAACACGCGCGTGAGCGGCACGCGGACGAGGATGAGCCCGACGCTCGCGGGCAGCCCGATGAAGAACGTCAGCCGCAGCCCGCGACGCAAGATGTCGGCGAAAGCGTCTTCTGCATCTTCTTGCCCGGTGGCTTGCGGCTGCGCGTCGCGGCTTGTCGCGGCGCGCGCCAGAGCGGGAAAGATCGCGGTCGCGATGGCGATGCCGAACACGCCGAGCGGGAACTGGTAGAGCCGCTGGGCGAGCGTGAGCGTCGTGACCGCGCCGGTCTGCATGGGGTAATCGACGTCGCGGCCCATGAGTTGCAACGCCGCGTCGGGCTGGTCGGCGGGCGCGGCGAAGCCGTAGGCGATCAGCCCGTCGAGCAGCGTGTTGATCTGGAACACGCCCAAGCCGATGACCATCGGCAACATCGTCCGCAGCATGCCGCGGAAGTGTTCGCCCGTGCCGTGGAACCCGGCGGTCAACGGGGCGATCCGCACCACCGCCAGCCCGACCCAAACCAGCTGGACCAGTCCCGCGATCAGCACGCTCACGGCCACGGTGCTCACCGTCGACCATTCCCGGCCGACGGACCGGAGCGTCAACGCCGCCGCCGCAATCATGACGAGGTTGAGGATGATCGGCGCGGCGGCCGGCGGGCCGAACCGCCGGTGGACTTGCAGGATCGCCCCCAGGAACGCCACGCCGCAGACCATCGGCATGTAAGGCAGCATCGCGATGATCAGCCCCAGCGCCAGCCCCGCTTTCTCGCTGTCCGCGCCCGTCAGCACGAGCCACAACGCCGCTTCGCCGACGAGCGTGATCCCCGCCAACAGCGACGCGACGACGACGACACACAGCGACGCGAACCGCCGGGCGAGCGCGGGGTCGTCCTTCAGCAGCTTCGTGTACCGCGGGATGAACGCGGCGGTCAGCGCGCCCTCGCCGAACAGCCGACGGAACAGGTTCGGTACGAGGAAGCCGATGAGCAACGCGTCGAGGTACAGCGTTGCGCCGAACACCGCGGCCAACACCGCGTCGCGCACCAACCCCGTCATCCGCGAGACCAGCGTCAAAAGCCCCACCAGTTTTGCGTGCCCGACAAACCCACCCCCACCCCCACCCCCGCCCCCGGAATCGCTGCTACCCCCCGGATGATCTGCCGCGCTTTTAGCTGTGGGTGGTTGCCCAGGCGGACCCGCGGGACCCGGGCCGGTTTGGACCGCACGCAGGCCCGCCCACCCCACGGCCGCGCCGACGGCCAGCCCCGCCGCGTCGGCGAGCAGGTCGGCCCAGGACCCGGTGCGGTCGAACCAGGGCTGGGTGAGTTCTTCGAGCCCCCCGTAGGCCAGGCCGACGACGAACGCCAGCGCCGCGTGGCCGGCCGCCGAGCCGTGCCGCAGCGGCCGGGACCAGGTCAGCAGCACCGCCAGCCCCGCGAACGTCAGGAAGTGCATCGTCTTGTCGAACGGCAGCCAGCCCCAGTCGGGCACGTCGTCCTGCGTCAGCCCGGGCCAGTGCGTCGAGACGATCAGGACCACCCAATACACCAGCAAAGCCACACGGACCGCGGTCCGCACTGCGGGAAGACGGGGTGAGGTGAGTTCGCGGGTTGGCGGCGCGGCACGAGACACGGGCGGCATTGTAGTGGCGGCCGGGTCGCCGCTCGGCGCTGCGGCATGCCCCGCAAGCGGCTCGGTATCAAGGAGACGGTGACGCCGGGCAGCGTGCGGCGGGCGCAACGTGGGGGTTGACCTCGCCGCGTTATCCCGCCGCGTGGACGGGCTTGGCGGAAACGTCGTTGAGGTGCATGCCCTTGCTCAGCATCAACGCGCCGCCGAGTATCGCATAGGCCAGGAGGTACGCCCGCCACGCCATGAGCATCGCGATGACCTGGTTCGCGGTCGCGGCGTCTTCGCCGCCGGTGAGCAGCGCCACGGCCGTGGGCTCCATCACGCCCAGCCCCATGAACGTCAGCGGCAGCGCCCCGACGATGAACACGATCGGCAAGGCCACGACCATAACCAGCAGCGGCGTCGGGGCGCCGATGGCGTAGCCCGCCATCGCGGTGGCGATGCTCAGCGCAAGGTGCACGGGCAGGCTCAAACCGATCGCCCCGAGCAAGACGCCCAGGTGATCGCGGTAGCCGCGCACCGCGTCGTCGATCTTCTGCACGATGCCGAAACGCGTGAGCAATTCGAGGCCCAGCGCGCGGCGGGTGGCGGGAGCGTGGTACACCACCGAGCCGACGACGACCAGCGCCAGCGCCGACCACGCGAAGACCGCGATCTTTCGGCCCGTCGGGTCGTCCCACATCAGCGGCCCCGTGATCGCCGCGAGCGCGATCAGGCCGAGCAGCCCGGCGACGCGGTCGAGCAGCACGCTAACGATGGCGATCGCGGTCGAGCCGGGCGTCGTGGTGCCCTTGGCCGCGCCGTAGGCCTTGACCACGTCGCCGCCGTTGGACCCGACGGGGACGCAGAAGTTGAAGAACAGCCCGATCATCACCAGCCGTTGCACGCTCCAGAACGACACCGCCAACCCCCGGCAGCGCATCAACAGGTACCACCGCAGCGCCTGCAGCGGGAACACCAGCGCGATCAGCAGCAGCCCGCCGCCGAGCCAGCGCAGGTCGGCCGACCGCACCAGCGACACCATGCCCGGACGCAGCTCGGCGGCCGCTCCCGGGGGCGCGTCGGCGGGCGTGACCGTCGCGTCCTGCCACTGCACGGTGTAGGCGATGTAGCCCAGCCCGCCGGCGATCACCAGCAGGCGGAGGGCGGTCATCAGGTGTCGCCGCAGGGCGGTGCGCAAGGCGAGGTCTCGGGGAGGGTTCGGCCACTGCCGGGGGCGGCGCGGGCGGCGATGCTTCTATTGTATCGGTGGCCCGGTGGGGTCACGTCGGGACGTGGTGTTTATCGGCGGTCGGCGGCGACGGGGATCACACCGCCGTTGCGGCGGGTTTCCGGGAAACGCGGCGGGTTCGGCCGCGGCCCCGCGACGCGTGGTCGATATCTGCCGCCGAGCCCGGGGCTGAATCGTTCGCGGATGTCGGAGCGTTCGGCCGTGGCCGAGATAAAAAAAGGCCGACGCACCGGGGAGGAAACCGGTGCGTCGGCCGAGGTCAATCTCTCGCCTCTCTGCCTTACCGTCGCGTGTGGGTCACAGCGCGTCGTTGTCGGATTCGCCGGTGCGGATGCGGACGACTTTGCTGAGTTCGTAGACGAACAGCTTGCCGTCGCCGACGTTGCCGGTGCGGGCGGCGCTGGTGATGGCTTCGAGGGCCTTGTCGAGGTCTTCGCTCTTGACGGCGACCTTGAGGGTGACCTTGGGGACGAAGCCGACGTCCATGCGTCCGCCGCGGTAGCGTTCGGTGTGGCCTTTCTGCTTGCCGAAGCCCTTGCATTCCAGGGCGGTCATGCCCAGGACGCCGACTTGGGCGAGTTTGGATTTGACGCCGTCGATCGACGACGGCTTGACGATGGCCTCAATCATGTGCATGACGAGTTCTCCTGTTTCTTTCGTTGCGGGCGGGCTCGCGGGCGGCCGGCCGGGGTTGGTTTAATCAAGCAAGGTTACGTGTTCTTCGAATTGTGACGCGGTCGTGTTCACGACCAACAGGTTTCTCTCGAGATTCCCGTTGGGCCCGGGGCGGGTGGCGTCTTCGGACCACCCGGCCCCGTGGGCCGTGATCGGGACCCCCGTGAGGGGGCGGCACGCGGATCAGATCTCGCGGGCGTGGTAGCTCTTGATGAAGGTCTGCTGGAAGTCGGGGTAGGCCGACATGTCGTGTTCGCCGAGGTCGAGGCCTTCGACTTCTTCCTCTTCGCTGACGCGGAGGCCGAGGGTGAACTTGATCACCAGGAAGCCGATGGCCGAGAGGATCACGGTGGCGATGCCGACGACGACGATGCCGATGACCTGCGAGGTCAACTGTGCGCCGCCCGCGGAGTCGCCGAAGAGGCCGACCACGAGCGTGCCCCAGATGCCGCAGGTCAGGTGGACCGAGACGGCCCCGACCGGGTCGTCGATCTTGAGCTTATCCAGCACCAGGACCGAGAAGTAGACGAGCACGCCGGCGATCGCCCCGATCAGGACGGCTTCCCACATGGCCATCTGGTCTGCGCCCGCGGTAATACCCACGAGGCCGGCGAGGATGCCGTTAAGGGCCATGGACAGGTCGGGCTTGCCGCCGATGACCCACGAGGTGATCGCCGTGGCCAGACCACCGGCCGCGGCGGCGAAGGTCGTGGTGCACAAGACCAGGGAGACCAGGCCCGCGTCGGCCGCGAGCACCGAGCCGCCGTTGAACCCGAACCAACCGAACCACAGCAGGAACACGCCGATGGTCACCAGCGGCATGCTGTGGCCGGGGATCGGCTGAAGGGTGCCGTCGGAGGCGTACTTGCCCAGGCGCGGGCCGAGGATGATCGCGCCCACCAAGGCGCCCCAGCCGCCGACCGAGTGCACGACCGTCGAGCCGGCGAAGTCGTAGAAGCTTGTATCGAGCTTAGCGAGGTAGCCGCCGCCCCAGTGCCACGAGCCGACCAGCGGGTACACGACGGCCGTGAAGAACGTAATGAAGATCAGGAACGGCAGCAGCTTGATCCGGCCGGCGACCGCACCGCAGACGATCGTCGCGCCGGTCGCACAGAACATCGCCTGGAAGAAGAAGTCGGCGTAGGCCGTCATGTCCAGGCCGTAGCCGCTAGATGTCATGAGCGAGGGATCGTCGAGAATCTCGCTGCCTTGACTCAGGAAGCCGAAGCCCGCGAACGCGAACCAGCCGGCCGAGTCATCACCGAAGCCTGGGTAGTGCAGGTTGAAACCCATGATCCCGTAGGTGATGAACCCGATACAGATGATCATCGAGTTCTTAAACAGGATGTTGACGGTGTTCTTGGCCCGTGTCAGGCCGGATTCAACCATCGCAAATCCCAAGTGCATCAGGAACACCAGGCACCCGCCGATCAAGATCCATAAGTTGTCGATCGTGAATTTGGGGGTATCGACGATGACGATGCTGTAGTCGCCTTCTTCTTCATTGGCGTAGCTCACCGAGTAGTCGCCCGCTTCTTCGGCGGCGGCAACAGCTTCTGCCAGAGCCGCGGCTTCCTCGGCGGTTGGCGGGGCGACTTCTTCGTCTTCAGCCCACGCTCCGGGAGCCATCCAAAGCCCCCCGGCCAGTACGGCCAGCATCAAAACCCATCGACCTCTCAACAGTGCCATCATTCAACTCCTGTCTAGGTGTGTCCAAACCAAGGGACGTGATCCAATTCGTGCCCCACGCAGACAGCGCGTGCGGGCCGAATCCATTGTTAGCGAAGCAGGATAACGAGGGATTGCATGAAATGCAATCGCTATTTTCAAAATATGCCCAAGAGATAGGCGATGTTAATTATTGTCGCCCAAATACAGCCCGTTTATTCCGCGTTGAGCTGGTTTTATGAGTGCATATGAACGGTGATCGTGTTTTTTATCGGGCCTTGGGGTGAGCGCAGATCAATTTGAAGGGCTTGGGCAGATGGCGAAAAAAGGCCGCAGACCCCATGTTTGGCCTGTGCGACGGGTGGGGTGGCACGATCGGCAGCAACGACTTCGAAAGTGCGGGTGTCTGGCGTGGATGCCCGAATTCGGGCCGGGGAGCGGGGTTCGAGGCGAGATATGCCGGGTGGTAAAAAAAAGCGGACACCCGCAAAGGTGCCCGCTTATCGCCCCCCACGACCGTCGTGGGGGTGGCCTGCTTCAGTTTTTAGGCAACGGGCTACTTCGTTTGAACGATGTGTATTTCCGTTACCAACACCCCATTCGTAACAAGAGTTGTGCCAGTCGCGGATTTGCAGCGCTGGTTTTTTGGGCGGAGGAGGCTTGAGGGGAGACAGGGCGCTTAAATCCTCGGTTTTTTGAAGTATTTTCGACGTTTAGGAGCAGAGATTAATTTATCAGGCCGTATTGGCCGTGGGGCGGCGGCATTTCGCGGTTTGCTAATTCGCTGGGCAAGGGTGGGGAGATTGCCTAGGTGTTCGGCATGAGTTGAAACCCGTAACGAATGGATCGTGGAGGCCGCTCCGGCGTGTGGCCAGCGTGTTGAAAGCCGTGAGGGCCTTGAGGCGTGGGCCGGCTCCCGGGTGGGTATGATGTCGTTTTCTCGGTCGAGGGTTCGGGCTCACCAAGCCCCGACGCGGCCGATCATTCGATCATCTCAGTCAGGGCTGCGGCCCGGAGTGTGCGGTATGTCGATCAGTGGACGCGGTCAACGGGGTGCAATGCGGGGCGGCAACGGGTGGCCATGGGCGGCAGGGGGGCTCGCCTTGGCGTGCCTGGCGGTGCCGATGTCCGGCCAGCCCGTTTCACCGGAAGCAGCGGCCGAGGCTCCCGTCGCGGTGACCGAGCAGGCGACCGACGCGTCGCCGAGCCCGTCGGTCGAGTTGCGTCTGGACCTGATGCTCCGCGAGGACCGTGTGCTGGGGGAGACGCTGTCGGGCATGGCGTGGGACGTTGCGGCGTCGCCGGGCCGTCGGCTGATGCAGCTTCCGTTGCGTGTCGTGTCGGGCACCGAATCCGGGCAGATGGCGGAGCCCGCGATCAGCTTTGGCGGCAGCCGGTTTGTCGGGTGGTGGCTACCGATCGAAGCCGAAGCGACGTCCACGCATGGCCGATCACGCGGCGCGGCGGTGCCCTCCGGGCCAACCGACAACGAACTGTTAGACCTCGCGGGGTTGCTCGGCAAATTAGAGGCGGCCGATGCGGACCGGCGCCGGGGGGGGCGTTTCGATGAATCGGTCGAGCCGACCGCGGCGCCCCAACCCGTCGGCGAACCGCTTCCCGAAGACGCCCCGCGGCTAGCGCGCGAGATCACCGTTACGCCCGACGGCACGGTGGCGTGGGAGGTCGCCCGCCTGATCCCCGGGGCGACGGTGAAGAGCGGCGAGACGCCCTACCTGCTGTACCTCGACGGCCAGCGTCTGCGTGACCTCAAGCCCGAAAAAGAAGCCGTCGCCCGCAACGCCGACGAGAGTTCGCGGGAGTTCAGCCAGCGCCGCCGTGAGATCGACATCGCCTACCGCGACGAGCTGACCGCGTTCCGCGAGCTGCAGCAGGCGTCGCGGGCCGTGCCCAAGGAGCTGGAGGCGCAACTGCCGGACGTGGTTTGGGCGGTGTTCGAGGTCAACGCGATCCAGAACGCGTGGTCGCTGCGCGGCGGCCCGGCGGGCACGTGGTCGATGGGCTTCGACGAGTTTGAGGCGCTGCGCGACCTCGCGAGCGGGCAGGGCATCTCGACGTGGCCCGAGCAGCAGGGCGGCCGGGCGTTCAGCGCCGAGGACCGCCGGCTGATCGCCACGCTCGACAAGCTCGCGAAGAACCGCCACCCGTGGACGCAGCGCACGCTGGCCCGGGCGCTGGCCGACTCGGGCTACGCCGCGAGGATCGGCGCGGGCGACGCGGTGTCGGACGTGTTCGAGCAGCTGCTCGCCAGCCCGGACCCGATCGCGCGCAACCGCACGGTCTACGCCCTGGCGACGACCAGCCCCGCGACGCTCGCCACCGCATCTTTATTAGAGGGGGCCGCCCAGCGCACCGGCGACCCGGCGGTCCAACTCGCCGCGTTGCGGGCGCAGCTCGCAGTACAGCTGGCCTCGGCGGCGCCGGACGGGGGCGGCCGTGGCGTGACCCCCGACCTCTCGG
Organism: Planctomycetota bacterium; assembly: GCA_039033595.1. Lineage (GTDB taxonomy): Bacteria > Planctomycetota > Phycisphaerae > Phycisphaerales > Phycisphaeraceae > Algisphaera. Next base: position 207,922 of record JBCCCG010000002.1, on the reverse strand, counting down.
GTGTGGTGGCCACGGCCAACGCCAACCTGGCCAATCCCGCCGGCGCCGACGCGGGCCTGGTGGTCAAACAGCTGCTCGCCACCGTGCCCGCCGAGACACCCGAAGCGGTCACGGCCTTGGTCAGCGGCGTGCGTTTTGACGGCCTGCCGTCCGGGCGGTTCGATGCGGCCGTGGCGGCGGTGTTGTCGTCCGCCGAGTCGCAGCCGGCGGTGGTCGGCGGGTGGGTCGATCGACAGTTGCTCGGATCGTCGAACGCCGAGGTCGTGAAACGCACGCTCGAGCTCATGTCCTCGGCCGACGCGCCGGCCCCGGCGGTTTCGGCGTTTGCCACGGCGCTGCGCGGCGCGGTATTCGGCCGATCCGAGGCGGCGGACGCGCCCGCCGGCGACGGGTTGCCGCGGGTGATGATGACCGCGGGGCTGCCGCTGGACTCGACCAACCACGCGCTCTTCAAGCTGCTCAACGCCGGCGACCCGGCGACCCGCAGGTCCGGCTGGGCGGTGTTGCGACACTTTGAACTCACCGACCGCGCCCCGACACGCGGCCGCGGCGGGCGCGTCGCACCGACCGCCGACAGCGAGCTCGACCCGCTGACGATGATCGTCGACGCGGGGCTCGGGCAAACCGATACGCCGTCGTCGCTCGTGCCGTTTCTGCTGCGTCAGCCCGACGAGGCGCGCGCCAACGGGCCGCTGTTGCGGGTCGTGCTCACCGGCGACACGCCGTCGTCGCGCCGCGCGGCCCGGGCCTTGTTGGGTTCGGAGCGTGACCTGGGGCCGGCGATCGCCGAGCTCGACGCCGACCAGCGCGCGGCGCTGGGCAACGCCGTGCACGACCGGCTGGGCGACGGGCCCGAGCCGGTGACGGGGTTGCTGCGGCAGGAAAACAATCGGCGCGGCAGCGTCGGCGACTGGTTCGGCGAGCAGTGGGCGGCCGGCGAGCTCCCGCAGGCCGCGGCGTGGGCCGAGCAGGCCGGCGGCGAGTCGGCTTTGACCCCGCTCGTGGGCGGTGACGACGAAGCGCTGGCGCACGGCGCGATCGCGGCTTTGGCGGCGGCGGTGGGGGCCGACCGCGCGCTGCAGCAGAAGATGATCGACCGGTTCCGCGACCAGCGGCAGACGCTGAGCACCAAGGAGTTCGAGGAAGCCTGGAGCGACGCGCGTCAGGACATCTACACGACGCGTCTGGCCGAAGCCGCGGGCGAGTACCGGCTGTTGATGACCGTGTCCGGCGAGACCGCCGGCGACGGCGGGCCGGGCCGGGCCCGCGACGAGGTCCTGGGCTTTGACCCCGAGGCCGCCGCGGCGCAGGCGGCGGCCGACGAGAACGGCGAGACGAAGGTCGTCCGCACGCTGTTGGGCGTGATCACGCTCGACGCCGACGGGCGGAGCGTGAGCATCCGCGGCGGCAAGCCGACGCTGAGCGTGCCCGACGACCGTTTGGCGCTGCGCGTCGCCGAGCCCGGGGAGCTGTTGGCGTTTGCCGACCAGATCGAGGCGTTGCAGGACCTGCCGCTCGACGGGATCGAAGAGCCGCTGGACCTGCTGCCCGAAGAGGGCAACGTGTGGCGCGGCCAGGTGCCGATGCCCGACGGGCGACGGTTCGGCCTGGTGATGGAGCCGTGGTCGGGCTCGGTGTCGCCGGCCGAGGAGAAACCGGGCGAGCGTTCCGAAGAGGAGCCGAAAGACGGAGCCAAAGAAGAACGCTCGGGGCAAGAGAAGACCGAGGGGTAAAGATCCCTCGGCTTTACGTTGAATCGCGGAATGTCTTCCCCAGGGTGATCGGTCGGCACTAGGTGTCTCACCGCGCCGATGCGCTCGCGCTTGTCCGGTGTCTCGCACGCAACGTTAACGGTTGACTCCACCGCGCCCGCCACACATTCAAGAAGCGGAGCGTCACCGTCGCGAAACGTTTACGCCGACTCGAGCAGCGCTCCGCCTTCGCTGCCGGCCCAGTCGCCGACACCGTCGGCCATATCCCGGGCGCGTTCGATGATCTCCTGCGAGACCTCGGGCATCGGGTAGTGCTCCCGCAGGAACGTGCGCAGCTGCATCGACTCGGCGACGCGGAAGTAGACCGCGTGGTTGATGCGGTTGGTCGCGAAAGTCACGGCCCGGGCCAGGCGGGTGCGCGACGCGGCCATGAGCAGCTCGCCGGTGGGCTCGAACCCGATGGGGAGCATCTCGAACTGCCACGCCTGCCGGCGGCTGAGAAGCTTGAGCGCCTCGGCGTCGAATTGCTGTTCGGAAAGATCGATCGTGCCGGTGAACCGGTGGTACTGCTCGATCCACGCCGCCTCGATCGATTGCAGGGTCACGTCAAACATCTGCTCGGCCAGCACGCCGAAGGGAAGCCGTTTTTTCTTCTGGGCCTGGAGAACTTCGAAGACCTGTTGTTCGGTGAGCACGCCGTTTTCAACGAGGATCTGACCGATGCGGATGGGAGCGGGTTGATTCACGGCTATCTCCTGGCCCCCGGAAACCAAGACGGGTTCTTGGTACTCGGGCGGCGAGCATCGAGAGGCGGTCGGCGAAACGCATGCCGGTGCCATCCCCGATTACTCATCAGATCGTCGGCCCGGTGCGTTGGGATTAGGGCACTCCCGCGGCCGGGGCGGGGAGGGAGCGATTCGCGCCGGTACAGACCGACCAGCCGGAACGACGGGGCCAGGTTTTGGAGCTGGCGGAAATAAGTGCGCGAACCGCTAAAGGGCAAGAAGTGGCCGTGAGTGGATGTGGGGTGGCCGCGTGATGTGCGACGTGGCCGGTTTTTTCGGAACCGAATACGGCAAGGGCACCTTACTTTTCAGCGCCACCTTGCGTTGATCGCCACCAACGCCCGGTGCAGGACGCGAGGCAGGCGTTCCCGAGTTGTGACGCGGCGCTGCTCGTTGATCTCGCCCAGCGCCAAGTCTTCGATTAGCGATACTTCGATGGCGTTGCGGAGCCGTGCGTTGCCGCGTTCCCAGGGTTCGCTCACGAGCGCGACGAGTTGCTGCACACGCCAATGGTGCCCGTCGTCCATGGCTTTTTCAACCCGCGGGCGAGCCACAGCAATCTAACTTGTGCAGGTGGTCGGCGTGGCCGTGATGAAGTTGTTCGGCGACCTCGGAGAAATCCCGCCTCGGCCTTTCCACAAAAGACGTGGGACTCACCGCGCGTTGAGGACGTCGATGCGTTGGGGTTGGATGAGGTTGAGTTTGGTCGACGGGTCGTAGACCGAGTCGCCGACGATGCCGACGAGACGGCCGAGCATCTGCACGGTGTCGACGGCCTCGCCGGGCTCGAGGTAGGCGACGGTGCGGCGGCCGGTGGGGTCGAGCAGGCGGAAGAGCTGGGGCTGGTTGCCGCCGGTGTGGACCGTCGAAGCGGTGAGGATGCCCACGGCGTCGTATTCGGAACTCGGCACCACCGGGGCGATCGGAGCGACCGGGGCTTCGGGCGTCGCGGCGGTTTCGGGGGCCGCATCGGTGGCGGGGGCTTCGGGGTTCTCGCCCTCGGCCGACAGGGTCGGGGGCTCGGCAGCGCCCTCGTCGTCGGCCGAGTCCTCGATCGCCACGGGCAACAGGACGGGGGGTTGGCCGTCGTTAACTTCGGCGTTCGTCGCCTCGATCTGCCGCATGGCCTCGGCGAGCTCGCGGTTGCGCTCGAGCTCGGTTAGGCGGGTGCGGATGATGGTTAGGTCGTTGTCGGACAATCCGTCGATCTGCGCCGCGTCGGCGTAGCCGCGCACCATCTTGGCGATCGGCTGCTCGTCCACGGGCAGCGTGAAGTACGGCAGGATCGCGACTTCCACGGCCCTCAGCAGTTCGTTGCTGGCCTGCGTGGTCACCGCGACGTCGGGCAGCGGGACCTTGACGTCTGGGTCGTTGAGCAGGTCGGCCTGGCCAGACGGGGACGCAACGGGTGCCGGCTCGTCGAAGCTGACTTCGGCGACCGCGGGCATCTCGGGCACCGGCGACATGGGCAGCGTGGATTCAGGGGCCTCTACGGCCACCGGCGCGGGTTGAGCGGGTTCGGGCACGACGACGGCCGGCGGCGCGGGCGTTTCGACCACGGCCGGGGGTTCGGGTTGCGCGGGCGCGACGGGCTGCGCCGGCTCGGGCGTGGCCGGGGCGGCGGGCGCTTCGGAGGTGTCGGGTTCGTCGGGGGTGTCGCGGACGGCTTCGATCGAGTTCGGCGGCAGGAAGACGTAGGTGTTTTCGGGCGGCAGGATCTTGTACGCGTTGTTGACGTTGGCGACGATCTGCACGATGTCGCCGGCGTTGAGGTCATCGAGTTTGCGGTAGCTGTCGTCGGGCCCCTTGGTGGCGTGGGCGGCGTTGACCGGCGTGGCGTCGGTGTTGACCACGCCGCGGCTGCCGTCGCCCTTGGCGTCGACGTTCTTGCGGTCGACAAAGCAGAACACGCCGGCGGGGCACTGGATCTTGTACCAGCCAAAGAGCTCGTCTTCGACGACCACGCGGTCGCCGCGCTGGAGCTGGCCGACCTCGTAGTACGCCCGGCCGGCCCCCGAGCGGACCATCACGGTGTTTTCGATGACCTGAGCCTCAAAAGGAAGTGGCTGGGCGGACGCGGCTCCAGAGAAGCCCGCGACGACGACCGCGGCCAGCGTGGTTAAGGCGGTTGTGAATAACGACGTCGAGCAATGAGGGGTGGGATGGTTCATCGTTGTGGCTCCATGCCGTGTCCGGGGTGCCGAGGGATTCGGGGTGTCCGGGGTGCGTCCAAGTTGCTTCCGCGGCGGTTTCGTGGGGGGGCGGGGGTGAGTGGGTTATAGGACACACTATACCGTTGCGGGGCGGGCGTCTCCACGAACCCGCGGGGCGGGGGGCCGTAGAATCCCGGGCATGCGATGTAGACGAAATCAGCGGGCGTCTTTCGGGGCGTGGGTGGTGATGGCGGCGGGCGTGGCCGGAGTCGCGGCGGTCGGGCCGGGGGCGGCGGCGCAGATCGATCGGAGCATCCGCGAACCCAACCCCCGCGAGCCGGCCGTCGCGCCGCCGGTGTCGCCACCGCCCGTCGTGCCGTCCCGGGCGGCGGACCCCGGCGACCGGCGCAACGTCCGGTCGCGTATCGGCTACCCCGGCGCGGCCGACCGGCTCGGCCGGGCCATGCCCACGGGCGCGGGGGTGGTGTTCGCCCACGTCGAGGGCGACGCCGGGGTTTACGCCCCGGAGCTCTTGGGCCCGGCGTACGACGCGGTGGCGTTTTCATTGCGCTCCGGACCCAGCGAGCCGGCGCCGCACGCCACGTCCACCGCGCGCGTGATCTACGGCAGCACGGGCCTGGCGCCCGGCGTCGAGATCGTGCACTGCATGACCAGCAACGACTTCCTCACCGGCGGGTACCTGCGGGCCGACACGCCCGGCCCGCCGCTCGCCGAAGACCCCACGCCCTTCCCCCCGCGCGTGTTCAATCACTCGTGGATCGGCGACCCCCCGCCGCGCCAGGCCGAGGTCATCCTCCGCCGCGTCGATTACCAGATCGATCAGCGCGGCGTGGTCATGTGTGTCGGGGTCAACAACGGCCGCGAGACGCCCGTACCGGGCCTGCTTGCCAGCGCGTACAACGTCGTCGCCGTCGGCTCGACCAGCGGCCAGAGCTCGGGCGGCTACACGCGGGTCGCCGTCGCGGGCCGGTGCAAGCCCGACCTGGTTGCGCCCAGCGGCCAGACCAGCTTCACGACGCCCGTGGTCGCGGCGTGCGCCGCGCTGTTGCTGGAGCAGGGCGACCGCCTCGCCGAAGCGGGCCACGAGAACGCGAACCGGCCGGAGGTGATCAAGGCCGCGCTGATGGGCGGGGCATACAAGGACGAGCAGTGGAAGGCGGCGCTCGACAAACCGCTCGACGAGTTCCGCGGCGCGGGCGAGGTCAACCTCGACCGCGCGCTGCGCATCCTCGCCGGGGCGCCGCTGCAACCCGATGCGACGATCAAGCGCCTGTTCGGCTGGGCCGCCCCGACGGTCACGCCGCGCGGCCGGATCACCTACCACCTCAAGCTCCCGGCCGACACCGGGCCCGTGTCGTTCACGCTCGTGTGGAACCGCCGCATCCACGGCCGACTCGTCGAGGGGCACTTCGATCAGAACGCCAAGCCGATCACGCTGTGGGCTAACCAGCCCGAGCTGGCCGACCTCGACCTGCGCCTGATCTCGCTGCACGACGGCCAGGAGACCGTCCTCGCCCGGAGCGTCAGCCGCATCGACAACGTCGAGCTGATCACGATGCCGAGCCTGGCCAAAGGCGATTACCGAATCGAGATCTTCCGCGACCGCGACCACGAGGTGTCGGAAGACGACTGGCTCGCCGCGCTGGCCTGGGCGATCGACAAGCCGAGGCCTAAAACCGCGAAATAAGGCAATGTATCGGCGGCGGAGTTGCGCTAGCAGTTGTCGTCGATCCCATCGGCAAACGCGAACGCGAACAGCCCGGCGGCGACGAGGCAGAGGGTGGTGGCGTAGAGGAACACGGCCTGGAGCGACCACGCCTCGGCGATCTCGCCGGCGATTAGGTTGCCGGCGATGCGCCCGGTGCCAAAGACGATCATCGCGTACAAGCCCTGGATCGAGTTGCGGAAGCGGTCGTCGGCGCGGTGGTTGAGGTAGATCGGCGGGGCGACGTGGATGACCACGACCATCACGCCGTGGAACACCTGTGTACCGACCGCGACGCCGACGTTCGGCAAGAACCCGAGCAGCGCGAAGCGGGCCGCCATGCACGCGGCGCCGATCAGCATCAGCCGCTTGAGCCCGAGCCCGCGCAGGAACCAGCCGAACCCGAGCATGAAGCCGATCTCGATGGTCACGCCGAGGTTGGCGATCAGCCCGATCCACTCGGCGCCGATCGAGACCGTCTCGGTGAGGTACACCGGGTAGAAGCTGTAGTACGCGGTGATCGCCAGGTGCAGGAGGAACGTCGCGATGCAGAACACCAGCAGGTGCGGCTCGAGCAGCGCCCGGGCCGCCGCGGCCGTGGGTAGCCGGTTCTCGGCGTCGGCCGCGTCCGGCGTGGGGCGGGAGAGGCGCGGCAGGGTGAACTCGTTGAGCACGCCCGCCCCGCAGCATACCGCGGCGCACCAGACCGCGGCGGTCGTGCCGATGTTGCCGCGGAGCACGAAGTACAACACGACCGACGGCAGGATGAAGCCGAACGTGCCCCAGACGCGGACGACGTGGTAGTCCGGCACGCCCCGGCCCTCGCCCCTGGAATGCTCCCCGAGATGGCCCTCGGCCAGGTCGTCGGTGTGTGCCGCTTGGCTCCGTGCTTCGAGTTCTTCCCGGCGGTGGAAGTACAGCCCGTCCTGGAGCGACGTGACCGGCGCGAACGCCACGGCGAACAGGCCGTGGACGATCAGCAGCCACCAAAACCCGCCGACCCCCGCCAGCCACGCCAACGACCCGCCCGACAGTGCGAACAGCACTCCCAGCAGCGTCCGGCTCTGCACCCGCGTGTCGGCGAGCAGCGTGGTCAGCACCGGGCTGATGATGACGCCCACGCCCGTGAGGCTCATCACCCAGCCGATCTGGCTCATCGTCAGCCCGCGCTGCTCGAGGAACACGGACAGGTACGGCAGCACGCTGCCCATGACCATGAACGCCAGGAAGAATTGTCGCTTGGTGGAACGCAAGGTGGCGATCATAGCCCGCCGCGTCGCGCCCGGAGGGTTCCCCCAAAATTTAGCCCCGGGTCAACGACCCGGGGCCCGTTGAAGACGCGCCGAAATGTTGTCGCCCCCCTCCCCGCCGCGGCGGTTTAGCCAGCGATCAAGGATCGCCGCATCTCTCAAGCCTCACCGCGACCGCAGCTTCGACAGCAGCCGCAGGATCTCGAGGTACAGCCACACCAGCGTGACCAGCAGCGAGAACCCGCCGTACCACTCCATGTACTTGGGCGCCCCCTGGGCCGCGCCGCGTTCGATCATGTCGAAGTCGATCAGCAGGTTGAACGCGGCGATGCCGACGATCAGCAGGCTGAGCCCGATGCCCAACGGCCCGGTGTTGTGCAACAGCGGCATCGAGACCCCGAAGAGGCTCAACCCGATCGCGACGAGGTAGAACAGCATCACCCCGCCGGTGGCCATCATGATCCCGGCCCGCAGTTTCGCGGTCACGGTGATGACGCGCGCGGTGTAGAGGATCAGCATCGTCGCGAACACGCCGAGCGTGAGGCCCACGGCCTGGACCACGATGCCGTTGAGCGGGATGCCGCCGCTGGTCTGCTTCGTGCCGAACGACATCTCGTACAAGGCCGAAATCGCCCCTAGGAACAGGCCCTCGCAGATCGCGTAGAACACGGCGGTGTTGGGTGCCCAGTGCGGCTTGAACACGGTGGCGAGGGCCAGGATCAGCCCGCCGATCGCCCCGCCGATCATGATCGGCATCGTGAGCGGCGAGCCCGCGCTGGCGATGCCCCAGGTGAAGATCGCACAGACTACGGTGATCCCGAGCAGGATCATCGTCTTGGTCACCGTGCCTTGCACGGTCATCGCGTCGGTTTCCTCGAGTGCAGGGTTGCCGCCGGGGAGGTTGCGGAAGGTGTTTTCGTTGAGCGTGGGGTTGCCGCTGAGCATGGTATAGAACTCCCGGAGCAGGGTTAACAGGACCGGGCTCAGGATAACGCCGTGCCCGGCCCGGGTGAAGCCTCAACCCGCTTGGATCTCGGCGAGGAAGCCCTTGAACTCCCGGCGGTGCTCTTCTTCGTCGCCCTTGAGCTCGATGCACAGGTCCTGCGTCACGGGGTCGACGCCGTCGGTGGCCTCGATGATTTTTTGGTAGTGGTTGACCGCGCCGTCCTCGGCGTCGATGACGCCCCGGACCACCGCCAACACGTCGAGCTGGTCGGCGGGGGGCTGGAGCGAGGTCTGCTCCATCTTGAGTTCTTGCGAACCGGGCACCCGGCCCTCGAGGACCTTAATGCGCTTGGCCAGCTGCGTGGCGTGCAGGAGTTCTTCCTGGATGTCGGCCGCGAGCGCATCCTTGATGTGCTTGGCCTTGAACCCGTCTAGATGGATCGAGTTGGCCAAGTAGTTGGCGACGGTCTCGATCTCCATGTTGTAGGCGGTGCGGAGCAGATCGATGACGGTTTGGTGTTGGGTGTCGGTCATGGCGGGGTTTCCGGAAAAGGGGAAGTAGGTTTCGGCCGACATTCTAGCCGCTGGGTTTGTGGCGGGCGGGGGGTCGCGGGTATCTTCGCGGCTATGAGATACGCGCTGATTATCGCCGGCGGCTCGGGCACCCGGCTGTGGCCCATGTCCACCAAGCAATTGCCCAAGCAGTTGATCCCGTTCGTGGGCTCCGACGCCGACGGCGCGGGCGGGCGTTCGCTCCTGCAGATCGCGATGGAGCGGCTCGACGGGCTGCTCCCGCCCGAACAGATCTTTGTCTGTGCGGGCGAATCGACCAAACAAGTGATGCTCGACAAGCTGCCGGGGCTCAGCGAAGACCGGTTCATCAGCGAGCCGATGGGCCGGGACACGCTCAACGCGGTCGGCCTGGGCTGCGCGGTGCTCAAGCACAAGGACCCGGACGCGACGGTGGCGATCTTCACCGCCGACCACATCATCGAGCCCGTCGAGGACCTGCTAAAGATCGTCGAACAGGGCTTCGAGCTCGCCGAACGCGACGACGCCACGCTCGTGACCTTCGGCATCACGCCGACGCACGCCGCGACGGGCTACGGGTACCTGCAGCTCGGCGACGCGCTGGAAGGGGGCGGGCTGGTCGTGGATGAGTTCAAAGAAAAACCCGAGCAGGCCGTCGCCGAGAAGTACCACGCCGCGGGCCCGGAGAAATACCTTTGGAATTCGGGCATGTTCGTGTGGAAGGCGGCGACGGTGCTGGAGTGCATCCGCCGGTACGCCCCGGAAAACCACGAGAAGCTCGATCACCTGGGCAAGACCTGGGATGCCCCGACGCGCGACGCGGACCTGGCGGAGATCTACCCGACGCTGAAGAAGGTGAGCGTCGACTACGCCGTGATGGAGCCGGCGTCGAAAGACGCCGGCATGACCGTCGCGGCGGTGCCGATGCCGCTGAGCTGGCTCGACGTGGGCAGCTGGCCGAGCTTCGGCGACACGCTGCAGAAGGACGCGGACGGCCACGCGGCGTCGGGCTGCAAGGCCGTCCACCTGGGCGGCAAAAACGTCCTCGCCGCGTCCGACGTGTCCGGCCACCTGATCACGACCATCGGTTGCGAAGACCTGATCGTGATCCACACCGCCCAGGCCACCCTGGTCTGCCGCGCCGATCAGGCCGAGCAGATCAAGCAGTTGCACGGCCTCGTGGGCGAGCGCGTCGGCGAAAACTACCTGTGAGAACGCCGCGCGACACGGGAAAACCGCCGGTTGCGTGTTGGGGATCGCCGGGTGCGGCTTTACCATGATTTTATGAGTATCCACCGCCTTGTCGTGGTTGGCGCCGCCGTTCTCGGCCCCGCGTCCTTCGCTGCCGCCCAAAACCTGGACACCGAATTGGTCGCCAACGTCGGCCCGGGGGCGCTCTACGCCACCTACGCCCCCGGCGACGACCGCCACCTCTTCGTCGCCCAACAGAGCGGCCGGATCGATGTCATCGACCTGACCACCGACACCGTGCTGCCCACGCCGTTCCTGACCGTGCCCGACGTCCTGACCGGCGGCGAGCGCGGCCTGCTCGGGCTCGCCTTCCACCCCGACTACCAGACCAACGGCGAGTTCTACGTCTACGCCTCGGCCCAAGCCGTCACCCCCGGCCAGAACCACCTGTCCACCGTCCGGCGGTTCACCCGCTCGGTCGACAACCCGCTCGTCGCCGATGTGGGCACCCAGCAGACGGTGCTCACCTTTGATCAGCCCCGCAGCAACCACAACGCCGGGTGGATGGACTTCGGCCCCAACGACGGCTACCTGTACATCGCCTCGGGTGACGGCGGCCCCGGCGACGACCCCCAAAGCAACGCCCAGGACATCACCGACAACCTGCTCGGCGGCATCCTCCGCATCGACGTCAACGGCGACGACTTCCCGGTGGACCCCAACCGCAACTACGCCATCCCGAGCTCCAACCCATTCGTGGATATAACCGGCGACGACGAGATCTTCGCCTACGGCCTGCGCAACCCCTTCCGCAACAGCTTCGACCGCGACACCGGTGACCTCTACATCGCCGACGTCGGCCAGGGCCAACGCGAAGAGATCAACGTCCTGCCCGCCATCAGCCCCGGCGGCGAAAACTTCGGCTGGCGCAAGTGGGAAGGCAGCCGCTTGAACTTCGCCAACGACCCCGCCATCCCCGACGCCGTGTTCCCCGACTACGAATACAACCACGGCTTCGGGACCTTCGAAGGCAACTCGGTCACCGGGGGCTACGTCTACCGCGGCCCGATCACGCAGGCCGACGGGCTCTACTTCTTCGGCGACTTTATCTCGAACAACATCTGGACCCTCGACACCAACGACGGCCTCGCGGTCGATTCGGTGACCGCGCTGCTCCAGCCCGACGCCGGCGGGTCGATCTCTAACATCACGTCCTTCGGCGAAGACCTCGATGGCAACCTGTACATCGTCACCGGCGGCGGCAGCGTGTATCGCCTCGTGCTCGACCTTATCGACGGCGACTACGACGGCGACGGCCGGGTGGGGCAGGCGGACCTGGACCTGGTGTTGACGCACTGGGGCGCTTCGGCGATCCCGCCGCAGTGGGTGGCGACCGATCAGTTCAATGGCGAGCGGGTGGGCCAGGGCGAGCTCAACGGCGTGCTGCTGAACTGGGGCGACGGCACGCCCCCGGAACCACAAGGCTCGGCCATCCCCGAGCCGACATCGCTCGCGTTGGTGGGTTTGGGAGGTTGGCTATGTGGTGGTTTTGTTCGACGAAAGCGCTAGCGTCGGGGTTAAAACTCGACTAACTTAGCCGGCCAAGTTGTTTTATTTCGTTAGCGGTAGCCGGGAGAATATATATGTTGCGGAACCTATGGATGTGGGCGGCTGGGGTGTTTCTGTGTAGTGGCGTGGCTTCGACGGCGGACATTGTCATCGACGATTTCACCTCCGGACCGGCGGTGTTCTCGGCGGGTCCGAGTGACCCACTGCAGGTCGAATTCCCGCCGCCGTTCGTGCAGGATGGTCTCGACCCGCAGCGGGTACTTAACGGCACACGCTTGGTGGGCATCTACGGGGTGCAGTCCGGTACAGGTACCATCACCGCCACCATCGACCCGAACCGTGACGGGGGCCGATTTGATTTCGACGCCAGCCAAGTCTCGGGGGCGCCCGAGGTTCAATACGGCTTGATCGAAGCGATGTTCGTGGGGGCCGGCGACCCGAATGTCGAAGAGCCGGTTAGTACGTTCTCGATCGACTTGACCGCCGGGGGCAACGACCACTTCGAGATCGAATTCCTTGAAGCTTCGTTTCCCACGCCACTCTATGATGAACAGCCGTTCAGCTTGCTGGTTTACGACGCCGAATTCAACCGCAGTGGCCGGCGCGGTCTGATCAGTCTGGATTTTTCGCTCGGATCGATTCAAGGACCGCAGACAATCGTGTTGCCTTTCTCCGAGGCGCCAAGGTTTAACTTCCGCAACGTGGCGTACGTCGAGTTATTTACCCCGAACCTAGCCGACGGCGCAACGATCTCGCTAGGCGAGATTCGCGCCGCGGGGGGCACTTCGCTCGTCGGTGACTACGATGGCGACGGTCTGGTGGGTCAGGCGGACTTGAATCTGGTGCTGCTGAATTGGGGGAGTTCGACGATCCCGCCGCAGTGGGTGGCGACCGATCAGTTCAATGGCGAGCGGGTGGGCCAGGACGAGCTCAACGGCGTGCTGCTGAACTGGGGCGACGAAAGCCCGGCGGCGTTGGCCGTGCCCGAGCCGGCGACGGCGTGGGTGTTGGCCGGCGGTGTGGCGGGCCTATGGGGCCGTCGGCGGCGGTCGGCTACCATCTGAACCATGCGGTATCTGGCGATCGACTTGGGCGACAAGCGTACCGGCCTCGCGGTGGGCGACGACGAGTCGGGCATCGTCTCGCCGGTGGACGTGATCGTGACAAGCAGCGCCGACGAACGGCTGCGGCAACTCGGTTTATTCATCGCGGAACACGAGCCGGACGCGCTGGTGCTGGGTGTGCCGTTCAACATGGACGGCAGCGCCGGGCCTGCGGCGCTCAAGGCGCGGGCGCTGGGGACGCTCTTGACCGAGCGATTCGGCAAGCCGGTGCACGAGATGGACGAACGCCTGACCTCGGCCGCGGCCGACGCCCAGATGGCCCGGTCTGGCCTGACCCACGGCCAGAAAAAAGCCCGCCGCGACGCCCTCGCCGCCGCCGCGATCCTGCGCGATTTTCTCGACTTTCGGGTTGAGGACGAAGAGGCCTGAGCCTACAGCAGCACTTCCTGCCCGGCGGCGACTTCGGCCGGTAGATCGATGCCGTTCAGGTCGTCGGGGTAGATCGCGGTGGTCTGCTTGATCTCGATCGTGGCCTGTACGCTGCCCAGCCCCTCGCCGTCGCGCGCGACCTTCACGCCGTTGGCTTCTAGCCAGCGGGCGGCGCGCTCGGTCTGGATCTGCTTGCTCGACGCGGGGCTGTCCGTTTCGATCTTGCCTTCGACGTCGGCGTTCTTGACGGGGGCGAACTCGTCGACGCGGTCGGTCTCGTAGATGATCGACGCGTCGCACTGGGGCAGCGCGTCGAACACGAACGTCTCGAGCTTCACCGCGTTCGGGGTTTGGGGCGTCACGGTCTGCCCGGCCGACTCGTCGTAGAACTTCACCTTCTTCTCGGCCCGGTTGAACGGCAGGCTGAACCCCTCGGCGCTCGTGTTGATCGACTCGACGAAATCCACGCGGATGCTGTGCAGCGCGATCGACCCGGCGCGGAACCGCAGCTCCCCCGTGTCGGTGGTCTGCACCGCGAGCTCGTCGGGCAGGTTCGAGTATTCGATCACGGTCATCTTGCCGTCGGCCAGGCAGAAGTTGCCAAGCTTTTCCTTGGCGAACGCCTTGGGCAGCATCTTGGACGACATCTGCGCCCCGTCGAGCGCGTGCAGGCCGAGGAACAGCGGGTCGACCATGCGGACGATCGGGTTATCGACCTGGGTGTAGCTGATCTGCTCGATGCCACGCTGCTTCATGTCGGCGATCGCGCCGCTGGTCCACAGCGCCTTGAGCGAGCCGCCGTGGCCGTTAGGCGACAGCGCCAGACGCGACGGGGTCTCGAGCAGCACCCGGTGCGTGGCCATGTCGATCGCGGGCATCATGGCCTGCGGGAAGATCATGACGTCGGCGGAATCCAAACCGAAGTAGCCGTGTTCCTCGAAGAACGCGCGGGTCGGCGCGTCGTTGATCGGGCTGGTCATGACGTACCACGGCACGGCTCGGCCGAACTTCTGCTCGACCTTCTTGAGGTACTCGGCGAAGCAGGTGAACAGCGTCAGCCCGCGGATCGGCGTGGCGGGGAACGTGCCCTTGGGCCCGTCCCAACCGAGGCGGGTGCCCTGTCCGCCGGCGACGGTAAACGCGGCGACCTTGCCGTCGCTCACGAGCTTTTCTCCGAGGGCGCGGGCCTCGGCGTACTTCGCCTCCAGGTCGGCGGTCGGCACGTAGGGGTACCACGGCGCGGGCTGGATGTCGTCGGATAGCTTGAACTCGGGCTTCTGCTTGACGTGCGACCCGATCAGCCGGGCGACCTCGGGCCAGTCGATGCCCTCGATCTCCGACAGCAGCGAGGCTTTGTCGTCGTCGCCGAGGGTTTCGTAGTGCTTGAGCACGTGGGACTGATCGACGGCGGCGAGGGTCTTTTGGGCGGCGGCGTAGCGTTGATCGAGCGACATGCTTCTCGGCTCCGGGGGCGGCGGGGGATTCGTGGGGCGCGGTTATTGCCGCAGATTTCGCAGATTAGCACAGATGACCCGAGGGCACGGACGCGGCATGATTCATTCTTCGTGAATCCGCGACAAGACGCCCCGCGGTGTTCGTCTCACGGCATCGGCGACTGGTACAGCGCCCGGCCCACGAAGAACGGCCCGAGCTGTTCGAGATACATGGAGGTCTGGTCGGTCTTGCGCATCGCCTGGACCAGTTTCGACAGCGGCGTAAGTTCTTGTCCCATGAGCCCGATGACGAAGTCGTTGTCGCGGACGTCCAGGCCGTGGCAGGCTAAACGGATGTCGGCCGCGTGGCCGTGGTGGCCGAAAGAAAAACCGATCGTGCCGTGCTGCTTGAGGATGGCGTTCTGTTCTTCTCGGGGGAGCTGCTCGAAGCTGCCTTTGCGGCGCAACGGGTACCACACCGCCCAGGGCGTGTCGGGGTTCAGCGCGTGCCGCGTCGGCCGCCCGACGAGCACGTCGGCGAGGTCGTGCTCGTAGCCGATGGAGTACGACCGCCCGAGCATGGTGAACTCGGGCAGCGGCGTGTAGTCGGCCCACGGCTCACCGAGCACCAGCGGCCGGGTATGGCTGAGCAGGTCCCCGGGGTCGGCCGAGAAGGTCAGCAACGCCACCCCGCGCGGGTCGTTCAGGCTTTCGTAAACCACGGCCGGGGTCTGCGCGTGTTGCTTGACGTGGTCGGCCGCGGCCGCGGAGTTGCGGCAATCGGTGAACACGAGCAACTGGAAATACAGCCGGGTGTCGGACGATTGCCCGCCCGCGCCCCGCTCGGCAAGTTCGGGGGCGGTCGGCGTCGGCGGTCGGCCGGCCGACCGGGTGTTGGCGGGCGTGTTGGTGTCGGCATCGGGCATGCCCGCAGGATAAGGCCGCGTCGGACGTGTGGCTACCGGACGTCGGCCGGGCGGTTTTCTGCGGGCATACCCCCAAGTTTCATTTGCCCGCGAGGCGTTTGAATCGTCTGATTGGTCTGCTGCAGAAACGCGGCGGTTCTTCGATTCACCGATCAGGAGGTTGATCCCATGTGGCAACGTTACGGCAAGTGGTTTGTGGTCCCGACGGTGGCGATCCTCGGCGTCAGCGCCGGGGCGATCGGCGGGGCGTTCGCGTTCGATCAGTTGGCGAGCAAGTATCTTTGGCCGGCTCCGGAAGACGTCGTGGTCACCCACGCCCAGCCCGCGTCGGTCACGGCCGTGGTCGAAGTGCGTGAAGACCACGACGCCGAATAATGACGCAACGGCTTCATCGCGTGGCGGGTGACGCGCAGCGTCCCGCGCGTCGCAGTTTTAACCGGCAACGTCGAAAACCCTTCATATCACCGTCATCTGCCGCGCGATCGCCGCCGCCGCCACGGCCGCCGTTTCGATGCGCAGGACGTGCCCGCCGATTTTCCAACGGGCATAACCCGCCGTCTCCGCGGCGACGAGTTCAGCGTCGGACCACCCGCCCTCGGGCCCGATCAATAGCGCGGCCGAGCCCGCCGCCGTGAGTCTGCCCGGCAACCCCAGCCCCGGGCCCGCGTCGCCGCCCGGGTCGAGGATCAGCTTCACGTCCGCCGGCTGCGCCAGCACCTCGTCCAGATCCGCCGTCTCGGCCACCTCCATCACGGTCGCCCGCCCCGACTGCTTCGCCGACGCGAGCGCCGCGCGTTCGTACCGCGCCCGCTTGCCGGCGCCCGGCTCGACGACGCTGCGCGCGCTCCGCACCGGCACCCACACGTCGACGCCGAGCTGGCCGAGTTGGTTGACCATGTCCTCGGCCCGTGGGCCCTTGGGCACCGCCGTCGCCACCGTGAGCCGCGGCCGCGCCGGCTCGATCCGTCTCTGATCCAGCACCCGGCAGTGGGCCAAGCCTTGCAAGAAACCGGCCAACTCCGCGTCCGCTACGGCGCCCCGGCCGTCGAACAACTCGCAGCGGTCGCCCGCGTCCATCCGCAGCACCTTCCGCGCGTGCCGCGACTCCTCGGCGTCCAGCGTGCAGGACGCTTCCGATAACGATGAGTCGGGCAACGAAGCACAATAAAAACGCGGCGGCATAGCGTCTCAGTATCTCCGATAACCCGGGCCGCGTCCGAAGAAGTTGTGTCCACGGCCGGCCGCGGACGGGTGGATTGCTTCCGCCGCCCGGTCGATAAATCCAGAAGTGTCCGCGCGTTGAAACCGCGGCACCTCTTTTTCGCCGCTCTCGCCTCGCCCATGCCGGACCCGACTGCCCAATCCGACGCGTCCAACGACCTTGAAGCGCAGCTCAATGCGCTCATGGCGCAGGCCACCGCGCCCAAGGCGGCGGAAGACGCTGCTCCGGAAGAACCCCCCCCGCCAGACACCCCCTCGGCAACGGGTGAAGAAGAGCCCCCGGCCGTCGAGGCCTCGGCCCCGCCGACGCCGGACGTCGAAAAGGGCGAGCCGGTGGCCGACGCCGAGGCGGGACTCGAAGGGCTCGAAGCCCAACTCGAAGCCCTGATGGCCAAAGCCCAGGGCGACGAAGAAGCCGCCGCCGCGCCCGCCCCGGAAGCATCCGCCAACTCTGCGGCGGAGGCAGAAACCGCGGCCGAAAGCCCCGAGAGCGTCGCGCCTCCAGACCCGCCGGCCCCCGAAGCCGATGCGTCCGCCGAGTCGCCGCCCGCCGAAGCGGTGGAACAGATCGAGTCGGCGCTCGGCGCGGTCGAAGACGCCCTCGAGTCGGTGCAGGACGCCGTCGGCGATGAGCCCGAAGCCGAAGCCGAGCCTTCTTCCGAAGACCCGTCGGCCGCCACACCGCCGACCCCCGCTGCGCCGCCGACCACCGAAGCCGAGTTGTCGAAACGAGACGACGACTTGGCGTCGCAGATCCAATCGCTGCTCGACGAGTCGGCCGCCCAGGAAACCGAAGCATTCGCCGGGCCCGACGAGCTGCCGGCCGCCGATGAAGACGCCGAAGCAGACGAACTCGGCGGCGACGACGCGTTTGTCAGCCCCGACGAGCTGATCGCGGCCGAGGCCCCGGAAACCGAGCCGCCCCCCGAAGCCGAGCCCCCCGCGGGGGACGGCGACGACGCCCCGCTGATCGAGCAGATCGACGACCTGCTCGCCGACCACGCCCAAGACGTCATCGCCGGCGAGTTCGAGGACGTCGACACGATCCTCGGCGTTCCCGACAGCTCCGGCGAGAACGTCGCCGACCCGACCGACGACCTCGACGAGGCCGCGCCCGACCCGGGCGCTGACGAATCGGCCGACGAACCCGAAGACGACGAGCTCGACGGCGGGTTCGAGTCGATGAACGACCTGCTCAACCCCGTCGAGCCGCCGGCCGCGGCCGCGGAGCCCGATGCGGAAGAATCCGGTGACGGGGACGACGAGTTCGACGACCTCGACGGCATGTTCATGCCGCCCGCGGCGGTGACCCCCGCGCCGCCGGCAGACCCCCCGGAAGCGGCCCCAGCCCCGAGTGACGACGAAACCCTCGAAGGCGAATTCGCGTCGCTCGAAGCGATGCTCAACGCCCCGCCGCCGTCGCCGGAAGACGCCGACGGCGCCCCCCCCGCCCCGGAAAGCGCCGCCCCCGACGCCGCGGAGCCGGCGCCGCCCGCCGAACCGGCAACGAAATCCGCCTCCGCTGCACGCCGTTTCTCGTTCGACCCCGCGGCGCTGCGGGCCGCGGCGATGGTAGTGTTGTCCGTGCTCCTCGCGGTGTGCGCGCTGATCAACAAGCCGCTCGACAAGCTGCCGCCCGAGATCAAGCAGACCGTGGGCTGGGTCGCGTTGGCCGTGGCTGGACCGGGGATGCTGCTGATCGGGTACGGGTTGTTCTTCAATTAAATCGCATCCGTTCTACGCCGCGGCGCGAGGCGGACGCGGCGGGGTTGCGGCCACGACTCCCGGGCTCGGGGGGTGCGGCCGGCTATCATCCAACGATGAAATTTTCCCCGGCCATCCTCGTGTCCGCCATGTTGACGGCCTGGCTCGCCGGCTGCGGCGACGCGGCGGCGCCCGCCGCCACGGCCGCGACGGCGGGGTCCGGTCTTGAGGAGGTCGGCGACCCGGTGCCGCGCGACGGCGCGATGGCCCGCGGCGTCGTGGTGAGCTGCTACCGCTGGGGCCCCGGCGAGTGGGACGGCCCGGACATGCCGCCGCTGCTCGACGAGCTGAAAATCCTCGGCGTCACCGCCATGCAGATCCACCCCTATGCCGGCATCGCGCGCGACGGCACGGTCAACTACCGCCGGGGTCCGGTGACGCCCGCCACGCTCCTGCCCAACCAGTGGGCCGGCCAGCGCGGCATGACCACGTTCCTCAAACCCCACCTCGCTTACTGGGGCAGCGGGTTCCCGTGGCGCGGTGAGATCACGTTCGGCGACGAGACCCAGTGGCAGCGTTTCTTCCGGGGCTACACCGATTTCATCGTGCACCAGGCCGAGCTTGCCGAGCAGGCGGGTGTCGACAAGTTTGCCGTCGGCACCGAGCTGCGTAAGACGTTGCACCGCGAGGCGGACTGGCGCGACGTCATCGCGGCGGTGCGGGGCGTGTACACGGGCGATCTGACCTACGCGGCGAACTGGGACGAGGTGCAGGACGTGCCGTTCTGGGACGCGCTCGATCTGTTGGGGGTGCAGTGCTACTTCCCGTTGAGCGACAAGCGCTCACCGACCGAAGCGGAACTGATCGCGGGCTGGGCGCAGGTGATGGATCAGCTGCGCGGGTTTTCGGCGGCGCACGGCAAGCCGGTGCTGCTGGCGGAACTGGGCTACGCCGAGTCGGAGGCCGCGGCGATCGAGCCGTGGTCCGACACACGCGTCGGCGACCGGGACGCGGGCGCGGCGCTCAAGCTGCGTTGCATGAAGGTCGCGCTCGATCAGATCGAGGCCCAGCCGTGGATCACCGGGGTCTACCTGTGGAAGTGGTTCCCGGGCGACCGCGACCACCGCGACGAGTTTGTCTTGCAATACGACGCGATGCGCGACGTGATCCGCGGGGCGTGGGGCACGCCGGAGGTCGCGCTGAGCGAGAACGCCGCGGGCGAGACGGCGCAACGATGAGCGAAACCGATCCGACGACGGGTGTGCCGACCACGCTGCGCGGCTCGGTGGCGCTGCTGCTGTTTCTGGCGGGCGGCGCGGCGACGGCGGGGTCGGTGCTGGGGCTGCTCGGCGATCGGCCATGGTTTCTCGACCTATTTTCGCACTTCAGGCTGCAGTACACGGTGGGGTTACTGGTGGCCGTGGTCGGGGTGTTGGTGTTGCGGAAGTGGAAGTCGGCGGGCGTGTTCGGCGCTGCGTTGGCGTTGAATCTGGTGTTGATCTCGCCGCTGTGGATCGCCCCGACTCAGCCCACGGGCGACGGGCCCGCTCTGCGCGTGCTGGCGTACAACGTGCTGACGTCGAACCCGCAGAAATCGGCGGTAATCGACTGGGTCAACGCGCAGGGCGCCGACGTGCTGATCCTGCAGGAAGTCAACCGTGAATGGGTCGATCGGCTCGACGAAGGGCTGGCGGATTACGAGCGCCTGCCCACCGGCAGCATCCGCGAAGACAACTTTGGCATGGCGGTCTACCTGCGGGGCGGGATCGAGCCCGACGACACCCATTTCGTACACGACGCCGCCGAGGTCCCGCGTATCGAGGTGTCGTTTCGCCTCGGCGGGTATCCCGTGCGGGTCGTGGGCGTGCACACGCTGCCGCCGGTCGGCGCCGAGTACTCCCGGCGGCGCGGCGCCCAGCTCGCCGAAGTGGCCGACCGCGTCAACCAAGCCGCCGAGCCCGTTGTGGTGGCGGGCGACCTGAACGCCACGCCGTGGAGTGCGCCGCTGCGTCGGCTGCTGCGCGACACCGGCCTGCGCGACTCGGCGCGCGGCTTCGGGCACCAGGGCACGTGGCCGACGGGCCTGGCGTGGTCGGGCCTGATCCCGATCGACCACGCGCTGGTCTCGCCCGAGTGGCGGGTCGAGGATCGCCGGCTGGGCCCGATCGACCTGGGCTCGGACCACCGCGCGGTGGTGGTGGATTTGCGGTTGTCTGCGTCGTGATCCGCAAGGGGCAAGGTGTGGAGGGATCGGTTCATTCGATTTCGTCCAACACCGCGGGGCCCGTGCTCCACACGCCGTCGGGGTCGCCCTGCTGGGTAAACCACGGGGCCATCGTGTCGATCGTTGGCTCGGGCCGTTCCACGGTCGCCGCCCAAGAGAAGAGCACGGCGGGGCGGTTTTCACGGGGCACGCCGGCACGGAAGTCGGCGAGGAGCTTGGCGGTGGCCGCGAGTTGCAGCGTGTCGGCGGTGCCGCGGTAGATCAGGAACAGCGACCGCCGGTCGGGGCTGAGCTGACGGTAAGCGAGGGCCCACGCGACCCGTTCGGTGCCCTGGACGTGTGGCTGATAGAACCAGCCAAACGGCACGCCACCGATCCACCCGTCGGCCGTCCATGCCTCCGGCGGCGCGGGCAGGTCGAGTTGCAGGAACACGAAGCCGTCGCGGCTAGCGACCACGCGGTTCACGCACGGCGGGTCGGCTTCGAGCGCGGCCTGCCAGTCGCGCACCACCAGCGCGGTGCCGAGCGAGCTGTAGGTCTGCGGCGTAAACGTGCGCTCGATGCGCCGCACGATCATGGGGTGCAGCGACTCCCGTGCCGCGTCGCGCCACGCCAGGACACGCCGCCGGGCGCGGTCATAGTCGTCCCACCGGCCGTCCGCCGCGAGGCGGATCAGGTATTGGCCGAGCAATTCCGTCGCGTTGAAGTGGTCGGTCCACGCGGGGTCGGCCAGCAGCGTGTCGAGCACCCGTCGCTCGAAGAAAGCCCAGGCCTCGGCCTCCCGGCCTTCCCGCCGCAGCAGCCGGACCTTCCAATCCAGGTCGGCCACGGACTGGGGATCCGCCTGCAGGTTGGCCTCGACGATCGCCCATTGCTGCGCCGGCGGCGCGTGGCGCTGCAGGTAGTCGGCGAGGCGGAACGGCTTGGACTCGGCCAGGTACTCCAGGTCCCAGTCGCCGGGCTCTTCGCCGACGCCGGGCGCGGGTAGGTCGAGGATATGCTCGGCCAACACCTTGTTCACGAACTCGCCGTCGACGTGTTGCTCGATCGCGTAGGTCAGCGAGATCGTGCGTGGCCCGATGCCGGTCTTGATCGGTGGCACGGGGCTGAAGTACCACCGCCGGTCGACGTCTTCCCCGCCGACCGGGGTGAAGCCGCCGACCGACGTGTACACGTTGCCCCACGAGTCGGTGACGTCGAGGTAGCGTTCGTTTACCGACCGGCCGCGGGGGTTGCGGTTCTTCGGGTCATTGGTGATCAGCAGCACGTCGCCGTCGTCGTTGGTCAGGACGCGTTTGATCGTCGGGGCGCGGTAGCCGCCCTTGACCTCGTAGAGCTGGGTGGAGTTGCGCGGTTGGGTCGCGCTGATCGGCTCAGTACCGATTCCGTAGACGCGGTGCGGGTCGTCGTCATCCAGTGCTTCGGCCCCGCGCCCAAACGCTTCGGGGTCGAAGAACGTGGCGGGCTGCGGGTCGGTGTAGTCGAAGACGACCAGCACGAACTCGTCGCTGTCGGGGTAGTGCAGCTGGATGCGTGTGGGCAGGCGCGACTCGGCGAGCACCCAGATGCGGGCCCATTGCCGGCCGCCGTCGTCGGCGTAGTCGAACACCTCGACGCCGTCCTGTGCGACCGCGTCGGCGGACCGCACGGGCATCGCCGACGGCAGATCCTCGTCGAAGACCGTCGCGAGCAACGCGTCGAGAAGGCCGCGGTCGTTGAACCGCTCGATGAACCGCGGGGTGACCATACCCGGAGCCTCGGTGGTGGGGACGAACTTCTGCAACGCGACGGAGTAGGCGGAAACCCGGCCACCGTCGATGAACTGCACGTGGCCGTAGCCGTGGGTACGCCACCGGTCGGGAGACTGGTAGAACAGGTCGGCCCGCGTCATCTTCCGGCCGTCGTCGGCTGAGCGCGGGTCGTCGATGAACGCGATGAGGTGGAAGTGCTCGACCTGCTTGACCGCCGCGACCACGTCCGCCCAGGCCACGGCGGGCGACAGCAGGCCGCCGGGCGTCGCGCCGGGCCCGCTGTCGCGGGCCGGACCGATCGGCAAGATCACCATCAAAGCGATCGCGGCGGCGGCGGCCCCGAGCGCAAACGGCAGCCAGCCGCGGCGCACGGCGTGACGCCCGGCGGCGGTGCGGACCGGTGAAGTCCGCTCCGCGTCCCAGGCCGCGGCGACCCGATCGGCGAAGGCGTCCGGGTTGCTAATGGATGAGGCGGCCTCGGCCGAGAGCTGATCCACCGCCCGGGTCCAGCGGCGCAGCCGTGCGGCGGCCACAGGGTCGGCCTCGACTTCACGCCGCACCGACGTGTCGCTCGCCAGATCGAGTTCACCACACACTAGCTGCGCGATGGTTTCTTCATCGAACGGTGAGTCACTCATGAGCCGCTCCTGGGTTTCGGGTTGTCGGCCGGGTCCGCCGAGGCGTCGGCCAGCCGGGCCAGCGCCCGGGCCGTGCGGTTCTTGATCGTGGACGCGGGTTCACCGGTGAGCTCGGCGACTTCGCGGAACGTCAGGCCCGCGAGGATGCGCAGCTCTACGGCCTCGCGCAGCGGCGGCGGCAGCTCGGCGAGGCGGTAGAGCATCTGCGCTCGGTCTTCGGCGTCGGCGGCCCGCACGTCGGGGCGGTCGGCGGCGTGTGGCCGTGGCTCGGGCGGCGGTTGGCCGGGCGGCAGGTCGACGTGCAGGGTGAGCGGTCGGCGCAGCGCGGCGCGAAGGTGGTCGGTCATGCAGTTGCGGGCGATGGTGAACAGCCAGGTCGCGACCGAAGCCCGGCCGGCGTGGGCCGACGAGGTTTGCCCGGCGCGAAACAGGCGGAGGAAGGTCTCCTGGGCGACGTCCTCGGCCCGGTGGCGATCGGCGAGGCGGGCGTTCAGGTAGCTAAGCAGACGCCGTTGATAGCGGCGGACGAATTCGCGGGCGGCATCAGCCTGACCGTGGGCGGCGGCGTGCAGGAGCTCGGCGTCGGTCGCCGCAGGGCCGGGAGGCGGCTCGGGCGGCGACGGGGGGCGTGAGGTGTGGTCCGGCACGGCTTGGAGCATAACGGTCTTCCTGCCCGGCGCTCGCCCGGCAGGGGGGTAGACGACAGGCGGGGATGCTTGGACCGCGGCGCACTAAAAAAACCGCGTGTCGGGGAGGTAACCGGCACGCGGAGGGTGAAATGACGTTGAACTTATTGGCGTTCCGCCGGCGGGGTCGGTTCGATACGTTTCGCCGGCGGTGATTGAGCAGGCCTACCCAAGCCGGGTGGATACGCCCGGAAGCCGGGTCAGCCGTTGATGGCGGTGACCTGGACCTTGAGGTAGTTCTGGCGGTGGCCCTTGATGCGTTTGTAGGTCTTGCGGCGCTTGAACTTGACGACGCTGACCTTGTCGCCGCGGCCTTCTTCGAGGATGTCGGCCGAGACGGACACGCCGTCGAGCAGGGGGGCACCGATGCGGGCTTCGCCTTCGGGGTTGCCGACGAACATCACGCGGTCGAAGGTGACGCTGGCGGCGTCTTCGGGCAGCTCGCGGACGTCGACTTTGATGACGTCGCCCTCGGCGACTTTGATCTGGGTGCCGGAGTCTTCGATGATCGCGTACATGGTCGTTTCCGTAGATTTCGGGCGGTGAACCCGGGTCAAAAGTGGGTTGGGGGCAGGCTGTTTCCCCGGAGCGAGCCGCACAGTGTAGCAAAGCCCCCGCGACGGGGCAACGGGGCCAGAGGGGCGGAGAAGGGCTCATTGGGACGGGTGTCGCCGGTCAATGTTGGTTGGGGGCCGGCCGGATGCTTGACTCCATAAGCAGTATACCCAGCGTCGCAAGGATCAAGGCAGTCACCAGCCTTCCCAGCACGACAGAAATATATACCCACACTCGATTTTGTATGGCCCAACTCTTATCGCCTGTAATCTCGTCTGGCTGCTCAAACCAGGAAGACGCGGCCTCAAGTGAACCAGTCGAGACTGTCATGCACAACCAGCAAGCTAAAGCCACGAGCAAGGCTCCAGCGAAGCCAGCCAAGATTCGATAGCGCGATTTGTGCAAGTGGACTCCCAGAATTTGAGGCACTCAACGAATAAGGCCAGTTGCCGCAGCCCGCCGGAGCAGAATGCCGACCACGGTTTCCAGTATATCTTTAAAACTCAGACTGGCCCGCTACCTTCGGGCCAATCAAATTCCGAGGGCGGGCGGGCTAAACCGGGCTTCGCGGAACGCCGATGTCCGCATTATGACGCGTCCTTTGGTCATCCTGATCGACGACGATGAGGCCTTCCTGGGGGCGATGCGCCGCACCCTGCGCCGCCAGAAGTACGAGTTGCTCGCGCTGAACGGAGACTTGTCGCTGCTGACGGAATTGAGCGGCCGGGTGCCGTCGGTGGCGGTCGTGGACTGGCACCTGGCCCACGGCAACGCGTCGCCGCTGATCGTAGCGTTGACCGAGACCCATCCGATGTGCCCCATCATCGTGCATTCGGGCGACGTGCGGCCCGAGGAGCGGACCCTCGCCGCCCGGGCCGGGGCGTGGCGGTGGGTGAGCAAGCTCGAGGGGGCGCTGTTGGCCTCCCACGTCGCCCAGGCGCTCGAGGAAGGCCAACGCCGCCGCAAAGGGGAGGGTATGCCGACGATGGCCGAGATCCAGACCCGCGCGATCGTCGGGGCCATGGTCCGGTTTAACGGTAACCGCCGCCGGGCCGCGGAAAACCTGGGCCTCTCGACCGCGCAGTTCTACCGGCTCCGCAAGAAGCTCGGCATCGAATGGAACGACGCGGCATGAACTTTCGACTTTTTTGCACTATCCGTGTCCCATTTTTGGGATATCAAGCGAGCGCCGCGGCGATTAGTGACAACCCTGGGCGAGCGGCGACGAGGGGCGGCGCGAGCCGGGGCGCTCGGCAGCCGAGCGCCGCGGGGCGTGGACCCCGTCTGATGGACGCACTCGCGACGGATGGCCGATTGGCGTTCCCTGATTTTGTGAGGTAAATTGTTCCTTGGTCCGTTAACGAGGCCTGAGACGGCTCGCCGCGAACCCCACATTTTTGCCCCCGGAAGGCGGCGCGTTCGGCTTCGGCCGACGCGTCGCTTTATTGGTGGGGGGCGTGGGGACGGGCCGCAGCGATCTGCGGTTGCCGGCTCAACGGGGGGCGTGGATCGTCGGTATTCGCAATCCTGGGGATAACCGGCGGGCTCAGCCGGGCGGCGTGGTGCGGTCGACGGGCCGACGCCGCAGGCGGTAGCTCAATTGCGACGCTCGGCCGACGACGCGGGTGGGCATGAGCACGCCCTGGCGGACGTTGGAGTACAGCGCTGCGGTCATGTAACGCAGGGCGTCGCGGGTCCCGGTGGCCCGCGGCTCGTGGAGCGTCGACGCCCAGATGAGCGCCGCGACGCGGAAGCCCATGGACACGAGGAACAGCACGCCGTGGTAAGTGACCACCACCGCCGCGCCGGCCTCGAAACCCATCAGCCACGGCACGTCCAGCACCCACTCGACACGGAAGCCGGGGATCGCGCCGGCGATGACGCCGCCCATCAGGCCCGAGAGCGCCCCGCCCACGCCGATGACGATGGAGTTCACCGCGACGTAGGCCGTGCCGCCGCGTTGGCCCTTGCGTGTCTCGGCCATCCCGAGCATAAAGTTGAAGTTGGCGATCTCCAGCCCCGGCCACGCCAGCGGTGAGATACACGTCAGCAGGTATCCCGGCCAGATCAGCTCGGGCGTCACCAGCAGCCAGCCCACCGGGCCGAAGACGAACATCCCCCCGGCGATCAGCAGCACCGGCTTCTTGCCCAGCCGATCCACCAGCCGACCCCACACCGGGTACGCCACGGCGCGGATGATCATCGGCACAGCGACCAGCATCAGGTTCGCCTCGAGCGCCGAGACGCCCGCGCCGTCGAACACAAACAGCCAGACGTACTGCCCCAAAAAACCCAGCCCGAGCATGAGCGTGAAGTTGTACGCCAGGTAGCGGCGGAAGTTGCGATCTTTCAGGGGCCCCAGCAGCAGCCCGCGGAGATCGGTGTCGCGGTGGCCGCGGCTAGGCTTAGGGTCGCGCACCCAGACGAAGCAGACGATGTCGATCGTGCCCGCCAACCCGGCGAACCCGATGATCAGGCTCGCGATCGTCAGCAGGTCGGCCGACGCCGCACCCTCGCCCGAAGCCCCGGCCCCCTCGGCCGACCACAGCCACCAACCCACGCCCACCGTCGCCACGAGCGCCAGCGGCAGCGTCATGGTGTTGCGCTGGGCGGTGTATCGGCCGCGCACCCGTCGCGGGACCAGGTCGCTGTACCACGACATAAAGGCGGGGGTGCCCATCTGCCCGGCGATCCACGACACACCGATCATCCCGAGCATCACCGCCCACCGCGCTCCGCCCCACGACGCGGGCACGATCCATGGGATCAGCGCGACCGTGATCCATAGCACGCGGCTGAGCGTCAGCGTCGTCATGAACCAGGCCTTGCGGCGGCCGAATCGCTCCTGGACCCAGCTCGCGGGCAGCTGGAACAGCGTGCCGATGAACGGCAGCGCCGCGAGCAGGCCGAAGCCCCAGTCCGGCAGGCCGAGCCCGCGGGCAAACTGCGTCATCGCGGCGCCGCTGATCGTCCACATCCACAGCGACCCGAACATCCACGCCACCACGATCCAGCCGAGCTGGCGGCGCAGCGCTAGCGTGCGCGGCGAGCGCGGATTGGGGTTGTGCCCGGCCGCGGGGGTCGGGGTCGGAGAGTTGGGGTTGGGGCGGGTCACGGAGAAACTCGGCGGGACGCGGTGCGGTCGGCGGGACGTCCCGGACCCATCGCCCGAAAGAGTCGAGCGAGCACCACGCGCCAGCAGGTTACCGCTCGCCGGTCCGATCGCAAGGCCGGGCACCGAGGAATCTACAGATTCCCGCCGCGGTGGAGCCGCCCCGGGCGTAAGGCCCGACGTGGGCGGATGGGGGAACGCCGGGGCGTGCCGTGTGGTATTCGGGCACCACTTCGCGGGGGCCGGATGTGGTGTCCACGCCACACCCGGATTAAACCGAGATCCATAGAAAACAGATCAATTAAATGGAATTTCTGGGGTTATAAGAATCTTCCGGGTGTTTGGCACGGCTGGCACGCGGGTTGTGGTAGTCCTCTCGTCGCCCGCACGGCGAAAAGAGAACCGGCCGACCTGAGAACCGGCCAAGCGTGAATCGAGTCCCTACACGACGGATTTAAAAGGAGCTTCCCGCAGCAAGACATTCGTCCCGGTCCGGCGGACCCATGGAGGGTTGGGCCCCCCGGCCGGAACGAAACACGCTGCAACCCATGATCAGGACACTCGGGCCGCGGCCCGGATCAAAGGACGCCGACTCCCGCGATTCCCCGCCCGCCCATGTCCCCGACGCCCCCGAAGTCTTGGCCCACACCCAACACTTCACGCATCAATGAGACCCCATCCAGGAACACCCGCGTCGGGAAGACAATTCAACTCAGCCCCTGATCGAGTGCGGCCCGACATCGCAAGATGCCGGGTCGTGCTTTTTGGTGAAGACCCCGGAGCGCGCCCCCGCGTTGCGCTGTGACGTTTAGCGGGAGACTCGGCGTACCCCGTGTCTTCGTGCGGGTTGCCGGGCTCACCGCGTCGCAACCAACTCCCGAGCGATTTGCGATCGGCGCCACGTCCAACCGCGCCAGTTTTCGAGACGACCGTCGAGCTGATTTTCCAGCCGCCGGACGACGCGATGCGACTCTTGTGCCGAAGTCCAAGCGTCGGCGTTTTCTGGTGTGGGGTGCACCGCACGCAAATCGTGAGTGGCCTGGATGTATTGATTTAACGCCGGCAGCGCCGCGGGCCCGAGCCGCTCGAGGTACGCCACGTCGAGCGTGTGGCCCTCGCCCCCCATCTCGGCGCAGTGCGCCACGTTGTAGCGTGCGATCGCGCCGTCGAGGTTCACGAAGCACACCACGTACAGCAGCGTCAGCCCCGTCAGCGTCACACGCTGCAGCAGCCAGCGGTTGTCCCGGTCCGCGACGATGCGCCAGATCAACCAGCCGAAGCCCACGCCGACCAAAGCCATCCACAGCGCCGCGGCGACCCGCCACCGCGTCAGGCTGTAGACCTCGACGTACAGGTTAAGCCGCCACACCGACGAGACCATCAGCACGATGTTCTGGGCGATCCACAGGCCGACGAGCCGGCGGGCGGCGGTGCTGCGCTGCGCCGCGCCGCGGGGGTGGAAAGCGATGAGCACGAACAGCCCCGCGAGCAGGGCGGTGACGACCAGCGGGTACGCCCCGCGGTGGGCATATTCGGCGTAGGTCATGCCGTCGGGCAGGGTCGCGCCGCCGTAGAGGTAGAACACGTCGAGCGACGTCTGCACCGCGAACACGACGTTAAACAAGATTAGGCAGCGCACGGTCAGCGCCGTGGCGTCTTGGGGGGTGAAGGTCGGGCCGGTGACGACCTCGCCTTCCCGTGGCGGCTCCCAGGCAAAACGCCACGTGCGCGGCCGCCGGGGTTTCTCTGAACCGGCCTTGGGTTTGAGGCGGACGCGGAGCAGGGCCCACACCGCGACCGCCGTAGCGAGCCAGAACCCCATCCGCGCGGGGACCAGCCAACTCCCCAGATCGCCCAGTCGGGCAAACAGATTTTCGATCGCGTCGCTCAGGCGGTGCTGCACGACCGGGTTGGCGATCGCAAAAAGCCCGACGAACATCGTGCTGAGCAGCACCGGGATCAGCCACACGTGCAGGTTGTGGGTGGCGAACCCCGCCACGCCGCGTGTGTCTTGAGGGTGCTTGCGCAGCCAACGGTTCTGTGTCCGCACGTCGCGGATCGCCTGGCTGAGGCCCAGGCCGACAAACCGTGCCCAACGCCACGCCCACTCCGCCACGCTGCTGGTCCACCCCCCGCGGTCGATGACCGCCAGTGTCACCAAACCCAAGAGCCCGAGCGTCACCGCCAGCGGCCCGGGGTGAATCATCATCGCCACAACCATCCCCAGCGTCGTCGCCGCCACGATGCGCCCCGGCTTCTCCCGGAAGTACCGGCCGCCGCGCAGCGTCAACGCCAGCAACAACGCCAAGGAAAAAATCCCCGCGCTCCATCCGATCGTTTGACCGTAAAACAGCCAGTCGGCTAACCACACCATCCCGACCACGACCGCCAATAGAAACGACCCGCGACGCCGCAGCGCCCAACCCGTGTACGACATATCCACACCTCGGCCAACGACCGGCAAGCAAAGAAAGGGTTATGCGCGTGCTCACACGAACCCGCTTCCGCTTCTGGTACGACTCGCCGCCCGGAGGTGTTTCAAAAAAAGCCGCGGATTTAATCCGCGGGCTTTTGGCAATTTAGACGAACAAGCATGGCCCGCGCCCGTATCCCACGGATTCACATCGTCCCGTCGCCGCGCCGCCGCAGCCCCATTTTCTTGAGTTCCTTCTCGTCCGCGTTGCCGTTGAGCCGCCAATACGGCAAACGCTCGGCCGCGACGAATTCCAGTTGATATCCGTCGTTGCGGGTCAGCTTGATCAGCTTGCGGTCGCCGTTTTCCGAGTTGTCGATATAAAACGCGTACTTGCGTCCCGCGACGTCGGCGGTGAACGTGTCGACGGTGAACTCGCCGAGCGGCTCGTCGGAGGCTTTGCGGGACAGCGTCGCGGTTTCCCACTTCGCGGGGACGTGGCGGTGACGCTGTACCGCCATCGACCGGTAAACCGGGACCTCGATCGATTCGCCCGGCTCGAGCCGCGGACCCGCCAACCCACGGGCCCACAGGATCAGCGCGTCCTCGGCGATCCCGCCGACGGGGTGATCCATCTGGTTGTTCTGGTCGGCCTCGCCCTCGAAGTAGCTGTGGAGCGTCTGCCGCACGCCGGGCGTGCCGCGTTTGGCCTGGCTGAACAGCGCCTGCTGGTAGACGTGGCCGCACCATTCTTGGCTGGAGAAGCTCACCTTCGTCGGCGAACCCGCGGGCAGGCCGTTGGCCGGCTCGGTGGCGACGAAGACGCTGGTCATCAGGTTGTAGTCGTACAAGCCGGTCTGGAAGTCTTCGACGAGATTGAGCTTGATCACGCCGTAGGTGTCGTCGCGCACGCTGTCGGCCTTGACGCGGGCCGTGGGGTCGAACGGCTCGGTGACGGTGATCGCCACGGCCGTGCCCGTCCGCAGCTCGCCGTAGCGCGGATAGGTGAGCTTGTAAGACGCCATCTCGGCGTTGCCGTCGTGCCACGTCGAGCGGTAGGTCCGGTCGTAGCTCGGCGGGGTCCAGGGCTTGTCTTGTCCGGCCGCGGGAACGGCGGCGGTGAGGGCGGCGGCGATCAACATCGAAGCGGGCGCGGTGCGCATAGCGGGTCTCCAACAGGATGGCGAGTCGTTGAAGAAGTTTAGGCGGCCCGGTGCGTCGCCGGGCCCGCGGATGCGCAAGCCGCCGACCCCGGGAACACAACCGGGGTCGGCGGCCACACGTTGGAGGCGGAGGGGTTGGGGGCTTTACAGCTTCGCGAACCGGCCGGGGAAGATCGGCGGGCACCAGGGCTTGATCACCGGGCGGCACGTCGGGCGACGCAGGTCCAACGCGTCGCACAGCGCGGGCTTGACGCAGTGGAACTTCGACCGGGCGTTGCACTTGTTCGCGCCGTGGAGCTTGCCGGCGATGTCGTTGGCGGTCTTGGTGATGGCGCTGTACTTCCGCTGCAGGTGGCAGGGCAGCTGCTTGATTGTCCAGCGGACGCTCTTGGCGAGCTTACGCATCTCCACGAGCTGCTTGGCGAGCTTGCACTTGCTCATGCAGTGGCCGTGGTCCTTGAGGTAGCCGGCCTTGGCCTGCAGCTTGTCGAACTGCTGCTGCAGGTGCTTGAAGTACTTGTTCTCGCACTTCCGGGGGCGGCAGATCTTGACGCAGCAGCGCTTGCGGATGGGCTTACGCTCTAGGCGGGTCGGGTCGATGTTGCGGGTTTCCTTGATCTCGGTGAGCGGCTGACGGGTCGATACGAGCTGGGCGTTGATGGCGGGCATGGCGGGTCTCCTGATCGGGGTGGGCGGGTGAGCGGGTGGGGGGGACGGACAAAGGTGTGTCACACGGCGGGCTGAGGCACACGCCTCAAGCACAACCGGTTATCGCGCCGCCCCCCGACGCGTTGCACCTCCAAAGTCAAAATAGGAAAACCCCAGAGCGTGGACTCACGTCGCCGGAACCACCATTCGCCGCGACCACACACCTCAATTTAGCCCCGGGTCAATGACCCGGGGCCCAAGCCGCGCGGCATTCAATTCAAAGTAACCCCCCCTTAATCCGCCGGGTACTTCGCCCGGTTCATCACCATCTTCGCCGCCAGCGCCGAGGACAGGTCGATGCCCAGCCGGTTCGCCATCGCCAGCGTGTACGCGAACACGTCCGACAACTCCTCGCGGATGCGCTGCATCTGCGCCGCGTCTTGACGGACCGCTTCCGGGGGCTCGACGCCGTCCCACTGGAAGAGCTCCATCAACTCCGCCGCCTCGATCGCGATCGACGACGCGAGGTTCTTGGGCTGGTGGAACCTCTCCCAGTCCCGCTCGGCGACGAACGCCTCCATCAAGGCCTTGACGTCGGCCAGCGTCGTGGTCGCGTCTTGGTCTTTCGGCAAGTCTCGATCAGCCATGCTCAACTCCCGAAGATCAACTGCCAGCCGATGAAGAAGATGATCACGTCCGGGTAGACGTGGCTGACGTAGCAGGCCCAGATGTTCTTGTACCGCAGGTAAAGAAGCGACCACGTCACCCCGCCGATGAACACGCCCGCCGACGCGAGGATCGTGGTCTTCCAGTCGAAGTAGACCTTTAGCGCCACGACGTGGTGGGCCGTGAACAAGAGCCCGCAGGCCACCACCGCCAGCCCGACGCCGACGGCCGACCTGGGCAGCACGTCGCGCAGCCGCGAATAGATAAACCACCGCCAGAAGTATTCCTCCAGCAGCGAGTTGATCGTGCACCAGTACAACGCCCCGGCCAGGAACAGCCAGAGGTTGTCCAGCCCCATCTGCACGACCTTCTCTCGCATCGGCTCGACGTCGATCCAGTGCCGGGCGAAGCCGTAGTACGCCCCGGCGATCACGGCGAAGATCAACGCCCCGGTGACGTGCGCCGCCAGCATGCCCGACCCGCGGAAGCCGTGGAGACCGCCGTCGGGATCGCCGTGCCACCGGGGCAGGCGCGGCCGAGTCTTCTCGACCTTCCACAGCCACACCAGCGGCGCGAGCATCAGCATCACCTTGGCGATCCCGAACCCGACCTTGGCGGCCGTGCTGTCGGGGAACCACACCATCGCCGTGGTCGTGCCGATCAACTGGATCGGCGCAATGATCACGAGCGCGAGCAGCGCCGCACTCCGCCCGGGGGATGATGGAGAACCGGATTCCATCGACCCAGCCTAGCAGAGCACGCCCGGTGTGTTCGGCTCAGAAGCGCGGCCGCCCCTCGCCCGTGGCGTCGGGGCTCGGGGCGGCGGCGCCCCAGCCCGCGGCCGGGAAGTCGGCGGGGCCGTCGGCCCACTCGTCGCCCGCTTCGTGTTTCAGCCGGTGCCCGGACAGCAGGGCGCCCGCGAACGGCAACAGCATCACGCACCCGCCGCCGAAGAGGATCCCGATCGCCGTGCCCGCCGCCTTGGGCTGGCGGTCCAGGTCGAGGATGACCGGCTCTTCGCCCGGCCGCATCGCGGCCTGCAGGAGTTCCTGCTCCTCGCGGCCGAGCTTCGAGATCGAGTTGATCACCATCCCCCGGACCTCGCTCTGGGTGGCCTGCCGCTGGATCGAGCCGACGTCGGGCAGGTCGTCCGACCGCAGGAGCACCGTGCCGGCCTCGCCGTTGATCGGGTGCAGCGGGATGTACACCTTGTAGAAGTGGTCCTCGTTGTTCTCGGGGTGCTCGGCGATCGCGTTCTCAAGGTCGTACCAGAACCCGTCGAGCGCGACGTGGGCGTTGTCGCCCTCGCCGTACATGACGAGCTCGAGGCAGCTCATCGACTGCGGCGTCACGCTCGACTGCCGGCTGAGCTTGAGCTCGTTGAAACCCCAGAAACATAGCGCGCCGCCCGCCACAAGGCAGCCGAGCGCGAACCGAAGTTTGTGTAGCCCCGACATCGTGCGACAGCCCTCGAAAGTAATGCGCAAAGCAACCGACTCTGTATCGAGATCGGCCGGCGGAGCGGTCGGGTTGAGCGCGGGACGCGGATTCGGCGGGTTTATTCCGCCAGCTTGTTAGCGAGGAAGGCGTCGACCTGGTTGATGTTGATGCGTTCCTGCTCCTGCGTGTCGCGGTGGCGGACGGTGACGCTGTCGTCGGTGGCGGTGTCGCCGTCGACGGTGAAGCAGAACGGCGTGCCGATCTCGTCCATGCGGGCGTAGCGCTTGCCGATGGACTGCTTGGCGTCGTACTCGCAGGTGTATTTCTCGCGCAGGCTCATGTAGAGCGACAGCGCCCGCTCGGGCATGCCGTCCTTGTTGACCAGCGGGAACACGCCGGCCTTGACCGGGGCGAAATTCGGCTTGAACTTCATGATGTATGCCGAGCCCTTGCGGTCGGGCGTGGCCGTAAATGCCTCGCACAGCAGCACCAGCACCGCCCGGGTCAGGCCGCTGGCCGGCTCGATGACGTTGGGGATGTACTTGCTCAGGGCGTCGATCTCTTCCTTCGATTTGCCGGCTTCTTTCGCCGCGAGCTGGCGCGGCTGGTCGAAGTACTCCATCTTGGTCTTGGAGTGGGTCTGGTGCTGGGTGAGGTCGAAGCAGCCGCGGTGGGCGACGCCCTCGAGTTCGCCGTAGCCGGGGGCGGTGAAGGGGTACTTGTACTCGACGTCGACGCAGGCGTTGGAGTAGTGGGCCAACTCGTCGTTGTCGTGGTCGCGGAAGATGAGGTTGGATTCTTCGATGCCCAGCGTCTTCCACCACCGCATGCGTTCCTGCTTCCAGAACTCGTACCACTTGAGCGCCTCATCCGGGGCGCAGAACCACTCCATCTCCATTTGTTCAAACTCCCGGCTTCTGAAAATGAAATTCCGGGGGGTGACCTCGTTGCGGAACGACTTGCCGATCTGGGCGATGCCGAAGGGCATCTTGACCCGCATGGTGTCGACGACGTTCTTGTAGTTGAGGAAGATGCCCTGGGCGGTCTCGGGGCGGAGATAGGCCTTGTTGTCTTCAGATTTGATGGCGCCGACGGTGGTGTCGAACATCAGGTTGAATTCGCGCGGCTCGGTGAGCGTGCCGGGCTTTGAACCTTCGGGGCTGTAAATGATGCCGTACTCTTCGGGCTTCATCTCCATAAACGGCACACGGCAGAGATCGACGTCTTCGAGTTCGGCCTTCCATTGCTTGTTCAGTTTTTTCTTTGCCGTGGCTTCACTCTTGTCGTCGTGCTCGACGAAGGAAAAGACGGGCTCATTGCCTTCAGTCTTACGGCCCAGACAGATCAACTGATCGGCGCGGTACCGTTTCTTGGTTTCGGTACAGTCGACCATCGGATCGCTGAACCCGCCGACGTGGCCGGAGGCTTCCCAGGTTTTGGGGTTCTGGATGATGGACGAGTCGAGGCCGACGATGGTGACGGGTTGGCCGTCGGGGCCGATGGGCGGGCACTCGACCATGTGTTTCCACCAGTGGTCGCGGATGTTGTTTTTGAGCGCGGTGCCGAGCGGGCCGTAGTCCCAGAAGCCGTTGAGGCCGCCGTAGATCTCGGAGGCGGGGTAGACGAAGCCGCGGCGTTTGCAGAGCGCGACGAGGTCGTCCATGGACTTGGTGGCGGGGTCAACGGGGGCGGTGGAGTCAGACATCGGGAAACTACCTCGGGTAACGGGGCCCGCGGACGGACGCGGGTGGTGGTTGTCGAGCCGAGCAGTTTACCAGTGGGCCACGGCTTCGGCGGGCATGCAGAAGATCGTGGAGGTTTTCCCCTTGACATCCGAGGGGAGCGTGCGGTACGCTTACCCTAGAAATTCAAGGGAAGCCCGGAGCCCGGCCCGATGCCCAAAGCCTCGTCAACCTCGACCGAACCTTCCGACAGCCCCGAGCTGCTGCGTGGCACGCTGGACATGATGATCCTCGCGGCGCTCGACGACCGGCCGCGGCACGGCTACGGCATCACCCGGCGGATCGAGCAGCGTTCCGGTGGTGTGCTGGGCGTCGAAGAGGGCTCGCTCTATCCGGCGTTGCACCGCATGGTCAAGCGGGGGCTGCTCTCGGCCGAGTGGGGCACCAGCGAGAACAACCGCCGGGCGAAGTTCTACCGGCTGACTCCGACCGGGCGGAAGCGGTTGAAGAACGACCGCGCGGCCTGGGTGATCATGGCCGAGGCGATCGGTGGGGTCATGGCCGGCGACGCGGCGCGGCGGAAAGGAGCGACCGCGTGAGCGCCTCGGCCCACCGACCGGAGCACCCCGGCGAGCCCGCCGACCGCGACCGTTGCGTGGCGGCGGAGATCGACGAAGAACTGGCGTTCCACCTCGACGCGGCCACGGCCGACGGCCGGGCGGCGGGGTTGAACGAAGCAGAAGCCAACGCCGCGGCGGCGCGGGCGTTCGGGGAGGTTTCACGACACCGCGACGCGTGCCTGCGCGTCGCTTACGGGAGCACGATGATGCGGAAGAAATGGGCGATTGGGTTGGCGGCGGTGTTGATCCTCGCGTCGGGTTACGTGGCCGGACTGGCGACGCCGGAGTTGCTGCGCGAACTCGACGGCGGGTCGGATTGGGCGCGCATCGGCGCTTTCGAGGGGTTGGAATGGCGTGGCGACACGCCGCTGGTGCTGGTCGATGATCGCTGGTGGGTGCTGGAGAAGATCCACGGCCGCGACGTGGAGGAGGTGCTGGCGCACAGCGAAGCGGTTTACGAACAGAGAGGCCGGGAACGTTTTTCCGAAGACCTGTTCGAGGTGCTGAAGAGCATGGGCCTGCCCGGCGAGACGCTCGACGCGACTTTGCGTGACCCCGCGATCGGGCGGGTCGAGACCCGCCGGGGTCTGGAGATGAACGAAGAAGCCCGGAACAGCGCGAAGCGCGGGCTCTGGAAGTTGCGCGAAGGGGTCCCGATGCCCCCGACGGCGATCTAATCGGAAGCGCTCCGGCGTCACCGCGAATCGGTTTCGACATCCCCGGCAGACACCCTCGGGTCGGTTCAAACCGGCTCGGGGAAGATGGGCGCGGCGGCGGGCATCGCCTGGGTGAGTGTGGCGAGTTCTTCGGCAGACAGCGGGGCGATGCCGTGGGTCTCGACGAGGTCGAGCGCCAGGCGGAACAGGTCCGGGTCGCCCGGCGGCAGGGCGGCGCACACCCCCGGGAGGTTGAGCGTGTAGCGCAGCAGCAGGTGGGCGAGGTCGGGGCGGTCTTCGGGGTGGTACCAGCACTTGGCGTAGGGGCGGTCTTCGCCGTCGGCGACGCGGGCCCGGGCCATCGCCTTGAGCGCCAACACGCCCATGCCGCGCGACGTCGCGGCCTCAAGCACGCCCGGTCCGAACACGCCGGCCTCGAACGGCCGAACGTTGAGTGGGTACAGCACCGTGTCGAACTGCTCGGTCTCGATCAGCCGTAGCGCGACCGCCTCGTCGTGGGCGCTGAACCCCACGAGTCGGACCTTGCCGGCGTCGCGGGCCCTGAGCACGACGTCGAGCGCCCCGCCGGGCGCGAGCGCTGCGTCGGCGTCTTCGGGCGTGGTCATCGCGTGGAGCTGGTAGATGTCGAAGCGGTCGGTGCGGAGCTTGCGGAGCGAGTCATCAAGGTCGGCCGCGGCCTCGGGGCCGCGGCGCATGAGCGTCTTGCAGGCGAGGGTGACGTCTTTGCGGAACGGCCGGAGCGCCGGGCCGAGGCGTTCCTGGGCGTCGCTGTACTGCGGCGCGACGTCGAAGTAGGTGACCCCGCGATCGACCGCGGCGGCGACCTCGTCGTCGGCCTCGTCCTGTGGCCGATCGCAGACGACGATGCCCCCGAAGCCGAGGACGGAGAGTTCGAGATCGTGGCGGCCGAGCTTGCGGGTTTGCATGGAGATGAAGGGCGTTAGCGACGAAAGTTGCGTGAATGATGAACCAAGGCGGTCCGCCGAAGCGGTGGGCTCGGGGCTTGCCGACCCTCGTGGATTCTAACCCGTCCGATCCCTGATCCGGATGACCCGTAGTGTTTAGGGCGTGGCGGCGGGCCGTTGATTGTCCCGGTTGTAGGCAGCGTAATTATTTTCCGAAGGGATGCCCAGGCGGTGACGCAGCAGCAGCCACCCGTCGCACAGCAGCTGGCGGACGACGCCGTGTCGGAGGAAACGGCGGGGGCTGGTGCTGATGCGGACGGGGCTGACGCGGAGGCGGCCCTCCCGGCGGAGCTTCTTGCAGAGCTCGACGTCTTCCATGAGCGGGGCCTGCGGGACGCCGCCGATGGCTTGCAGGGCGGCGGGGCGGACGAACAGGCCCTGGTCGCCGAAGTAGACGCCGGTGACTCGGTAACGCAGGCGGTTGGCAAAACACGCGAAGCGGAGCAGGCGGCGCTGGGCCCAGGTGGGGCGGGGCAGGACCGGGAGGAAGCGCTGGGTGAACGCGCCACCGACCACGGCGGGGTCGGCGAGGGCGGATTCGAGGGCCTCGCGCCAGCCGGCGGGGGCGAGCGTATCGCCGTGCAGGAACCAGATCGCGTCGAAGCGGGTGGCTTGGACGTCTTCCGCGGCGATGAACAGGTGCTCGACCCCGGCCCGCAGCGCCGCGGCGCGGCTGTCGAAGCCGTGGCCCGTGAGCACCGCCGCGCCGCGGTCCCGGGCGATCCTCGCCGTGCCGTCTTCCGAGTCGCAGTCGGCCACCACCAGGGCGTCCGGGGCGCCGTCGGTCAGCGAGTCCAGCGTCGCGCCCAGGTGGTCGGCTTCGTTACGGGTGGGGATGACGACGGCGATCCGCATGGGCGGGATGATAAAGGTTCGCACAGAATTGCGCCCGCGCGTGGCGGCCGAAACCAGCCCGTGATGGCCGCGCCGCCGCGGGGTCGGTCGCCTGTGGGTGGGTCAGATTCCCAACGTCGCCAAGCACTGCAGTTCCCCTTGTCGAAATTAACGTTAACTTTTCTTTAGACACTCGTGGA
The DNA here is from genome assembly GCA_039033595.1 of Planctomycetota bacterium. GTDB lineage: Bacteria > Planctomycetota > Phycisphaerae > Phycisphaerales > Phycisphaeraceae > Algisphaera. The sequence goes on along the minus strand of JBCCCG010000002.1, from coordinate 169,009 downwards.
TGGTTTTTGAAAATGCTTTCGGGACGATCCATTGCCCTTGGTCGTGCTGGTTCGACCGAGAATGTAGTGAACAGTCGTCGCCGGCCTTGAGCGTAAACAAGGGTTTTGGCCTGCTGCATCCGCGCCGTCTTGGTGGAGCTTCGTTGTAACGGCTGCCGCCAATCTTGAGACGCAAAGCCATTCCACTCGAACGGCATGCATGTGTCATTAAGCGGAGCCATTTCCGCGGTGTTGGCGGGAAAACCGTTCAGGTGTTTCTCTATCGCGTGAGTGGAAATCGGAAAGAGGCAGCCGCCGACTCTTGTCGGCGACCACCCGGGGGGGCATCCGAGTTACATGCCGGAAGCAGCCATCAGCTTGCGCGGGTGGGGCTTGCCGTTTTCAAGGAAATACTTCACGTCGTCGCCGGTGACGTCTACGAGCTGACCAAACTGGTGCTTGACCATGCCAACGACCGGCAGCGGAGTGCCCTCGGCGATGTCCAGGACCACAGCGATATCCACCGTGACGCGGTTGCCGTCTTCGGGTGAGATCTTCCAGGTTCCTACAGCTTTCTTGACGAAGGGCGGCATCCCTTCGGTGGGCTGATAGCTGAGCGACATCTCGTCGGGGTTGTAGGTGAGCAAGGTCTCTTTGAACCCGGGCGTGCCCGGCACGCTGCAGGAGCGGACGGCGCCCACGCCTAGCTTGCCGGTCAACTCCGAGTGAGCGACCGTGCTGGCCCACCGGTCGACCTGCCCCCACTGCTCGGCCACGACACGCCACGCTTGCTGGGGGGTTGCGTTGATGGTGCGTTGTTGAGTCAGGGTGACCCGCTGGGTGCCTTGGGCCGACCCGCGCTCTTCGCCTCCAAACGTTCGGACGACGTTCCCAAGCATGTGGTCCACGGACTTGCCCAGGCCTTGCGCCATCATGTTTGCCTTTTGGGCGTCGGGGCTCGCGAAGAAGACGTAGAAGCTGAGCACGGTGCCACCGTCATCAGAGGGTCGAAACTCCAAGGCCGAGAGGTGCTCTTCGAGCCCATACGGGTTCCCGGGAGCGGCGGACCACGCGTAGACACCAGGCTTAGACGCACTGGGCTTGTGGTTGGCACGGATGACATCGACGAATGTCCTGCCGTCTTGCATCGTGAAGCGCCGGGTATCACCTTTCTGGCCGGCCCCATCGGTTTCGACGGCGGTGACGGGGTCGATGAGGTCAACCCAGTTCTGCGCGTTGGCGATATGAGCAAATACGGCGTCGGGTTGGGCGTCGAGAGTCACGCTGCGGCTGAACTGAAGCGGTGCCGGGGTCGCTTGGCCTACTTCCAAGGTCCCGACCATCATCGGGGGTGGGGCCGGCGGCCCCGCCTGTTCGGCGTTCGCTGCGATAAAGACGGACGCAGTTATCGCGCCCGCCACGAAGGCGGTCTTCCAGGTTTTCACGATTCGGCTCCTTGAGGGTGATAGCGGCGTCTACACCGACGCCGCGCTACAGGTTTCAGGCGGCTTTCTGTTTCGATTTGCGCGTGGCTTCAACTTTCCGAGGGTGCGGCTCGCCGTGTTCGACGTAGTGCTTGAGCTCTTCGACGGCGAACGTCGCGATCTTGCCCATCTGCATCTTCATCATCGGGCTCATGACGATGAATGGGAGCATGAGGTCCGCATTCATGTCCATCTCGACGGTGCAAGAGGTTGTCGAACCTGAAACGGCCCACCGGTTCGTCAGCCGCTTCACGAAGAAAGGCATCTTGTCGCCTTGCGCTTCGTAGGCCACCGCCAACCGCTGGTCGTCGTACTCGATGATGGTCTCCGTGAACGGCCCCAGGTCGGTCTGACACGTCCGGCCGGCACACGGGGCGTTGCCGATGGGTCGGCCCTGAGTACGCGCGGCCGAATGGCTCACCGAGCTCGCCCAGTGGTGGACGCTGTCGAATTCTGTGCCAAGCACGCGCCAGACCTCAGCGGCGGAGGCGTTGATTCGGACTTGTCGCTTGATTCGCATCGTTGATTCTCCTGAATTTTACGGAACACTCGGTCCAGAATTTGATAAAAAAACACATCAACCCGCCTTGAGCAGGCCCTCGATGAGTTGGATGGTTTGGTCGATGGAGCTCGCGCTCTGCCCGGAGCGTCCGGCCACCATGATGCCGTTGCGGAAAACCGCCAAGGCTCCTCCCATAGCCTTGGTGTCGAGCGTTTCCGGGACTTCGCCCGCCGCCTTCGCGCGGTCGAGGACTTGGGAGAACTGGTCGACGATGTATGACTCGATGTCCGCCGTAAGACGTGCGACTTCCGGGTCGCTTGTGCCGAACTCGCTTTCCGCGTTGGTGAGCAGGCAACCCATGCAATCGGGGCTCTTGGCGTACTCCGCCATGGCGTGCAAGCAGTGCCACAGATTGCCGAGCGGCGAACCCGGTGCGGTGAGGTGGCCTTTCAAGCCGCAGATGTGTGTCAACTTGTATCTCTCGATGGCAGCGATGTAGAGGCCTCTCTTGTCTCCCACCCAGTCGTACATGCTCTGCTTGGCGATGCCCATCGCCTCGCACAACTCGGCCACACCGGTGCCCTCGTAGCCCTGTTTCCAGAACACCATCACGGCGGCATCCAGTGCGGCTTCGGTATCGAACTCACGCGGTCGCCCGCGTTGTGCAGAACTCATGGCAAAAGGATACAATTTACAGAACGAATGGTCAAATATTTGATGGGGACTATTTTTCCCCATTTCCTAAAACCTAGAATTGGTCGCGTAGATTGAGTCGACGGCTGCGGATTTATAGTGCTACCGACGTTGAGCTGAATGCGGAATCCTACATCAATCCTGGGTAATGTGGTGAACGTGCGTCAGCTTCCTAAGCTTCGCTTGCCGAGCCCGTTTCCAAGGGTCAGTTGCCGCGGGCGACGGCGTTCGCCGCGTCGTTGATGGTCCAGTCGTAGCCCATGAACTTGACGCGGTTGTTGCGCAGCGCGTCGAGGGCGGGGGCCTTGCGCGGGTCGCTGTCGTCGAGGTATTTTTCCAGCATCGCCTCCAGGCCGCCCTCGGCGCGGTAGTCGTCGCGGTACCAGCCGAAGATCGCCGAGAGGTAGACCCGGCCGTCGTCGTCGATGCGCAGGCCGTCGTCGGCGGGGTCGGTCAGCCAGGCCCGGCTCACCGCGTCGAGTTGTTCGTCCAGCCGGTCGCCGGCGAACGGCTCGGGCCATAGCGGCGGGCAGTCCACCGCGCCGCACACCAGCGCCGCGTGGATGCGGGATTCTTTGAACGTCGGGCGGATCAGCCGCTGCTCCAGGTAGTCCAGCGACATGTTGCGGCGGTCGATCTTCCACTGGTTGACCGTGAACCAGGTCAGCCACTGCACCTTGTCCGTCGGCGCGGCGGTGCGGGCCCCGTTGTCCAACCAGAGGCGGATCATGATCGCGTTGTAGGCGTTGAGGTAGTAGGCGAGCTGGTCGTCTTCGGTGGGGAACAGCTCGGGCGTCGACTCGGGGCCGAAGCGGGCGAGCGCGTCGAGGTAGATATCGAGCTTGCCGTCGAGGTCGGCGTAGCTGTCGGGGTTCTCGGGGTCGTTGGTGATGTCCGAGTAGTCGATCAGGCCCGCATCGGTGACCGCGGCCGCGAGCACCTCGGCGAACGGCGCGGCGGAATAGGTGTCAAGGGCGACTTCGGCGGGGACGTTGGGCGCCGAGGCGCAGCCCGACGGGCAGGCGAGCAGGCCGAAGGCGCCGAGCGCCGCGAGGCCGAGCAGGGACAGCGGTAGCGGGTGGGCGGGTCGGGGCATGGTCGGCTCCGGCAATGGGCTTCGAGGGTTGCACGCGAACGGTCGTGCCGCATGAGTGTAAAGGATACGGCCCACGGTTCGGGCCCCGACGCCGGGCGGATGCGGTGATTTCTGAGCCGGCCGGATTTCGCCGCCCGGCGGGAATAACCGGCGGGCGCCAAGGGTTATTCCGGCTTAGCCGATGGGCGTAGGCCGCCAAACCCGGCCGCGGTGGTTTATGATCCTCCCGTCACGCCCAAGCCCTGGAGCTGAAAGCCGCCCATGACCAGCCTTTCGTTACCCGTCGTCGAAGAGCAGGCGTTCCACCGCCACTTCGAGACCGATCTGCGCAGCGACCCGGTGATCACCACGCTGCAGATCAATATCGGCCTGCGGTGCAACCTCGCGTGCAACCACTGCCACGTCGACTCGTCGCCCGCCCGCATCGCTGACGGCGAGAACATGACCCCGGAAGTGGCGGACCGGGTGGTGAAGTGGTTGATCGCAAACCCGACGATCCGGACCGTCGACATCACCGGCGGCTCGCCGGAGATGAACCCCAACTTCACGCGGATCGTCAAGCACGCCCGTGGCCTGGGCATGGACGTGATCGACCGCTGCAATCCCACAATCCTCACGTTCACCGAAACCAAGAAGTTCGGCGGCGGCGATTACCGCTGGGTCCCCGGTTTCCTGGCGGAAAACAAGGTCATCGTGACCGCATCGCTGCCGTGCTACACCGCCGACAACGTCGACGCCCAGCGCGGCCGGGGCAGCTACGACGCCAGCGTCGAGGGCTTGCTGCTGCTCAACGACGTGGGCTACGGCACCGACCCCGGGCTGCCGCTCAACCTCGTCTACAACCCCGGCGGCGCGTCGCTGCCCCCGCCGCAGGAAGCCCTGGAAGGCGACTACAAGCGCGAGCTCCGCGAACGCTTCGGCATCGAGTTCACGCAACTGTGGACGATCACCAACATGCCGATCAAGCGTTGGCGACGCGACCTCGAAAAAGCCGGCAAGCTCGAGAAGTACATGGACCTGTTGGTGGGGGCCTATAACCCCGACACGATCGAGGGCCTGATGTGCCGCCACCAGATCCACATCGACCCGCAGGGCCGGCTCAGCGACTGCGACTTCAACCGCGCTCTGGACATGGATACCCCGGGTCACGAAGACAAGTTCCTCTGGGACACCACGGCCCAGGAGCTCGGCGACCGCGTCATCGCCACCGGCGACCACTGCTACGGCTGCACCGCCGGGGCGGGGTCGAGTTGTACCGGGGCGCTGGCCTAGCGATCTCGGGAAAATTCAGCGTTGACTCGGCACTTCATTCGCCAAGCGAATGGCGCGTTGAATCAACGACCGGTTGAGGCTTACAAGTAAAACAAGGACAAGAAGGGCAAAGATGATCAGGCCCCATGCCGTGAATTGTCCGATGTCCATGATGGTGTGATCGACCCACAGCAGAAACATGAACGATCCCCCCGAAATCACAAGATTTGCGGTGATGAAAGGAAAGAGTAACGCAGCACAAATCGCTAATCCCAAGCCGTATTCGGTGCCGCGGGATTGTTTGATCTGGCTGACGCCTAGCCAGCCGAGTAGGGTGGTGGCCACCGGGGCGAGTAATCCGGGGATGCAGAGGAAGATGATGGTGAGTGTGCCCCACCAGGTCTGGTAGGCGTACATCGCGGGTGTCAGTACCCGCCGGTTATCTGAGGCGGGGGCGAACGGATCGATTGAATACAGTTCGGGACTGACGACCGTAAACAACAGTACCCCAGCAACCATAACGGCCAACGCGAACCAGCCGATCCAAATCAGCCCCGCCGCGGTGGCGCGGTTAAACCGTGGCGGTTCTTCGGGCGGGAAGCCAAAAGTCGACGGCAGGCTTGCCAGGTCGATCGAGTTGCGTGCGTAAGCTTCAGGCGGGTCGAGTTCGGCGAGAACTGATTCGAGGTCGTTGGCCGTGGCTTGTCGTTTCCCGACGTTCTCGCCGAGTTGTTCAAGAATCTGGTTTTCGAGTTCGTCGACGATCGCCGCGCGGGCGTGGCGGGGTTGTTGGTACTTCCGCAGCACGTCTTCCACCGCGTCGAGGTGGTCGTTGAGGCGTTGGCGGGCGGCAAATTCGAGATCGAGGCTGGCCGTAGGCGAGGCGTCGGAAGCAGGGCTTGGCTCGTTCATGAGGAGAGTTCTCGGGTTCAATTCCGGGGGTCGAGCAGTTCGTCGAGGCTGCGGGTGAGTTGTTGCCAGTGGGTTTTCATGTCGTCGAGGTGGCGTCGGCCGGCGGCGGTGAGTTGGTAGTAGCGGCGGGGCGGGCCGTGGGGCGAGGGGCCGACGCGGACGCGGACGAGCTTGTCCTTGGTCAACCGGGCGAGCAGGGGGTAGACCGTGGAATCGGTGAGCCCGAACGCGGGCAGGGCGTTGAGTTTTTGCAACAACTGGTAGCCGTAGGCCTCTTCGTCGCGCAGCGCCGCGAGTACGGCGAGCTCGACGAGGCCTTTGCGGAGTTGGGCGGACCAGCTTTTCAACGCGGGTTTTCCGGGGCCTTTAGCGGGGCGCGGGCGGGCGCTCGCTACCACGGATTGCGGGGTAGCTGGTATATCGTAATCAAAGGTAGTGGGGTGTCAAGAAGTCCCGGTGTTCCCGGGCCGATCCGCGGCGGCCCGGAGGGGATCGCCCCCGGCTCGCTTCACGGTGAACCGACGAGGCGGTGGGCGTAGGCCTGGAGGATGCCCGGGTGGTCGTGCAAGTCCAAGGGGCGCTTGCCGTCCCGGGTCATGATCGGCCGATCGGTGGCCGTCAGATATAGCGTCTGGCCGTTGGCGCTGGTCCCCGCGAAAGCGGCGTGGCCGACCGTCACGTAGTGGGGCAGCGGGTCGAAGTCGAGGCGGTAAAGGTCTTGCGGCCGATCGCGCGAAACGGTGCACAAGGCAAAGGGATTGTTCTGCTTTGGTAGGACGCCGCGGACTTGCACGAACAACCGCTCGCCGTCGGGTGACCAGCGAAACCGCAAGACGTCGTAGGCGACCAGTTCCCAACCCGCTTCGGGCCGATCGAGGCGGTAACGGCTAATGGTCGATTGGCTGCGACGAAACGGGCGGCCTTCCGCCTGGGTGTACAGATTGGCCGGTATCCAGAATTCCTTGTATTCGGCCACCAGCTGAGAATAGTTGTGGACAAAGGCCAAAGGTCGGCCGTCTAGTTCGGTGGGGAACGGCACCTCAGCGGTCGCCCGCAGGCCGCGCTCATCGTAGCTGCGCCACTCGTAGCGCAGAGGTTTCGATGGCTTCCAATAGACCCCGGGCCGGTACACGAGTTGAACGTCATCGGGCCCGGTGTCGAGCGCCACGGCCCAGCCCTCAATCCGGCCGAGGACCCGCGCGTCACGGTCGCCGACCCGCCACCGGTAGAGCACCTGGTGCCGGCCTTCGTACCGCTTGGCCTCGGCGGCTTCGTGGGCGGCTTTGTCGTCCTTCCAGTCGGCGGCCTCCCCGTTGTCTCTGAACGTCGCCCCCATGCCGTCAGGCAGCGCGCGTAGCTCCGCCCGGCGGGTTAACCCGTCCGACGCGTCTTCGAGGATGTACAGGACGTTCTGGCTGGGTGCCCAGGCCGTGAAGTGGATCGACCGGTCTTCCATGAGCGGGGCGTCGGGCAGCGGGACGGGGAGGTCGGTGCGGGTTTGCCGGTCGTGAACGACGACACGGGCGGGTTCCTTGCCGTACGACACGAAAGAGAGGTACCGGCCGTCCGCCGACTCGCGTGCCGCCATGTTGTTCAGGTCTTGGGGCTGCCCCGCCACCGACTCGACGTCCGCCTTCCAGGTCGGCAGGTCGGCGGTGGGTGTGCCGGGGCTCAGGCCCGCCCGCAGCCGATCGAGCCATGGCGAGGGTTGATCGGGCGTGGAGGCGGCCGGTGTGTCGGTCGTCGTCGTGGGGCGCTGTTGGCACGCGGGGGTCGTGAGACCCGCCACGGCGCAGAACAGAAACGGCAAGGCCCGGTTAACCCGGCGAACCGACGATTGATCCTGAAGATGTCTCATGTGGATCCCCGCAGTCAATAAAACAGGCAAGCAAGCAAACCGGCTTCGGATGGCTTGTTGCCGACGCCCATCGCACCGAGTTTACCGCGAGACGGACGCGGGCCACACAAGATTTTGACCCCAGGAAAGAAATCGGTGACGCCCCGCTCGCGCGGATTCCGGTACATGCGGTGAGTTGTGGTTAGTCCCGGTCGTCCGCGTCGTCGCTCGGCAATTCCCGGGCGCACATCTGGGCCAGTTCCTCGATCGCGCCGAACCGGCTCTCGAGGTTCTCGCGGTAGTCGGTGCACGTCTTGTACAGGTCCACCGGTTTCTGGTCGGCGTTGAGCAGGCGCTCAAAGGCGTCGTGCGTCGCGTCGCGTAGCTTCCGGTATTCCGTGAGCAGGGCGAGGGGGTGGTCGTTGGCCTCGCCCTCGCCGCGGCTCTGGACCGCGGCCGCGGCGGGGCTGTTGAGCACGTCTTCCAGGTCGTCGAGCAGGAGATTGAACACGTCGAAGTAGCCGTGGATCGCCACGTGGCCGCGGCGGGCGGTGCCCAGCAGGCGCAGCAGCACGTGCACCACCGGCCGCAACGGCACGGTCGGTTGGATAAGCGCCAGCCGCTGGTGCGGGGCCACGCCCGGCAGCCCGCGGACGGCCTCGGGATCAAACGTTTCTGCCAGCGTCGCCAAGTGGTCGAGGTCGATCGAATCTTTGCCCGGCGCGTCGTCCCCGACGAGCCGAAGGCCGCCCCCGGCAGGAGTCTTGACGGAGTTGCCGGGGCTGTGGGGCGGGGCGGGGCGGTAATCAGGATCGCCGAGCAGGAGCTGGCCGGGGTGCAGGCCCAGGACCTGGGCGAGGCGTTCGCCCAGTTCACGGGACAGCAGCACCTTGCCGCGCTCGTACGAATACAGCGCGTGGTGGGTGATGTCGCTGCCGGAAGTCCGCCGGTTGACGCGGTCGACGAGTTGCAGGGCTGTGAGTCCCGCCCCCTTACGAGCTTTCTTCAACGCCAACCCACGGGCGAGACGGACATCGGTTTCGGTATTCAGGCGATCAGTCATATCAACTCGCTCGATCCACAGTATAATATTTACCAACTTGGATCGGCAAATATGGATGGTAGAGCGTAATTCTCTCCAATATTGACCAAATAATGGTTCCGATAACTCAAAAATTGCCCTTAAAATCAATTTTCTATCTAAAATCTGACCAAAGCCATTGACGCAGTCAACTTCATATCATATTCTACCTCCGCGAACGAAAGGACTCGTCCGCATTCCACGGCCCGCCGCTCACGGCAAGGACGCCCAGGCACTCCGTGGAAATTAAGGTCCCGCAGGGACGTGGGGCCTTCACCGGCGTAGGGACACGGAAGTTCCTAAGCCGGTTTTTTGTTGCGCTGTCTTGCACGGGGCGGTGCGGGAGAAAGCGTGAGGTGAGGAATCACAAAAACGCTTCCCGAGCGCACGGGCACCCCGGTGCCCGTGTGCCTTGGGGCGTTCTACACCGTCCCCAGAAACAGCGACCACGCGCCGTCTTGGTTTTCGACGTGCTCGGCCGTGAACCCCGTGTCGCGCATCCAGGCCAGCCACTGGGCCTCGGCGAACAGCCCGAGCGCGTGCCGGTCTTCGACCGTTTCGACTTGTCGGGTCTCGTGGTCGCGGATGAGGTAGAGCAGGATCATCTCGTAGACGTCGTCGGCCGGGTCGGGGTCGTGGACGTAGGTGAAATACGTGACGTCCTCGGCTCCCGTGGTCGTGCCGTCGTCGGCGACCTCGCCGTCGGTAAACGTCTCCCGTGTGTACGTCGGCGCGATGAACGCCAAGCCGCCAGGGGCCAGATGTTCGCTCACGGTGACTAAAGTCTGCCGCACGTCCTCGGGCGTGAGCAGGTAGTCGATCGCGTCGTGGATGAGCACCGCGTCGAATCGATCGCCCAGCCGAACGCAGCGCATGTCGCCGACCACGGCCTCGACTCCCGGGATCAACGCCCGGCAGTTCGCCAGCATCGGCTCGGCCAGGTCCACCGCCACGCACTCGTGCTCCCCGTATCCCCCGTCCGACTCTGCCGCCAGGTGCACGAGCGTGTGCCCGCCACCGGCCCCGAGCTCCAGCACCCGCTTAGGCCCCGGCCCCAGCCGCTCGGCGATCAACCGATTCAACAACGAGGCTTCCGCCGTGTAATGCGACGGCGGCGACAGGTGCGGCCAGAGCCAAGCGAGGTCGTCATAGAGGCGCGGCGTGGTCATCGCCCGACTCTAGCACACGCGTCCGGGATCGGGGCAACGCCCCGCCGCGGCGGCGCTTCACAGCTTACTGCGACGGCGAGGCGACCCGGCGAAACAGCAGCGGCCGCTCGAACCCGAACTGCGTGCCGACCTCGTCCTGGCGGACCAACGCGTCGATCTCGTCTTTCGTGCCGGTCAGCTTGACGGTCAGCGGGTTGCCCGGGTTTTCGATCTCGCCGGCCACGCGTTGCTCCTCGACCGCTTGGGCAAACGTGCCGGCCCGCGGCATCAGCAGCACGACCGCGTCCTCGTCGGTCGGCAGCAGTCGCACAAAGCTGTACCCCTTCTCCTCGACTTCTTCGGGCGCATACAGGTTGAGATACCACGCGTCTTCGTGCCGTGTGAGCTTGATGTAGAACTCGTCGGACAGGTCGAGCTCGCCGTCGTTCCACTTGATGAACGAGCCGCGCAGGTTGCCCTTGCCCACCCATGTGACGCTGACGACCAAGTCGGACTCCTTGGGGCCGGCCCAGACGCCTTCGAGGTATCGGCCCGCGTCGATGCTCGATTCCATCAACTCGATCTCACCGTAGACCACGGGCTCGCCGACAGGGTGCATCACGGTGACCGAATCGCAGCCCATCCAGCACAGGCAAGACAAGACAACCAGCAGCGGTAGATTGAAGCGGCGCATGGGAATCTCCTGAAAGTGGTGAAGTCACACACGTGCCGCCGGCCGATCAAATGTGACGCGGCCGGCGGGGTCGGGATCAAGGATTCGCGGGGCGGAGCGCTCGCCTGCGCTACGGGGATCAAAGATTTTCCAGGTGCTCGGCGAGCCCCAAGCCACTGAGCCAAGCCCGTTCAATGTTAGCCGGGCTGCCTATGGTGCAGGCGTCGCCGGCGTAACCCAGGCCGGCGTCGGCGTCGAACAGCCAGCGTTCGTTGAGCGGCGTGACGATGTGGCCGTAGAGCCAGCGGTGCGACGCGGTGTAGCTCGGCACGGGCAGCTCGCGGTTGGTGAGGTGGCGGTAGAGCCGGCCGAAGGCCTCGGTCAGCGCGGCGGCCACTTGATCCTTGTCGTCGTCGACGTGGTCCTGCGACCAGTCGAGCGCCGCGTGCAGCGTCCAGCACTCGCCGTGCTTGGCCGGGTCGGGCCGGCCGGGCTTGGTCGCCTGACCCGCCACGATGGCGAGCGGCGAATCCTCCACGAACGCCCCGCCGTAGGCCGGGTCCAGATTCAACGACGCGTCGAAGCCGAGCATCGTGGTCCACGTGGGCGCGGTCTCGACCTCGGCCAGCTGTTCGGCTAACGCGGGGCTCGACTCGGCCAACAGCTCTCGCGCCTGCGGCGCCGGGGCGGTGACGATCACGCGGCCGAACGGGCCGTGGTTCTTGCCCTGTTCGTCCGTGGCGATCCAGCCGGCAACGCCGGAGTCCAGCCGCGTCACGCGTACGCCGAAGTGGGGGCCATCGACGTGGTCGTTCGCGGCGCCCTGCTCGCAGAGGTGCTCGACGATCGACGCCATCTTGGGGCTGCCGACGTAACGCTTGGCTTCTCGTACTGTGTCGACGGGGTCTTGGCCGGGCTTCATGTCGACGAACCGCCTGTCCCACAGCGCGGCCACGCCGGCCTTGCACCACTCGGCCACCTGCTGTTGGAAGGTCACGCTGCGGGCGGTGAGGAACTGCGCCCCCTGGTCGAACACCGGCCCTTGCCGCGAGACGCGCGTCGCCAGCCGCCCGCCGGGGCGTCGGCCCTTGTCCAGGACGGTGACACGGATTCCGGAGGCCGCGAGTTTCAGGGCACAGGTCATCCCCGTGATCCCCGCCCCGATGACCAGCGTCGATGTTGTTTGGGAACGGTCACTCATACCCTGAGCATACCCGCGCCCCGCCGCGCGGCAATGCCGACCGGGTCGGTGCGGATTACGTGCCCGTCTCCACACCGCCGAGCTCGGCCAGCCGTTGCAGCCGGGCCGGTTCGTGCCGCGCCAGGCACGGGTCGGTGTGGAGCATCGCGTGGGCCTTGGCGAAGTGGAGGCGGGCGTCCTCGGGGTTGCTCTGGAGCAGCAGCAGTTCGCCGAGCTCTTCGAAGACGTAACCCGACGCCTCGGGCGACTCGGCCAGGACGCGTTGGATGTCGAACGCTTCATCGACGCGGCCCATCGAGCGGTAACACCGGCCGATGGTCCACCGCGCGATCCGGATCGGGCCCGGGTCGCCCGCCTGGGTGCGGAACGCCAGCCCTTTTTCGAGATAAGCGAGTGCCTCGTCGAGTTCGCCGCGGTCGTGGTGCGTCCAGCCCGTGTTGTGGTACAGCGGGCCGAGCCAGCTGCGGACCTCGGGCACGTCGGAAGCCTCGGCCAACGCGATCGCCCGCCGCGACCACGCCAACGCTTCCTCCGGCGGCGCGACGATCGCCACCATGTGTGCCGCGTCGAGCGCCAGCCCGGCCAGCGTGGGCTCGCGGTGCGGGCTCGCCTGCTTCCACGCCTCGACGAACCGTCGCTGGGCCGACGCCGCGTCGCCGTCCTGATTAAACGCCCGGCCACGCTCCAGCAGGTACCGCACCCGCGCCGTCAGCGTATCCGTCGTCAGCCGCGGCTTGATCTCGTCGAGGATCTCGTGGGCCCGGCCGGGTTCGCCGCGCAGGCTGTACGTCCGCGCGACCTGCGTGAGCAGTTGCAACTCGAAGTCCAGATCCCCCGCCTCCCGCGCCCGCGGCAGCAGGCCACGGAAAGCCGCTTCGCTCGCCCCGGGATCGTCGTAATCCCACAGCGAGCGGATGCTCGGCCATCCGGTCGGCTCCCCACTCATCCGCTGACCCGGTTGAGGTACTCGCGGGTTTCGGTGTTGATGCGGACGACCTCGCCCTCTTTGATGAACGGCGGGACGCGGACCTTGAGGCCCGTCTCGCACACGGCCTCTTTGAGCACGTTGGTCGCGGTGGCGTTCTTGATGCCCGGCTCGGTCTCCTTGATCTCGAGCTCGACCGCCAGCGGCAGCTCGACCGTGATGCAGTTGCCTTCGAGGAACAGGCCCTTGATCGATTCGTTGGGCTTGATGAACAGCAGGGTGTCGCCGAGGATGTCTTCGGGGATGGTGAACTGGTCGTAGTTCTCGCTGTCCATGAAGATCGCGCCGCTGCCGTCGGAGTAGAGGTACTCGACGTCGCGACGATCGAGGGTGGTGCCGTCGACCTCGTCAGCGGTACGGAAGCGTTTCTCGGTGACGTTGCCGTGCTTGATGGACTTGAGCTTGGTCTGCACGAACGCGCCGCCCTTGCCGGGCTTGACGTTTTCGGTCTTGGTCACGAGGTAGGCGGTGCCGTCGAGGTTGAGGACCTGGCCGGGGCGGATTTCGTTGGCTTTCATGGGGATTCTTTCGGGGTGGTCGGCGGGGCGAGTTGCGTATTGTGCCCGAATTCGGCCCGGGGTCAACGCGCGCAGCCCCGGGTGTTCGTGTTGGACGGTCGTGTCGCCCGGCCTCGATCCGGCGCATCACGGCCTGCCGGGGAGTCACGGCGACTTCGTGATCTCCCGCACGACCATCGTCGCGAAACACCCGCGGCGGAGGGTGAACGCGAGCTTGAGGTACGCCCCGTGCTCGTCGACGCCGCCGGAGCACTCGGGGTCGATCAGGCGTTCGCGCAGCGGCCGGCGGGTGCCGTCGGTGTTGAGGTGGTGCTGGCTCTCGAGGTCGGCTTCGGTCAGGCCCATCTCGTGCAGCGCCGCCAACTCCGCGGCGAGCACGTCGCCCCCGGCCTTGGACATGCCCGGGCCCCAGAACGGGCCGGACGGCGAGACCTCCTGCCGGGCCACCCGGCCCCCCGGCGCGTTCTCCGTCTCGGCGGTCGCCTCGTCCACCGCGAAGCACGACCGGTTGTCGTGTTTCCACGCCAGGTCCCCGGGCAGCAGCCGGCCGAGCGCACCGCCGCGCAGCCGACGATCGACCACACCGTTGAACACCGCCGACTGCGCCGCCGACACGAGGAAGTCGCGCTGCGTCTGGTCGATGCTCATCACCGCCTGCTCGGGCGTCTTGTGCTGCCGCAGCGCGTCGAGCGCCTGCCGGTCGGCCCGCAGCGACTTGGGCATCTGCTCCAGCGCCCGGTCGAAGTCGCCTTCGTCGTACGCCGCCCGCGCCTGCTGCACGGGTTCGCTTTCAGTGTCCAGCGGCCCGCCGAGCATGCAATCGAGGAACGCCCGCCACTCGCCTTTGAGCATGAGTTTGCCGAGCGTGTGCGAGTTCTGCCGGTAGCCGAAGCGCTGCTCGCCGAGGTAGTTCGGGAAGCCCTCGCGCTCCAGCCGGTCGAGGATCGGCCTGGCCCTGAGCACGGCCGTGGGCTCGACGTCGCGGAGGTGGATGACAAACCGGTTGCCCCCGTGGTGCCCCCGGCGGAGCTTGTTGGTGTGCCGGTCGACCCAGATGACCTGGGCGTAGGGGTATTCTTTGAAGCGTTCGAGCGCTTCGTGGTCTTCTTCCGCGGTCGTGCCGGGCCGGTAGATCGACAGGTGCTGCCGCGTCACCGCGTGCTTGTCCTTCATCCCCGCGTACCCCACGTCGGAGCGTTTGACGCGGAACGCCTTGGCGACCCGCCGCACGACGTCGAGCGTCGTGGCCTGCTTCTTCTCGATAAATAGGTAAAGGTGTTCCCCCTCACCGCACGGCTCGTACAGCGGCTGCTCGTCGACGAGAAAATCCTCGGGCCGATTCTTGAGCGTGCCGCCGGTGCCGGTGAGGTCGGCGGTGAGGTAGGAAAGTCTGTTCAGAGCGTTCGACATGCGAGTGAGATCGTAGCCCGGCTCACGCCGCGGTGAGGACCAACGGCGTGCCCCGCGTGACCACGATCGTTTCTTCGTGGTGGGCCGACCGTGCGCCGTCGGCGGTGCGGATGATCCAACGCCCGTCTTCGGTGGCTTGGCCGTTGCCCGCGGAAACGATCGGTTCGATCGTGATGACCAGCCCCTCGTGGAGCACGTCCCGGCACCGCGGGTCGTCGAAGTTGGGCACGGAGGGCGCTTCGTGCGCCGCCCGCCCGACGCCGTGGCCGTAGAGCGAGCGGATCACGCGGAAGCCGTCGCGGTGGACACGCCGCTCGACCGCTCGCCCCAGGTCGCGGGTCTGGCGGCCGACGCGCGCGTGCCTGATCGCCTCGTAGCAGGCGGCGCGGGCGGCGGTGCGCAGCCGGGTGTCGTGTCGTGTGGGCTTGCCGACGACGAACGTGCTTGCCGCGTCGGCGACGTAGCCGTCGAGGTCGGCCTCGAGGTCCACCGTCACCAGATCGCCGGCCTTGATTTTCCGCGGGCCCGGCAGGCCGTGGACCGCTTCGTCGTTGACGCAGATGCACGCGAAAGCGGGGAAGCCGTAGGTGTGCCCGGGGGTGGAGCGGACGCCCAACGGGCTGAGCTTGCGTTGAATGAATCGATCGAGGTCGAGCGTGGTTATGCCCGGCTGGGCCGACTCTATGACGTCGCGCAGCGTCTGCCCGATGAGTTCACCGATACGCTTCAGGCCGATCAGGTCGTTTTCATCTTCGATGGACATGTCGGTTCTTTTTCTGGATCGATTGTTTCGTGCACTTCGGTGCTGATGGTTTGGGGCTTTTGGCCTTCCGTTTTATGAGTGGGCGCGTTTACTATCACAAAAAGTCCGAATAGCAGTAGTACGAACCACAGACCAAGTAGAAGGGTAGGTGCGGCAACCCACTGCAGGCGGGATCTTCCTTTATAGAGCGGATCCGGATAATAGCCGATGCCGTAGAGTCGGGGGCGTACGCCCATCCTCTTTATGAGTTCATGCTTTAATTCTTGCTCGGTGTATTTCTTATCGAGGTCCTTCGTAGAGACGAAACGCAAGACCCAATCAAGGTGGAGCCTCTTGATGGATTCCTCGGCGTATTTGATCGAAAAGAAGCTGATGACGCAAAATGCTAGTCCGACTGAACACAGTAAAAAATGAAATCCTATCAGCGCACCGAAGGCCCACCGAGAGTGAGCAATGCCATCTATTCCGTTTATTGCTTCCGTGATTAATAGGATCGCGGCGGCAATTAAAAAAGTATTGAAGGCGAAAAGCCAAGTCAGCCGTTTGTGAATTAACTCATCTTCATGGGTGGCGTTTCTTTTTACGCTGTCGTACCACTCGTCCAAATCACAAACGGCGTGTTGGGTATTATCGATCGCATCGATATCGAGACCATACTCCTTTTTAAATATGGCCTTTACGCTGAGTTTCTCTCCCTCTTTTGGTGGATAGGTCTTGGGTTTCGGATACGGTATGAGCTGTTTTTGTTGTTGTATCCGTCCGTGAGTGTCAGTCTTCTGGAGCATCTTTCACCATCTCCCGGAACGCGGTGATGAGTTGTTGGGTGACGGGGCCCGGCTTGCCGGTGGGGCCGATCTGGCGGGCGTCGAGATCGACCACGGGGATGACCTCGGCGCCGGTGCCGGTCAGGAACATCTCGTAGGCGGTGTAGAGGTCGTGGCGTGTCAGGTTGTCTTCGCGCACGTCGAAGCCGGCCTGCCGGGCGAGGTCGATCACGAGGTTGCGCGTCACGCCTTCGAGGCAGCCGGCGGATAACGGGGGGGTGACCACACTGGGCTTGCCTTGGTTTCCGGGGGCGGGGGTCACGACGAACAGGTTGTCGGCCGTGGCCTCGGCGACGTAGCCCTGGTCGTTGTACATCACCGCCTCGAACACCCCGGCCTCGAGCGCCTCGGTCTTGGCCAGGATGTTGTTGAGGTAGTTCAGGCTCTTGATCCGGGGCGACAGCGCCTGCGGGTTCGTGCGGACGAACGACGAGCTGATCAGCTTGAGGCCCTCGTCGTAGTACTGCTGCGGGTAGAGCTTGAGCGGGGCGACGATGATGAACACGCTCGGCCGGGGGCAGGGCACGGGGTCGATGCCCAGCGTGCCCGGGCCGCGGGTGACCACGAGGCGGATGTAGCCGTCGTCCATGCCGTTGGCCGCAACGGTTTGCTTAGTCGCGTCGAACAGCTGCTCGGCGGTGTAGGGCATGTTGAGCTTGATCGACTTGGCCGACTCGAACAGCCGCTTGAGGTGGGTGGCGAGCTTGAGGACCCTGCCGTGGTAGATGCGGATGCCCTCGAAGACGCCGTCGCCGTACAGCACGCCGTGGTCGAAGACCGACACCGTCGCCCCGGCCGCGGGCGTGAGGCTTCCGTCGACCCAGACCTGCCGGCCTTGGTAGGCGGCGATGGGGTCTTCGAGTTCGGCCGGGGCCTGTTCGCGGGGCGTTGTCATTCCGGGGGTTGGGGTCTGGGTCACGTCGGGTCCTTTCGGGCAAGCCCAACCATTCTACCGGCAGAATCGGGCCGGGCCTTGACCGCGAATTCACACATCGGCCTCAGAATCCCTGATACCTGCGGGTATGATCGGACCCGTGTGATGAGGTTCGGATTTCCAATCTTGACCGGGAGTTGATCATGGGCGAAGACTTCGAGGCCAAGCTGGCGAAGATGCCGGTGGCCGAGCGGCGGGGCGTGTGGACGACGTGGGGGGCCGACACTTGGGAGGCGGTGCTGATCAGGGGCGGTTTCGACGCGACGCTCGACCGGCTCGCCGCGGCGGAGGGCGTCGGCGGCGTGGAGCGCGGCCTGGCCGAGGCCGTGCTCGCCGGGACCCGGCCCGCGCCCGACGGGTCGTGGCTGCTGCTGGTGGAGCTGGACGACGGGACCGACTGGCTGCACGTCGCCCACGGCATGCGGTATTTCGACCAGTACGAGCAGCTCGCCACGTGGACCGACGGCCCGGTCATGCGCGTCGGGTACCAGGACACCGCCGGCGCCACGCACGTCACCGTGACGGAAGCCGCGGACACCACGCTGTCTTTCGAGTCGACCGGGATGCACGCACTCGGTGACGGGGGCGACGAGCCCGAGGAAGAGGAATTCGAAGACTTCGAGGTCCCGCTGCGTTTCGAGACCGAGATGCTGCCCGCCGACTGGCCCCGACAGTTCGAGAGCGAGGACGAGGTGCAGCAGGCGCTGATGCGCGAGCTGGACGCGTACGTCCCCATGATCGGGGCCTACGCGGAAGAGGGGATGGTCAAGGTCTGGGCCGGTCACGACGATGTGCTCGACGCGAAGCACGTGAAGAACATCGCGTTGGTCTTGCTCGGCGAGAAGCGATCCGCAACGCCGAATCAGGCAAACCGTCAGATGGCCGAGGCGATCAAGGATGGTGATGTCGAGGGCGTGCGCGCCGCGCTGGAGGCGGGCGCCTCGCTGACGCAGTTGCCCGACAACAAGCGTTCGCCGCTGGGGTTTGCGGTCTCGGCTTACCGGCTCGAGCCGGAGGCTCGGCTGGAGATCGTTGCGGCCCTGCTCGCGGCCGGGGCCGATCCGGACCACGGCGGCGCCAACGCCGACCCGCCGCTGCTGATCGCGATCGACAAGGCCAATCACGAGCCGGGCCTGGCGGTTCGGCTCAGCGAGGCGTTGCTTGACGCCGGGGCCACGATGACGGTGATCGGGCGCGACTTGATGGCCAAGGGGCAGACGCCGCTGGAAAAAGCGGCGCAGTCGGGGCAGCTGGCGATGGTGCAGTTCCTGCACGCCCGCGGAGCCGACCCGCTGTCGAAGAACGCCAAGGGGCAGACGGCCCGCGAAGCGGTAGCCCGCTCCATCGAGTTGGTGCTCGAACACATGGGCGAAGATGCGGAGGAGCACGTCGGCGGCCAGCGTGCGGTACTGGCGTATCTCGAATCGGCCGAGGCCGGCGGTCCGCCCGGTGAAGATTGGAGATCGCTGCTCGACGCGGCGCAGAAACAGGCCATCCGTAAACAGCGCGAGATGAAGCAGAGCTTCGCCAAACTGGGCGACGCCTTCAAGCAACTCGGCGCATTGATGGATGCCGAAGACGGTGAAGACGTCGAGGCCGCCCTCGCCGCGGCCGCCGCATCGCAGCCCACCATCGAGCTCGAACCCGACGACGACAAGTGGCAGAACGAGAAACGCCGCGAGCAGTTGGCGTCGGCGCTCGAGGAGCAGGGCTTCGCCCGCATCGGCCCGTTCAAGACCACCGGCGGGATGAACGTCAAAGTCCTCGCCTACGTCCACGAGGCCGACCGGCTATACGCCACGATCTACGAGCAGCCCGACGGCACGAGTTGGTGCGACGTCGTTCGGCTGCACGCCGACGACTCGGTGCTGACCGCGACCAACACGAAGTCGCCGCCGGCCTACGACCTGCCGCGCTTTCGCAAGATCCGCGAGCCGAAGTGGGGTCTCAACAAGCTCGTCGCCGCGGTTCGGGCCGAGCCGACGCCCGACGGCGGGGCGAAGGCGGTGAACGCCGGGCGGTTCGTGGAAGACGTCAAGTGGGTCATCGCCGAGGAGCAGGCGGAGCTGCGCCGTACGACCGAGTAAACCGGACGTTCCGGGTCACGCCCCGGACGGATCGATCCGCCTCCGCCGGCGATTCATCACCTGGCCCAAGATCGCCAACGCCGTGAGCCCGGCGGGCTCGGGCACGACCAGGCCGTCGGCCTCGGGCGGCGTGCCGTCGCCAAATCTCAGCAGTATCGCGTCGAGTTCGTCCTGGCCGATCGCGCCGTCGAACGGGCCGCCGCCGGGGCCCGCGGCGGGGTCGAAGCCCGCTGGCAGAACGGTGCCGCCGAAGTTGAGCAGCACCAGGTCCAGGTCGGCCTGGCCCACGAGCCCGTCGCCTTTGAAGTCGCCCAGCAGCACGGGGTCGATCAGGTCGTAGCCGATGACGTCGAACGCGAGCACGTCGTTGGCGGTGATGATCAGGAGTTCGCCGGGCCCGACGGTGGGGTCCAGGATGCCCAGGCCCAGGTCGTCGAGGAAGTGCGAGGCCATGAATCCGGTGCCGTTGAACGAGCCGGTCTCGAGCGGGATGTCGTCGCCGTCGGACAGGTCGCCGTCGATGGAGAAGAACACGCCGGGGTCGTTGGAGAGGTCCAGCGCGTCGGGGTCGAGCGCGGTGGCGGCCTCGCTGCGGCGGAACAGGTCGACGGTGGAGAAGATCGCGAACGGGTCGAGCTCGCCCAGGCCGGCGGCGGCGCCGTTGATGTCGAGGTCGGCCGACGGGCCGACGCCCGAGAGCGCGTCGACGGTGTCGACGCCCGAGACGAAGCCCAGGGCGTGGGCGAGCTCGTGGGTGGCGATGCCGACGAAGTCGGTGGTGCCGGGGGTGATGCCGTCGGACGGATCAAAGTCGAAGGCGATGGTGCTGTTGAAGGTGATGGTGGCGTCGACGCCCGGGTCGTCGGCGGGCACCAGGCCGATGGCCTTGGCGTTGGCGGAGGTGATGGCGAAGAGGGTGTTGTTGATGCCGGTGGTGTCGCCGGCGCCCACGGCCGTGTCGTCGTCGAGGAAGAAGTTGCCGGCCCGGTCGTTGGTGCGGAACGACAGCGAGTCTAGGATCAGCCCGCTGTCGGTCACCGGCCCGCCGGCGATGGTGGTCGGGTTGCCGTCGGGCAGGTTGGCCAGCGCGATCAGGTCGTTGTTGGAAGTCGCGTCGAGGTCGAGCTGGTTCTTAAGCAGCGAGAAGGTCGGGAAGCCGCTGCCCAGCTCGGCCGCCGAGTCGATGATGCTCGCACCGGTTGCGCCGAGGATCGTCGCGCCCGTGGCCGAGGGGATCACGTCGAAGTCGATCTCGATGTTGACCGTGATGTCGTCGGCGAAGAGCGCCGACCAGCGGTCGCCCGCCGCCTCGAACCCCGCGACGGCCACGGGGTCGATCGTATCGGCCGCGGGGTTGCCCGCGGCGTCGACGAAGTTGAAAGTCAGCTGTGCTTCGGCCGGGGTCATCCCGTGCGGGGCGAGAGCCATCATCGTCAGCGTCAACGAAGCAAAACACGCGAAAACAGATCGGGGATCAGGCATGGTGGTTGGGGGGAATGGATTCGGGGAACGACGAGGCGTTTCGCGGCTGTCGGACGGGAGCCGCTCGCTCGTCTTACGATACCTTGGGGTGAAGGTTGAACAAGGGAGATCGCGAAAACCGCAAGAAAAGATGGTGCCCGGAAGCCGATGCGTGCAAAACCATCCGCCGACGGCGCACGCGCGTAAGCGATGTGAATTGGGTTCAGCTGGTGAGTGTTTTTCCGCCGCCGACCACGTGCCCTCGAGGGGAGGCCTGGCTTCCGAATGACGTCTTGTTTTGTGGTGACCGGACAATTAAGATGAGCTGAAATGGGGGCGAAGGAGTCTCCGGGACCAGTTCAACTTATTTTTTCGGGAGTTCGGGATATGAGAAAGAATGCGTTTTTGCGGTCGGCTTGCTGCGCGCGCCTCACGGCGTGGTGTGTCGGTCTGGGGATGGTGGTGGCGTGGTCGGGCTCGGCGGTCACGGGTCAGGAGCTTCTAACGAACGGCGACTTCGGCACCGGCGACCTGACGGGCTGGACCTGGGTCGCCGATGTGGATGCGGATCCCACGATGGAGGCGACCGTGGATCTGTTCGAGTCCGATTTGGCGTTTCGGGTGAACCCGGGTATCGATTTAGCCACGATCTCCCCGGGGACGGGCGTGGAGAGGGGGGGCACCCTCACCCAGGATGTCAGCCTCGTCGCGGGGCAGGAGTACCGGGTGGCGGGTGACCTGCTGGCGATCCGCGACCTCGGCGGCGGATCGAACGCCGACGGGGGGACGATCACGGTGACGTTGGGTGGGCAGTTCGTCAGCCAGTTCGATATCGAGAATATTGCCAGCAGCGCGACTCTAACGACCAACTTCGAAACGGTACTCGTGGCGGGCACGACCGGCCCGAACGACCTGTCGCTGCGGTTCACCCGCCAATACACCAACACGCCGTTGGTGATCTACCACTTCGCCGACGATCTATCTGTGACCTTGGTGCCCGAGCCCGCCTCGCTGATGGGGCTGTTGGGCGCGGGGCTGTTTGCTGGTTGCCGACGCCGACGGCGGGCGGGGGCTTGAGGATCAGCACGGGGATCGGAAATAAAAGTCGCCCGCGGATCGGGATCCGCGGGCGATTGTTTTTTTTGGTTGACGGGTCAGGGATGCGTCGGGCTCACACCGCGAAGCGGACGAACTCGGTGATGGCGGCACCGGCGGGGAGGTAGTCCTTGACCGGCTTCTTGGCGTCCATCTCTTTGATATAGGTCTGCCCGAGCAGGGTGTGGTCGCTCACCCACTTGTTCATCTTGCCTCCGGCAATCTTCTCGGCGATCTCGGCGGGCTTGCCGGTGGCAGCGGCTTCTTCCACGAAAGCCTTCTTGGCGGCTTCGAGCTGGTCGGCGGGCAGGCCGGCTTCGTCGATCGACAGCGGCGAGGCGCACACCGGCGGTGCAGCGGCGGTGACGTGCATGCAGATGCCGCGGAGCAGATCGTCGTCGAGGCCGCCCGAGGCGCTGACCACGGCGGCGGTCTTGCGGTTGGTGTGGACGTAGCTGGCGACGTGGTCGCCGGTGACGCGGACGCCCTCGCCGAACGCGATGTTTTCCTTGATGGTCAGCCGCAGGTCCTCGATGAGCGCGGACATGGCGTCGTTGGGCTCGATCTTGCCGGTGGCGTCGAGCTTCACGGCCTCGTCGGCGACCTGCTGGATCTTGGCGAGGAAGTTTTCGTTGCGGGCCGAGAAGTCGGTCTCGGTCATGACCTTGACCATGGCGATCGCCTGGCCGTTCTGCGACACGGCGATCGCGCCCTCGCCGGCCTCGGCCTCGCGGGTGTCCATCTTGCCGCCGGCGCGTTCACGCAGTAGCTCGACGGCTTTTTCAACATCGCCCTCGGCGTCGGTGAGGGCTTTCTTGCATTCCATCATGCCCATGCCGGTCTTCTGGCGGAGGGCGTTTACGTCTTTGGCGGTGATCGCCATGGCGGGGGTCTCCCAGGGATTCAGGGGTGGCTATCGGCGGGACCAACACCCGCGAAAGCGTGTGTGACTTTCGTGAGCGGGCAAAACGGGACGCCCGGCCGGACCTCGCAAGAGTAAGGTCGGGCGTCGTGGGTGCTAATCGGTCAGTTGGTGGCGGCGGCTTCGGGCTGGGCCGGCGCGTCGGTCGCGGGGGCCGGCGGCGCCGGGGCGGCGGGCGGCTCGGGCGTGACGTCATCGGCGGGCGCGGGGGCCGGGGCGTCGGCGGAGAACTGCGACCGGCTGCTGCGGCGGCGCGGCTTGTCTTCGCCCGGGGCGGCGTCTTTGCCTTCGTTGGCCACGGTGCGCGACTGCTTGCCCTCGTTCACGGCCCGGCAGAGCTGGTCGATCACGACCTCGATGGCCCGCATCGCGTCGTCGTTGCCGGGGATCGGGATGTCGGCGAAGTCGGGGTCGCTGTCGGTGTCGATCAGGCACACCGTCGGGATGCCGAGCTTGCGGGCTTCCTTGACGGCGTTGGTCTCGGCGCTGACGTCGATGACGACCATGACGCCGGGCAGCTTGTTCATGTTGCGGATGCCTTCGAGGTTCCGAAGGATCTTGGATTTTTCGCGGTTGAGCTGCGACTCCATCTTCTTGGAGTAGCTCTTCATCTCGCCGGAGGCCTCGATGCGTTCGAGCTCTTCGAGCCGCTTGAGGCGCTGGCGGATGGTGGAGAAGTTGGTGAGGGTGCCGCCGAGCCAGCGCTCGGTGCAGTAGTGCATGCCGCACTCTTTGACGTGTTTCTCGATGATGTTGCGGGCCTGGCGCTTGGTGCCGACGAACAGGACGTCCTTGCCCGAGGCGACGGTCTTGGTGACGAACTTGCGGGCGAGCAGGAGGCCCTTGATCGTCTGCTTGACGTCGATGATGTGGATGCGGTTGCGCTTACCGAAGATGTACGGGGCCATCTTCGGGTTCCAGTGGGTCGAGCGGTGGCCGAAGTGGATACCGGCTTCGATGAGGTCGTTGACGAGCGAGGCCATGGGCGAAACTCCTGCGGTGGGAGGCTTGCGGTGTCGAGCCGTCCCGGGGGAACAAATGGGTTGCGTTCGCGGGGGGGAATCTCGAAGATCGACGCTTCGCGGGATTCCGGGGGGACCCGTGGCTCCTCGCCAACGCGGCGGGGCGGGGGTGCGACACAACGGGGTGAACGGCCGGGGCCGGAAGTTGATTCCGGGAAACGGTGGCGGGGCGTCTCCGGCCGCAGCGGGGGGGCTTGCACGCAAGCCGGCTGGGGCCGGGCGGACGGGAAAAGGCGGCTTCCTGCACGCCTTCTCGGCCCTGACCGGTGGCCGTGGGATACAAAACAGGTCTAAGCCGTGGTGTTCCGGGCCCGGAAAAGGCTCGAATCACGTCTTAGACCGACAAACCGCGGAACTCCGCCGCGAGCCGTATTGTAGCGGACACCTACGGGCCTGCAAGGCACGGGGGGCGGGTTCGGCAAGAACCAGGGGTTTCGGATCGGCTGGCGCGGTCGTGACGCTTTACGGGCGCGAGCCCGTGCCGAGCCGGTCGCCGTTGCCGAGCGAGGCCTCGGGGGCATCGACGACCGCGGAGTCGCCGTTGGTATCGCCGTTCGAGTGCCCCGCGACTTCGGCGGGCTGGTCGATCGGAGCCCCCTCGGCGATCGCCGGCTCGACCGCTTCGCGCTGCTGGCGGTCCATCTCGAGGCAGTACGCCCCGTACTTGAACGCCAGCACCATGATGAAACCGTAGAGCACCGTGAAGATCGCCAGCGAGTAGCGCCACTGCAGCTCGAGCGCTACCATCGCCACGCCCAGGGCCCCGAACACCAACGCCGCGCCGTACATCACAAACACCGATTTCTTGACCGACAACCCGCTCTTGCGCAGCAGGTGGTGCAGGTGCTGGTTGTCCGGCGACAGGATCGGCTGTCCCCGCAGCTTCCGGCGCACGATCGCCAGCGACGTGTCGGTGATCGGCACGGCGAAGATCACCAGCGCCGCGGTCACCAGCTTCAGCGACCAGCCCAGGGCGTCGCCGAACAGCAGGATCGCCGAGATCGACAGGAACCCCAGCAGCAGTGAGCCGGCGTCGCCCATGAAGATGGTCGCGGGGTTGAAGTTGTACGGCAGGAACCCGAGGATCGCCCCGATCGTCGCGAGGCACAGGATAAAGCGCTTCGGGTTGTCGATCGCCACCTCGGGCACGTCGCTCATCAGCACCGCGATCGTCAGGAACCCGATCATCGCGATCGCGACCACGCCCGACGCCAGCCCGTCGAGCCCGTCGATCAGGTTCACCGCGTTGCACCCGCCCAGCACGAACAAGGCCACCAGCATGGTCGCGGCGAAGTAGACGACCGTGGGCGACGGGGCGAGCCCGACGAGGCCGAAGAGCTGCTCGGTCAGGTTGATGCCGATCTGGTTCCAGGTCAGCGCGGCGGCGGCGAAGAGCTGGCCGCCGACCTTGGTCCGCGGGCTCAGGCCGTTGACGTCGTCGAACAGCCCGGTGAGCGTGATGACGCCGGCCCCGATGAAGATCGACAACGGGAAGCTCTGGATCCCGTAGATCGCGATGCTGTCGGGCGCGAAGTCCGGCGTGAGCAGGTAGCTGACGAACACGCCCGCCACCCAGCCGATGAAGATCCCGATCCCGCCGAGGTACGCCACGGGCAACGCGTGGTTCTTCCGCTTGAGGTCCGGCCAGTCGACGATGCCGTTGGCGATCGCGAGCTTGCGCATCACGAACGTGGCGACGATCGCCACGAAGAACGCCACGAAGAACACGCCCATGTACGGCGCCAACGAGACCAACGCGCCCTGATCGGCGGGGGCCACGGGGTCGGCGAGGGACGAGAGATCGGGGGTCCAGGTATTCATGAGCGGGGCCCCGCGGAATGCCTGTTCGAGGGTGCCGCGCCGAGGCTACCCGCGGCACGTTGGGTTTCGATGAGCTCGCGCAACGTTTCGGCGAGCGGGATGGCGGGGTCGAAGCCGACCGCTTCACGCAGGCGCGTCGTGTCGGGCAGGCGGTGGGGCGGGTCTTCGAAGCCCTCGCCGTAGACCGCTTCGTAGGGGATAAACGTCTTGCCGACCCGCGGGCCGTCGGCCTCGGCGACGGCGTCGATCACCCGGTCGGCGAGATGCTCGATCGTGATCTGGTCGGTCGAGCCGACGTTGAACACCCGGCCGAAGGCGTCCTCGTGGTCGATCAGACGGGCTAGCGCGTCGACCACGTCGCGGACGTCGCAGAACGCGCGGGTTTGTTTCCCGTCGCCGTAGATCGTCAGGTCCTGCCCGCTCACGGCCCGGGCGACGAAGCGTGGCACGACCATGCCGTAGTGCCCGACCTGCCGCGGCCCGATCGTGTTGAACAGCCGGACCACCACCGACCGCAGCCCGATCCGCCGGGCCAGGTCGATCGCCAAGTGTTCGTCGAGCGCCTTGGACAGGCCGTAGCTCCAGCGCGACGCGGTCGTCGGGCCGTAGACCAGCTCCATGTCTTCGCGCAGCGGCAGGACCGGGCATTTGCCGTAGACCTCGCTGGACGAGGTGACGATCACGGCCGCGCCGGCGTCGGCCGCGGCGCGGAGCACGACGTCGGTCTCGTCGATGTTGTTGCGGATCATCGCGGCCGGGTCGTCGACCACGAGCTTCACGCCCACCGCAGCGGCGAGGTGGAAAACCCGGGTCACGCCCGCCATCGCGGCGGGGTCGGCGAGCACGTCGCCCGCCCGGCCCTCGATCAGCTCGCAGCGGTCGCCGAGCAGGTGGGCGACGTTCTCGCGGCGGCCCGTCGAAAAATTATCGATCAGCGTCAGCCGCTGGCCGTCGGCGGCCAGACGCTCGGCGAGGTGCGAGCCGATGAAGCCGGCGCCTCCGGTGATGATCGTGCGGGGATCCAACGCGTTCATTCCTCGTACCCCGGCCCGACAGATTCAGCCGCCCGCGGCGCGGAGGCTTGGCGGAGCTGGGCCCCGCCGGAACGCCCGGGAGGCTGGGTGTGTCACTGGATGAAACATCGGCCCGGCGGGCGGAGCGATGAAGCCGGGGACACCCGGGCCTCGTCGGCCCGGGCGCGGTCGGCGGGTTTCGGCGTAGGGATTAGAGTTTATCGTCGTCGTCGAGGTCCAGATCGATGTCCATCTCGAAATCGGCCTCGCCGGCGGCGGTGTCGATCTTGGCGGGCTGGGCCAGGTCTTCGCGGCGGAGGTCTTTGCCGTTCTTCGATTCCTTGTCGTCTTTGTCCTTCTTGGGCTTGCCTGCGGCCGAAGCGCGGTCGCCGCCGAAGCTGTCGGCCTGGCGGTAGCGGTAGAAGTCTTCGTACGACTTGCGGAAGTACCCGCCGGCCGCCGACTTGACGCCGTTGAGGATGACGCCCAGGACGTCGGCGCGTTGGCCGTCGAGCTGGTTGAGCATCCGGCCGAGCATGCCGCGTTTATCGATGCCGGCCTGGACGACCACGGCGATGGCGTCGACGTGCTTGGACAGCAGCTGGCTGTCGGAGGTCAAGAGCGCCGGCGGGGCGTCGATCAGGATGACGTCGTAAAGCGTTTCGAGTTGGCCCAGCAGGCCGCGGAAGGCCGAGCCCTCGAGCAGCTCAGGCGGGGAGTCGACGGCGTGGCCGGTGGGCAGTACCGACAGCGACGTGTCGGGGTGGGTGAGCACGACGTCGTCGACTTCGGCCTCGTCTTTGAGGATGTCGATCAGGCCGTGCTCGTTGCCGCGGTCCATCAGGATGTGCTGCGACGGTCGGCGGAAGTTGGCGTCGATGATCAGGACGTTGCGGCCATTGAACGCGAGGCTGGTCGCGAGGTTGTGCACGACCGTGGACGTGCCGGCCTCGGGCTGGGCGGAGACGCAGACCAGCGTCTTGTAGCCGCGGCGGTCCATCTTCGAGAGCACCGCGGTGCGGATCTGGCGGTAGCTCTCGGCGAGCAGCCCGGTGGGGGCGCGTTCGACGGTGCGTTCGGCGACGCTGAGGCCGGTGGGGTCTTCGCTGGAGTGGGGGACCTGGCCCAGCAGGTGGGCGTCGGGCATGAGCTTGAGGTCCTGCGGGCTGCGGACCCGCTGGTCGAGCATCTCGCGGAGCAGGACGACGGCGGCGACGAACCCGGCGACGAAGAGGGTCACGATCGGGACCAGCATGATGCTGGGGGACGTCAGGTCCGGGTCGTTGGGGTCGGACTGCCGACGGACGCGGACGTAGTCGTCGCGGTTGCTCATGGTGCGGAGCGTGTCGAGGGCGGTCTCGGCGCGTTGCTGCTTCTCGCGGAGGATGTTGAGTTCGTCTTTGAGCTGCTCGAACTCGTTGATCTTCTGGGTCAGGTCGCGCAGCTTATTGGCGGTCTCGGCGATCTGGGGCTCGAGCGTGGCGAGCTGGCTGGTGTAGGCCTCGACGACCTTCGCGGCCTGCTGCATCTGGAAAGACCGGTACTCGCCGATCTCTTTTTCGCGGAGCTTGTCGAGCTCAAACTCGACGGTGTCGCGGCGGCGGTCGAGGTTCTTGATCGTCTGGTGCCCCTCGAGGACACCGCCGGCCAGCAGCTGTCGGCGGCTCTCGTCGAGGCCGCGCAGCTCCTCTTCACGCCGGGAGACCTGCGGCAGGTTCTTGAGGTAGGCGTTTTCTTCGTCGGTCATCACCGCGCTGCCGGTGGATTGCTGGAGGCTGGCGAAGGAGCTCTTGGCGCTCTCGATCGCGAGCTTGAGGCTCACGTCCTGTTCGAGCAGCCGGTTGTAGACGGTCTGTTCTTCGGAGGCGTTGACGCTGAGGCTGGTGATGTCGTTGTCCTGGATGAAGCGTTCCATCTGCTTCTTGAGGGCGCGGACGTCGTCGCCGAAGCGCGAGCCCTCGCCGAGGAACAGGCGGCGGAGGCTGGTGCTGGCCTGGTCGTTGATGATCTTCTTGCGGTTGAGGTAGGTGGCCATGACTTCCTGCAGCAGCGTCCGGGCGTCGTCGGGGCTGGGCGCGGTCATGGAGACCTTGATGAGCGTGGTCTTGCGGATCACCGTGGCGGTGAGCATCTCGTCCTGCATCATCTCCTTGGCGGCCTCGGCGTTGTCCATGCTCTGGTACCAGGCGGTGGACTGGGCCTGGGGGCGCAGCAGGGCGTCGCGGATGATCTCGTCGGAGACGATGAAGTTGGTTTCGTTGTTCATGTACGCGACGGCCGCGTCGAGGGTGCCGTTGCCCAGGGCCCCGACGCTGGTCTCGGGGTTGAACACGTCGCCGCCGAGCGAGCGGGTGTCGACGACCAGCTTCGCGTCGGAGGTGTACTCCGGGGAGGTCAAGCGGAGGGTCACGTACAGGCCCACCCCGGCGATCAGGCCGATGACCGACGCGATGATGAGCAGCTTGTAGTTCTGCCGCGCGAGCTTGACGGGGTCGATGGGCTTGAATCGGCTGGTGTTGGGCGACGGGGACATGCCCGTGGCCGGGCCGATCGGCGGGATGGTGGAGAGCGGGTTGGCGGTCATATCGGTGTTCCCTCCGCGGGATGGGGGCAGCTCCGGTCAGCAGGGCCAGAGGTCGTAATTGTGGACCATGTCACTAAGCGGGCAAATCAGCGCCCGAGTTTTCGCAAATACTCACGGGATTCGTCGGCAAGATCGGTATCACCGGACTGTTCGGCAAGCTGGATCGATTGTTCGAGCAGCTTGCGGGCCCGCTCGAGGTCGCCGTCTTCGGAGTAGATCCGGCCCAGGTGCTGGGTGTTGGCCGGCAGGGCCCGGGCCCGGACGCTGGATTCGAGGGCCTCGCGGGCCTCACGGATCCGGTTGGTCTGATAATAGGTCCAGCCCAGCGTGTCGAGCACCTCGGGGTTGTCGGGGGCCAGGTCCGCGGCCCGCTCGGCCAGGGGCAAGGCCCCGCGGGGGTCGTTGAGGTTCTTGGCCATGATGTAGGCCAGGTTGTTGAGGACTTCGAGGTTGTCCGGGTCGGCCTTGAGCAGGCGCTGGTACGCGTCGCGGGCCCCGGCGTAGTCCTTGGTCTGGAGCTGGATCAGCGCCTGCATCCGCTCGATCTGGACGGTCGCGGCGACGTTAGAGGCCGGCAGGGTGTTGCGCAGCGTCGACAGCCGGGCCGAGGCCTCGTCGTACTCACGCTCGGTGACCATCAGCCCGGCCACGGCCAGGCCCACCCACGACGGGTCGCCGATGCCGGCGGTGGCGTCGGCGAGTTGGATCGCCTCGTCACGGCCCAGCCCCTCGATCATCTGCCGCAGAACGTCGTTGAGTTCACGCTGCGACTGGCTGCGTTGCATGGCTAGCTCGAACACCCGCTTGGCCTGGTCGGGCTTGCCCAGGTCGGACAGGGCCCGACCGCGGACCGCCTGCAGCGCGGCCGAGGCGCCGAGCAGGGAGGCGTTCTCACCCAGCAGCGCGTCGGCGGCGCCGGGCTTGCCGATATCGAGGTAGAGCAGTGACAACTGGCCGAGCGCCTGGGCGTTGGGGTTCGTGTCCATCAGCGTCTCGAGCTTGCGGATGGCTTCGTTGGTGTTGCCCTGCTGGGCGGCGAGGCCGGCGCTGAGCTGGAGCCACGCGGGGTTCTCGGGGTTGATCTCGAGGCCCTCGTTGATCAGGTCGTCGGCGGCCTCGATGTCGCGGCTGGCGGCGTAGAGCCGCGCGAGTTGCAGCCGGGCTTCGTTGTTGCCCGGGGCCTGCTCCAGCAGGTTACGCAGCGAGCGGGCCGCGTCTTCATTGCGGCCCAGAGCGAGCTGGACGCGGGCCTGCAGCGCCATCGCCTGCACCAGCTTGGGCTGCAGCGCGAGCGCCTGCTCGAGGTCGTCGAGGGCTTTTTCCAGCGTCTGGGGCCGGGCCGAGAGCAGCTGGGCCCGCTGCAAGAAAGTCATCGCGTTCTGGTTGTTCTTGCCCAGCGAACGGTCGATGAACTCCATCGCCTTTTCGGGTTGATTCTGCTGCATGAAGAGCATGGCCCGCAGGGCGTCGGCGGTCGCGTCCTGCTGGAGCCGTTTGTCGTCGAGCACGGCCTTGGCCTCGTCGATCTTCTGCAGCTTGAGCAGCGTCTCGGCCAGGCGCAGGCCCAGCCGCTGGCGGTTGCTGTCGTCGGCCTGCTCGAAGAGGCCGCGGTACAACTCGGTGGCCTGCTCGTTCTGGCCAAAGTTGAACAGCACGTCCGCGAGCTCACGGCTCGCCGGGCGGTTGTCCGCGGTCTCCCGGGTGGTGGCCTGGCGGTAGGCCGCGATGCTCTCGTTGACCTTGCGGGTGGTCAGCAGGTAGCGGCCCAGCAGCATGTAATCCGCGGCGTCGGCTTGCTCGCTGCGGCCGGCGATGTAGTCGCGGATCGCGGCTTCGCCTTCGTCGGCCCGGCCGTCGGCGCGGAGCACCTGGGCGCGGGCCGCGGCGACTTCCCGTCGGTCGCCGAAGTCTTCGACCAGGCCGTCGAGCATGCCCAGCGCCTCGGCCACCTCGCCTTCCTCGGCCATGAGCATGGCCAGCGCGGCGCGGTTCTGCAGGTTTTGGGGCTGGCTCGCGGCCAGTTCCCGGCGGAGGTTCAGCACGATGTCCGCGTCGCCGTAGCGTTCCTCGTACGCCAGGTAGCGGGCGATCAACCGCTGATCGGAGGGGGCGAAGTTGGCGGCGGTGCGCAGCGTTTCGAGGGCCTGCAGCCGCATGCCCTGGGCCTGATAGGCGTTCGAGAGACCGGTGAGGGCGCGGATGTTGTCAGGTTTCTGATCGAGCGCCGTGGTGTAGGCGGTGATAGCCTCTTCGGAGTCGTTGGTCCGCATCAGCAGGTCGCCGTACTGGCGCCAACCCTCGTCGAAGATCGGCCGGAGCTTGAGCCCCTGGTCGTACGAGACGAGGGCCTGACGCAGCTTGCCCTCGGCGGTCGCGAGCTTGCCCCGCAGGAAGTTGCCCTTGGCCAAGTCGAGGTTGCGGTTGCCCGCGTCGGCCGCGAGGCGCCGGGCGGTCTCGAAGTCTTTGTCAAGGATCGCCAGGTCCATCGCCATCAGCACGACGCGGTCGTTGCCCGGCTCGAGGTCCTTGGCGACCTTGAAGTACTCGCGGGCCTTGTCGAGTTGCTGGTACTGGAAGTAGATCTGGGCCCGCCGCATCGCCTGCTCGAACGGCGTGGCGTTGACGTCGTCGGTCTTCTCGACGATCTGCTCGATCGTGACCTGCTGGGCCTCGCCGTCGGTGCCGGCGGTCTGCAGGCGGAGGATGCTGATCGCTTGGGGGTTGGCCCCGGCGGCCTCGGCACGCTGGATCAGCGCGGCCTTTTCCTGGTTGTCTTCGATCAACCCCAGCAGGCGCTGCAGGACGCGCAGGTCTTCGGGGTTCTTGTCGAACTGGCTCAGCAGCAGGGCCCGGCCGCGGTCGCCCTGGTCGTTGGATTCGTACAACTCGGCGAGCTTGCGGGCCACGGCGGTGTTCTTCTCGGCCAGGCCGCTGTCTTCGAGCACGCGGATCGCGTCGGCGTAGTTATCCTGGGCCGAGTGCCACTCGGCGAGCAGCCGCAGGGCCACGGGGCTCTTGGGCGAAGAGTCGAGCACGGTGTCGATCTGTTCCCGCGCTTCGGGGTATTTGCGGCTGCGGATCAGCATCTCGGAGAGCTGCAGCCTGATGTTGCCCTGGATGTCCTGACGCGGGCTGGACTTGACGATCTCCAGCACCTGTTCGAGCCGCTGGGCGGCGGAGCCCCACTGCTTCTCGGCCTGGCGGGCGCGGGCCGAGAGCAACAGCGCTTCCACCTCGCGGTCTTTGTAAAGTTCGCTGGCCTGGTCGATCGCCTGCATCGCAAGGGTGGTCTGGCCCCGCAGCAGGGCGATCTTGCCGCGCAGCATCAGGACCCGCGCGTCTTCGTCGACCACGGTTTCCAGCTCGTTGACCGCTTTGTCGGCCGACCTGAGGATGCGCTGGCGTTCGGCGGGGTCCTCGGCGGCTTCGGCGCGGATCAACTCGAGGTTGGCGACTTCGAAGATGGCTTGCTGACGCAGCGCCTCGTCCTGCAACGACACGGCGTAGTTGCCGCGGATATCGTGGTCCCGGGCTTCGGTGTACGCGGCGCGGGCCTCGTCGAGGTTGAGCTGGAGCTTGTGGACGTTGGCGAGCATGAGCTTGTAGAGCAGCATGTCGGGGCGTTCGACCACGGCCGAATCGAGCAGCCGCTGCGTGCGGAGCAGGCCCTCGGTCACGTTCGCCAGGCTGTTGGCCTCCACCGGCTCTTTGTCGATGCGGGGCAGGAGTTCGGCGACACGCTGGACCACGATCGGGGGCTCGGGGTTCTCCAGGAGCGCCGCTTCGAGCTCGTCGAGCACGGGGCGTGCGTCGTCGATCAGGCGATCGGCCAGACGCTCGAATTCCTTTTCCGTCTCCGAGTCGTCCGGAGACAGGAACGCCGAGCGGCGGTAGCTGTCGGCGAGCTGAAGCATGACCGATATGTAGTCGGCCTTGACCTCGACGTCATCGGGCGCGGCCCGGATGCCGCGATCGGCGTACTCGATGACGCGGTCGCGGGCCAACTCGATGCCCGGGTCGTCGGCCTCGACGCGGAGGAGGCGGTTGGCGTCGTAGAGGTGCCAACGCGCCAGGAAGTGCAGCACGTCGGTGTCGTCGGGCCGGGCGGCGAGGACGTCTTCGAGCTGCGTGCGGATCTGCTGCTGCTTGGCGCGATCCATCGAGTCCGAGAGCTGGGGGAATTGGGAGATGGCGTTGAACTTGTGGGCGACGACGTTGTCGGGGTCGGTCTCGAGACGGGTGGACGTGAGCTGATAGAGCTTGGACGAAAAACCGCGGCTGCCGAACTGCCGGGTCCAGCCGTAGAGCAATTCGTAGTAGCCTTCGAGCAGCTGCAGGTCGTTGGGCCGTTCTTCGGTGGCCTTACGCGTCAGGGTATCGACGCTCTGGAGCACCTTGCGGGCCTCGTACTCGTCGTTGACGGACATCTTGCCGTAGGCGTCGATGTACTTGAGCAGGATGTCGACGTTGCTGGGGTTGCGGTTCCAGGCCTTGCCGTAGCTCTGCGCGGCGAGGCGGTAGTTTTTGCCGAGTTGATCCTGGGCCTCGGCGATCTCTTCGAGATCGGCTTCGGGGCTCAGCTCCACCGCCTCGGCGAGGGCGAAGTGGTGGTTGCCCAGGGCCTCGAGCTCGGACGTGCTCTTGCGGACGACGAGCAAGAAGAAAGCCGCGCCGCCGCCCATCATGAGGATCAGGGCGGCCGAGAGGATGATGACGAACTTTTTGTTGACTGCGGCGGCCATGAAAACCGTGCTCCTCAATGGACAAAACGGGGGACGAGTCGGGCGGATCGCGGGGGCCGTCGCGTCGGCTCCGCGGGGTGCTGCGGATCAGTCGCCGGCCGCGCCGGCGGGTTCGGAACTTACAGGGATGGCGGGATTTGCGGAGCTCCCGGCGGCATTTCCGGGGGCAGGTGTCGGCCAGCGGCCTTCCTTGACGTCCTGCCAGTCCGGGAGGCAGGCCAGGATCTCGGGCAGGAACTCATCGAGTATCGCGGTGGTACGTTCGCGGACCCGTTCGGGGTCGCTCTCGCCGTAAATTAGCACTTCGATCTTGCAATAGTAGCTGTGGGTATCGCGGAGGTCGAAGCCCTGCAGGCGGACTTCGTTGGGCGAGGCCAGGAATTTGCCGTTGGCCGCGAAGAAGTAGTTGACGTGTTCGATCGGGGCATTGGGGTGGTCCTGCCTGTAGGTAAACAGGACCGTGTCGATGTCGCGCTGGGGCAGGTGGACCGTAGTGCCCGGGGCAAACGGGTCGTCCTCGGCCCCCGGCGGACGCGTCACGGCCTCGGCGGTATAGCCGGGACCTTCGGCCGCAGGCGTGGCGATTTCGGGGTCGATCGAGATGATTTGGGGACCCTTGGCGAGGGGGATCGCCCCGCCGGCGGTGAAGCAGCGGTCGGGCACGTGCGGCACGGTGTCGACCAGCCCGGTGTAGTAGGCGACGTGCAGGCGGATCTGTCGGCCCGGCTCGCCGCGGTCCACGCTGAGGTCTTCGTAGATCCGGTTGATGTAAAGCTCGGTGCCGAGCTCCTCGACCTGCTCCTTGGGGATGATGATGTCGTCGAGGAAGACGTAGTTGCCCTTTTCCAGCGGCAGGTTGGTCAGGTAGTGCCGCAACGGCACGGGCTCTTTGTGCAGCACCAGCTTCTGCCAGTTAACCACGGTCTGCAGGCCCACGGCCGAGGTCCCCATGATCCCGACAACCATGGCGACGCCAAAGGTCAGCGCCGCGGGTCCGGCCCGGCCCGGGGCGAGCTTGCGGGCGCCCAGGGCGATCGCGACAAACGCCGCGACGCCCACGCTCAGCAGCACCAGCGACAGCGTCGGCGAAATCGCTTCGACGATCGGGAACGCCGAGAAGCTGTTGATCCCCATCCCGTACGCGAAGCCCGAGCAGAGTACCAAGACCGTCCCCACCACCAAGCCCTTGACGATCGTGCCCGCGCCGGGGGGATCGGCGTCGCCGCGGATCGTCGGTGCCGTCGCGGCCGGGACCGATGCGACCTTCCGGCGGCGGCCCAGCAGGTCCAGCACCCAGCCCACCAGCATGAACAACCCCGCGGCGGGGATGAGCATCAGCATGCCGACGAAGATGTGGAAGTCGCCCTGAGCGTACTCGCGGTTGACGGTGTAGATCAGCCCGATGACGGTGACCCGGCCGATATTGACCGCCACGGCGATGGGGATCGCCAGGCTGACCATGATCAGCCGCTGCCACCACGCCCGGTCGAACAGGAACGCCAGCGCCACGCCCAGCGCGATGAACGCCATGAGCATCCGCAGTCCGGCGCACGCCTCGGCGACGTTCATCGGCTCGACGACCTGGAAGCCGTCACGCCAGAAGCTCATCACGATCGTATTGCCGTTGCTCTCGACGCTGTAGTCCAGGACGTGGGACAACACGCCGAGCGTCCACGTGGCCCCGTGGGACGCGACGTCCTGCAGGAACTGGGCGATCCGTTCCCAGATCGCGTCGGAGATCTTCACCGCGAACACGAGGTAGGCGATCGGGAACCACAGCACCCGCATCGCCGAGGGCCCGAGGACGAACAGCGTCGTGGCGAAGATGGTGATGACCATGCTGTAGCCGCGCATCATGCCGTTGCGCCCGGGGTAGATGCCCCAGAGGTAGGCGTAGAGCCCGAAGAACACGAGGGGCAAGGCCCACCAGAATAGCCGCTTGGGGGCGGCCTGGAGGCGGGCTTTGTGCTGCACGATGTAGTACACCGAGATCAGCGGGATGATGATGACGTGGGACCAGTTGGGGTCTTTGCTGATGCGGTAGGTGCGGTAGACGAATTCCCAGTGCAGCCAGACGAACAGCACGGTGCAGACGCCGATCCAGACCCACGCGGCGGGGGTGATCAACGGCCGCGGCCGGTCGGGGCCCGCGAGGTCGGGCATGGGGGTGCTGGTGCTGGTCATGTCTGGATCGGACCCGCCTCCACGGGTGTTGCAAGATGCTCGAAGCGGGTCCCCGGTGGGTCGAAATCGGGCGGCACGGGTGGGTCGCACGGCATCGACGCGGTCGAGGTCAAGTCTTTACGGGGCCCGCGGGGGCGGGGTTCGTCGGTTTTAGGTTTGATCGGGGAGTTCGGGGCTCGAGTTGTGCGGGATTTGCGGATTTTGCGGGGTCGGGTATCTGGGCCGGGCCCGACTTCGGCCGCGACACGGCGTCGTGGCGTGCCGGGGGGCTTCCGGGGGTCATTCCGGGGCGATTCTGGGGGCGATCCGTGCCGCAGGCGTGAGCGGGGCGGTCGGCCGAGGGGGCTGAGGGGGCTGACCCGTCCGATAAACTGATACCCCCGAAATCCTCTGACGAGGGACCCGGGGGCCCGAATCGATGGCTGGGCCGACGCGTCCGTGCCGTCGGCAGGGGGGAGGTTCGCGAGCCCCGGGAATTCCCGTTACCCTCGCATCGCCCCCCTAAAGCCGTCGCCCGGCCTTTCGGCCGGGCGACATCCAAGTCAACAAAAGTAGATCAAGCCTTTAGAACCCGAAGTCGCCGTCGGCACCGAAGACGTCGTCGTCGAAGTTGCGGTCCAGGACGAAGCCGAAGCCGTAGGTGAACCGGAAGCCGTTGCGGATGACCGCCAGCGGCGTGGCGACGGCCGACGAGCCGATGTTGATCAGGTCATCGGGCTGCAGGAAGATATCGGGCTCGTGGCCGTTGAAGATCGCCGCGAGATCGAGGCGGACGGTGACTTCCTGGTTGTTGGC
This sequence comes from Planctomycetota bacterium, assembly GCA_039033595.1. Lineage (GTDB taxonomy): Bacteria > Planctomycetota > Phycisphaerae > Phycisphaerales > Phycisphaeraceae > Algisphaera. Next base: position 131,992 of record JBCCCG010000002.1, on the reverse strand, counting down.
GGTGCGGCGAACCAGGTCGACCTTGGTCGGCCACGCCAGGCCCGACAGGCCGCCGGACGACGCGATGAGCTGCTTGAGGGTCAGGTCCTGCTCGCCGGGCACGGTGTAGGCACCCGGGCGGTTGGACTGGCCCATGATGTAGACGAACCCGGCCGACTGGTTGGGGATGCGGATGACGTCGCCGGCGCGGATGACGATGTTGTAGCGCATGTCGCCGTTGATGAGCTTGTCGTAGGGCACCTCGATGATGCGCTGGGCGACCATCGCGCTCAGCTCATCGCTGCCGGGCACGCCCAGCCGGTTGTTGAGGTCGTCCGAGCCTTCGACCTTGACGAACTTGCCGTCGACGTAGACCCAGCGGGGCGAGCTGCCGCCGCTGTCCAAGCCCGACTCGACGCCCGAGGGCGCGGCGGGGCGGTCGGCGGGTTGCACCGTGCCGCTGAGGTCGGCCGGCTCGTTGCCTTCGTCCAGCAGGTCTTCGATCAGGTCGCCCGCGTCGTCGGGGGTGGGCTCGACCGCGTCGCGCGGCGAGTCCGGCGTCTCGCCCGCGGCCGCCGCGGTCAGCGGCGCCTGGCGGAAGACCAGGATGCGCTTGATCCGGTTGCTCACGCCCCCGGCCGCGGCGATCGCTTCGAGCAGGCGGTAGTCGGGCTGCGGGATGCCGTAGGCCCCGAACCGCGTGCTGCCCTCTTCGGGGGCGCCGATGATCGTATACAGGTTCTGCCGCGACTGCTGCACGACGACGCTGACCGTCGCGTCCTGCATCACGCCGTCTTCTTCGAGGATCTGGATGATCTCTTCTTCGAGTTGGCTCGGGCTCAGGCCCGCCGCCTTGACCTTGCCGACGACCGGCAGGCGGATGTTGCCCGTCTCGTCGATCGCGCGGTTCTGCGTCTCGGTGACGCCGATGCTGATCAGCTCGAAGATCGAGATCGTCACGAAGTCGCCGGGGCCGATGACGTATTCCTGGGCGTCGGGCACCAGGTCTTCCGGACGCACCGGCGTGATCGACACCGGCGTGTCGGTCAGCGTGTTCGCCAAGTCAAGCGTCTCGAGGATCGGCATGGTCACGGGCGTCCGCTCCCACCGACCCACCGTGCTCGGGTCCAGGTAGCTGTCGGTCTCGCAACCCACCAGCCCCATACCCAAAGACGCCAGCACCGCCGTCATCACGGCCCGTCCATTCAAACGCTTCATCTTGGTTAGTCTCACCGTCTTCGACTCCTGTGGCTCGGCCGATCCGTGACGCTCACGTCGGCCGTTTGCTCGCTGATTCATCTGGCTGAAAATTGACCCGATCGTGCCCGGCTCGCAGCAGCAGCGACATCCTATCGCATTGCCCACTTTACCGCATCTTTTGCACGTCCCGGGGCGACCACGTCGGCCCCACGCATCCAATCGGCTCTCGGCCCGGCTCCCGTCGCGGTACTCCGCGGCCGCGGGAGCAACTTCTGACCCGCCTTCCCGTGCCCGGCCGGGCCCTAAAACCGTTATCCTCAGACCCACGGCCACACCGTCGGCCCGTCCCGCCACGCGGAACCCGCCCCGACCCTATCGGCCGGGTCGACGATCCATAAACAATGATCCGCCCCCGGCGTATGAAAGCTCGGCCGAGCACCGCCCACCCCGAGTTCTCGGACCCCGGCCCCGACCCCCTCATCCCCCCATTCTCAACTCTCCCAGCCCATGCCCGAATCCTTCCAACACATCACCTTCGTCGGCGACGGGGCCATGGCCACCGTCCTCGCGCTCCTGCTCGAATCCCGCGGCCTCAAGGTCACCATGTGGGGCCCCACCCCCGACCACGTCGCCGAGATGATCCAGACCCGCGAAAACCGACGCTACCTCCCCGGCCAACGCCTGCCCGACTCCATCCGCTTCACCGCCTCCGACGCCTCGGTCTTCCGCGACGCCGACCTCGTCGTCTCGGCCATCCCCACCCAGTACATGCGCGGCGTCTGGGAACGCCTCGCCCCCGCCTACCGCGAACTCGACACCGCCGTGCCCGTCGTCTCGGTCGCCAAGGGCATCGAAAAAGGCACCATCCTCCGCCCGTCCCAGATTGTCGCCGACGTCTTGTCCGATAAAAAACCCGCCCTCGCCTCGCTGTCGGGCCCGTCGGTCGCCGACGAGCTGGCCAAGTGCCTGCCCGCCACCGTCGCCGCCGCTTCGGAAGACGCCGACTTCGCCGCCCGCCTGCAGGCCACCTTCACCACCCAGTGGTTCCGGGTCTATACGAACCCCGACCTCGTCGGCGTCGAGTTGGCCGGGGCGCTGAAGAACGTGATCGCCCTCGCCGCCGGCACCCTCGACGGCCTCCAGGCCGGCAACAACGCCAAGTCCGCGCTGCTCGCCCGCGGCCTCGCCGAGATCACCCGCCTCGGCCTGGCCATGGGCGCCACCACCGAGACCTTCTTCGGCCTCACCGGCGTCGGCGACCTCGCCACCACCTGCTTCAGCCCCACCGGCCGCAACCGCACCGCCGGCGAGATGCTCGGCAAGGGCCGCAAGCTCGAAGAAGTCCTCAAAGAAATCCCCGGCGTCGTCGAGGGCGTCCCCACGACACAGGCCGTCGTCAAGCTCGCCGAGCAGCACAACGTCGACATGCCCATCACCAACGCGGTGAACCAAGTCTTGTTCGAAGGCCTCGACCCGTTAGACGCCATCAGCAACCTGATGTCGAGGGAGCCGAAGACCGAGCGCGTGGGATAAGACGCAGAAGTTATTGCTAGCGAGCTTTAAGTGACTAGCCACCAAAAACACTACGAATGGCGAAGTACTGCAAGAGATCGTACAAGTCGCCGCTTCGCTATCCCTTATCCGTTTTTTTACCCTCGATTCCTGTCCTTGCCCGAGATTCTCCGCCGAAATCGTATTGATGGCCGGAAATTCAATATCGATTGTCATATCAGAATTGGTGCTATTGGTGAGATATTTGATGAATCCAGTGATACGGTGGTACAGATCGCTAACCGTCAAAATGTCTATGAATCACTTAAGCACATATACGATATGTATGGCGGCGGTCCCTACTGCTTTCACGATCGTGCAAGAATCACTGGCACGTTGCGAACAGAGAAGCATGGCTTGAGAGTTGAATGCCATTTCATCACTTTGATTCGTGATGATGAACCTCCGGTTAAGGTCCGCGTTTCAGCTAATGGATGAACTCGAATTAAATCGATCTACTCCGACGGATCAGTAGCGAGCGGGGACGCCCATCGCTTAGAAGGGCAAGAAAAGAAGCGGGAACCTCAAGGGTTGAGTCTTCACAGGGCTGCACAACGGGTTTACCCGTGTGCGGGATGGTCTTGCTTGGTAATTACGTGACCATGAGGAGAATGGGAATTGTTCACATCCGAGTTCTCCAAATCCGAAAGGCGGGTTGTCATGAAACGGTGGCAAGCAATGGGCGTGTGGTGCGTGGCGGGGCTGGCTATGGCCATGGGCGCGGCGGCGGCGGAGCCGGCGCCGTTGGACATGGACGCGGCGAACGCGGAGGTGGGGGCGCGCTACGCCGCGGCGCACCCGGAGGTGCGGGAGTACGTGTTGCACACGGCCCGGTCGTTCGGACGCAGCGGGTTGTGGCTCAACGAGGACGCGTGGGCGCATCTCTCCGACGAGCAGCGGGAAGAGAAGGTTGTTTATCTGGCCGAGCTGCTGGAGGGCGCCGAGTACGGCCGGCATTTGTGTTACGGGCTCGCGCACGCCAGCGCGTTGAAGGATCCACGGCTGGTGCCGGGGCTGATGGAGGTGGCGGGGTTCCACCGCGACGACCGGGACTACGACTGTCGGCCGAAGTGGATGGCGGTCGCGGCGCTGGCCCGGCAGGGCTCGGACGACGCGGTACCGCTGCTCGTGAGCCTGGTCGACCACGGCAACCAGAACACGCGCTTCTGGGCCCGCGCGGCGTTGTCGCGTCACACCGGCGAGGACTTCGGGGCCGACAAGCCGGCGTGGGCCGCGTGGTGGGAAGCGCAGGGGCACGAAGCGATCCCCGCGGAGATGCTCGAGCCGTGGACGCCGCCGGCGGAAGAGTGAGGGTCGGTGTTCTGAGTCGCGAGCAATGCCACCGGGCCGGCGGCGCTTTGCGCTTTCCTTGGGTTCGCGACAGACTGGCCCGAAAACGTGCCATCCCGAAGTTGATTTTTACGAACAAAAACCTATCATAAATTCATGGGTACCCATCAACCGGGCGGCGGTGGTGTAGGTCGAGCGGTCGTGTTGGGGCCGCGGGGGCGGGTCTTGGTGTGGTTTCGGGGGCAGGTGGCTTCGGGGGTGCTGGGGGCGGGGGACGCGCTGCCGGGGGAGCGGGCGGTGGCGGCGGGGCTGGGGGTGTCGCGGGACACGGTGCGCGCGGTATGGGGGGAGTTGGAGCGGGCGGGGTTGATCGAGCCGGGCGCGGCGGGGCGGTTGCGGCGGATCTGTGCCGCGCCGGCGAGCGCGGTTCGGGGCGGGAAGCCGGGGGTCGCGGGGAGTTCCGAGGCTTTGCGAGATTTCGGGGGCGGTGCCGGGGCCGATTCCGGGGCCGATTTCGGGGGGAATCCGCGGTCAGTGGCCGGCGGGGTGGGGGGGCGACCGCCAAGAAGTGGCCGGGAAGTGGCCGAGGTCGCGGAATACGGAGCAGACCAGTCCACCGGAAACCAACCGGAAACCAACCGGTTGACCGTGGGGGCCAGGGAAGGGGGGCGAAGTTGATCCGGGGTTCGCGTTGTGGCCGACATAGAGGGGATGGCGACGGGTCGTCCCTGGTTGTGGTGTGTCGGCGTCTCGGCGTTGTGGGCTTTGGGCCTGTTTCCAGGAGTGGGGTGCAGCGCGTTGCCGCCGGGCAACACGTTGGGGCCGGCGTTGGCCCACGCGGCGCGGCAGGTGCCGGTGGAGATGCCGGCGATCCGGCAGGGCGAGAAGGTGGCGGTCGTCGAGCCGTTCTCCACCATCCGCGAGCTCGACCGCGGGCTGACGTACATCGAGATCGACGAGGCGACGCACCGGCAACGCGGGGCGTGGCTGAGCGTCAACGGCGGGCCGTGGACGGTGTCGGCGGTGCTGCGGCGCGGCGACCGGGTCGACGTGGCCTACACCCGCACGCCCGGGGGCAAGCCCGCGGCGGGGACGCTGAGCTACACGTTCTACGGCCCCACGACCAAGGGGTATATCCGGCTGGTCGAGACGCGGTGGTACTTGGACGGGTACCCGGAAGAGAGGCGTTCGCTGCGGGTGTGGCCCTACGAGGTCACGCGGGCCGCGGCGGCGAGGCGGTGACCGCGTTCTGGAGGGAAGGGCATGTTCTTCGGCGGCGGGTGGGGACGGGGTGTTGGGTGGCGATCGCCTTGTCGCCTCGACGGCCGTCGGCGTGGTGTGGGGTCTTCAACGGCCGGCGAGATACAAAAAAACGGGCCGTGGCGTGCTCCTCCACACGTCACGGCCCGGCACGGATTCGGGCCCTCCAGGTTACTTCTCCCGCTCTCCTCCCCTCGCGTGCTCCCTCTCCACGCTCGTGGAAGCCCGTCCCCCGCCTCCGTTTTCTCCGGGTCAGACAGTAAGGCGGCTGCGCAACCGGACGGTTTGGGATAGGTGAAAGGTTGGTGAGTTCTGTGACGAGGGGGAACGCGGTTTATGCGGCGGCGGACCGGGCCGGGCTGGATCGGCGGGGGGCGTCGGACGATGAATCGGCAGATTCTGCGAGGACCGTTTTTATGTTTAGCCCACCCCCCACCACGGCCGTCCGCGACGTCGACGAGGGCCTGACGCATTACGAGGCCGACACGGCCCGTCTTTGGGTGTCGGATCAGCAGTGGCTGGCGATCCTCCAGCGGGTCGAGCACGGGCGGCCCGACGGGGAGGCGGACGACCTGGCCGGCGGGGCGAGCGACGCCACCGGCGACCGCGAGCACGCCCGCCACGCGCTGAGTTTCCGCTGCGTGATCCGTCTGGCCCCGCCGGAGCAGGCGGACGCGGACCACGGCACGTACCTCGTGCACACCCGCAACATCTCGTCGGGCGGGCTGGGTTTTGTGCACGACCACGAGCTGCACGCGGGCACGCGCTGCACGGTGGCGCTGCAGCCGCCGCGCGGCCGGGGGATGATCCTGTCGGCCCGCGTGGCGTGGTGCCGGGAGATCGGCCGGGTCGCGGAAGAGGCGCTGACGTACGACGTGGGCGTGCAGTTCGATCGGCCGATCGACATCAGCCCGTTCGTGCCGGCGGCGTAAGTCGCGGCCCGGAGGTCGAATGTTTCGGTTCAGCTATCCACAGACCAGGCCGCCTTCCGCTTGCCGCGCCTCCGCCCCAACGTCCGTCTTCACCCTTCGATCCAGGACCCCCCATGCCCAGCAAAACCGCCAGTGCGTCGCCTCAGTTCGAACCCGAACTCGCCGAGGTCGACGGGATGATCCGCAGCTACCTGGCCGAGCCTGACTGGGACGCGGCGGTCCAGCGTATCGAGTACGACCGGCGGCACGCGCCGTCTTACGTGGAGCGCGAACGTCGGGCCGGCGGCCGGCGTCATGTGGCGGTGATCAACTGTCTGGTCCGTTTTGCGCGGGACGGGGCACCGCACGGCATCGCGCTAGTGCGCACGCGCAACATCAGCGCCGGAGGCGTGTCGGTAATCCACGGCCAGGCGTTGCCGATCGGTACGGCGTGCCAACTCGCAATCGAAGCAACGCACGGTCAAGGCGTCGTGATGAAAGCAACCGTCGCGCGCAGCCGGGAGGTCAACGGAGCCGACCTTAGCCAGGCCGGGTTCGAGATCGGGCTTGCCTTCGCCGAGCCGATCGACATTTCGGCGTTTACGCGCGGCGAGTAACGCGGCGCACCGCGGCACGGCCCCCCACCATTATCACTATTCAGTTGGCGTACGTCATGCCGATCGCCGAGGCACGGCGCGGCCCCAACGATCGAGGTCGCGTTGCGGCCGGCCCACCGCGTCTCACTCGGCGAACGGCGGGAGCTCGGGCGGCTTGATCCGGCGGTGGGGCTCTTCGAGCGACTCGATGAACGCGACCAGGTCTTCGAGCTGCTGGTCGTCGAGGTCGAGGCGGTGCAGCAGAGGCGACTTCTCGGGGAACAGCGGGTCGTCCTGCTGGTTGGCCCGGCGGCGGGGCGTGGGCATGCCGATGTTGTAGGCCCGCACCGTGACGATGAGCGACTCGAACAGGCCGTGGTGCATGTAGGGCCCGGTGCGGGAGGCGTGGCGGAGCGGCGGGGTCTTGAACTTGCCGACGTCTTCGGGGTTCTGGGTGATCCGGTAGAGGCCCAGGTCCTCGTCGGGCCGGCCGTGGAGCGACAGCCCGGTGTTGTGGAGCTTGTGGTCCGAGAGGGTCGGGCCGTGGTGGCAGTTCATGCACTTGGCCGCGGTGCGGAACAGGTGCAGGCCGCGGACGGCGGAGTCCGACAGCGCGTCGGGGTTGCCCTTGAGGAAGCGGTCGAAGGCGCTGCGGCCGCCGTTGACCGTGCGGACGAAGGTGGCGACCGCCTTGGTGAGCGCGTCGATGGTGACCTCGTCTTCGCCGAAGACTTCTTTGAAGGCGGCGCGGTATTCGGGGACGTCGTTGATCTTGGCGGCGACGTCTTCGCCGACGCCGTGCATCTCGTCGGCGTTCTCGATGACCTTGAGCGTGAGGTCTTCGAGCGAGTCGGCCCGGCCGTCCCAGAACAAGATCTCCTGGTGCCCGCTGTTGAGGATCGTGGGCGCGTTGCGGGCGAGCTCGAGGCGTTGGGTCCCGAACGACACGGTGCGCCCGTCGGCCCAGCCCAGGTCGGGGTCGTGGCAGGAGGCGCAGGCCATCTGGTTCGACGCCGAGAGCCGGGGGTCGTAGAAGAGCTGTTTGCCGAGCTCGGCCTTCTCTTTGGTGTACGGGTTGTCGTCGGGGAACACGACGTCGGGCAGCAGCCCGAGCTCCCGGGCCTCGACGCCCTCGTCCACGATCATCGCCGGCCACTCGGCGGCGGGGCGGGCGTACGCGGCGCGGAGGGCGTCGGCGTCGGGCTCGGCTCCCTCGTCGCCGACAGAGAGCGAGGTGAAAACGCTCGCCGAAGAACCAATGAGTACGACGAGGCCGCACGCCGCGACCCAACCGGCCCGAGATCGGGCGGATAGACGAGAGGTCCGGGAGAACTCTTTGGGTGCGGCTATGCGACTTGCCATGATCGCTGCAGTTTACTTTTCGCGTAGGGCCACGTGGCCGTCGATGAAAACGGCTTGGGTTGAAGCGAGTACGGAAGGCAATCCATCGCCGTGGACCTTCGCTTGATCGTCGGCTTCGAACTTAGTCCCGGGGATTGCGCCGGCAGACTTGTTCCCGACGGTGCCGAAGAAAAGGTTCGGGATCGCGAGTTCGACACCGCCAAAATGGTCCCACACCATCGGCGTAAATTCCTTGAAACTATTATCCTGAAGGCCGAACGCAAACGTCCTGATGTCAGACATCGTCGGTGACGGGTTGACTTGGTAGGTGTTGCCGGTCTGTTGGAACTCCGACCTGGCGGCGGGGCATAACCAGCCGTCGCTGGCCGGGAAATAAGCGCGTTCGTCAAGCAAGGCAGTCAAGCCCAGCGTCTCGGTCCCACCAAACGCCGGGGGGGCCGTGGCGGTGGAGAAACCACCCGGGTATTCCGTTCCGGCGAGAACGCGGTAGCTCCCAATACCGTCACCGCCGATACCCATTGTTTGAGGGTCGGGAAGAAAATCGTCGTAGTCACTGGCGTAGAGGAACATCGCGATGCCGATTTGGTGGAGATTCGCCTGGCAGCGTGCCGCCGTGCTCGCTTTTCGGGCCTTTCCCAGCACCGGCAACAGGATCCCGATCAGCAGGGCAATGATCGAGATCACGACGAGGAGTTCGATTAGCGTGAAGCCCGGACGACACGGCGATAGTGGGCGGGGCGCGGGCGTGGACATGGGCGGCTCAGAGTCGGGGAAAGGGGGCTAGGCAGGCAATCTTTCATAGTTTACGTATTTCTGCCGCAGGTCAAGCATTTACCGAATTTATGGGTGATTTTGGGGGATTAGGGGGTGATTTCCGGTGGGTTTCCGCTAGACTGGGTGAGTTTGGAGGGCTGGGTCTTATATATCGGCCGTTAGCCCCGTGGAGAAGGTGCCTTGAAGTCAGTGAGTCCAGTTGCGTTTGCCGCGTTGATGGCCGTGGCGGTCGGTTCGGCCTCGGGCCAGGTGACCAAGGTTATCGCCGAAGGCGATTTCTTCCCTGAGTCCGATTTTTTCTTTGTGCGGTCGCTCAATGACGTCAACGCCAACGCCCAGGGCGGCTTCGTCACGCGGGTCCGCACCGGGAGTTCCTTCGGCGACAACTTCGGGATGAACCCGGCGACGTCGCAGGACTTCTACGTCGGGGCCACCACACCCGGCACCGCCTTTACCATCCTGCGGGAGGAAAACGACACCTCGACCCCGGCCGACGACATCACGTTCGGCACGCGGACCTACCAGCAGCAGGAGTTGAAGCTGGTGGCGATCAACAACGCCGGGCAGACGGGTTACGGGGCGGACGTGCTGTACACCGACACGGCGGGGCCGGACATCACGGTTCCGGCCGACCGGGTCAGCAGCCTCTGGCTGGACGACACGCCGATCGCTGTGGAGGGTGACCCCGTCCTGGTGCCCGGATTGGCCGGCAGCAACTACACCGGCTTGACCTTCCGTGGGATGGGCGAAGCGGGGGTGCCGATCTACGAAGCCCGCTACACCGACGGCGGGGGCATCAGCGAAGGATTGTTCGCGGGCCCCAACACGACGCTGCTCACGGCCGGGGACGCCATTGGCGGGACCGCAGACACCGTGGCCAGCTTGGTTTCTTCGTTTACCAACACCGTGGTCTCGCTCGACGGCACGTCCTACTTGTCCGCGGTGCAGGGGACCAGCCTCGGGCCCGATTCGGACTACGTGGTGGTCGATGGCGAGGCGCAGCGCTACCTCGGCACGGGTGACGTGATCACGACCGAAAACGTCATCGGCGTCGCCAACGGAGGCCTCGACGCCACCGAAACGCTCGGCGGCACGGTGCAGAACTCGGGCGTGGGCTCGGGCAACTGGGGCTTTACGAGCTTCACCAGCGCGTCGAGCGACTTCGACAGCGTCGCGATCATCAACGGCCACGTCACGTTCCGCGAAGAGGACGTGGTGCCCGACGCCGCGGGCGGGACTTTTGTGATCGACGGCCCGGCTGAGGGGATCGCGTTCAACAACGACGGCGACGTCGTCGTGGTCTACGACAACGCGCTGATCCTTAACGGCACCGTCGTGGCCCGCGAGGGCACGGACATCGTCAACGCCAGCAACGACCTGCGGCTGTTCCAGTCCGGCGTGAGCGTGAGCGACCGCGACGCCAGTGGCAACGTCGTCATCTATTTCGAGGGCCGAGAATTTAATCTGAGCTTCGATACCGTTTTTTCGCTCGACACCGCGTTCGACACCGGAGCGGTCCTCGGCGACATGGACGTCAACGGCACGGTGGACCTCGACGACGTGTTGGCGTTTGTGACGGCGTTGGAGAGCCGGGCGGCGTACGCGGGGCTCTACGGCTCGGCGGTCGATGTCCGCGGCGACATCAACGGCGACGGGCTATTTAACCTGTCGGACGTCGAGCCGTTTGCGGCGTTGGTGGGGGTGCCGGCGTCGGTCGTGGCGGCGGCGGTGCCCGAGCCCGCAGGGCTGGCGGTGTTGGGGGTGTTTTTGCCGGCGATGATGCGTCGCCGCCGAGCGGGCTGACCGCGAGAGACTGTTTCTATACTGGGCCTGTTTGAGTTCGATTTTCTGATTTGTTTGACAACCTTTGAGGAGGATAGTGATGAAAAAGACAACCGGTTTGTGTGCGGCTTTGACCGTGGCCCTGGCTTCGGGGGCCGCGTCGAGCCAGTATGTGCAGTTGGCCGACCTTCCGACGATCAACGGCGGCGACGGGACGATCCTGATCTCCGGCACGATCGTCGGCGACACGGGCTTCGCGATGCTCTCGGGCAGCGGGCTGCAGCGTATCGTGAAGATCGAAGACCTGGGCGGTGCCAACATCGTCTCGGAGCTTACGAGCACCGCGGCGCTCAACACCGCGCTCGGCGAGGTCCCCTCGGGTATCAGCGGCACGCTGCTCGCCTCGGGTTCGGACCTGATCATCCTCGAAAACACCACCGACCAGATCGTCAAGATCGACCAGATGACCGGCGCCGCGTCGCTGCTGGTCGACGACACGACGCTCGACGGCCTGCCGGGCGTCAGCGGCGCCGCCACCGTCAGCTTCGGCGACGTCAACCCGACCACCGGCAACGTCTTCTTCTACGAGGGCGACACCGACTCGGTGTACGAAGTCACCGGTACGAACGCGGTCTCGGTCGTGTTGAGCGACACCGAGTTGGCCAGCATCACCGGCGACGACACGCCCGGCGGTCTCGGCGTCGATGGCAGCGGCGTGCTGTACTTCGGCCAGAGCACCAGCCCGGAGAACGTTTCGTTCTTCGATCCCTCGGACATGTCCAGCGGCACGCTGATCACCGAGGCCGACGTGTTGGCCGCCCAAGGTTCGGGCACCGACATCGGCATCTCCAGCACGGCCTTCACCGTGCTGTCGGACGGCTCGGTGGTCTTCGCCAACACCGGCACCCCGGACAACTTCGTGAGCTTCGATCCGGCCGACCCGGCCGGCACACTCGCGATCGTGTTGAGCGAGGCCGAACTGCTGGCCGGCCCGGCTGCTGTCGACGCCGCCATCGCGTTCAGCGAGTTCGACGGCGAAGTCGCGTGGTTCAACCTCTCGGCGGCCGGCGGCGGCGTCCCGGGCATCTACGCCGTGCCCGAGCCCACGACCGCGGCGCTGCTGGGCCTCGGCGGCCTGGCGATGATGCGTCGGCGTCGGTCGGCGTAACCCGTCGTTGAGCCAAGATACAATGGAGCGATGAACGCTCTGTCTTTGACCAACAAACTCAGTCCCGCCTCACTCGGCGGGGCTTTCTTTTGCGCGTGGCTGGTCGTGATCACGGCCGGGTCGCTCGGCGGCTGCGCAGCCGAAGCCGGGCGCACGGTCGGCGTTCCCGTGCCCGGCGGCGCGGTGATGGAATCGACGCGGGTGATGATCGGCCCGGCCGACCTGCAGCTCATGCTCGGCGACCCCCGGCTCGTGCTGCTGCACGTCGGCCACGGGGACAAGGGCTACCACCGCGGCCACATCCCCGGGGCGCGGTACGTCGACTTCACCGAGATCATGGCGCTCGAACGCGACGGGCGGAAGACCGAACTGCTCACGCCCGAGGCGTTCGAGACACTGATGCGGCGGCTGGGGATCGACGCGGAGTCGCGCGTCGTGCTCTACGGCGACGCGGCGGGCGTGTTCCCGGCCCGGCTGTACGTCACGATGCGGCATTTCGGGCTGGGCGAGAACGCGCGGCTGCTCGACGGGCACCTGCGCGGCTGGGTGGCCCAGGGGCGGATCGTGGCGGCGACGCCCGGCCTGGCGGACGGCTCCGGCCCACCGGCGGCCGAACCGGGTCACGCGGTCGAGGGTAAGCCGTGGCGCCCCACCGTGACCCCCGGAGTGGTCGTGGGCGATGAAGACGTGCGTCGCGCGGTGGCGGGGCAGCGGGCGACGTTGCTGGACGTTCGCCCGGCCGATCAGTTTTCGGGGCAGAAGAAGGGGCCGGGGGTGAAGGTGGCGGGACGGATCGCGACGGCAAAGAACCTGCCGTGGCGGGAGATGGTGGCGGGGGTGAAGCCGCCGTGGTTGCGCCCGGAGGCGGAATTGCGGGGGGCGCTGGCGGATGCGGGAGTTCCGCAGGGGCGGCCGGTGATCGTGTACGACGCGGCGGGGATGCACGCGTCGCTGGCGTACGCGGTGCTGTTGGAGTTGGGTTACGACGTGTCGCTGTACGACGGCGGTTACGCGGCGTGGTCGGCCGGGGCGTCGGCCGAGCCGGCGAAGTAAAGGCCTTGCGGTAGACGTCCCGGCCTGGTCGACGGCGTCGTTATTATCGGCTCGGCGTGGTTCTGTAGGGTTTGGCGCGTTTCCGGGGCTCAGTCAAAACACGTCAAGAAGGCGGGGTGGCGAGCTTATCTCGCGCGCCGATCCGTCCGATGTTTCCGACGTATGCGGATCGTCGCGCGGGGTCCGAGGCGTTGGTGCCTCGGCCCGGAAGCGCTTGGCGGGACGCCTGACGACCGACACGCCCATTCCCTCACCCGAGACGACGCATGGAACTCGACACGATTTTGAAGACGGCTCTGGACCTCGGTTCCTCCGACATCCACCTGATCTCCGGCCACCCGCCGATGGCCCGCGTCCACACCACGATGACGCCGCTGGACTACCCCGTCATCACGCCCGAGGGCGCGATGCGGATGCTCAAGCAGATGGCCACCGACGACCAGATGCGGGTCTTCGAAAAGATCAAGGACTCGGACTTCTCCTACGAGATTCCCGGCCTCGGCCGTTTCCGTGTCAACGCCCACAGCCAGCGCGGCAGCGTCGGCATCGCGCTGCGTGCGATCAAGACCGAGATCCCGCCGCTCGCCGAGCTGAACCTGCCGGACGTGATCAGCCGGCTGACGTACCTGCCCCGCGGCCTCGTGCTGGTCACCGGCGACACGGGCTCGGGTAAGTCGACCACGCTCGCGGCGATGATCGACGCGATGAACAAGCGCTACCACAAGCACATCATCACGCTCGAAGACCCCGTCGAATACGCCATGATCTCCGACAAGTGCTGCATCGAGCAGCGCGAGCTGGGCATGGACACGCCGTCGTTCGCCTCGGGCCTGCGGCACGTGCTGCGTCAGGACCCCGACATCATCCTCGTCGGCGAGATGCGTGACCTCGAGACCACCGCCGCGGCGATCACCGCCGCCGAGACCGGCCACCTGGTGTTCAGCACGCTGCACACCGTCAACGCCTCGCACACGGTGGAGCGGATCATCGACATGTACCCCGCCGACCAGCAGAACCAGATCCGGTCCATGCTTGCCAACACGCTGCAGGCGGTGGTGTCGCAGACCCTGTTCCGTCGGATCGACAAGAAGGGCATGGTGCCCGCGGTCGAGACGATGCTGTGCACCCCCGCGGTGCGGAACCTGATCCGCGAAAACCGTGCGTTCGAGATCCCCAACGTCATCGAGACGAACCGTCAGCTGGGTATGAACAGCCTGGACAACGCGATCGCCGAGCTGTTCTTCAACGGGATGATCAGCCGCGAGGACGCGATCGCCCAGGCGGCGTACCCCGAGAAGCTGGAACGCGCACTGGTGGCGTGATTGGTTGTTGTTTGACCGCCGATCGTGGATCGACGCGTCGATGGCCCGGCCGGCCGACCCCGACTCGCGAGCAGAGAGAAAGCTATGCCCAACTATCGATACCAAATGCGGACCAGCGGCGGTGAAGTGACCGTCGGCCACCTCGCGGCCGAGAACGCGATGGCCGCGGCGCAGACGCTCCGCAGCCAGGGCAACACCGTTCTGCAACTGACTCCGGTCAGCGGCAAGTCTGGCGGCGGCAAGTCGCTTCAGGAAATCTTCAGTGCGCTCAACTACTCCTCGGGCCCGTCGGCCAAGGACGTGTTGAACTTCACCAGCCAGCTCGCGGTCATGATCCGGGCGGGCATCTCGCTCCGCGCCGCGCTCGAGGGCATCGCCGAGCAGACCGAAAACGCCAAGTTCAAGCAGCAGCTTTACCAGATCAAGCAGGACGTCGAGTCCGGCAAGCCGTTCTCCGAAGCCCTGGCGAAATACCCCAAGCAGTTCGGCCCGCTGTACATCAACATGGTCCGCGCTTCAGAAATGTCGGGCTCGTTCAGCCAGATGCTCGACCGGATCGCCGCCTACCTGGCGCAGCAGATCGAGACGCGGTCGATGGTGATCGGGGCGATGATCTACCCCGGCGTGATCGGCTCGATGGCGGTGCTGGTCACCGTGTTCCTGCTCACGTTCGTGCTGCCGCGGTTCGCGGCGGTGTTCGAGGGTAAGGAGTCGGCGATGCCCGGCCCGACGATCTTCCTGATGGCGTTGTCGGAGTTCATGGTCGTCTGGTGGTGGGCGGTGCTGCTGGCGCTGCTGGTGCTGGTGTTGATCGGCTTCTTCCTCAGCAAGACCGAGCCCGGCGGCTGGTGGTTCGACCAGATCAAGCTCAAGTTCCCGATCTTCGAGAAGATGTTCAACGCGCTGTACATCAGCCGCTCGCTCCACACGATGGGCGAACTGGTGAACGCGGGGGTGCCGATGCTCGACACGCTGGCGATTACCGGCGAGATCAGCGGCAACCGCATGTTCCGCAAGATGTGGCGGAACGTCTACAGCTCGGTGAAACAAGGTAAAAAGATCGCTCAGCCGCTCTACAAAGGCAAGCTCCTGCCCAAAGCGGTGATCCAGATGATCGCGGCCGGCGAGGAGTCGGGTAAGCTCGGCGAGGTGCTCGACGAGGTCTCGACGTTCTACGCCAAGCGACTGAAGGAAACTATCAAGACGGTGACCAGCATGATCGAGCCGGTGATGATCATCATCATGGGTTCGGTGGTTGGCTTCATCGCGATGGCGATCATCCTGCCGATCTTCAAACTGTCGACGCTGGTGAAGTGATCCGGCGGCCTCGCGGATGGACGGCGTGTACCGGTCGTACGGTGTGTAGCGGCTTGCGGGTTAATAGGTACCGAGCGTGGCTTGCACGGCAAGGTTTCGGATTGGTTGATTAAACGAGACAGCGCAATGAAAGATCGCCAAACCGCCAAGTCACGAACTCGCCGAATGCGGCGTTCCGCCGGGGGCTTCACGCTCATCGAAGCGGCGCTGACCATGGTCATCGTCGGCACCGGCGTGCTGGCGATGGTGTCGGCCCAGCAGGCCTACCACATCAAAAACGACTGGGCCCAACGCACCGGCACCGCGCAGATGCTCGCCAACGAGATCCGCGAGCTCACGCTCGTCATGCCCCACCACGACCCGATCACCGGGTCCGACACGCTCGGCGTTGAGAGCAACGAGATCGTCGGGGGCAGCGCCGACCCGGAGGCCGACGTCGTGAACTACGACGACCTCGATGATTTCACCGGCGGGGGCGGCGCGGTGACGTTCAGCCCGCCGATCAACGGCCTGCGCCTGCCCATCGCGGACCTCGACCAGTGGGCCCAAGAGGTCAGCGTCGAGAACGTCTTGCCCGAGAGCCTCGGGGGCGCCGCTTATCCGATCGGCTCGACCGACATGATGCGGGTTACGGTGACGGTGACGTACCAGTCGCCGCAGATGGCGGCGCCCGAGGACGTCACGTCGATGACGTGGGTGGTCAGCCGATAATCGAGACCAGCGTTTTTCGTCACGCGGAGGCGTACGGAATTTGACATGAAGCAGCCGAAACCCAACCGAGTGAACGCCCCAACCACCGCACGCCCCGTGCGTCAGCGGGGCGTCGCGCCCCCCCGACAGCGCGGCATCACGGCGGTGTTGTCGATGATGTTCCTCCTGATCTTCGGCAGCCTCGCGGCGGCGATGGCGATCGTGTCGCAGGGCAACCTGCGTACCGCCGACTCGCACATCAAGATCAACCGCTCGCTCGCCGCGGCCGAGACGGGGATGGGCCTGCTGGCGTACCGCCTCGAGCAGGTCACACAGGGCGACCCCGACGACCTGACCAACTTCCCCGGCATTTACACCACGGCCGGTCAGATCCACGACGGCACCACCGACGACCCCGAGGGCAACGCTTACGACCTGTGGAACAGGACCGCGATCGCGTTGAGAGATGTGCTTCGGGCGGAAGTGGACAACTTCCCCAACGGGCTCGATCAGCCGCGGGTCGATTACTCGCTCCGCGGCACCGACGCGTTCGGCCGGCAGATCCCGGTGCTGATCGTTCCCGCGGTCAGCCTCGGCGACGGCGAGCCCGTGTTCTCCGCGACCATCGAGGCCCACCCGCTACCGCTTTCCGAGCAGCCCTCGGCGCTGGGCTACGACGACCCGTTCTACGACCGCCCGCCGTACGACGGCAGCGACCCGGCTACCGGCATCGACTGGGACGTGAGCGAGGCCGCACCGCTCGACGGGCGGTTCATCCGCATCAAGGTCACCGGCACCGACGGCACCGTCCGGAGCAACGTGTCGCGGACGATCTCGATGGACTTCCGCCTCGACAAGACGATCCCCTACGCCGTGCTCTCGCGCAGCCGGGTCATGATCGGCCGCAACGTACAGATCCAGGGCAACGTCGGCTCGTTGTTCACCGAGACCGACAAGCTCAACGGCCACCCGATCCAGATCCAGTCCGACTTCCTGGGCCTGTCCGACCCGCTCGACGCGATCATCAGCCCGCCCAGCTCGGCGTACCCCGGCGGCGGCACGTTCCACAACGAGCTGGTGGTCAACGACATCAACGGTGACAACCGCATCAACGTCAACAGCCCGACCGAGACTCAGAATTGGCCCGGCGGGGAGACCGGCGCGAAAGCGGCCGACATCGACGGCGACGGTTTCGTCAGCGAGTTCGATTACTTCCTCGCGGAGTTCGACACCGACACGGTCGACGGCCGGGTCACGCTCAGCGAGTTCACCTCCGGCGTCGACAGCAGCCGGCAGGGCACGGCGACGCAGCTGTTCGCCATGATGGACCAGCGTTCGGCCACCGACCCGTTCGACGAGCCGGACACGTTCATCGACGCCGAGGACCTGTACGCCAAGATCCGCGGCTCGGTGTCGATCAAGGCGACCGCGAGCGATTGGAACACGGGCCTGGGCGACTGGGCCGCCACCGGCGGGACGGCGACGCCCCAGTACCAGGACTTCCTGCAGGGGCTGGTCAAGCCGGACTTCGGCGACCCGCCGCTGACCACGGCCGACCCGGCGCTGGACGTCCACAGCTTCGACCAGAAGAGCTTCGACACCAGTTCGTTCGCCGCGTTGGCGACCAACACGCTGACACCGTCCAGCGGCGTGGCCAACGGTGCGTCCACGCCCGAGTACGTCGCGCCGGGCACCGGCCCGGATAACTTCGAGCGGGTGCCCTACGGCGCCGCGTTCCCGTACGACTGGTACGACCGCCCGATCCACCGCAACAAGGTGTTCAATAACCTGCGGATCCCGATGGGCACCAACGCGCTGTTCGACAACTGCAAGTTCCAGGGCGTGACGTTTATCGAGGTGGAAGCGGACAACGGCGACGAGAACTTCAACTACGTGGGCATGCTCGAGTCCGACGGGACCGAGAAGCACCCGGACTACGACGCGACCGTCGGCGGCTCCCTGGTGAACGATACCAAGCCGCTGGGCAACAACATCCGCTTCAACAACTGCACGTTCGAGGGCCCGATCGTCAGCGGCCAACCCGACGGCAACCAGCCCGATCAGTACACCCACGTCCGCAACAAGGTGACCTTCACCGGCGGGACGGATTTCAACTTCGACGCG
The DNA here is from genome assembly GCA_039033595.1 of Planctomycetota bacterium. GTDB lineage: Bacteria > Planctomycetota > Phycisphaerae > Phycisphaerales > Phycisphaeraceae > Algisphaera. The sequence goes on along the minus strand of JBCCCG010000002.1, from coordinate 113,613 downwards.
GTGACCGACGACGAAGACCGCGCGTTGTACGAGCGGAGCTCGCTGCTGTTGCCGCACATGTCGGTGGAGATGGGCACGCACTACGACCCGGACGACCCCAACGCGTCGAGCTTCGACACCGAGGCCGAGCCGATCGAGTTGTCGGGCGCGATCGTCGCGGGCCTGATCGACATCCGCGGGGCGGTTACGCTCCGCGGCACGCTGATCACGACGTACCTGCCGGTGAGCGGCGTGACCCCGGTCAAGGGCGACACGGCACCGCAGTTCAACACCACGCTGGGCTACTTCGACCAGGACACCGGCGACCTCGAGGCGGGCGGGTTCACGCCCGACACCGGCCTGGGCAAGATCAGGCTGATCTACGACCCGACACTGGCCCTGCCCGACGGGATCGACGGCCCGATCGAGCTGCGCCCGATCGAGACGACCTACTACGAGGGCCGGTAGGCGGTGTTTGGTTACCTGATCGACTTTGTTTTTAGGTTGTTTTCGCTGTTCCCTCTATCCAGGCGTTCCGACATGACGATCACCGAGCAACACCCCGCCGAAACCCGCCAGCGCCCCTCTCGGGTCCGCCGCGCGGGCCTGTCGCTGATCGAGATGCTCGTGGCGCTGGCGATCAGCGCGATGCTGCTGACGGCGACGGCGGTGGCGATCGACACCTCGTTTACCGCGTACGCCATCGCGGCCGAGTCGGCCTCGACGCAGACCTCGACGCGCATGGTGGTCAACCGGCTGCTGACGCTGGTGCGGACCAGCACGGCCCACGGCCCGATGCCTCTGGACGCGGGTACGGGTTTCACCGTCAGCGACGACATCGTCACCAGCGACTACCTGATCCTCCAGGAAGCCGACGGCGATTTCATCACCATCACCTGGGACAGCGCGACCCAGCAGTTAAGCCTGACGCAGGACCCGGGCACGGGCACGATCACGACCCAGCCGATCCTTGGCGGCGTGACCGCTTGCGAGTTCACGCTGCGCTGCCGCCGGGACAACAGCGGCACGTGGGTCCTCGAGCGGGCCAGCATCGACTTCACGGTCGAGGCCGACGACGACGCGAGCCTGGATATCGAGGTCGCCAACATCCCGTCGGTGCGGGTCATCGCCTCGACCAAGCCGCGGCGGGTGGCGGACTGATCCGGGGCGTCGTTCTCACAACATTGAATACAGATTGACAACGGCCGCGGAAATCTGCGGCCGTTGTCATCGGCATAACCGGCATAGATCGACGGCGATCGGGGCCGCGCGGCCTTAAATGAGTGGTTTTTGCACGTCTGGTATTCCATATTTGTATTGCATCTTGGGTTTCCTCGGCTCGTACCCGGGGTAGGTCATTTGGTTTAACGGACGCAACGAAGGATGAATCTCATGCGAAGGACAAGCGTTTCATGTTTGGCTGTGGCGGGCCTGGGCCTGCTGGGATGGACCGGCGCGGCCGGGGCTTCCGACGACGGTTCGACGTTTACGCCGGCCACCGACTCGACGCCCAACTCGATCGTTCTTGAGGGCACGCTGCGTGACTTCAAGGTGTCGCACCCCGACATGCAGCACGAGCACAAGTCCTTCGGCGTGCGGAAGAACTTGGTCGAGGCCGAGCTCGACGGCGGCATCGGGGTCGGCAAGCCGGTGCTGAACACGAGCACGGACTACTCTAAGGGGATGATCACTAGCCCCGATACGTTCGATCAGTGGTTCCGCAACGTAGAAGGCGTCAACAAGGCGCTGCCCTACGCGATCACACTCGAGCCGCTGCCGGGCAGCCCCGGCGTGTTCTTCTATGCCCGCGAGAAGCAGTCGTCGGACCCCGCGGAGCGGTACTTCTTCCCGCTGGATGATTTCGGCTCGGACGTGTGCTGGGACGACAAGATCGACGCCTCCACCGGCACGCACAACTTCTACTTCACCTACGAGCTGCGCACGCTGTTCTCCTACACCTCCCGCGACCGTCGGGACGATCCGAGTCAAGACCTCGAGTTCAAGTTCGTCGGCGACGACGACGTGTGGGTGTTCATCAACGGCAAGCTCGCGGTCGACATCGGCGGTGTCCACGGCCAGTCGTCGGGCGAGGTCAACCTGGACGAACAGGCGGCCGCCCTGGGCCTGGAACCCGACGGCGTGTACGAATTGGTCCTGTTCTTCGCCGAGCGGCACACGACCCAGTCGAACTTCCGCATCGAAACGACGCTGAAGCTCTCGACCGAGACCGACCCGCTGTACGACTAACTGGTCACCGCCCGCTCGGGGTAGATCAGTCTCCGCGATTCATCCCGCTCAACCCGACACCGGACGCCCCCTGGAGGTGGCGTCCGGTGTTTTTTAGTGCGCCAATACGAATGTAGCAGTGGTGCTCTCCTGCCGGGCACCCGTCCCGTTTCGCGACAGGCCCCAATACTTCGGGTCGGTACGGGAGAAGCGGTGAGGCATGTTTATCTTGTTTCCCCCGCCCGTTAAGCCCGTGTCCACGGGCAAGGGGGGTAATTTTTGCAGGTTCTCGGATAACGCGTGGACAGGATATCCCGTAAAGGGCGCGGTTTGATTCGATCAGGCGGGGCGCTGAATTGTTTATTTGTTCATATAACGCCGGCTTCGTTGGCGGGCGAAACTTCGATGGGTAGCCCAGAGGGCTGGATCGGAACATGTCATGAAGAATCATATTTTAGTTTGCGGATTGGCGGGGGCTCTGTTGGCGGGGCCGGCGATGGCGGACGGGCAGATCGACTTCGTGATCGACAACGGCCGGGTGGTCCCGAGCGAGGACTTCGCGGTCATGGTGTCGGTGCTCGGCGCGGCGATCGCGGTGAACGGTCAGATCGACGTGCCGGTCACGGTGCAGGCGACGATCGGCTCGGAATCGGTCGAGCCCTGGGGCGACTTCCGGTCGGCCGCCGACGGCGACGTCAACGACCACAGCCCCGCCCGGCACTACATCCACCAGGAGATGCTCGACGAGGGCGAGCAGATCACGATCTCGGCCAAATCCTGGCTGCCCGCGATATTCGGCGGCAGGCTGCACTTGACGGTGAATTCGCACGACCAGAGCCAGCAGGTCAAGGTGTTGCGCAACGGCGACCCCGCCCCGGACATCACCGCCTACGCCGGGCAGAGCACGGCGGAGTTCTATGTCCGCGAGTACCTCGAGGGCGGCCGAGTCAACATCGACGAGAACCAGGTGATCTACCTCTTCGAACTCGGCACCACCAACGTCAACGGCGTCGACGCCGACTTCCAAGACCTGGTCGTGTTGGTCACGCTGGGCGAGAGCGTTGCGGCGCTGACGGACAAGCTCGAGCCGCTGTACGACTGATCGAGTCGCCGCATCTCATCAATCTTTCGGTCGAGAAGCCCGCGTTCAGCGAACGCGGGCTTCTTGCGGTTAAGCCGGCGAGGTCTCACGCCCGGCGGAGCACGAGCGTGTCGTTCTGTCCGCCGAAGCCGAAGCTGTTGGACAGGCAGACGTGGACGCCCCCGCGGCCAGAATCTGAGCTGAGGTCGCGGGCGGTGCCGGGGATGTAGTCGAGGTCGAGCTCGGGTGACGGGGTGGTGAGGTTGGCGGTGGGGGGGAGCTTGCCGTCGCGGATGGCGAGGACCGCGGCGATGGCCTGCACGACGCCCGCGGCGGCGATGAGGTGGCCCATCATCGACTTGATCGACGACACGGGCGGGACGGAAGCCACGTCGTCGCCTTGTTGGAACACGGCCTTGATGGCGCGGGTTTCGATCGAATCGTTTTCCTTGGTCGACGTGCCGTGGGCGGCGATCCAGTCGACGTCGGCGGGCTTGAGCCCGGCGTTGTCGAGGGCCTGCTGCATCGCGCCCGCGCCGCCGCGGCCGTCGGGGTGGATGTCGGTGATGCGGTAGGCGTCGGCGGTGCTGCCGTAGCCGGCAACCTCGGCGAGGATCGTCGCGCCGCGGGCCTTGGCGTGTTCTTCGGTCTCGAGCACGATGATGCCGGCGCCTTCGCCCATGACGAAGCCGTCGCGGTCGTGGCTGAATGGGCGGGAGGCGGTGGTCGGGTCGTCGTTACGGTTCGACAGGGCGGTGAGGCGGTTGAAGCCGGTGACGCCGAGGGGGTGGATCATGGTGTGGCAGCCGCCGGTGAGCATGACGTCGGCGTCGCCGCGTTGCAGGACGTGGGCCGCCTCGCCGATGGCTTGGGTCGACGCGGCGCAGGCGGTGAGGCAGTTGTAAGCCGGGCCCTGGGCGTTGAATTCCAGCGCCAGGTGGGCGAGGGGCATGTTGGGTTCCTGCTCGATCTCGCGGGTCGCATCCATCACGGCCGTGGCGGTTGCGGACCACGCCTTGCCGTCGATAGCGCGGGCCTCGGCGTCCCACCCCGCGAGGTTGGACTTGGCGTAGTTATCGAAGTCGAGCGAGCCTTCGCCCGCGCCCAGGTATAGCCCGAGCCGGGCGGGGTCGAGGGTCGGGTAGTCCGCCAGCCCCGCCTGTTTCCAGGCCTGCGCCGCGGCGCCGAGCGCGAAGCTGGTGTTGAGCCCGATGCCCTCGTGCAGCGTCGGGTCGGCGACGAAGGTGCGCCAGTCGTAGTCCTTGACCTCGGCCGAGAAGGTGGTGGGGAAGGTGGCCGCGTCGAAGTGGGTCGTGCGGTCGACGCCGGACTGCCCCGACAGCAGCCCGGCCCACACGGTCTCGAGGTCGTGGCCTAGGGGAGTGACCCAGCCCATGCCGGTGATGACGATCTTGGGTTTGCTCATGGCGATGCTTTCTGGCGTTTTCGATGCGGCGTGATTACGCGTTAGCTCGTTGGAGAACGATCGCGGTGTTCTGCCCGCCGAGGCCGGTGGCGAAGACGAGGGCGACGTCGAGTTTCTCGGCGGTTGTCGCGCCAAGGCCCGGCAGGGGGGTGGGACGGTTGGTGACGGCCGGGAGCTTCTGTTCTTTGAGGGCTTGGGCGGCGACGCAGAGGTCGAAGCCGCCCGAGCCGGCGCCGAGGTTGCCGACGTTGGCCTTGGGCGCAAGCACCGGGACGCAGGCGAGGCGGTCGCCGAAGAGCGTGCGGAGCGCCGCGGCCTCGGGGCCGTCCCAGTCGGGGTGGCCCAGGCCGAAGGGCACGACGAAATCGACCGCGCCGGGCTCAAGTCCCGCCTCACGCAACGCGGCCCGCACGGCGTTGACGATGCCCCGGCCCTCGGCGTCGGGCGTGCGGTTCTTGGTCTGGCGGTGGACCGTCTGCGAGGCGCCGAAGCCGAGCACCTCGGCGTAAACCTTCTCGGCGTCGCCGCCTCGTTGCTCGTACGAGTCGGCACATTCGAGCGTGACGATCCCGCCGCCTTCGCCCAGGGCTCCGCCAACGGCCGATTGGTCGAACGGCCGCACCGCGGTGGCGGGGTCGGCCGCGTCGGCGTCGTTCACGAAACGGCCGGTCATCACCTGCCGCAAAAACGCCATCGGGTTGATCTTGCTCTCGGCCCCACCGCAGAAACACAGGTCCGCCTGGCCGCGTTGGATCACGCGCATCGACTCGCCGATGCTCAGCCCGCCCGACGCCTCGCCGCAGGTGATCGTGTTCGACGGCCCCTGCGTGTCGTGGATGATCGTCACGTGGCACGCCAGCATGTTCGGCAGGTACTTGAGCAGCCACAGCGGCGTGAGGTGGTTCATGCCCTCGCGTCCCCAGTGATGGATGTCGAACGACTCGGGCCCGTCGTCGGCCGAGGCCGACAACGCCGCGGTCAGCTCGTCGAGGTCCGCCGCGATCAACCCCGCGCCGATGTGGCAGCCCACGCGGTCGGGGGCGTACGACGGCTCGCCGTCCGGGTCCGTTCCTTTGGTCACGAGGCCCGCGTCACGCGCCGCCAGGTCGGCCGCGGCCACCGCTAATTCGATATCGCGGGCCATGACCTTCGTGGCCTTGCGGTAGGTCTTGGGCACGAAGTTGCGGACCTTGAAGTCCTCGGGGGCTTCGGCGGCGACGGGGCTGCCGATGGTCGAGGCGTCGAACGCCCGGACCGGCGTGACGGCCGAGTTCCCGGCGCACAGGCCGTCCCAGTTGGATTGGATTCCGAGACCCAGCCCGCTGACGGGGCCGACACCGGTGAGATAGACACGTCTGCTCATGAGGCGGGCAGTTTAGCCCACCTCGCGGCCGTAGGCGACGCGGCGGCGTGAGCCGAGGCCGGCCAATAGGGCGACGCCGAGGGCGGCCCCCACGCCGGGCTCGGGGATCGCGTTGGTTTCGGGCAGCGCGCCGTTTCCGAAGTTCAGGAGCACGTCGTTGAGCTCGTTCTGCCCGATGAGGCCGTCGAAGAAGCCTTCGGTGGTGTTGGTGGCGTCGAAGCCGTCGGGCAGGACGGTGGCGCCGAAGTTCAGGAGGACGAGGTTGAGGTCGGCCTGGCCGACGAAGCCGTCGGCGTTGAAGTCGCCCGTGAGCATGGCGGCGATGACCTCGAACGACACCGGGATCGTCACCAGTGCGTTGGCTGCGCCCTGGCTCGAGGTTTCGACGGTGATCACGCCGGACTTGAGCACGACGGACGAAGTGTCGAGGCCGACGAGTTCGAGGACGCCGCCGCCCAGGGCCGCGTCGGTCCCGCTCGCGGCGCCGACCAGGTCGCCGGCGACGCTGAGGGTGTAGTCGAGTTCGTCTGCGCCATTGACGGTGGCGACGGCCGCGGCGTTGGTGATCGTGACACCGAGGTCGAATTCTTCCCCGACCGCCAGCGTCGCAGGCACGGCGTCGGCGATGGCGTCGAGCACGGCCGGGAGCTGGAAGTCGGCGACGACCGGCAGGTGGTCGCTGCCCGATTCGAGCGCGTCGAGGACCTCGGCGGTGGTGAACGAGGTCAGCCCGTTGATCGAGATCGTGTTGCCGTCGTTGATCTGGTCGTTGAACGTCGAGCCGTTGTTGCCGAAGACGTGGTAGGAATCGGGGATCAACGCGACGCCGTCGTCGTCGAGCAGCTCGTCGCTGGTGAGGATGAAGTCGAAGCGGTCGTCGATGCCGCCGCCGGTGAGCGGCCCGGGCCCGTCGTCGGCGGGGCTCTGGGTGAGTTGGTCGGCCAGGCCGAAGTTAAAGCTGAACGTCACGTCGCCGCCGTCGGGGAACAGCGGGTCGAGCACCCGGCCCTCGGCGTCGGTGCCGTCGCTGAGGATCTGCAGCGACGAGCGACCGCCGAAGGTGGTCGTGCCCGAGAGCTCGAAGTTCGAATCGACGTTGAGGTCGCCGGCGACGATCACGTTGGACGACCCCAGGCTGTTGCTGGTGATGAAATCTCGGATGTCGGTCGCTTCGTTTTCCCGGGCGAACAGGTCGTCGCCGAAGCCCGTGCCGTCGCCGGCCTCGAAGTGGGAGTTGAAGATGAACAGGTCCGCGTCGGCCCCGTAGCCGATCGGGCGGAACTGGTAGAACAGCGTCTCGCGCGGCTGGGTGGGCCCGCTGATCCCGCCGAACGAGTCTTCGTCGAGGAGCTGGACCGAGTCGGTTCGGTAGATCACCGCTTGGCGGATCTCGCCGCCGTCGAGCGGGCCGAAGCCCGAGCCGCCGGTGGTCGCGCCGACCTCGAAGCCGCGGGCGTAGAACCCGTCGCCGTAGATGGCGTTGAGCTGATCGACGAGGTTCTGGGTCGTCGTCACGGGGCGCTGCTGCTCCTGGAGCAGGATGATGTCGGCGGGGCGGGCGATGCCGTTGACCTGCTCTTCGCCCAGCGCCTGGATGGCGGGGACCACGCCGTCACGGACAAACCGTTCGACGCCGTCGGGGAAGCCGGTCTGGAAGGTGTTGGTGTTGTAGGTCACCACACGGAGTTGAGCGTGGGTTGTGCCCGCTGCGAGCAGCATCAAGCCCACGGCGCACCCGCGCGCACAAAGTGTTTTCACCGACATAAACGTGTTCCTTCTCCCACCCCTCGGGTCAAGAAATCCGTGCCCAAGGGAACTCGTAATTGTAGCAGGAGTTAGGGTAAAAATGAAGGGAACCGAATGCGATGAATGATCGCCGGCCCGGGCCCTAGAGATCGTTAGTCCTTCAGCGACACGAACATCGGGGCAAGAAATTGAGCTTGGATAACGGACCAGATTTAATTAGTATGTTTATGGTGGGAATTCGCGGCTGGCGCGGCGTGGCCTGCGACCGCACTGCCTGCTGTAATTTCTTGGAGGCACTCACCATGTGGTTCAATCGAGCGGGGTGGAGACACTCCGCGGGCTCGCCCCGCGAGACCAGGCTGTTTTGTTTTGGTTTTGATAGGGTTTGCCCGATAGGAATGGTGGGGCTGACGGCTCTGGTCTTCGGCACGTCTGGCGGGGCCGAGGTGGTCTTCCCGGCCGATGCGGGCGTGCTCAACGTGACCGATTTCGGGGCCACCCCCAACGACGGGATCGACGACACCGCGGCGCTGCAGCAGTTGCTTAACGACACCGTGTTGCCGCGCTTCGGCGGCGGCGACCAGATCATCTACCTGCCCGACGGCGTGTACGACGTCTCGGACACGCTCCAGATCCCCGGAGCGGCCCGCTTCATCAATATTCAGGGCCAGAGCCAGAGCGGTGTCGTGCTGAAACTGCAGGACAACCTCGCGCCGGGCGGTTCGGCGTTCGGTGGGGCGGTGTTCAACTTCGGCGGCGGCTCGGCCGACCGTTTCGAAAACAGCATCCGTGACCTCACGATCGACATCGGCACTGGGAACGCCGACGCGATCGGGCTCCAGTTCAACGCGTCGAATCAGGGCGTGGCCCGCGACCTGACCATCCGCAGCTCCGACCCTAACCGCGCCGGGCGGGTCGGCTTCGACGTGGGCTACGACGGCACCATCGGCCCGCTGCTGGTCAAGAACCTCACTGTCGAGGGGTTCGACACCGGCATCCGCAGCCAGTTCGAGGCCAACAGCAAGGTCTTCGAGGACATCACCGTCCGCGACCAGAACGTCGTGGGCCTGCGCAACAGCAACACCAGCACGATCCAGATCCGCAACTTCAACAGCTTCAACGAAGTCCCCGCCATCGCCAACCAAAGCGGCGGGTCGGGGGATCCGGGCAACGGCCGGCTGGTGCTGGTCGGCGGCCAGATCGTGGGCACGGGCGACGCCGTCAACCAGACCGCGATCGTCAACGGCAACTTCGTTCCCAACGTCTACCTGCGCGACGTGAGCACCACCGGGTACGGCAACACGCTTTCGCGTGACGTCCAGGCGTTTCAGGGCAACACGCCGCCGTCGGACACCTACATCGACGAGTACTGGTTCGCCGGGTCGTCGGGTGTTTCGCGGCGGGGCGGCACCTTCCAGGCCTTCGACAACACGCCCGATACCGGGCTGGGCCTGCGGGTGCGTGAGACGCCCAACGTGGTCGACGAGCCGCCGTCGGCCTGGGTGAACCCGGCCGACTTCGGCGCGGTGGCGGACGACGGCATCGACGACACCGCCGCCATCCAGGCCGCGATCGACTCGGGCGCGCGCACGGTCTACCTGCCCAACGGCGACTGGCAGATCGACGGCACGCTCGAGCTCCGCGGCAACGTCGAGCGGTTGGTGGGCACCGAGGCGTCGTTTATCACCGACGGCGGCGGCCGGGTCGTGCTCGGCGAGACCGGGGCCGACACCGTCGTTGTCGAGCGGATCAGCGGCCGCTTGGGTAACCTCCCCCGCGTGACCTATGAGCACGACTCGGACCGGACCTGGGTGTTCAGGAACGTCTCGCAGTGGGCTTACGACCCCGCCGCCGAGAACCCCGGCGACCTGTTCCTCGAGGATGTCGCCGGCGGGTCGCGTGAGGGCCAGGTCTTCCGAAACCAGAACGTCTGGGCCCGGCAGTACAACAACGAGACGCCGGCCGACGTTAACGACCCGGACCTGCCCGACGCCCGGATCATCGTGGACGGGGCCGACGTCTGGATCCTCGGGCTCAAGACCGAACAGGAAGGCACGATCGTCAAGACGATCAACGGCGGGAAGACCGAACTGCTCGGGGTGTACCGCAACGGGCCGGGTCAGTCGGACAGCGACAACCCCGCCTTCGTGACCGAGGAGTCCGCGTTGTCGGTCGCGGGGTTCTCGATCCGCCCCAACAACGACGGCTACGACCTGTTTGCTCGGGAAACCCGGGACGGCGTGACGCGAGACATCGTGAACTTTAACCAAGCCAACGTCTATTCCGCCTTCGGGGCCGAGGAACTCTGGGATGCCCGCCGGCAGGTCTACCTCGATAACGCCGACACGACCGGCGTCGCCCTCGACGGCACGTGGGCAGTATCGGCCGGCTTCGACGGCGGATTCGTCGGCGAGGACTTCCTGTTCAGCGGGAACGTCGGCGACTCGGCGACGTTCGCGCCCGACCTGCCCGAGGCGGGTCGGTACGAGGTGATGGTCCGCTGGGTCAACGACCGCGGCGGCCAGGACCACTCCGGTCACGACCGCGAGGTGCCGATCACCATCACCGACGCGGCGGGCGGCGTCACCGTGGTCTTCGTCGATCAGGACATCGATGGCGGCCAGTGGGTCTCGCTGGGGCTGTACGACTTCCTCGCCGGCAACACCGGCGAAGTCACGCTGACCGTGGACGGCGGCGGCAAGGTGATCGTCGACGGCGCCCGCTTCGCGCTGCGGCAGCGGGGCGACCTGAACCTCGACGGGTTCGTGGATGAGTTCGACATCGAGGCGTTCATCCTCGCGTTGGTCGACCCCACCGGCTACGAATTCGACTACGGCCGGCCCGTGACCCTGACCGGAGACACGAACGCCGACGGTCTGACCAACCTAAGCGATGTCGAGTCGTTCGCGTCGCTGTTGAGTGTCGACTCCGCCGCGTTGCTTGCCGCGATCCCCGAGCCGGGGGCGGGTGTGTTGCTGGCGGCCGGCTCGGTTTTGTGCTGCCGCCGGCGTCGGCGAATGCAGTAGAGCGCCAGCCCAGCGGCGAAAATAGCGGCGGCCGGCTCGGTTTCTATCATCCCCGCCTCGATCCGTTCACCTAAAACTTGATTTCCCATTACCAAACCGTCGTGGCTTGCCGCCGGTCCTTCAGCAATCTGCCTGAGCGATCCGTTACCACCGGTTCCGACGGAATTCCTATACTTCCGCCATGCTTACCCACCGCGTCATCCCGTGTCTCGATGTAAAAGAAGGCCGGGTGGTCAAGGGGGTGAACTTCGTCGAGCTCCGCGACGCCGGGGACCCAGTGGAGATCGCCCGGCAGTACGACGAGGCGGGGGCGGACGAACTGGTCTTCCTCGACATCACGGCCAGCCACGAGAACCGCGACATCACCTACGACATGGTGCGGCGGGTGGCGGAGCAGTGCTTCATGCCGTTCACCGTCGGAGGAGGGATCCGCACGATCGAAGACGTGACGGCCCTGGTGCAGGCCGGGGCCGAGAAGGTGAGCATCAACACCGCCGCGGTCCTCGACCCCGACATCGTCGCGCAGACGGCCAAGCGGTTCGGCCGGTGCGCGACGGTCGTGAACATCGACCCGAAGCGCGTGGACGCTGCCGACTTCGAGCAACGCACCGGGCAGACGCCGCGGCACGTCAGCCCCGACGGCAAGGTCTTCGAGGTCCACACCCACGGCGGCCGCACGCCCACGGGCCTGGAAGCGTTGCCCTACGCCGTCCGGGTCGTCGAACTCGGCGCCGGCGAGATCGTGCTCACCAGCATGGACGCCGACGGGATGAAGACCGGCTACGACGTGGAGATCACGGAGCTCATCTCGGAAGCCGTCGACGTGCCCCTGGTCGCGTCTGGGGGCTGCGGCAGCCCGCAGCACATGATCGACGTGCTGAAACAGACCCGCGCCGACGCCGTGCTCGCCGCGAGCATCTTCCACTACGGCGAATACTCGATCGCCCAGACCAAACGAGCGATGGCCGACGCAGGCCTGCCGGTACGACAGGTCGCGGTGGCGTCCTAAAATGTGCAGCGCAATGTGGAGCGGGCGATGGCGGATCGTACCGGATTGAAGCTTGACGATTGGCAGCCGCTGAGCGTGGCCGAGGTCGCCAAGGCGATGCGGGACGTATCTTGCAGCTGGTGGGTCGCCGGGGGCTGGGCGATCGATCTGTTTCTGGGCCAGACCACGCGCAGCCACGGCGACACCGACGTGATGGTTCTCACCCGTGACCAACTCACGGTGCAACGGCATCTCACGGAGTGGGCGCTGTACAAGACCCGACAGCCGACGCCGATAAAGCTTGCGCCCTGGCCCGGCGGCGAGTACCTGTCGCCGGAGTCGGGCATCCACGACATCTGGGTTAAGGACCGCGTCGGCGGGCCGTGGCGATTCCAGTTGATGTTTACGCAAGACGACGGCGACCGCTGGGTGTTTCGGCGCGACCGACGACTCGGCGGGCCGATCGGAGAGATGGGTTGGACCACTTCGGACGGGATTTTGGTGCTGCGCCCCGAGATCCAGTTGCTCTACAAAGCGCGCCCGAGCGATCGTCGAGCGAAAGACCAAGCCGATTTCGAAGCGGCGGTTGGGTTGCTGGGTGAACCTGCCCGGGCGTGGTTGGCTGCGGCGTTACGCGTGGCCTACGGCGACAGCCACGACTGGCTGGTGCGTCTAGAGACGTGAAGCGGCGCGTCAGCGCCGCCAGCACGCCGATGGTGGTCACAACGAGCGTTTTGGGCTCGGGGATCGCGCTCGACGCCGGTGGGGTGCCGCTGCCCCAGTTCAGCAGCACGCCGTCGAGTTCGTTCTGACTGATCAGCCCGTCGAACGGTCCGCCGCCGGGCAGCGCATCTTCAACGAATCCGGGTGAGGTGACACCGTCGCCCCAGTTGAGCAGCACGGGGTCGAGGTCGCCTTGGCTAACGAAACCGTCGGCGTTGTAGTCGCCGATGATCGTGGGTGGGCCGTAGACGAACCGGGCTCCGGCGATGTCGTCGGGGTGGAGCTCGCGGTTGATCGCGGTGCAGCAGAACGGCGCGGCGGGGTTGCCGAAGTCGCCGACGTACATAACTCGGCGGTCGGGGTTCTCGCCGTCCCACGGCGGGTGAGCGAGGCCGATCGCGGCGTGGCCGAGTTCGTGGAGAAACAAACCCTCTAAGTCGTCGCCGAAGTTGAAGGTATCGACGGGCGTGACGCCTTCGGTGCCGGTTGCTACATGAAAGGGGGTTTGCAGGCCGGAGAACTGGTTGCCGTTGAGGTTGAAGAAGATGTCGCCGGACTCGGGGAAATCGGTCACGGGGTTGGGGAAGCCCGGTGGGCCGAAGCCTACGGCCCCGGTGTTCTCGAAGGAGTGCCCCGAGAGCGGCGTGAAAGCGGCGATGCGGATGTCGGGCGCGGTCGAGCCCCGCGCGGCGAGGAGAGTACCGGGGTCTATCGCTTGGACGAAGGTGATGTCAGCGACGGCGGACCACGTATCGAACGCGTTCTGGATCGCCTGGTCGAAAGCCCCGACGCCGTGGTTGGTGTCGATCAGGGTGCGGAGTTGGGTGAGGTTGCTGCCGCCGACCACGCCGACGTCGTCGGGCGAGCCTTGCGGGTCGATGCGGAAGTTCAGGTCGACGGTCGTGCCATCGGGCACGAAACCCCAGGTGACCTCGGCCCCGGTCCCGACTGTGGTACTACCCCACTTGGACGCGACGCCCTGGCCGATGTGGACAAACCCCTGGGCCGGCGCCGCCAGGGCGGTGGCCATCAGCGGAGGCCACGCAAGCGATCTGACTCGACCGGTCATGTCCTGAGGTTACCCGGTCGGGCTCCGAACACCATCCGGTTTTTCCTGCGGTGCTCGGTGTTCTGGAGTCGTCGGGTGTTGGACATGCCAGCGATTGCCAGGGGGCCGGGCCGAGTTTCGGTTAGGTCCGCGCAAGCCCCGCCGTCCGACCGGGATAAGTACGGGATCAACCCACCGCAGCGCTTGACGAGGAACCGGGTTCAGGTGAGCATACGGGTTCCTGAATCCCTCGCGATCCGCCGTAAGTACCCGGAAGGTCAATACCTTGAGCAAGCACGACAGTATGCACGACTCGGTGGTCGTCGGCGACCCCCTGGCGATCACCCAGACCCTCGCCGACACCCCGCTGGCCAAGTACTTCAAGGCCGCGGTGAAGTTCGAGTCCTCCGACCTCATCATGCGCGGCGGCCAGGCGCCCAAGCTCCGTCTCCGCGGCGATCTCAAGGCGCTCGACACCCGTGCCCCCACAATCGAAGAGTTCAATCAGTGGATCCACGACGGGCTCACCGAGGAGCAGATCCAGGCCTACGCCGACCACGGCTCGCTCGACATCGGCTGCGACTTCGACGTCGATGGCCAGAGCCACCGCTTCCGCGTCAACATCTTCCTGACCCGCGGTCGCAGCGCCATCGCCGCCCGCCGGGTGAGCAACGAGATCCTCGACTTCAACGACCTGCACCTGCCCGACGTCATGAACAAGATCGTCGAGGCCCGCCAGGGGTTGGTGCTGCTCTGCGGCGTGACCGGCTCGGGCAAGTCGACCACCATCGCGGCGATGCTCGACTGGATCAACCAGAACCGCGCCTGCCACATCCTCACGATCGAAGACCCGATCGAGTACCTGTTCGAGGACAAGAAGGCGATGATCAACCAGCGGGAGATCGGCCTGGACGTGCCCGACTTCCCCACGGCCCTGCGCGGCATGGTCCGCGAGAACCCCGACGTCGTGCTCATCGGCGAGATGCGCGATAAGGAGACGTTCGAGGCGGCGCTGCAGGCGTCGGAGACCGGCCACTTGGTCTTCGGCACGATCCACGCGTCGTCGGCTTCGCAGGCGTTCAACCGCATCTACGACCTTTTTGAAGCCGAGGAACGCGACGCGATCCGCAGCATCCTGGCCTACCAGATGCAGGCGTTCGTTTACCAGAAGCTCCTGCCGACGATCAAGCCGGAGATGGCCCGCGTGCCGGCAGTCGAGGTGCTGCTACAGAGCCCGCCGACGCGGAAGCTGATCATCGAGGGCCGCGAAAACGAGCTGGAGAAGGTCATCAAGGACGGCCGGGAGGACGGCATGAGGACTTACGTCGACAGCCTCGTCGAACTGGTCGAGACCAACTACATCCACCCCCGGGTTGCCCAGGCCAACGCGCCGTCGCCCGAGGAGATTAAGATGCGTCTCCGCGGTATCAGCACGGGCTAAAGCCCGGTGATTTTGGGGCAAGGGTTTTGGGTCGTTCAGAATCCTTGCCGGAAGTCCTCCGCCTTGCTCCAGTCCCACCAAAACTCTTCAAGCAATAATTAAAAATGACCCTGACGCTTGCCCAAAACGTGTTCCTGATGAGTTTCGTCAAGCCCGTGTTGGTCTTGGCGGCCGCCGGGGGCTGGGCCTGGGTCGTGGCGTTCCTCGACAAGGACGCGGGCTTTTTCTACCTCAAACGTAAAGAGTTCAACCTGCTCCAGTTCGCCGCGGGCGTGCTGGGCTTCGGGGCGATGCTGCTGCTGCCGATTTTTTTCATCGGCTACCCGTTGGGCATCCTGATCCTGGCCGGGGGCATCGCAGGCTACGTCTTCTACCGCAACGGGCAGGTTCCCGAGGGCGAAAAGTGGACCGCCGACCTCGAATCTTTCAGGCAGGGGCGGGCCGAGAAAGCCGCCGCCAAGCAGCAGGACAAGGCCACGCTCACCATGACGGACTCCGACGGCAACACCGTGGCGTTGCCTCAGCCCGGAGACCCCGACCAGCCGCACTACCTGGTCCTCGACCAGTTGATGTCGTTCGCGCTGCCGCGCAACGCCGACCAGATCGATCTGGCCGTGGACACCGAGAAGGCCAAGTACCGCGTCCACATCGACGGCGTCCGTTACCCGCAGGAGGCCCCCGAACCCGGCGAAGCAGTCAAGCTCATCGATTACGTCAAAAAGATCTGCGGCATGAACCTCGAGGAACGCCGCCGCAAGCAGGTCGCCGAACTCGATATCCGCGTCGAAGGTTCGGGCGCTCACAAGCTACAGGTCGTCACCGCGGGCTCGACCCGTGGCCTGCAGATGCAGATTAATATCGATCCGCAGCGGTCCAGCCACGTGCCGCTCGACCACCTGGGCTTCGTCCCGAACCAGCTCGCGGCGGTCCGTGAACTGCTCGGCAAGAAGGGCCAGACCGTCCTGGTTGCCTCGGCCCCGCAACAGGGCAAGACCACGACGCTTTACAGCTTCCTGCACGAGCACGACCCGTACACCTCCAGCGTCGTGACGCTCGAAGAAGAAATCATCGCCGAACTCGAAGGCGTCGATCACAACGTCGTACCCCGCGGCAAGCCCGCCTCCGAGTTCAACGACAAACTCGGCATCATCCTCCGCAGCGACCCCAACGTCATCATGGTCTCCAAGCTCGCCGACGAGCAGAGCGCCAAGCTGCTGGCCCCGATGGGCGACGAGGTCCGTGAGTACGTGCCCATCGATCAGCCCGACACGCTCTCGGCGCTCAAGTCATGGATCAAGATGGTCGGCGATCCGCAGGAAGTCGCGGCGCACCTCGGCGCGGTCATGGCGCAACGCCTCGTCCGTCGGCTGTGCCACACCTGCCGCGTGCCCTACGTCCCCGACCCCGCGGCGCTCAAGAAGCTCAACCTCCCCGCCGACAAGGTCGGCGAGCTCTTCCGGGCCTCGGGCAAGGTCATGGTCAAAGACAAAGAAATCGTCTGCCCCGACTGCCTGGGCCTGGGCTATCGCGGCCGGGTCGGCGTGTTCGAGGTCATGCTCGTGGACGACCACGCGGCCAAGTACCTCGCCGCCAACGAGCTCGACAGCCTCCGGCTGCACCTGCGTAAGAACAAGATGCTCTACCTGCAGGAAGCGGCGCTGACCAAGGTCGTCGACGGTACGACCGACATCAAGGAAGTGACTCGGGTGATGTCGGGGAAGTAGCAAGCAGCTGCTGGCCGACACACGACGGCGTACCTACTTGCTTCTGGCTACGAAACCACTGGCTACTTAATCATGATCCTCAACCTCATCATCCTCGCGTTTGTCCTGGGCATGGCCGTCATGTGGGCGACCTACGGCCTGTTTTCCGCGTTCCTGCACCTGCTGGTGGTTGTCGTCTCGGGCGCGCTGGCGTTCGCGTTCTGGGAGCTGTGGGTCTACAAGCTGCTGATGGGCTTTGTGCCGCTCTACGCCTGGGGCGTGGGGCTGGTCGCACCGTTCGCGGTGATGGTGATCGTGTTCCGGGTTCTCCTGGATACCTACATCAAGGGCAACATGCAGTTCCCTCGGCTGGCCGACCAGATCCTCGGCGGCGCGTGCGGCGCGTGCAGCGGCATCCTCACCGCCGGCGTCGCGGTCATCGGCATCGGCTTTCTGCCCCTGCCCCCGGTCATCGTCGGGTGGCAGCCCTACGAAGTCGATAGCATCGGCGACGTCGTCCCGCGGGACGGCGGCAAGCTGTGGATCGGCGTGGACCGCATGGCCGCGGGCTTCTTCAACAAGCTGTCCAACGGCGCGTTCCACCCCGCTTCGGGCACCCCGCTCGCCGGGCAACTACCCGACGTCGATAAGCAGGCCGGTGTCTCGCGCCTGGCCAAGTTCTACGACGCCAACCAATCTGTGGTCGCCACGCCCGGCACGGTGTCGGCGACCGCCACGACCACGTTCGCCGGCGAGGCGATCCCCGGCGTCGACGCCGTGATCAACGACTACATCGCCGGCGAGCTCAAGACCACCGGCAGCCCCGGCGTCGGCCGGCTCGTGACCGTCCAGACCGAATGGACCAAGGGCGACGGCGGCGCAACCTACGACACCGACAACGTCTTGCGTGTCCCGCCGACGCAGATCCGCCTGCACGTGATCGCCGACGGCGAGGGGCAGCTGCTGGCGCCCATCGCGTTCGGCAAGAAGAACGCCGACGGCGTCGCTCAGTTTTTCCAGGTAAACAACAACCAGATCATCGCCTCCTCGACCTTTGACCCCGAGCAGATCACGTGGTTCTTCGCCGCCCCGGCCGGGGCCCAGCCCAACTTCCTGCTGGTTCGCAACACCCGCATCGGCCTGCCCGCCCTGACCGACGACGGCGAGGGCCAATCCCTCGCCCCGCTCATCGGCCAGCTCTACGATCCGAACAACACGGCCGTCGCCGCGAACACCGCCAGCACCCAGCCGACCGGTGAGGGGGCGGTGACCAACGACCCCGTCGGCTACACGACGCACAAGGCCTACGAGATCCAACAGTCCAACTTCCTGCCGTCCAAGGTCTCGAAGAATAAGGCCCAGGCCTTCAGCTACACCGACGACGGCGAAATCACCGGCGGTTCGGGTATCCTCGGCAAGGGAGGCGGCGGTCAGGGAAACAGCGTCGACCGCTTCACCCTCAGCCCGGCGTTGCGGCCGATCCGTCTGCAGATCGGCCCGCACACCCCGCCGCCCGGCGGGCAGGCCGTGGGCAACCAGCAGGAGGTCTACCTCACCGACAGCCGCGGCGGCAAGCACTACCCGTACGCCTACGCGCTGATGATGACCGACGGCCGCCAGAAGGCGCGCGTCGAGCCCGCCAACGAGTTCCGCAACAACACCGACCTGCCGATCAACGAGATCCGCGGCGACGAGAAGCTGTACATCTACTTCCGCGTCTCGCCGGGCGTCACGATCAGGGCCTACCACATCGGTCCTGCGACCCAGCAACTCGACTTCAAGGTCGGCTCGTAAATCCTGTCTGCCGATCGTCGGTGCCGTGGTTTAGTGGGCGATCGCAGATCACCGCGGCGGTCGCGAGAGGCGTTCTTGTGATCGATCGTTTCGTCGGGTTAATCATTTATCATGACCCGTCATGATCGAAGACTACACCGGCCAGCGTGTCACGGTGATGGGTCTGGGCCGGTTCGGCGGCGGTGTGGGCGTCACCCGCTTCCTCGCCGAACGTGGCGCGGACGTGCGGGTCACCGACACGCTGCCCCCGGAAGATTTGAAAGACTCGGTCGCGCAGCTCGCCGATCTCGAAGCGAAGGGCGTGGTGTCGTACCGCCTGGGCGGACACAACGTCAGCGACTTCACGACGTGTGACCTGCTGGTGGTGAACCCCGCGGTGAAGCCGGGCAACCGCTTCGTCCGCGCGGCCCGGGCGGCCGGCGTCCCGGTCACGAGCGAGATCCGGCTAGTGGTCAAGCACCTGCCCAACCGCCTGCGCACCATCGGCGTGACCGGCTCGGCGGGCAAGTCGACGACCACCGCGATGATCGCCCATATCCTGCGGAAGGTGCTGGGGCAGGAAGGCGAGACGCCGTTAGGAGAAGAAGGTGTAGTGCCAAGACGCCAAGACGCCAAGGCGCCGAGACGAGAAGTCGATGGCCCCGGCGTGTGGATGGGCGGGAACATCGGCGGGTCGTTGTTGCCGTTTGTCGAACTGATCCGCGATGACGACTGGGTCGTGCTGGAGTTGTCGAGTTTTATGCTCGAAGGTTTGCGAGAAGATGAATGGTCGCCGCACGTCGCGGTGATCACGAACATCTCTCCGAACCATCTCGATTGGCACGGGTCGATGGAAAACTACGTCGCGGCGAAGCAGGCGTTATGTGCTTTTCAAGGGGAAGCCGACTGGGCGGTTGTGCCGCAGGCATTACGGGAGCAACTGAAAGTCTTAGCTAAGGGCTGGGGCCCTCCATTCGAAATTCATGGG
This sequence comes from Planctomycetota bacterium, assembly GCA_039033595.1. Classification (GTDB taxonomy): domain Bacteria; phylum Planctomycetota; class Phycisphaerae; order Phycisphaerales; family Phycisphaeraceae; genus Algisphaera. The sequence goes on along the minus strand of JBCCCG010000002.1, from coordinate 94,102 downwards.
GAACCACGTCCTTCGGGATTCTCGATACCTGGTGAGCACAACCTCGAAAACGCTTGGGTAGCGGGCCACGCGGTGTATTTCGGACAAGGTACGAACGTTTTGCTTGGGTTGAGTATGCTGACTGAGTTTTCAGGCTTGCCGCACCGTCTGGAATACGTTGGCGAGTTTCCGGGGGACGGCGGCGTGAAGTGCTACAACGACTCGAAAAGCACCACACCCGAGGCGGCGGCATTAGCGATCGACAGCTTTGATCCCGGAGCGGTGCGGATCATCCTCGGAGGATACGACAAGGGCTCGGACTTCGGCGAACTCGCGGAGTTAGCGGCGCAGTGTTGCGTGGGGGTGTACACGATCGGGGCGACGGGCAGCGCGATCGGCGAGCTAATTCCCGGTGCGGTGCGGTGCGGGACGTTGGACGTGGCGGTGGGGCGGGCGCTGGGGGATGCGCGGGCGGGTGAGGTGTTGGTGTTGTCGCCCGGATGCGCGTCCTGGGATCAGTTTGCGAACTACGAGGAGCGCGGGGCACGGTTCATCGAGTTGGTGAAGGCGTGGGGAGAGACGCAGAAGCCCACGGATTGAATCCGTGGGCTTTGGGGGCGGGGTGGGTTGAGAGGGTTCGGCTCACGCCATCTCGCGCAGTTTCGCGATGCGGTCGGCGGTCTGGGGGTGGGTGCGGAACAGGTTGCCCAAGCCCCCGCCGCCCCCGCCCGCCGCGGCGTTGAGCGGCTGGACGATGAACATGTGGTTCTGCGACGGGTTTGTGTTCACAGGGATGCGTTGGGCCTGGGCCTCAAGTTTCTGCAGCGCCGAGATCAGACCGTGGGGGGTGCCGGCGATGACCGCGGCGTCGTGGTCGGCGACGAACTCCCGGCTGCGGCTGATCGCCATCTGGATAATCCCCGCCGCGATCGGCGCGAGGATCACGAAGCCCAGCGCCACCAGCGGGTGCACGTCCCGGTCGCGCCCACCGAACATGAAGATCCAGCCGAGCGCCGAGATCGCCCCGGCGATGGTCGCCGCGATCGTGCTGGTCAGCGTGTCTCGGTTCTTGACGTGCGCCAACTCGTGAGCCATCACGCCCTCGAGTTCGTCGTATGTCAGCATCTGCATCGCCCCTTGCGTCACGGCCACGGCCGCGTGCTTCGGGCTGCGCCCGGTGGCGAAAGCGTTGGGAGCCCGCTGGGGGCAAACGTAGACCTTGGGCATCGGCAGATCGGCGTTGCGGGCGAGTCGGCCGACCATCTCGATCAGGTCGGGGGCGGTCCGCTCGTCGACTTCCTGGCCGCGCATCGCGGCGATGGCGATCTTGTCGGAGAAGAAGAAGGCGACGACGTTCATCGCGCCGCCGAGAAGAAAAGCGAGGACGAGGCCCTGGCTGCCGCCGAAGATGTGTCCGGCGAGCAGGATCAGGCCGAACATGCCGCCCATGAGCACGGCGGTCTTGGTGTTGTTGATTAGACGGGTCATCGCAAATACTCCCGAAGCGGTGATTTCATGCCATCGCTCGGCGGATCACCGCCGGGCGCTACGGCAATAGTACGCAGGTCCTGTGCCTGGGATCGGTGACGTGTTGATAATTTTAAATGCCTGCTATTAAATTGATTGTATAAACGTCGGGCTGTGGCAAGGGCGTCAAAATGGCAGGGCTGCCATCTTCCAGGCGGCCACGATCATCAGGGCGATGAACGCCACGCGGATGGTCCGCAGCGGCAGGCGGTGGGTGAGCGACGCCCCCAGCCGTCCGCCCGCCCAAGCGGTCGGAGCCAGCAGCAGGCCGATGGTCAGGCCCTGCACCCAGGTGATGGGCTCGACGCCCTCGGGCACGGCCCGGTCCGTGAGCGAGAGGTTTTTATAGACCGCCCCCACCCCCGCGCTTACGCAGATCACCGCCGAGGAGTTGGCGATGCACCGGCGCAGCGGTAGCCGCATGAGGGTTTGCTGCAGCGGCACCGCCACGGCCCCGCCGCCGATGCCCAGCAGCCCCGCGATCGTGCCCATGGCCGCCCCGACCGTCAGCCCGCGTCGCGGGGTCGCGCCGCTGAGGTCTTCGTCTTCGGCACCCCCGGCGGGCGCCGATGTATTTGATCCTTTTCCGGAGACCGGCATCGCAGGAGATCGGCGGAGCTTCCGTATGTTGACACCGATCACGTACACCAGGAACACCGCCAGTAATCGACCCAGCCACACGCCGCCGTCCCGCCCCGCGAACACCGATAGGTTGCTGAGCCACACGCCCAACACGACGCACACTAACGCTGCCGGCAGCATCCACCGCAGCGCCGCGGGCGTCATGGCCCCGGCCCGCTTATGCCGCAGCGCCGCGGGCACCGACACGGCGACGTTGGCGATCATCGCGGCGGCTTGGTAGAGGTGCTGCTCGACACCGGTGGGCCGGCCGAGGATGAATACCAGGCCCGGGATCATGAGCACGCTGCCGCCGACGCCGAGCATGCCGCCGAGCGTCCCGGCGACGAGGCCGAGCCCGGCGATCGCGAGCAGTTCCGAGAGGGCGAAGGCGTCGAACATGGGTGGAGGCGGGGTGGCGGGGGATCGGCGCGGGAGATAAAAGACGGCGCTACCGACGCCGGGCCGTTGCAGGATACCGATAACTCGACGGGCCGACTTGACGCGATTGCCGAGCAAACTCGGGTAGGACAGCACGGGGTGAGGTGCTATGCTAAAGGGTTACCACGGTTTCTTTTTCGAATCGTGGCGGGGTGGCTGTTTTGCGAGTTGACCCGGCCGACGCGAAGCCCGTCGGGTCCGGGCGAAAGGTTGTCATGGTTGAGCTCGATCCCTCCTGGCCCGGCAGCGCGAACCTGGCGTACGTCGAAGCGTTGTACAACGACTTCCTCGACGACCCGGCGAGCGTCGACGCGTCGTGGCGACACGTCTTCCAGCAGTGGGGCATGAGTAACGGCCGACGCGTCGGAACCACCCTCAAGCCGCGCAGCCTCTTCGACCCCGGCAGCGCCTCGAGCAACGGCCACTCCCACACCAACGGCGCGGCCCCCACGGCCAGCACCGTCGCCCCTCTCGCGGGCGCCGCCTCCAGCGGCGAGCTGCAACACCGCGTCGACATGATGGTGCGCAACTTCCGCGTGCGTGGCCACATCACGGCCCACCTCAACCCGCTCGCCGAGAGCTGCGAGGTGCCCGACGAGCTGCAGCCCGGCTACTACGGTTTTACCGAAGCCGACTACGACCGCCCGTTCTCGTTCACGACCACGCTTCCCGGCGACAAGGTGCGCACGCTGCGTGAGATCATCGACCAGATGCGCCACACCTACTGCAGCAGCGTCGCGGCGCAGTTCATGCACATCGACAACCTCGAGATCCGCCAATGGCTCCAGCGCCGGATGGAGTCGACCGAGAATACCGTCAAGCTTTCGCGCAAAGAGCAGATCCGCATCCTCACCCGACTGACCGACGCGGTGATCTTCGAAGAGTTCATCCAGCGCAAGTTCATCGGGGCCAAGTCGTTCTCCCTGGAGGGCGGCGAGTCGTTGATCCCGCTGCTCGACCTGGCGTTCGAGAAGGCCGGTGATCAGGGCGTCAAAGAGATCGTCATCGGCATGGCCCACCGCGGCCGGCTCAACGTCCTGTCCAATATTTTGGGCAAGAGCCCACAGAAGATCTTCCGCGAATTCGAAGACATCGATCCGCAGCTCTACCTGGGCGGCGGTGACGTGAAGTACCACCTGGGCTACTCCGGCGACTGGCGCACCCGCGGCGGCAAGAACATCCACCTGTCCCTGTGCTTCAATCCCTCGCACCTCGAGTACGTCGGCCCCGTCGCGCTCGGCCGGCTGCGCGCCAAGCAGGACCGCAGCGGCGCCCGGACGCGGGGCAACATCGGCATGACGCTGCTTATCCACGGCGACGCCGCGTTCGCCGGCGAGGGCGTCGTGCAGGAAACGCTTAACCTGAGCCAGCTCGAGGGCTACTCCACCGGTGGCACGCTGCACGTCATCGTCAACAACCAGATCGGGTTCACCACCGGCCCCGAAGATTCGCGCTCTATGCGCTACTGCACCGACATCGCCAAGATGCTGCAGGTCCCGATCTTCCACGTCAACGGCGAAGACCCCGAGGCGGTCGCCCAGGTCGTGCAGCTCGCCATGGATTTCCGCATGGAGTTCAAACGCGACGTGGTGATCGACATGTACTGCTACCGTCGGCGCGGGCACAACGAAGGCGACGAGCCGTCCTACACTCAGCCGCAGATGTACGGCCAGATCGATAAGCGCAAGACCGTCCGCGAGGCCTACCTCGATCGCCTCAAGAAGCTCGGCGGCGTCAGCGACGACGACGCCCAGCGCATCGCCACCCGGCGCACCGAGCTCCTGGAAAAAGAACTCACCGCCGCGCGTTCGGACAAGTACGCCCCGAAAGTCGAGGGGCCCAAGGGCCTCTGGGAAGGCTACGTCGGCGGCTTCGAGAAAGACGCCGACGACCCCGACACCGGCGTCGACCCCGACACGCTCAGGGAACTGCTCCGCAAACAGACCCAGTTCCCCGAGCACTTCAACCTCCACCCCAAGCTCAAACGCCTGCTGCGGCTCAAGGGCGAGATGGTTGACGGCAAGCGCCCGCTCGACTGGGCGGCCGGCGAGGCGCTGGCGTTCGCCAGCCTCGCGGTCCGGGGCCACCGCGTCCGCCTCACCGGCCAAGACTCGCAGCGCGGCACCTTCAGCCACCGCCACGCGGTGCTCCATGATGTGAAGAACGGCGACCTCTACACCCCGCTCAAACACCTGTCCGAAGATCAAGCCAAGGTAGACATCTACAACTCCCCTTTGTCTGAGGCCGGCGTTCTGGGCTTCGACTACGGCTACTCGCTCGAGTACCCGTGCGGCCTGACCATCTGGGAGGCCCAGTTCGGCGACTTCGTCAACTGCGCCCAGGTGATCATCGACCAGTTCATCTCCAGCGCCGAGGATAAGTGGAAGCGCCTCAGCGGAATCGTCATGCTCCTGCCCCACGGCATGGAGGGCCAGGGCCCCGAGCACTCTTCGGCCCGCCTCGAGCGCTTCCTCAACCAGTGTGCCGAAGACAACATCCAGGTCGTTTACCCCTCGACCCCGGCGCAGATCTTCCACCTGCTGCGTCGGCAGGTCGTCCGCAAGTGGCGCAAGCCGCTGATCGTGATGACGCCCAAGAGCCTGCTGCGCAACCCGCGTTGCGTCTCGACGTTCGACGACCTCGCTCCGGCTGGGAACGCCCAACAACCGAACCGGTTTAAACGTGTGATCGCCGACCCGGCCGTCGGCCCGGACCAGGCGAAGAAGCTCCTGCTGTGCTCGGGCAAGATCTACTACGACCTCGTTGAGCGCCGGGAAAAACTCGAGCGCGACGACGTGGCGATCCTGCGTCTCGAACAGCTTTATCCGTTCCCCGTCGCCGAACTCACCGCGGCGCTCGAGCCCTACGGCGACGACATGGTCGTCCACTGGGTCCAGGAAGAGCCGCGCAACATGGGCGCGTGGCAGTTCCTCAAGGGCGGCTACGGCTACCAACTCCTTCACAGGTGGGAGATGCAACGCATCACCCGTCCCCCCAGCGCCAGCCCCGCCACCGGCAGCAAGGCCGCCCACGCCATCGAACAAGAACAGATCATGAACCAGGCGTTCGATCTCTGATCGAATATCGCGCCGCACGGGTGCCCACCGCGTGCATGCCCCGAATCCGGATTGATTTCAACTTCCTCCAAACCTCCTCAAGCGACCCCCACCCATGCCCACCGAATTGATCGTCCCCGAAGTCGGCGAATCCATCACCGAAGTTGAAATCGGCCAGTGGCTCAAGAGCGAAGGCGACGCGGTCAGCAAAGACGACCCGCTGGTCGAGATCGAGACCGACAAGGTCACCCTCGAACTCCCCGCCCCCGCCGACGGCGCGATCGTCAAGATCACCCACCCCCAGGGCACGCCCGCCAAAGTCGGAGACGTCATCGGAACGTTCGAAGAAGGGGCCGCCGGTTCGGGGGGCAGCGCCAAGGCCGAAAAAACCGAGGCGGCCGCCCCATCCAAGTCCGGGCCCGAGCACGCCGCCGAGGCCGACCCCAAGCCGGCCTCCAACGGCACCGCGCCCACGGCCATCATGCCCGCCGCCCAGCGACTCATCGACGAAAACAACCTCGACCCCGCCGCCATCCCCGCCACCGGCCCGGGAGGCCGACTGCTCAAGGAAGACGTCCAGAACTTCCTGAACAACGGCGCGCCGGCCAAGCCCGCGCCGGCCCTCGCACCCGCGCCTTCCGCATCGACCGTAGAATCTTCCGGGGGCGGCGACCGGTCCGAGGAAGTCGTGCCGATGACGTCGCTGCGCAAGCGCATCGCCGCCAATCTCGTCGAGGCCCAACAGACCGCCGCGCTGCTCACGACCTTCAACGAGGTTGACATGACCGAGGTCATGGCCCTGCGCAGCCAGTACAAAGACCAGTTCCTCAAGGTCCACGACGTCAAGCTCGGCTTCATGTCTTTCTTCGTCAAGGCCAGCATCGACGCGCTTAAGCAGTGCCCCGCCATCAACGCCGAGGTCCGCGGCACCGACATCGTCTACAAGAATTACTACGACATCGGTATCGCCATCGGCGGCGGCAAAGGACTGGTCGTACCTATCCTCCGCAACGCCGAACGCATGAGCTTCGCCGGCGTCGAGAAGGCCATCGGCGACTTCGCCGCCAAGGCCAAAGCCAACAAACTTGCCCTGTCCGACCTCACCGGCGGTACCTTCACCATCACCAACGGCGGGATCTACGGCAGCCTCCTGTCCACCCCGATCGTCAACCCGCCCCAATCCGGCGTCCTGGGCATGCACGGCATCGTCCGCCGCCCCATCGCCGTCCACCCCGGCACCCCGCAGGAAACCATCGAGGTCCGCCCGATGATGTACATCGCCCTGACCTACGACCACCGCATCGTCGACGGCCGCGAAGCCGTGACGTGCCTCAAGCGTATCAAAGAAGCCCTCGAGGATCCCGCGCGTATGTTGATGGAGGTTTAGTCTTGCTTACCTTTCGCTTCAGGGTGTGTAAACAGCCTAGGTAGGGCAGTCAGATGGACGAAAGCGACAGGTTACCTCCCACGATCAGTGTGGCCGGCGAATATTTCGAGGAACAGGTGGCCACCTCCGTGCGGCTGCAAATCGATGTGATCGGTTCATCTTTGTTTTCTGCGCACGAAGCCATGAAGCGGGCGGTGGAACTCCGCGAGTTACTTGAGGTGCTGAAAGCTCAGGGGATCGATGAAGATAAGTTTCGTCTCATTGATATCCGTGTCGATTCGCGCAAAGGGATGTTTTCGCGTAACTCCAAAGTCCACTATGTCATGTCGGTGCTCGTCGAAGCGATTGATAATCTCCCGGATATATTGATCGCGATAACCGAGCCTAAGCATGTATCGATCGATCGAATGGCGTGGCAGTACGAGGACGAACGAGACGAAGAGGCCTGGATCAAGCAAGCCTTTACTGTGGCAAAATCGAAAGCCGATCTGATTGTGGGGCAGTTGGGGGCGAGGATCACCGGGATCGCCACGGTAGGGTACCGGTTGTCAGGTAATGACGAAGAGGAGGTTTCCTACGGTGAGCGACCCGGTGCGCGTCATCGTGCAGCTGCCTCGGTCGACAAACTTACAATGGACATGTCGATCGATGCGGAAATGTCGGTAACTCGTGTCCTTGCGACCAGTCTGATTCATAGCCGGCGCGTGGGGGTTCTTGCTGAGATTTCTTACGAGATCGAACTGGTTACCGTCGAATAAGTAGTCCGTGGCGTGTGCTTGAGGAAACCCTGAGGGTTGTACAAATACCGAGCGGCTGAGCCTCACCAAAGCACGGTGAATGGCTGGGTCGAACGCAGCGAGCCCTCCATCGGTCGCCTCTGTCCTGGGGGCGCTTCGCTCACCCCCGACTGCTCCGATAGATCAGCGAGATCAGGGGTTGGGCTTGGTCAACCCGCGTGGGCTCTTCCCGGTGAGCTGTTTGACGACGCGGTAGGCTTGGGCGTAGCTGCCGAAGCCGGCGGCGTAGGCGGCCTCGGTGGCGTTCATCTGGCCGCCGCGGCCGAGCAGGGCGGTGAAGCGGTTGGCGCGTTGGCGGTTGCGGAAGTCGGTCAGGGTTTGGCCGGTCTGTTGTTTGAACAGCCGAGATAGGTGCGGCCGGCTGATGTGGCAACGCTGGGCGAGGGCATCCAGATCGTCGGCGCCTTCCGGGAGTGGGGTGTGGGCGTGCTCGGCGAGCCAATCGACCGCGGCGCGCACGGCCGGGTGCAGGTGCGACCCCGCCGGCCGGTCCGGGGCGTCGAGGTAAGCCGCCCAGCTCTGCGCGGCGGCGAACGCGAGGCCCGCGGCGTGGTGGGCCGGCGGCAGCGTCTCGCCGACGAGCGTCTTGAACAGCGCTGAGAGCTGGTGGGTCGCCGCTTCACCGACGAGGCGGTACGGCGGGGCCACCGCGCCGTCCGTGTCGAGCCAGCGGTTCCAAACTTGGGCCGGCGGGTCATCGGCGAGGCGGCGGATGACGGGTTGCCCGATCACCACGATCCACATCCGGAAGTCGTCCGAACGGTCCAGCAGGATGTGGCGGTGTTGCGGGAGCAGCCACAGCAGGCCGTCGCGCTCGATGGGCAGGCGTCGGCCATCGACGATATATGCGGCTCGGCCGTGGGTGACGAGGTTGATCTCCCAGGCGTGGTGGTGGTGGCTGCGTTGCATCGGGGTGAAGCACTCCGCGACGTGGCGGTAGACCCCGCCGGAGTAGTCGGGGGGGACGTTCAACGGGTCGAGGATCGACTTTCGGGGATCGCCCCTGATATCACGAGATGCATTGTTTTTGCGTTGGATCGAGATGCCTCCGTCTCGGTTTTGTGTCAAATTCTTGCTTTTAATAAATTTTAGGCCTGTCCCCCAATCACCTCATCTACACGGATCGCACTATATGAACAATTCTCCCGGTGCGCCTACAACGCCCGACGCCCTCTCCGACGCGGACCGCCAGGTACCGGTCTGGCAAGACGACCCCCGTGTGACCCCGGCCGACCCGGCCGAGCAGGACTACCTGTTCGATCTTCAGGGCTTCACCGTGCTCCGCGGGGCGCTATCGGCCGAGCAGCTCGCGGCGATCAACGGCTTCGTCGACGCCCAGGACGTGGATGCCCTCGAGCCCGGCCAATGGATCGGCGACGTCGAGACGCACACCTACGGCAGCAGAGACGGCATCAACTTTCAGAACATCATCGAGGGCGGCCCCGTCTTCGAAGAATGCATCGACCACCCCGCGTGGTTCGATCGCGTCAAGCGCTACGTCGCCCGGGGCCACCACCACCTGACCATCGACGAAAACTTCCTCAACGTCCGTCGGTCGGGTGGGTTCATCCCCATCCACTCCGGGGGCTACGCGGTGCGGTTTACCAGCCACTTCCGCAACTACCGTGGCGACTGGATGGTCGGGCAGATCAACATCCTCATGGCGCTGACCGATGTGGGGTACGGCGACGGCTGCACGACAGTGATCCCCGGGTCGCACAAGTCCTACGAGCTGCACCCCACCGACGCGGACGGCGGCGGGTGGAGCCGCGGCACCGGCGGGGACCAGGCGGTCGGCATGGTGCAGGTCCACCTCAAGGCCGGCGACGCGCTCATGTTCACCGACGCGTTGACGCACGGGTCGATGCCGCGGACCAGCCCCGGCGAACGCCGCGTCATGATCTACCGCTACGCCCCGCACCTGCTCGCCAAGCGGTTCAACTACCTGCCCAGTGAAGAGCTCCTGGCGCGGCTCTCCGAGCGGCAACGCCACATGGTGCTCGCCCAGCCTCCGCGCCTCCGCCCGGGTCGGACGCTGGTGGGGGTGAAGGACGATGGGCCGAAGGACGTCGGCCCGCCGCGTGACTGATCTAAGCGGGCGACGCCGAGCCGCTCCATATGGAAGCTTGGGTGCGGGGTCGATTGCCTGCAGGTTGCGAATCGAGAGGTAGCCTGCAGCCACCCACGGAAGGGCCTTGATTCAAGGTTTCGGAGGTTGTTGTGCGAAGCGTTGCCGCCGGCCTGCCGCGTGTGTTTATTCGCCCGTGGCGGCTTTTGCCTTGGCGACGTCTTCCGCGATGAGCTTCGACAATACGGGATCGCGGTTGACGCGTTCGAGTTCGGCGGTCATCTCGTCGGAGGCTTCGAGGATGAGTCGACCGAGTTCGGTGGTGGTCAGCGCGTTCTGTTCGGGTGGGACCGGGCCGAGCGCCTTGGCCCGGCGACCGAGGTCTTCGAGTTCCGCGGCGGCGGCTTGCAACTCGGGCTGGGCCGCGCGGTACGAGGCTTCGTTCTTCATGCCGCGGAACAGCTCGGTGTTGCGGCGTATGGCGGCGAGCATGTCTTGCGTGATCGCCCGGTGGGCCGCGGCGAGATCGGTCGCGTCGGCCTCGGCGTCCGGGACGGGCGTGGTGGCCGGCGTTGGTGGCGGGGTGACGGCGGCGAGCTCTACGTCCGCGGCGGGAGCCGGTGGGGTGGACGGTGTCGTCGGTGTCGCGGCGGTCGGCGGCGCGGGAGCCTCGCCAGACCCTTGCTGATCACAGGCGGTCGCGAGCAGGATCGGTACGCAGAGCAGGCTGATTCGAAGCGGCATGATCGGTTCTCGGAATGAGTTGACCGTTGAATCATAGCGCCATTTGACGGGGCGGTTCAACTCGCGGCGCGGGCGGGACCGGCGCGGGATATACTCCGGGCATGGCCAACCACACCCACGATCTTCTTGTCATCGGCGCCGGGCCCGCGGGCTACGTCGCCGCGATCCGTGCGGCGCAGCTCGGGCTCGATGTCGGCTGCGTTGATAAAGAAAAGGCCCTCGGCGGGACATGCCTCCGCGTCGGCTGCATCCCCTCCAAAGCGCTGCTCCAGTCGTCTGAGAAGTACGAAGACGCGCTCAAGCACTTCGCCGATCACGGCATCACCGTCGGCGATGTAAAGCTCGACCTCGGAAAGATGCTGGCCCGCAAAGACAGCGTCGTCAAAACCCTTACCGGCGGGATTAGCGGGCTGTTCAAGAAGAACAAGGTCAAAGCCTATCACGGCACCGCGACGTTCAACGCCGACAAGACCGTATCGGTCGGCGGCGACACGATCACGGCCGAAAACGTCCTGATCGCGACGGGATCGGTGCCCGCGACGCTGCCGGGCATCGACCTTGACCAGGACCGCGTCGATACCTCGACCGACGCGATCGCCTACACCGAGGTGCCCAAGAAGCTCGTGGTCATCGGCGCCGGCGTCATCGGGCTCGAGCTCGGCAGCGTGTGGCGGCGGCTCGGCAGCGAGGTCACCGTGCTGGAGTACCTCGACCGCATCCTGCCGGGCATGGACGACGAGCTGGCGAAACAAGCCCACAAAATCTTCAAGAAGCAGGGCCTCAAGTTTGAACTCGGCAGCAAGGTCACCGGTGTGAAGACGACTAAAACCGGCGTCACCGTCGAGCGCGACGGGGCCGACCCGGTCAAAGCCGATCGCGTGCTCGTATCGGTCGGGCGTAAGCCCAACACGGCCGGGCTGGGGCTGGAGAACATCGGCCTCGAAACCAACGCGCGCGGCCAGATCGAAGTCGACGCGAAGTTCCAGACCAAGGTGCCGGGCGTGTACGCCGTGGGCGACGTCGTGCCCGGCCCGATGCTCGCCCACAAGGCCGAGGAAGAGGGCATCGCCTGCGTCGAGATCATCGCCACCGGCCACGGCCACATCGACTACCTCACCGTCCCCAGCGTCGTCTACACCCACCCCGAGATCGCCAGCGTCGGCTACAGCGAAGAGCAGCTCCAGGAGAAAGACATCGCTTACGCCAAGGGCGTGTTCCCCTTCATGGCCAACGGCCGGGCCCGCGCCATCGACCAGCCCGAGGGCATGGTCAAGATGCTCTGCGACGCCACGACCGACCGCGTCCTGGGCGTGCACATCATTGGCCAGTCCGCCGGCGACCTCATCGCCGAGTGCGCCACCGCGATGGCCTTCGGCGCCAGCAGCGAAGACATCGCCCGCGCCTGCCACGCCCACCCGACGCTCAACGAAGCGATCAAGGAGGCGGCCCTCGGCGTTGCGGGCCGGGCGATCCACATATGAACGGGAAGAAGATCGGGATCGGGTTGGCGATCGCGGTTCCGACCATCGCGGCGGTGCTGCTTGCGGTTGCGGATCTTGGCTGTCGGATCCGAACTCAACGGCTGAATACAGAAATTCTGTATTTGGTTCCTGCGATTACTTTGATGGTCAACGAATACACACTGCATTTCCAGGCAGAAGGTAGCTGGCCCGGACCCGGGGCCATCTATGACGACTCGGTGTTTCCATTCTTGATGAGCCGTAGCGACAATGATGAACGCATTGATACCTACGGGACAATGCTTCACGACCGCCGGATTGAAGTGACACTACATCCGGACGGTCAGATCGCTGCACACTGCGTTACGATAGATAATTGACCGGTGGATGTAGACAAGATGCTCAATGCTCATCCGCGCCGAGCGCGACCACATACCCCGCCTGCGGTGCGAGTTTCTTGATCGGCTTGTCGGCCTTCGCGGGGCGGGCACGGTGGAGGAGTTCGCGTTGGCGGGCGAGCCGGAGGTCGTCGGGGACGTTGAGTTCGTAGTTGGTGATGGGTTGGTCGCTGAGGTTGAACACGCACAACAGGTCTTCGGCCGGGTGCGTATTGTTGCCCGCGAACGTGCGGCGGAAGGCGAGGACGTCGTCGCGGCTGGTCTGGATAGGGGTGTATGTGCCGATCCGCAGGGCGGGGTGGGCGTGGCGGAGGCGGGCTAGCCGGCGGTAGAGATTCAGCAGCGAATCGGGTTGGCGGTGTTGGGTCTGGACGTTGGCGATGGGGCGGTCGGGCAGCAGGCCGCGCCAGGCGTCGGCCCGCGAGAAGCCGGGGTCGGCGGTGCGGTCGTTGCCGGAGTCCGGGGCGGTCCACTGCATGGGCGTACGGACGTTGGCGTCGCCGCCCTCGGCGTGCTTGGTGGCGCTCATGCCGATCTCTTCGCCGTAGTACACGAACGGCACCCCCGGCAACGCAAACTGGATCGTCGCGGCGAGGCCCGCGGCGCGGAGGTCGCCGCCGAGTTCATGGGCGGTGCGCGGCTCGTCGTGGTTACGCAGGAACGTGGCGTACATGCCCAGTGGGTAGAGCTCGGTCACGGTCTGCATCCGCTCGAGCACGGGGGCGGCGCGCTTCTCCTTGACCGCATTGGTGATCGCGTACGACAGCGAGAACTCGAAGGCGACGTCCATCTGGTCGCCGACATAGCGGGTGACGATCTCCGAGCCGGACCACACCTCCCCCACGGTGAACGCGTCGGGGTTGATCGACTTGTAGAGGTCGAAGAAGTCGCGGAGCCAGGCGTGGGTCTCGGGTGTGTTTTCCTGGGCCTTGCCGTTTTCGACGAGAAGGCGGATCGCGTCGAGGCGGAATCCGTCGGCCCCCATCTCCTCGAGCCAGAACCGCACGATCTTGTTGAGCTCCTCGGTCACCGGCGGGTGACGAAAGTTGAGGTCGGGCATGCCGTGCCAGAACTGGCCGTAGAACGCCTCGCCCGAGCCGTTGGGCGCGTCGTGCCAGACGGTCTGGCCCCACGGGCCCTTATACGTGGGCTTCGTGGGCGACCAGATGAACCAATCGCGTTTGTCCGAGCCGGGGCGTTGGGCGTCCACGAACCACGGGTGCTGGCTGGAGCAGTGGTTGAGCACGAGGTCGATGATGACCTTGATGCCGCGGGCGTGGCACTCGCGGACGAGTTCCTTGAAGTCTTCGTTGGTGCCGTATTCGTCGTCGATGCGGTAGTAGTCGACGGTGTCGTAGCCGTGGTACGACGGCGACTGCATGATGGGCATGAGCCAGATGCCCGTGACGCCGAGGTCACGGGTGGTATCGGGGTCACCGTCGTTGAGATAGTCGAGCCGTTCGATCAGGCCGCGCAGGTCGCCGACGCCGTCGTTGGCCAGCGGGCCTTGGGACGAGTCGCCGAAAGAGCGGACAAAGATCTCGTAGAACACCGCGTCCTGCCACCAGACGTCGAGGATCGGATCGAGGCGTTCGGAGGCGGGCGCGGGCACGCCCTCCGACGTGCCCGCGGCCTCCTGGTTGGTGGTGGCCTGGCCAAAGGCGGGGGATGTGCACGCCAGCACACTCAGCATGGTGATGACGGGCGTGAACCGGGCGGCGAGCCCGCGGAAGGTTGTGATCATGTGCCGGGGCTCGTAGGGGTTTAACGTGATTGGCAGATTTTAGCGGCGTCGGCCGATCAAGCCGAGCGCCGAGAGCAGCAGCAGCCCCGTGGTCGGCTCGGGGATCGCGGCGGCGACGATCGCGCCGGCGGCACCGGCGTTCTCGCCGAAGAGATCGAGGAACGGCTCGATGTCGCTGAGGTTGAACACGAAGTCGCGGTTGACGTCGCCGGCCACGAGGATGTCCTGGCCGAACGCGCTGCTATACGCGGTGGAGCTCTCCAGAGCGGTGACGAGGGCGGTGGCGTCGTCGAGGTCGATCAGCCCGTCACGGGTCAGGTCGCCTGTGACTTCGCCCAGGAACTCGGTGACGAACAGCTCGGCGTCGTTGCCGTCGAGCACGCCGTCGGGGTTCACGTCCAGCAGCCAGAACGCGGCGGCGTCGGATTCGGCGGTGACGTCGAGGTTGTCCCGCAGGTGAAGCAGGTCGCCGTCGTTGAGCGCGGTGTCTTCGTCGAGGTCGCCGCGGCGGGTGAAGACCTCGTCGTAGGCGTCGAGTGTCGCCTGGGTCACGCCGGGGGCGTCGAGCAGGTCCTGCAACAACAGCACATCGAGTGTATCCACCCGGCCGTCGCCGTTGCCGTCGGCGCCGGGGTTGAACTGCAGGTTGCGGCTGTAGAGGAACGTCTCGAAGTTGATCGGGCCTTCGGTTAGGTCGATCTCGTTGAACTCGTTGTTGAAGTTCACGTCGCCGAAGCCCAGGCCGCGCGTCGAGCCGGTGTCGACGCCGGTGAAGCGCTGGATGTTGGACGTGCCGGTCTCTTCGAAAGTGACGACGGTGACCGCCGAGTTGCCGGCGGGCACGGCCACGAACGCGCGGCGGAACGTCTCGACGTCGCGCTGGAAGGCCTGGTTGTTGTCGTTCACCAGGTTCATCACCACTTCGTCCGACAAGGCGTCGCCGAGGTTGAACAGGATGTGGACGCTGTTGGCGGTCTTGTCGAGCGAGCGGATATCGACGTCGAGGTTGAAGCCGGTCGAGTCGAAGGCGGTGATGTCGGCGATCTCGGATTCGGGCTTGAGCCGGTCGACGTAGATCGCCTCGCGGAAGTCGGTGTACACCGCTTCCCCGCCGTCCCCTCCGGTGGCGGGGTTGCGGTGACGGAAGGCGCGGACGGTCACGAAGTTCTCGCCCTCGGGTAGCTGGGTGGCGTCGATGGTCTGGGAGTAGAAGCCGTTGCCGTTGGCGTCGGAGAAACCGTCGTTGGCGATCTCGAAGTTCTCGAAGCCGTAGGTCACGCTGTTGGGGTTGGTCGAGTCGACGACGCCGTTGCCGTTGAGGTCGATGCCGCCATTGACGCGGATGGCGGCGAAATCGCCGTCGGCGTCGCGGTCGCGGACGGTGATGTTCTCGATCTGCCCGGTGCCGGGGTTGAGGAAGCCGCCCGAGAGGGTGACCGGATCGGTGGCGAGCGAGACGGTGAAGCTGTCGCTCTTGATCACGCTGAGCGAACCCAGGCGGGCCCGGCCGATGTCGCGGTTTGACCCTTCGTCGGGGATGCCGTCTTCGTCGGTGTCGACGGTCAGCGTGACGGTGTCGGGGCCGAGGACCGAATCGACGTTCGATAGCTGGATGCCGGTCGAAGACTGGGGCGTCGCGAGGCCGTAGATCAGGTAACCCTTGTCCTCGTTGCCGCTCGGACCGCCGTTGCGCAGGGCGCGGACGGTGGTGGAGCCGTTGACGCCGACCTGAACGAGCTCGGGGATCGCCGACTCGTTGGCGGCGTTGCCTGTGAGTTCGACGAGGAACTGGTTTTCCTGGAAGGTTGTATTGACCGTGCGGGTGTCGAAACCGCTGTCGCCGCGGTTGCTGAGGACCGCGAGCAGCGAGCCCTGACGTTCGTAGATCAGTGTCTCTTTCTGCACGAGGTGCGGCAGGTAGTTGCCCCGGCCGTGGGTGTTGCGGATGTTGACCAGCGTGGTGATCGCGTCCGAGCCGTTACCCAGCGCGTCTTCGCGGCCCTCGTCGGGGAAGTCGCGGTTGTCGCCGTGCTCTTTCTGGTTGTAGTAGACCGCGGCTTGGCCGGGCTGGGTCAGGATGTAGGCGTGGCCCACGTTCTGGAGCTGTGGTACGAAGTCGGTGTCGTGGTTGTCGACGAACAGGACGCCACGCGAGCCGTTGTGCAGCCCGTCGTCGCTGACGTCGAGGCCGCTGTTGACCACGGTGTTCCAGTCGTTTTGGAGCCCGTTGAACGAGAGGTTGTCCCGCAGCACGAAGAACAACGGGTAGTCGAGCGCATCGCGGTTGCCGCCGGCCTGGCCGGGGTTGCTGGGGTCGATGTCTTTGCGGATGAACGAGTTGACGAACGGGATGCTGCCGTCGAGGACTTCGCCGTAGGAGAACACGGGGTTGACCGAGCCGTCGAGGTTCAGCCGGGGGTTGGCGTTGTAGACCGCGTCATCAAAGAACTCGAGCACGAACGGTTCGAAGTGCTTGACCGCGTCGAGACGGAAGCCGTCGACCCCCACGTCCTGGACCAGCCACTGGGCGTGGCGCACCAGGGTACCCAGCGCGTTCTCGGCGACGGCGTCGCCGGCGAGCGGGTCGGCGGTATTGAAGTTGGGGCGGGTGACCAGCTGGCCGAAGCTGTTGGTGAAGGTGGTGCCGGGGATGTCCTGGTCGGCGTAGAACCGGGCGTTGTTGGCGTCGGGCACGTTGCTGAGCCGGCCGAACGCGTCGGGCGTCGTGCCCGCGGGGATGTTGTTGGGGTTGCTCGCATCGACGGGGTGGCGGATGTATTGGTTGTTGAGCGAGTGGTCGAAGTCGACCAGACCCGACAGCCGGAAATCGAGGTCGCCGGTGGCGGTCGCGGCGTGGAAGTCACCGTCGATCAGCCCGTTGGCCGGGTCGGTGATAAGGAAGGCCGGGTAGCCGCCGCCGTCAACAAAGCCCGGCGTCGTCCGGTCGCTGAAGCCGACGTGGTTCAGCGTCAGGTCGACGTGACCTTCGACGCCGAGCTTGTCCCAGGTGCTGAGCGTCTGCCGCAGGCCGGCCTCGGTGCCGTACAGCGTGGGACGGGTCGGCGAGCCCAGGTCCCAGCGGTCGAACTGGTCGTAGCCCACCGACTGATCGTTGATGTCGGCCCGGCCGGTGGGGGGGATCCACACCGCGCCGTAGCCAGCGTTGAACAGGTCGACCGCGCGGCGGTTCTGAGTCTGATACGTCGATTCGAACCACTGCAGGATCGCAGGCTGAGAAACGTCTTGTGCTGAAAGCGACGTTGGCAACGCCGCGACACAACCCAAGGGAAGGCACAACAACAGAGCGGTTTGATTCTTTGTCATAGAACTTCTTCCAGCACAAAAACGCTACGGACAACGAGCCAGGCCGCACAGCGTCTTCGGGGGGCGAAGACCGGCCCTGGCCCCTCCCTCAAGGGCCCGCGGAATGCCGGCGGGGGTCCGGCGAATCCACGCCCCAGCGGTCAAGCCGGGGCGCGGGATGGAGCGAGAAAATAAGCGGGGCGGGGCGACATCGCCGCGGCCCACCCCGCTTTCGGGGGTCAGAAGCAAGATGTCAATCGTCGACCCCGCGCGGGCCGACCGGATAACTCACTTACGACGACGGCCGAGCATCGCCAGACCACCAAGGCCGATCAGCGCGAGGCTGGCGGGCTCGGGGACGGTGACCGCGAAGTACTGGTCGCCGGCAAACTGGTTGAAGTCGATGCCGCTGAGGTTGCCGGTGAAGCCACCGCCGCCGTCGCCACCCAGGTTGCCCTGCGGGGCGGGGACGCCGCCGAGGATCTGGTTGGAGTGGAAGTTGTTGTCACCGTTGCCGTAGGCCACGTGGATCTTGATCTCGTCGCCGACGCCGGGATTGCCCAGGTCGGCGAGGGAGATCGAGAATTCGAGGCCGGTGCTCACCGCGGCGGCGGCGACAGGATCGGCCGCGGCCGTACCGCCGGCCACGCCGGCGATGTTGGTGTTGTTGAAGCCGAACTCGACGTCCGAGGTCAGGAACGTGCCGGCGTCGGCGCCGGTGGTGGCGGTGCCGCCGGCCGCGAGGATGGTGCCGCTCTGCACACCCGTGCCGGAGCCCGACGAGGCCGCGCCGAAGTTGCCCAGCTCAGCACCCGCGGTGCTGTTCGCACGATCGACGATGTCGAGCTCGTACGCACCGCCGCCCCAGCGGCCGAAGAGGTGGTAGTCGGCTTCGAAGCCGGTGTCGAAAGTCAGGCCGCCGAAGTTCGACGCCACGTCACCGAAGTCGTAGGCCAGCGAGCCGTCGAGGACGTTCTCGCCGCCGGCCACCGAGTCGATGAAGACGCTGATCTTGTTGAAATTGGGCTCTTGGTTGCCGGCGATGGCCACAAAGAGCCGGCCGCCTTCAACCACCGCGTAGCCCGCGTTGAGCTCGCCGCCGCCACCGAGGCCGGCGGGGTCCGAGGCGTCGCCGAACTCGGTCTGGACCGTCTGGACGGCCAGCGCCGCGCCGTAGCCCGCGTCGACCGTGCCGTCGACGACGATCGCCGCCGACGCCGGCAGCCCGGCCGCCATGGCGCCCAACGCCAAAGAAGAAGTCACCGTACGTTTCATAAAAACCTCCATAAAAATGATGAATCAACCAGAACGAATCAGATATGAGACGGGGATAGGCGAGCTGGCGGTGTTGCCCAGTCCGGGTCAGTCCCGTGGGGTTCTGCCCTCGCGTTTTCCTTATTCCCTCGAGTCTTCCACTCCTTGAGCTTATCCCGCCAACCGCGACGGGCCATCTCTGTTTTGAAAATCGCTCCCGCCGGGGGTTAACCCGGCAGGGGCGTAGGGTCTATGACGATCAGGCGCGGCGACGGCGAGTCGCCAGGGCAACGCCGCCCAGGCCCAGCAGCACAAGGCTGGCGGGTTCGGGGACCGCGGTGGTGGCGGCGGAGTTACCGAAGTTGGCCAGCACGTCGTCGAGTTCGTTCTGGCCGATCAGGCCGTCGAACGAGCCGACGGTGGTGTTGCCCGCGTTGAAGCCGGCGGGCAGCGTGGTGGCACCAAAGTTCGCCAGCACCAAGTCGAGGTCGGCCTGGCCGACGAAGTCGTCGTCGCTGTAGTCGCCGATGAGGCCCGAGGCGCCGCCTTGCGAGAGCACGAAGAACTGGTCGCCCTCGAAGTTGTTGAGGTCGATCAGGCCCAAGCCGCCGAGGTCGAGGTTCGGCGGATCTTCGTCTTCGGGCCGGCCGAGGAAGCCGCCCAGGCCGTCTTGGCCGAGGTTACCCTGCACCGACGGGGTTTCGGGGTCCATGTCGTCGTCCTGCGGGATCAGGCCGCCGAGGAACTGGTTCGACAGGAAGTCGGACGTGCCGTTGTTGACCATCACGGAGATCTTGATGTCGCCGGTGGGGTTGCCCAGGTCGGCGAGGTCAAGGCCGAACTCGATGCCGGTGGTCACGGCCTCGGCCAGCGTGGGGTCGGCCGGCTGGGTGCCGTCGAAGATGCCGTCGACGTTCGAGTTGTCCCACCCCAGCTCGATCTCGGTGCCGAGGTTGATCACGTTCTGGAAGTCGAGCGGGTTGGCGTTGGCGGGGTTGACTACCGCCGAGCCGAAGTTCGAGGTCGCGAAGGTGACGGGATCAAAGAAGACCGCGCCGTACTCGTCGAAGTCGTTGGCGCCACCGCCGATGATGCCGAAGCCCAGGTCGGTACGAGCACCGCCGAAGTTGCCGGAGTTCAGCTTGATCGCGTAATCGGCCTCGAAGCCGGCGTCGAAGGTGAAGCCGTCATAGGCTTGGATGCTGTTGCCGTAACCGCCGCCGTTGAACGGGTCGAGCGTCGGGTTGTTCGCCGCGTCGATCGTGTTCTGGCCGCCGGGGACGCTGTCGATGAAGACGAACAGCTTGTTGAAGTTCGCTTCGAGGTTGCCGGCGATGCCGATGTACAGCTTGCCGTTGTCGATGGTGGCGTAGCCGGCGTTCAGCTCGCTGCCGCCGCCGAGGCCGGTGGGGTCGAGGTTGTTGCCGAAGCCGGTCTGCACGGTCTGGATCGACAAGGGGGCGCCGTAGGCTTCGTCGATGACGCCGTCTACCACGATCTGGGCTTGGCCCGATCCAGCCACGGCCAAACCGCATGCCGCGAGCAGTGAGTAGGTTGAAACTTTCATGAACAATCCTCCAAGATAGAAAATTAAGAAATCGTGTAAGGCAAAAAGGCTCGAAGCACCCGACCCAAACGGGTCGCGTCAGAATTCAAATCAATACAGCGGAGAAAGCTTGACTTCGTCCCAGGACGCTTCCCCGGCTTCCGAGGCGGCGTGGCCGTCTACGTACGCCACGTTGATCGCGTCGCTCGGGTGCCGCTCGCCCCCGCCTTCGGTCCCGTCGACGATGGCGTCGGTGATCGGCAACTTGTTGACATTGTCTCCGCCGGTGCGGAAATAGTCGCCGAGCGAGCCGCCGATGCCGAACGACGGTGAGCTTGTGATCACCAAGATGTCTCGGGCCAAAATGTCGTCGCCGGTCGAAGAATTGGCGTCGGAAGCGGTCGAAGAGTCCCGCGTGCACCCGTCGGCAAAGAGCATCGTCGAGGAGCCGTCTTTCACAGCCTCAAGAAGGCCTTGGACCGGAACCGCATTGATGGGGTTACCTTCCGTGTACGGACGAACACGAGCGGCACCTTCGGTCCACAGACCAATTCGCAGCCCGGTCGACGCCCTGCCCACGAGGGCGGTCACGTCGGCATTAATCATGTATGAAATCGGCAGATAAGCGGTATTGTCGGTGATGTTGTTGTAGATGCGGTAGCCCGGGAAGTCGTAACCGGCGGTCGGGTCGTCAGGGCAGAGGAAGGCGTCCGAGGTGTTGCCCGCTGTACCCGTGATATCGAACTCACCTTCGCCCATGTACTCCGCGATGGCCGAGGCCCAGTCCGCCAGTCGATCTTCGGACCCATCGAAGAAGCGGGCCTGCTGACGCAACACACGCTTGTCCAGCGCAAAACCGGTGATCAGGTCGGTGGAGGACGATTGCATATAGCCGTTGTGATCGGTCGCGAAGGAGTTCGCCGCGATGGTCATCTGCCGGAGACCCGACAAACACTTGACATTACGCGCCGAGGCCCGCGCAGCGCCAAGTGCCGGCAGCAGGATGCCGATCAGCAGTGCGATGATCGAGATCACCACGAGCAGCTCGATCAAGGTGAAGGCGGATGGGCGGCGGGAAGACGGCGAGGGCGGAATGGTCATCATGATGAAGAGGTCCGTGGCTTGTGGCTCTTAAAACGGTTAACCGGCGTTGCAGAAAAGAAGACGGAAGTAGCGACGTTTAAATAAAGGAGCTAGGGGTAAATCCGAAGTACTCGGAGGGTCAAAAGAAGGACGGAAAAGGCGTTACGAGGCAGAAGCACGAAGAAACAACGAACGAATTCGGGAGACACGGCCGGACGACCTTCGCTCAATACTACGGCAAGTCGGGTTTAAGTCAACCCAAATTGTTCTTTATCTGAGCATAGGTCTCGGGCTGATTCTCGGCTAGAAACAGTGGAAAACAGAAAAAATTCGCTTTCCCTTGTATCTGTTCACCAATACGGTAAACTGTTTTACCATAAAGTCAACCGTTGGTTTATGATTTTTACCGTTTCGGGCCGGAGTAGGGCCCGGCCGTGCTCTGACTCTCGTTTTCTTCCGTTCGTCTCCCGATTGACCGCTCTTGTGATCCCGGTACCTTTCAATGGGCGGGGATTCGCCCTCCGCGACCTTTGGTTGCATTCAATCGGCCGTCTCACGAACGCTGGACTCCTACTGTGACCCACCGCGATCTACCCCGATCTTCTGCTTCGACACCGCGCCCGACCCCCGGGAATTCCCCCGGCGGGGCTTCCGGCGGAAAAATCCCGGGGGGCGTCTCTGGGGGCTCGCCTCCGGAGGGCGGGGCGATTACGCGGCAGGCCAAGCCCGCCAAGCGGATCAGCATCCGCGAGATTGCTCGCCGGGCGGGAGTATCTACCGCCACCGTCTCGATGGTGCTCAACGACAATCCCAAGATCACCGAGGCGACTCGTCAGAAGGTTCGCACCGTCATCGACCGTGTCGGGTACCAGCCCAACCGCATCGCTCAGTCCTTAAGCAGCAAGTACACCCGCGTCATCGGCATCCTGCTGCCGACGCTGCGCCACGCCCTGGCCGATCCCTACTTTGGCGAGCTGATCTCAGGGATCTGCGACCGGGCGGCTCGCCTCGGCCACAAGGTCACGCTCGAGTCGGCCAAGCCCGACTTCATCCGCGAGAAGCGCCACCTCGAGCTCTTCGACCGCCGGTTCATCGACGGGGCTTTGTGCATCGGGTTCAACGACCGGCACGTCTTTCTTAAAGATTTCGCCGCCGGCGGGCACCCGATGATCGTGGTCAACAACCAATTCGATCCGTGGGGCGTTGATCAGGTGGTTTGCGACTACCGCTCGGGGGCCGACCAAGTCATGACGTATCTACAACAGCTCGGCCACGAGAAGATCGGGCTGATCTACGGCTCGCTAGACGTCTACACGTCACGCATCATCGCCGAGGTGTTCCAGCACCGCATGCCTGATCTTGATAATACCTGGATGGCCGACGGCCACTTCACCGAAGAGCACGGCATCACCGCCGCGGCCCAACTGCTCGACACCCATCCCGACCTCACCGCAATCTTCGCGGGCAACGACAAGATGGCCCTGGGGGCGATGCGCTGCTTGGCCCAGCGCGGCGTCAAGGTACCCGATGAGGTGTCGGTTGTTGGCTTCGACGACATCCCGTACTCGCAGTTCGTGACCCCGGCCCTGACGACGGTCCACCTGCCGTTCTACGAAGCGGGCGACTTGGCCTGCGAGCGGTTGATCCAGCGCATCCGTGGCCGGGAGCAGCGTGTCAACGAGACGATGTCGACGCACCTTGTCCTCCGCGAGTCGACGGGCCTGGCGCGTCGTTCGTAATCATGGCCGCTGCACGCTCGGCGGTTGAATGAAGAACTTTACAAAGGGATCCAGGGACCATTGAGTACAGGAATCGAGGCAGATTTCGTAGCGCCTTTGGGTTTCGTTGCGTCTTACGCTCGGGCTTTCCTGGCCCCTTACCTCGCTTATCAACGTTTTCCAGGATGTTCTACTCCATGAAGACCCCGCGTTTCATGCTGATTGTTTTTGGCCTATGGCTCAGTGCAGACGTGCTGGCCGTCGAACACACTTTTGAACTCGACCCAACGGGTTGGCACGAGCCGCCGCGCCGCGTCGCGGTGGCCGGGACGTTCAACGGCTGGAACAAGACGAGCCACCCCATGACCCGCAGCACCGACGGCGTGTACACCGCCATCGTCGACCTGCCCGAGGGCGTCCATCTTTATAAGTTCGTGATCAATGGCGAGGATTGGGTCAACGACCGGGTGTACAGCGATCCTGAATTAGAAAAGCCCGACGGCCACGGCGGGAACAACTCGGCCGTCCTCATCGGCCCCGACGCGCGGACCCTGCCCGCGCCCGAGCCCAACCGCGTCCGCGCCGAAGCCATCACGCACCAACCCGATGACTTCACGCACCTCAGCGTGGTGTCGCGGGACCTCTTGCTCGTCGGCCTCATGACGCAGGCCAACGACGTGCAGCAGGTCACCGTCCACACGGTTGATGCCGACGGCCCGTCCGAGCACGCGCTGGCTCTGGAAAACTCCGAACTCGGCCGCGACCACTGGGTCGGATTGGTGAGTGTGAATCCCGGCCCGGGCATGGCCATCGATTACCACTTCACGCTCCGCGACGGCAGTGAGGCGCTCTACCTCACGCCCGATGGACCGGCCGCGCTCTGGCAGCGCGGGAGCACGGAGGGGTACACCGTCGACATGACGCCCACATTCAAGACCCCCGACTGGGCCAAGCACGCGGTGTGGTACCAGATCTTCCCCGAGCGTTTCCGCAACGGCGACCCATCCAACGACCCGGGCGACATGGACTTTGAGACGCTGCTGCCGTGGACGGTCGACTGGTGGAAGACCCACACCGAGTACGGCGAGAAAGCGGGACAGGAAAATTTCTACGGCGGCCACGGCAACGTCTGGCGGCGGCGCTTCGGAGGCGACCTGCAGGGGGCGCAGGAGGCCCTGCCGTATCTACGCGAACTCGGTGTCAACGCGCTGTACTTCAACCCCGTGTTCGAGGCCGACTCGATGCACAAGTACGACGCGTCGGACTTCCGCCACATCGACGATAACTTCGGCGTCAAGTCCGAAACCCCGCACAACCAGGTCGAGGGTGAGACCGATGACCCCGCGACCTGGGGCTGGTCGGAGTCCGACAAGGTGTTCCTCGCTTTCCTCGAAGAAGCCCACGCCCAGGGATTCAAGGTCGTCATCGACGGCGTGTTCAACCACGTCGGCAAGTCCCACCCGTTCTTCCAGGACGTGCTCAAGAACGGCAAAGACTCCCGTTACGCCCACTGGTTCGAGATCACCGCGTGGAGTGGCGAGCGGTACCGCACCCACGAAAACCCCCGCGGCATCCAGTACGTCGCGTGGGACGGACCCAACGGGCACCTGCCCGTATTCAAAAACGATCCCGAAACCGGACTGGGTGACGGTCCCCGCCAGCACATCTTCGAGATCACAAAACGCTGGATGGACCCCAACGGCGACGGCGACCCGTCCGACGGCATCGATGGCTGGCGCCTGGATGTCCCTGGGGATATTGCCCACCCGTTCTGGATCGAGTGGCGCCAACTCGTCAAGGGAATCAACCCCGATGCGTACATCTCTGGCGAGATCTGGAGTTGGGCGCATCCCTGGCTCAAGGGCGATCAGTTTGATGCCGTGATGAACTATCAGTACGCCATACCGGTGGTCGACTTCTTTGCCGACCGCGACGATGCGATCACGCCCAGCGCCTTCGCCCGCCGGCTCAACCGCGTGGCCTACAGCTACCCGATGCAGGTCAGCCTCGTGCAGATGAACCTGTTCGACAGCCACGACACTGACCGCGTCGCGTCCATGTTCGTCAACCCCGACCGCAGCTACGACGGCGAAAACCGCCCGCACGACACCGGACCGAATTACGACCCGCGCAAGCCCAACCGCGAGGAACGGCTGCGGATGAAGCAGGCCGTGGTGAACCAGATGACGTTCGTCGGCGCACCGATGATCTACTACGGCACCGAGGCGGGCATGTGGGCCCCCGACGACCCGTCCAACCGCATGCCCATGACATGGCCCGGTATGGAGTTCGAAGATCCGCAGGTCGGCTTTATCCCGGCCGTCTTCGACTTCTACCAGCACCTCATCGCCATCCGCCACGCCACCCCCGCGCTGCGCCTGGGCGCGTTCCACCCGCTGATTACCGACGACAAGGCCGGCGTGTTGGTGTACGAACGCATCTTTGGCGACGACCGCGTCATTATCGCGATCAACCGCAGCGCGCAAGCGCGGGAAATCTTGTTTGACGCCCCAGGTATTGGGGGCAACGGTACCGACAGCATCCCGGTCTACATTGATCTGCTCGCCTATGGGCATAGCCACGCAGCGTTTGACCCCGACGATCCCGACGCGCGTCCGACGCTGATCCTCGCCGACGATGTCGAGCCTGTTGAGCAGGTCGACGGCCAACTTAAACTCAGCCTGCCCGCCTACGGCAGCGCGATCCTCGTGCCGACGAAGTGATCCGTGCCGCGCATCTCGGCCGGTCACGCCACCGCGGCAGGGGACGGGGGCGGTCCGTTCACGGCCAGCCATCCCGCCGAAGCCATCGGGCCTTGCCTTGTGGAATCCTCCGGGCCCAACGTGTGCTTTCCGACATCCGTCGGCTCCTCGGAAAGCCTTCGTACCGCTCGTGCCGAGCTCCGGCCGATCGCTAAGGCTTCCCGAGGGCCGACGCAGTGCGGCTTTAGAGGTGGCCTTTGGTGCGACGGAAGTTGAAGCGGGGGCGGACACGACGCGCGGCGGTGACGTCGCGCTGGGCTTCTCTATCGGTGACCGTAAAGAGGTTTGATAAGCCCTGTCCCGCGGCGGCGACGAGGTGCACGGGTGCGGCCACGATATTACCGATCGGGTTGGACGCCTCGGCGGCGCGGGCGGGGGCGGGAGTGAGAATCGCGGCGAGGGTCAGGACCGCCGCGGCCGATAGGGGGGAGAAGTGTTTCATGATCGTACAACCCGACCGGCTGGTGAAATATTCGCCGCCCGTTCAATTTGCGTGGGGAGAAAAATTCTGTCGGCCCCGCAAGCCGTGGCCGGGCCACGGCTTGGCGCGGTATTTTTTCTTGCAGCGCAGGGAAACCGCACAAAACAGGTGCCGTTTGCCGTGACGTCGGAGCGGGGTACGCTTGCAAGATGGTCTGGTCTCGTCCAAGCGATACGCAAACGATCACTCCCCCTCGCGGCCTCTCGCCGCGGCGGACGATGTTGATGATCAAACCCGTCGGGGCCACATGCAACCTACGCTGCGCCTATTGCTACTACCTGCCCGTGGCCGAGAGCTACGCAACGCCTGCCGAGCGCATGCCGCTCGAGACGCTCGAGAGTATCTTGGCGGGTTACCTCCCGGAGGCCCCCGATCAGGTCACGCTGTCGTGGCAGGGCGGCGAGCCCACGCTGGCGGGCTTGCCGTGGTTTGAGAAGATGATCGAACTGATCGAGATGCATCGTCGGTCGCACCAGACGGTCAACCACTGCCTGCAGACCAACGGCACGCTGCTCGACGATAAATGGGGAGCGTTCCTTCGTCGCCACCGGTTCCTCGTGGGCCTTTCCCTCGACGGGCTGCTGCGCGACCACGACCACTACCGCGTCGATCGCCAAGATCGCGGCACCTACCAGCGCGTGCTCGACGGGCGGGCGATCCTTCTGAAGCACGGGGTCGAGCACAACTTCCTGGTTGTGCTCAACGACCGCAACGTTGAACGACCCCGCGAGGTCTGGCGGCAACTGCTTGCCCTGCGCGCCGACTGGGTCCAGTTCATCCCTGCCGTCGAATGGATCCGCCCCGGCGCGGAAGAAGCGGGCGGCGAAGCAACCGATGCGTGGCGGGTCGCGCCGTTCTCGCCGACCGGAGAGGCCTTCGGCCGGTTCCTCTGCCACGTCTTCGACGACTGGTTTGCTCACCACCGCACCCGCGTGTCGGTCCGCCTGTTCGACGCGATCCTGGGCCTGCTCGTTCAAGGCCGGGCGACCGAGTGCACCTACGCCGAGTCCTGCGCCGGACAGCTGACGCTCGAACACGACGGTGGCGTGTACGGCTGCGACCACTTCGTCGAGCCGGCGTGGCAACTTGGGCGTGTGTCACCGCCGATCCGTTTGACCCGAGAGGGTCGGCCGCTCGGTGGTGCGGCTGCGACCGGCAACGTCGGGCCACGGCTGGATCGGGACTGGATGCAACGTCTCGACGCCGACCGGTTCGAGCGCTTCGGCCGACGCAAGCTCGAACTCGACGTGACGTGTCTGCAGTGCGACTACCGCCGGGTCTGCCACGGCGGCTGCCCGAAGCACCGCCCGGCGCGTGGTGATCGGCCGGGGCTCAATGTGCTGTGCGACGGTTATCGCGCGTTCTTCGCCCACGCCCTGCCCCGCCTCGAATGGCTGGCGCAGCATCTGCGTCGGGGCGAGACTCCGCCGGTGCAGGCCCCGGCGGCGTTGTCTCCGCGATCGGTCAGGACCAAAACTTTCAAGCCCCGGCCGCGCACCAAGTCACGCCGCAAACGCCGCTGAATCTGGCCGTCTGTGGTCGCGTATCAGAAAGACCGAGAGAGGGCCGACGCGATGGATTCACGCCGCGTTACGGCGAGGCCGCCGCGGGGCGCAGGCCAGCGCGAGCGCGGTCAACACCAGAGCGCCCGACGCGGGTTCGGGCACGATCCGGCCGTCGATGATCGGGAAGGTGAAAGCGCTCGCGACGCTGGTGGGTTGGCCCAGCGTGCCGTGGGTGAAAAACAGGTCGAGGGTTCCCTGAGCGTCCGGGCTCAGCGGAACCCGCGCGACCAGGTAATCGAACTGGTCGGGGATCGCGACGCCCAGCTGGGCTCCGTCCAATCCGTAGGCCACGTTGATGAACTGAGCGCTGAAAATCGGCGTCTTGCCGTCGGAGATGTTTGGGTCGATGTCTACGGCCGCTCCGAACAGCGTTGGCCGGTTCGAAAACGTGACCGGCACGTTGTTGTTGGTAATGAAGAACCTGTCCCCGGGTTCATCGGTCAGCGGGAAAAGGTTGCCCGGATCCACGGTCAACACCTGCCCCTCGTCAAGCACGATCTGTAGTTGGGTGCTCACGTGGATCTGCTCAAAGGAAATCAGGATGTCGTGGGTGTTGGGGCTCGTGCCTGGGACTGGAGCGAAACGCACGTCGAACACTTGGGCCGAGACACCGAGGGACACGAAACACCCGAGCAGACTCCAAGCGCCGAAAACCATTGATTTGCCGAACATCGCTCCGATCCTCCAGAAAGAACATAATTAATAAAGGCCGCGGGGATTTCCGGAAATCACGCTCGCAGGCGAACGACGAGTCGGCCCGGAGTGGTGGCCGCGGTCCCCGTGAAATCCCGTCCTAGCTATACATTACTCGACGATCGCGGCTTAGCGCACAAAATTTTTCTCCGAGCTTCCGGAGGCGATCCGTGATCGCGAGCGGATCGATGGATCGGGTTGAGGTCGGCTTACGCCGGGGCAGCGGCGAGTTCGGGCAGGGTGAGGTTGGCGCCGAACTTGCCGGGCTCGAAGAGGTGGATCTTGCTCTGGTCGAGATAGAGCTTGACCTTGCTGTTCTCGGCGAGCGGCTCGGCCTTGACCCGGGCGGTGGCCTTGTCGCCGGTGCCGCCGTTGTTCAAATCGCCGTTCGAGAGGAACACGTCCATGGTGTTGCCCAGCGGCTCGGTGACGTCGACGGTCATCTCCAAGTTCTGTTTCTCGTTGTTGGCGAACTCGTTCGGCGCGAGGAACATGCCCTCGGCCCGCAGGCCCATGACGACTTCGCTGCCGACCTTGCCGGCGGCGAGTTCGGCGTGTTGGCCGGTGAGTTCGACGTCGACCCCGTGGCCGGTCTGGAACCAGGTGCCGCCTTCTTTAGAGACCAGTTGGCCGTCGAAGAAGTTCATCGGCGGCGTGCCCAGGAACGCGGCAACAAAGCGGTTGACCGGGCGGTCGTAGACCGTAATCGGCGTGTCGCACTGCTGGATCAAGCCCTCCGACATGACGCAGACGCGGTCGCCGAGCGTCATCGCCTCTTCCTGGTCGTGGGTGACGTAGATGGTGGTGGTGGCTAGGCGTTTGTGCAGGCGTTTGATCTCGGCGCGGGTCTCGACACGGAGCTTGGCGTCGAGGTTCGAAAGCGGCTCGTCGAAGAGGAACGCCGAGGGTTCACGGACGATGGCCCGGCCCAGCGCGACGCGTTGGCGTTGGCCCCCCGACAGGGCCTTGGGCTTGCGGTCCAGTAACCCGGTGATGCCCAGGATCTTGGCGGCCTCGCGGACGCGGCTGTCGATCTCGGCCTTGGGAAACTTGCGCAGCTTGAGGCCAAACGCCATGTTTTTGTACACTGTCATGTGCGGGTAAAGGGCGTAGTTCTGGAAGACCATGGCGATGTCGCGGTCCTTGGGGGCCACGTCGTTGACCACGCGGTCACCGATGCTGATGGTGCCGCCGGTGATCTCTTCGAGCCCGGCGGTCATGCGGAGCGTGGTGGACTTGCCGCAGCCCGACGGGCCGACGAGCACCATGAACTCTCCGTCGGCGATGTCGAGGTTGATGCCCTTCACGGCGGTCACGTTGCCGGGGTAGGTTTTAACGACGTCACGGATGAGGACTTCGGCCAAGGGGATACTTCCTTTGGGGACGGCGGCCGCGGCGGGACCGGCTGGGCGAGAAACGCGCAAGAAACAGCAGCGAAGTCTACCACGAGCGGCGTGCGTCTCCAAGGCTGTGGCGTGTGTTGTGGGGATGGGTAAGCGGGGAAAGCCGTTTAGGCGGCCTGCACGTCGTCCGAGGCGTTCGGGGCGCCGAGGACTTCGTTGACCAGCTTGAGGAGCCGGCGGGCGCTGAAGGGCTTGGACTCAAGATGCTGGATGTTGGTGCGGGCGCGGTCTTCGTCGGGCACGGTGTGCCCCCGGCCGGTGAGCATGATGACCGGCGTGTCGGTCGTCGCGGGGTGGTCGCGGAGCCCGATGGCAAACTCCAGTCCGTCGGTGCCGGGCATATTCAGGTCGGTGATCGCCAGGGCGGGCTGGTGGTCGAGGGCGAGCTTGAGCGCCTCGGCCCCGTTGCGGGCCGTCACCACGCGGTAGCCGGCCTCGGCGAGCTTGCCCTCGAGGATGTAGACGATGTGGGCTTCGTCGTCGGCGATCAGGATGGTTATCGGATCAGTCATGTGCGTAGATACCCCAAAGCCCTATCGGCTGGAGCCTGTACGGACTGAAACCCGTGTTCAGGTGTTTGTGCCGCTCAACCGTCGAGCTCCCGCCGATAACTGCCGTGCACGACGGGCAGGGCGTCGCTGCGCACCTCGCGGACCGAGAGGTCGTCGATGTGTAAGTCCTGGCTGCCCGTGGCGGTGACGGCGTACACGTAGATGGTGGTTGGGTCGAAGCTGAAGTCCGGCACGAGATCCGCGGTGAAGTTGGCCCATTCCGTCGCGCCGGGCTGGGTTTGCTCGACGACTTCGATGGTCAGGCCACGCGATACCAGGAAACCCATCTTCACATCGACCGGCGAGTCCTCCAGCCGCAGCCAGGCCGAGACCCGGTAGGTCCTGCCGGATTCGAGCGCATCGTTGGCCAGGTCTTGTTTGATCGCGACCAGTTGGGACGAGCGGCCTTCGAGCTGGAGATAGATGTTGCCGCCGTGCGGCGAATCGGAATGGCCATTGACGTTGCCCCAGATCACGCTGATGCCGTAGCCGCTGCTGCCGCCTTCCATGTCGCCGTTGGTGGTGAGCTCGGGTCCGAGGAGGGCGCCCCCGCCGAGCTGGATGCTCGCGAGCCGTACGGCGTCGCCGTAGGCGACCCGGACGACCAGGCGGGCGGGGTCGTCGTCGCTGTCGGCGAGATCGCCGTCGTTGTCGTTGCCTTCGTCGACGAGCTTGTAGCGCATCGCCCCGTTGCCGAGATTGGTCGGCGAGCTCCAGGTGTCGTGGGTGTGGGCGCTACGCCAGTCGGGGTCGGCGCTGAGCTGGGCGTGGACGACGGCCAGGGCGCTGTCGGCCAGGATCGCGGCCTGCGCCGCGTCGGCACGGGCGTCGACGTCGCGGTGCTGCAGCCGGACCGCCAGCAGCGACGACAAGCCGATCACGCCGACGATCGCGCTGACGCCCAGCACGAGGATGAGCACCGAGCCGCGTTGACGTGACGGGGTGAAGTTCTGCGGGGACCCGCTGGCGACGTGGGCCGGTCGCCGGCCTGACGAGATGGGCGTGGGGGGGTGAACGTGCATAGCCTGATCCGCCCGGCTATAGGAGACTTCGGCCAAGTGAAACGCGCACTTTGTAGGGGATTCAGCCTAGATTGGGTTGATCTCCTTCCGATAACTCCCGCGCACCACGGGCAGGGGGTCGGTCGGGTCCCCGCGGTCCGCCTCACCGCCGATCAGGACGCTGGCCAGCCGAACGGCGTCGCCGAACGCCACGCGGACGATGAGGCGCGCCGGGTCGTCCGGGTCGTCCGCGAGGACGCCGTCCTCGTCGATGAGTTTGTAGTCCAGCGCCCCGTTACCGAAAGCTTCGGTAGAAGACCAGGCGTTATCGGCGTGCCGGGAGCGCCAGTCCGCGTCGTCGCTGAGCCGGGCGTGGATGACATGCAGCCCCGAATCGACCAGGGCCTGGGCCTGAGTGGCATCAGCGCGGACAAGCACGTCCCGGTGTTCGATTCGTACGGCAAGCAGCGACGAGAGCCCCACGACGCCGACGATCGACGTCACCGCCATGACAACCACGTAAATAGAACCCTGCTGGCGTGCCCGGTGTAGTTTGTAGATCACCCGAAAAGTCTCACACGGTACGGCTTATGGTGTGGACCCAATCATTTCATCGGCCGCCGGCCAGGCCGACGTGAGGTAAGCGCGAAGAATTACGGTCGGCCGGCCGCCCTTGCTGACGGCGACCGTGACCCGCTTCAGGCCCGTTTCCGCCGACGCGACCGTCTTGGGGTCGTCGAGCTCAACCCACTGCACCTGGACGGCGCGGGTGAAGCCCGCCGCCCCCGGGATGGCGTTGCCCTCGACGTCGGCGGGCGGTGATTCGGAATAGGCGTGGTAGTCGTCGGCGTCGTCGAGCGAAGCGCGGACCGTCAGCGTCTCGTCGAGCTCGATGCCGAACACCACGCCGTCCGGGTCGCCCGGGTCTTCGTACGGCCGGGTCAGGACCTCCTGCAGCAGATCCTCGGCCAGCAGCAGCGCTTGGTCGCGTTCGGCGTAGCGGCTCTGGGTGACACGTGAGGCGCCGACCATGTTCATCGCGACCACGAATAGCCCACCGACCAGCACGGTGGCGAGGGCGGTTTCCACGAGCGTGAACGCGCGGGCCGGGCGGGATGGACGGGGGCTAAAGGTCATGGGCCGAACAACGCCTCCCACCAACTGCCCGAACCGCTTTCGGTGGTGCTGGAACCGCCGTCGGTGGTATCGCTCGTGCCGCCGGACCCCGAACCGCCTGACGTCCCGGAGCTTCCCGAGCCGCCGGTATAAGCCCCGGGGGTGTTTGCGACCAGGCCGCCGGTCGCCAGCCTCACGTGATCGAGAACCACGCCGCTGTTGCCGCCGTCGGTGAACGGGCGGATCACGTCGTTGTTCATGGTGTTGATGGATTCGTAGGCGAAGCTGCCGACGACCTCGCTGTTGATTACGACGCCGACGACATCGTTCTCGGGGTCGGCCGCGAGGCCCACGTGCACGGCTTCGCCCGCCGGCAGGGTCTGGTTCACCCACTCGACCAGCGTGCCCGCGGCGTTCTCGCTGTCGACCGTAACGACCTGCCCGGCCGCTTCGAGGTTGACCTTGACCAAGACGTAGGCGTGCTGCCCGTCGGTGCGGTCGAAGCGGAGGCGGACACCGCCGCCGTCGCCGTTGTTGACGGTGTCTTCGAGCCAGGCGTCGAACAAGAACGGGCCGTCCAGGGCCAAGCTGTCCGGGGCCGAGCACATCGTGTTGGTTACGCTCCACCGGCCGTCGGCGAGGTTCGTGTCGTCAAACCCGCCGTCGTCTTTCCAATCGGCCGCCCCGTCGTCCTGGTAGTCCAGCGCGGTCGGGTCGGCGTTGAAGTCGGCTTCCCACAGCGCGTCCGTCGCTTCGGGCGCGTTGGGCAGCGCCAGCGCGAGGGTGTGGGTGACGGCGTCAGCCCGGCCGTGGACGAGTTCGATGTCGACCCGGGTCACCAGGTGCTGGGTGTGGGTCCAGTCGTCGCCGGTGGTTTCGTAGGCGCCGTAGACGAAGTGATCGGCCGCGCCATCAGAGTCGTGGATCAGCCACGTCACGCCGCCGTCGGTGGAATCGTGGGCGTTGGGGGGCGTGCCGGTGCTGTTCCAGAGGACCTTGGCCGCGGCGCCGCCGGTGTCTTCGAGGCTGATCGCGGCGGTGTCGCCGGCGTCGAACGGGCCCCCGGTGGCGAAGTCGATCTGCGCCCAGCCTTGGTTCTGATCCAGATCGGGTTCGTCGATATCTACGCTTTCGAGGACGGTGTCGGTCGGCCCCGAGGCGTCGTCCCACCCGGTGAGCTCGAAGGTAGCCGTGCCGCCGGTGCCCCCGCTCTTGCTGGTCCGCATCAGGACGCGGGTGACCCGCCAAGTGCTGGCGTTGCTGGGCAGCGCGGGGGTGAAGCGGAATCCGAGACGGACGCCGTCTTTGATCTGCACTTCGTCGGCGCTATCGCCGGGGTCGTAACTCGAGAGTTCGACCTCGGCCGAGGTCCCGCCGCCGCCGGGGAAGACCGTGTCCTGGTTCTCGCAGACGTAGTCGAGCGCCAAGCTCTGCACGTCGTCGAGGACGGTGACGGGCTCGCCGCCCTGAACGGTCCGGGTGAGCGGGTCGCCCGCGCTGCCGCCCCAGGCGTAGGTGACGACCTCGGGTCGGCCGTCGTTATCGCGGTCGGGCAGGTGGAGCGTGACGGAGGTTGCAGAAAACACTGGCAGCTCAGTCGCGGCGCGCAGTTCGTCGCGTATCTCGTGCAACGCCCGGGCCGAGTCGACGGTGGCCCCGGCGGGGTTGGCCGCGTGGGGCAGCGCCCTGGACGCGAGCACGATCGCGCTGGACATGCCCACCAGTAGCACGGCGATCACCACGAGGCTGACCACCATCTCGACGAGCGTGAAGCCCCCGCGGAAAATACTTCCGGCGTTACGAGAACGTATCGGCCCGGGGTGATTACGGGGGGGGCTTGCGGGGTTCATTGGATGCTCGCTTCGCCGGTGTCGGGGTCGACGGTGATGGTGCGCAGGTTGGAGCCGCAGCGGATCGTCAGTGTGCCGCCGGAGTCGGGCTGGCCGTAGCCGTCGAAGACGAGGTACGTGTCTCCGCCGAAGTCCGCGGCGGTGAGGTTGCTGTCGTAGGGCTCTTCGGCGAGCTGCGTGGTGTAGGCCTGCGACGGCAGGTCGAGGTGGGGCAGCTCGGAGATGGTGACGAGGTCCAGCCCGACGCGGAACCGCAGCGTGGCGGTGGTGCTGTTGGCGCGGGCGTGGGTCTGGGCGCGGGCGATGTCGGCCACGACACGGCGGGCGGCGGCGTCAGCCTTGTATCGGGTCAGCGCGTTGGCGTAGCGCGGCACGCCGATCGCGGCGACGGCCCCGATGATGATCAGCGTGAGCGTCAGCTCGACGAGGGTGAATCCGCCGGCGCGTTTCGGATCGGGATGGGCGGTTATCGGAAGTCGCATGGGGATGGCGGCGGGGTGAGGCGGGTAACGAAAACGGCGACACGGCGGGTCAGCCGTGTCGCCGGAGTACGGCTGGATTGTTGGAGGCCCGTGGAACCGGACGGTGTTTTTAGCGGCCGAAGTGGTCGGCTTCGTTGGCCCAGATCTGGCCGGTGTCTTCGTCGTAGAGCCAGCCGACGTTGCCGGCAGGGGTCTCTGTGGAAGGGGTGCCGGTCACGCCCAGGATCCCGTCGTCGCCGGCGGCGTCGCCGTCTTTGAGCGCAGGCACGGCGTGCAGGTAGGGGCCGAACTCGAAGACCGCGGTCTTGCTGGCATTGGTGTTGCCCGCGGCGTCGGAGTAGGTGGTCAGTTGATCGCTGAAATCGGCAACCGTCGGATAGGTGCCCCCGTGTTCGGCGGCGTACATCTCGATGGCGTTGCGCAGCACGGCGAGATCGCCGGCGAGGGCCGAGTCGGTCGCACCCGCGGCGCCGCGGCTGAAGCGGGGTATGGCGATCGCGGCCAGCAGGCCGACGATCACGACAACGATCACTAATTCAACGAGGCTGAAACCACGGGCTTTCTGTTTTGCGTACATCGTATGTTCTCCACGAATCGGTTTGGACCAAATTGGGCCGCGATACGATGCCGCGTCCTCTTACCCCAAATATGTTCATCGGCTGTGGAAACCCCCGGATTGAGCGCAAGGCACGTTGATAACTCGTTTCCGGACCGCCAGGATCCAGAATTTTGGAGCCCGGATCAGCGTTTGGGGTCGAGGTGGATCTTGAATTGTTGGCCGTGGCCGGTCCAGACGACCCAGCGGTCGCCGACTTCGGTGAGCGTGAGCCCGTCGCGCGTTTCGCCGAGCTGGACGAGCCGGCCGCCGACCATGGCCTGGGCCTGCCCGCTGGCGGAGAACACGGCGTCGAGAGGGTTATTGCGGACGAACGCCTGCGCGTCGAAGGCCGGGCCGGACGACGTGGCGGCGGGGGCGTCGCGGGACGTCTGCCACTGGGCAGACGGCCGGAAGACGTCGCGGGTCTGGGCGGGCAGCGCGTCGCGGGCTTTATCTAGGCGTTGGGCGAGGGAATCGACGGGGGCGGAAGGCGTGGGACGGGTGTTTTCGGCGGGTGTCGTGGCGATCGCGGCCTGCGGCGTGTCGCCGCCGGGGTTCACCGGCTCGGCGGCGGCGGCCAGCGCGCCGCTCGCGGCGTCGGCCGACTGCGGCCCGCTCATCGCCCCGCCCATGAGCACGCGGTCGGTGAGGAACACGGCACAGGCCAAGCCCGCGGCGGCCATCAGGATTTTGCGTTCTTTGGTGATTGCCATAACGCACGAAGCAGCGGATATAACCCGGCGGACGTCAAGCCGGAGTGCTGGCAAAAAAGGTATTTCGTGTTATCGGCTTCAGGCCCGGTCGTCGGTGTCTCGGCTACCCGCGGCTTCAGCCGCCGCCGGTGGCGTCGGCGATCGTGGATTCTTCGGCGGTCGTGAACCACGCCAAGCCGTAAGTCGCCCGTGGCCGGGGCACATCAGCCCGGGTTTGGCTCTGCAGCTCGAGGCCAACGACACTGACGCTGGGGAACGAGCGGTGCAGGGTCTGCAGAAACTCGAGGTGCTGGGGGAACGCGGCGTTGGCGTCGAGGCGTAGCGGGATGAGGGCGTAGTCTTCGCTGGGCATCAGTTCGCCGGGCTGAAGCTGGAGGACTTCAAGCCCTTGGCTCTGGGCCAGAGCGATGATCTCGGCGATCTGACGATTGAGCTGGCGTCGGTCGCCGAGCTCGATGGGCTGCTCTTCGAGAGCCGCGCGGGTGTGGCGGAGTTGCTGGTTCAGCTCCGCGAGTTGAAGTCGTAGCGCCTCGGCGTCGGCGCGTTCCTGGGCGATCTGGGCCGCCCGGACTTCGGCGGCCGCTTCGCGTTGGCGGCTAGGCACGACCATCCAGGCGTAGGCGGCGAGCGTCAACAGCGCCGCGAGCGCGACGCCGCCGCCCCACACGATCCATGCGGGCTGTTTCTCGAGCATCGGCAGCATCAGCGGGCCTCCGGGGGCGGGGCGGCTTCGCCGCCGAACAATTCGCAGCGCAGGGTGAACGCGGTGGCGGTCTGCTGGCGGTACGGCTCACGGCCCGACGATTCAATCGTGACGCGGTCGAACAGCTCACTGGCCTCCAACCGCAGCACAAACGACGAAACGGTCCACGGGTCTCGGGCGATCCCGCCGAGGCGGATCGTCGCCCCGGCGTCGATCGTCGGCCCGGTAGTTGTCAGGGAGAAGTTGCCCAGCACCACGTCTTCGCCGGCCGCGACCGCGACGAGCCGCAACAACGCGCTCCAGTCCGGGCGCTCCGAGAGCACCCGGCTGCCCTGAAGCCGGCGCTGCGCCTCGGCGAGGTCGGCCTGCGTGGCCGTGATGTTCTGGTTCAGCAGGCTGACCTGCTCGGCGGAAACGGCCGACTCGCCCGCGGCCGCGTCGGCGCCGGTGGGCATATGCAGGCCCAGATATCCCAGCGCGCCGACAGACAGCGTCAACAGATACGCCGCGGTAACGCGCAACCCCAGACGGGCGCGGCGGCGTTCGGCACGCTGCTGCAATAACGAGGCGGGGATGAGGTTTACGCCGCGGCCCATGACGCCTCCTGCGGGTGTAAGGCCAGGCCGAGCGCTACGGCGAAGACC
The DNA here is from genome assembly GCA_039033595.1 of Planctomycetota bacterium. Taxonomy (GTDB): domain Bacteria; phylum Planctomycetota; class Phycisphaerae; order Phycisphaerales; family Phycisphaeraceae; genus Algisphaera. The sequence goes on along the minus strand of JBCCCG010000002.1, from coordinate 56,417 downwards.
GGGTCGATCGGAGACGTTAGTTTGACGGGACTCCGCAGCGCCGCCGCGTCGTAGCGCAGGTGTTGGCGTAGTTCGTAGTCGAGCAGCGGCACACCGGCCCCCGAGCCGACCAGCGCGAAGCCGCTGATCGGCAACTCGCCGTAGACGCGCGCCGCGTAGTCTAGCGCGGGCCGCGCCTCCTGCACGAGGTTCTGCACGAACGTGAGCAGCACTTCGCGGACACGCTGGCCCTGCGGCTTCTGGGTTTCGGCCAGGCCGATGGTTTCGAGGCAGTGGTCGGCGGTTTGCCGGGTCAACCCGAGCTCGGCGAGACGCTCATGGGTGTGCTCGATGCCGGCATCGATCAACGGACGCTGGTACACGACGTTGCCATTGTTCAGCAGCACGAGTTCGGTGGTCTGGTGCTCGATATCGAGCACGGCGGTCAGCCGGTGGGCGGGCGATTCGACGGTGCGTCCCAACGCGCAGGCCCGGCCGTCGATCGCGGCGGCTTCAAGCCCCGCGGCGTTGAAGGCGTTGAGTACGTTGTGCGCCGCCGCGTGCGTGCAGCCGGTCACGCAGACCGCCGACTTCCGTCGTGCCCCGGTGGCGGGGGGTAACCAGGCGGCGAGTTCGTAAGCGCCGGGCTGCAGGTTATGGGTGCGCTCGATGTCTTGCGCGACCGACAGGAACGGGTCGGCGGAGCCCTTACCTGTGACTTCGAACAGGCCACGGATCACGTCGCGGTTGGGCAGCGACACGACCACCCGGCGTCCGACAAAGCCCCGTCGCCGCAAGACGCCGGCTAGACATTGGGCTTCTTCTGCACTGAAAGGCAGGGCAGGGTCTGGTCGCGTCACGGTGATTTGGTCACCGATTGACCACGCCGCGCCATCGCGGCGCAGCTGCGCCGCGCGCACGCTTGCGGCACCCATTTCGATCCCGATCGGGCTGAATCGCGGCTTGAAGATCATCCTCCTCCTCCCCCCGCCATCGCGGTCAGGTCGAACAACGGCAGGAACATACTGACCGCCAACAACCCGACGAGTCCGCCGAGCACGATCAGGATGAGCGGCTCGAGGATCTTCGTCAGCGACCGCACGATCACGTCGTTTTCCTCTTCGAGGAAGTCCGCCACAGTGATGAGCGACGGCGCGATGCGCCCGCTCGCCTCGCCGCTGCGGAACGCTTCGTATACCGACGGGTTGATCAGCGACGGATCGTCGAATGCTGAGCTCACCGGCTCGCCCTGGCCCACGGCCTGCTCGGCCCGCTCGATGAGCGCCGCGTAATGCAGGTTGCCGCACGAGCCCTTGACCAATTCGAGCACCTGCAATAGCGGCAGGTGGCTGTCCATCAGCGTGCCCAACAGCCGCACCACCCGCGCGGTCACGAAGCTTTGCGTGAGTTTACCGATGACCGGCATCCGTAGGGCGATCGTGTGCAGCGACGTCCGGCCGTGAGCCGTGCGCAGCCACTGGAAGATGCCCACGCCCAGGCCCACGGCGCCGATGAGCAGCGCCCACCAGTACGACCGCAGGATATCGCTCGCAAACAGGGTCGCCTTGGTCGTCGGCGGGATCGGCACGTTCAGCGATTCGAACAGCAGCGCGAACCGCGGCACGACCATCGTCAGCGTGATGCACAGCACGACCATCACCACGGACAGCAGGATCGCGGGGTATAGCAGCGCGCCCACGATACCGCTGCGCATCTGCAGGTCTTTGGATGTCAGTTTCACGAGGCGATCGAGCATCTCGGGCAGCTTGCCCGCGGTTTCACCGGCCTCGATCAGGCTGCGGAACACGCGGTCGAACAGCTGCGGGTACTGCGCCATCGCCGCCGAAAGGGTGCTGCCTTCCTCGACCTGGTGTCGGATGCCGGTGACGGCTTCCTGCCACACGGGGTCTTTGGTTTGTCGCTCGATCCCCTCTAACGCGGCGACCACCGGTGTGCCCGAGGCCAGCAGCACGTGCAACTGCCGCGCCACGAAAAGCAGGTTGCGGGCGCGCCCGTAGCGCGCCTTCAGCGTGAGGCGCTTGCCACCGACCTTCATCTTCGTCGATTTGGTCGGGTCGTGGCGGACCGTCGAGATGTTCGTCGGATACGACGTCATCAGGCGGACCTCCGCAGCTCATTGGTCGTTGTCGTCGGGTTGGCGAGTTTGTCCTGGCTACCGTCGTCGTGTTGGGTGACGCGCAGGACTTCTTCGAGGCTGCACGTCCCGGCCAGCGCGTTTTCGACGCCCTCCTGGCGCAGCGTGCGGCCTCCGTCTTTCTGCCACGCCTCCCGAATCTCATGAGACGCAGCGCCGCGGTGCACGAACCGGCGCAGGCCCGACGTGATCGACATCACTTCGTAGAAACCCAGCCGCCCGAGCATGCCGGAGTTATGGCACTTGGCGCAGCCCGTGCCGCGCACGAACGGTCGGCCGCTCTTGTCGGGGATATCGGCGTCGGCGAGCGCCTCCTCGGTCGGGTAATACTTGGTCTTGCAGTGCGGGCATACGGTGCGGGCCAAACGCTGGGCCACGACGCCGTTGAGTGCGCTGCTCAAGAGGTACGGCTCGATGCCCATGTCCAGCAGGCGGGCAACCGCGCCGGGGGCATCGTTGGTGTGCAGTGTGGCGAGCACGAGGTGGCCGGTGAGCGCGGCCTGTACCGCGACGCGGGCGGTTTCCTGGTCACGGATCTCGCCGATCATGATGACATCGGGATCCTGCCGGAGGATCGAGCGCAGCGCCTTGGCGAAGCCCATGCCGATGGCGTCGTTGACCTGGATCTGGTTGATCAGGTCGAGTTGATATTCGACGGGGTCTTCGACGGTAACGATGTTGCGCTCGGGGCTGCGCAGGAGGTCGAGGCCCGAGTAGAGCGTGGTGGTCTTGCCGCTGCCGGTGGGCCCGGTGACGAGCACGAGGCCGTGCGGGCGGTGCAGCATGTCTTTGAACGCGTCCATTGCGTCGGGCCGGAAGCCCAGGTCTTCGAGCCGGACGCGGAGGTTGCGTTTGTCCAGCACGCGGACCACGAGCTTCTCGCCGAGCAGCGTCGGCATGCTTGATACACGCAGGTCGATGTCGCGGCCGTCGGCGAACAGGCGCACCCGGCCCTCCTGGGGCAATCGCTTCTCGGCGATATCCATTTTGCCGATGACCTTGACGCGCGACACGATTGCGTTGTGCATACCCGGCGGGGGCTGCATCAGGTCGCGCAGCACGCCGTCGATGCGGTAGCGGATCCGGGTCGAGCGTTTGTCCGGCTCGATGTGCAGGTCGCTTGCGCCGTCCTTGATCGCGGTAAGCATCGCAACGTTGACGAGGTTTACAATAGGGCTGCCCTCGACCATACGGTCAAGGCTGGTGTCGGCGTCTTCGTCGATGTTCTCACGCTCGACGACTTCGACGTCCGTCTCGGCAAGCGACGTCAGGAACGCGTCAACATCGACGTCTTCCCCGGCGTACCGCTTGATGAAGTCGCGGATCTCGGCCTCGAGTGCGAGCACAGGGCGGACCTTGAATCCGGTGAGTTGACGCAGCCGGTCGATTGTCGGCAACGACTGTGGTTCGGCCAGGGCGATGGTCAGCGTGTCGTGGACTTTGAACAGGGGTAGCGCCCGCAAGCGCTCGGCCTCTTCCTGTCCGATGAGCTTAAGCAGCGATGGGTCGATCAGGCCGTGGCGGAGCTGTACGCCGCGGACCCCGAGCGACTCGGCGAGGGTGTGCACGAGCTGGCCGGAGTTGATCAGACCCGCTTCGACCATGACCTCGCCCAGCAGCTTCCCGCTGGACTTCTGCTTGCCCAGCGCTTCCTGGAGTTGTTGTTGCGTGACGGCGCCGTCGCGCAGCAACAGATCGCCGATGCGGGCGCGCGACGCGGGGCTGGGCGCTCCGTCGTTGTTCGTGCTTCCGGGCGTGCTTCCGGGGCGGGCGGTCACAGGAAGCTCCTGACCGCCGTGTTGACGTCTTGATAGTGATCGAATTTCGTGCCCAGTTCGGTGAGGTCGAACACGGTGCGTAGCGTTTCGTTGGCGCCGCAGAGGCGCAGCGACTGGCCGGTGCTCTGGAGCTGAGTCGCGGCGTCGGCGAGCACTTCGAGTCCGGCGCTGTCCACGTACGGCACGCCCGAGACGTCCACGACCAGCCGGCCCATGCTGTCGCGCACGGTTGCCAACAGGCGGCTGCCGAAGACCTCGGCGTCGTCCTGCACGACCGGGCCGTGCGGCTCGACGACCGTGACGGCCCCGACTTTGTGGTTCTCGATACGCATCGGACGGGTTTCTCTTCGGGTCTAACGGTTTACGCGGCGGCGGCTTGGGCGTGGACCGGCAGCCGGAGCGTGAAGGTGCTTCCCTCGTTGAGGATGGATTCGGCGGTGATGTCGCCGCCGTGCAGGCGGATGACTTCCCGGGCCAACGCGAGCCCGAGCCCGCTGCCGGTGACCGCGCGGGCTCGCTGGTCCTCGCTGCGGTAGAACTTCTCGAACACCTTGGCCAGGTCGTGCTCGGCGATGCCGATGCCCGAGTCGGTCACGGCCACCTCGACCGCGCCCTCGATTTCCTGCACCGCCACGCGGATCACGCCGCCCGCGGGGGTGTACTTGATCGCGTTGCCCAACAGGTTGTGCAGCGCCAGCGCGACCTTGTCGCGATCGCCCTGTACGACCGGCAGCTTGGGCGGCAGGTCGAAGGTCAGCGTGTGCTTCTGTTTTTCCGCTTGGGGGCCGTATTCTTCCTCAAGCCGGGCAATGAGTTCTTCCATCCGCACGTCGTCCCGGCGGACCTGAAGCGAACCGGCCTCGATCTCGGAGACCGAGAGCACTTCTTCGACCACGCGGCCTAGGCGCAGCACCTCGGAATTGATCACGTTCAGGCACTCCGCCCGATCGGCGGTGTCTTCGTCTTTGAGATCGATGACGCGTTCGAGGTACAGGCCGATGTTGGTCAGCGGCGTACGGAGCTCATGCGTCGCCTGGGCGACGAACAAGTTGCGTGAGCGGTCGGCGGTACGCTGCTGGGTGACATCTTCGAAAACGATCAGCGCGTGCTGGGCGGAGTTTTGGCCCAACGGGCGAACGGTGGCGCGGACCACGGCCTCGGCCTCTTCGCCGGGGCTGAGGACCAGCTCGACGCTGCCGCCGCGGACGTCGGTGCGGTTTAGCACTTTCTCGACCAGTGCGAGCAGATCCGAGTGATCAGTGAGCTTGTTGAGCGGGGCACCCGTCAGGCGTTCACGGCTACGCATAAGCATGCGGCAGGCCGCGCCGTTGACCGTGTGCAGACTACCTTCAGGGTCGACGATGACCACGCCGTGGGGCAGGGCGTCGAGCGTGCCGTCGCGTTCGGCGGTGCCGAGCGTCGCGGCGTTGAGCGCTTGCTGGGTCTGGTCGGAGAGCGCCTGATCGTGGGCGGCGGCGAGCTCGTCGACGATCTGGTTCCACGCCCGGGTGGTCCGGTTGGTTAGGGCGGTGACGCGGAGGTTAGGAAGGTCCGGTTCGTTCTGGCCGTGAGCCTCGACCGCCTCGCCGATGAGCGTGAGTGTGGCGAGGTGACGGAAGACCTGCCGGAGCAGAACCGCCTGCGCGGCGGCGCCGAGCACCAACGCCGCGGCCGCGATGATCGTGACCCCGGGGAACCCGGCCTCGGCCGTCGACGGCCAGAGCACCAGCCCGGCAAAGGCCAAAGCCAAAACGGGAAGCCCCAGCGCCGCGGCCACCACGACACGCAGGTTCGGTGCGGGCCGGGCCGGGGTGGGATCAGCGGATGTGGTCGGGGACGAAGTAGGTCCCATAAGTCTGCCTCCGATTCACTCTTCGTCGGAGCTATCGGCAGGATCGGAGCGTGATTGAATGGCCCCCGTCGCAAATCCGCGGAGGTTGGCTCATATTTCCGGGTTATCGGGTTAGAAATCCGGCGATGCGGCTCGACCCACCACGAGGTTCAAGGACTTACGTGACTGCTGAGGAACACGCTGGGGCGGTGGCTGCACCTCGGGGCGCGGGGTATGATTTTCATCATGAGCCAACCCGCCGTACTCGCGTTTTCCGGCAGCCTACGGGCTGGGTCTTACAACAAGAAGATGGTCCGCATCGCCGCCCGCGCGGCCGAAGCGGCCGGCGCCGACGTGAAGGTGCTCGATCTGGATACCCTGTCGTTGCCGATCTTCAATGAAGACACCGAGGCGCAGGGGACCCCCGACAACGCGCTTAAGCTGCGCGGGATGATGCTCGACGCCGACGGGTTTCTGATCGCCTCGCCGGAGTACAACTCGTCGGTCAGCGCGGCGCTCAAGAATGCGATCGATTGGGCGTCGCGCCCCTGCGCCCGCAACCCCTCGGGCCTCGCGGCGTACGCGGGCAAGTCGGCGACGATCATGTCGGCCTCGCCGGGCAATCTGGGTGGGCTGAGGGGGCTGGTGCACCTGCGGGCGATCCTGGGTAATCTCCAGATGATCGTGTTGCCCGAGCAGTTCGCGTTGTCTAGCGCCGGCGATGCGTTCGACGAACGCGGCGAGTTGACGGACGAAAAAGCCGCGGCCCGGGTCGAAGGGCTGGGCCGTGGACTGGCCGAGTGCTTAATCCAGCAACTCAAATAGATCTCCGTTTACCCCAGGACACCACCACCATGCCCGAACCGCTGACCCACGATCAGATCGCCACCGCGCTCGAGAACCTGCCGGGTTGGGAGCACGGCGACGACGAGTTGAACAAGTCCTTTGAGTTCGCCGACTTCAAGGCCGCGCTGGCTTTCATCAACCGCGTCGGCGAGGCGGCCGAGGCGTTGGGGCACCACCCCGAGCTCTTTAACGTCTACAACCGCGTGAAGCTCGCGCTGAGCACCCACGACGCGGACGGGCGGGTGACCCAGCTCGACGTGGATCTCGCCGGGCGGATCAACGCCGCGGCCGAGGCGTAGTCACCGCCGCGTCGCGCCGCCGCGGGATCAGCACACTCGCCAACACGGTCAAGGCCGCTGCGGTGCCCGGTTCGGGCAGGGCGCTGAGCATCGCCGCCGGTGTGGTGTTCATCAGGTTGGTAAAGCCGGTGAGGTCGGAGAGGTTGAAGACGCCGTCGCCAGTGAAGTCGGCCCGTAAGCCGGGTCGCACCCCGTAGGTGGATTCATACAGCGCCGGGTTGGCCAGCGCCATCACCGCCGCGTTGACGTCGTTAAGGTCGGCCACGCCGTCGAGGTTCAGGTCGCCGGTGACGGGGCGGATCTCGTAGATCACGCCGGAGAGGTTGCCGATCTCGTCGGCGTTGAACCCGTAGATGTAGAGCTCGCCGTCGGCGTCCTCGCCGAGCCCGAGCATGCGGAAGGGAAGGTCGAGCCCCGCGGCGTCGAGGTTGAACTCGTGGATAGGCGCGTTGGGTCCGAGCGTGGGGTCGCCGTAAAGCAGCCGGCCGCCGAGACGGGAGAAGTCGCGGAACGGGTCGGGGTCGGATTCGCCTTCGGGGTTGAGCTTGCCCTGGAAGTCGGCGAAGACCGCCATGCCGTAGAGCTCGGGGAAGGCTTCGCCGCGGTAGACGAAGCCGCCGATGGACGAGTTGCCGTCCGTGTGGTCCCACTGGAAGATCGGCCGACGGTAGCGCGCGTCGGTCAGGCGGTTGATCTCCTCCTGTGTCAGGTTGCGCAGGCGCGGTGTCTTGTTGTCCAGGTCGGTGCCGTAGTTGGTGTCCACCACCAGGAGGCCGGGATCGGCCAACTCGGCGGGGGTCTTGCCGCCGATCCACGTGGGCGCGTTGTCCTGATCGCGGGCGCCGCCAAGATAGAAGAAGTCGCCTTCCATCTGGCCCCAGCCGTAGTCGCCGCCGCGCACGACCTTCTCGATGGACTCGACGTTGAGCTGGCCCGTGTTGCTCGACCACATCTCGCCGGTGAGGCGGTCGATGGAGAGGCGGTAGGGGTTGCGGAGGCCGGTGGCCCACACGAGGTCTTGCGCCTCGAGTTCGTCGAGCGGATCGCTCGGGTCGACATCGCCGAAAGGACTGGCGTCGGCGCCGATGGGCACGCTGAACTTGGCGATCGGCGGGGCGGTGGGGGATTCGCCTACGACGCGGCCCGCGGGGTCGACGCCGTAGAACACCTTGCGGTCGGGCGTGTCGATCGGCGTGTCGAATTCGTCGGTTGGCACGATCGGGTCGATGCGGAGGATGCCGCCGTAGACGTTGTCGGGCGCGTTGGCGTTGAGTTCCCACCCGTTGCCGTTGCCACCATCGCCCGACGAGACATAGAGCACGCCGTAGTCGGCCGAGCCGGGCGTGGCGGTGGGGTTGAATAGCAGGTCGCCGAGGTTGTGCCCGTGGTGGTTCTGGTGCAGGCTCAAGACCTCCCGCTGTGTGGAGGTGGCGACGTTGGGGTTGAGCGGATCGGTGAAGGTGTATTCGTAGACCACGCTGCGGTGGTTGCCGATACTGAGCTGAGACCGTGTGCCGTCGTAGGGGTGAGTGAAGTCGGACCAGTCGACGAACCATTGCGGTGCCCGGCGGCTGCCGGTCTCCAAGTCCTTATCGACGCCGGATTCGATGGTGTACACCTTGCCGTAGCCCGGGGTTCCGGGGTTCAGGAAGTCGGGGTGGGGGGCGACGGCCGTGGTCCCGGTGTCGCGTTGACCCGCAAAGTCGCTGTGGTCGCCCACGTCCAGCGCCGGTTCGGGGCGTAAGGCCCCATTGGGCTCGATAATTTTCACCTGTCCCTGCACCTGCGTGACCCATGCCCGGCCGAGCGCGTCGAAAGCCACGTCCGTCGGGAAGGCTAGATCGTTGGTCCCGGTGATGAAATCGCTGAGCGACACTGTCAGCCGCCCGGGCGAGACGTCATCGATATCCCGCAACTGCGTGCCCGGGGCGACGAGTGGGTCGGAGAGATCCAGCGGGTCGGCCGCGCGCGCCGAGCCGATCTCGGTGCCAAGGACCGTCAAAGCCAACACCACCGTCGCTCGCCCGCATGCACGGCACCGCGACGCCCCACGTACGATTCGCCCACTCATAACAATCGACTCGCTTTTGCCTTCCCTGCCGTCCCACTGCCCCAGACCCGGGGCCGCCCGATCCATCGGGCACTACTCCACCTGTGCTACAAGTTTAACCGCACCAGACCGGGATGCCATGGGACTTGTCCTGAATTAACGGCGATAGATCTCGCGTCGTACGGGCGGTCATCTCGGAATGACGCATCCGTTATCATCGCCGTATGGATTTACTCGAGAAACTTACCCAAACCCCCGGCGTGCCCGGCCGTGAAGGCCGTATCCGCGATCTGATCCTTACCGAAATCGATGGCTTGTTCAACGACGTCAGCGTCGACCCGATGGGGTCGATCATCGCGGTCCGCCGGCCCACGGCACCGGCTGGCGATGCGTCGACGCGGGTGATGGTCGCGGCGCACATGGATCAGATCGGTTTCCTGGTCCGCCACGTCGGCGACGACGGGTTCCTCCGCGTTCAGAACGTTGGCGGCTTCGACACGCGTAACCTTTTCGCCCGGTTAGTCAACGTCGCCACGGCTGGGGGCGACCTCCCGGGGGTCATGAACCCCGGCGGCAAGCCGGTGCATATCGCGTCCGACGAAGACCGCAAGAAGATCCCTGAGGTCAGCGACCTGCTCGTCGACCTGGGGCTGCCGAAAGATCAGGTTAAAGAGCGCGTCAGGATCGGCGACATGGTCACGCTCAAGGTGCCGTTCAACCTCGTGGGCAACACGGTGGTGAGCCAGTGCCTCGACAACCGCGTCGCGTGTTGGTTGGCGATCCAGGCGGTCCGGCAGCTGGCCGAGACCGATACAAAGCACGCAGCCGAACTGCACGTCGTCTTCACTGTGCAGGAAGAGGTCGGCTTGCGCGGGGCGATCACCTCGTCGTACACCGTCCGTCCCGACATCGGCCTCGGCCTCGACGTCACCCTCTGCGTCGACACGCCCGGTGTGCCGGAGGACCAGCGCTGCACAACGCAGGGCGGCGGGGCGGCGTTGACCGTGATGGACGGGGCGTCCATCGGCGACGTGGGCATCCTCGAAGACATGGAACGCCTCGCCAAGGCCAAGGGCATCAAGACCCAGCGCTCAATCCTCGCCCGCGGCGGCACCGACACGGCCGGCATCCAGAAAGCCGGCGGCGGTACGCGGGCCTTTACGCTGAGCTGCCCGACGCGGTACATCCACACGGCCGTGGAAACCGTCCACCTCGACGACTTGCACGCCTGCCGGGACTTGCTCGCGGCGTATCTGGCCGACGTGAAATAGCCCCCGGCCGTGTCCGGTTCGCCCGGCCCGACACCGATCCGACACCGATCCGACGCCGTCGGGCCGAACCGGGTAGACTTCCTCGTTCGCCCCGGGGTGTAGCTCAGCTTGGTAGAGCGTTCGGTTTGGGACCGAAAGGCCGCAGGTTCAAATCCTGTCACCCCGATTGTGAGGCGGAGAAAGAACAAGCCCACCGATCCCGGATCGGTGGGTTTTGTTTGTGAGCGGCGTCAGCCGGAAGCCTCCCGGTGCTCACAGCCGCTGGATCGTCAGCCCGCCGTCGACCATGAACACGTTGCCGGTGGCGTAGGTCAGGTCGCCCGAGGCGAGCGCGGTCACGGCCTTGCCGATGTCCGACGGCTCGCCCCACCGCGGCTCGACGGCGAGGCCCTGCTCGAACAACTTGTCGTACTTCTCGGTGACGCCGGCGGTCATGTCGGTGCGGATCACGCCGGGCCTCACCTCGAACACGCCTAGCCCGTACTCGCCGAGGCGTGCGGCCCAGAGCTGCGTCGCCATCGCAACGCCGGCCTTGCTGATGCAGTAGTCGCCGCGGTTAACCGAGACGACGGTCGCGCTGATCGACGAGACATTGATGATCGTGCCTTTGAAATCTGTGTCGGCTTGCTTCTGCTTGATGAACCACTTGGCCGTGGTCTGGGTGAGGAAGTAGGGCCCGCGGAGGTTGATGTCGATCAGCCGATCAAAGCTTTCGGTGTCGGCGTCGAGGATGTCGGCCCGGACGCTGGGGGCGACGCCGGCGTTGTTGATCAGTGCGTCCAACCGACCAAATTTTTCTTTGATCGCGTCAAGCATGCCCCGGTGTTCGTCGACGTTGCTCACGTCCATCGGGCGGTAGAGGACCTCAGCACCGCGCCCGGCGAGTACGTCGAGCGTATCCTGCACGTCCGGCTGCGGTCTGCGGCCGTTGATGACGAGGTTGTATCCCGCGTCGGCGAGGTGCTCGGCGATGCCCAGTCCGATGCCGCGGCTGCCGCCCGTGATCAGGGCGACACGTTTGTCAGGATTTGCAGTCATGGCGGTGATTCCTTGAAGGGTTTAGCCGTCGATCGAAGGTCCGCGCTCCGTGTCATTACCCACCCGAGGCGACCCATGATCGCCCGCTAAACGGGCGTGGGGGCGTCGAAAAATCACAGGAAGAACTTCAGGTACGGCCGGCCCTCCCCCATGCGTTGGATGAGCAGCGCCAGCTCCAGCAGGTGGTAATCGCCCCACAGGCTCGATTCGCCGTGCGACACCTTTGACCCCGCGGGCACGTGGTCCCATCGGTTGGGCCAGTGGTAGATCGAGTGCAGCAGCAATCCCTGGTGGCTACGATTTGTGGAGAGGTATGGCTCGTCGAACAACGTGCGGGCCACGGACAGCCCGGCCTGCACATACTTCTTGCCCTTGCCGGATTGGCCGAGGTAGTTGCCCAGGCGGATCAGGCCCTGCGCCGCGATCGCGGAAGCCGTGGAGTCGACGGGTTCGTAGTCGTTCTCCGGCTCGGCGGTGCGGTTTTGCCAGTCGCCCAAGTCTCTCATCCCGGGGGCGCCGTCGTCCCAGTAGGTGATGCCATCGAGGGCGGAGACGTCGTCGATGTAGTGGTCGCAGGTGTCCCTGGCGCAGCGTTCGTAGACCTTGACGACCTCAGCTTTCGCCAACCCCGTTGCGGCCTTGAATTCACCGGCGGGGATGGTCTTTAAGAACTCGAGTTCCTCGGCGTATCCGCACATCGCCCACGACAGGCCGCGCGTCCAGGTCGAGAACGGACTGTATCCCTGCTGCGTCGAACGGGCGCGGAACGCGCCGTCGTTGCGGTTGAACATCCCCTCGTGAGCGGTGCGGCCGCGGGCGTCGTAGGTGTGTTCGCTGTCGCCGTGGAAGACGATGTAGTGGCTGGTGGTCAGCCCGTGCAGCACGCTGCGTTTGAGGAGGTTCGCGCTGCGGTCGCCCTCGTGCATGAGCGGATGGCCGAGCTGCCAGGCGACGCCGAGGATGCGCGTGGTCCGCATGGTGTCGATAAACAGCGAGTGGGGTCCGTTGAACGAATAGATGTAGCCCAAGCTGTCGCTGTACGCCGCGTGTTTTGATTTCGGCTGTCCCGGGGTCCCCGCCCAGCGTGCGGCCTGGACCGCGCCGGATGCCGCGATCGCGTTAGCGTAGGCGACTTCTTCCCAGCCGTCGTACTTCATCCGCTTTTCTTTAAGTAGACGCAGCAGGTTGCCGTAGGTCGACAGGTTGTTGAACCCGTGGTCGTGGACACCGGTGTGCGTGACGTGCGGCAGCATGTGCTTTATTGTGCGCCGCTTGCCCAGCTGGATCAGTTTCTCGTCGTCGAGTCCGTCTCCGGCAAGGATCATGCAGCCGTACTGGAAGCCCTGAGTCCACTCGGTCCAGCCGCGGGTGGTGTATCGGCCCTCGACGGTGAACACGGGCGTGCCACGGCCCGGGTCCCAGGTCCGGTCGATCAGCCGGGCCTTCTTCGCGGCGAGCGAGAAGACGCGTTGGGCCTGGTCCAAGAGGTCGGCGGGTTTAAGTTGTCGGTCGATTTGCATGGCGGGGGGGGTCCACGGGGTGAAGGCGAGAGGCGAGCGACCGCAGGCCGGGGAATTGGGCTAAGCGTATCCGAAACGGCCCCCGGGGCGTTTCCATTTTCCGCCAGCTGATGGCCGGATATGATAAATCCATGCAACACCCCGCGACCACCTCCCCCCGCTCCGCCCGCCGCCGCTTCGCCCGCCTGCCGGCCGCGGGCGCCGACCCGGACGCCTGGCGGCGCGCCCTGTGCGCCATGGTTTTCGACGACCCCGCCCGGATCGCCGACGCGTTGTCTCATCGCATCACAGGGCGTTTCGAGATCGAGCCGCACCACCACGCGGACCTGCTGCAACTCGACGTCATCCACCGGTGCCGAGGCGAGGCGACGGTGGACGATAAGACGACGTCGCTCAGCGAGACAACTTTCCTGCTCGCTTCTCCGGGGCAGCGTCACGGCTACACGCTCAGCCCGGAGGGGGAAGGCGCGGCGGTGTGGCTGATTAAGCTACGCGTGGGTCGTGACGGTGATTCGCCGCTGCCGTCACTGGTTACTGATGTGACGGGGGCGGAGGAACTGCGCAACGCCGCGGCGGATTTCGTGCGGGACTGGACGCCGCAGGGCGTGGGGATGCTGGCTTTGAGCCGGCTCGCCCAACTTCTCGCGGTGTGGCCCGGCTCGGTGTTCGAGCCGTCGTCCAACGATTCACCCGGCTCCGGTGAGGCCGCAAACCAGGCGTCGTTGTCGGTGGGCGACGGGCCGTCGGCGCGGGTACGGAGAGCGGTCGAGACGCTGGCGCCCCGGCTAAACGACCCGCCGGACCTGGCCGAGTTAGCGGAGATGGCGTGTCTGTCGTCGCGGCACTTCACCCGCAGGTTCCGGCAGGATTTCGGGTGCACGCCCCACGCGTACCTGCAGGCCCGCCGCCTCGACGCCGCCCGGGGTTTGTTGCGCGACGCCGACCGCCGTGTGGCGGGGGTGGCCGACGAGTTGGGGTTCAGCTCGCCCGCGGCGTTCTCGCGTTGGTTCACGCGTCTAGCGGGCGTCAGCCCACGCACGTTCCGCGACGACCCCCGGAATTTTTAATCCATCGTCTCGCCGCAGCGGTGATCTCGTTCCGCCCTGATACGAGTGGGGGCGGGGTGGTTTGGGGCGCGACGAAAATGACGGGATATGTCCGGATGTGTCATGTTCTTGTCGTGATCCGCCAGCGGCCCCGCGGGTTGCGCGGCGGTTAAATAGGGCGTAATCCAAACCCTTGAGGAATCCGAATCATGGAACAGCGACGCATCGGCATCATTATGAACGGCGTGACCGGCCGGATGGGGACCAACCAACACCTCATCCGCTCGATCACCGCGATCATTGAGCAGGGCGGCGTCAAAGTCAGCCCCGACCTGACGCTGATGCCCGACCCGATCCTCACGGGCCGCAACGCCAACAAACTCGCCGCCCTCGCCGAGGCCCACGGCCCCGGGGCGATCGGCAAGCCGTACAAGTACAGCACCGATGTTGCCGGGACGATCAACGGAGAGCAAGGCGACTACGAAGTCTTCTTCGACGCCTCAGGCACGCTCCAACGCGCCGGCTTCATCGAGCAGGCCTGCGCTTCGGACATGATCAAGGCGGTGTACTGCGAGAAGCCCACTGCGACCGAGACCAACAAAGCCGTAGCGATCGCCGACATGGTCGAGAAGGCCGGCAAGAAGAACGGCGTCGTCCAAGACAAGCTCTGGTTGCCCTCTTTCCGCAAGATCGCCATGCTCAAAGAGCTCGGCTTCTTCGGCGACATCCTCAGCGTCAAGGGCGACTTCGGCTACTGGGTCTTCTCCGGCATGGATACCGACCAGCCGATGCAGCGACCGAGCTGGAACTACCGGGCCGAAGACGGCGGCGGCATGATGATCGACATGTTCTGCCACTGGGAGTACGTCATCACCAACCTGTTCGGCCCCATCAAGTCGTTGGTCGCCCACGGCAGCATCGACATCGACCAACGTCGGGCCGAGGACGGCAAGCCGTTCAAGTGCACCGCCGACGACTCGGCCTACGCCATGTTCCTGCTCGAAGACGGCACGATGTGCCAGTTCAACAGCTCGTGGGTCACCCGCGTCCGCCGCGACGACCTGCTCACGGTCCATGTCGACGGAACCAAGGGCTCGGCCGTGGCCGGGCTCCGCGAGGTCCACACCCAGGCCGCCGCGAACACGCCCAAGCCCGTCTGGAACCCCGACATCCCCCAGCCGATCAACTTCTACGACGGCTGGGAAATCGTGCCCAACAACATCGACTACGACAACGCGTTCAAGATCCAGTGGGAGCTGTTCCTACGTCACGTGGCACTCGACGAGCCGTTCCGCTGGGATCTGCACGCGGGGGCACGGGGCGTGCAGCTCGCCGAGCTGGGGATGCAGTCGTGGCGCGAGAAGCGATGGGTCGACGTGCCTGCCGTATGAGAGGCCGATTATTCGGCTTGTTTCCGTTCCCACCCCCCGCCATTCTGCATGCCTAACGCCCTCTCCAACTGTGCGATCCATACCATGACCAACAAGCCTTGGGGCTTGGCGGAGTGCTGCAAACACTATGCGTCGGCGGGCTTTGGCGGCATCAGCATCTGGCGTAACACCGTGGCGCCCGAAGAGGGCGGCGTCGGGCTGGGCGAAGCGGTCAAGATTGTCGAGGCGTCGGGTTTGGCGGTGCCGGCGTACGTACGCGGCGGGTTTTTTCCGGCGTTTAGTGGGGCGGAGCGGGAGAAAGCGATCGACCACAACAAGACCATGCTCGACGAAGCCGCTGCACTGGGCGCCGACCAGGTGGTCTTGGTCGTCGGCGCGGTGCCGGGGATGCCGTTGTCCGAAGCGCGGAAGCAGACGGCCGACGGCATCGCGGCGTGCCTCGAACACGCCGGGGCGACGGGCGTGAAGCTCAGCATCGAGCCGCTGCACCCGATGTACGCCGGCGACAAGAGCTGCGTCAACCGCATGGCCGAGGGCCGCGCGATCTGCGAGCAGCTGCGGTCCGAGTGGCTGGGCCTCGCCGTGGACGTGTACCACGTCTGGTGGGACCCGGACTTGGAACACGAGATCGAACTCGCGGGCCGACAGGGCACGCTGTTTGGCTTCCACGTCTGCGATTGGCGCTTGGAGACACGTCACCTGCTGACCGACCGCGGGCTGATGGGTGACGGCTGCATCGACGTGGCGGGGATCCGAAGGCTCGTGCACGCGACCGGCTTCGACGGCTTTGACGAGGTCGAAGTCTTCAGCGAACAGTACTGGTCGATGGACCAGGCCGCATATTTATCACTCATTGCCGAGCGCTATGGAGCCCTGGGTGCGTGACGGCCGGACCCCGGGGACGGCGCGCCCGTGACGAGAAACGCGGGCCTGACACCACGGTACTCTGTGAGGGCGTTGGGCCGCCGTACTCGCCGAAGCAAAGTTGTTCTTAAATCAAACCATGACGTTATCTTCCGCTTCAGATCAACCCCGGCAACAAACCATCGGGCTGGCCATCGCAGGACTCGGCGGGTTTGCCGCGAGCATCACCGACCGCATCCAGCACGCGGCCGGGCAGTCCGCCGTCCCGCCGTTTGAGATCGTGGCGGTCGGTGATCCCGCCGCCTCGATCCCGGCACAAGCCGAGCGGCGCACCATGCTCGAGGCCGAGGGCACAAAGGTATTTGACGATTTCCACGACACGCTCGCGTTGCCCGGGGTGGACGCGGTGTGGCTGCCGGTGCCGATCCCGCTGCACCGGAGTTTCGTCGAGGCGTCTTTCGCGGCCGGCAAGCACGTAATCTGCGAGAAGCCGTTGGCGGGCAGTGTCGAAGATGTGGACGCGATGATCCGCGCGCGGGATGCGGCGGGGTTGGCGGGGCTGGTCGGGTTCCACGACTTGTATCACCCCGACACCATGGCGATCAAGCGTCGGCTGCTCGACGGCGAAATCGGCGAAGTCACCGACGTGACCGTGATCGGCAGCTGGCCACGCGACACGGCCTACTTCAGCCGCGCGGGCTGGGCGGGCCGGCAGACTCAAGGCGGCATCGCGGTCTACGACAGCCCGGCTAACAATGCCATGGCGCACTACCTGATGCTGGCGTTGTTCTTTTTGGGGGAAGGCCCGCTCGACGCCGCGACACCCGCAACGGTCGAGGCACGGACGTGGCGGGCCGCGCCGATTGAGAATTACGACACGGTCGATGCCCGGTTCGATTTCGGCGGCGGCGTGTCGTTGCGGCTGCTGCTGACCCATGCCGACCAGCGGACGTTCGCGCCGCAGATCATCCTGCAGGGCGCACGCGGGACGTGGGCGTGGACCCACAAGGCCGATTCGCCGCCGATCGTCGGAATGGATCGGCGTTTCGTCGGCCCGCCCGAGACTAGCCAGCAACTGATCGGCGCAATAGCCCGGGTGCTCACCGGCGAAGCCGACGAAAGCCAGCCGTACGCCACGTTCGAAACGGCGCGGGCTCATGCGGTGGCGATCGAGTTGATCCAGCGGTCGTCAGACATCCAAACCCTCGCTGCCCCGAAGGTCGAGCCCGTGCCGTCGGGCAACGAGGGCGCGGTGATCCACCACGTGCCCGGCCTGCTCGAAGCGATGATCGACGCGGCGAAGACGGGCCTGCCGTTGTCGATTTGATGCCTTATTCCGTGTCGTTGTAACCCTCCGATAGATACCCCATGATTTTGCCCGGCCTGGTTTCGATTACCTTTCGCAAGCTCCCGCCCGAGCGGGTCTGTCGACTCGCCGCGGACAACGGGTTGGCGGGGATCGAGTGGGGCGGTGACGTCCACGTCCCGGCGGGCGACACCGGTGCGGCGGCGCGGGTGGCGGGACTGACACGCGATCACGGGCTGGCGGTAGCGGCCTACGGCTCGTATTACCGACTGGGGGTGAGCGACCCGGCCGAAGGAGACGCGGCGGTGAAAACCGCCGCGTCCCTGGGCGCACCGGTCATCCGTGTGTGGTGTGGCAACGTCGGCTCGGCCGACGCGGACGAGGCGACTCGGCGACGCGTTGTCGAGGACGCGCGTCGGGTCAGCGGCCTCGCGGCCGATGCCGGGCTGACCGTCGCTTGTGAGTGGCACGGCAAGACCCTGACCGACCGCACCGAGTCGGCGGTGGGGCTGCTGCGGGAAGTCGACCACCCGGCGTTCAAAACGTACTGGCAGCCGCACCAACGCATCGTGACCGACGATGCGCTCGCCGACCTCGACGCGGCGCTGCCGTGGGTGGTGGGGTTGCACGTATTCCAGTGGCACGCCGAGACCGTCGAGCGGCAGGCGTTGACTGCGGGCGGGTCGTGCTGGCCGCGTTACCTCAAAAAAGCGCGGTCGGCCGGAGGGAAAGCGGACCCGATGTACGCGTTGCTGGAGTTCGTGCGCGACGACGACCCGGCGAACCTGCCGGCGGACGCGGCGACGCTGCGGCGGTGGTTGGGTGAGGCTAACGCCTGACCGACAGCCGCGGCGATCTGCGATCGCCCGCTAAGCCTGCGACGAAACCGCGTTTAGTGGCTGCCGACGGTCTGCCGACGCGGGTCCGTCTCGGTGATGATGTCGGTGATGCCGTTCTGGTTGAAGCCCTTGAAGCCGTCGTTGCGTTCGAGGTTCTCCATGTGTGAGCCGATCGCGCCTTCTTTGAAGAACGTATCGGCCTGTGCGTCGGTGATGAGCTTGGCGACGCGCAGCTTCTCGACGCGCGCTGGGTCCACCGCCCAACGTTCGCCCTCGGTGAACTGCTGCTTGAGGTGGTCGAAGCTGGAGAACGGGTTCATCATGCCGATGCCCGCTTCGTGTTCGAGCTGCTTGGCCAAACCCTCGAAATCGAAGGTGCATTCGAGGTGATGCATGCCCGCGGCGAGCATGGACTCGCCGTGCAGCCCGCACCACAGCCCGACCGTGCCGAGCTCGTCGCGCGGCGCGAGCCCGAGGTGGGGGAAATCGGTCTGCAGCTCTTCGGGGCTCATGTCGACGTCGGCGAAGACCACAATGTGCGTCACGGGCTGTTCGAGCACTTGCGCGCCCCAGCCCGCGCCCTTGCCGGGGTAGAAGCGCTCGCGGCAGTGCAGGCCCAATGCTTCGAGGATCGCGATGAGCCCGGCGTAGCCCTGCCGGGACGAGCGGTAGGTGTGGTGGTCGTGGTTGGCCCAGCCGATGCCGACGCGTTGTTGCCGGCGGTACTGGACGTGGGCGGCGCGGTTGCGGCGCATCCAGAAGTCGCGTTCGGCCTGGAAAAACAGGTCGCAGACCCAGTCGCGGTGCAGCTCGCCTTTGGCCTGCTGCACCAGTTCAAGGGTGCGTTCGAACGCCTGCTCCTCGTCGCCGCTACGCGGCCGGGTGCGGAACCACTCGAGCCAGCGCTGTGCGCGCTGGCAGGCTTTGGCGGAATCCTCGGGCAGGTCGAAGCCGGACCAGCCGTGGCGCTCGACGGCCCAGAGCTCGGCGTCGCCGTCTTTCTCGATGACGGTACGCATGCGTGTGCCTGGTTCGCCGTGGACGGGGCGGGTGAGTTGGTGGGTCGCGGCGAAGTCGTCGGCCCGGTCGACTTTGATCCCGAGTTTCGGCGGGCCCTCGAGGAGCTGGATGATCGGGAAGATCCCGCCGTGGTGTTCCAGACGGTCGGCCGGTCCGGTGAAACCCGCGTCGCGTAGTTCCTGCTCGATGCCGTCGTGCTTGCCGACGGGGCTAACCGCGATAAAGTCGATACAGTCGCCGAAGCGCACGCCCGCCTCATCGTCGAAGCGTCGGGCAAGGCGGGCGGCCATCGCGTGTTGGTTGAGAAACGTCTCGGTGAGGCCGTCCACCAGACGTTGAGCGTGCGGCTGGGTTTCCCAGAAAAATTCGGTAGGGGCGGGGGTCGCGGTCATGGCGAATTCTCCGAGAAATAGAAAAAAGAATGGCGGAAGAAGTCATTCCATAATAATATCGGATTAGATATTATTTCCACCAAATTTCAAGAGATTTTGGGAAAACCAGAAGGGCCGGCGCATGCACGACGTATTGCTGTTGGGGGCGGGGAAGATCGGAGCGACGATTGCGCAGTTTCTGGCCGACAGCGGCGACTACGCCGTGGCCGTAGCGGACGTGGACGCGGCGGCGCTGGGCCGCGTGCAGGAACGCTGCCCGAAAGTGTCGGCCTCGCCGCTGGATGCCGATGACCAGGCGGCGCTAGACAAGTTGATGGCGGGCAAGGCGGCGGTGATCTCGGCGTTGTCGTTTAAGCTCAACCCGACCATCGCCGAGGCGGCGCTGCGGGCCGGGGCGTCGTACTTCGATTTAACCGAAGACGTCGAGACCACCCGTCGCGTCCGTGAACTCGCCGCCGACGCGAAAGACGGGCAGGTCTTTATGCCCCAGTGCGGCTTAGCGCCGGGCTTCGTCGGCATCGTCGGCCACCACCTCGCCCAGCAGTTCGACGAGCTCGACACCTGCCACATGCGCGTGGGCGCGTTGCCCACGTTCCCGACCAAGATGCTCAAGTACAACCTGACCTGGTCGACCGACGGCCTGATCAACGAGTACTGCAACCCTTGCGAAGCGATCGTCCACGGCAAGGCCGTCGACGTTCAGGCGCTTGAAGGCGTCGAGACCTTCAGCATCGACGGCGTGTCGTACGAAGCCTTCAACACCTCCGGCGGCCTCGGCACCCTCTGTCAGACCCTTGAGGGCAAGGCCCGCACGCTTGACTACAAAACCATCCGCTATATCGGCCACCGCCAACTCGCCCACTTCATGGTCAACGAGCTACGTATGCGCGACGACCGCGAGAACCTCAAGATGATTCTCGAACGGGCCGTGCCCATGACGAACCAGGACGTGGTCATCGTGTTCGTCACCGCGACAGGCAAGAAAGACGGGCGTTACCTGCAGATCAGCGACGCGAGGAAGATCTACAACGTGACGGTGGGCGACCAGCCGTGGTCAGCGATCCAGGTGACCACGGCGTCGGGGATGTGTACGGCCGTCGACCTGCACTTCGCCGGCAAACTGCCGTCGCGTGGCTTCGTCCGGCAGGAACAGGTCGGGCTGCCCGAGTTCCTGCACAACCGCTTCGGCGAGTACTACGCCATGGGCGAACATCGCGGCGTGCAGGTCGATCCAATCAGTGTCGAAGACGCTGGGGTGACCGAGGCGTAAACCTACGTTCGTTGTTTTATGACGCGATTTCCTCTATCTGACAAGGGAAAACCATGCCCGTCGATTTCCACTCTGCTCTCGGACTCAGCGACGCCAGCCTGTCGGCCGGGAAGGGCGACGCCTTCGCCGTGACCAGCCCGATCGACGGCCGTGAACTCGCGGCCGTCACCGCGCACACGGTGGATCAGGTCGACGACGCGATCGCCGCGTCACGCGACGCCTTCATGCAGTGGCGGGCGGTGCCCGCCCCGCGACGGGGCGAACTCGTGCGTCGGCTCGGGAACACGCTGCGCGAACACAAAACAGAATTGGGACGGCTGGTGTCGATCGAGGTGGGCAAGATCACCGCCGAGGCCGAGGGTGAGGTGCAGGAGATGATCGACATCTGCGACTTCGCCGTCGGCCTTTCGCGACAGGTCGGAGGGCTGACGATCCCGTCGGAACGGCCCGACCACCACCTGCTCGAACGCTGGCACCCGTTGGGGCCGATCGGCGTGATCACGGCGTTCAACTTCCCCGTCGCGGTGTGGGCGTGGAATGCGGCGCTAGCGCTCGTTTGCGGCGACCCGATCGTGTGGAAGCCTTCGGAGAAGGCCCCGCTTTGCGCGGTCGCGTGTGACGCGTTGCTTCAATCGGTGGTCGGTGGCTTCGAAGACATACCCCCGGGCGGGCGATTGAACTGGGTGGTGCAGGGGAGACGCGAGGTGGGCGAGCGGGTCGCGGCGAGCGAGAAGCTGCCGTTGATCTCGGCCACAGGTTCGATCCCGATGGGCAAGGCGGTGGCGCAGGTGGTTGGGGCCCGGCTCGGGCGGAGCCTGCTCGAACTGGGCGGCAACAACGCGATGCTGGTCACGCCCTCGGCCGACCTTGAGCTGGCGGTCCGCGCGATCACGTTCAGTGCCGTGGGTACGGCCGGTCAGCGCTGCACGTCGCTCCGCCGGTTGTTCTGCCACCGCTCGGTCACGGACGACGTGGTCGGTCGAC
Organism: Planctomycetota bacterium; assembly: GCA_039033595.1. Lineage (GTDB taxonomy): Bacteria > Planctomycetota > Phycisphaerae > Phycisphaerales > Phycisphaeraceae > Algisphaera. The sequence continues at coordinate 34,538 of JBCCCG010000002.1, read as the reverse complement.
TCGAAAAGATCTACGGCCAACTCTCAATCGGCGACCCCACGAAGCCCGGCACGCTCGTCGGTCCGTTGATCGACGCCGCCGCGGCGGTGGCGATGGACGCGGCGCTCGAACAGGCGAAAGAGCAAGGCGGCGCCGTCTTCGGCGGGGGGCGTGCCACGGGCGGCGACATCCCCGCTGGTGGGGCATACGTCAAACCCGCGATCGTTCGGATCGATTCGGAAGCCCCGATCGTGGCGTGTGAGACGTTCGCGCCCATCCTCTACGTCCTGGAGTATGACGACCTCAACGACGCGATCGCCCGGCACAACGCGGTGCCCCAGGGCCTGTCGTCGGCGATCTTCACCAACGACGTGCGTGAAGCCGAGCGCTTCCTCTCGGCCACCGGCAGCGACTGCGGGATCGCTAACGTGAACATCGGCACGTCCGGGGCCGAGATCGGCGGGGCGTTTGGCGGCGAGAAAGATACCGGTGGGGGCCGGGAGTCGGGCAGCGACGCATGGAAGGCGTACATGCGCCGCTGTACACAGACGGTGAACTACGGCCGGGCGCTGCCGCTGGCCCAAGGGATCAATTTCGATGTGTGACGCCCAGGTGTGAATCGGACACGACGGCTTGGATATGGCATGATGCGACGATGAATACAGTGTCTGAGTTTACGTTACGCGCTGAGCCGGCCTTCGCGCTGCAGGCCGCCCTCGGCGAGGGGCCGGTGTGGCACGACGGAAGCCTGTGGTGCGTTGACATCGAAGGGCGACGTTTGCATCGCTTCGACTCCGACACCGGTCGTCACGAGTCATTCGACGCCGGGGCGCGGATCGGCGTCGCGGTACCGACCGATCAGACCGGCACATGGATCGTCGGGTTGCAACACGGCATCTCGATGTGGCGACCCGAGAGCGGCGTCGGCCCCGAAGTATTTTTCGACCCTGAGCCCGACCGGTCCGGCAACCGCATCAACGACGGCAAGGTCGACCCCCGAGGCCGGTTCTTCGTGGGCACGATGGACATGGCCTGCCGCGAGCCAACCGGGGCCCTCTACCGCGTCGATGCCGACCGCGCGGTGACGCGCGTGGTCGATAGCGTGGTCTTGTCTAACGGTTTAGCGTGGGACGCCGAACGCAACACGCTCTACTACATCGACACGCCGACGCAACGCGTCGACGCCTTCGACTGGGACCCCGACACGGGCGTGATCGCGGGGCGGCGGACGGTGATCGACCTGTCCAATACCCCCGGCAGTCCCGACGGCATGAGCGCCGACGCCGACGGCCGGCTCTGGGTTGCAACTTGGGGAGGTGGGGCGGTTCTGTGCATTGATCCCGGAGACGCCACGGCCAACGCCGGGCATATTGTCGGCCGCGTTGCTGTCAGTGCGCCGCACGTCACGTCGTGTTGTTTCGGCGGCCCGGACCTCAAGACCCTTTACATCACCACCGCCCGGATCGGTATGAGCCACGAGCAATTGGCCAGTCAACCCCACGCCGGGGACGTGTTCGCGGCCCGCGTCGATCGGCCGGGTTTACCCGGTACACCCGCCCGGACGGCTTGACGGCGCCCGGACCCGGCCCGGATTTCCCAGAATTGAAACGAGCAGAAATTACGGGCACGGTTGAAACTTTAAGCTGGTGGCCGCGTCTTATTCATGAAATAATACGATCCGTTTTTTTGCCGTGTCGTAAGGAATGAACGTACAGGCAAGTCCCGGGACCGGCTTATCATCAATGCGTGCTTTTCCTTGATCCATTCGACCCTTGAATCCGATGCGCGCACGGCGTCGCCCACCCGTTTGGGCGAGCTGTTGGTCGCCGCCGGAGCGATTACGGCCCGCCAGCTCGACGCGGCGCTCGACGCGCAGCCCCGCAGCGAGCAACGCCTCGGCGAACTGCTGCTCGCCACCGGACAACTCGACGCCTCCGCCTTGACCGCGGCGCTCTGCCGACAGCGGGGTGTGCCGACGCAGGAACTCGACGACGTGGCTCCGGACGGGGAGACCCTCGACGTGTTGCCGGCCGAGGTCGCGTTGAAGCACCGGGTGCTGCCGTTGTCGTTCGAGGGTGGGCGGCTACGGGTGGCGATGGCGGACCCGTTTGACCACGCGGCGCTCGATGTGGTGCGTATGTTCGCCGGGGGATCGTTTGGGGTGGTGTACGCCCCGGCGGCCGCGATCGAGCAGGCGATCGGCAAGCATTACGGCAGCAACGTCAGCCGGATGATCGCCGATTTGAACGCCCCCGATAGCGCCGAGGCCGAAGGCGGCGAGCTCGACGAGGATTCGCCGATCGATCTCGCGTCGCATCTGCAGGCACTGGCCCGCGAGCCGACGGTGGTGAACCTGGTGAATCTGATGATCCACGAGGCCGTGGACGCCCGGGCCAGCGACATCCACATCGAGCCGTTCGAGAAATCGCTGAAGATCAAATACCGCATCGACGGGATGCTGCACGAGATGAGCCCGCCGCCCAAACACCTGCAGCAGGCCATCACATCGCGTATCAAGATCATGGGCGGCATGAATATCGCCGAGCGCTTCGTGCCGCAGGACGGCCACATCGACCTACCCACGGCGCGCGGCCCGGTCGACCTCCGTGTCGCTACCGTGCCGACGGTTTACGGCGAGTCGGTCGTGCTGCGCATCCTCGACCGCGCGACCGCGCTCATCGGTCTCGACAACCTGGGCATGCCCGAGCCGCAGCTCTCGGATTTCAAGAAAGAACTCGAGTCGCCCCACGGCATCGTCCTGGTCACCGGGCCCACCGGCAGCGGCAAGTCTACCACGCTCTACGCTGCGCTCACGCACCTGTTCAGGCCCGAGCTCAAGATCCTCACCATCGAAGATCCCGTCGAGTACCGCCTCGACGGCGTGAACCAGATCCCGGTCAACCCCAAGCGCGGTCTCACGTTTGCCGACGGCCTGCGCGCGATCCTCCGCCAGGACCCGGACGTCATTATGGTCGGTGAGATCCGCGACGCCGAGACGGCCGACATCGCCATCCGCTCGGCGCTGACCGGGCACCTGGTTTTTTCGACGCTGCACACCAACGACGCGGTTGGTGCGGTGGCGCGGCTGATCGATATGGGGATCGAGCCTTTCTTGATCGCCAACTCCCTGCGCGGCGTGATGGCCCAACGGCTGGTCCGCCGGGTGTGTCAGCACTGCAAACAACCCGCTCGGCCCGGTGAGCAGATCGTGCGTCGCCTGGGCCACCGCTTGCACGAGCACGCCACGTTTTACGAGGGCGTAGGCTGCCGGGAGTGTCGCAATACAGGGTTCGCCGGGCGGATGGGGATCTTCGAGGTCATCACGGTCGACGACGCGCTGCGTGACGCGATCTCAGCACGCCACTCGACCACGAAGCTGATCGAGGTGCTCGGAGACCAGCACGTGCCGATGTGGGAAGACGGATACCGCAAAGCGGCCGCGGGGCAGACGACACTGGCCGAAGTGTTGCGCGTGACGCAGGACGTCTGAATGGTTTCGTATTACTGAAGAGTAGTCATTTTTCAAAGAGGTTCAGGGTTGCCCGACTTTACGTACAAGGCGTTGAACCGGCAGGGCCGGGCGGTGGCGGGCGTGGTGTCGGCCCCCGACCGGGCCGCGGCGGTGGCGCAGCTCGGGCAGCGGGAGACGTATGTCACCGACCTTGAGGCGTGCGACGGCCGGGCACTCCGTCCCAAAGACGCGGCGCCCGGGGCGGCCCTCTTCCGGGGACGCAGGGTCTCGCCGAGGCAGCGTGTCACGTTGCTGCGGCAGTTAACCGTCGGCCTCTCGGCGGGGCTGAACCTGGTCAGCGCCTTGCAGGTCGTCGCCGACCAGGCCGAGAGCACGGCGGTGCGTGATCTCGTCGAAGACATGGTCGAACGCGTCACGGCAGGGGACGCGCTGTCTGACGCAATGGCGGAGCACCGAGAAGTCTTTTCGGCTATGCAGGTCAGCATGACCCGCGCCGGCGAGACGGCCGGGGCGCTCGACACGGTGATGGCCTCGCTGGCCGCGTTCGCCGAACGCGATCTGGGCCTGCGCGAGCAACTCCGGTCGGCGGCCATCTATCCGTTGATGGTTGTTGGGCTGGGGCTGGTATCGATCCTTGTGATCATGCTGTTTATCCTCCCGCGGATCATGGCCGTGGTCGGTGAGACGGGCGGGGAGTTGCCCCTGCCGACGCGGATCCTGATGGCGGGCACCGATTTCCTGCGGTCCCCGGCAGGGATTGTGTTCGGGCTCGCGGTGGCCGTGGCGATCACGCTCTGGTGGCGGTGGAAATATACGCCCGACGGAGCGCTGGCGATGGACCACATCAAGCTGAGGCTGCCCTTCATCGGCCCGGTGATCCGGCGGGTGGCTGTGTCCCGTTTTGCTCGTACCCTCGGCACCCTCGCGGCGGCGAACATCCCCATTGTCGAGTCGATGCGTATCGTCCGCGACACGCTGGGCAACGAGGCGCTGGCCCGCGAGATCGACACCGCGACCGACGGCATTGTCCGCGGTTCGTCCATCGCCGACGAACTTCGCGACACCGGTCAGTTCCCCCAGCTGCTGATCCAGGTCACCGCGATGGGCGAGCGCACCGGCCGGCTCGACGAACTCTTGATGAGCACGGCCGACTCGTACGACAAGGAAACCAACGCAGCCCTGCAGCGTGTCATGACCGTGGTGCCGGTGCTGTTCATCCTCGTGCTGGCGGTGTTCGTGGCGTTCATCCTCGCCGCGGCTCTCCTGCCGATCATGGGCATGGATCTGGGCACGCTCGAGTAATCCGTTTTGTAAACCCGCTTCTTGGAAAGAGAGACCCCGATGTCCGTTTCCCCACATTGTGTTCGACCCATCGCCCGTCGGGGCTTCACGATCATCGAGATCATGGTCGTCGTGATCGTCATCGGTGTGATCGCGGCGCTGATCGTGCCCAACCTCTTCGACCGTGCGGGCAAGGCTAAACGGTCGGTGGCGAAGCAGCAGGTCGCATCGCTCGAGAGTGCGGTGCAGTTGTTTCAGCAGGACTACTCGCGTTTCCCGGACTCCCTCGAAGAACTCGCCAACCCGCCCGCCGATGTTGACGGCGCTTCCCCGCCATCGATCAAGAAGAAAGACTTGGTCGACCCATGGGGCAACCCGTTCGTGTATCGCTACCCGGGAAACAACTGGACGTTTGACCTGCTGAGTTTCGGCGCCGACGGCGTCGAGGGCGGCGAAGGCGAAAACGCCGACGTCACCAATTATTGATTTTCCTTATGCGTCACGCCTTCACCCTCATCGAGATCATGGTCGTCATCGCGATTATTGCCGCGCTCGCGGTGATGGCGGCGCCGTCGTTGATGGGCTCGCACCGCAAGGCGGAGCTAACCGACCAGACCCAGCGGCTGCACGACGCGACGCGATATGTCCAGCGGATGGCGGTGGTCAAGCAGCGCACGCTCCGGCTGGTGCTGACCCCCCGCGACCCCGAGCACGGCGGCCGGTCGAGCTACCACGTCGAGCTGATGAGCACCGACCTCGATGCGCCCCAGGCCTACGTCAAGGCCAACGGCGGATCCGTTAAGCCGACGGTGTTGCCCGAGGGTTTACGGTTGGTCGATGTGAAGCTCGACCACGGCGAACCGCTCGATGGCACCCTGGCGGTGCGTTTTTTCGCCGACGGCTCGGCCGACGGGGCGGTCATCCAACTCGGGGACGACCGCCGCGTCCGCTCGGTCGTTATCGAGTCGGCGACCGGCCGCGTCGAGTCCGTCCCGCGCCGTGTCGAAGCGTTGCCGAGCCTGCGGGAGGACCTCGATGCGTAACAAATCTCCCGTTCGCCCCGCGCGTCGCGTGCGTGGTTTTACGATCATCGAGAGCCTTATTGCCGGGGTGATCCTCGCGCTCTTCGCCGCCGCACTCGCCGGGGCGACCGCTCAGAGCTCCCGCGCCGCCGCCCGCGCCCAAGACCACCGGAAGGCCGCCGAGTGGCTTGACACCGTCTTCACGCGCTTCGACATCCTTGGCCCAGCGCGTCTCGCCGCCGAGGGGCCTGTTGCGGGTCCACTCGACGAACGGTTCCACTGGTCGGCCACGATTACCGAAGACGATGTATGGCCCGATCTCTACCAAGTCTCGGTCATCATCCGGTACACCACGCTAGACGGCCGGCCCGGCCGCGTCGTGGGCCATACGCAGATGCACGACCCCGTTGGACGCCGCGTCACCTCTGCACGGTGGGGGGACTTATGAGACACCGCACTCACCGTCCAATAAAGCTTCCCGAGGCATCGGGATTCACGCTGATCGAGTTGTTGGTGGCGGTGAGTCTAGTGGGCATCGTGCTCACCGCGGGCGCGACGTTGGTTTATCAGGTCACGCAGGCTCGGGCGCGGGTGGACCGTTTGGCCTCACACCATGCCGAGGCCGACGCGGCGGTGCGCGCGCGATCTCGACCGCGCTGACCCGGCAGTTCCGTAATGCCGGCGACAACGTGGTGTTCGTGGGCGAGGACGAGGAGTTCGACCGTCGGCCGGCTGATCGGATCCGTTTTTTCACCACGAGCCACCGCGTGATCCGCCCCGGCGAGCCCGAATCGGACGTGCACGAGGTCGAGTTCTATCTGGAAGCGCAAGCGGGTGAGCCGTACCCGGCCTTGATCCGGCGTACCGACCCGACGCGGAACGAGTTGCCCGACGGCGGCGGCGTAGTGGAAGTGGTGGCGCGCCGTATTGCGGGGCTGGACTTTGAATATTTCGACGGCGAGCGGTGGAGCCCCGACTGGCCCGGGTTTCTCAATCGGTCCCCGAGCACGCTGCGTATCACCGTCGCGGTCGCTGACGATGAAGCGGCGCGGACAGCCCGGCCGTACCGGCGGCTGATTCATCTCCCGATGATGCCCCAACCCGGGTCTGGAGGTGGTTCGGGCGGCGGGACCGAAGACGGCGGGGCGAGCGTGTCCCCCGGCGGCGGCTTCGGTACGCCAAGTTCTGGTGGGGGGGGGCTGTGACTTATTGGTGTCCGCAACGTGAGCGTCGTCGTGGCGCGGTGCTGGTTCTCGTGATGTGGCTGTTGCTGATCGTCGGCTTGCTGGTTCTGGGCCTGTCGCGCTCGGCGCGCGTGTCGGCGTCGCTGGGCCATGCACAGATCGAAACGGTCCAGGCACAGTGGCTCGCTCGGGCGGGGGTCGAGCAGGCGCTGGCGATCCTGGCCGACGACGGCGTGAACGCCGACGGACCCGCGGATCTGTGGTACGACGAGCCCGGCGAGTTCGAGAACGTCCCGCTGGCCGACGGGTTCACCTTCCGCGTCACCGCCCCGGCGTTCGAAAACAGCGAAGACCCCGCCGCGCCGCGGTTCGGGCTCGACGATGAAGCCTCACGCGTCTCGGTCAACGGCCAGCGCCCCCGGCAACTCAACCGGCTGCCAGAGATCACGCCGTCACAGGTCGATGCGATCCTCGACTGGCGCGACGACAACGAGGAGGCCCGCCCCGGCGGGGCGGAGCGCGGCCACTACAACCAGCTCGACTTCCCTTATCTCATCCGTAACGGCGCGTTCCGTACACACCGCGAGTTGCTGCTGGTCAAAGGCATCGAGCCCGAAGACTTCTTCGGCGAGGACGGCAACCTCAACGGCACCCTCGAGCGCGCCGAGAACGACGGCGATCGGACTTGGCCTGACGACACGCCCGATCGCCAGCTCGCCCTCGGCCTCGCCGGACACACCACCGTCTACAGCTATGACCCCAACACCAACCCGGCCGGCAGCCCCCGCATCAACCTGAGCGAGACCGATGCCAACACGCTGACGACATCGCTGAACTTCACGCCGTCGCTCGCCGAAGAAGTCGCCGAGCGCGGCCGGAACGCCGACGACTTGTTTGAGTTCGTCGGCCTGCGCGGGGAGGGCCAGCCCGAAGACGATAACCAGACCCGCGAGATCACCTTCGAGTGGATCGCCGACGCGTGGGAATACCTTACGCTTGAAGACGATGACAGGTTGCCGGGCAAAGTGAACATCAACACCGCGACGCGCGACGTACTCGAAACCGTGCCGGGCATGCGGCCAGAGATGGCTGAGGCGATCGTCGGCCACCGCTCCGCTCAAGGTGACTTCGCCGGTCTCGGTGGCCTCATCCGCGGCAACGTGCTCACCCAGGAGCAGTTCCAGCGGGTCGCGGGTTTCCTCACGGTCCGTTCGAACGTCTTCCGTATCGTCAGCGAAGGCCGAACCCCTTCGGGCACCACGTACACGCTCGCGGTCGTCGTCGACCGCGGCGGCGATCAATTCTCCATCCTCGACTGGCGTCAACCTTGAAGTTCACTCGTGCAACAAAACCCGTTCTCGGCGTCGGGACATACCTCGACGGGCACAGCGGCGATATTCGTGGCGTGACGGCCGTGGTCGAGAGTGACGGCGACGGGGTGCGGGTGCTCCGGTACGGCCCCGGGTCGCCGACGGCCGATGACCCGGGAATGCGCGGCGTAGCGTTTGGATCGCTGGTCGGTGTTTTGCACCGCCTCGAACTGCCGCCCGCGGACTCGGCGACAACCCTAAAACTCATCGACGTCCAACTCGAAACCCGGATTCCCGGCCAAGCTGAACACGTGCGTTGGGGGTGGCGCCGCGAATCCGCGGACGGCCCGGTATTAGTTGTTACGGCGGCGCGGCGTCGGCTGGACGCCTTGATGGGGCGGACGTCGCTCGACCCGATGCCGACCTTGATCGGCACGTCCGCGCTGGCGCTGCACCAGCTATTGACAGCGTGCTGTTCTGCCGAGGACCGACAGGACCTTACGTTGATCGCGCGGCACGATCGAAACTGCCATTTGTTGATGTACCGCAGCGGCCGGCTCGGTTTGCTCGAAACAATTGAACTCGATCCCTCCGAGGACAGCGCTTCCCCCGACGCGGTAGCCACCACGATCCGACAGCACCTCGAGGCTAGCACGTCGGCCGGTGGCGGGAAATCCTTGAGCCGCGGGATTTTTACGTTGATCGGAGAGTCGATGCCGTCGGCCGAACTGGTGTCGGTGTTTGAGAAAGCGTTGGGGCGACCACACCGGAGGGCCGATGGGTTGCTGGGGCTGTCGGGATTGGATCGACTGACCACGACGAGCCTCATCGCTGTTGGCACAGCGATCGCCGCGGCGCGACCGCACGACGCGATCAACCTCGCGCCGTATAGCGCGGATCTGCTCGGCGAGTCAGCGTATCGTCCCACACCCAGCCGGTGGATAGCCGCGGCGGTGTTGCTGGTCGCTGCGCTGGTACTGTTGTACGTCAGCGACCACCGCAAGGCTGCGCGTGTGGAGCGTGCCGTCGAAACCTCGGGCGTGGAGGCGACGGGCTTGGCTTCGCTCAATATCGACCTCGAGGTCGCGCGGTTCTTGGAGAAGTCAGGGCCTGGTTTCCTGGCCATCCTCGACGAGTTCGGCCACCGTACCGAGGGGTTTATGGTTGACGAGATCCGTTTTGAACGCGACGGCACGTTCACGGTACGGGCGACCGCGCGTTCGGCCGAGGAGATCAACCAACTGGCCGCGAAACTTGCAGACATGAAGACGCTCACGTCCGTGCGGGTCCGTAATCAATTGGTCAAAGATCGCGACAAGGTGGAGTACACCTTGATCGCCCAACCGTCGATGCGGTTCTTCGCGCCGTTTGCGCCACCGCCCCCCGAAGCCGCTCCGGAGCCTTCGCCCGGAGGAGTGACGGCGGAGGCTTCCAATTATGTGGAGGGTGGCGCATGAGTCCGCGTGACCGACGAGCCTTGATTTTAGGTGGCCTATTCATCGCTGTCGCGGTCCTGTACCGTGTGGTGCTGTCGCCGGTGATGGGCCAGTGGGGCGAAGCCCGCGCTGCGGCCGAGGCGCGGTCGACGATGGTCGAGCGTTTCGAGGAACAACTCGAGCGGCGCGACAAGATCCGGGGCCGACTCGAACCCCGGTTTGGTCTGGGCGTCCACGACGCGCTGCGTACAGTTGATGAGGCCCGTGTGGCTTTCCCGCGCAGCGTGCAGGAGGCCATCGGCCGCGGCGGGGCCACGGCGAAGCAGGTGGAAGTGCAGGGCGTCCGCCGGCTACGGGACGTCCCGGGGGTAGACCTACTCTCGCTACGGGTGCAAGTGGACTGCCAAGCGCCCGTGATCCCGCAATTGTTCAGCGAGCTCTGCCGGGCGGATGTCCCGGTGATCGTCGAATCGGTGAGCTTGGTAATGCCTCAGCCGGGGCAACGCCAGAACTGGCAGGCCAATCTCGTGCTGTCGACTCCGGCGAAGCGACAGGAGGAACGGGAGGGCAACCCGTCGTGATCGAACGGCTTTGGTCCCAATACGGTTTGTTGGCGTTATGGCTCACGCTGATCGGGCTGGCGTTGTTCGTGGGCGTTAAAGCATCGCGAGGTTTCGCCGAGGCCCGCGAACTTGAGGACAGGCTAGCAGCGGTAGCCGAACAACTGCGGCCGGTAAGCGCATTGAACGACGACGATGTGAAGCCGCGGACAAACGCATCGAATGCCGACGGCCCCGCGGCCGAGGCGTTGGCGCGCCTGAATCAGCGCTGCCTGTTCATGCCCGCGCCACCGCAGGGTTTTCGCAACGTGCAGGGGGTCCTCGGCGACCGCGTGCTCTACCCCGGCGGGCAGTCCTTCGGTCTCGGCGACAACGCGATGGGGGCGACCATCGTGGCGATCGGCACCAACTGGGTCGAGCTTGAACACGAAGGCCAGACGATCACCCTTGACATCTTCAATGGAAGCGAGCGTGGTCCCGAGCGTCTACGACTCGCCGAACCGTCCGGCGATACGCCGCCGGGGGATGCCGTCGCCGATGAACCGACCGAGGTCACCACTGACGCGATGTCGGCCGACCTCCCTGATGCCGAACTCTCCCCGGAGCAGATCGAATTGCTGCAACAGGGCTTTCCGTCTTACTAAAAAGAGACCATGTGATGTCCGGAGTATTCCGATCCGATACCCGCCCGCAAAAGGCCCCGCCGATGATTGATGACACGCTTGACCTACGGCCTATTTACCGCATGTTCGCCGCGGTGGTGTGCGCCATCTTTGCATCGGTTTGGCTGACGCCTACCCCGTCTTCTCTAGCTCAGCAAGCCCAGCACGCCGTGGCCGAGGATATCGAGGTTGAAACTTCGAACGAACCCAAGACGATCTCCGTCTCCTTCCGCGACGCCGACTTATCGCAGATCGCCTCTTTCTACGGCAAGGAACTCGACAAGCCTGTGCTCGTGCACCAGAGCATCGCCCGGACCCGGTTGACGGTGATGTCCAACAAAGAGCTGCCGATGCCCGAGGCCTTCGAGCTGATCGGCAACGCCTTGCGGCAGCAGGGCATCATCCTCGTCGAGGGGCCGCGGCAGATCGATTTGCTGCCGATCGATCAAATCCGTCGCATCGCCCGGCCGATGGTACCGGCCGACCAGTCTGTGTTGGACGTGCCCGACCGCTCTACGATCATCGACAAGACTTTCAGGGTTGAGCACTACGACATCAACCGCCTGAAGGACTTGATCGTGCCGATGCTGCCCGAGTACGCGTTTCTCGTAGCCGACCCGAACCTCGATCGTGTTGTGGTGACCGCCGCGGCGGGGGACCTGATCCACGTGGAGAGCATGGTCGCCCGGCTCGACGTCCCGCGGGCCAACGACACCATCGAACGCATCTTTGTGATCGAGAACGGCGACGCCAGCGAGATCGCAACGATGGTCCGTACGATCCTCGCCGGCACGCTCGGGAAGGAAGCTCTCGCCGTCTTCACCACGCCGATGCCGCAGGGAGGCAATAACGGGCGTAACAACCGCAACAACCGGGAACGCGGGAATAACAACAATCAAGGCGCGGGCAATACGATGTTCGTCGAACGCAGCGAGGCCCCGATTATGCTGCAGGCCGATCTATCGCGCAACTGGATCATCGCCGCCGCGCCGCCGACGGTGATGGACCAGATCGAGAAATGGGTCACCGAGCTCGATCAGCCCAAGAAACGCAACGAGCCGTACGAACTGTTCGACATCACCCACGCCGACGTCGAAGAACTCGCCGAACAAATCAACGAAGCAATCAACGCGATGCCCGACGCCGACATCCGGGCCAGCGTGCGGGTGATCCCGTTCGTCAAGTCGCGTCAGATCCTGGTCTACGGCTCACAACGCGGCCGCGGATTAGTGCGGTCGCTCCTCGATCAACTCGACGTCGAGTCGTCGCAGTTCCAGGTCATCAAGGAGATTGCGCTAAAGCACGACTCGGCCGAGAGCGTCAAGGCGAAGATCGAGGAGTTATTTAGCACCGAACAAACGACGAGAAGCCGCTACACATATATTTTTGGCAACCGTTCGGGGCAGAAAAAGGAACTCACCGTGACCGCCGACTCGCAGCGTCGCACCGTCACGATCATGACCGACCCGCCGCGGATGGCCCGCATTGAGAAGCTAATCGCCGAACAATGGGACGTGCCGATCGATTTTGACGAGGTCAAGCCCAAGGTGTACGAGCTCAAGTACACCGACCCGGTGTTGGTCCAGACTCTGTTGGAAGAGATGTTCACCAAATCGAGTACCACCAGTTCGTTCAGCTGGTTCAGCGGTCGCGAGACCACCGAGAGCAATACACCCGTCGGCCGGCTGTTCGGCGAATTCAGCTTCAACGCGATGCAGGACTCCAACAAACTGATCGTCTCGACGAAGAACTCGGCGAACTACGTGGTGATTGACGAACTGCTCGAAGAGATCGACCAGCCTCAGGACGCGGGCGTGCCGATCATCGTCGAGCTCAAACACGCCAACGCCGAGGACGTCGCCGAGCAGCTCAACGCGATGTTCTCCGAGCCCGGTACGCCCGCGGCGATCACACGGACCGAGCGCGGCCTGTCCGACGCGATCCGGCAGATCTCCGGCGTCCGAGAGCGCTCTATCGGCAACGCGGGGGGTAACAACAACAACCCCAACCGCAACAACCCCGGCGGCCAAGGCGACAACGACCCGACCCAGATGAACTTCTGGTGGAGCCAGTCCCGGCCGTCGATCAACGAACAACCCACCAGCAACCTCATCGGCAAGCCACGTATCGTCCCGGTCAACCGCCGCAACGCGCTGATGATCATGGCCCCGCGGGCCCATGTCGAGCCGATGCGGGCGCTGATCGCCGAGATGGATCGGTCGGGGCGTCAGGTCGCGATCCACGCGATCATCACCGAGGTCCAGCACGACGACGAGTCGACGCTGGGGGTGCGGTTCGCGTCCGATCCCGCCATCTTCAGTGACTCGCGCCTCGCCGACCAGGCCATCGGCGGCGGGATCAACGCCGACTACGCCGAGGCGATTTTCCGCGGCGACGGCGTGCTCTCCGCCGACTTCGATGTGAACCTCTTGCTGCAGCTGCTCATCAAAGAACTCAACCTCAGTGTGATCAATGAGCCACGCATCATGACCGCCGACAACCAGGAGGCGCACTTCTTCGACGGCCAGGACGTACCGGTGATCGTCAACGAGCTGACGATCGCCGACAGCTCGGGCAACATCAACCGGTCGTTCGACTACGAGCAGGTTGGCACCCGGCTCCACGCCCGGCCACACATCACTCAGGACGGCGAGATCGATTTACGCGTCAACCTCGAACTCTCGCGCATCGTCAACGGCGCGACGGTTTTCGGCAACTTTATTTTCGACCGTCGCACGACGACGACGCAGGTCACCCTGAAGGACGGCGAGACCATCGTGATCAGCGGCATCATTGAGCAAGAGGATTTCGCGGAAGTCCGCAAGCTGCCATTGTTCGGCGACATCCCGCTGGTCGGCGGGTTATTCCGCAGCACCGATCGCGGCGTGCGCAACCGCGAAGTGATCGCGTTCATCACGCCGCGCATCATGAGCCAGGGCCGACAAGCCGAGGACGAGTCGACGCGCAACCGCGAATGGTTCGAGCGTATCCGCGGGGCGATCGTCCCGCCCGAAGACTACGAGCCCCGGGATGGAGAACCCCGGCGGTTTACCACCCCGGCCGAGCGTGGGCTCGAGCCCGCGGAAGCCGTCGATGGAGACGGGGAAGAAGTACCCGCGGCCCGGCCGTAACCCGTCTGGTTGAACGATGCATCCATGTTCATCGACATCCTGGTCCCGACGGGTCGTGGCGCGGCTATTCATGTGCTGCACGGTTTGGGCCATGGCCGTCGGGTGTGCCGAACGCCCGGCGTGGGAGCAGGCCGATGCACGGCCGGTGCCGACGCCTGAGACCGCGGGATGGGAATCGCTGACGGCCGACGAACGCCCGCGGCGGTGGCGCGGCGGTGTGACGACGTTCGCGCGACAGCACCCCGGGGTACCGAACGCCGGGTTGCAGCTGCCGCGCGTCTCGCCGAACGGGGAGTGGGTCACATTTCTCGACGTGGACCGGCAGGGGGGCGTGGTCCCGTCGGACGCGTGGCTGACCGGGCGGGGTTTGGAGGGCGTGTCGTTGTGGCTGCGGCGCGTGGAAGACGACGGGCTGGCGCGTAATGTGGCCTACGGGTACGCGGCCTGGCCGACGTGGTCGCCCGACGGGGCGCGGCTGGTGTTCGTCAGCCACGACCCCGGGACCGGGTGTGCCCTGGTGATCCACGACGTAATGGCGCAGCGGTCGCAGCGGCTTGCGGTCGGGATCCAGAAGATGGTCACCCCGGCGGTCTCACCGGACGGCACGCGCGTCGCGGTGGCGGGTTACGGGGAATTGCCGGACCGTGCCGTGCTGTTCGTGGTGGACTTGAAGACCGGCGAGGCAGTGCCGGGGCCGCGTCCGACGCTCGGCGGCGCACAACTGATGCCGGTGTGGCTCGACGACGACACGTTGTTGTACGTCGAGCTTGATGAAGCGGGCGGCGGTCTGATGCGGTGGCGGCCCGGTCGATCGGTGGCCGAGCCGGTCGCGCCGTTGGCGCTCCCCGCCTCGATCTTTGATGCGGTGCATCTGCACGCAGGGATTGCGCGGCCGATCTCGCCGGATGCGCAGCGTTTTGCGTACTACGCCGTGCCGAACGATCGCGTGGAACTGGTGGAGCTGAGTACGGCCACGGCCACGCCGCTGGAGCGCGGCGACCGGGCCGGGGCGTGGTGGGGGCGTGACTGGTTTATCGTGGCGGACAACGATCAGCTTGCGCTAGTCGCGCCGCCGCGTTTTGCCGCCTCGCAATCTCTCGACGATGTCGCTCTCGGCGCGGACACGGAGGAGGCTGATGACGCGCCGAGATCGGTCGAGTCTCCACGGATGGTCTTGTTGCCCGGGCGCTGGGTGCCGCTGTGGACCGACGCCGCGAGTCACTCGATGATCCTGATCGGCCCGGGCGAGTTGGGGCGGTTCGATGTGCTGCAGTTGTGGGCGGTCACGCGGTGAAAATACTTAGCCCAGCAGCGGCTGCATGTCGGCGAGCATCACGCGCCGTGTGCCGTCGATCATCGCGTTGAAGGTGACCCAGCGCCACGTTCGATCCCACGCGGGGTGCGGGTCGAGACGCATCACGCCGTCGTGTTTCTGCGCCGCGGTACGGCTGGGGAAACGGGCGATGGTTTGTTCGCCGCCGGTGTCCAGGGCGATCCAGCGCAGCGGCGTCGTGCCGTCGCCGAAGGCGAACGGCTCGTGGGCGTAGACGTCGGTGAGGACGTGGTTCGCCGTGGGGTGCACGGTGGGGTGACCCGACCCGACGACGCCCCCGACGATCGGCCCGAGGCCCGAGCCATCGACCGCGCAGCCGACGAGGCGCAGCGGCCCGTCGTCTTCGAGTTGCAGATTCATCGACAGGCCGCGGCTGTCGGGGGTCCAGTTGATGTGGTGGCCGCGTCTGCGCCAGTAACGCGTCGGGACCGCGTTGCGGACGCGTTGCCCGTCGGGCGTGACGGTGAGCACGGTGAAGCGGATATCGGGTGTGCCCTGGACACCAAACCGCGACGTGCCGTCGTCGCGGAAGAAGCGCAGGGTCCAGATGAGCTGTGAGCCGTCGGGGCTCCATTTGGCGTGGAATCCGTAGATCTCGCATTCGGCCGCGGTCCGGTCTTCGAGTTCGAAGGCCGGCGTGGCACGGGTGATCGCGTCGTAGATAGACAACGCCAGTCGGCTCTCGCCGGTCTGTGTGTCGGTGAGCCACAGCCCATCGTCGGTCTGCGGGCCAACGAAACGGGGTACGTGTTCTTCGGGAATCATCACGCCGTAACCCGGCTGCGTGCGTCGCATGGGGATCGGGTTGGAACCCGCCGCTGTGTGGCCGTCCGGCGAGACATGGTATACCGGCCCGCCCAGCCGCGTCTTGTCGCCGGTCGCGACGTTGCAGCGCACGGCAAACGCGTTCCACGTCGTCGGGTCCACGTCGTTGAAGATGAGTTGCGTATCGTCGACGCCCCAATTGACGTTCGCTCCCATCTGCGGCTCCCACCCGCGTGTTTCGGCGACGAGACGTTGTTCGCCGGTGGCCAGATCGACTATACCAATGTGGGCGGCCTCGCCGGGCGCGGGAGCGTGGTCTTCTTGCGGCATGCGCGTAAACGCCAGGAGCCGGCCCGATGGGCTGATCGGAGAGGTGTCGAAGAAGCGGTGGAAGCTGCCACCCATCGCGTCGTCCGGGGTCACGCACCAGATCGGGACAAGCGGGTCGAAATCGGTGTACCGGGGGAAATGCCGGTCGAGCCAGGCGGGATCGGGCATGGGCAGACTCCGTGACGCACCGAATCTCGGCGGCGAAGGCCGAATTCGTCTACGGATGATATCTGCCAAACGTGTCTAATCCGGACACGCCAGCCACGATGAGTAAAGAAAACCCCGCGGCCGGGGCGAACCGGACGCGGGAGAGAGGGGGTCGATTCAGAACTTGATGTTGATGTCAAAGGTCAGGACGACCTCGTCACGGAAGCCGGTGGCGTCGGCGTAGAAGTAGGCAAGCTTCGCGAGCCCGCTGACGTTTTCGGTCCACTTTTGAGTGATGACCATGTCGAGCTCCTGGCCGAACTCGTCACGGTTGTCGTTGTCCGTGAAGTAGTGGTAGACGAACTTAGCTTTGGCCTTGGATTCTTTGGGCAGGGGCAGGGCGACGTAGGCGTAGATGTCCTCGAGGCCCGCAGCGGGGGTAACCAGGAACTGGTCGGCGAAGCCGTTGAACTTATGCAGCGTCGCGAGCGGGGTGCGGAAGCCGAAGGTGCCGTCGTCGGTGCCCAGCACCTCGTAGCCCGCGCCAAACGTGCCGTACTTGGGCGTCTTGAGCCCCAGATCGACGGCGTAGTAGCTCGCGTCGTAGTCGGTGGGGTTGAGCCCGGTGTCTTCCTGGTATGCGTAGCTGAACGCGTAGTTGAGGCCATAGCCTTTTTGCTCCAACGGCCGCTTGCCGGCGAAGCGGAAGCCGACGGTATTGCTGGAGTTCGCCGGCGACTCGTCGATATCCAGCAGGTAGCCGAACACGCTGAGGTTGCCCCAGCCCTTCACTTTTTGTTGCGCGTTGAGCAGGACGATATCGGCATCGTTGAAGTCGGCCTCCTCGCCGAAGATCCGGTTGACCTGGGTGACATAAGACGCCGAGAAGTTGAAATCGGGGATGTCGAAGGTGGAATCCAGGCGGACGGCGTCGAAGGTCTGGTCGTCTTGTCGCCAACGGACGTGGCCCACGAAGCGCTGGTCGTCAAAGACGATGAGCTGCCGACCGGCCTTGACCTTGCTGTCGAGCCAGTCTTTATTCGCGTAAGTGATCCAGGCCTGGTTGAGCTCGGAGGTCTCGGGGTCGGCCACGATGGAACGGTCCAGGCCGTCGGTGCTCTCGCCCGGGCCGTCGTTGTACAACGAGTCGTCCAGGGTGCGGACGTCTTCGAACTCAGCGAAGAGCTGGAAGCCCTCCCACGTGTCGGTGAGGTAGCCCAGACGGGTGCGGATGGTGTAGGCCTGGGCGACGTCTAGACCTTCGAGGTCGGCGATCTCGGCGCGGGTGCGGATGTCCAGGGACACCTTGCCGTTCTTGATCGCCCCGGCGATCTGGTCGCCGACCGGTACGGCCGCGACCGTTTCGGGCGCGGGTTCGGTTGCGGCCGGGGCCGGAGCTTCGGGCGCGGTCGGGGCATCGGGCTGTGCCCAGGCCACCGGGACGGCCACCGCGGCGGCGATCCCGGCGAGCGACACGCGGGTAAGGGGCATACGGGTAAGGGCATCGAAACGGGTCACGGGCAAATCTCTCTTTCAACTTGAGCTCGGCGCACTACAGGCCTGGCCGCCGAGCGGTGGTTAAGCGGGGGTCTGCGTCGTTGCAGACATCGTGAATTGGCGAGCGGGCGGGGCCGAGCTCAGGACGGACGCGACGTGCCGCCGGCCGCCTCGGTGGGCGGGTGAGGTGACGGCGGGCTTGGGGT
Source organism: Planctomycetota bacterium (assembly GCA_039033595.1). Classification (GTDB taxonomy): domain Bacteria; phylum Planctomycetota; class Phycisphaerae; order Phycisphaerales; family Phycisphaeraceae; genus Algisphaera. Next base: position 16,223 of record JBCCCG010000002.1, on the reverse strand, counting down.
CGAGAACGTCTGATCATCGAGCATGTGATCCGGGCCCATCAAGATGGGAGCCGTGGCCTGCGTGAGGCTCCACGGCGCGTCGTGGACGCCTTCGGGCTTATGATCAATAATCGGGTAGGGCAGGCCCAGGGCTGCACAGGCGGTACGGTACAGGTCTGGGCGGATGGCGTTGGCGGCGATCGCTTCGGGATCGGTGGAGTTATCGGTGTTTTCCGCGTCGAGGTCGATCTGCCCGGCTTCCTGCATCTGCTTTAGGAACCACCGGCCGTGCGAGACCCAGGGGAAGTTTGCCGTGTACCGGTGGAACGCCATGAAGTCGGGCTGGTAGATCGCTTCGCCGTCCTGGCTGAAGCGCAGCCGCCCAGACATCGACGGCCAGACAGCCTCGTAGGGCGCATCGATATACCGCTCGGCGGCGATCATGCGGGCCAGCTCTTCACGGTTATCGGGCGCGTCGCACCACGCCGCCGCGGCGATGAGCGCCCGCAGCAGCGCCTGGTGGGTCTGGGGGTGTTGCTCGCCCCACGCCTGCGTGACGCCCAGCACCTTCTCCGGGCCGTTGTTCCACAAGGCGTGCTTGGTCATCACGATGCGGCCCCAGCCGCGTTGTACCGTGATCGAGTTCCATGGCTCGCCGACGCAGAAGCCGTCGAGCTGCCCCGCACGCATCGCGTCGGGCATGTCCGGTGGCGGCACGACCAATAGCCTGACGCCCAGGTCGCAGTCGACTCCGGCCGAACGAAGCCAGTGACGCAGTTCGTAATGGTGCGTGCTGGTCGGGAAGACGCAGCCCAGGGTGAGCGGCGGCTGCCCGTCGGCGGCGCGTTGGTGGATGACCTTCGCGATCGCGGTGGCCGAGTTGTTCTCGCTTAATGGTTCGCCGTCGAGCGCTTCCTGCATCTGCTGGTGGAGCGCTTCGCTCACCGTGATCGCGTTGCCGCCCAGGCTGAGGCACAGCGCGGTCACCATCGCCGTGGCCGGCCCGCCTACGCCGAGCGTCGCGGCCAGCGGCATCGGGTAGAGCATCTGCGACGCGTCGTACACACCGAACGCCGTCTTGTCGCGGATGCTCGCCCACGACCGCTCGCGGCAAAGCGTGACCTGCAGGCCTTCTTGATCGAAAAACCCTTTCTCGTACGCCGCGACCAGCGGGGCGCAGTCCGACAGCGGCACGAAGCCTAGTTGCAGGTCGGTCTTCTCCAAAGCGGTGGGTTCGCTCAGCCCGGTCATCGCTCGACTCCTTCCACGGGTTTGGCCTCGACATCCATGAGGGCGGCGGCCTGCACGATCTCCTCGGCCACCTGACCCAGGCGCTTCTTGTGGTTCATCGCCGCCTGACGCAGGAGAGTGAACGCCTCGTCTTCCGTGCAGCCCCGGCGCTTCATGAGGATGCCCTTGGCCCGGTCCAGCGTCTTGCGGTCGGCCAGCGTCTGCTTGGTGCGCTTGAGTTCGTCCACCACGCTCTGGTGCTGGGTAAATTGAGCGATCGCGGTCTCGATCACCGACGTCACCCGCGCGTTCTCGACGCCTTGCGTGACGTACGCCGACACGCCCGCCCGCACCGCGGCGCGGATCGTCTTGCGGTTTTCGTCGTTGGCGAACATCACCACCGGGCGGGGGAGTTGATCGTTGATCGTCGTGAGCTGCTCCAGGGTGTCACGGCTCGGCGAGCCGGTGTTGATCAGGACCAGGTCCGGTTGGCTCTCGGCGACCTGCGTGAGTAGACGCGTGTCGCCGGACGCGACGGCGACCACCTCGTAGTCGGCCGACGTCAGCACGGCGGCCAGCGTCTGCGCCCGGCCCGGCTCGTCGTCGGCGATCATGATCCGTAATGGACTTTTCTTTTCGCTCATACGGACGTTTCCTCCGCACGGAGGGTAGCGAAAGATTCGTCGGGTGCGGGCTCGATCCGACAGACGGCGTGCTTGAGTTCGGGTTGCTTCGAGGCGGTGTCAACCACACGGTGGGTCGTGTAGTTCGCGGCGCTCTCGGCGTGCAGGGTGTCGCCGAAGTGGAACGGCAGGAATACCAAGCCCGGGGCGGTGTTGTGGGTGACCGATACTTCCGCGAGTGCCCGGCCGCGGCGGCTGATGATCCAGGCGGTATCGCCGTCGCGGAGCCCGGCGGCACCTGCGTCGATCGGGTGAACCTCGGCGATCGGATGCGGGGCCAGGCGGTTGAGCTCGGGCACGCAGCCCGTCCGGCCGCGCGTGTGCCACTGCGACGCGACGCGCCCGGTGGTGAGGTGGAGCGGATACGTATCGTCTGTCGCTTCGGCCGTAGGCAGATACGTCGCGGTGCTGAAGCGGGCCCGGCCCGAAGGCGTCGGGAAGTGGCCGTCGGTGTAGCGCCGCAGGGTCGGCCGTTCGTCTGCGGCCGGGAACGGCCAGTGCGTCCCGTCGTGCGTGTCGAGCCGGTCGTTGGTGATGCCGGTCATGTCGCAGAGCGTGTCGTCGGTGAGCGTGCGGAATTCTTCCCACACCGCATCGCCGTCGGCGAAATCGAAGCCGTGGAACCCCATGGCCGTGGCGATGTCGCAGACGATCTGCCAGTCGGGCCGCGCCAGACCGGGGGGATCGGTCGCGGGGTTGCTGCGTGTGACCAGGCGCTCGCTGTTGGTCATCGTGCCACGCTTCTCGCCCCACGTCGCGGCGGGCAGCAGCACGTCGGCGTAGGCGGCGGTCTCCGTGTCGCGCAGGCAATCCTGTATCACGACCAGCGGTATCTGCCGCAGGCCTTCCTGTGCCACGCCGAGGTCGGGCATGCTCACGGCCGGGTTTGTACAGGCAACCCAAAGCACGCCGAGTTCGCCGCGCGCCGCGGTGTCGAACATCTCGACCGCCGGCCGGCCGGGCCGCGCGGAGATGCTGCCCGAGGGAAGACCCCATGCGGTTTCGACCGTCATCCGGTCCGCTTCCCGGTCGACCCGCCGGTAGCCCGGCAACTGGTGCGACAGGTAACCCACCTCGCGCCCGCCCATCGCGTTGGGCTGACCCGTGAGTGAGAACGGCCCGGCGCCCTGCTTGCCGACTTGCCCGAGCATCAGGTGCAGGTCAATCAACGCCGTGTTCTTATCCGTACCCCGGCTGCTCTGGTTCGCGCCCATGCAATAACAGCTCAGCAGTCGGCGGCTGCTAGCCCCGGGAGCCATCCATTGGGCGGCGAGCTTGATCTGCTGTTCGGGCACGCCGCAGGCGTCGAACATCGCGGCGCGGTCGAGGTCATTCAACAACGCGTCGAGCAGTTCGAAGCCCTCGGTCGACTGCGCGATGTACCCGCGGTCGAGCGATTCGGCTTCGCGCAGCTCCCAGGCCAGCAGACGCAGCAGCGCTACGTCGCCGCCGGGTTTGACCTGCAGGTGCAGATCGGCGAACTCGGCGGTCTTGCTGCGCCGCGGGTCGACCACAATGATCCGAGCCGCATCGTGTGTCGCCCGGCGTCGGCGGACGCGATTGAACAGCACCGGGTGGTTCGCGGTCATGTTCGCGCCCAGCAGGAAGAACGTGTCGGCGTGCTCGAAGTCGTCGTAACACGTCGGCGGGCCGTCGCTGCCGAACGACCGGACGTAGCCCGCCACCGCGCTGCTCATGCACAGCCGGCTGTTGGTGTCGGTGTGGTTGCTGCCCAAGAAACCCTTGAAGAGCTTGGTGAACAGGTACGACGCCTCGGTGTCGAGCTGCCCCGAGCCGTACCAAGCCACGGCGTCGGGCCCGCGGTCGGCGGTCGCGTCGCGCAGGCCGCGGGCGACCCTGTCGATCGCTTCGGTCCACGTCGCTTCCCGCAGCGGCCCGCCTTTTTCCTCGCGAATCATCGGCTTCGTCAGCCGACGTGCCTTGTCGTCGGACTTGAACAGGAACGCGCCCTTGGGGCAGAGCATCCCGAAATTCGGCGCGGCCGTGGGGTCGGCATGGATCGAGGTCATCTCGCCGTTTCGAGTCTTCACGTCCACGACGCAGCCCACGCCGCAGTACGGGCAGGTCGCGCGGGTGACACGCACCGCCGTCTCGGGCGGCGCGTTCTGACTCGGGATGACATTCAGCAGCGTGATCTCGGCTACCCCATCAACACCACGACGCCCCGGACGCGATCGGTGACGACCACCGGCAACGCCAAGGCAAAACTCAAACCCGCCGCCCGCAGCGCGTCACCGCGCTTGCTTTCCGCCTCCGCCAACTCATCGATACCGTCGATGAGTTCTGAGTGACCCGATGCCCACGCCCGACCCGGAAGCCCCGCGACTTCTCCACTTGCGTAGGCCACGTCCCGACTGCTCTCGGCGAGATCAACCAGCCCGCCGTAGACGCCTTGACTCCGCACGAGTTGACCGGGCCGGGTCGTGTCTTCGACCCAGACCTCGTGGACGCGAGCAATCGGCGAGACGTTCGATGACAGCAGCAAGAACACGGAGCGTAGCTCCGTGCGTTGCATAATCGGAATCCCTAAACCCACCGACAGACCATCACTCTCGGCCCCGGATGAGCGCAAAAAGCCCTTAGCTGTGGCCATGTCCGGCACGATCCGCGGCAACGCGCTTTCCCAGCATTGGCCCGGAAGCCCCGAGCCCTGCGGGAAGTTGACGTATTGGCTGATCCGCGCGAAACGATCCAACCCGACGTAATAGGATTGATCAAGGCTGAGCTCAAAACGACCCTTGGTCCCTGCCCAGAGTTCCACAGCCCCAACCGCTCCGGCTCCGCCGCGAAAATACAACGCCAAAACGTCTTCCACCTTGCCTTGGCGGTAACTTGGGATCAACGCCGCGCCGCCGATGCCGTCGGCCGCGGCGGCTTCTTGCGTGAGAAAGCCCAAGTCGGCGAAGTCGGTGACGATTTTAGGCCGGCCGGTGGCGATCACTTCGCCGATCGCGCCTTGGCCAAGGGTGAGGTTGGCCTGGGCCGGGACGTCACGTAACGCCGCGCAGCCGCCATAAAGACCCGATACGCATTCGAGCGCTTCGGCGGCGGTGTTGGGCTTCCACAGCTCGGCCGCGGCAAGGAGGGGCTGGGTCATGGGGGGGCTCTGAATCATCGGCGGGATCCAACGGACTTAAGATTCGTCATGGCGAACAACACGGTCACGCCGAAGCGCCGGGGATCGAGGCGAACAACTGCAACTGGGGAGCTTCGTCGGGGTTGGCACCGAAGACCTCGTGGGGCATGCCGGGTGCTTCGAACACGTCTTCGCGAGGCGCTACGGCCTTTGGCGCTTCGCCAGGCTTCTCCTTCTCGTTCTTCGCCAGGAAGTCGACCAAGCTGCCGCGGAGGTCGTAGTAGATGTCCGACGCCAGGATTTCTTTGCGGTTGCGCGGCCGTTCGAACGGGACGTCGAGGACCTGGCCGACCTTAGCCCGCGGGCCGTTTGTCATCATGCATACGCGGTCGGCCATATAGACCGCTTCGTCGACGTCGTGGGTGATGAGCATCGTGGTGATGCGTTCCTTGTCGAGGATCGACAAGATCGTGTCCTGCAGGTCCATGCGGGTCAGCGAATCGAGCCGGCCGAAGGGCTCGTCGAGCAGTAGCATCTTGGGCCGCAGCGCGATCGCCCGGGCGATGCCGACACGCTGCTGCATGCCTCCGGACATCTCGCGGGGATACTTGTACATCGCGTCGGACAGGCCGACGAGGTTGAGGTAGTACTCGACGATCTGCTTTCGTTCGGTCTTGCTGCCGTGCGGGTAGCAGCGTTTGACGCCGAGCATCACGTTCTGGAAGGCGGTCATCCACGGCAGCAGGCACGGGGCCTGGAACACCACCGCTCGGTCGGGGCCCGGGCCTTCGACAACTTCGCCCTCGACCAGAACGTCGCCCGCGGTGATCGGATTGAGCCCGGCGAGCATCATGAGCACGGTCGATTTGCCGCAGCCCGAGTGGCCGATGACGCTGATCAGATCGCCCTTCTTGATGGTCAGGTTGTAGCCGTCGACTACTTTGATCGCGTCGCCCAGGGGGTTGGGGTAGGCCTTGACGAGGTTAACGATCTCGACGTAACGCGCGTCGTGGGCGGCTTGTGTGGCGGCGGAGGGTTTTAGGGGTTCGGGCATCGCGGGGCTCTCGGGGCTAAAAAATACGGACATTTAGCCGACGGTGTTGTAGTGGGTGCGGAAGTCTTTGGGCTGGAGGTCGGGGAGCGTCAGGCCGGTATCGAACTTCAGGGCCTTGGCGTCTTCGTTGAGTTCCATGAGGAAGCCCGACACTTCGTTGCGTAGTTTTTTGAACTCGGGGTTAAAGTTCAGTGTAGCCCGGTCACGCGGCCGTTCGAGGGTGACCGGGAACGACTCGGCGAGCGTCGCCGAGGGCCCGGGGGTGAGCGGGACGATGCGGTCAGCCATGAGCGCCGCTTCGTCGACGTCGTTGGTGATCATCACCACGGTCCGCCGGTCCTCTTCCCAGATACGGATGATCTCGTCCTGCAGCACCGAGCGCGTGATCGCGTCGAGCGCCGAGAGCGGCTCGTCGAGTAGAAGCACGTCCGGCTTCATCGCCAGGGTGCGGGCCAGCGACAGCCGCTGCCGCATACCCCCCGACAACTCAGCAGGCTTTTTGTACTCGCTGTTGGTCAGCGTCACCATGTCGATGTAGTGCTGGATGTATTCGGCTCGCTCCTTCTTTTTCATTTCGGGGAAGACCTGCTTCACCGCGATTTCGAGGTTGCCGACGACCGACAGCCAAGGCAGGAGCGAGTAGTTCTGGAACATGATGCCCAGCCGGGGGCCAGGCCCGGTGACCGGCTCGCCGTCGAGCATCACCCGGCCGGAATCGGGTTGTTCGAGGCCCGCGAGGAGCGACATGAGCGTGCTCTTGCCCGAGCCCGAGAAACCGATGACCGCGGCGAACTCGTTTTTCTCGATCGAGAGGTTGACGTCCGAGAGCACTTCGTACCGGTCGGATGCGGGGCCGTAGCCCTTGCTGACGTTTTGTAGTTCCAAGTAAGCCAACGCAATGCTTTCAAATTGAGCTTCGGGGTCAATGGCCCGGGGCCGAGAGCCAAAATAGGTAGGGATCAAATCGCCGCGACGGAGCCCTCGAAGCTCACCAGCCGCTGGAAGATGATCATGATGCGATCCAGGAACAGGCCGATGACGCCGACGACGAAGACCATACACATGATCTTGGCGAACGAGTCGGTTGCCCCGTTATTGAATTGGTCCCAGGTGAACTTGCCCACGCCCTCCGAGGAGGCGAGTAATTCCGCGGCGATCAACACCATCCAGCCGACGCCGAGCGAGATCCGCATCCCCGCGAATACCAGCGGCAGCGCTGAGGGCAGAACGATCTTGAACAGCCGGGAGAAGAAGCCCAGCCGCAGCACCTTGGCGACGTTGATATGGTCCTTGTCGACCGACGCCACGCCGAGGGCGGTGTTGACCATCGTCGCCCACAGCGAACACATCGATACGGTCAGCGCCGAGGCGATGAAGGCGATGTTGATGTCGAAATCGGTGACCATGTCGCCAAAGAACGGGATCCAGCCGATCGTCCAGTTGGTCAAGTCGGTGAGGGTTTCGAGGACCACACTCTTGTCGGGGTCGGGGAAAAAACCGCCAACGATGATCATCAGAAGCAGCAGCCAGACGATCGGCGACACCGGCTTGAATAGAGCGATGAACGGCGTCATCGCCGCCATAAACGTCCGCGACAGGCCGCACAGCACGCCTATCGGCACCGCGATCGCCACCCCCACGAGGAAGCCGACGAAGACGCATAAGATCGACCGGAAGATCTGCATCGGCAGCGTCCACGGCTTGGCGTAGATCCGGTCCTGGGTTTTTGCGAGGTTACTCTGCTGCTTGACGATCTTCTTGAGAGTCTTGTACGTGTCGGCCCCGGTGGCCCCGGCGTATGCGACTTCGAGCTCCGCGATCTTCGACTCGGTTTCGGCGATCGATAGCTCGCGGCTGTCTTCCCCGGCGACCTCGATGAGCTTGTCGATATATTGTTTCTCGTCGTTACGCTTCTTCTGCAGAAGCAGCGCCGCGGTCACGGCCGGGTATTTTTCGTTCTCGATCAGCGAGATCTCGGACTTTAGCTCCGATTGAAGGTCCTTCTGCTCCTGTTGCCAGGCATCGAAGGCGAGGTAGTCGGACTTCAGCCTGGCCCGGCCCTCGGTGTCGCCGGGCGCAAGCGCCTCGGCTCGGGCCTTGATTTCGTCGAGCTTTGCTTTGCTCTGGGACTTGTAGTCTTCTTTCAGCGCATCAAGTTTGGTTTGGAACGGGGCGATGCGCTCGGCTTTGTCGGCGGTTTCTTCAGCGCGGGCGGTTTCCACCCCCTCGTTCGCCTCGGCGACGAGCGGGACGAGTTCGGCTTGGCGTTCTTCGGCGGCCGCGACGACTTCGAGCCGGGCCTCGCCGGTGAGGTTGTACGCCTCGGCCTTCACGTTCTCCTGGGCGTGCTGGTTCATGATCGAGTTCCAGGCGCTCAGCGTCTGCCCGGGTGTGGGGACCGATCCGGACTTGGTCTTGTGCCGTGGAGCCAGCGCCCCCCAGATCGTGAAGAACAGCACCAGCGCCAACACCGGCACCAGGCTGAACTGGGCGATCAGCTTGAGTTGTTTCTTCGGCTCTTCGCCGTAGAGGAGCCGGACATAAGGCTCAAGGAAGCCCAGCGCGGTGAGGTCCACGATCTTCAGCAGGATGGTTTTGAGTTTTTTCATGATTCGGGAAGCCGGGTGTGTGCGGTGTGGTATCGGGCGGCGGGGAATTCTCGGGCGCGAGGTAAACCCGACTCGGGCAACTAAGCCCGGGTGGGGTGGGTAAGGAGCGGGTCGGTTACTTCTTATGGCCGATCGTATGCTTGGCGAGATAGCCCAGCGGGTCCTTGCCGTCGTACTCGATGCCGTCGATGAAGTCGGCGGTGGCGGACTTATAGCCGTCGGTATCCCAGGGCACGTCGCCTTCTTCGATGAAGCCTTCGTCGAGCAGCAGCTTGGCGGCCTCGAGGTAGATCGCGGGCTTGTAGACTTCCTTGGCGGTTTCGTGGTACCACTCGGCCGACTTGGGCTCGGTGATCTGGCCCCAGCGGCGCATCTGGGTCAGGAACCAGATGCCGTCGGAGTACCACGGGTAGGTGCAGTGATACTTGAAGAAGACATTGAAGTCGGGCATGGCCCGCTTGTCGGATTTCTGGAAGAAGAAGTAGCCGGTCATCGAGTTCTTGATGACGTCGAAGTCGGCACCGACGTAGTCGGGCCGCGAGAGGATCTGGGCGGCTTCGATGCGGTTGACCAGGTTGCCGTCGGCGTCGGTCTCGTCGAGCCACTTGCCGGCCTTGATGAGCGCCTTGGTGACCGCGAGCATGGTCTGTGGGTTCTCGTCAGCCCATTTCTTGCTGACCCCGAAAACCTTCTCGGGATTATTCTTCCAGATGTCGTAGTTGGTGGTCACCGGCACGCCGATGCCCTTGGAGACGGCCTGCTGGTTCCAAGGCTCGCCGACGCAGTAGCCCTGGATATTGCCCGATTCGAGCGTGGCGGGCATCATCGGCGGGGGGGTGACGGAGAGCTTGACCTGGGCGTCGGTGACACCGGTGATATCGGTGGCGGTGTACATGCCCGGGTGGATGCCCGAGGCGGCCAGCCAGTAGCGGATCTCATAGTTGTGCGTTGAAACCGGGAACACCATGCCCATGTGGAGTTTTTTGCCTTCGTCGAGGAATTCCTGGACGACGGGTATGAGGGCGTCGGCGGTGATCGGGTGGGCTGGCTGCGGCGTGTCGAGGGCGGGCTCGTTCTCCTGCATCTTCTCCCAGAGCGCGTTGGAGACGGTGATGCCGTTGCCGTTGAGGTCCATCGTGAAGGCGGTGATGATGTGCGCCTTGGTGCCGAAGCCGATGGTCGCGGCGATCGGTTGGCCGCTGAGCATGTGGGCCCCGTCGAGTTCACCGGAGATCACGTTGTCCAGCAGGGTCTTCCAGTTAGGCTGGGCGATGACTTCGACCGAGAGGCCTTCGTCTTCGAAGTAGCCTTTTTCCTTGGCGATGACGATGGGGGCGCAGTCAGTCAGCTTGATAAAGCCAAACTTGAGTTCGTCTTTCTCGACATCGAGTTGTTCGGTGTCTTGAGCGAGGCCGGTGGTGGGCGCGGCCAACGAGCCGACGCATACGGCGGCGGTGAAGGCCGTGAGCACACGTCGGGGCGTCACCCATACGGATTGACGGAAGCGGCGGGTCTGGAACATGATCTCAATTACTCCGTAAAAAATGGAACGGGGGGCAGGTTTTGAAGCCGGGTTCCTGTAGGAGTCGGAAAGGGGATGATCCGAGGAGCCGGGAAACGCAACAAAGACGACCGGACGACGGAATAGTTCCGACATCAGGACGCCTTTGTCCTGGATACAGGTAGGGGTAGGGCCGCGGGGTCCATCACGCGGTCACCGAAATAGTGGCAACTGGTGTGCCAAATGAAGATACGGGAGAGATTTTTGTAGCCGACCCTGACCAGGTCGTCGAGGGGTCGGATCGATATCTGTTCTCGTGAAGCGGAAAACGGCTTTGACCGAGCGAAGAATTGTTTTGGCTTCCGAGAATCTTCGCGCGTCCAATCGTGCCCACGATGAATGCAGTCGCGGCCTGGACCGGTTGGCCATGCCTAATCCGTTGGCATCACGCGGATCGGTTGGAAGGGGCCACCAGCACGGGTGCGTGTTAGGTTCACATACCTATGAGCCCCGGCACGCGTTAGTGTGGCACGACGCTTGCAGTGAGTTTACCGTTGACGTCACCCGTGTCGTCCACCCCCGCAGCACCCCCGGATAACCCTATCGGACAACGACGTCCGACCCCAGATTCGCTTCTCGGGTCGTCTGTTTTTTGTGCACGGACCCGCCCGGTGCACATCGATTCATCGTTCACTGTTTCGGAGATCGTCATGGCATGTGACGGAAAATCCTCGCTGACCCACGCCCCACTCGACGGCTTTACCGACGAGCAACGCGATTACCTCGCGTATCTGCTCGACCAGATGGACCTTGCGGCCGTCTACAAACCGCCGGCCGCCGGGAGTGACGAAGGGGAAGGGACAACGGGATTTGTCAACGGTGCGGTCATGTCCGTGTTCGGTACGCCGCTCGAAGACCTATGCACCCAGGAGCAGCTCAAGCTGCAAGATCATCCCGACGAGATGTGGCCCAAGCTCCGGGCCCACGCCGACGCCGCCAAGATGTCCGAGGGCGGCGACACGTTCATGTTCAAGCACCACGGACTGTTTAATGTTCAGCCTGCGCAACCGGGATTCATGTGCCGGATGCGCATCCCCGCGTGCAAACTCCGGGCGGATCAACTCGCGGGGCTGGGCGACCTCGCAGAGAATCTCGCTGGGGGTTACGCCCACGTGACCACCCGCGGCAACCTGCAGGTCCGCGAGATCCGTCCCGAGAACATTATCACCCTGCTCGAGACGCTCAGCGATCTTGGGCTTACATCCAAGGGTGCGGGGGCGGACAGTGTCCGTAACATCACGGCCAACCCGACAGCCGGGTTCGACCCCCAAGAGTTGATCGACCTCTCGCCCTACGCCGTGCGGTTGCACCACCACATCCTCAATACGCCTTCGCTCCACGGCATACCGCGCAAGTTCAATATTGCCTTCGACGGAGGCGGCGTGATCTCGGCCGTGGCCGACACCAACGACATCGGCTTCGTCGCTCACCGACTGACCGACGAATTTCTTACCTCAAACCCCGAGGTGGCATCGCAGTGCCCCGACGGCATCGTGATCCGTATCCTCTTGGGGGGCATCACCGGGCACCACGACTTTGCCGTCTCTTCTGGGTTCGCTTGCACGCCCAGCCAGATGATCGACTTCGCCGTTGCTACTCTCGACGTATTCACCGAGAACGGCGACCGCACCAACCGCAAAAAAGCTCGGCTCAAATACGTCCTCGACGACTGGGGCCACGTCAAGTTCACCGAAACCGTTGAGGAACGTCTGGGCTTCAAGCTGTTGCGTCTGCCCGACGACGCGACGCGTCCCCGTGGGCCGATCGACCGGCAGATGCACATCGGGGTGCACCCGCAAGCGCCCGGGTCCCAGGGTGAAGACCTGTGTTTCCTTGGGGTTTCGTTGCGGCTCGGCCGGATGTCGCCCGATCAGATGCGTGGCCTTGCGGCGGTCGCTCAGAAATACGGCGAGGGCGACGTCCGCTTCACGGTGTGGCAGAACGTACTGATCCCCCACGTGCCCGTCGATCAGACCGACGCCGCGGTCGCGGAACTCAACGCGCTCGGGCTCGACGTCAGCGCCTCGTCGTTCGCCGCGGGTGTTGTCGCGTGCACCGGTAAGTTCGCCTGCCAGTACGCCTCGGCCCACACCAAAGAGCACGGCCAACTCGCGGTCGAACACCTGCAAGACAGATTTACCCTCGATTCGCCGATCAATATCCACCTCACCGGCTGCACGCACAGCTGCGCCCAGCACTACATCGGCGACGTCGGCCTCGTCGGTGCGTCCACCCCGGACGGGCGGGAGGCGTACAGCGTCTACCTCGGCGGTGGCAGCGACCACGACCAGGGCATCGCCCGGTTCCTCGCTGGGCCGGTCGCCGCCGACGAACTCAACGCCTTCCTCGAAAACCTTATCGCCGTGTATCTGACCGAACGAGACGGCACCGAAACCTTCCTCGCCTTCACCCGTCGCCACGACGAGGCCAGGCTGCAGCAACTCTTCCTATCTGATGCCCCGCTCGCGGAGGCTAACGCTTAAACCATGAGTACCGCCACCCCACCCCAACCGGTCGCCTTACCCGCCGATACGCCGTTCGACGCCGACCAGCAGAAGTTTGTCGAGGGCTTCCTCGCCGGCGTGATGTCGGTACGCAACGCCCACGCCGCCGCGGCGCAGCCCGATGCGCCGGGCGCGTCGCTGACGATCCTCTACGGCTCGCAGTCGGGTAACTCCGAAGCGCTCGCAAAGCAGCTGCGCAAGCGGGCTCGCAAGCACGGTTTCGGCCCGGACGTCGCGGCGCTCGACGCTTTTGACTTCGATCAACTCGGCGACACTCAGCACCTGCTGATCATCTGCTCGACTTTTGGCGAGGGCGATCCGCCGGACAACGCGATGAAGTTTACCGCCAAGCTCATGGCCGGCGACGCGCCCGACCTCTCGCATCTTGAATACAGCGTCTGTTCGATGGGCGATCGCAGCTACACCCACTTCTGTAAGGCCGGCAACGACCTCGACGACCGTCTCGCCGAGCTCGGTGCGACGAGGATCACCCCGCGGATCGAATGCGACGTTGCTTACGAAGACGATTTCGCAGCGTGGATTGAGAATCTGTTTACCAGCCAGATACTGATCGACGCGGCCGGCGAGGCCCCCGTCGGCGCGGTGGACGACGAGGAAGAAGATTCCGGGGGCGGTGGTGGTTGGGACAAGAACAATCCGTATTTCGCCCCCGTGCTCCAGGTCGAGAATCTCAACGCCGAGGGATCGGCCAAAGAGGTCAACCACGTCGAGATCGCGTTGTCGGGCTCGGGCCTGGAATACGAAGTCGGCGACGCGTTGGGGCTCTGGCCGACTAACGACCCGGGGGTGGTCGAGGAAATCCTCGTGCTCACCGGGGTGACCGGTACCGATCGCGTCCTACTCAAGGGCGACACCTTCCCGATCCGCCTCGCCCTTCAGGCCAAGCTCGACGTAGCCACGCTCACCCAGGTCACGCTGGACGCTCTGGGCATCGACGGGTCGGTCGAAGACGTCAAGGGCCTGCACCTCGTCGACGCTTTGCGCAAGTGGGAGCCGAAAGTGCCCGCACAAGGCCTCGCCGACGCGCTGCGTCCGCTGCAGCCACGGCTGTACTCCATCGCGTCCAGCCCCAAGGCCCACCCCGGCGAGGTCCACCTCACCGTCGGCGCAGTGCGCTACCAGCTCGAAGGCACTCAGCGCAAGGGTGTGGCTTCCACGTTCCTGGCCGACCGCTGCGGCTTCGGCGGGCGCGTCGGCGTCTACGTGCACAAGGCCCCGCACTTCCACCTCACCGACAACGACGGCGCCCCGGTCATCATGGTCGGCCCCGGCACGGGCATCGCCCCGTTCCGCGCCTTCCTCGAAGAACGTCAGGCCCGCCAAGCCCCCGGGAAGAGTTGGTTGTTCTTCGGCGACCAGCACCAGGCTACCGACTACCTGTATCGCGACCAGCTCGCCGCGATGCGGGTCGACGGCACGCTAACCAACCTGAGCCTGGCGTGGTCGCGCGACGGCGACGAAAAGGTGTACGTCCAGGATTTGATGCGCAAGCATGCGGACGAGTTGTTCGCTTGGTTGGAAGACGACGGACATTTTTATGTCTGCGGCGACGCGTCGCGCATGGCGGGTGACGTCGATCAAGCGCTCCGCGACATCATCGCCGAACACGGCAAGCTCGACGTCGCCGGCGTGCAGGCGTACATGGATCGGCTGGTGGACGAGCACCGGTATCAGCGCGACGTGTACTGATTTGACGATCTGGCGTATGAAAATTTTCTGCCCACTGTGTTTCCGTCTGCTTTGATTCACGATTCTTAAGACCGCTCCAGACCCTCATGCCGATCATCAAATCGTTAAATCACCAAGTCGCAAAACCGCAGGAGGTCATGCCTCCGCGCGATGCGGCGCTGCGGCTCAACGATTTCTACGAGGTCTACACCGAGGCCGACCCCACCGCGGCCCGAGCCGAAGGCGGGCGTTGCCTGAACTGCGGTGCGGCGTTCTGTATGCCCGATTCCGGTTACGGCCAGGGATGCCCGATCCACAACAAGATCCCCGAGTGGAACGAATTGGTACGCCTCGGCCGGTGGCGTGACGCGTACGATCGGTTGAGCGCAACCAATCCGTTTCCCGAGTTCACCAGCCGCATCTGTCCCGCGCCGTGCCAGGACGCCTGCATCCTCGGGATCAACGAAGATCCCGTGCAGATCAAAGGCGTCGAACGCGCGATCATCGACCACGCGTTCGGAGCGGGTTGGGTGGAGCCACCGACGGTCGGCGAGCCGACCGGGCGCAGCGTCGCGGTCGTCGGCTCGGGACCCGCGGGCTTGGCGGCGGCGGACGCGCTGATCCGTGAGGGCCACGCCGTGACGGTCTACGAACGCAGCGACCGGCCCGGCGGCCTTTTGACCTACGGCGTGCCGAATATGAAGCTCGACAAGCAGACCGTGCAGCGACGTATCGACTTACTCGAAGCCGGCGGCGTACGGTTTGTTTGCAATACCACGGTCGGAGTCGACATGACCGCGGAACAACTCCGTGACCAAAACGACGCGGTGTTGTTGGCGATCGGTGCCCAGCGGGCCCGGCCGTTGGACCTGCCCGGGCGAGAGCTGACCGGCGTGCATCGCGCGATGGACTACCTTGAGGTGTCGACGCGCACGCACCTCGGTGAGCTGCCCGCAGAGGGATTGGACGTGGCGGGGACCGACGTGATTGTCATCGGCGGCGGCGACACGGGAGCCGACTGTGTTGGCACGGCTTTGCGGCAGGGCTGCCGGTCGCTCTTGAACATCACCCGTCGGGAGCAGCCGGACGACGTGCGCGACACGGCGCACCCCTGGCCCGGACCCCCGGACACCTACTCACTCGACTACGCCCACGCCGAGGGCGTCGAGCGCTTCGGTCGCGACCCGCGTGAGTTCCAGGTCCAGCCGATGGCTTTCGTGGCCGACCCGGAGAGTCCGAATCGGCTGGCCGGCGTCCGCGTCCGCCGACTGGACACGGGGCGGGAAGAAACACTGCCCGCGCAGCTCGTGTTTCTCTCGATCGGTTTCGTGGGCCACGACAGCCCGCCGCTCGTCGAAGCGCTGGGCCTCGAAGAATCCTGGGGTCGGCTGCAAGACGACCGACACCGTACCGCGCAGCCCGGCGTGTACGTAGCGGGTGATTGCCGACGCGGGGCGTCGCTCGTGGTGTGGGCGATCCGCGAGGGCCTCGACGCCGCGGCGGCGATCCACCACGACCTGATGTCGTCGCGGACCGCGATCACCGCGGCGTCGAGTGCTACTCGGTAATCGGCCAATCTTCGGACGTCTCGGGGCCTCCAAGGATGACGGGGGCCGCGGGCTTAGCACAGACCAGCAGGTGTTCGAGCGCGCGGACGTGCTCGTCGCCGTAGCGCCGGTGGCCGCCCGGGGTGCGGTGGGATTGAGGGATCAGCCCCTGTCGCTCCCACACGCGCAGCGATTCGGGCGAGACGCCAAAGCGATTGGCGAGCGGGCCGATACGCAGGACGGGGGTTTGCGTTTGCATCACGTGCTCCT
>JBCCCG010000001.1:0-254029 GCA_039033595.1 Planctomycetota bacterium | reverse complement strand
TATATGCTTCTGTGACTTATTTACAGTGGGCGAGCTAACATATTATCGAAGTCGTACGGTGATTATAATTACGTTTGCCGGAGGCGTTCAGTGTGTTTACAAGGGAAGTATCCATTGACCGTCATGCTTAACTAAAATCAAGTGATATGCGTTAGGATGGTCGGGTATTTCCTGCAAGATGGAGTGCAGGGACAGGGGTGACGGTAGTGAATGTTTTTCGATTACAGCTGTAACCCATAACTCAACCAAGCTATCTGACCTCCAAGTTACTTTTTGGACACTTAGTGTTGATCGTAAATCAATCGCGTATAACAATTGTTCGAGAGCCGAGATCCGATATTCGTCGCTGAGGTTTTGATTCCAGCAATACTGGGCTAATCCGGCAGCATCATTAGCTTGCCAAGCATCTGAGATCTGGGTACAGCGTATTTGGATTTGACCTATTTCGTAGTTGTCCCAGCTATGATTAACATGGTGCTTCAGTATTAGCGCTGTAGCTAGAAAGAGATACAGCGACCCTGCGGCAAAGAACGCTACTTTATTTTTCCATGAGGTGCCTCGAGGCAAACGGAGAGACGGTGTCTCATCTATCAAAACCCCGAAGATATAGGAGCACACGGCACCGGCGACAACCCACGCAACCGTGAAGTTGCCGACTAGTAATGCAGTTGAAGCGCTAAAAACTGAGATAACTCGAACCAATCTCCCTGTGCAGGGATGCCCCCAAAATCGTAGCGCTTCCATGCAAGCTATAGGCCACCACAAAATAGCCAATAGTGGCGTGCCGACTGCTGAAACAGTGAGCCGTGTTAGTTCCATCCCTTTACTCCGAATCGAAAGTGGCATCCAGGAGTGTGACGCACTCGCGCCACGGCTGATCGAGATCTGAGGCCCACGTATCCTGATATGACAAGAGAATCGCTAATGTACGTTTACCGAAGTATTGGGACGCTTCATCTGTGTCGCCGTTGGCCCGGAAAGAATTGTATGTACGCGCGATATCTGCCAAGCTGTTCGACAGTTGCTCGGTCGTAGGAGATGTGGCGGTAACTATTGCTACGGTCTGTGCGCAAGCAACCAGGTATTGATCGCGCGGCGATGCCGTATGCCGTACGCTGCTAAGATAGCGCGTATACAGGCGCAGCCGCTTTTTAAGTTCTTCGAGCTGCTGAGTGGGATAATCGGTTCGCTGTAGTTGGCTAACAAGATCTGACCACACCAGGGTACGCCACATCAGTGCCGTGAAATTTTCTTCCCAAAGTAATTTGGTGTGCCGGTCTTCAGGAATAGTTTGTAGCCAATCCTGCGCATAATCCGCTGCGGATTGCAGATATGTTATCTTTCCAGTTGCGGTATATGCTTGTAATAATACTTTGATCCGAGATCCCCCGTACGGATGAGCATAGGTATACGGCCAACTGTCATAATAGGCCGTGGCATTGCCCTGTCGATCTTCGAAGTATAACTTTGCTAAGAGCCACTGTT
The DNA here is from genome assembly GCA_039033595.1 of Planctomycetota bacterium. Classification (GTDB taxonomy): domain Bacteria; phylum Planctomycetota; class Phycisphaerae; order Phycisphaerales; family Phycisphaeraceae; genus Algisphaera. Next base: position 252,544 of record JBCCCG010000001.1, on the reverse strand, counting down.
CAGTTTTGGTGGGCCATGCGCCACTGAATTCATGGTAGTTAGCGATCAACGGCCATAGTCGGTGCGACGACGTCTCGGATTGCGTGTGATGTCCGGGATAGCAAGAGAGCGTGACGGCGGCCGTATGAGGTCGCTCGGTTGCTTGCAATGCGACGGGTGTGGCAAGCGTTAAGATGCCTAGGAGTAGAATCGCAGAGCAGGACCAGATCGGATAGGAATACTGGCCAATTCTTACTGTTGAATGGTGTGGTTGAACTTCTTTTGTCTTCCAAATGATTACCGTAGCAATGATTCCTGTAACTAGAAATACTCCTGGGTGATAAAGAAAACCATGGGGAGAGGATTCGATCGCTTGTGTGCCGAATCTAAAATAAATAAAAACAAGACGATCAAGAGAAATAATAGCGACCATTCCTGCGCATGATTTCAAAGTTGCGCCATACTGTCTGTAGATCGACACGAAAAGGCCCTGCATTAATAACGCCGAACAGGCTTGGTAGAGCTGGACGGGATCCCGGCGCAAGGTGTGTCCATTGAAATAATTCGCCTGCAAAATACATCCTGGAGCAATCGAATCTACCGAGTAGCAGCAGCCGCTTAAGTGGCAGCCCAAGGCGGCCATGGCCAAGCAGGTCGGCAGCATGACGAGTGATGCGCAGCAAAAATTAATCATTGGACGCCAGCGGCCCCAATAGATTAGCCCCAGCAATAGAGGTGGGATAAGGAAACACCAGGTCATAGAATACGAGTAGATATAAACTGCAAGAACAACACCTAGGCCAATAAAACGGTCCCGCCTGTTTGTCTTTAGGTGCTTTGTTAGGCACCAGACCCCTGCGACCCATATCACCACAGCAATCTGGTGAGGAAGTGGCTCCAAGGCGGATGCCATCCAACCATCTACTCTATCCACGATATTTGGGAGCATCACAGGGCCCTTCCCCAATAATCTGTCCAGATGTAAAATTGCTGATCGAGTCGGACGGCGTCACATGGAGTTCAGGTAAGCAAGACGTATTACTAGAGCAGGCAGGGGCCTTGCGCGCTGTTGCGATTCGAAATTCCGTACTTTTTCTCATACAATGTCGGCTCGATACGAGAACGATAAAAGACTCGTTTGCTACGAGTAGATTTCGCCCGCCCTAGTAGCTATATATTCGCGGGGGGGAGGTGGTTCCGGCGATGAGTGGACCGATCATGTTATTATGAATACACTCGCCAACCTCGATCAGTATCTTCACTTAGCGAAGCGTATCGAGTAATTCACGATCTAATTACGAATCCGCTCGCTATCAGAGTGCTCGGTTTGCTCTTTCCCGCACGCCACGGGCTACGGCCTTCGAGGTATACGGCGTTCGCCCACTTTTGCGCCGACAAAGAGAAGATTATGGGGTCAGCAGCTGCAACCGGAGCTATCAAACACATCGAGCCCAGGTGCCAATTCGCTGGATGTTGCCAGAATATCTTGGAGGACATCAGGCGCGGTATCCTTGAGTTCAGCGATAATCCAAGTAGTTACCTCGATCAATGCCCTCATAAAGTTGCACTCGAACTCGGCTGCTCTGGGGTAGCGCTTTCCCGCCTCTACCTGTGGTGTGGTTGCTCTCGGTACGTAGCAGAAACCTCCGCAAACCAGCCGGGCCCAACACTTGTGACAACCATCGCGAGCCGTAATATTTATGCTTTGAAACAGCTGAGCCAAATCATCTCGATCCTCTCCTGTTGCCACAGACCCCATCTGCCAATTTTGGCCGCCATCTGTATTGCCCGTCCATAAATGGCAAGGCCACAGCGACCCGTCTGCGGCAATGCTTTGGTAGCCATTACCCGCACCGCACGCCCTAATAACCGGCTCCCTCCGGCAAATTCGTCGGATGAGCGAAGTAAAGTAGTAGAAATCAAATGGTTGTTGACGACGCTTCTGACAAAAGGTCTCGGCCCACTGTTCTAACGAATCCACGACTCGGTGGAATTGCTCCGGCTGGTAGTTATCTACCATGTTGCTGGCGGGCTCGATCGAGAACTGAGTTGCTCCTATGTCTAGCATCGATCGGCCGATGACATCAAAATCAATTTCTTCAACTGGTGCTGTTGCACGAACAGTCACGTTCTTGATGACAGGAAGAAACTTTGACAGAAGATTTCTTAGTACAAGGTCATATGAACCTTGTGTCGATCGGAAAAAAGGCCTGTGGCGATCGTGCTGTTCTCGTGTACCATCAAAACTCACAATGAGCGCAAAATTATTTTCCGCTAAGAATTCTATTTGTCGTTGTGTGGCTATCGTTCCGTTTGTTGTCAGGCCCCAGCTAACCGTACGGTTGTCCGAAGCGGCCAAGCGGTTTAATCGGGCAACAATGTATTCCATGAGCGAGAATTCGGTCATCGCTTCTCCCCCAAAAAAGCCCACCGTAAAGTCGCCTTGGGCTGCTTCTAGCATGTACTCGATGCTTCGGTCCGCGTCTTCGCGGGTCATTACGCCTAATTTACTGTTGTCCGTTGTGTTGGGATTAATAACCGGTAACGCAATGCCCGTAGTTTCTTCATCGGCGCCCTCGCGCGGCGGCCTAGAAAGGTAAGTGGGTTCGGCAAAGCAGTAGCTGCAACCTAGGTTGCAGCGATGAGTAATATTTAATGAAAACGCCTGTTTGTTCCGTTTCTTCTGAGTGAACTTGAGCTGAGTTTCGATCTGTTCATCGATTTCTGCTACACCTGCGGAATTCATCGGGTTTAGGTTTTCGATCCATTTCTTAAAGAGTGGGCGTTGTTCATCGCCACTGGTCTCTCGATCTTGGCGATGAGATGTGTCTGTTCTAGAAAGTACCCGGCGCAGTTCTCGCGAAGCGGATTGAGGTATCTCATAAAATGTCAACGCCTTTGAGTTGGTGACAAAAGTACGTCCCATGCGCTCAAAAAACTGAAGGTTGTTGAATTTTGATCCGATAGAGCCAGGGGGTATCGGCTGATCGCTTACTTTTGTCGTGGACAACATAAATCTCCTTGTAGAATTTAAAACATCTAGGAGCACATGGAAAACGAAGCGCTAGCGCAGCTATGTATTCGGTAGGTGCCGACATACCGAGTTGCCGTCTAAAGTCATGGCCAATCGAATAGTTGAAATACGCTTTTATTGTGCGTATAAACTACAAATAAAGAGAACAAACACGGCCGAAGATTCTTTGGCCGTGTTCATAGAAATTAGTAACTCTAGGGAATGTCAAAAAGTGAGTCGCTGAGGTTCTCGTTGATATTGATATTTGAATAAGTAATCTCGTATGTAGGCTCCGAGGCCAGGTTGGGCCGGCTTGCGTTTACGGTGTCAGGTATATAAGCCTCGCTCTCGATGTACGAATAGCCATCGAAATCGTAGCGCCGATCAACGGTGTTGTTGGACAGAGCGTCAATGCGTACGACTTTGGCGTGGTTCGAATCATTGACGTAGATGGTGTAACCTGCCGATTCAATTTTTCGGCAAGTAATTGAGTTAATTGTAAAAGTACCGGTAGCGAGCGTGAACGTATTGTTGTCTATTAACCAAAGGATGTCAGTATCTCGCGTCGACATTGAAATCCAGCCAATGAAGCTATCAGCCGCCGTGCACCATGTCGAGAATTGAGATAGGTTTGGCCCTGATGCGACTTCGGCTCCATCGCACCTAACACCTCCCGCGGTTTCTTCTATGCGGAACTTGTTATACGGCGTAGTCATGCGCTTGAGCTGGAATTCTGCGTCTAAAACATCAAATGTATTGTCGCTTGAATCGACTACGACATCGGCTGTAAGATCATCTACTGCTTCAGCATTGTCGCTCAGCGATGATGTAATGTCGCTGAGCGTTACGGCGAAACTCTGTGTGGTAGCCATAACAAGTGTTAACGATATGGGGCCAGACATCCAGATACGAGCGTTCATAAAGTAATCCTTTCCGTTAAAGAGGAATGCGGGAAACGATCAATGATTCATTTGATGGTTTGCCATGCGTTTTTGATGCACTATCATGGCGGCGGTTAAGAGCACAAACAGTCCTAACGCCCAAACCGCAATAATTCTGTAGGCATCGTTGCGCGGCGGGGGTAGTGTGGAGGCCGAAGCCAGAGATTCGGTCGGTGTTGGTGCTGTTGATGAGGATATGTTGGCTAGTCGAGGCGGACCTGCCTTGGGTTTAGGGTGGGTTTGATTATTAACACCGAGGTCCACAGATCGGGGCGTGGCGGAATAACTAATGTTAGAAACCGCTTGGGAAAAAATCCGTTCTTGTTCAAGGGAACTTGTGCCGCCAACATGGTCCACAATATCTCGGCCCGCCAAATCAAAGTAAAAAAGATCATCTGGGGGTGGGCTTTCGGGGACAGTGACGGCGATATCAAGCGTCCGCTCTATCACGAGCCGATCACCCGTTGATTCAGAAATCCAGCGGCGATAGCGGATTTTGCGGGGAAACCAGTGTCCGTCGTGGTGCACGGCTTGTAGCACTTCAGATTCTTCACGCCATGTACGATCGGGTGGGTATCGGCGATACAGGGTGACCATATTCGCGTGCGCAGGATCAGCACGAAAAGTATGAATATCAGATTGCGGGTCGCTTTGAACTTGAAAATCCGAGTGGTCTTTAGCGCCGACAAGCATTCTGATCGAATCGGTATCAGCTGTGAAGGCACCTTCGTGTCTCGGGGCACGCAAGGAACTGAACGGCCCCCAGAATCCAATGCCGGCACCAAGCGTAAATCGATTGGGCGCGGGTACAGGTTCGCCGGCACTAATTAATACCGCGCTCTTATTATCGAGTTGAGACCCCTCGCGCAGATCCCATCGTAACCAGCGGGCATTGTCGCGAGATCTCGAAACGGCCGTTTCGTTGCGAAGGCCAGCTTGGCTGCCTGTGTCGGCAAACACACTTAAAGATTCTCTGAACATGCCGTTTTTGAAAATCAGGACATTCTTGTATGTTCGTACGGTTCTGTCATCTGACCCTGAATATTTAGTCTCGGTACCCTGAACGTTGAGACGTAGGCCGGTCGGCCATTCGTCTGGTGACGCAAGGTTATTTACAAAGCCTGTGTTGGCTAGTGCTGGTGTGTTATATGCGCAGGAGGCAAAAAAAATGACTAAGGAAAGCGGGGATATCAAGTTGCATTCGCAGCTTGAGCGGTGGATTTTGATTAATCTCACCATGTCTATCCCCTGGTCTCTGTTAGCCCCCTGGTCTCTGTTAGCAACCCTGACTGGCGACTGTACAACCTCCGCCGGTGCATACCGTGGTGCAGGCCCCTGTGCATGTGCATAGACAGCCCTCAAATTCAGGACGCTTGTTCTTGGATGGTTTGGGAGGTAAAAAAAGCGGTCGAGGTTGGTAAGGTGAACTAAATAAAGAGTGGTCTTCAGTCTCTAGGGCCTGGTCATCTTGACAAGGTGCAATTAGGTTTGACATAGACTCTCCTTTGATGGAATGAAAATGGGTATCCAGTAAGCCATGATCGAATAGATTGTGCAAGTCGAAATGAAGGATGTATTAACGACGGATTGCCACAGGAACATCCTTCTGCGACGCTGAATCATCTAGATCGCTTGATTAAGTAAAGCCTGATTTCTCTGATCTCAATCAAGTCGGTTCGTTTGCATTCACCTGATGTCTCCGTTGATTAGCTCGAAATGATCTTCGAGCGGAGGGCCACTAGAGCAAACGGGCTATGCTCGCAGCTAGTACCACGGACCTTAGTCCGTACGGTGGAACCCAGAAATACCTACTGATTGTCCCGAAACCCAGATCGCGTGTTACATTCGAAGCCTTGTAACCTTAAATTAAGCTCTTGGTCCAAGTTTACCGCTGGCTTCAAGCAATCACAAGGGTTTTCTAAAAAAATTACGGAGAGATGCAGATGGGTGACTCGGCTGAGGCGTTTCGGATGGCCGGCACTAAGAGTTTGCGCCGAAGTACTGGGATAACACAACCGACCGGGGCTGTTAGCCCCTTGGGAACCACCCGTAGGAAATAGTCTGCGACAAGGGCAGATCAATCCAATACGTATCTTGAAACTTGGATATGTCCGCGGGTAATCGTGAGGCTAAGTCGGGCTGGCTTGCTCAGCCGTCCGTCAAAGTTAACTCATGAGTGCAGCCGTGCGGAAAAATTGATCGGCTGGGCTTGTAGCCACTTGGTACAAGATGTTTGGAACTGTTCTGTTGGATTAATGTCTTGCCAGTATCAGATTCAGCAAACGATTCATCTGCTTCTTTTGCATCTACGGGATGCAAAGACCCGGTCATAGAGTGATCGATAATTTCCTACAAGAATTTTTAGAACGGATTGGCGTCGGATGGGTAGCGTATTATCGAAGCCAAGCCCCGCAGCCGACTATTTTGTTCGAACAGAATAGAAACCTAAATGCCGCCGACACCGTTTATATGCTTGCCACCGGTACCGCCCCTGCTTTACTCGCAACAGTGTCACCCTCGATCTGGTAAACGTGGCCTTACGGCGAGTTTCTTGCTGTCGCGATGTCTGCCGCGGATCTGCCCGCCGGAGACGCCGCGAAAATCATAAGCAAGCCGAAACGCTGTAACAGTATATTCGGTTTCGTTGGCCCGTCGATGAAGAAAAAAAAACCTGCCACTTCTTTCGTGGACAGGGCTTAATTGGGAGCGATCAATACGACGCGACCTGGGAGACAGCATCCCGTGCACCAGCCAAGATCAATAACTATTTCCCGGTCAAGCGTTTGGCCGAAGCCGACTGTTGAAGTCTCGATCAACCCGTTATCCGCGGGGTTGTTGCCGGGCGCATTAAGGTTCAGGCGTACCTCATGCAGACCTACCTACATACCGTCGGACTTCTTTGCTCTCTCTATAAAGTCTGCTTGCCTTCAGCTTACGATTAGTCGATCCTTGATCGACATGCACGTCTAAGTGCACGGAAATGTAAACGCTGTCTACTCGTCTTAGATGTGATCCCAGCGACGTCTTACGCCGGCGGTCTTGAAGCCGCTGATCAAAAAGACAGGTCTTCTTTACTACAGTTGTAGGATATCCGTTATATGGCTTCTGCAGAACTGCAAGCCGCCCGATTACCTCGAGGAGCAGGCGGATGCGTATACCGAAGCCCAAGCGTCTGCTGGCGATCGGTCAACAAACGGATTAATTGGTTTGCAATGCCGACGGTGCGGCACCTATGGAGCTTTGGCGTCGAGAACCACTTGTGGGATCTCTATGGTGAACTTTAATCAGGTGGGCCTCAAAGTCATTGTTATTTAACTAAGCCCGGTAGATCCCCGAGGTGTATTCCGGTGCGATAAATAATCTGTCCGAAGATATACTATTTGGAGTGTTCGTCTCAACAGACCGTTAACGCTAAGGCCACCCGCAGATGCGATCAGGTTGACGCATACCTGAAGGTCAAGCTTGCCGATATACCGCCGCATCACTCCATATCTCGACGATCTGGTTGGCCAGTTGCCACTGGAGATAGGTATTGCTCGAGCGACCAACCGCCGAATAGATCCGGTCCGCTGCGGACTAGCCTGTCGTGTGCCGCGACATGTTTTGATCTTGTTTAAGAAACAGACTGTGCTAACGCGGGACGTCGCATTATCTGCCAAGCTAGACTTAGTGTCATTGAACTGGTGCCGATTCCAGACCACCCGCTCTACGTCCGGTGACGTAGGCGATCTGCCTCGTTTTTCCGGCCCGTGTTTTCGAGGTGCCGGAGGTAAGCGGCAAAGTCTTCCCGTGATCCAGGGGTGCCCGGCACGGTGAGGCGCGCATGCATGGGCCCGCCTTCTTGGATCACGGTCCACAGTGGGTCGACCACATCGCTGCAATTCTCGGCCATCCGTTGCATCTGCTGGGCGTGCCAGTTCGCTAAACGGAAGGCGCACTCGTGGACGACTTCGGGTTGCGACTTGGCGAGGTTGTTTTGCTCCAGCGGGTCAGCGGCGAGGTCGTACAGCATGTGTTCGGGAAACGGGTGAAATCCGTCGTGGTAGGTGCGGATGTAGAGCCAGCGGTGGTCGTCGCGATCGAGCCGTACCGACCGCTGGCAGACGTGGCAGCACTGACTGAGGATCAGTTCGTCGCGCCCGGCCGAGGTATCGGTGGTCACGGTTTCGGCGAACGAAACGCCGTCCCACAACTCCGAGCACCGCTCGGGGTGGCCGAGCAGGTTCATCAGCGTGGGGGCCCAGTCCAGGTGGTAGTGCAAACCGTTGTCCACAGCCCCCGCGCGCCGGCCGGGCCAACACACAACGAATGGGATGTTGCAGGTGCCTTGGTCGGCGGTGCCGTGCTCGCCGTAGATGCCCAGCTGCCCTTGGTTTTCACCGTGATCGGCCGAGATCACGATTGCCGTGTCTTCGTAGACTCCTGCCGATTTAAGCTGTTCGACGATACGGGCGATGCAGTCGTCGACGTAGCGTATCGCGGTGTCGTAGCCGTCGATCCACTGCTTCATCGAGTCGCGGTCGGTGATACGTAAGGGCAGACGCGGGTAGGTATCGGTGTCGTTATCGCAGTACATCCCCAGGTCTTGGGCCGAATGCGGGCCGCCGCGCTTCACGTGTTCGGCGATCATTGCTTCTGTGAAGTAGTCGGGGAGGGGCACATCCGCGAACGGGTTTCCGTAGTCCATTGGGACGCGGTACGGGGTGTGGATATCCCAGAAATTGATATGCAGGTACCAGTCATCCTGCGCGGCGTTTTCGCGCATCCAGCGGTCGATGACGGGTGTGACTTCCTCGGCCGACTCGAGCCCTCCCTTGCCGGTGTTGTGGATTTCCTGATAGCCGGCGTAGTACTGATGGGCGGCATGGCGTTGGCCGAAGGGCGAGATCATGGCCGTGTGGAAGCCGAGCTTCTGGAGCTTGCGCGGCATCGACTCTTCTTCGTAGATCGAGACGAAATCGCGCGTACGGCCCTGGCGTTTGGGATCGGCGGCGGTGCCGCCGTGACCGACCACTCCGGTCTGGATGCCGAACCGGCCTTGGTAGAAGGCGGTGCGTGAAGGCAGGCAGGGCGCGTCCGAGCAGTACATATTGGTATAGCGGATCCCCTGCCCTGCGATCGCGTCGATGGTGGGCGAAGTGGATCGCTCGTAGCCATAGCACGACAAGTGGCTGGGGTTGAGGGCGTCGAGGTCGAGGTAGAGAATGCGCATCGAAGTGGGTCCTTATCGCTTGGTATCAAGTGGCGGAGGCAAAACGGGGTGTGATGGTAACGGGCCGGTGGCGGATTCAGTCATCCAATGGAAGCAAATGTATCAAGCGGTCCGGCGGGGCTTGATACAGCGGTGCTACAGCGTCGGGGGTAGCCGGTTGGCTTGCCGCGGCCGCCCCACCGTAGCAGCCCTCCCACGGCCGCGATCAGCAGGCCGCAAAATAGACACGCTAAACGCTGTGTCATGGTTTGCGGGAACACGGTGAGTAGAGTCACCACGCCGACATAAATCAAGCAGAGCCACGACATGACGCGGTACTGCATCCGTTCGGAGTCGCCGCCACTCATCTCCTGTGGTTTGAGTGGGGTCCGGGTGCGTTTGATGAAGTCGACTGCCAGTCTCAGGGCTTCGGGGCTGACCCCGGACGCCCACCGCTTGGTTGCAAAGAACCATGCGCTGCCCAGGGTGAAGACCGCCATGACCGTGACGCCGTAGGCCAGGTCGCCGCGTTCCCGCTTGCTGGCCGGGGCTTCGAGGCCGACCAGCCCCAGCAGCGCCTCGGTCGGCAGCACATAACGCACCAATACCGCCACGACGAAGCCGAACAATGCGGTTGACCACGCGGACCAGTGCGGCGTGCAGGCGACAAAAATCCCCCACAGCATCGGGATCGCTAACGGCAGACTCACGGTCGCCGCGACGTTGATCACCAGATCGAATAGCCCCACGTTCCGCCACCGGCTAAGCGCAATCGCCAAACCAATCATTAGCACCCCCAGCACAACGGTAAACACCTGCCCGACCCGCAGCAAGTGGGTCTCACTCGCTCCCGGCCACAGGCGTGGCAGATACAAACTACGCACAAAAATGTCCGCCGCTTTGTTGAGCCCGCTGTCCATCGTCGACATCGTTGCCGCGAAGATGCCACAGACAAACAGGCCCAGTAACCCCGGCGGCAATACCGCCATGCTTACCGCCACGTACGCCGCCTCGTCGGGGTGGCTGAGGTTGGGGAACTGCTCGGCTAGGTTCATGTTCGTTGCCGCGGCGGTCATCGGCGGCACCAACCAGATCAACGGGAACAGCAGCATCCCTGCCAGCGGCACCAGTGACGCCAGCCGGGCGTGCCGACCGTTCTTGACCGTCAGATAGCGTGATCCTCCGTTGGCCAAGTCGTTGTGGTGTACCGCTTGGTTGACAACCATCGCCAATACCCAGAGCGCAATGATCTGCGGCCGGGCGAGCTCCGACCAGTTGAAGTGGGCGGAGGGAACCTTATCGACTAGGTCGCTCACGCCGCCGACTTCGGGCAGCCGCAGCGCCAAAAACGCCACCGCGATGGTGATCGCCGCCACCACCAGCATCTGTACGAAGTCGCTGGCGACCACCGCCCACGCCCCGCCGGACGTACTCATCAACAGCACAATCAGGCCCAGCCCGATCATGGTTACCGTTAGCGGCAGGTTGAATACCGCGGCCATAAACACGCCGACGGCGTTAGGCCCGATCGCGCCGACAAGTACGAAAAGCGGTAATTGGATAAACAGGAACGTCCGTTCGTTGAACGAGCCAAACCGCGACCCGACCGCTTCGGTGTAGGTAATCGCCCTCATCCGCCGGAAGCGGTGGCTGGTGAAAATGAACACGAAGACATTGGCCAACGCGTTTGAGAGGTAAAGCGTCAAGACGAGTGTGCCTGTGCTGTAGATCTTGCCGGCCGCCCCCGTAAACGTCCAAGCGCTGAACGTGACCATGAACGTCGAGGCACCGGTCATCCACCACTGCATCGACCCGCCGCCGCGGAAGTAATCGCTGCTGTCGGTATTGAATCGCCGAAACACCCAGCCGATGCCCAGCATGAACGTGAAGTAGAAGGCGATGACAACGTAATCGAGGGTAGCCAAGTGATTCTCGTGTGGATAGTCGGGTCGCCTTCCCGGGCGATATCGTGTTCGGGTTGAACGTTTCGTCGGTTAGCCGACGCCGAAACGGTGGGGTTACTCGGGTTCGGCCAAGACCAACTCGTTGACGTTCACCATAAACGTCTGAACCAGGCCGGGCGCTACCGGACGTTTGTAATACAGACGCCGGCTATCGGGGCTGAATGCCGGGTTCACGTGGGCCGGTGTGAGGCCCAGGTGGTGTCGGCGAAGGGGTGCGAAAAAATCTCCGCCTCCGGCTCCATCCCGCCCCGCCGATACAGCTTGAACACCACGGAATCGCTGTTATACCAGGTCTCGCCGGCGAACCACTTGCCGTCGGGTGATTTGGCGACATGGCAGCCCGGCCCCGCGAGGGTTTCGGCGACACGTTTTTTCAAAGTCCACCTGCGCATCTCGTAGCGGCGGGTCTCCTGGTAATCGTCGTCGATGCCGACCTCGCCGAGGCTGCTCTCGGGTGACCAGGTTGAGATCAAGACGTGGCCGTCGTGGTTGTTATCGCCGGCCATAGCGTGGGTAAACGGGCCCCTTCGGTTTCGCCGGTGTCCGCGTTGATCACGTACACATCGCCGGCAAAGTGGTGCCCACCGGAGTAGGCGATGCTGTCGTGATCGCCCCACTGCTGAAAGACGCCGTTGTGGACGCGGACGGGGTACTCGATGTCACGCAGCTTGCGGTGGTTCGTGCCGTCGGGATCGCACAACCATAAAGCGCCGCGGGCCAAGTCGTCGTACTCCGACAATTCTGTACGTTTGAGCGCTGTGTAGAGGACACGCGTGCCGTCGGGGCTCTCGGGGGAGGCGCCGTAGATCCCGAACGTCGTGTACCGATCCGTCGGTCCGACGCGCACCCCGTGCGGCAGCGGTCCCAACGCGGGAGGTGTTGAGGAAGGCTCCTCGGCCGGCTCGACCGCCCCTCCGAGCGTGGCGCCTCCACCCGATAGCTGCCAGTTATCGGTGCGGATGGTCTGCGTCGTTTCGGTATTGTTGACCGAGAAGAAGCCGGCCGCGGTCAGTTGGCCCTCAATCTCGGAGCCGGGGATAGCGGTGCTTTCGATGGTCAGCACGCGGTCCGGGACGAAATCCAGCTTGCGCCACATTACGCCCGGACCGGTGATCGCCGTACTCAAGATGCTCTGCCCACCCTTGACGGCTTGGCCGGTCTTGAGGACGTACCACTGCCCGCCCCGCTGAATCACCGGGCTTTTGCTGCTACCAAACACCATGTCCCAAGTCACATCCGAGCCGCTGCCGATGTTCACGGCGCGGTCAAACACGGTGTAGAGCAAAACCTGATCGCCCGGCTTGACTCCGATGCGAACCATACCCGCGTCGGGCAGTGCGTCGTTGCGGTGCGGCGGCTTGGCGTTGACGTTCTCGGCGGGGCCGGCGGGCTTGGATTTCTCGGGGCGGATGGTCTTCGCCCCGGAGCGGTCCGCGGCCTCCGGACCCCGAAAGTGGAACAGACCGTAGTCCGCCCCAGCGGCGTTGACCTTGCCGTCGGCGTTGTTGGTGAAGCTCTGATGGAACAACACGTCGCCGCCGGCGGCCGGGCCCGCGATCGTACCCACGGCGATCACCACTGCCCCGCAACCAAAGAGCTTCCACCGAATCCTGCTTTTCATGATTATTCACGCTCCAGGAACGGCCGGACGGTGTGATAGGTCGCTATGTCGTTCAAACCATCCGATACGATGCCAAGGATCGATTCACGCACTTCCTCACTGGAAGTCGTGGCAACACTGCCGTCTCCAAACAATCGGTTCCAAGCCGTTACGTGAGAGATGTTGCTCCCGTTGTGCGTAAATAATGAAGCATCAAATCATCAGCCCCGAGGGTGGCGGCCTTCTGGTCCCGTTGCAAAGCAAAAGTGCCGGGTTGAGGGATAACGTCCGACAGGTCGTACGTCGGGATGTACGTGTAGCCGGTCGTCACGTTCCGACTGTTCTGCAGGGGTTGGGGCCAGCGGTCCGCCTTCGACTCAAAGGTCCAGTCCGGTTCTTCTTGCGCGGGACAATAGAAGGCGTCGGCATTTTGTATCGCTGCGCCTGAATAGATCGCGCCCTGCCTCATAATCTCGACCGAATGCGACAAATATGCGGGCGGTGAACCCCCGGGGTTTCGGAAAGCAAAGTACGCCCGTTTTGGGAAACGCAGTCGCGGGACACCCGAGCCGTTTCGCTCTTCAGCTACGGGTGGGGCATAGCCTTTAAAATTGACAAAAGAGACCGACATGGCCACGCCGATCTGTTTCTGATTCGATACGCACGCGGTCAGCTTGGCAGAATCCCTCGCAGCGGCCAGCGCCGGCAGCAACAGGCCGATTAACAACGCGATGATGTTGATGACCACCAAGAGTTCGATCAGCGTAAAGCCCGATACAAGGACTTTACGACGCGGGATATGAGGTGTCATGGGTTCTCCTATCGATCCGCTCGGTGAAATACGTTATCAGGGGGGCGTGAGCAAACCCCGTCGCCCCGATACTCTCGAAGTGGCGGGAGAGCTTTGATATCGCTTAGTTCTTGCGACGACGCATTAGGATATAGCCCGCACCGGCAAGAGCGACGGCTAAAGAGCTTGGCTCTGGCACCGTGGCGTTAAAATTATCTGCCAGTTCAGAGGCGGTCAGTACGTCGTCATAGATACGGATCAAGCCGATCTGTCCGCTGTAATCACCGTAGGTTGCATCGTTGTCGATGTCACCAGCTCCGCTTTGGGTGCCACCCCCCTGGGAGTTGCCGCCGAGTGAGGCGATATTCGTGCCGCCGAAATCACCGAAGGTAACCGCCGATGAGGCAGAGACGACCGACGGGTTTACTTCGTCGACAGAGTTGACGTAGAGTGCGTGGGAAGCCGCCCCGTCGGTTGTGACCACGATCTGTATGAAGTCGTCGATGTCGCCGCTCGACAGCGTTTGCGTCAGAACGGCTTCGCTCGGGTCGCTCGAGCCGGCCTGCTTCATCAGGACCACCACGTCCGAGCCGTTGAGCGCAATCGAGAGACCCCGGCCATTACCGCCGGTCTCAAACAACATCTCGCCACCCGTCAGGTCGGTTGGCTTGACCCAAAGCTCAAAACTGGCGTCGGGTGCTATGCTGCTGAACTGATTGGTACCCAACACACTGGGGGAGGACACGGCCCCGATGCCGTCGAATGTGTAGGCCTGGGTGATACTGGTAGACGAGATGACGGCGCTCAGCACCGGATCGGTTCCGGTGGTGCCCCAGGTTCCCGCGGTGTCGCTGGCCGGAGAGGTCGACTGCCAATCCGTTGCTGCCGTAGCCGTGTTGGCGTCCCAGTTGAAAGTCAGGCTGTCTGTCACGATGGCGCCATACGCCGGGGTTACGGCCGCCCCGATCATCAGCGCTGCGGCGGGCAAAGAGTTCTTAAATCTATTCACGGTATTTTCCTCCATCTGCAAGTGATTCTTAATTCAGGGTTTTCAAATCTGGTCCAACATAAAAAAGAATGGCCTGCCAAAAAACCTACTAAGTCGTGGCGACATGACCGTCACGCCACCGCGGCCATCCATCGGGAACTTCAAGTGATGGCTGAACATAGATATGTTGCTGGGGTGCCTTGGGGTTTTGAATCCGATCGACCAAGCGACGCAGCCCATTTGCCCCCACCTCGTCGAGATGTAGCGCAATCGATGGCGGTCGAAGAGCGATCGGCTCAAGGATGTCGGCGTTGTTGTCGCACGACACGATGTCCAGGTCATAGCCCACCCGCACGCCTTGGGCTTCCAGGCGGCTCGCCACCGCTTGGGTGAGTTGGTCACGGGGCACAAAGACCCCCGTCGGGCGCTGGGGCAGCGAGAGAAACTGGTCCACCACCCGTATAGTCTGCTCCGGGGTCACCCGCCCCGATCCGCAGTCCTCGGCAACCGATTCGCAGACCACGCACTCCACTCCTTGGCGGCGGCAGGTTTCTACAAATGATCGGCGGCGCTCGGCGTGGGCTGAGTGATCCGGACGGGGATCAATCATCGCAACACTGCGGTGCCCACGGCCGGACAGGTATCGTGCTGCTAGATCACCTACGGCCGCGTTGTCATAAAACACGCGGTCACAAGGCAGGTCCAGATCATTGGTGTCCCGCATCAACCAAACCCCGGGGTTATGCTCGAGGTGGCCGGCAATGGCTTGGCCGGTCGCGCGGGTAGCATCAATGCCCAGGAACAGAAGACCGTCGCATTGGTTATCCTGAAGGATCCGCGGAAGCTTTTCGTCTGCGGTGGTGGCGACCATGAGATTGATTTGACGCAACTCCGCCTCGCGCTCGATGCCCGTTAACAGTTCGGGGAGAACGGGCAGGCGGAAGACGTTGCCGCTGGATAGGCGCGAAATCACTAGGCAGATCCGTGTCGAGAGCTGCGTAATCAGGGGGGCGTATCCCGCATCTCATTCAGTCATGATCGCTTTCTTCGAGGTTGGTGGGTACGGCTTTCTCGGAGTGGATGGAATCTGCCACGACGTCGGCGAAGTGGCTTGAAACCAGGAGGCGGCCTTGCTGGCGAAACTGGCCGGGAGGCATACCCGCGAAGCGGCGAAATGCGCGGTAGAAGACGGTGTTGGAGGTATAGCCGACGCGGTGCATGACGGACTTAATGGGGAGTTGGGTGTAGCGCAGCAGACGGCAGGCTTCGCTTATTTTTTCTTGGGTGATCCGGCTGGCGGGGCCTTGGCCAAGTGTTTCGCGGAAGGATCTTGCGAGGTGTTCGCGGGAGACGTCGAGAATATCGGCCAGCTCGCTGACGTTAAGGTCGTCTTCGATCCGCTGCTGGATCGTGCGGACGGCTTGATAGACCAAGTGATCGCTGCCGTGGCTGGTTTGTGGCTCTTCGCTGTGCTCGGCGAGGGTCATGAGTACTTCCATGACCAGTCGGCCCGCGTCGGCCGCGGCGATGTCGAAGAAATGGCTGGGTTGCTTGCTGATGGTCATCAGTCGCTGGAGCGCCGGGCCGTCGAGGGGGAACGAGAGAATCCGGCCGAACTGTTTAATCAGGCCTTGCACAACAACCATGGCGGCCGGCCCGCGGAAGATCAGGCCTAAAAATTCCCAAGGGCCGCTGTGATTGGGGTCGTAGCAATCCCAGACCTCTCGCTCGCCGAAGATACGGACGATCGCCTGCCCGGGCTTGAGGGGCACTTTGCCCTGAGCCGATCCGTACAGCCCGCCGTGGCTGAGGCAGATCTTGATGATGATGTGGTCGGGCATGGGCTGCTGAATATTTGTCAGCGAGTGGTATTCCGGGGTGAGGGCGGAGCCCTGGCAGATGAAAAAGGGGACCGGGGCCCCCTCGATCTCAGACGTCACCCGGAACCAGACGTAGTGGTCGAGACGCTGGTTGTCGGTCAAAGGCTTTCGCATAACCACAGAATATCACATATCGGCAAACATTGCCATTGATTCGTCAATTGCGTGGTCGTTGATTGGCATTATTTTATTAATTGTTTCAGAACGACTTGTTCTTTGTGGCCCGTCCTTGTTTCTTGTGTTACATCACATATAGGCCAAATTAGGTTGGGGGAAGCTCAAAAATGGTTTTCTCAATCTCGCCAAATCATTTTCTAAGCGGCATCTAAGCCGTAACTGTTTCTCAACTCTTGGAGGATTTTGAATTATGAATCGTTGTTTAAGTCTAACCACAATGGGATTACTGGCGGCGGCGACCATTTCCACCGCGTCGGCGCAGGTCTTGGTGACAGATACCTTTTCCCGTGACACTTCCGTCTCTGGCGGCTGGGGCGCAGTGGACAACGGACTGGTCGGCGGTGAAAGCGGTACGGTTGCGGCGTCGTACACTCTTGACGGCAGCGGTGTCGTCGACGGGGCCGCGGGTAGTTTCGCTAACAGCCGTATCGTGCTGGATTACAACCTCGCCGCCGATCCCGACGTGATCGCCGGTGGCGGCTTCGTGGTTGAGTGGCAGGTGAACCCCGGCGACGGCGACGACGCGGCGGGCGAGACCGGCCTGGGTCGGGAGTTCGCGGGCATCGCCCTCAGCGACAGCAACTTGAACCCGCCTTTCGGTGGGGCTGGTGCTTTGACCAACGCCAGCAACGAGACGATTCGTTTTGCAATCCTTCCCCGCAACAGCGGCAGCGTCGGCAGCCTGACCCGCACGGCCGGCAACGTCCGCACCCTGACCGCGGGCGGCAACCCCAGCAGCGGTTTTAACGAAACCGTTTTCGATCAGGCCACCTTCGACGACTACGTTAACAGCGGTCTGCCCGACCCGTTTGCCAACGACACGTTCTACGACGTGCGGCTCGAAGTTGTCGGCGACTTCACCGCGGGTAGCTCCACGTTGATCACCGCGACGGTCGGCGGCCTCACGTTGCCTCAGTTCGACATCGAGTGGGGCGTCGCCGGCGAAGCCTACCTCTCCGGTATCGCCTTCAACGGCCCTCACCAGTATGACAACTTGAAGATTTCCGCGATCCCCGAGCCCGCGTCGTTGGTTCTGGCCGCGGTCGGTGGCTTGGCGTTGCTGCGGCGACGCGCTTGAGCACCCCAGCCCGCTCCGTGCCCGGCCTCACGCCGGGCACGGTTTTCCCTGTTTCTCAACCCCTCGCTCCCATTCATGGCACACGTTTAATTTTGGAGAAAACTGATGAAGACCAAACGCCTGCTGCTTGCCCTGCCCATACTCGGATTTACCGCCGCCCCTGCCTTGGGCCAAATTATCCTTTCCGACAGCTTCGACCGGACGCTCGGTAGCCCTGGTGATCCAGACGCCTTCCCGCCCGTTTTTGCGGAGACCGATTGGGGCATGACCGACAACGGCCTGGGAGGGACCGTGGGGCCGATCAACTGGATCCCCAATCCCGATGTCACCAATCCTGACTTCGTCAACGGCTCGCAGGGCATCTTGCAAGGCGGACGCGCTATTCTGGACTACAACCTCGCCACCGATCCAGACATCGTGGCTGCGCAAGGTTTTGCAGTTCAGTTCGACGTCAGCCCGGACGACTCTGGAGGTACTGAGCCAAACGGACAGAACGGTCGTGACTGGCTGGGTTTCTTCCTGGCTGATACCAACAATGAAATGTCGTTGGGCGGTGCCGGGGCGTTGGCGCCCGGCGGCAACGCCGACTCACGCTTCGGCGTCGCGCCGCGTAACAGCGGATCGCTGGTTAGCCGTCGCTTCCTGGAGAGCGGCGTCGTCTTCAACGCCGACGGCATGCCCGACGCGGATACCGGCATCAACGAGCCGATCTTTGATCAATCCACCTTCGATGCCTATGTCGCTTGGTTCAACGGCGGCGATGGCACGGACCCCGGTGATCCGGTCGACGACTTTGTGAGCGCTGCCGAGTACACCGTACGCGTCGAGTTCACTCCCGCTGCGGGCGAAACGCTGTTCGCTGCCGGCGCCGAGCACAACTTCGTTGTTTCGATCGGCGACGTGGGCGGCACGTTGAGCCCGATCGACCTCGACCCCACCACGGGCGTCGTGGAAAACACTTTCGTCTGGGGCGATAACGCGACGACGGCGGTCTCGGTGCCCGACGAGCCGGTGGGCGACAAAGCATTCATCTCGTTTGCGAGTTTCGGGTTCGAGCAGGCGTTCGATAATCTCATCATCGAAGCCCTCGGTGGTGACCCGGGCGGCTTGATCGGAGACTTCAGCAGCGATGACTTCGTGGGCCAGGCCGACCTAGACTTGGTGCTCGCGAACTTCGGAGCGACCGTATTGCCCGGAGGTTTTAACGCGGCCAACACCACCGGCGGCTCGTTTGACGGCCTGATCGGCCAGAACGAGCTCGACGATGTGCTCAACAACTTCGGTAACTCCGGGGCTCCCGCCGCCACCGCGATCCCCGAGCCAACCTCGGCTGTGCTCGCGGGCCTGGGCGGTCTGACCCTGCTGCGTCGCCGCCGTTTTGCGTAAGTTTCCTCCCGTGCGACCGGGTTAGCGCCCGGCCGCATGTTTTTATCCGATTCTATCCGACGGTTTTGGCTTCAGAGCCGTCTGCCTTCTGGACCCCATCTGTCAGCGGAGCCCCATCCATGCAACCCAAAAACCGTCTTCAAGCCTTCACCCTGATCGAACTGCTTGTGGTCATTTCGATCATCGCCTTGCTCATCGGCATTCTTCTGCCGGCGCTGGGTGCCGCGCGGCGCACCGCCCGCACCGTCCGCTGCCTCTCGAACCTCCGCCAGATGGGGATCGCCCACGGCGCCTTCTTGGCGGACAACGACTATGCAGGCTACCGCGACTGGCCTGTCGATGCACTGCAGGCCGGCGGCTACGTGGATCTGGGCGGGGGTGCGGGCGTGGGTGCGGGCGACACCGAGACGAAAGATTCCAATGTCATGATCTGCCCCGAAACCCAGGCACCCGGGACGGAGACTTCTACGGCATATAGAGGGACGGGGGATTTCGTATTCGGCACGGCTACCGAATATTGGGTCAAGCGGTTTACGAACAAAGTCCTTACAGATTCGGTGCGGGAAGACGACTTCAGCGAAGGCAGCTACCAGTTCAATGGTTTTCTGTTTGACGAGTTCCTGATCACCAATGGCCTGAGGTGGGAAGGCGATTTTGTGGCTGGGGCCAACCTGCAACCACTTGGTCAAGCCGGCATATTTGGAAACGCCGACGCGGTGACTAACACATCTGAAACTCCTTTTACGGGCGATGGCCCGGCGCTGGCAGCTTTGTTCAACCATTTCGGCATGATTGGGAATGCTCCAGGACAGGTGAACCCAGCCAATCCGGTTCGAAACATTGCTGCCAGATCGGTGCATTCGGGGTGGTGGAACAACCGCCACGGAACAACGGTCAATTTCAGCTTTGCGGATGGAAGTGCCCGTGGAGTACAGCGCGAGCGTGACGCGTTGTTCGAAATGCGATGGTCCGCAGATGAGCGAGTTTACTCCCCGACTGGGCGGGCTGCCTGGGTAAACGTTACAGAAAATGATAACTGATCCGTTATTCAGCTAGACCTGCCGGCATCAGTGGTTGTCTTAGTTTTCATCACACGGGTGCGAGCCTTACTTCGTACTGCTATCGCTGTATCCCGAACGATCCACCAAAGGAGTTTTCTGTGAACGCGAGGCTTTCCCTTAAGCTACGTCGAGCCATGACCATTGTCGGGTGTGTCCTCACCGGCGTTCTGGGGTCGGCGATCTGTGGGGGCATACCGGCCTATGCGGGGAGCGACGCATCGCGGGCAGCGGGGGGTCCGGCGGCCATCGCCAACGACACGCTGCGGGTCACCCCGCCGGTGTCGGCCGTGGCCGATCTGCCCGAGTTTCACGTCTCGCTCAATGGGGCGTGGGGCTTTATGAAAGACGTGCCGCCGGACTTCGATCCGGCAGATCCGGGGTTTTTCGACTGGGCCGAGGTTACGCTGCCCGGCCACTTCGCGCTTCAGGGCCACGGCCGGATGCACAAAGAATTCGGCGTGCCGGTGGCCTATTACAAGACCGTCGGCGTCCCGGACGACTGGGATGGCCGCCGGGTCGTCATGCGGTTCGATTCGATCGAGGGACTCACACGCATCTATGTCAACGGCGAGTTTTTGCTCGAACGGGATACGCACTACCTACCGGTGGAGCTGGACATCACCGACGCGGTGACGCCCGGCGAGGACGTCGAGATCGTGATGACCATTGCCGCGTCGTCGATCACGCAGTGGTGGCGCCCCGAGAAGGGCAGCTTCCGCCGCGACGCTTGGCTGATGGCGTTGCCCGAGGTCAATCTGTCGTCGCTGAACGTGACGACCGATTTCGACGAGGCGTACGAAGACGCGGTGATGCGCGTTGAATACGAAGTCGCCAATCAGAGCGGGGCCCCGGCCGAAGCAGCGACGCTGGCGTTAACGCTCACCGGGCCCGCCGGTGAAGCGGTCGACCTCGGTGAGCACGCCACGTACACCCTCCCGGTATTGCCGTCGGGGCAGGCCCGCCGGTCCGTCCTCGAGGTGCCGATCAAAGCTCCGGCCCACTGGAATACCGATACGCCCAACCTCTACACGCTGTCGGTCACGCTCGGCAGCGCGGCGGGTGAGGTCGCGGCCCAGCGCCGCTTCGGCTTCCGTGAGCTCGAGGTTGACGGCCCCCGGCTTCTGCTCAACGGCAGCGTCGTGAAGCTGCGCGGGGTCAATTTCCACCAGACCTGGCCGGGCACGGACTACTTCACGCCTGTCGAGAAGCTGCGTAAGGACATGGAGCTATTCAAGGCGGCGAACCTGAACTACCTACGCATTTGGCCGGCGCCCGATGAGGCGGTTATGGCCGCGGCCGACGAGATGGGCTTGCTGATGCAGGTCGAGGTCCCGATCAGTATGTTCATCTACCGGGGCAACGAGGCGAACAATTACGGCAACGATCCGACCTACGAGCCGATCCTCCATGAATGGGCCGAGGTGATGGTGGAGCACTACGGCAGCCATCCGTCGGCAATCATCTGGTCGCTGGGCAATGAGTGCTGGTACCACGACTTCTTCCGCACGACGGCGGGGGTGTTCAACAAGCTCGACCCGTCGCGACCGATCATCTTCAGCGGCGACAAAGCGTCGGGCGTGGGTGTCGAGGGCGTGGACATCAACGACGACCACTACCCGCGCGACGGTCGGTTAGATTTTTCGGTGCCCGGCAGCGTCCGTGACGCGGCCCGTGAGGACGCCAAACTTTCGTGGTTCTACCCGACCGATCGACCGATCATGTTTAGCGAGTGGCTGCACCTGCCCTTGGGTAATATCGCCGAGCAGCGGCAAGACCCGGCGCTGTGGGATTACTTCGGCTTGTACGCCAAGGCCCACGCCGACTTCACTTACCACTACGAGCATGTCCTCGGTGGTGCGCTTTTTACCGGCACGCCGGTGACCGCGATCCACGAGCGCGTCATCATCGGCCTGTATGACACCGAACGCCGTATCAACGACGCGTGGTGGCACGTGTTCAAGTCGATGTCGCCGATCCAAATGGAGCTCGACAAGGCCGGCCTGCCGGTGAACCCGGGCATCAGCCCCGCCCGGTTCACCGTGACCAACCGCAGTCTCTTCAGCGATCTATCTGCCTACACGTTTGCGTACCGACAGGGCCCAAACCACGGCAATCTCACGATCAAAGGTGCGCCCGGCGAAACGGCCATACTCGAAGTCCCGTTCGAGGGCGAGCGGGATACGCCGCTGGACATCGAAGTCTTCGGTCCGGGCGATCGTCTGGTTAACCGTTTCCACTTTGTCGCGACCAACGGTGGGGTGCAAAACTCCGCCGCGCTGGCGCCCGTAAACGACGGCGAGCAGGCGCTCACGCTCAAGAGCGACTCCGACACCATCCGTGTCTCGGGAGACGGTTTTGCTTGGGAGGTGGATCGGACCACGGGTAAGTTCAGCCACGTCGAACTTCACGGCGAAGCATTGCCCGTGACCGGACCGGGCTTGTTTCTGAGCAACTCCGCCCACTGGATCATTAACAGCCAAGGCGGTTTTGGCCCCGCAGGTCAGCAGCAGCTGCGTAGCTGGGAAGCTTCGGATGTGAAGGCCAAGAAGCGCGGTAAGGCCGTGGTCGTCGAGGTCGCCGGGAGCTACGAGGCCGCAGACGCGAAGCTGCGTTATGTCTTCGATCAGGGGGGTGGATTGACCGTGCGCTACCACCTCGATTGGACCGGCTCGACGCTGGTCGATGTGTTGGCCGCGGGAGTCACTCTTGGCCTGCCGCGCTCGTTCGATACCCTTTCGTGGCAACGCGACGCGATCTGGACGGCCTACCCCGAAAACCATATCGGCCGACCGATGGGCACGGCCCCGGCTCTTGGCGACCCGAAGTGGGACGACGCCCGTGCGTCGCACCGGGAAGGCGACAAGAAACCCTGGCCCTGGTCGCAGGATATCAGCGAGTACGGCCACGGCACAACCAACGATTTTCGCAGCACCAAGTCGCACGCCCGCCAAGTTACCCTCGCCAACGCGGACGGCCGGGGCCTGGCGGTACTTGGCAAGGGCGACGTCCATGTCCGTGTGGGCGCCTCGGAAGACCAATTCACGATCCACGCCAACCCGTTCTGGAACGGCGGCACCGAATTGCATCTGGTCAAGTCCATCCGCACTGACGTGATGCAGGTCAATGCGGGCAGTTCGATTAAAGGTACGGTAGCGTTTCGCCTGGTGCCTGGTGAAGGTCATACCACATTGACTGAGGCGTCCGCCGCGCCGCCGGACAACATCCAATATCCGGCTCAGGGGACCACGCCATGATGCTGTTGCCCGACATCACGGTTCCCGAGCAAGCATTTTCCGATTGGGCCCAAAGGAGTTTTGGGTGAAGCGTAGTGAACCGAACAATATTCTTTTGGTAGTAACGGACCAGCAACGTTTCGATACTATCGCCGCATTGGGAAACAAGATAATTCGCACGCCTGCGCTCGACGCCCTCGCCGAGCAGGGTGCCGCTTTCACCCACGCCTATACCCCGAGCCCGGTTTGTGTCGCGGCCCGCTCGGCGCTGCTTACCGGTCTGCCCCCGCATGTCACGGGATGCGTCGATAACATGCCGATGAGTCGACCCGGCGTCTCGTTGATGCAGCGCTTGCGTCTGCAAGGCTATCAAACCCACGGTGTCGGGAAGATGCACTTCCCCGCCGAGCGCCCCGACACGTACGAGTTTGATACCCGGGATGTTTCGGAAGAAGAAGTCGTGCCTGCCCTCGACGACTACGCAAAATATCTCGCTGAGCAAGGCTTCGGGCATGTGAGCAGCCCGCACGGGATGCGTAGCGAGATGTACTACGTGCCGCAGCCGTCACAACTGCCCGCGCGTCACCACCATAACGCGTGGACAGTAGACCGCTCGATCGATTTCCTTGAACGTCGCGACCGAAGTCGGCCGTTTTTCCTGATGACCAGCTTTATTAAGCCGCACCCGCCATTCGAATCGCCGACGCCTTGGAATACCCTGTATCGTGGCCCGGAAATGCCCCGGCCGCGTAAGCCCGCTTGGGCACGCGACACGTGGACCTATTGGAATCGCGTCCAGAATCGTTATAAACAACACGACCCCGGGCCTCACGCCCGGCTTGAGCGTACCCGTGCCGCGGCGTACTACGGCTGCATATCGCACTTGGACTTCGAACTCGGGCGACTACTCGATACGCTTAATCAACTCGCCCAGAACACGGTCGTGATTTTTACCTCTGATCACGGTGAGCTACTTGGTGACTTTGGCTGCGTCGGTAAACGCTCGATGCACGATGCGTCCTGCAGGGTACCAATGATCGTACGTTGGCCCGACGGCCGGCATGCCGGGGCACGCATCGGGATCCCGACCACGCTGCTCGATATCGTGCCGACATGTTTGGCTTCGGCGGGAGTCGAGTCGCCACAAGTTCATGCTGAGGGTTCCGATCTGTCGGAGATCGCCGAGCGCGGCGATCCGCGGCGCGTGGTTTACTCACAGTTTCAGCGCGGACGCTACGCACTCTACATGGCGGCTACACGGCACGAGAAATTTGTGCATTCTGCGCCGGACGACCGGAGTTGGGTGTTTCGGACCGCGACCGCTGGCGCACCCGAAGAACTGCTCATCGATAATACCGCGAAGCAGGTCGGCCAACGATTGGATCTGCAACTCCGCCGACGCTTCACCTCCGACAGCTACACCCACGCAGTTGAGAGCGGGCATTGGGTAGCGTACGAAAAACCGGAAGCCGACTTCACGTCACCCGACGCGGGTCTGTTTTTTCAAGACCCCGTAACGCAAGAGGACGAGATCTCGACGCTGCCTCCAGCGTACCAGCGGCCGATCCCCGAAGGGTTTGACATTACCCAGTCGTATCTGTCGAGCCCCGATCCGTTTGTTCGCCGCCGTGCTAAGGTGCCCGCTCCCGTCCTGCTCGACGTGGTAACCACGGCTAAGGCTAAAGCGCCGTTGCCGCTCTTAGGAAAGAAGCCTCAGCTCTGATCCGACGGCAAACCAAGATCTAAGCAACACAGACTTATGCGGAGCAGAACCTGTCGTGATCGGAGTGGCCAAGAGGTTCACGTAAATAGCTGCAACACTGATTACACGCCTTTTGCGAGATTCCGTTTTTCAAAGCGGGTGAGCGGGTTCGAACCGCCAACATTCAGCTTGGAAGGCTGACGCTCTGCCAATTGAGCTACACCCGCAAAACGTTCACAAGCCCTTGTTCGTTATAGGCTTGCGACTTCATCTTCCGTTAGGTTTTTGGCTGCCCAAGGGGCCTTCCAACTACGTTTCCAACCAAACGAAATCTGTAAGAGGAATATTACCACACCAGAACCACCACGACCACATGTGACCGGCGGGTGACCAGCAGGTGCCCTGCAGGTGACGGGGACGACGTGGGGAGTCCTGGCTCGACCTGGAGGTTCTTGGATTCTGCTTCCCTTGCTTACCAATCGCAATGCTGAGACAACCAACGGTAAGCAGCATCGGAAAAGTATCCGGGCCTGGCGATGCCGCAACACATAACCCCATAACCCCCGAAACGTCGGATGGATTTTGAGGTTATGTGGGTTACGGGTACAGCCAGCAGCTCACCTCGACACAGAGGAAGATGGGCTGACCTCAACCCCCAACCACTCTTGGGTTAGCATAGTCCTTCGCACTAACCATGGGGGTAGGTCATCGGCAGTCTTATACCTCAACGTCTTGCTCCATCCGCCCTCGCGTAAGGATTAGGGGCAATCCATCAACTCAGCCCCTCTAGCAGCATAAGTAAACTCGAAGCCTTCAAAGAACAGGGCGATGTCATCTGGAACGTCGCCAACCTCCTCCGCGGACCCTACCGGCCTCCGCAATATCGCCGGGTGATGATCCCGGCTGGCGCCGTAATGCACTGCCACGACCCAGCCTTCAGCGGCGAGCTTGCGTGCTATCTCTCGGCCAATTCCACTGGAGGCCCCTGTTACCAGGGCTACGCCACGTTGATTTGAGCTGTTCATGAAAATATTTCTCTATTCTTGGATGTTGACGATGGCTTTGCCAGTAAAGCGTCGTGCGTCGAGATCGTCATGGGCTTGGGCTACGCCAGTTGCGGTAAACGGATACACGCCACCAATGCTGGGATCCAAAGCCTGGTCTGCCAGTGCGGCATTAATGTCATGAGCCGCGTCATCGTGTGCGCTGGTACCCATCAAGTAAACGAACACAAACCGTAGTGTCACGCCGAGCAGCATGACACGGTAGAAAGGAAGCTTGGGGTGGCTGTCGACATCACCCGAAGCGAACGTGGCAATCACGCCGTTGGGTTTGATTACAGAAAGATTCGTTTCAAGGTTACGCTCGAAAGCAACCTCGATGATGCGGTCTACGCCCTCTCCGTCCGTTGCCTGACGGATTTCTTTGGGCAAATGATCATTGTTGTAGTTCAACACAATGTCGGCCCCGAGTCGTTGCGTCTGTTCGAACTGTTCGTCTTGTCCCACCGTGGCGACGACCCGGGCGCCACCCCACTTGGCAAGCTGAATCGCCATTTGCCCCACACCGCCGCGGCCACCGGCCACCAGCACGGTCTTGCCTTGAATCGAGCCATCGGCGAACAGGCAACGGTGGGCTGTCATTGCGGGAACTCCCAAAGCCGCCGCGGTATTGAAGCTCGCTTGATCGGGTAGCGGAACAGCGAACCGCTCGGGCAACACCACGTACTCAGCACATGTACCAAAGGCTCGGCCGTGTTGTTGGGCTTCGTAAATCCAAACCCGCTGGCCGATGCGTTCTTCTGAAACACCGGAACCCACCGCTTCGATCACGCCGCCGCCGTCGTTGTGCGGGACCACACGGGACGCGGGCATGGGGATGCCGCCCCAACTCGCGCGGACTTTCGTGTCCGACGGGTTGACCCCGGAGGTCGCCAGCTTCACACGGATCTCGCCTTCGCCCGGCTGCGGTATGGGGATAAGACTTTCGGAGAGCACCTCGGCAGCCGCGCCTTGCTTCTCGTACCAGATTGCTTTCATTGTTTTCGTCATATTTCTACACCTAGATGTTTCGTACAAAAAACGCCGTATTAATGCCGAACTAGTCGTCTGGAAATCAATTCCGGTTCTGAGTCGCAAGCAGTTGCGGTACTTCTTTCTCGATAAACGCATGCAAAGTTGTCGGGTTGTGCCCGGTCACTTCACGGAACAGTGTTGAGTCGAATGTTAAGTCGACGTCGGGGATTTCACCGTTGCGGCTGAGTTTGAGTTGGTCCCGTACGCAGGCCATGTACGTCGGCTCAGCCCCCGATGAAACCGCCGCTTCGTAGAACGCGTCGGGTGATGTGTCAGCTAGTTGTAATTCGAGACCAAGCTGATCACGGAGCCGGTCGGCGATCTCCGACATACTGGCTGCGTCGTATCCCATTGGGACGGACCGGTTGAGCAGGGCGTCGTGTTGTAAGAGTGCTGCGCCTGCCATTGCGCCGACATCGCTTGCGTCAACCCAGCTCCACCGCGCGTCGCCGATGAGGTTCAACAGAACGCCCGGCTGAAGCCAACCGAACCCGGTCAGGTTTTGCAGGAAAGATTCGGGGTGAAGGTGAACGAACGTGAAACCCGACCGCTCGATATACGCCTCGATCATCCGGTGCCAGTCCCAGTGTGCGACCTCGGCGGTCGGGCTTCCCGATGCTCCCACATGCACGACATGCTTCACCCCCGCTGCCTTGGCGGCGTCGATAACCCGGATCGATTGCCGGAGCATTTCGACGGTGTATCCGGTGATCAACAGGAGCGAGTCGATTCCCTGTACGGCTTCGTGAACGCTTTGGTTGTCGTCGATATCGATCACTCGGGCTTTCGCTCCACGGGCCTCGATGAGTGGGGCCCGATCGGCAGATCGAGTCACGCCGTATAAGTCGGCCTCACCGTTCTGGGCAAGGTATTCGATGGCTGCGCCGCCGACCTGGCCGGTGGCTCCAAAGACTAGGATGCGTTGTTTACTCATAGCTGCTGTCCTTATGTGGTTCTTATGTGGGGGCTATTGGGTTGCATCAAATACGATGGCCATATGTTGATCCACAAACCGGCGTGTGAGTGGGGCGTGGGCAACGAGGAGGCGGTAATAGATTGCTCCGTAAAGCGAGTCCATGAGTACTTCTGGGTCGATCTCCGGCCGGAGTTCTCCATCTTTGATCGCCTGCTGGATCAATGCCGTAGCCTCTGCTCGGCGCGGCATCAAAAAACGCTCTAAGAATGCTTCGCGTAACGCGGGAGATTGCTGTGCGCAGTGGACGATGGAAGCCAGCGTCACGCCCTGCGGACCGCGGAGGGTGTCGACGACGGCACGAAGCTGTGCACGTAGAGAGGACAACGAGGTTTTTGCTTTTCGGAAGCCGATCTGAGGTTTTATCGAGCTGAGGTAGCCGTCCATCAGGACCGCCTCTTTTGAGGGCCACCATCGGTAGAGCGTGGCAGTGGAAACGCCTGCGGCTTTAGCGATCTGCCCGGCGGTGATGTCTTCGAAGGGGTGCTTGGCCAAGAGTTCCGCCGCGGCTTTGAGGACCGCCTGGGTACGGGCTTCATCACGCGGGCGCCCGACTGGACGCGTAGCTATAGGTGATTCAACATTCATTTCACATCTTCTCCCGTGATGGGATCTTTCTGGACAAGGCGCGTCTCACCCCGCCACCCGGTTTCACGCAGCCAATCCTTCCACGTCCGCAAGCCGGGGTGGAGCCGTCGTAGTTCTTGGTAATCTCGTGGAGCCGCGTATCCTTCTCGGTAGAGGCGGAAGTTATTCACCACGTCGTGAGCATTAGGTATCCCCGACGCCGCAAACTCCTCGAGCGTCGGAGGGCGGTACTCCGCGGGGATACCGGTCACCTCGATAAAATCGGCGACGACGCGCGACATAGGCAACTGATCCGAAGCGATGCGCAATGTTCTGCCCCCCCATTGGGGCCGGTCATCGAGCATCATCTTGGTAAAGAAGCCGATATCTTCCAAGCCAACCATCTGCCAATCGGATTCTCCTGACAGCGGGCCCCTAAAGATGAGACCTTCAGTGCCGTCGACGAGTTGGCCCGGTTCAGGTAGAAAAATCGATTGGAAATTCTCGAAGTATGGGGCGGTGACCAGAACGCTCACGTGACGGCTGTACCAACCGCCGCTCGCTTGCCGCATGTATTCGTCGGAGCGACGCCAATCGATCTCGTGTTCGACAGCAGCTTTCGCGTCGTAGTGGGGTAGCATCAGTTTTCCACCTGAGCGAGAGGCGACGGCGTCAAGCGATGAATATATGAAGTGATCAACCCCCGCTTCTTTTGCGGCGTTCAGAGCCCGGATACCCTGATCGCGTTCTCCGCTGAGGCTTGCGGTAGACCAGAAATTGGTGTTGCAGAACACCGCATCGACCCCGCGCATCGCACAAAGAAGGCTATCTCGGTCGTCCAGATTCCCGTGGGCAAGAGAGACACGCCCGTGCCCCTCGTGGACCAACGCTTTGGCCACTTCGCCGTCTATGTTGCGGGTAAAGACGATGGCATTCCATGACGAATCCGCACTTTCGGTCAGTGCCTTGACAACGGCGCGGCCCATCGCTCCCGTCCCCCCAATTATCAGTATTTTTTTCTTCTTGCTCGGCATCTAGCGCCTCCTGAAGGAATACGGCCAACCCAGTAACGAAAACAACAGTTTCGTTATAGCGACGCCAGGGTCGTGAGTCAACTAAATACGAAAATAAAATTTTCGTATTACCCCAAGCCCCACGCTGGTATGAACGTGGACGAGTGCCCGCATCACCTGTAGAAAAGCGAGGCGCTGCAGGCGCATATGCACCTTGAAAACTGCTGCCTCCGCCTGCTCAAAGCGTTTAGGACCACCCCGCTGTATTTCAGGTCTTGGTGAAACACTTCTGTTTCGTAGAAGGAAAACTCTTCTCGGTGATGGTGACCCCTCGGGTCCTTTGGTCTACTTGTCATGAGAGAATCGGGGGTGGCGTGATCGGGGGTGGCCCGATCGATCTCCAGCCGTTTTCCAACCAAACTCAGTCTGGCAGATGACTAGTAGGTGGTCCGTAGGTGCCCTCAATGTGACCAGATCGCAAGAACAAGCCCTTGGCGAACAAAGGCTTGGGCGACGCAAATCATTGCCCGTCAGCAGGTTGTGGTATACCTCGGAACTCATTGGAAGGCTGACGCTCTGCCAATTGAGCTACACCCGCAAATATAACAAGTTATTGCGAATAAATAACTTGTGTCCGTAAATTTCGTTGGGTTCGTTGCTGCCTATCTCAAGGAGCGTCTCTGCTGCGCTTTCAACCAAACGAGATCTAAACTTGCAGAGTTTACCACACCGGCGCCACCGCGACCGCTTACGATCTCCGGGCGGTTGATTCATGGTGTTGGTGATACCGGCGGGGGATAAAAATGTCCGTCACCGTGACTTTATCCCCGCAAATCCTGATCCACCTCACATCGGGGAGCCATATCCTGCCGTAGGCCGAATAGGGCTTCTCGATGAAGCAGCGGCATGGTCTCGAACATATTGTTGCGAGGCTGCGTCTCAGGCAGGTATTGAACTGTGAAGAGGGTAAGGAGGCGCTGTGTCGCCATTATGCCGGGAATAGTGTCTTTGTCATCGGGCGGGTCGACGACGGAAACTGCTGGTTGTACTCGATGGAGGCGATATCTCTGTCAGATGACTTACTAGCCTTTAACGTGTTTGCGATATGCCAAGTTGAGGCTGGCCTGTCTTGAACCGCATCGTCGTCTTTATCTTGATCCAAGCCGAAAAAGACCGCTCGAGATGAACTTATAGTTGCCGGGTCGCCCGGTACTGGGCGGGAGCGAGCCCAACGGCCTGTTTAAATTGACGAGTGAAATAATAAACATCGCAATACCCTAGTGTCGACGCGATACGCTTGATCGGCTGATGGGTTTCACCGAGCATCGTACGTGCTGCAGAGATGCGCGCGTTTAATCGAAATGTATGCGGGGCTTGCCCGGTAGCCCGCCGGAAACACCGACGCAGCGTGGAGAGTGACATCCCCGCATCTTCGGCGAGCTGTGCGTAATCGGGTTCCTGGTTCCAATCCTGCAGGGCAGCGAGGACAGCACTCAGCCATTCTGGCCATTGGGCTGGGGCAGGTTGACTCAGTTCGGCGAGCTCGATCAATAGCCGGTCGAGGAGGTTGACGGCACGCCGCCGCCCTATTGGGTCGACGCGTGGGCTGTACCTAAGTATCTCATCGAAGATGTTGGTTAAGTGACGGCTTACCGCTACGTCGGGGATCGGACAAGGGCGTTGAGGCCACAGGCCCTCAGCCTCCCAGGCCGCGACGCGTGGCCCGTCAAACGCGATATAGCGGTGATTCAAAGGCTGACGGCGCGGCGCTTCATGAAACCTGATCCGGGTCGGCTGTGGCCATGTTGGCCAAAGCCAAGCGCCGCGCAGCTGATAAGCATCCCGGTCGATCCACAGATCGACTCCACCCGATGTCATCATCTGTAGCGTGTAGTAGCCAAAGTGCTTATCTACGCTGGCGACGCATCGAGGTATATGCTTGCCGTGCAAGAAGTGGAGGTTGTGGAGCGGGTTGACCATATTGTGCAAACAAATGACTCTGCCGTCCATCGATGTGGAGCGGCTAAGGACACATAATAGCGTAATTACCATAAATTAAAAGGATTTCCTATGCCACTTGCTTTATCTTCCCCCGTTGTACAACCACTTCAGCTTACTCCCGCGGAGATTAAATTTTACAAAGAAGAGGGTTATCTTTATCTCGGAGGGCTACTTCAACCCGAGATGATCGTAGCCCTGCGCCAAGAAATACTCGACGTGGTGGAAGGGCACTTCGGGGCGACAGCCGAGGACTTGAAACAGGCCATTTCAGCGGCGGACCGGCTTAGACAGTCCAGCCAGTACCTGCGCGGGTCGAAATTAGAAGAACTCATCACTGGCGAAGAGATCGCGGCCATCGCGGCCCAACTCATCGGCGGGCCGGCTTATATGTACATGCCGTTCACGGCGGTTAAGGCTGGCGGCGGTGGCGGCGACTTCAGCTATCACCAGGACAATAACTACACGCAGCACGAGCCCGCGCTCGGCTCGATCAACATCTGGGTCGCGCTGGTCGATATGTCGCCAGAGAATGGCTGTCTACAGATCGTCCCCCGATCTCATCGCGACGGCGTGCTCAACGCTGGCCATAGCGTCGAAGGCGACAAGTGCCTCGATGTCGATCCGTTGGACTGCTTACCTCTGCGTATGAGGGCCGGCGACGGCGTGGCGTTCACACGGCTGACCGTGCACGGCTCGGGGCCAAACGATTCCGAGGAGCCCCGGATCGCGTACGCCTTGCAGTTCCACCGCGACGACGTGAAGTGGATCGACGACGCGACCGGCGAAGCGAATCGATTGGTGGAGACGCCACGTTTTGCCGTGCAGCCGATCGATCGATTTGTTCGCGAAGATTAACCCCTCTCGGCCCACGCATGAAGTATAGAACGCATGTTTTCTCAGCCGCCGATCACCGACGCCCACTACTCTTGGGACGACCGATGGGCTCAACTGCCCGATGATGTCGTGTGGGGAATCACCCACGGCGTTGATCTTGACCCACAAGGCAACGTGTATGTGTTGCACACGGTGCACGAGACCAGCCGCTGTCGAGACGCGGTGTGCGTGTTCGCTCCTGACGGGAGCTTCATCCGTTCGTGGGGAGCCGAGTTCCAGGGATCGGCCCACGGGCTGCAGCTGTGTCGTGAAGGCAAGCAAACCATCGCCTACATCACCGACCTGAGGCGCGGTCTGTTCAAAGTGACGCTCGACGGTGAAGTCATCTGGCACGTCGCGAAACTGACTTTTTATAAGTCACGTATGCACTTGGCCTACCAGCCGACCAACGTGGCGGTTGTGCCCAACGGGGACATTTTCCTGGCCGACGGATACGGATCGTATCTCATCCACCGTTTCGATCGCGACGGCCGTGAACTCGATGTTTTTGGCGGTCCGGGGAAGTCTACCTCGCACCTGACGCACCCCCACGGCCTGCTCTATACCGAGCGCCGCGGACAACCCGAACTGCTGGTTGCCGAAAACATCAACACCCGGCTGAACTATCTCTCGTTGGAAGGTGTTCACCAGGGCCTGCTTGAGGTCGAGACCCGACGGCCACGGCATTTTCGCGAGTACGAAGGAGTGCTGGTCATGCCGGATTTCTACGGCCGGGTCACGCTGATCGGCGCGGACGACCGGTTACTCGGCCACCTCGGCGACACTTGGCGGGGGCACGACCATGTTGCAACACTCGAAGCCTCACCCCCGGCCCGTGGTTTCATCCGACCGCATGACGCGGCGGCGGACGCCCACGGCAACCTCTACATAACCGAATGTCTATCAATGGGCAGGGTGCTTAAACTCTCGCGTAAAGTGACAGCAACGTAAAGCCCCAAGCTCCAGCTTAAGCCAAGTATGTAGAAAGCGCAGTAATCCCCAATAAATTCCTACGAAATCGCGCGATGAACGAACACGCCCTGCCACCGGAGCCGCTCGCTAACACCCGTAAAGCGTCCAACGCATCGGCTTCCCCGCGACCGACTCTGGAATTTTGCCCTTCGGCTCCCGATATCATGCGGCGGCACGAGGCGTGGTGGGCCCGGGATGCCATCGACCGGCCATTGTTAATCATTTCGGCTGATCGCAATCCCGCGCGGCCGCTCACGCGTCGGCTTGATCTGCTCGACACTCCCGAAACGTGGCTGCGCGAGAAAACGCTTGACCTAAAGCAGACGTACTTCACCGGAGATGCACTGCCGAACATCCGCGTTGATTTCGGGCCCACCGCCCTAAGTGGCATGCTCGGCGGCCGCGTCGAGGTCACCTCCGACAGCGTATGGACACATCCCTCAATTGAGGGGGATTGGCCCGACGCGTCTTATTGGGCATTGGACGAGGACAGCATTTGGTGGAAGCGTCTGCGGCAACTCACCGCGTTGGCGGCGGAATGCGCTGCCGGCAAGTTCCTGGTGATGGCGCCGGATTTGGGCGGAACCGCCGACACGCTCGCGGGCCTGCGTGACTCCCAGAGGATGTGCTTCGACATCATGGAGCAGCCTCAGTATATCGTTGAGGCGCTCGAAACAACTTTCCCTCTTTGGCAGCGTGTCTTCGAGACTTTCTACGCCATCACTCGTCGATACCAAGCCGGCACTATGCATTGGGTCCAACTCTGGTCGGATCGGCCCTACGTCGTTCCAACGTGTGACTTCAACACCTTGATTGGCCCCAAAACTTTTCGGGAGATTTTCGTGCCTGATCTCGTGCGGTTGGGACGGGCAGCGGGCCGGATGGTTTTCCACCTCGACGGGCCAGAGGCGACGCGCCATGTCGAGGCCCTTCTCGAAATCCCCGAACTCGACGCCATCCAATTCACCATCGGAGCTGCCGCGCCTTCTGCGTTACCTTGGATCCCGATGTTTCGCCGGATCCAGGCGTCCGACAAGTCCTTGCTTGCAGTGTGTCCGTATGACGAAGTGGTGAAGGTCTGTCAGAGCCTTGATCCACGCGGTTTGGCGATCTGGACCGTCGCGCCTACCCCAGCTGAGGCCGACTCTCTAGTCGTTGATTTTCTTCGGCATTTTGGGGAATTCCAAGAATAAACCAGCTCTGCCGCCGAAGGGGCTCGCGGGCTTGAGTTCTCAACGCCCCGACGGCAAAACACGAGAATTCACATTGATTTAAGTGACATAAATATAAGAGATTATAGATTTTTTGACATTTCTGTGCTCTCGAGATCGAATGCCAAACTAATGATAACCCTAGGTTGATGATCGTGGAATTTTTATTGACGATGGTGTCATCGACAGTATGATTAATAAGTCGAGGTGTATTTGATTGCGCGTGGAGTCAAAATTGGGATCCTGTGAGTGCTGCTTGTTGATTGCGCGTGAAGTCATATCCGGTTTCGGTTGAATCTTCCCTGTCGGGAGAATAGGTAAAGGTCATTTTGGAGTCTGCTCCCAGCTTTTCTCGTGATACGTCGCCGATGGCCCCCAAGCGGGTCCGATTGGTGGACGTTGCGCGGGCTGCACAAGTTTCGCGTGCCACGGCATCCAAGGTGTTGCTGGGTTCGGGCGGGGAGAATACGCGGTTTAGCGGCAAGACCGCCGAACGTGTCCGACGTGTGGCTGAGAAGCTGGAGTTTCGTCCCAACGTCACCGCCCAGACCCTCGCGGGGAAGCGGACCCGGGTCATCGGTGCCGTGGTCGATGCGCATGCCGGGCTGTCTTCGGTCCGCAAGCTGCAGGCGATCGAGCAAATCGCCTCGGACCGCGGGTATCGGTTGCTGGTCGGGTACATCCACGACAGCTACGACAAGATCGCCGAATTCGCCAATGACCTCTACGACCGCGAGGTCGAAGGGGTTATCTGTATGGCTCATATCTACCCCGAATTTGGCCACCGGATCGGGAAGCTGTTCCGGCGCTTCCCGAACCGGATTTTCATGCCCGCCCCGGTGGTCGACGAAGGCGACACGTGTGTGTCGGTCGACTTCCGAAAGCTCGCTTATCTTGCGGCGGCTCATCTGTTGCGGCTCGGCCGACGGCGGATTGTGCTCACACGTCGGCACGGCGACGTCAATGATTTCCGTGTCAAAGACTGGGACGAGGGCTTCCGAGCGGCCCACGTGGCCCACGGTGTCGAGCTCGAGCCTTGGCAGATCGTCACCGGCGAAAGCTCGCTGATGAACCGGCCGCGTTTAGCGAGTGCGTGCGCTGGCCGTGTCCTTGAGCTCAGGGCCGACGGCGTGGTGACGCCCACGGACACCTCTGCGATGTGGCTGATGGGTGAGTTACGCCGCCGGGGTTGCGCAATCCCCGAGGACCTGTCGATTGTCAGTTGCCAGCGCGAACCCGAAGGCTGGGCCTCCGACATCCGCTTGACCAGCGTCGATCGTCGCGAGCAGAAGGTGGCGAGCCAAGCGATCGAGTGCCTGTTGCGCCAGATCTCCCTTCCGGCGGATCAACCCCGTCCCCAGCAGAGCGTCCTTGTTCCGCCACGATTGGTGGTCGGAGACTCTTGTGGAGCCAAAGCCCGATGATTCACCGACGTCTGACCTGTCCCCAACCTAGCCGCGCTCGTGGCTTCACGCTGATCGAGTTGCTGGTCGTTGTTTCGATCATTGCTCTGCTGATCGGGATTTTGTTGCCCGTTTTAGCGGGCGCACGAGATCAAGCGAAATTATCCGCATGTGCATCGAATCTGCGCCAGCAAGGAATTGCGGTCGGGGCGTACGTAGTGGATTATGACGGTGAACTACCTCCGATTTACCAAGCAGCGGGCGATGAAAACGCTCACATGATGAATAACACGGTCTGGACGGCTTTCGCTGCAGACCCCATACCCGCCACTTCACCGACAGAGTTTAAATTTCAAAATTTCGGTATCCTTTTTGCCCAAGGATATTTTGCGGGAGGCGAAGGCTTCTACTGCCCCGCGCAAGAGCAGGATGAACGAATTCTTCTTTCTACGCACAATGCTGACGGTTGGCCGTCGCCCCCCACTGGTTTTTTTTCCGATACGGTTATCACAAACTATCATCATAATCCACGAGCGGTCAATGCTGATGGCACTATACCGGAGACCGCCGGGGGCAATAGATTTCGCCGATATCAGAATATCGATGACTTCCGACGCGCCGATATCATGGGTATCGATATCGTCAGCACATGGGAGCGAGTTGCGCATAAAGACCTTCTGGTCTTCAACGCATCACTCAATGACGGTAGCGCGGCCGCATATAACTTACCCGAAGCCAAGAAAGTTTTTGAGCGTTACGTGAATCCCACAAGCGGTCAGCTCGATGGTAATTTTTTCCATCGATACAACACTTTTCTTAATATTTTACAGGGCACGGCCACACAAGATGAGATTGCCGATGCTTTATAACTTAATAACTTTACCAGGAGTCTGGCGAAGCTCTTGGCAGCTGGAATAGTTGGGGCATCGACTCAGAAAACGTGATGTGGTTTTCCAGATTTGGCTTCTCATATTTTGCTTGACTTTATTGTTTGTAACTCAAATAGGAGAATTGAGATGATGTGCAAGTGTATAGTTTCGGGATGTTTGTCGGCGTTAGTCGCCGTGAGTTCTGCTTCGGCGGCGGTAACGTTCGTGGAAAACTTCGAGGGTTTTGACCTCAGCGGCCCCGATCCGGTGCTGTGGGCGTCGGGCGACTGGACCGAGTTCGGGTCTTCGGGGTTCAACATTTCCCATACCGTGATCGTCGACGCGACCGACCCGACGAACCAGGTCGGCGTTGCCGCCGACGCGGGTGAAGACTACTTCATCAGTTCACCAGTCGTGCCGGACAACTCGGTGGCGACGTTCGCCTTCGATGTCGCTGCCCTCGACCTTTTGGGCGATGTCAATATCGGCTTTGGCGACAGCACCGATGCATCGCCAAATAACGGTAACCTCGCGGGTGCGATACGTTTTGTCAACGGCGACATCCAGACCTTCGCCGGCCCCGGCAACTCCCCGTCAACCGGCTTCTCGTACGCGGCCAATACCGGTTACACGATCTGGACGGTGGTCGATACGACCGCGGACCAGTATGACGTGTTCATCCTCGGCGGCGCGTTCGCGACCCAGACCCAGATCGCCAACGACGTCGCGATCACGGGTACGGCGGCCGGCACGAACTCGTTGCCCTTCCTGTTGGTTCGCCCCAACAACGGCAACAGCGACTCGGCCGGTCTGGTCCTCGACAACCTCGCGGTTGACGTGGGCAATGTCAATCTCACGGCCTTCAACGTGCCCGAGCCGGGCTCGATGGGCCTGCTGGGACTGGGGCTGACCGCCCTGATGGCCCGGCGTCGCTGCGACGACAAGTAATTTCGTAAACCCGCCCG
This sequence comes from Planctomycetota bacterium, assembly GCA_039033595.1. Classification (GTDB taxonomy): domain Bacteria; phylum Planctomycetota; class Phycisphaerae; order Phycisphaerales; family Phycisphaeraceae; genus Algisphaera. Next base: position 214,639 of record JBCCCG010000001.1, on the reverse strand, counting down.
TAAATCTGAAACCACGGTGCGGCGGGTGAACCCCCGCCGCATCGTTTCTGGGCCCTCGGCCTCGGCTCGATAGGACAGGATCTAATTCGACGCGAGCCCGGCGAGGGAAGTAGTATCCCGCCCTCTGGACCATCCCGAGACCTCGATGTTTTCAATCACACCGGTCGCCCGCCACGCCGCGTCCGCTTGCGTCCTGCTGGCGGCGTTCGGTACATACGCACACGCCGGGGTTCCGCTGCTGACCTGGTACGCGAGTACCACCAACACTCAGTCGTCCCCTGCGTCTGTCGCGGGAGACGGGATCGATCAGGCTTTGGCCTACAACTCCGATGGCAACGTGTCCGCGGCGCAGCAATACCTCGATGACGCCGCGGCGGCGGGGGTTCAGGTCATCCTCGACGTTGGTTGGCAGAACGTCCGGGTTGGCAATCTCACCCCGGTCGAAACCTACATCCGCGCGTTTGCCGACCACCCCGCGCTGGGCGGGTGGTATCTGTTTGATGAGCCCGATGAATTGGGGCTTTCGGTGAGTGAAGCCCGTGCCGCTTCGGACTTGATCCGGTCCATCAGCGTCAAGCCGATCTACGGGGCGATCGACGCGAAACGACCTTCGACGCAAGACGCTTACAGCGAGACGGTCGATCGAATGATTACGTTCGATTACCCGTTCGACGTCGGCGACGGCGAGTTCGGCGGGACCTTGGAAGCGAACTGGAAATCGCGCACCGCGACGTCCGCGGCGAACGCCCGGTCCAACGGGCAGCAGTGGTACAACGTGATTCAAGCTTATGGCCGCGACGGCAACGCCCCGGACTTACGTCTGCCGACCAAGGCTGAGCTACGGTTTATGACGCTCTACAGCCTGGTCGCCCATGATGCAGATGGCGTCATGTACTGGGCCCGCTACCGGACGACGCGTTCTGACCCCCTGCCGGATGAGCCTTATCCACTAGGAGGTTTGGCGTGGCTGCGGGACGTATTTACACCGATGGTTGACGAGTTCGAGCAGCATTACGGTGACGCGGTTTCGGCCGGAGCTCTTGCTGGGGCGGTATCGACCAGTGATCCGGGCAACATCCACGCCGATGTGTATTTTGATCCGGATAAGGAGAAGTATTACCTGCTGGTGGTCAATGACGAAGGCCGAAAGATCAACGCGACGCTGTCATTGAATCTCGGGCTCGCGCTCGCGCCGCAGGACTTATTGTCGATTGACGACGGCGTCTCGACGTTTGCCTTGGCTGGGGGGCAAGTGGATCTTTCCCTGGACGCTTACGAGACGCAATCCTTCGAGGTGCGGCTGGCGCCCGAGCCCACTAGCGTGGGTGTGATGTTGTTTTCGGGGGTGCTGTTGGGTTTTCGGGGCTCGCGCGTCGTGCGGGCCGGGGCTCAGATCTAGGAACGCCGCTGCCAAGGCGTACCGCGATGCGTTCCGGCCAGAAACCCCATGGGTTGAGCTTTCGTGTTTATCGAAGAGAGTGTTTTTATGAATCGATTTCGTTTTTCAAGCAAGTGGCGCTACGTAACGTTTCTGGTGTGCTGCTGCCTCGGGCTGCTTTCGGCTGTAACCCATGGCGGTGAAGTGACATTATTCGAGGACGGTACATCGTCGTACGAAATCGTAATCGATCAGAAGGCCGTCAAGAGCGTGGTGTACGCCGCCGAGCGTTTGCAACGCGACTTCGCGGCTTCGACGGGGCACAAGCTTCCGCTACGCTGTCTCGAAGACTTTTCGAAGATCACGCCCGACAGCCGGGTGATTATTATCGGCCAAAATGATTACACTCGACGATTGGGTATCGAACCGGCGTCGATCTCTCACGATGGCTACGCCACGCGGACCGACGGAACCAACCTGATCATTGCCGGGCGTGACGACGCCGGCGAACCCCACAACGACCGTATGTTCACCAGTGCCGGCTCGATCCCCGGGGTCGGTAGGTTTCTACAAAATCATTTGGGCGTTGTTCAGTACCTGCCTGGCAAACTCTGGCATCACGTGCCTCGTCACACACGTGTGGTTGTCGACCTGCCCGACGAGGTGGTCCAGCCGTCGTTTCTCCACCGACAGATCAGTCTGAACTATATCGTCCGTGGTGACTCCAACAAGAAGCGAGTCTCGCAACGCCGGCGTGACTTCTTGCGGTGGGCCCGCATCAACGGGGCCGGCTCGGGTGTACTGGGGCACACCGCTCACGAGACCGACGACATGATGCGGCCTTTCGTCAAAAACGGTAAGTACGTCGGTAAGCCCGAGTGGTTGGCGCTATACAAGGGCAAACGCATGATCCCGCGTACGCGTTCAGACCTACGCGTCTGGTACCGCTTTCACCTATGCACGTCGCACCCGGAGGTGCGCGACATCGCCGTGCAGTACGTGCGAGATTTCTTCGCGGAGAAGCCGGACTACTTGGTGGCAGGGATCAGCCTCTCCGACGGCGACCGGTACTGTGAGTGCGATCGGTGTATCGCGCAAGACGCGGCCGGCGTTGACTCCAAAACCGATCGCTACGTGAACTTTATCAACGAGGTCGCTCAGCGGGTTAAGGCAGAATATCCGGATAAATACCTTGGCGCATTCATCTACGCCGCTTATGTCGAGCCGCCGGTACGGCCCGAGAATCAGGAGATCGCCGACAACCTGCTCTTGTTTATGGTCAACAACGGTTCGTACTATTTCTCCGAAAAAGAACAGCAAGCTAAACGTGAGATCTTTGAGGCGTGGGCTTCCCTTGCGGACCACCTGACCTACTACACGTGGACCGCCAGCCATGGTTTTCTGGGCCTGCCGCTGAATAACCCCGATTGGTTGGTTGGCCACATCGCGCAGCTTAAAATAGAAGGCTACTGGGGCTACCGTCACCTCGTGATGGGTTCGCTTCATGCCAGACAGCCCGACAGCTTCTTGTGGGGGCAGTTGGTCTACGAACACGACAAAGACGCCGACGTATTGCTCGACGAGTTCTACCGTGACCTCTACGGTAACGCGGCCGAGACGGTGCGCTCGTACCACCGGCTGCTCGCTCAACAAGTACACCAAGCCAATCAGCAACTCAAGCTGGAGAAAGACCGTTCCGACGATACCGTGAAGAAATACGAAGACCGCGTGCTGGTTTACTTCGAGCCTGTCTTGGCCGAAGCGCGGACGCTGCTAGATAAGGCCGCTGCGGAAATCGACGGTGACGAACTGCGAAACCGGCGGGTCCGGGTGCTCTCGGATCAGTTGCGTATCGCCGAGTTAATGGTGCCCGCAATCCAGATCGGAAAGCTCGACGACGCGGGGCAAGCTTCCGAGCAACAACTTGCTCGACTCGACCACCTGCGGATCGAATTCCACGAGCACCTGATGAAGCACGGCAATAGCGACGTGCTGGACATCCGTGACATCACTGAAGTGCCGCGTTACGGCCGTGACGACCTGATGCGTTACCTGCTGATCCCCACCGACTACGAAAAATGGTTCAGCGTGCCTATTAAGAAGCGGCCCGCCGATAAATGGAAAGACCTTGCCTTCCGTTATGTCACGCCACGGGAGGCCCTTGACGCTGAGGCGCTCATAACACTCCCTCTGGAATGGCAATTTATTGCCGATCCGAAAGGTACCGGGGAAAAGCGCGGCCTGCCCAACGCGCGGCCGAACGGTGAATGGCGGCCGCTGCGCGTCGACGCGTATTGGTTGGATCAAGGCATCGACCACCGCCACGTCGGTTGGTATACCACCACGCTCAAGGTGCCTTCAACGGCTGGGAAAGCGGACCACCTTTGGTTGCTCTTCAACGCCGTGGACGGTAAGGCCAAAGTGTGGATCGACGGAAAATTGGTTGGGGAACAAAACGGACCGGTGGCCCAGATGTGGGACAAGCCGTGGGCGATCGAGGTTTCAGGGCATATGAAACCGCGGGGAGAACACCGAGTGACCGTTCGTTTGGAAAAGCGGGAGCCGAAAGGAATGATTGGTATCTGGAAGCCGATCGAACTGCGTGGTGACCTTTGAGCGACCCGGCTCGGACCAGGGTCAGGGTCCGGGCCAGGGGATTTTTCTGGCATAGGCCAAGTTATTGTTTAGACACGCTTCAACCGTCCGGTTTCCGTTAAATCGGGTGGTATAGGCTATTTGCCGTGCCGGTGTTCGTCGATCGCTGCGCAGGCTCTCATTAAATAGCGCCTGAACATGGCGGCTAGATGACCTTTGCTATTAATATCAGGCTGTTGTTTAATAGGTTCCAGTGTTACCCGGGGGCATTGGGGGCGGTTTCGCCCGTACGAAAGGCATGTATGAGGTCCCCCCCAAACCGTCGAGTTGCGAGTCACCGCCTGATCTTGAGAGAACTCTTGGAGGCGGGAAGAATGAGCCGGGCCGAGTTGCATCGGCGGATCGGCCTGCGGCCCAATACCGTGGGCGAAGTGGTTGACGCGATGACCGGAGCTGGCTGGGTGCGCGAAGCTGGTAATTTCTCAGGCACTCGGGATCTACCGACTCAGAGTCGTGGGCGTCCGGCGATTATGGTGGAGATCGACGAGAGCTGCCGTGATGTCGTGGGGCTGGCCCTCGGTCCGGGGCGGGTCGAGGCGGTGAGATTAAGTCTGCGGGGGAAGATCGCGGGCGAGGTCTCCACAAAGGAAGTGCGCCGACCGGCGGATCTAGCAAAGGCGGCGGCGAGGCTGCTGGATAGCGTAATGTCCGAGCGGTCGTTAGCTATCGGGGTGTCGTCTACCGGCCTGTTGGACGAGGGGGACATGAAGCTGTTGTTCAGTTCCTCCGCCCCGCGTTCGCCGGGCCTGTCGCTCGGTCCGGTGCTTAGCGCCGGCGGTGATTTACCGATCGCGTTGGAAAACAACATCCACGCGTTGGGGGATCGTTGGCGTTTGCGGCACCCCGAGGCCGCCTCCGAGACGGTGCTGCTCATCGAGCTGGGGGACGGCGCGGTAGGGGCATCTTTCATGCCGGCGGGCCCCGCCGATGCGGGGTGCGTACGCGGCGGCAACGAGCTCGGCCACGCCCAGGTCTCTGCGCCCGATCAAGATGTGCCGGGTTGCTACTGCGGGCAGAGCCGCTGTCTTGAGCGGGTATTTAGCACCGCGATGGCGGGCCGATTGGACGGCTCGAAACGTCGGCTGGCCAGTCGACTTACGGCTTGGGGGATGAGGTCCACAGTGTTGCCGCCCGTGAAGGGGCCCGACAGCTGCGCCGCAACCGATTGGATTGTTAACCAGCTTGCCGAAGCCGTGGGCAACGCGGTGAATCTGCTGCGGCCCCACCGCGTGGTTTGGACCGGGGCCGGAACGCTCGCCACGGTGCTCCGGACGATCGAACCCAAACTCAGTGTGATCACCAGTAACAGGCTGTTGCCGGTCCTGCGCGAAAGAGTGCGGTTCGGCGGGTGGCACGTCGAAGGTGAAACCGATGATCTGGCGCCCGCGGTGACCGCGGGGTATCTGGCGCTTGCCATGCTGACAGATCAGCGCCTGCCTGCCGTGGGAGACGTGACGCTGCGCGCGATCCGAGGTGGAGCGACGCTCATTCCTAGCGAGGCCGATTCTTGAATCTGCACCCGCTCGACTTTACGATCATGTTGAGCGTCTTGGGCGCGGTGCTCGGCTCGGCTCTCTACGCCCGGCGGTACACCAAGAGCGTCGCTGACTTCCTTTCGGCTAACCGCTGTGCCGGGCGGTACATGCTCACCGTCGCCGATGGCATCGCGGGACTCGGGGCGGTGACCATCGTCGCGACTTGGGAAAAGTTTTATCAGATCGGTTTCGCCGGCAACCTGTGGACCTCGATCCTCGCCCCGCTCATGCTGATCCTTGCGATGACCGGGTGGATCATCTACCGCTACCGCCAGACACGGGCGATGACTCTCGCACAGTTTTTGGAGATGCGGTACAGCAAAAACTTCCGCATCTTCGCTGGTTTCCTGTGCTTCGCGTCGGGCATCCTTAACTACGGCATCTTCCCCGCGGTCACCGGGCGGTTCCTGATCTATTTTTTCGGGCTGCCGATCTACGAGTGGTCGCTGCTCGGGATAGAGATAAACCTGACGCTGGCGGTGGTGATGGCGTTGGTCCTGACCGCCGCGCTGGTTATCACGCTCAACGGCGGGCAGATCGCGGTCATGGTTAGCGACTTCATGCAAGGGCAGCTGGCCAATATATGTTTTCTCGTACTGATCGTGGTTATCCTCTGGCTGCTCCCTTGGTCAACGCTGATGGAGACACTCAAGACCGCACCGGAGGGCGAAAGCAAACTCAACCCGTTCGAACAGAATGGCCTGGACGGGTTTAATCCTTTGTTGTTCATCATGCTCGCGGTACTTGGCGTGTACCAATACCGCGTCTGGCAGGGAAGCCAGGGCTACAACTCCTCGGCCCGCAGCCCGCACGAAGCGAAGATGGCAAACGTGCTCAGCAGCTTCCGGGCGATGATCCAATGGTTGCTCATCCCGTTGGCGGCGATCGCGGCGTGGGTGTTACTTAACGGAGACGTCCTTCCCGAAGAAGCCGCCGCCGCCCACGCCCAACTCGACGCGCTGCGGGCTGACGGCAAAGAGCAACTCGCCAAACAACTGACCACGACCATCGCCATGAAAGAGCTCCTGCCCATAGGCGTGTTCGGGTTACTCGCGTCGATGATGATTATGGCGGCGATCTCCACCGACTCGACATACCTGCACTCGTGGGGCTCGATCTTTGTCCAGGACGTGATCGCACCGATCCGGGAAAAACGCGGTAAGCCCCGGTTGTCGCCGCGGGCGCATCTCTTATCGCTGCGATTCGCGGTTCTGGGTGTCGCAGTCTTTGCTTGGTGCTTCTCGATGGTCTTCCCGCTGCAGGAATACATCACGATGTACCTGACGATTACCGGCGCCGTATTCACCGGCGGCGCGGGGGCAGTGCTTATCGGCGGGCTCTACTGGCGTCGTGGCACCGTCGCCGCCGCGTGGGCGGCGATGATCACCGGGTCGACGTTATCTATCACCGGCGTCACGCTGATCAACATCGGCTGGCCTCAGTGGCTGCCGTGGCTCAAAAACCGGTACGCCGACATCGGCTGGCTCCAGAAACTACCCGAGAAGTTCTGGTTCGATGGCGTACAGTTCGGCTTTGGCGTCGCGATCATCTCGGTGCTGGTCTATGTATTTGTTTCGTTGATCACCTATCGCAAGGAGGTCGACTTCGACAGGCTTTTCCACCGGGGCGAATACGCGGTCGAGCCGAAAGAGGGCGAGCCCGATTACGTGCCCAAGACCGAGCGATCGACGATCCCGTTCTGGCTCCGGTCGCTCGGGGTGACCGAGGAATTCACCCGCGGCGATAAATTTATTTTCGGCCTCAAGTATGCGCTGTTCGGTTGGACCTTCGGTGTCGGTTTCGTCGTACTAACTACGCTTTACCTGCTGGGCTGGATGCGCTCCGACGATTCGTGGATCGTCTGGTGGACCCTCAAGACCATTGTCGCCGGGACGCTGGGCACGGTCTGCGTCGTATGGTTTCTCATCGGCGGGTTCCGTGACATGCGGCTTATGTTTAGACAACTCGACACCATTAAACGCGACGAAGTCGACGACGGCACGGTGACTGAGCACTTGGGCCAGCCTGATGACGATCCGTCGCTCATCCCGCGCCGATGACGCGCTGAGGGTGTGGATTTATTTTTTCAAGCCGTTACATTCCCGAAAGAGGACGCCCCATGATCACCGGAATCTCCTACTGGTCACTCGAACACGGACTGGCCAACACACACCCACTCAACGAGGCCTTAGCCCAAGTCAAGGCCGCGGGCTTCGAAGCGCTGGAGTTGGCTATTGGGACTGAAGGCTTGCTCACGGTCGAGTCTGCCGAAGCCCAATGTAAAGCCGTGCGCGACCAGATCACGGCGTCGGGCCTCCATGTTTCGACCGTCGCGGCGGGCCTGAGCTGGGGTTGCAACCCCGTGAGCAACGACGCGGCGACACGCGAGCGGTCCAACGCAATGATCGAGGCCGCGCTTCAGCGTGTCGCTTGGCTGGGGTGCGAAGCATTTTTGTACGTACCGGGTATCGTGGGATGCCCTTTCGTGCCTGACGAGAAAGTACGCAACGATCACGCGGTGCAGCGCTGTATCGACAACGTCCAACGCCTGCTCAAGGTGGCCGAACCGCTGGGTATCGATCTCTGCATCGAGAACGTCTGGAACGGGATGTTTACTTCGCCGCTTGAGTTGATCGACATGATCGATTCATTGGCAAGCGACAAAGTCGGCGTGTATTTCGATGTCGGCAACGCCTTGGGCTATCACCAGCACCCGCCGCACTGGATCGAATTGCTCGGCCACCGCATCAAGCGCGTCCACGTCAAAGATTTCAAACATAACTTCGATTGGCGGGGTTCATACGATTTCTGCCGCTTGGGCGAGGGTGACGTGCCTTGGGCCGAGACGGTCGCATCGTTGCGGGGCGTGGGCTACGACAAAACCGTGATCGCAGAGATGCTGCCGTACAGCCCTGGTTTAATCGAGCACACCGCTGCGGCCCTCAAGCAAATCCTCAACTAGCATTCCCCAGTGAGTCCCACCAGCATGTCGAATCAATCTCCACCGCTCCGTGTCGGCGTCATTGGCTTGGGCATGATGGGTCAGACCCACCTCGACGCGTACGCCAAGATGCCCGGTGTCAAAGTAACGGCTGTAGCCGACCTTGATGAAGACCGTCTTTCGGGCAAAAGCACCGCCGGAGGCAACATCGAAGGGCAAGCCCAGGGCGGCTTCGACCTGGGTTCCCCCGAGGTCCGTAAGGTCAGAAATGGAATAGACTTAATTGTTGCTTCTGACCTGGACATCATCGATGTGTGCGTGCCCACGCCCGGCCATCTGTCGATCGGCCTAGCCGCGTTGCGAGCCGGCAAGCACACGTTGATCGAAAAGCCCCTCGCCCGTACCTACACCCAAGCCCAGCAGCTGGCCGACGCTGCCGAGCAAGCCTGGGCCGAGCATCGGGCTGTAAGTATGTGCGCGATGTGCATGCGCTTCTGGCCGGGTTGGGACTGGCTCAAGGAGGCCGTTGATCAGCAGACTTACGGTAAGGCCCACGCCGTAACCTTTCGTCGAGTTGCGCAGTTTCCCGGTGGCCCTTTCTACTCAAACGGGGAGGCTTCGGGCGGCGCAATCCTCGACTTGCATATCCACGACACTGATTACGTCCGTTACCTTTTCGGCGAGCCCCAACGGGTCGTCACGAACGGTTATGCCAAGACGACTGGCCAGCCCGACCACGTTCTGACGACCTACCAATTCCCGGCCGACACCGTAGGCCTGACCGACGACGCGTTTGTTTGTGCCGAAGGCGGTTGGGTCATGGCCGAGGGTTTCGGTTTCTCGATGCGCTACACGGTAAACTTCGAGAATGCGACGGCAGATTTTGACCTGGCACGCGGGGATAAGCCGTTACTGCTACACCAAGCCGGCCAAACGGTTGAGATTGAGTTGCCCGGCGGGATGGGCTACGACCGCGAATTAGAGTACTTTGTGGATTGTGTGCGCCGGGGCGAACAAGCCTACCGGGTGACCCTGCGTGACGCGGCTCTCAGTGTGCAGTTGATTGAGACAGAACTCAAAGCGTTGCAGGCACCTGGATAGCCCTCAGGTTCATGGCCGTTCGGTGATCCCGCCGCGGCCGAGGCTGCGCAGGATTGGTTGAGGAACGTACGTCTGGCGGACCGCTGCGGCTTGTGATCCACGAAGCCGATCGGTGACGATTTGCTGAACACCCCGGGCGATCTCTTCCCACGGGATCCCGATAGTGGTCAGGCCCAGCGCGGCGGCGACCGGCGCGTCGTCGAACCCCACCAGTGCGGGCACCCGCCGGCCGCGTTGACGGCAAGCCTGCACCAAGCCTTCGGCCAACCGGTCATTACACGCAAAAACTCCCGCAGGATTCGACGCCAAAACCTCCTCCGCGGCGGCCGCGCCGCATTCACTGTACCAGTCGGCGGCCCATACGACGCGTGCCGTCTGCCTCGCGGTGAAGCCCGCTACCCGCTCGGCCGCCCGCGGGTCATGTGCCGGGCCGGCAAGCACGACGAGTGATTTGTCCCATGCGGTGAACCGGCCGAGCAGGTCCGCCGCCAATGCCCCGCCGGCGGCGTTGTCCGTGGCGACCGAATCGATGCGCTGGGCGGCGCTACCCAGTCGCGGACGGTCATTAATCAGCACCACGCGCTGGCCTTGCTCTGCCCAATCGTACGCCAGGTCCGGCCGGTCCCACACAACTGCGACTCGACCCACGGGGGGTACCGGGTCTTGGTCCAGCAGGGTTATCAAAGGTTCTTCTCCAACGCTGTTTAACAAGTCGGTCAATATCCCCCTGAGTTTGGCCCCGAAGCTTTTGTCCCGTGCAGCACGGGGATGCATCACGAGCGAGACCCCGCCGAGCGTGGCCGGGTTGCCGGAAACGTAGGTCCCCGATTGGCGGCGCCTTTCGAGCAGCCCCTCGTCCACGAGATCACGCAATAGCCGATCGGCCGTTTGGTAGCTGACCCCGTGGCGGGCAGCCAGCGCCCGGTTGGAGAGAAATCGTTCGCCTGGCCGGTAGTGGCCGCTGCGGAGGTGCAACGCCAAGACATTTCGAACCTGTTGAACGCGGGTGGTATATTTCACTTCAATATCATATCAGTTTTTGTAATTTACATGTAGCTTGATACGTTTATGTGCTAACTTTGGAGTTAATGAGCGATTCACTTCTCCAAAACCGGACCATTGTGGTGGTCGGGGGCACAACAGGACTGGGTTTGTCGGGGGCTGCGGCGTGCGTGGCCCATGGCGCCAAGGTTGTGGTGGTGGGTCGTAACTCCGATTCAGCCGAGGCAGCGCTACGCGAATTGCCCCCGCCCCACACTCGAGTCGTAGTGGGCGATGCGATCGATCCGCAGACGGCGCCAGCGGCCATCGCACGGGCACTGGAAGAATTCGGTCGATTCGATGGCCTATATCACGTGGCCGGGGGCAGCGGCCGCCGCTTCGGCGACGGGCCGCTGCACGAACTCACCGACGAAGGAATCACAAAAACCCTTGAGCTCAACCTGACCTCTGTAATCCTCTCGAACCGCGCGGCGGCTCGGTCGTTTCTCGACCGTGGCGTATCAGGCGTGGTATTGAACATGGGCAGTGTGCTGGGCTATTCGCCATCACCCCAGTTTTTTGCGACCCATACTTACGCCGCGGCCAAGGCCGCGATCATCGGCTTTACTCAGAGCTGTGCAGCTTACTACGCGTCCCAGGGCCTGCGTTTCAACGTTATTGCGCCTGCTCTGGTCGAGACCCCGATGGCCCAGCGGGCGGCGGGTGACGGAACGATTCTCGAGTTCATCAAGACCAAGCAGCCGCTCGACGGCGGACGTATCGGTCGGGCGACCGACCTTGACGCCGCAGCCGCGTTCTTGCTTTCTGACGGCGCGAAATACGTGACCGGACAGACGCTCGCGGTCGACGGTGGCTGGACTGTCAGTGAAGGTCAGGTGCCGCGATGAGCCGGGCGCTAGGTATCGACATCGGTGGGACTAATATTCAGTCCGTCGTCGTGAATGCCACCGGTCGGGTCGTCGAAGAGATACACCTGCCGACGGCGAACCACGCGACACAACTTATCGAGCAGGTTAAATCATGTATCGACCAGCTCGGAGCCGCGAACGAGGCATGGCCGGTTGGTGTCGCCTCGCCGGGACTGGCCACTAGGGATAACGGGATAATCTCGTGGATGCGCGGCCGACTGGAGGTGATTGAGGGCTTGGACTGGTCGTCGGCACTGGGCCGGCCGGTGTCGGTGCTTAACGATGCGCACGCTGCCACAATGGGAGAAGCCTGGGTCGGAGCAGCGGCGGGCCGCCGACATGTGGTCTTGCTGACTCTCGGCACGGGTGTAGGCGGCGGGGTCATCGTAGACGGCCGACTCCTGCAGGGCGCGACCGGACGGGCCGGGCACTTCGGGCACATCACAGTCGACGCCAGCGGCGGGTTAGACATCGTGAACACCCCCGGATCTCTGGAAGACGCGATCGGGAACCACTCGCTATCGAAACGAAGCGGCGGACGTTTTTCTAAAACCCATGAACTGCTTGCAGCTGCCCGCGCCGGCGACACTCACGCTACGTGCATATGGCAACGATCGATCGACCAACTTGCGGCCGGGATTACGTCGTTAATTAACTCGTTTGATCCACAAGTCGTCTTGCTCGGCGGGGGGATCGCGCAAGCCGGCGAAGCCCTGTTCGGCCCGCTCCGTTACGCGATGAAACGTGTGGAATGGCGACCAACGGGTTCGGCAGTCCCGATCTTGCCCGCGGTTTTGGGTGATCGGGCCGGTGCGATTGGCGCGGCACGTTTCGCAGTCTTGGTCCACGAGTCTGCTCCTCTTGGCCAGCCTTCAACATCGTTCAAAGGAGTTGCCCTGTGACCCAATCCGCCATCCCATTGGCTCCGATGCAGGATTTTCTCGAGCACAGCCGGGGCATCCTCGACGCGGTTGCCGCGCAGGCCGCCACCATAGGTCGGGTTGCCGATCGCTTTGCCCGAACGATTCTTGCGGGCCGGATGGTCCACGTCTTCGGCAGCGGGCACAGCCGGATCATGGTCGAGGAGATGTGGCCTCGCTACGGCTCGTTCCCAGGCTACAACCCGATGGTTGAGTTGTCGCTGTCGTTTCACCACCAGGTGATCGGTAGCAACGGGCAACGGCAGGCGATGTTTCTCGAAAACGTCCCCGGATTCGCTGGCCGAATCCTACGCAACTACGATCTGGATCCGATCGACAGTGCCCTGGTCATCAGCTCTAGCGGCTGCAACGTCGTGCCGATCGAAATCGCTGAGGGCTTTAAGCTTGCTGGGATCGACGTCGTCGCGCTGATCAGCAAAGACCACAGCGAAGCGAGTACGAGTAACCGCGCCGACGGAAGAAAATTACAGGATTTCGCGGAGTTTATGCTGGATACGGGTGCACCGATCGGTGACGCGATGGTCGAACTTGACGGTCTGGAAACACCGGTGGCGCCAGGCTCGACGGTAGGCGGCTGTCTCTTGGTGAACTGCATCAAGGCCGAAGTCGCCCGGCGGTTAATCGATGCAGGGCAACCGCCGAAGGTGCTCACTGCCGGAGCGCTGGTAGGCAAGAAGCGGGCGGCCGAACTCTTTGAATCCGCTTACGATGAACACGGCCGGCGTGTGGCAAAGCTCTACTCGTCACTAGGCGCCGATGACGGCGTGGAGGCACGCTGAGATGAGAAAAGCGTGTCTACATCACGACGCGATTCTGATGCGTACCGAGGTCAACGTACTTTGGGGCGGGGATGAGGAACTGCGCCAGGCGTTTACCCGCGAAGATATTTTCCGCGACCACGCGACAGGCTACGAACGCGCCAGGATTGTCGATTTGTCGCATCACATCAGTGTCCGTGAAAATCGGTATGTCTGTGGCGAGTACCACCTAACCCGCGACGGATACCTCGAAGCTCGGTATACCGATGATACCGGCCCAATTAGACCTTGGTGCTTCGCATATCAGACCATTCGGCTTGCGCGAATTGCTGCAAAGCCTCGGAGCCGTGTTGGGGCGATCGGCACCGGTTGGCTAGGCTCGCAGAGACTCGACGCGCCGACCGCGATCCGGGCGCTCGGGCCAAAGGTCCAGCACGTCCACTTCAAGGACGTCGCGGCCCCGGGTGGCCACGAGACCGTACCGCGGGGCACCGGCTGCGTCGACCTCGAAGGAGCGATCGCGGCAGTACGCGACATTGGCTACACCGGCGATTATTCGTGGGAAGACGAACCCGAAAATCGTAATCCGTTTGATATCGCCGCAGATATGCGCCTGTGGATTGCCGACCACATCGCCTGACATCATCCTTGCCGATTGGTCTTGGACGATGAGCCTGTCGACCGGCACCAACCTACCCCGATTCCGATTCAACCAGCCCCGAAAGAGTATTGATGCAAGATCAACCCCTGCGGACCTCTGTCATCGGTAGCTACCCGTTCCCCGGCTGGCTGCAATTCGGTGCGCAGCACCTCGACGAATTTGGGCCTAACGACCTCGACGAGATGCAGCATGACGCTGTGGTCGTCGCGGTACACGATCAGGTCGCTGCAGGTTTGGACGTGATTACCGATGGCGAGCAGACTCGGCTGGATTTCAACCTATCTTTTTACGGCTACCTCGAAGGCATCGATCTCGAGTCACACCCGCCCCGCCGCTTTGGGCCGCCGGCGCACGACCAGCGTGGTAAGCACGCGATCACCGGGACACTTGCGGCGCCTCGTGGCCTGGGCGCGGTGGAAGAATTCGAACGTCTTAAGCAGGTCGCCGAAACAGCCGTGCCCGATTCGATTACGCTCAAGGCGTCGATCCCGGGGCCGTTTACGTTGTCCGGCCGGTTGCTGCCAAACGCACAATACCCCGATCGATATGCGGTCACCGAAGCTCTCCTGCCACTGGTGCGCGACGAAATCGAACGACTCGTCGCTGTGGGTTGCACCGAGATCTGCGTCGACGAGCCATCGATGAGTTGTTACGCGCACAAGTCCGATACGAAGCAATTCGTAAACCTGTTCAACCGTACGGTCGAGCCGGCGGTGGGCAAAGCTCGGGTGTGTATGCACATGTGCTTCGGAAATTACAAGGGCCGTAGCGTCGGCAAGAAGATGCCCGAGTTGATGTTCCCGGACTTCCTGGACATGCATGTCAACGAGATGCACCTCGAGATGGCAACTCTCAATTTCAAACCGCTACACTTAATTCGACAACTCACCGAACGCGGGATCGATGCGGCGGTCGGTGTTGTCGACGTGAAGAGCTACTACCTCGAGACCCCCGAAGACATTGTCGGGCGGATCAAGGCCTGCCTGGAGTACGCACCGGCCGAGCAACTGGTGCTTGCCCCGGACTGCGGATTGTCACAGACGGCGCGGTGGGCGGCGCGGCAGAAGCTCGAGAGCATGTGTGAGGGGGTAAAGCGTGTACGGGAGGAACTCGGCCGGTGAATCTGATCCCCGCCTATCAGAAGGACGAGGCTCTGCTCGACGACATAGCCGCCTCAGACCCCGAAGCGGCGGGCGGGTGGTGTGTGTGGTGGCTCGGCCAGAGCGGTTTGCTGCTCAAAACCGGTGAAGGCACGCTGTTATTTGATCCGTATCTTTCCGATTCGTTGACTGTCAAATATGCGGACACGGACAAGCCGCACGTCCGCATGAGCGAGTTGGCGTTGAATCCCGCGCGGCTGACCGGAATCGACGTCATCACGTCGTCGCATAACCATACCGACCATTTAGATGCGAAGACGTTGGGCCCCCTGCTTGAAACCAACCCCGACGCGGTTTTGGTGATCCCCGAAGCCAATCGCGGTTTCGTCGCCGACCGCTTGGGCGTCGAAGCGGAGCGCCCGCTCGGACTCGACGCCGAGCGATCGATCGACGTCGGCCCGTTCACGCTCCACGGTGTCGCGGCGGCGCACAATACCGTTGCGCGTGACGAAGAAGGGTTGTGTCGGTTCCTCGGTTACGTTGTAACGTTTGCCACGCTCGGAGGAACCGCGGCGATTTATCACAGCGGTGATACGTTATGGCACGATGATCTGGTCGCAGGATTATCGGTATTTGACATCGATTTTGCACTGCTGCCTATCAACGGCAACCTGCCGCCCCGCCGCGTCGCCGGGAACCTCTGGGGGCAGGAAGCCGCCGCTTTGGCCAAGGCCTGTGGCATGCGATGTGTCGCACCCTGCCACTACGACATGTTCACGTTCAACACCCAGAGCCCCGACACTTTCGTCGAATCCTGCCGCGAATTGGGTCAAACTCATCGCGTCCTGCGCATCGGCGAACGGCTCGACGCTAATTCGTTCTGACTCCGTCAATCCATGAGGATGCATTATGCCCGGCCCGCTCCGTCTCGTTGGTATCAACTTCGACCATCAGCATATGGGCGACTTGCTACGAAACGCCCTGGACCACGCCGATATCGAGGTCGTTGGCGTTTGGCACACCAACCGAGACCGGCCCGAAGAAACGATGGACGTGCTCGGGCTCCCGCATGAACTAATCTTCGATGACTTTGATCGGTGCATGATCGAGGCCCGGCCCGATGTGGCGATCCTGTGCTCTTCGACCGGCTCCCACGCCGAGTACACCGAGAAGATCGCCGCCTACCGCGTACATCTGTTAGTCGAAAAACCCTTCGCCGCTACGCTTCAGCAAGCCGACCGCATGACCGCGGCGATGGAAGAAACCGGTAAGAAACTCGCCATCAACTGGCCACTCGCTTGGTACCCCCCCCACCGCACGACCAAACGCCTGATCGATGAGGGCATGATCGGCGACGTCTTGGAAGTCCATTATTACGACGGCAACCGTGGGCCCCTCTCACACAAGATGGACAAGCTTGAGGTAAACTCCATACAAGTCGTGGAAGAAAAAAAGAAGTCGTGGTTCTATAAAGCCGACCAAGGCGGCGGATCGCTGTTGGACTATCTGGGCTACGGCGTGACGCTCGGTACCTGGTTCAACGGCGGCCGCAAGCCGATCGAAGTGACCTGTACCACGTTCGCCAGCCCCGGTTTGGAGGTCGACGAGCAATCGATCACGGTCGCGCGCTACGCCGAGGGGTTGTCGAAGTTTGAGACGCGTTGGGGCTCGTTTACCAACCCGTGGCAGCACCAACCTCAGCCCAAATGCGGCTTCGTCGTATGCGGCACCGGAGGAACTATCTCCAGCTACGACTACGAGCCGACAATCCGGATGCAGACGCGGGAAGACCCGGTGGGTACCGATCTGCCGGTTGATGAACTAGTCGCGCCGTATTCGGGGCCGATCGATTACTTCGCACACTGTATCCGCGAAGATCAGCCGATTGAGGGTCCGCTCTCGCCTGCGGTATGTCGCATCGGCCAGCAGATCGTGGACACCGCCTTCGCTAGCGCCCGGCAAAAAAAGACGCTCCCGTTGAGGGATCACTAACCCGAGGATTCTCGATGAACGCCCGAGATGAAAAATACGCCGTCACGGCCGCGCAGAGGCAAAAGATCACGGCCCCGGCCCTCGATTACCGGCCTCCACGCGTGGCTGGCGTCCCGCCGAAGATCGGCCTTATCGGCTGCGGGGGGATAACTAAATCACACCTGACCGCATACCGCGACGCGGGATACGACGTGGTCGGCCTGACTGATATACAACCGGAGCGGGCCGAGGAACGAAGAAAAGAATTCTACCCGGATGCGACGATTTACGACACGCACCAAGAGCTCCTGGCCGACCCCGCCATTACGGTCGTAGACGTTGCGACACATCCGGCGCCGCGGGCGGCTTTAGTACGCGATGCGCTGGCAACGGGCAAGCATGTGCTGAGCCAGAAGCCTTTTGTGGTTGACCTTGAAATAGGGTGTGAGCTCGCCGACCTTGCAGACCAGCACGGCGTGCACCTTGCGGTAAACCAGAACGGCCGGTGGGCGCCGCACGTTTCCTACATGCGCCAGGCGATCACTGAAGGGTTGATCGGCGATGTTACGAGCATCAGCACGACCGTTGCTTGGAACCACAACTGGACGAAAGACACGCCATTCAATGATATCCCGCACCTGCTTCTATACGATTTCGCGATCCACTGGTTCGACATGATCAGCTGCTATATGACCGGCCGATCCGCCCGTCGAGTGTTTGCCAGTGCTCGGCAACTCAGTGGCCAGGAAGCCAAGCCGCCCTTCGGCGCGAGTGTCGTCATCGAGTTCGACGACGCCTTGGCCACCATGCATTTTGACGCCAACGCCCGCTTTGGGCCGCGGGACCAGACATTGATCCTCGGCAACCGTGGCACGCTGCTTAGCCAAGGTCCCGATCTTGGCACCCAGACCGTTACGCTTACCACCGACGAAGGTGAAGCCACCCCCGACCTGACCGGCTCGTGGTTCCCCGATGGGTTCGACGGCTCAATGAGCGAGTTGCTGGTTGCCATAGAACAGGAGCGCCCAGCCAACAACAACGCTCGCGATAATCTGAATAGTCTAGCCCTGGCGTTTGCCGCGATGGCCAGCACCGACATCGGTCAGCCCATTGAGGTCGGCAGTGTGAGCCGGATGCACGACAGCTGGTTGACCTACCGCGTAGAAATCTGAGCCTGATCGGCTTCGGTGGTGGCCGGGGGATCGACGGCCCACCAACGTCGCCGTAGCTCACGTGGGCCATGCCCGTAGCGTTTCTTAATGGTGCGTGAAAAATGAAACGGGCTCGCGAACCCCGAGCCGTAAGCAATCTCGGCAATGGTTAGGCCGGTCGAGCGCAGCAGCATCATGCCGTAGTCAATCCGTTGGGCCCAGATGTACCGGCCGGGAGTTGTCCCTAAGGATCGGCAGAAAAGCCGAGTTAGGTGATTCGGTGTCACGCCCGCGGCGGCGGCGACATCGCGCACCTCCATCGACTGAGTCAGCCGCTCGGAGATGTACGCGCAAGCGCGTGACAGCGGGGCATCGATCGGTACGGAGCCTGATGTTCTTTCTCCCACTCCGGGCGCATCCATATTGAGAAAGGTGAACAACGCGGAGAGCCCAAGTGATCGTGTCAGCGGGTCATCTGGGTTCCGCCGGCTTGATTGACTCTCGATGCCCGCGTCGATGAGTTGCGCCAGCAGGGCTGGCGTTGGCCGGGACCACGACAACCCCGGCCGTGCCCAAGTCGACGCCGGTGGCAGCGGGTCGAACAGCATCGTGCACCATGTGTGGCGGGTCGGCGCCTGCGTGTCAAAGCGGAAAAACTCGTGGCCGCCAGGCAGCAACAAGCAACACTGCCCCGACTCGAGCGGACGCCGGTGGCCATCGATCGACACGATTGCCTGGCCGCTTTCGATGGTCACCAGCAGCAATCCGTGCTGTATGCGGGGGCCACACGTTCCCCCGGGGGCGTAAGTAATACGGCCAAACTCGGTCCGATCTGGTATAGGCAAAAGGTTGTTTTTAGTCATGTATAAGCCAATTATAGGCATTCATTTGGGTTTTTGGGATATTTATAATCAGTACCAAATTAGGCAGTGAACGGGCCGCCATGCGTCCCGCTGGTTGAGACGCCCCTGGAACTACGAACATGGATCGGCCCGCCCAACGTATCGAGTGGTACCGCAGCCCAATCGATCCCGAGTTACTCCGTGAATTGAGCCGGCAGAATGACACCAAGGGACTGGCCCAGGCCGGAGGTCACGTCGCTCTGACCGTGACGCTGGGCGCTTTGACGTGGTTCGTCTGGGATCGCTACGCCTGGTACTGGGCACTGCCGTGCTTGTTCGCCTACGGCACGGTGTTCAACCTCCTGACCTCCGGGGTGCACGAGTTGGTCCACGAGCGCGTCTTCGCCACCCGGTGGGTCAACACCGTATTCCTCTATAGCATTTCCTTCTTCAACTGGTGGAACCCGCGGTGGTTCCTGCTGAGCCACAACGAACACCACAAGTTCACGCTGCACCAACCCGACGACCTCGAGGTGACGCTGCCGATGCAGGTCAAGCCGGTCCCCTTCATAATCCGCTGCTTCGTCTCTCCGATGAACCCCATCCGTTCGATGACGAATACGGTCCGCATGGCGCTGGGTGGATTGCGGCTGACCACTTGGGAGGCGTACATCTTCGGCAAGGTCGATGGCGAGCAGCGTCGTTCGGTTTACAACTTTGCTCGGCTTCAACTCCTCGGGCACGCAGTGATCATTTCGTGGAGTGTTTATGCTGGCCAGTGGGTCGTTCCGCTCTTGACCAGCTTCGCCAACTGTTACGCGTTGTGGCTGATGCTGCTTGTCGGCGGACCACAGCACATCGGTCTGGTCGACAAAGTCAACGACTTCCGCCTCTGCTGCCGCACTTTCACGACCAACCGATTCTTCACGTTTCTCTACTGGCGGATGAACTTCCACATCGAACACCACATGTACCCTGTGGTGCCTTGCTACAATCTGCCGAAGTTGCACGAAGCGATCAGGCACGACTTGCCACGCACTCCGAACGGGCTGTATGACACGTGGGTCGAGATCGCCTACATCCTTAATCGACAAAGTTACGATCCGGGCTACCAGTACCGCGCCCCACTGCCGAGTGACTCGGCGCCAATCGACCCCGTGCGTACCCACCCGTTGCCGTCGGATCCCGACGCACGAACAGGAGAGACAGTGACCGCGAAGGTCTGGGAGTGTGGCCTGTGCGGCTTCATCTACGACGAGGCAGTAGGTCTGCCCGAAGAGGGCATCGCGCCCGGTACGCCGTGGGCGGCGATCCCCGATGACTGGGTATGCCCGGTGTGTGGCGTGGCTAAGGCCAAGTTCAAGATGAGCGAGATCACCCGTGCTGCCGCCGCTGCCAAACTTGTTGACGACCCCGACGTGACCAACCCCGAAGCCTTCGCCAACCCGGCAATTCCAGCCCGACCGACAACTGAATAAGAGAAATAGTATTTTATAGCATTTTGTTGTAAATGGAGGTAAGCTTTTTTACTTGTCCGTATCCGATCCGGGTGACGGTAAATCACGGAATTTCTCTCGATGAAGTTGCACCCGCTGCGTTACCGCCAAGTCCATCTCGACTTCCACACCTCGTCGGATATTACGAGTATCGGCAAGGCGTTTGATAAGACGCAGTGGCAGGAAGCTCTGCGGGTGGGTCATGTTGACTCGGTCACGCTCTTTTCAAAGTGCCACCACGGTTGGAGTTACCATCCGACTCGTGTAGGCAAGACCCACCCGTGGCTGAAGTTTGACCTGCTGCGGGCACAGTTCGACGCGTGTAAAGAGATTGGTATCAACGCTCCGATTTATCTTTCGGCGGGCTACGACGAACTCATGGCCGACGAGCACGCCGATTGGCAGGTGCAATTTATCGATGGGCCGTCACGCCACCCGCTTAAACCGGGCTGGCGTATGCTCTGCTTCAACAGTCCGTACCTCGAATTGCTCTGCGACCAGATCCGAGAGGTGGTCGAACTCTTCCCTGATTGTGACGGCATTTTTCTCGATATCATCCGCAAGCGGCAGTGTGTCTGCCCGCATTGTCTGCAATGGATGGATGAACATGACCTGGACGCCCGTCGATCCGAAGACGTCAATACCTGCGCGGCCGCGGCCCACGAGCGCTACTACCAACTGACCACCGCCGCCAGCCAGGCCGGGCGCGGCGACATGCCCTTGTTCCACAACACCGGCCATATCCACCGTGGGCGGCCCGATTTCTACGACAGCTACTTCACGCACCTCGAACTCGAATCGTTGCCCACCGGGGGCTGGGGTTACGACCACTTTCCGCTAAGCGCGAAGTACTGCGAGAAGCTGCCACACGACTTCTTGGGTATGACCGGGAAATTCCACCTGAGCTGGGGCGAGTTCGGCGGCTACAAACACCCCAACGCGCTGCGCTACGAGTGCGCCGCAATGCTCGCCTACGGTAGCAAGTGCAGCGTCGGCGATCAGCTTCACCCTTGCGGGGCGCTGGACCCGAGCACCTACCGGCTCATCGGTTCGGCTTACGCCGAGGTCGAAGCGAAAGAGCCGTGGTGTAAGGAGAGCACAAATGTCGCCGAGGTCGCGCTGCTCTCGAGCGCCGCGGTGGCGGACCCTGAACTCGACCGTGCCGTCACCGATGTGCCTGACGTCGGCGCCGCTCGCGTCCTACTCGAAGGTCACCTGCTGTTCGACGTGATCGATCATGAGATGGATTTCGCGCCGTACCGGCTGTTGATTTTGCCGGACGACGTGAGGGTGAGCGAGACGTTGAAGCGCAGGCTCGATGCGTATCTGGCCGGCGGCGGACGGCTCCTGCTCACAGGCAGCAGCGGATTCGCGCCCGATGGCCGCGGCCCGGTGTTCGATCTGGGAGCCGAATGGTTGGGACCGAGCGAATTCGAGACCGACTATGTCTTGCCTGCCGAAGAACTTCGGCCTGATTGGATCGACCAGCCCTTGGTGATGTACTTCCCCAGCCAACGGATCAGGCCCACGACAGGCCGGTCGCTCGGCGAGGTCTTCGACCCGTATTTCAACCGTGACTACCGACACTTCTGCGGACACCAGCATACCCCTCCGCGGACCGAACCCTCCAATTTCGCTTGTGGTGTGCAAAACGGCCCCATCACATACCTCGCGCACCGCATATTTAGCATCTATCGCGGCTGGGGTGCCGTGGCTTACAAAGAAATCGCATTGCGAGCGATCCGATCGAGCCTCGGAGCGTCGCGAGTTACCACTTCGCTGCCGTCCACCGCCCGGCTCACGCTTCGTGAGCAGGCAGCGCACCGCCGCAGCGTGTTACACCTGCTCTACGCCAATACGATCAACCGCGGTGGGGCGATGCACATGGCCGCCGGCACGATGTCGGCAGTGACTACCGTAGAAGTCATCGACGATCTAGTTCCGTTAATCGATGTCGAGGTCCGTCTCCATCCCGGGCACCCGATCGCGGCAGTCTATCTACAGCCGCAAGGGATACCACTGGATTTTCGTGTGGAAGACGAAAGTATCCATTTCGTGCTACCAAGGCTGATTTGCCATCAGATGATCGAGTTGTGCTGGGCTTAGGACCGCTAAACCAAAGGTAGTTTCCCTATGGTCTTTGAGCGTTTTATGGTGAATCTAATCCACGTGAAATCCCCCGTCGTGCGAGTGCGGTTCACAGTCAATTTATTGATTTCTTTGAGAGAAGTAATGAAATCTCTTGTGCTCCTTATTTTTTTCACGATGGTTCCGGCGTTTTCGTGGGCCGCGCCAATTTCTGTATATCTGCTCGCGGGCCAATCCAACGCCGATGGACGTGCGGAGAATGACGGCCTGCAGGGCGCTCTGGCCATGGCACAGCACGATGTCTTGCTCTACGACGGCTCGCTCCGACCCTTGGCCCCCGACAGCGGCCGCGACTTCGGCCCCGAAGTCTCATTCGGCCGAAAGCTAGCCGATGCCGAGCAGACAATCGCGGTTATCAAATACGCCGCCGGAGGAACCTCGTTGTACAACGACTGGAAACCCGGCACCGGAACTCACTACACAACGTTCACGCAGGTAGTGGCCAATGGCCTTCAGGCTCTCGCCGCGGGTGGCTACACCCCGAAGATTTCCGGGTTTTTGTGGGTACAGGGAGAGCGCGATGCGCGAGACGGACGGTCGACGGCTCAATATATGTCGGACTTACAGGGCTTTGTCCAAGCGATCCAAACCGCGTACGGTCCAGACCTTCCATTTCATCTCAGCCGGCTGTCGTCCGGCCAAATCAACTTGCCCGCGGCGAGTCTGCAAGCCGTCCGAAACGCGCAGTTCAATGTTAGCGCTTCCGACCCGTCTGTCTTTCTGATCAATACCGACGGAATGAGCCTAAAGGACGACAACCTCCACTTCGATACCCCCGGCCAAATCGCGCTCGGCGAGGCTTTCGCCGACTCGGTGTTGTCCGTTCTTGTCGCCGATGCTGCAGACGGTGATTACAACGCAGACGGGCTTGTGGGCCAGGGTGATCTCAACCTCGTGTTGCTCAACTGGGGGAGCGCTTCCTTGCCTCCAGGCTTCGATGAATCTTCGCTTCCGGGAAACGGTTCGTTTGACGGGACACTCGGCCAAGATGAACTCGATGGGGTTCTGCTGAATTGGGGGAATAGTGGCACGTCGTTCATCCGAGTCGTGCCCGAGCCGGGTACGGTCACGCTGTTCGGGTTCGCGGTTATCTTAGGGTGTATCTTGCGACTCTGATGTTGGGTCCTCGGTAGCCTTTGCGCTATTTTGTAGCTGCGACGCCAATGGGTCTTTTCTAAAATCATTCAAGTGTAGTTCCCCAAAATTGTCGGCAACGATTAACCTTGGTTTGGATTACTCGTATCGGCTCGGCGGGGTCGGCGATACAGATCCACCAGATATATGTGTTCGCAGGTTGACAGGATTGGAAGCCATCGAAGCCAGAAAGGTATCGAGCCGGCTATATAGACGCTCCTCCCGATATCGTAAACCCCGTCTCTTTACCTGCCGAGACAACCGGTATTTTTTACGTCAATTCGGCTCGGCGCCGGTCTTGAGCACTTTCAACCGCGGTGTGAAAGCGTTGAAGAAAGCGGTTGAGCCGACTCGGTCGTGCAATGACCGGGTATGTCTTGACGTGATGGCCATAGCAGAAAGTCAACGTCGTTTTTTTGGCGATCAGGTAGTAGATGATGACGGCGATAGCCACTGCCGCAAGAACACCTCCTAGATAGTTCGTTACAACCTCCTGCACCAAGAACAGCAAGAGCGAGGGAAGTAATACGAGCACAGTAACGACCAAGATTCGAGCCGCGGGAATCTGCTGCGATACCGCTAGGCTACTCACTTGATCGTAGGGCACCCGCCATAACCGGCTCGACGCGCTGCGGGTTTCCATGACCACCATGGCGTTTTCGTCTAGGACTAAGCCGTGACGGGTGAACAGGCTTGCAGTAGAGAGATCGGCGGACACAATAAAATCCCAATAAAGTCAGGGGTTAGGCGAAGAATACAGCGACGGCAATGAACGCCATTCCCACAAAGCACAATCCAATCAAGACCGGAAGCAGGTAGGTTGTCAGATCACTACTCACCTTGGCATACAGCGAATTTTTGCGCATAAGCCCCAGGTGTTTGAAATAGTACACCAGTGAAATTATCAATAGGATCGGACCACCAACCAGAGTCCACCAAAATAGCACGGGTAAAAAGACGCACAGCCAAGCGGCCACATCCGGCCGTGGCAGGTTCCGGCTGAACGCGTCGGCCATCCCTGCTTTTTTCAGCCCGTCGTTGTTAAGGAAATCGGCGCTGTATGTTTTGTCGCCCACCGGTACCGCGCATAGGGCACAGATATAGCTGCCCGTGCCGTCACAAACCTCCACGGCCCGCTTACCGGGATGGAATGCACACGAAACGTCGTCGGGCATCGCTGTTTCTGGCGTATCCAAAGGGGGTGGCGGCGGATCGTAGGTAAAGAACCCGATCTTTAACCCGCATCTATCGCACGTCGTGGGCCAAGCGGGCGGCGATTCGTACCACTGCCGGCAACGTGGGCAGGTTTTGCTCGCGACCTCGGGTGCCGCCGGATTGGATGTTGACAGCGTCATTGGCTTCGCCTTCACGGTTCACGCGTCGAGCATGACGACCCGAGTGCCCGCGATCATGTCGTGGATAGCGCGTTTGTCTTTTGATACCAAAACAGTGATCGCGTTGGCTAAAGCATAAACTCCCACGACTACTGCTATGATCTGATAGACGACGACGATTTGAATGCCGCCAATCAGCAACACCACGGCCGAAATCCCGTTGATTCCCACAAACATAAAAGCACGCAGCATCGCGGTTTTCATTTCGATGTCGGTTCCATCGAGATTAACCACTTTGTAACGCCCCGCTTTTTTGCCCAGCGTCTGCCCGCCGGCCGCATGCATTAGGCCGAAGTAAAGCATCCCGATCAAAGCTCCTAGGAGCTCGGCTGCAGCTCCGACCCGGACGTCTTCGACCGATCCGGTCATCAGCGTAAACCCGACAACGAAACCGACCAAGGCCCCGGCGACGCCCACCAAGATCGCATCTAAGATATAACAGCCCAGCCGACGCCAAGAGCCCGGGGCCTCGAGTTCGCCGTCGAGATTGTGTCCCGTGCTGAGGCGGTCGAGTAAGATCTGCTTCCCGCGGGCCGAGACCCGCTTACCCTCGATAACCACGGTTTCGTCTTCTGGCACCGGTTCGCCCGTGATGTCACATCTCACCATCGTCGGCTGATCCTGCCCGTTGTCATCCTGCATGTCTTACCCCAAATTCGATAGAGTGTCGCGGAAGACGTCTGATCGGCTACGGCCAACCGCAGCCCGATCTCCGCGTGATCAGTGTAATAGACAACGGCCATCGGGGCATGTCCCGCGCGGGTTTTCTTTATGACAGCCGTCCGTTACCTGGCGCCGGGGGCGGCCGTCACCAAGGCGATGTTCAGGACCGTCTGTTCATCGGTCAGGTGATCGGATTCGGGGAGCCCGAACCGTTGGCGGAAGTAGGTTGCCGCCTCGGCAAACAGCGCTTGGCGTGATAGCGTTTCGATCTGATCACGCCGCTGGGCAAGGTCCATCAATAGGTCTCGCTCATCTCGTGAAATCCGTGCCAGGATGCGCGACCGCGCTGCGGCATCTTCCAGAAATACGTTGGCCCGTTGGCCGGTTTCGAAGGTTGACCGCGGAGGCTCAGCCTGTGGATCACGGATAACTATAGTTCCCGCCGCCAGATCGCCCAGCCGACGTCGGTATGGATCAAACCAAGCCACCACGCCTCCCAGTGCCATGGTCAAAGGCAGGCTGTCGACCGGCCGGAGGATATTCCGCAATAAGAGGTCACCGGGCCGAAGCCGGGCTCCCGATTTCGAGGCGACACGAATTTTTATTGCCCGCTTGCCGGGAGTCTGGCCCGCCCGGTAGATCTCGAATACTGTGAAATATCCGAAGTCGATCAGCAGCATGACCACCAGCCACAACGCTACTCCGACGTCGCCCAGACCGAACAGAGCGGCGCCGAACGCCACCCGCAACAACAAGACGATCAACTGATCGATCAGCCAAGCTCGTGCACGGGTGGGCAACTCTGCAGGGCGGCGGTGGAAAGTCACCAGTTCGGGTGTGGTGATAGCCAAACGTGCGGTAATGCCGGCAGACATCATTTTATGTTGTCTCAGTTCCGAAGTCGTGTCAATATAGTGCCGTGGACCTCAATCGATTTATCCAGTTGCGACGAGACCGCTGGGAGAGGTTGGGAGCAATGCTGGACCGCGTGGAAGAGCGCAGCTTATCTTCGTTAGCTCCCGACGAAGTAAGCGAGATGTTCAACCTCTATCGGTTGGCGTCGAGCGACCTCAGTTGGGCCCAAACACAGACGGGAAACCCGGCGTTATTGGATTACTTGGAGACGACCGTCGGCCGAGCCTACAGCCTTCTTGCCCCTCCCGCCCGGGTTCGGCCGGTGAGGGCGTGGTGGCACGTCGTGCGCCACCAGATGCCGGCGGTGGTACGACGCGAGTGGCGGCTCCTCCTGCTATCGGCGTCGCTGATGCTCGCGGGCATGCTATTTGGCGGTGTGAGCACTGTGGTTGAGCCGGACCTCGCTCGGGTTTTCCTTCCCGCCGAGCATCTGACGCAGAGCCCTTCGGAGCGCGTCGCGGAACTTGAGGCGCTCGAGCGCAGCGGCGGCTCCCAGGTTGACGGTGGAGGATTCACGTTTTTTTCAAGTTTCCTGTTCACCCATAACATACGTGTCTGTCTATTGGCGTTCGGCTTGGGTTTGACCTTCGGCATCGGCACAGGGATTGTTTTGTTTTATAACGGAGTCATCCTCGGTTGTATCGCGTGGCGCTACTTCGACGACGGGGTCGGCGAATTCTTCGTGGCCTGGGTCGGACCTCACGGTTCGATCGAGTTGCCTTGTATTGTCTTCGCTGGACTCGCGGGCCTGCTGCTGGGAAGAGCCCAGTGGCGCGCCGAGCGGGGCTCCACGTGGCGGACAATTGAGGAGATGAGGGGGGCGTTGGTCGCTTTAGTGGTGGGAGCGGCGTCGTGGCTCGTTGTCGCGGGGGTGATCGAGGGCGGCTTCAGCCAGATCAACGAGCCAACAATTCCCTATCCGTTCAAGATTGTGGTGGCGAGTCTGCTCTTTGCGATGTTGATGGCGTACCTGTTTGCGATGCCGGTGCGGAGCGATGGTGGAGATAGCGAATGAGATCGTCGGCGTGTATCAGAGCAACTGCCGCGATTTTATGGCCATGTAATGGTTGATCACCGCGAGCGAGAGGTGTTGGGCATCGGCTTCAAGCACCTGCACGCCGGACTTGGTGAGCTGGCGGCTGCGTTCGGCTCGTTCGTGAGAGATGCTGCGCGCTGCGAGTACCCGGCTGACGCCACCCCGCTCATCCCCCGCCGGGCCACTGGCAACACGATCGACTAAAGTGTCTCGCAACGATACCACCACCACCACGTGCCGGCTTACGAGCATCGGCATCAACTCGACAAGGTCCGCGGCAAGTTGCGGGTCGTTGAGGTCGGTCAAAATAAAGATTAAGCCGCGGTGGGTTTGGCGCGCCCGCAGCTGTTCGACCAGGGCTAAGTAACTCGGAAACACCGGTCGGCTGTCGAACTCGGCGAGGCTGCGCAGGATTAGTGGTGCGTTGGTGGTGCCCGGGCGGATTATGGTTTCTACGCGGTCGTGGAACGTGATCAGACCGACTCGATCACCCTGGTCGTGGCCGGCGTGGACCAGCAGCATCGCCGCATCGACCGCGTGGTCCAGTGTCGAACGCTCGCCGATCGGATTACACATCAAACGCCCTCCGTCGACGCAGATCACCACGTCGCGGCTGCGCTCGGCCTGATAAAGGTTGGTGCGTGGTTCCCCGGAACGCGCGGTGGCTTTCCAGTTGATGTCGCGGAAATCGTCCCCCGCAAAGTACTCACGCATACGGTCGAACTCCCGGCCGTGGCCGATCATCCGTTGGCGATGAAAGCCCGCCGAGCGTAACGCTCGGCTGTGGCGCAGTTTTTCGTACGCCCTGATCCCCCCGAGGCTAGGCAGCACGGTGACTTTCCCGCCACCCGACTGTCGGCGACGGTGAGCCGCCAACCCCATGGGCAAAGACACATCGAGTTCGAGATCCGGCAGTTTCAGTACGCCACGATGTCTGGGTGTGATCGAAACTTCGTACTCAACTTGTTGCCGGGCCGCCAGCATCGTCGTCCAATCCTCGGCATCAGACTGCACGTCCGGCGGCCACGGCTGGCGGACGGTGAGTGCGAGCGGGCGGTCGCAATGGTTCTCGATCCGTAGACACATCGTGCCCGTCCGTCCCGCTTGGAGTTGACCGCTCCACCGCCGCGTGGCTCGGACGTCGAGACCGGCCAGACGCTTGCCTTGCCATAGCACCCACCCCAGAACGGATGCATCGATTAAGACCACGAGCAGCACCGCACGGCGATCCACCGCTGCGAGCACGCCGGCCCCCAAACCGACGGTCAACCAGATCAGGGCCCATCGCGTTGGAACGATCATCGCGGTACTTCGATCCGATCGAGGATGGATTGCAAGACGCCCGACGTCCGTTCGCCGCTGACTTCGGCTTCCGCGCTCAGAACCACGCGATGCCCCAATACCGGATCGACCATCGCGACCACATCGTCGGGCGATACAAAGTCTCGGCCTCGCAGCAGCGCCTGCCCCTTGGCAGCTTGCAATAAACTCATGGAGCCACGAGGGCCTGCACCCATCAGGAGCAGATCGTGTCCCCGCGTGGACCGCACGATCTTGAGAACGTAATCCAAGACTCCGGGTTCCACCCGGACCCCCGTCAGTAAGCGTCTTACCCCGATGATATCGGCCACGGTCATGACGGGTTTTATCTCCTCGAGCAGTATCGCTTCGGGGGGTGTCGCCGCGTCCAGAGCCTGCATCACCGCGCGCTCTGCCTCTTCGGGCGGGTAGTCCAGCTTGATCTTCATAAGGAAGCGGTCTTGCTGGGCCTCGGGTAGCGGATAGGTTCCTTCAAACTCAACGGGATTCTGGGTCGCAAACACGGTGAACACTGGCGAAAGCTCATGCCGCACGCCGTCGATCGTGGCGTGAGACTCGCTCATCGCCTCGAGCAACGCCGACTGGGTTTTGGCCGGCGTCCGATTGATTTCGTCGGCGATTAAGAAGTCGGTAAAGATCGGGCCTTGGCGCATCTCAAAGGCGCGAGTCTGCAGATTGAAGATGTTGGTGCCGATGATGTCCGCGGGCATTAAATCCGGCGTGAATTGCACCCGCTTTGCCCGACAATCGATAAGCGACGCCAACGTGCGGACCATCAGCGTCTTGGCGGTACCGGGCACGCCTTCTAACAAGGCGTGACCGCCGCAGAGCAGAGTGATGAGCGATTGCTCGATCACTCGGGGCTGGCCGAGGACCACTCTCCCGATCCCGTCGCGTAACGCTTTGAGGTGGCCGATCGCAGCGCGTCGGAGCGATGGCGTTGCTTCGCCCCCGGCGGGAGCCGGCCGCGTCGATTCTTGCGGAGCACTCCCTGGAGATGGTGTGGGATGAGATTCCGGAAGCGGGTCAGACACGTTTGAGCTCCTGAGCAAGGGAAGACGAGTGATCGAGGATACGGCCTAACGCCGAGTCCCGCGCATTGGGCTTGGCGTCATCAACGGAGTGGATGCCGGAATCCGGACGTTCCATCAGTCGGGTGACGCGTCGGGGGATCAATGCGCCGCATTCCGGGCAACGGTTCGTCTTGAGGCCCGATAGCGCATATCCACACGATACACAGCACGGCCGTTCGACCAGGGCCAGTCCGCGGGCTTCACGGATCAGTGTGAGCGCACGGACCGCCTGCGCGTCGCTTCGGTTTCGCAGGCGTGCTTCTACCTCGGCGGGTAGGCAACGGCATGCCGCCGCGAAGCGAGTCAGCACCTCGTCGTAGACCCGCCGACGTCTTTCGCCGAGGCTCCATGCGTGTTCGTAGAGCCGGCCCAGCGTGTCGATCTGGTCGCGGCCGGAGCGTTGTCGAAGCGGCTTGTGATCCACCGCCGTCCGCCGCCCTGCCGTAGACCAGCGATAGCACATCAGCCATACCGGGACCTGTAGCAGCACGGGGATCAGCCCGAAGTGAGCCAGGGTCTCGATAATCGTCCCGCCGTGACCCACGCCGTGCGCCCACTCGTCAAACACGATGGAGTCTTCACCGAGCATTTCGATAAGCCACGACAGGTTTTCACGTTCGCCCAGGTAGTAGTTCAGCGTCGGCGATGGGCTGCCCACCACCACCACACGACCACGGCCGTACTCAATCTCACCGCCATAGGCAATCCCGCCCGACCACAGCCGAGGCTGCCAACCCTCCAGGTCGCCTGTCGCTAACTCACGCGGCGCGTGTAGCAGCACCGACCGATTAGACGTACCCGAGCGTTCTTGGGCCGACCGCCACCTCGTGGAGACTTCCCACGTGTCCAACTCGTTGGGGGGCACGCCTTTGAGCTGCTGTTCTTGGAGGTGTTCTGCCCAATCCGGCACGCCCTGGATCACCCCCGACTCCGGATCTTCGGCAAAGTCGATCCCCAGGGACTCCATAACCGGTGTCCGCCGTCGCGTCATCTGGATGAGCGTGTTGCCGTCGGCGATCCAATCCAGCAACATCGGTGTGGGCAGGTGGTAGGGGTTATCGATCTCATCGCCGAACTCGTCGTACCAGGCCTCATCGGCAAGCGAAAGAACCTGAATCATGACGCCGCGGTGTTCGTCTTCCAGGCGCGGCCTTTCGAGCGTCGTCACCCACTCGGTCCGGCGCTGCATCATGCGGTATAGCGCGGCCGTGCCGTACGGATCAAATCGGCGGTTGGAGTACAGCGGCATCGTTTCACCCCCGCGCCCCGAGGAGACCGCGAGATAAACAAAACCTCCCACCACTGCGGACACAACGAGCAGGATGACAACGGATACTCTTCCGGTCACGGCCGTCCCTCCTTGGTCGAGATCGCCCCGGACGTGGGGCGCTTGGCCCTCGCGTCGGAAACCGAGCTACGATGAAGCAACTGCTCTACTTGGGCGCCGACTTGCGTAAACATGAGCGCATCGGGCACCTGCTGGCCATACCACACCTCGCCAAATCGATCGGTCAGTCCGGCAAAACTCGTTCGTTCTGCTTCGGGACCGCGGAAGCCTTCAACGTACCAGCGGTTGGTTCGTTGCGGGCGGTAACGGATCTTGCCGGCTTGGTGAAGACCCGACAGCAACGCCAAGTACATGGCTCGAAACGCCAGCCGCAGGTCTTGTTCTTCCGCCAGTTCTCGTGCGTGATTGGTCCACGCCTGGCTGTCGGCCGCCAAGGCGTCGGCACCGTCCAGTGCTGTATCCAACGCCTGTCGATCTGGAGTGCCACGCGCTACTATCGCCTTTTGCCGCCTGAGGTTACTCAACACCACCCATCCGATCAGACCCAACGTCGCGACTAGCAACGCCCAGCCCAACACCTTAAACCACGCTCCGATCGATCCAAACCACGCGCCCGCATCGCCTCCTGCTCCGGTTGGACTGGGCTGAGGGCTGGGATTACGCTCAAACAACCAATCAAAAAAACGTTCGAAGAGGTTCCCGAAGCCTTCGCCGTACCTTTCTAGAGACCACCCGTTCTTGGGGGAATCCTTGGCCGAGCGGGCTTGGCGTTGCTGCCAGCGTGAAAAAAGCGGGTCACGCATGACCTCTTCGAGTTGCGCTTTCGCCGTTTCGTCATGGCGGGTGTCCGCGGTAGCTACGGGCGCAGGTGCTGCGAATACGTACAAAACCAATAGCACGCTAACGGTCATATAGTCCCGGCCTACAAAACGCATCATCTCGGCTCCCCCGACAAGCGCCGCAGCCGTGCCGTGAGGTCTCCGCCCGTACGGCGAGCGCGCAACTCGTTGAATTCAAATACTCCGGCGACTGTCCAAAACAGATCAAACGTAATCCAACCCAGAAAAAACAACGATATCCACCAAGCCACGCCACTCGTCGCTAATCTCAAATCCGTGGTATCGATGCCCAACAGGCTCGGAAGCACCGTCCAGATTAACATCACTTGTACTAAAACCAGTGATGCCAATCCCAACAAAAATAAAACGCCAAGCCCTACACTGCTTTTGGCGAGACGTCCGACGTTACACCACACCATAACCAGACTTGACTTCACCGCTTCACTGACACCTCCCCGTTCCGCTTTGAGTACGGCGACAGAAACGTAACCCGAGAAATAAAAGGCTACCAGGCCGGGGACAACTAAAAAGCTGCCCCAGATGAGCACGATGTGCGCAATCAGCCTCGAAGCCACGATCGCCCCAACCCGCGACCAGGACCAGCGCACTTTCATGCCGATATCGCGCATCACGTGTGCTTGAACCCACGCCAAGCCTGCCCATCGCCACAGCATTGCGCCGCACACCAGAACGCTCATCCAGGGCAGGGCCCGTCGGTCTTCGGCTGACACCGCATCGATCCATCCCCAAGCCGCCGCCAAGAGCGGCCCTACCGCTACAAAAAACTTCAGAGTCACCGCCCCGCCTAGCGACCGCAGGTACGCCGAAGCCAAGTCCAGGCCCGCTAGGCCTCGGTCGGCATGCGGATCGTATACCGGCTTAACCACCGTCAAACCCCGGTCCCCGCGTCGCCAATCTGCATCAGATCCACCACGGCTTGGCCGAACATCTCGAATCCCAACCACATAAGGTACCCCGCGACCGGCACGATCAAGCTTCCGGCCAGCAACAGCATGCCACCTCCTGCAACTCGGTCCCTGTCGCCTCGTTGCTCGGCCAAATACTGCTCGAGCCCTTCTTTCGAGTAATTCACGCCTTGGTACTGAGTCGAACACTCAGCACAGATTGCTTTTCCCGTGACGACGCAGACGCCGATTGCAGAACGCTCGGGGTGCCGTTCGCAGAATCTAACCAGTTTCGCCATCAGTCAATAGGTTCCGTCGGTGAGCATACTCGCAAACCGATATTACCCAAACCTTTGTCCCGGCGCAAGGGAATCCAGCAAAAATGAGTCTGGGCTCTTGCGCTGGCTCGGTTGCGAGACAGCTTAAAGTATCACACGCGGAAGCGTTCCCTGCCCGCAACATGCTCAGGTTTTTCGTTGCGTCCCCTCCAGTTTATCTGTCGTAGCGGCCGTAATGCTCTAGAAATTCAATCAGAAATTGATATGTGGTCCAGCTTACCGTGGGCGGGACGGAGTGGTCGGAATGGTACAAATACCCTCGAGTCAGTTTTCCGGCATCGAGTTTGCCACGTACCTCTTGCTCGATGACGGTGCGATCGTTGGTGCTGAGTTTCATGATGTCGATGTTGCCGAAGAAAGCGAGGCGGTCGCCGTACTCCGGGCACAGTTCACAGACGTCCATGCCGGCTTTGGCCTCGAGCGGTTGTAGGCAGTCAAATCCCGCTTCTAGGAATAGATCGATCACGCCATTGATATTACCGTCGGAGTGGTAAATGAACTTCATGTCGTGGGCGTGGGCGAACTCGACGAGGCGGATGTGCTGTGGCCAGATCAACTCGCGGTACATCGCCGGCGAGCAGAACGTCGCGTGGTTGTAGGCCATGTCGCCGTAGGTCCATAGCCCGTCGCAGGTCAGCCCCGCGTCGAGGGCGCGCTGGTAAATTACGATCATCCGATCGGTATAGGTCACCGCCAGATCGACGATCCACTCGGGGTCTGTGGCCATGGCGATCGCGGCTTCTTCGTCGCCGATAAGCGCGCGGATACATTCGAAAGGCTCGAATCCGGTCATGCACATCCAGTGTTCGGCTTCATGCCCCGTACGGTAGGTCCGCTGCAGCGTGTCGAGATCCGGCGTATGTTTCGCCTTCAACAGCAACGGCTTGTAAGTCGACTCCCACTTCTCCCGGCTGTCGCACTCGAACCCGAGGTGCTCCGGAGTGCCCTCGCGGTCTTTCCACCAGCGCCCGATCCTGCCGTGGATGTCGCGCTTGGTCACCGTCTTGTCGTCCTCTCCCAAAATGATTTCGGAGGAGTGCACCCCGGGCCAGGGCATGTGCAGGCGTTGGATGTCGTTGCCCAGCAGCTCGTACACCCGCGCCTGGCCGCCCTCGAGCCCCTCGCCGGCCCAGCGCCGGATGGTGTCGGGCCAGAACGTGTCGTGCCGCGGCACGCGGTCCTGGTCGCGGCGCTCGAACGCGGCGTTGACCCGTTCACGGCTGGTCATCGTGGCGATGCTCATGGCTCGGCTCCGATCGTGAGGGAAGCGTCGGGCGACTGCGCGACACATAGCGACTCAAGGACACGCGGGAGCGTATCGGGTGAGGCGATCACGACGAGGCCGGGCCGTTGTAGCGTGGCCTCGGTACGGTCGATCCGCACGTGACCGGAGCTGTAATCGACATGAAGCGAACTGCTGTCGTCCCGCACCGTGCCTTTCGCGCGGTACAACCCCTCGCCGGCGTGTTGGATCACGTCCCGGATCTGGTCTTCACGCAGCAGACCGGTCTGCTCAAACACGGCCTTCCCAAAACGAGGGTCTTGGCAGCCGATCAAATCGCCCTCGGTCGTGTTGCCTTGCGCCGGCGTGAAGATCCCGGGTAGCGGGAGCCCGTGTGCCGCAAGGATGAGCTGGGCTCGGCTGTTGAGTTCGCCGACCAGCTGGCTTGCCGCTAGGGTTTCCTCGGCCGAGAACAGATCCGTCTTATTCAACAGCACGGTGTCCGCCGCCTCGATCTGTGCCGCCATGTTCGGCAGCGTGCGGATCAACCGCGGCAATGTACCGGGGTCCAGCACGCTGATAACGCGGCGCAACTCGATCCGTTGGTCCAGCCCCGTCTCACGCAGCAGCTTGCGTAAGGCTCGGGGGTCGGCCACGCCGCTGGCTTCGACGACTAATCCGTCGAGCGGCCGGGCGGCGTGGTCATAGGCAATCCGCCCCAGCACCTCGATAAACTTGGTCGCCAGGCAGGTACAGAAGATCGATCCCCCGGGTACCGGCACCACGCGTGCCGGGGGGCGCACGTCACCACGCAGGGTCTGGCCGTCGACGTCTCGGGCGGCGACTTCGTTGACCAGAAACACCAGTCGCTGCCCGGTCTGTTCACGGGCAACTTGGCCCAGCAGCGTCGTTTTTCCGCTGCCGAGAAAACCGGTGACCAGGCAAAGCGGCAGCCGTTCCGCGATCGGTATTGTGCGGGTGACGGGCACATCCATCACGACACCCCTGCGGTCTTGGCTTTGGTTTCGAAACGTTCACTGATGGCGTCGCATAACACTTCGGGCTTCGGGATCAGGGAGACGAACGCGGGCTTGCCATCAATACAGATCGAAGGCAGCGCTTCCACACCGAGCCCGACCATCACGCCAACGCCGTCGCGTGTCGTGATCTTGTGCTCGCGTACCGCGACCGGCACTTGCGGGTCCAGTCGATCCCGCGCCGCGTTCGCCGCGGCCATCATGTATTGGCACGGAGCGCACGACGCCGAGTCGAGCGTGATCACATCCACGACCACGTTTGAAGGGTCCTCGTAATCCTGCAGCACGATGTCGGCGAAATCGTCTCCGGCCTTAGCGACCAACGTCCGGGCCACGTCGCGCTGGTACGGGTCGTGGACCAATTCGGCCACGGCCTGGAGGTTCTCGGGTTTCACGTCGTAGGGCAGGTCGCAGCCCGGGGCGAGGACGAACCCCGCGTCGCCACCGGCGTCGATGCAACGCAGGGCATCACGTTTCGCGTCGTCTTCGTCGCCCATGAGCAGCACGACCGTGAGCTTGAGGTTGCCGCCGAAGCTCTTGCCTTTCGGCACGGTCAGATCACGGACCGTGTTCAGATCGATCTGCTCGTCGATCGAGACGTTGTCACAGCGCAGCCGGGCCATGGCTTCAAGGTTTCGCGTCGCGTCGCCGCAAACGAACATCGACGAGAGGCCTCCGCGCTCGCGGATGACATCGAACACGCCGTTAACTGTCGGGGCGACGAAATGTTCGAAGTGCTCGGGACTGATCTGGCTGGTCATCGGATCGACGATCGCGACGGCGTCAACGCCGTGGTCCAGGTACGCCGCGGCAACCTGCTTAGCGATATTGGCGCAGAATGCGACAGCCTGCTCGACCTTGTCGGGGCGGTCGAACATCTCGAGAAACAGGTCGTTGCCCATGAGGTGCGAGGTCAGCGTGAACGGGCCGGTGAGCAGGCCGTACAGCGCGATCTCGTCGCCGAAGCTTTCTCGCATGCGGTCAGTGGCTTCCCAAACCAGCGGAAAACGCCCGGCGTCCACCGAAAACGCCGGCAGTTCTTCGAGTGGAGCGCCGCCGCCTTCTATCAGGCTCATCGGGTGCGACACCACCGAGGGCGGTGTCTTCTCGGCCCACTGCAACGTGCAGCCCAGAATCTCGGCCTCGAGTTGCAGGTCGAAGACGATCGGCAGCGCATCGGGCCGATACAACTCCCGCGCCCGGTTCAGGCCACGTACGATCGTGTCGGCGGATTGTAGATACGTCTCGGCTGTTTCGTCGATGAGTTTCCCGCCGTGGACCCCGACGAAGGGAAGCCAAGCGGGGCGCGGCGTTGGGCGACCCAGCAATGCTTCGCGGACTAGGGTTCGGGGTTTCATGCGGAGGCTCCTTTCGCCGGGACGGGCATCGGGATCGGCTCGTCTGGATAACGGTGGATTGTTTCGATCATGCGGAGGTAGTTGTCGGTCCGCACATAATCGGGCACGGTATTGGAGACGCCAACGATGTAGCCGCCATCGGCGTTGAGCCGCTCGATGTCGTGGCGGACGTAGGCCTCGACCTCGCCGGGCGTGCCACGTGCCATCAGGTCTAGGTCGATGTGCCCCAGCAGACACACCTGCCCCGGCCACCGCCGTTTGATCTCCAGCGGTTCCATCGACTTGGGTTCCAGCGGCTGGATGCCCTTTACGCCGACTGAGATCAGGTCGTTCAGCACGTCGTAGAGCCTGCCGTCGGAGTGGTAGATCAACGGCGCGTCGATGGCTTGGCCGCGTTGCACCAAGCGGGCGACGATCGGAAACAAGTGTTCCCGGAAGAAGTCCGGCGAGAGCATCAGGCCCTCGGTGTAGGCGATGTCGTCGCTGTAGAGGACCGCGCCTATCCGGTCGCCGGCACGGGCGATCGCCGCCTCGGCCAGTATTTCTACTGCAGCAGCGAGCGAATCCATGACTTCGTGTACCCACTCGGGATCGTCGAAACTGGCGAAGCAAAACTCGTCGAACCCGATCATCTCCCACGCGAAGGTAAACACATCCATGACGTGCAAGATCAGCTTCATGGAATCGGGTAACGCCGCGGCAAGCTGTTCGAAGTTGTCGAGTGCCTCCTGCACGTCGCCCACATCGCCGTTTGATAAGCGTTGCCAGCTCCACGCCTGGCCGCGGTAGTGGGTCGCGTCGCGGATTATGCCCGGGCCCCCGTGCGATTGGACGCCGGCAGCGCCGCGCTGCGCTTCCTGATGAGCCCTCAGCTCCAAGGCCGGGACAAATAGCGGCGCGTGGACGTAGTCGTAACCCGCCCGCCGAAAGAATTCCACCTGATCGTCCGCGTTTTCAGGCTCACGCCCCAGTACCTCGACTTTATGGTTGTCGGCGATGTGGAAATCAAACTGCGGGGGCCGCCGCCATGCTTGGCGGAGCAGCAATGTGTCGCGGAATCGGGAGAAGTTGGGTTCGTGGTGGACGGTGAACATCGAAAGATCACAGGGGTGGGGCAGGCACGGATGGCGTGGCTGGGTTTAGACGCCGACCAATTCGCGGACCTTGTCGACGGCCGAGGCGGCGTCCGGAGCGAAGGCGTCGGCGCCGATCTCGTCGGCGAAACTCTGGGTGATAGGCGCCCCGCCGATGAGCACCTTCACGCCATTAAGTTCGGCGGCTTTGACCGCGTCGACGGTCTGCTTCATCGCGGGCATGGTGGTGGTCAAGAGGGCCGAAAGCCCGATGATCTGGGCCTTGTTTTCCCGGGCCGCGTCGATAAAACGGTCGGGCGGAACGTTGGTACCCAAGTCGACGACGTTGAAGCTCGCGCCCTTCCACATCATGGCGACGAGGTTCTTGCCGATGTCATGCAGGTCGCCCTGCACCGTTCCGATCACGGCGGTAGCTTTGGGTTGATAACCCGCCTCGACGAGGCGAGGCTCAAGGATGCTCATAGCTTCCTTCATGGCCCGGGCGGCGATGAGCACTTCGGGCACAAAAATCTCATTGGCTTTGAACCGGCGACCGACGTCGTCCATACCGGCAACCAACGCGGCGAGGATATCTTGCGGCGAAACCTCGGCGTCGAGTTCCCGCTGCGTCGCCTCGGTCGCAAGTGTCCGATTGCCGGTTTTGATCGCTTCGGTCAGGTCGCGGATGGGTTTCATGGCGGGTGTCTCCGAACATGGTGGTCGGCCATCGCGGTGTACCGACAGCCGAGTCAATCTGATTCGATCCTAAAGACAGCGTCGGGCGGTGTCTTGAGACACGCGGCTCAACTATTGGGAATTTCGTGCTGTGTGGCTACCCACTCAGCCGTGGGCTTCGCGGTAATCCCGTGGGGTCTGGCCGGTGTGCCGATGGAAGACCTTGGCGAAGTAGCCCTGGTCGGTGAACCCGACGAGCCGCGCTACGTCTCCGACCGGGTCGTCAGTTCGTATCAGAAGCTCCTTGGCGCGTTCTAGGCGGATCTGTGTGAGCGTGTGTATGAAGTTTTGCCCCATGTGGTGCTTGAACAGCCGTGAGAAGTGTGATGGCGAGAGGCACACTGCGGCGGCAACATCGTCTCGGCCGATGGGCCGTTGCAGGTGCTGATGCATGTACGCCACCGCGTCGCTCACCAGGATAGCGCCGGTGGACTGGCGGTGAGTGACGATCTCGTCCATGGTGCGCTCAAGCATCTGGTGCAGCCACGGCGCGAGGTCCTCGAGCGTGTGGATCGATGCCAGCTCAGTCATAGACTGGAAATTCGCGCCCAGCATGGCTTCGGGCTCGGCGCCCGCTTCCACGGCTGTACGGCAAACCGCTGCGACCAGCTCCATAAAAAAGCTCTTCATCAGCTCGAAGCGGTCCTCGGCGTAACCCACCAGGACGGTGAGGATGCCGTTGAGCACCGCCCGGGCCTCGCCGCGATTGCCTTGGCGGATGGCAGCGATGAGTTGCGGCTCTTCTCGCAGGTACAGCCGACGCAGGCTGCCGGGCCCGTCGGCCTTGAGTTGGTGGATCGTCTCGGCGCGGTCGCGCTCGCGTTGATATAGCTGACGGTAACCGGCAAGCAGCGCGGCGTTGGTGAGGTTTTCCGCCTCGACTCGTTCACGCAATTCGCGACAGGCGGTACGTAGGTCCATGGGGGCCGCGTCGATCCCGCCGGGGAAGAGGCGGTCTTCGTCGATGCCCGCTACTAGCCCGCCCAGCACTTCGGCGTTATGCATCAACGGAACCGACCAGACCAGGCGACCTCCGGCGCCGTAGCTCACCGTGGGTTCGCCCCAGCGTAAACCCTCCTGGAGATTGAACGCTAGTAACTCACGTTGGGCCGCGTTGTCCCGCCCCGGCCACCAGCGGTGCGACCGTACACGTCGGCCGCCGGGTTCCACAAGGCACAGCCCCACACCCCAGGCGCGGCCGTACGCCAACGCGATCCGGCGGAACGTAGGGATTTCCATGCCTGGGGAACCCGGGGGCTGCATACGGTTTGCAGCGTAAAGAATCCGGACGGGCAAGTACACCCCGCCGGTCATTTATTACGATAAGGGTACAGGCCCTTTGCCCTGACCCACGTCTGCCCACATGAAACAGGCTTGTTCCATTCCGGACCGCACAGACCCGCCCCGCCTCGCAGTGGTGAGTTGCGCGGTGATGGAGACCGAGGTCGAGTATCTGATCGAGCGATCACCGAATGTTGTTCGGCTGGAGAAGCTCCCGCAGGGGTTACACAACGAGCCGGACGTGCTCAGACAGCGGATTCAAGCGCTGATCGATCAACTCGAAGGCGACGAATGTTGCGACGCGATCGTGCTGGTTTACGGGCTGTGTAGCGGCGGCACCCAGAGCGTACGGGCCGAACGCTGCCCGCTCGTGATTCCCCGGGCCCACGATTGCATCACGCTGCTGCTTGGCTCTCGTCAGCGCTACGCCGAATACGTTCGGCAACACCCGGGCACCTACTGGTACTCGCCCGGCTGGAACCGTCACCATACCCCGCCCGGTCCCGAGCGCTACGCGAACGTCCATCGTGACTACGTTGAGCGCTTCGGCGAAGACAACGCCGATTATCTCATGCAGACCGAGCAGCACTGGTTCAGCGCCTATCACCGCGCGACCTACGTCCATCTGAGCATCGGTGCGACCGATTTCGACCGAGACACAACGCAGCGGTGTGCAGAATGGTTGGGCTGGGATTACGACGAGC
This sequence comes from Planctomycetota bacterium, assembly GCA_039033595.1. Lineage (GTDB taxonomy): Bacteria > Planctomycetota > Phycisphaerae > Phycisphaerales > Phycisphaeraceae > Algisphaera. The sequence continues at coordinate 173,736 of JBCCCG010000001.1, read as the reverse complement.
AAGCCGGCGACCCCGGGCTCTTGCGGTCTCTCCTGAGCGGCGACTGGGACGATGAGCGGTTTTTGGTATTGCGCCCGGGGCAGACGTTGCGGATGACCGGCGACGAATCGGTGATGACGGTCTGTGATTTGCCGTCCGGTTCGGCCGAAGGCGGCTGGAACAAGAGCACGCCGTGAGTAGCCGGGACGCCGAACTCGCAGTGGTCACGGCCGATCAGATACACACCCTGAGGGTGCCCGCCGACGAGCGGCGATGTCCACTGTCGGAAATCTTACGTCGCCACGGCCTGCCGCTAAATACACGATGCGGCCAGCGCGGCTTGTGCGACGGGTGCTTGGTCGAACACGTGACTGGTGACGCACCGGATCCCCAAACCCGCCGGGCCTGCGAATGGTTACTCGCCCCAGGGCAGACCACGGTTCGTCTCCCCGAGCGGTCACGGGCCGCTTTTGCACCACAGGTGCTCGACAATTTCCGTATCAATGTGCCGTATGCGCGCGCGCCACTGGAACCGAGCGACAATGGAAACGGCGAAGACACATGTCATCTCGGCGTGGCGGTCGACATCGGTACCACAACAGTGGTTGTATTGCTGGTTGACCTGAGCAACGGCGAAATCGTAGCCCGTGCAAGCGATTTCAACCGACAGATGCACCTGGGCGACGACGTCTTGACCCGCATCAACTTGTGCATGATCGATGTGGCCAACTTAAGACGATTGCGGTCGGCCGTCGTCGAAGAAACACTCGGGCCGCTGATCCGCCAGGCGCTAAAACTGGCCGGCGCCCGAGCGACTGAACTCGCGGGTGTCGTGGTCAGTGGAAATACCACGATGCTGCACCTGCTCGCCGGCGAAGACCCTTCACCGATGGGGGTCGTACCGTTTACGCCACGCTTCGTTGAGCACCGTCGATTCATGGCTCGGGCTTTGGATCTAAAGTTGGATCGCGATCACACGCTACCCGTCCACTTGTTGCCGTCGGCCGCGGCGTACATCGGGGCCGACGTCGTTGGTGGTGTCGTCGCCTCCAACCTGCTCTACGACCCTGGACCGTTGTTGCTAATCGACGTCGGGACCAACGGCGAGATCATCCTGCAAAACGACGGCCAACTGTTCGGCTGTTCCACCGCGGCGGGCCCCGCGTTCGAGGGCGCGGGGTTGTCTCACGGCCTGCGTGCCGGCCGCGGCGCGATCGACCGCGTAGAAATCGAAGGTGAGCCGTTCACGCTGCGCCACCATGTTATCGGCGGCGTGCCGCCCGTCGGCTTGTGCGGCACGGCGTACTTGGATTTTCTGGCCCAAGCGAGGGCGGGCGGATTGCTTACGCCCGCCGGACGGTTCGCCCAGACCCTGTCGCCGCAGGCCGCCGCCCGGATAAGCTCCGCTCCGGGGTACGGCCGAATGTTCCGTGTTACCTCGGATGTGAGCATTACAGAAGCAGATATCGCGCAGCTGCTGCAGGCTAAAGCCGCGATTGCCGCCGGTATCCTCACCCTTCTTGGCCAAACGCAGTTGCTCGCCGCCGATATCCAGCGTGTTTATCTTGCGGGTGGTTTCGGCATGTCGCTCAACCTCGACAATGCCATCTCAGTGGGCCTGCTGCCCGGTTTCAAGCCTGAACAGATCGAACTGGTCGGCAACACCTCATTGGCCGGTGCCTACCTCGCTCTTATGGACCATTCGTTCCTCAACGAACTCAGCGATATCGGCCGACGTATCAAGACCATCGAATTAAACCAAACCCCCGAATTCGAAGACAGGTATTTAGACATGATGAGTTTGACCTGAACCTGGCGTTTGTGGAGATGGTCAAACCCGTTTTGAAACAAGGATCGAATCGTCGTTGAGGCCGGAGGCCAGACGGTCAAACTGTCGTCTTTCAAACACGTCAAGCATGCGTCGGTTATTCGGGGCGGTCTCGGCGACGACCGTTGATAGCTCCCACGCCTTGGCGATACCCAAGCAGTAATCGAGGAAGATGCCGCCGAGGCCTCGGCCCTGCCAATGGTTAATGACCAGGACGGAGAACTCGGCCGACTGCTGGGCGGACGTAGACGCCAGGCTACCGGCAGCGATGAGTTGACGTTTACCTTCGTGCTCAATTTCTCCGACCAGTGTGATCTCGCGGTCATAGTCGATGAAGCAGTATAGCGCCGCTTGATCGTGCGACATGCGTTGGGACATCGATCGGAATCGGTTACGGATCGACGTGTCTGAACTGCCTTGCAGCAGTTCTTGCCACAGAATCTCGTCTTCTGGGTGGATTGGACGCAGGTGTACGGCTTCCTCGCGTGTAGCGGCTTGCTTCGAAGGGCAAACCGGGATCCCGTATACCGTCAGTATGCGTTCAGCCTGCATCGGATCGAGCACCGTCTGCCCCTCCTCGGACAGCGAGCGGAGCTCGGACCGGATCACGTCACGGTTCACATCGTGCCGTATCTGCATATCACGCGGCGCCTCGTAGATCATCTCCAAGTTACTGGCGTATTCGACCAAATGAATGAACGCTCGGACGGCGTGTTCGGGCGTTCCGTGTGCCGGTAGCCCGCCTCGTGAGGATCGAGATGCCTCGCCGGACGCGGTGCCCACCGATCCAAGCCGCCAGGACCGGCTTGCTGAGCGTACGGGCCAACCGGGCCGGACGTTTCGCGGTGCGCGTCGGCTCGGTACGGCGTTGGGGAGTTAGGAGCACGACCACGGCTTCGACTCCGGCGTCCTGGCCACGATTTTCGCAGCCCGGGTGAAGCATTCCGCCGGCGCGTCTTCGCCGACGTCGATCGGGTTGCCTGTCGACCGGCAGCAACGGCACGCGCGGGTGAGCATTTCGATGGTTGTGTCGTGCAGCGGCGCCAGCTTGCCACCGTGCGCTACCAGGTAGTCCACCGCCGCCTCGTCGAAGACTCGGCCTCGGAATGCCGGGTCGGTGGTATCGCCGATCCAGGCTTGGAAACCCGTCACGCTGAACTTCACCGACAATTCCTCGGCTACGTCATTCACCGCGTCGTCCAAATCGACCTAAGCCACCCCCGACGAGACACCACGCTACCGCACGCCGCTCGTGTTCGTTTTCGCGTTGGTGAATCGGCCTTATGTCCTCGACCTGCTGCCCGGCAAGAGCGTAATGGAACATTTCGTCAAGGCGGGCTTCGATACCTACTTGATTGATTGGGGCACCCCGGCCCACGCCGACCGCCGCGAGTCGCTGGACTCCAACGTCAATGGGTATATTTCGCGTCTGGTTTACCACATCGAAGAGCGCAGCGGTACCGATCAGGTCAACATCCTGGGCTACTGCATGGGCGGGACCATGAGCACCATGTTTGGCGCGATCCACCCCCAGCACGTGCGGAATCTGATCCTGCTCGCGGCGAGCACCACGTCAACTTGAAGCAGATCACCTGCTCGGCACTTAACCTGATGGCGAGTCGCGACGACCTGGTGCCGTGCGTGCAGTCCTAGCCCCTCAACGATTTGGTGGGCTCGACCGACCGGAGGACGCTGAAACTCTCCGCGGGCCATATCGGCCTCGCCGTGGGTTCTCGTGCCCAACGGGAACTCTGGCCGGAGGCAGTCGCGTGGCTGGCCGATCGCAACAAGCCAGTATAAGGGCCCTGCGTGTAGCCGAGCAACGGCCTGAGCTATATGGCTCCTCGGGGAACTGGGCACAGGAAGCGTGGGCTTTACCGTGTTCTGCAAGTACTTTTACGGGCGGAATTGCAGGAAATCAAAACGGGTAGCCCTCGCAGCCGAACTAAGTAGACTCCCTGATGTGCTCGTCCTATCCGGTCAAATAAAATACATTTAAAATTGAAGTTAGCTCGGCCGATCAATGTGGTTTTTGGTAATATTCGTCTGCAGCCTGCGGAGTAGGTGATCAAGGTGGTTGGGTAAAGACTCTGTGTAGCGAATATTTGTTTCACAGAGCGAAAAAGGATAGGTGGTGGGAATGAAAATCTTTGTTTGTAATCATTCGCCTGTGTGTCGCGCGGGGATTGAATCTAGTCTGCGGACGGACGGTTGTATCGACGTGTGCGGCATTTCGGGGGCGATTTCGGGGATGGCGCGCCGCGAAGATGTATTGAGATCCGATGTTATCTTGTTTTCACAGGGATTTGATCTTGATTTAGCAATTGAAGAGTTACGTGCATTGCACGTAGTTCGGCCTCATATTGTCTTGGTATTAACGCATACCTCGACAACCGAGAGCCATTCTTTGGGCTCAATTAAACACCTGCCGGAGGTGATCGGCGAGACCCGCCTAGACATCAGTGGGCCGGATTTGTGTGACGCGATTCATCGGCATTACCAACGACATACGGAATTTAAGTTCGGTCGTCGGCTCGATACGGAACGGACTCATTCGGATGGTCATCCGGGCCCAGTCGTATTATCCTCGCGTGAGGAAGAAATTCTTGTTTTGCTCGCGTCGGGTCTGACGGTCAAAGAAGTTTCCGGAACACTCGGAATCAGCATCGGCACGGTCTACACCCACCGGCAAAATGCAGAGGAAAAGCTCGGGCTTCACGGCATAGCCAGCTTAACCCGTTACGCAATAAAAAATGACCTTTTGCGGATTCCCAAGGATCAATCTGCTGTTCAAGAGCGACGCACGTATGCATGAGTGACTCGGGATGACCCGTATATTTTTCGACCGTGTACCGAATAAACGTACGCAAAATAAGCGCATTTAGTATTGCTTAATAATTAGAGAAGTGGATGATAGAGTCATCGCTGAATAATCTAGCCTGTATTGGTCCAGATCAATGAAAGCGGAAAGAGATGGGAAAGTAGGTAGGCTTAAAATCGGGTGACATATCAAGGCTGGGTATACGCTGAGCTGATGTTCGCGGTACCGGCTATTTGTTGTCCATCCACTAGCTAAGCCGCTGCCGATGGAGTAAGGCAGAGGGTCATTGGGGTGTCTTTTTGAGGTGTGTCGCACACTTCATTCTTCCACGGGGCCCTGGCAATACATAGACGAAGGATCGTCGATCGATTCATCAAGAGTTAACCCGTGCGCACATCAAGCTGCGCGCGGAGGTGGGCGGAGCCTAGCCGTATTTTAGTGCGGTCTCCTTCGTTAAATTGAACCGGCGATATCGTACGTACATACGAAAGCAGGTGGATTTTGCCGCTTATTGACGTGCAGTTGATCCATACACCAGGGATTTTGCGTCAGGGCTTGATCTCCGTATTACGAGGTACCGGGGCGGTTCAGGTCTGTTCGGTAATCTCGACCGTCGACGAGGCGTTGCGTGAGCTTGACTCAAGAACATGCGATGTGGTGGTTTTGAGCTATGAAGCAGTACAAGACGATCCCGGCGTCGAGGTGCTAAGGTTGCTTACTGATTACCCGACGCTCAAGATTCTCGTTGTTTTCGCTCGGCCCATTAACGCAAATATTGTCGGCCCACTGCTACAGGCAGGAGCCATGGGGTGTATGCATACCGAAATCGGCGAGCAAGACATGCTCACAGCGATCGAGAAAGTCGCACGGGGCGAGGTGTCGCTGCCGGGATCGATCCTGACCGCACTTGTGGACACGTACATCCGGACCACCGGCACCGGGAAAAAGAATCCGGACCGGGTGCTGACGCGTCGACAAATTGAGATCATGAAACTACTTGCCGAAGGGCATCAATCGCGTGATATCGCACACCGGCTATCGATTAGTACACGAACCGTGGACACACACCGCTACCACATCATGCGTCGTCTCAAGCTCCGAGGAATGGCCGACCTGACGCGGGTGGCGATGCAACACGGCATCGCCGACCTCCATGACGAGGGGCGAAAATAAGGAAGTAGGGTTCTAAACAATGAATCAAGTGCTCAATCAGCTGCCAGCGGAAGTTGTGCACGTGCCCACACCTTGGTCCGAGGCGGTGGCCCGTCACGATGAATCGGCCTGGTATGTCCTGCATACGCGCTCGAACCAGGAAAATGCGGTAGCAAACTTACTTAGGGGCATCGGAGCGATCGGGTATCTGCCAACGAAGCGCACAATTAAGTACCAGTCTCGCCATCGGGTGACGCTCGAGCAACCCCTGTTTCCCGGCTATGTATTTCTTTACGGCCAACGCGACGATGGGTTTGTGGTTGACCGTGCTCGTCGGATCGTCAACGTCATCCCCGTCGCCGACCAGGCGGGGCTTGAATGGGAATTGAGTAACCTATATTACGCCTTGCGTTCCGAAGTCCCCACCCACGCACATCCACACTTGAAAGCCGGCGTGAAAGTACGTGTTTTCGACGGCCCGTTGATGGGCGTTGAAGGCATGATTGAGTCGCGTTACGCCCCTAACCGGATCATCTTACAGATCGGCATGCTGGGACGGGCCGTGAGCGCGGAGGTTGAGGCTGATTTTCTTGAAGTCATCGACGACGGCCCAAACCACGGAAGCCTTGCGGAATGACCACGACTCTGACCCAATTTGTTCCGCGGAGCGGTGTCGTCACGATGACCGATTCGTCTCTGGTGAACGATCGTCAGGGGCGCGTCGAACGCAGCGAAAAGCTTGCCGCGATCGTGTTACTCGTGGGCGGGCCGGGAGCGAGTGAACTGGCAAGTACAGGATGCAGCACACTCGATTTGCCTCTTCGAACCGGCTGGACGGTTTGTGACCAGTGGCTCGGGTTCGTTGAATCTATTCGGGAAATAATCGGCCAGCCGCGCGTTCCGGTATTGTTTCAGATCGGTTGCAATCAAAACCTGAGCAGTCGTACTCGCGAAAAAATTCGTCGGGTGTCAAATACCGAACTTTGCTCCGACGAATCGACTTATCGTGGACTGGGCGGTGTCCTGCGTGATCTGTCGCGTCGGTTTACACCCGAAGATGATCTTCTGGTTTTCGGAACCAGCCAACTCATCACCTCGTCGACGGAGACCGTCGCGCAGGAGTTAGTTAAGTCCGCGGGAGACGGCGTCGTCTGGACCCACGAAGGGGGCCGCCTGGCAGGCGGCTATCGCCTGTCGTGTCAGTTGCTCGCCGAACTCTCGTCGCGGGGCTACATCGATTTCAAAGAGCAGGCCTTACCCCGTCTGCGCGCCATCGGATATCTTCGTACCTCGGGCGGACAGGCCACCGTTACACGGCCGATCCGTACACGGGCACAGTATCTTGCGGCCGTCGCCGCACAGTTACGGGATACGAGCGAAAACTATACGAGTTATACGAATTCAGGATGGGACAATACAGCATCGCTTGTCGGAGCCGGCGCGGCCGTATCTCGCAAGGCGACAGTTGTTGGGTCGGTGATTCTCGAGGGGGCTCGGATCAACCGCCACGCGTTGGTAGCCCGGTCCGTGATCGGGCGAGATGCGATCGTACCGGCCTACTCTCGGGTGGTGGATCAGGTCTGGCCGGCCCGGGCGAAATACCCCATGCGCAGTCGCCGCTGATCAAGTTGCCAAGGAACGCAGCACGGAGTCCTTTCCATGCCGGTATGGCCCTGGACGATTATCGCGTTGGGAGCCGCGATAACACTGGAGATCCCGGCTTACGTCGGCGTTTGGCGGTCGGTCAATCGCCCGGTGGCGGGTCTCGTGTTGGCGGTAGCGGCGGTGGGTGTCTGCATCCTGCTTTGGATCCGTCGGTGGTGTTGGCTTGGCGTATCGCCACGCCCGTGGTGGCCGGGTCTGATGCTCGTTCTGCTGGTCGGGACGATACGTTTTCTGGATATCGAGCTAGAGGCACGTGTGGCATACTCGGCATGGCCAATACTTACGCTGCTTTCGGTTTCGCTTGCCGTGTTCGGCCCGGATGTGGTGCGCCCTGCCTTAGTTATTTTGCCGGTCGTCATGGGGCCCTGCCTCTTGTATTGCTCGTCGGAGTTCGTCGAAATGCTTACCGGGTGTTCCGCTGAAACGCTGGCCATCCTGTGGATTGTGAATCTGACGAGCGTATTGGCCGTACCCATGCGCCCTGCTTGCCAATGGATACTTGGTTTTACGGCGGTAGCTTGGGGTTGGGCGCTCGTTTGGTTAGCGCTCGGGTTAGAAGGTCTGAGCCCGGGCATTGAGACCGGACTCGTTTTTGTGGTAATTCCAGTTGGCTCGGCAGTGTGTTGCTGGGCGATGCGCGACGGTTTGGGGCGTGCCGGATTACGCGTCGAACCCATTGGCGACGTTGGGGCGCGGCTGTGGTGAGCATCTCCCCCACCGCAACCCTCTGGGGTCTCAAGCCAGAGGAGTTACACCAAAAATTCTGGTCGCAGCAGGGCGTACAGCCAGTACCCTCGGGGAGTGGCGTGGCAATCGAGCCTAAGGCCCGGTTTTATCTCCTGATCCCCCCCAAACGAATGCTGATCGGCTGGATCGGTTCTGTCCGTGAGCGTATGAACTGGACCTCGTCTGGACTCGCGGTTCTCTGGTTTCCCGAGGCCGATGGTACGGAATACGAAGAGTGGGCGGTCGCCGGGGCGGGCGGCGAACTCGATCGGATCTACCGCCGATACCGCCACCCTCGGAAGACATGGGTGGGCCTGACCCGCTCAGCAAGCTTCGCTCATCATTGGGCACACTCTTCGGAAGCGGCCGAAGTCCGGCGTGAAATCCGACGCGCGACTCCTCCGGGCAAACGTTTCGCCGATACCCCGGTCGGTGCGCTGTACAAAGTGGATGACGCTAAAGCTTGTGAGGAGTGTGTGCTCGAATTGATGCGGTATTGGCCTCGGCCGTCGATCACTCACTACTCACTTAACCAACCGGCAAAATCGGTTTGGGCTCCGAAGGATCTGAAGGTCGATCCCCACGCGAAGCTCGTCGGTCCGGTTTGGATTGGTTGCGGGCACCGGCCTGTCGATCAACGAAGCGTGATCATAGGGCCACGGGTAGTTTGGGACGATCCGGATACTGAAACAACTTCAACTGAAACGATCTGGCCTAAACGAGTCACGACACCTGCGCCCCCGCGTTTTCACCATGCTGGACGCAGCACGGCTTACGAACGCTTCATTAAGCGCCCCCTTGACGTAGCCGTGGCTGTACTTTTGCTTGCGATGCTCGCCCCGCTTTGGCCGATGATCGTGATCGCGATATGGCTTGAGGACGGCGGCCCGATACTCTTTGCCCATCGCCGCGAAAGCCGCAACGGCCGTAACTTCCCCTGCCTCAAGTTTCGCTCTATGCGGAAGAACGCAGAGGCGATGAAGCAGGAACTCCGCGAGCAGAACCAAGTCGACGGGCCGCAGTTCTTCATCAAGAATGATCCTCGCATGACGCGGGTTGGACGTTTCCTGCGGGCGTCGAATCTCGACGAATGCCCGCAACTTTTAAACGTGCTGCTGGGCCACATGGCGCTGGTAGGCCCCCGCCCCAGCCCGCGGAAAGAAAATCAATATTGTCCGGCGTGGCGTGTCAGTCGACTGAGTGTGAGACCAGGAATCACTGGGCTCTGGCAGGTCTCGCGTCGGCGTGAGTCTGGCGAAGATTTTCGCGAGTGGATTCGTTACGACCTTGAGTACGTGAATAACTTATCGTTTACTCTGGATATGATGATTGTTTGTCGTACGTTGATTTACGTAGGCAAGCCCATATTTAGCCCCTTATTGAGTTTCAGTCGGGGTATTGAGAAGAATTTTAAAAAAACTAGGGAAAATCCGCGAAAAAACATACACATGGAGCGGCATCTGACGTAACTTATCCGCGGGTGGCTGGGGACACACTGATGTCCTTAGTCCACGTGGAGTTTTGTGAATGCCTGTACCCCGCCCCTTTTTTGTTCTGGAGCAGCTATCCCCGCGCCTGTTGATGAGTGCTGACACCCCGTTGGCCGAACCGTTTAGCCCGCCACCCTCTTCTCGGCCCGCGCTCTTAATGGAATCGCGTAGAAATGAGGTCGAATCTCACCAGGTTTACGGCCTGAATCAGTTAGAGAATGCGAGTAGTTTGGGAACTCCTGATAACCCGGTTGCGGGTATTTCATCGGATCGTACTTTTCCCTCGATCCCAACGGATGAATTACCCCAACCCTCGGAGTTCTCAGTGATGTTTGACCAAGAAATAATTCCGGCCTCGGTGCTGCGTACGGCCGCGGCTGCCGTAACCACCGTTGCCGTGGGTGCCGGGGGGCAGGCCCAAGCGACTACGCTCAAAGATCTTGAACAAGACACTCAGGTCAGTGGCACGGTTCGCCTGGAAGTACAGGCCGCCGACTCGGTTAAGAAGGTATTGTTCGAACTACGCGGACCCGAGCGAGCGCGTTTTGTCGATCGTGAAGGCCCGTTTATTTTCTCTCCGCAAGACGGCTTGGTGGGCTGGGATACCAGTCAGTTTGCTGAGGGTCGATACGTCCTGAAGGCGACCCCGTACTACGGCGGACGATCGGTCGGCGACCCGCAATACATCGGGTTGCTGGTTTCCCATGACGAAGTGGCCGTGGTAACCGAAAACCCAGAACCCGAGGCCCCGGCTCCGAATACGCCGGAACCCGAACCGACTCCGGTCGTCGAGCCCACTCCCGCTGCCGAACCTGCCGCCCCTGAGCCTTCCGTCCCCGAGCCTGCCACCGTTGTGGACGATTCCGCGCGGATCACGACCTGGATGGGGATCCGCGGCGGCTCGAATGTGACTGGTGAATTGGATATCCGAGTCTTGACCGATGGGGCGGGCATCAGCCGAGTCGATTTCCGTGTGGATGGGCCGGTGTCTGTCAAGCACAGCGAGAGCGTTGCCCCTTATTACTTTAAGGGCGACCGCTCGGGTGTGCCGATCGGCTGGGACACGACCAAGGTTCCTAATGGGCAATACGTCCTGACGGCTGACGTTCTGGTCGGCAGCAAAGTCGTAGATACCGCCACGGTTTCGTTTACGGTCGCCAACTCCGCCGCGAGCCCGGCCCCGACGCCGGTGGTGGAACCCCCCCAGCCCACATCGGAGCCGGAACCACAGGTGCCTGCTACGGCCCCGCCCGCTCCGACGCCCGACCCGGTGGTGAATACCCCCCCGGCCGTCGACCCGACGCCTGTTGCGGTGCCGCCGACACCGGATATCCCCACAAGCGGTCAACCCGGCAACGAGCCCGGTACCACTGTTGATCCCTTCGTGCCCACGGCGGGCAGTAGTGACGCTCCCGATACCGGTGCGATTGGCAATGGATTTGCCGCGGACCGTCTGGCGATCGCCCGCTGGGACGTGGTTCCGCGTCAACTCGTGGAGGGCGTGTTTGAAGTCGGTGTGGTCGCCTTCCACGTGCGCGGTATCGATCACGTCGATTTCCGTGTGAACGGCGGCAACTGGCAAACCGTCAGCGAGATGTCGTTCAACCCGCGTACCGGTGCGGAAGAATACTTCCTGCCGATCGACACCACGGCGCTCAACGACGGCGCGTTCACGGTCGAAGCGGTGGCTGTTCCCACGGCGGGCAAGCCGCGGGTTCTCGAGACGCTGACGTTGTTCGCGAACAACAGCGGCGGTGCCGAAGGAAGTACGCTACGCGTTGGTCCGTCACGGGCTCACAAAAACATCCCGCGTCTCAGTGACGTCCCGGGTGTGACGACGATCCTTCTGGACCCCGGCACATACAGCATGATGAGTGGCACCGGCGGCCCGAGCGACCGCTGGGTTACGATCAAACCCGCCGAAGGCGTGTCCCGCGATCAAGTCGTGTTCAACAACGGCGGCCGACCCGGCGTGAAGTACATCAAGCTCGAGAACGTCACCATAAGGATGAGTGACACCAAGGAGAACCTAGTCCTGGCCCGAAGCGGTTTTGGCGGCCAAGGCAACCTCTGGGTTCACGACAGCAAGGTGATCGGCGCTGCGAGCCGCCAAGGGGCTTCGCTGGCCAACAAGTACAAGCTCTGGATCACCGACACGGTCATGCACAGCATGACCAACGGCCCGCAGGGCTCGGAGTTGGTCCGCAACGTGCATGTCTCGCACATCCTTTCGGACAGCTTCAGCACCTCGAAGCTCGTTGTGAATTCGAGCGTGGATGATGTGGACGCCGGCACTTCAGGAGCACACCCCGACATCTACCAGCCGTTCAGCCCGGACGAACCACTGGAAAATATCATTATCTACGGCCTTGAGGCCACCAACGCGGGTACCGCGTTCTGGGCCGGCGGGCGTATTCCTTCCGGCACCCGGCTGGAGAACATGGCCGTGGTTGACGTCGAGGTTTACACCCGTCAACCCGAGGGCAACGCCCACATCAACACCCAGTTCGGTATGAGTTCGAACCACGTGCTGTTCGATAACTTCAACCTCATTGGCCAGACCTTCAACTGGCGGAGCAACTCGTTCGATAATTTCGTCGTCCGAGACAGCACGTTCACCAAGATGAACGTTTTTGGCGGGGTGAGCGCCAGTCAGGTCGCCGACGCCATCGACTTCAAGCGCAATACGATCCAGGCGGGTCATATGACCCCCTACGCCGACGAGCTCGACGCTCTCTGGGACTAAGCCTCCACGTCTTGCCAAAATTCTTAGAACCGAGATTTGTCTCGGCGGTCCGTAAGGACCGCCGAGCTTTTCATTACGAAACCCGTGATTGCCCTGACCATGAGTTCCCTCACCGCCCCGCCACTGCCCGCTCCCCCAAAGGCCGAGACGATCCCTGGGTCCCCAACGCATCCTTCGGTCGTCGTGCCGTGTGCCACTCCCCCCGTGATCGTGATCGGTATGCACCGCTCGGGTACGACGTTGCTGTGCAGGCTGCTCGATGAGCTTGGAGTGTTCATGGGCAAGCGGCTCGATTGGAACCACGAATCGATCTTCTTCAAGCGGCTCAACGAATGGTTGATCCGTCAGTCTTCCGGTGGGCGTGAGCACGCCGAGCCCGTCCGCGCACTGCTGGCCAACGATGAACTCTGCGTGCTGGCGCTGGACTACTGGCGGCGATCGATTCTTTCGCCCCGGCTCGCGGGCTACCTCGGTGCAGCCGGTTACCTCCGACACCGCAAGCCCGCCCGTTTCGTCGGCCCCTGGGGCTGGAAGGACCCGTGCAACAGCTACACGGCCGGCCTATGGCGGCAGCTATTTCCCGAAGCCAAGATCATTCATGTCCGGCGGCACGGAGTGGACGTCGCGGCCAGCCTCGAGTCACGTAACACCTGGATGTTCGACAAGGCTAAGAACAAGTACGAACGCCGTCGCTGGCTATACGCTTTCCGCGCACGACGCGGTGGATTTGCCAATGTCCGTTGGGCCGATTTCGACGGGGGCATGGATACGTGGGTCGAGTACGTCGGCGCCGCGGAGCAACAGACAGAAGCCGCGGGCAAATGCGGCCTGTCCCTGCGCTACGAAGACCTGCTCGCCAGGCCTCATGAAGTCCTCGCAGACGTCGTTCGTTTCTGTGGAATCAAAATCGAGGACGACCGACTCGCGCAGGTATCGTCGATGATCCGCCCCTCCCGAGCGATGGCCTTCGTCAACGATGAGCGCCTGCGCCGCATGGCCCGGAAGTACGCCGACGTGTTGGCCCGCTTCGGCTACACCCCGGATAACGAAAGCGCAGACCCGCCGGCGTGACCCGGACCTTGACCAACCCGGCCGCGCTCCGGGCGCCAATGTGGCGGTCGCGGATCGCCGTCAGCACCGGCTGGACGGTCCTGGCTTTCGGCGGCTCGCAGGCGATCCGGATCGCATCGAAGCTCGTACTCGTCGCGCTGCTCGCGCCCGAGGCCTTCGGCTTGATGGCGCTGGTTACCACAGTTTTTGTCGGGCTCCAGCAGTTCTCCGATATCGGGTTGGGGCCGTGCATCGTGCAGAGCCCACGTGGCAATGAGTCGGTGTTTCTGCGGACCGCTTACACGATTCAGGCTCTGCGTGGGGCGGCGTTGTTCGTGCTCGGTGCCGCGCTGGCATGGCCGATGGCGGCGTTCTACGGGCAGCCGGCGCTGATGGTGCTCCTCCCGGTTACGGTGGTCTCTTGCCTGATCACCGGGTTCAACTCGATGGGGGTATGGAGTCTGACCCGCGAGATCCGTCAGGGCAAGATCGCCCGACTACGGCTTACCGCCGACTTCTGTGGCCAGGCCGTCGCGATCGGCTGGGCCCTCTGGCAGCCGACGGTTTGGGCGCTGGTGATCGGGTTGCTGGTCCAAGCTGTCGTTTTCATGGCCGGCAGCCACTGGATCAGCGAGCGGCGTACCGGCTTCGGCTGGGAGCGGTCGGCGGCGCGCACGCTGATCGGCTTCGGCTCGGCAATCATGCTCTCGACGCTGACGTGGTTCCTCGCGGCCCACGGCGAACGGCTGATCCTGGGGAAGCTGATCACGATTACGGAGTTGGGCGTCGTGTGGGTGATGGCGATGCTCGCTAACCTACCCAGCACCGCGATCACACAGGTCGGCACACGTGTCATCCTGCCGACACTTTCGAGCGCTCGGCGTCAGGGCGACGATCGGCTGGCCCTGCAGTACCGACGCTTCCGGTTAATCACCGCGGCATCGGCGGTGGGCGCGGCAGTGGTGATGATCGGGGTCGCCCCGTGGCTGGCCGGGCGCTACCTGCCCGAGGCGTACGCCGCGGCGGCGTGGATGCTGCCGATCTTCGGGCTGCGCACGGTGGTACAGATCAACCAGTCGGCCGGGCTGCAGTGGCTGGTCAGTGGCGCGTTGCTTCGATGGGGGCCCGCGGCGAACTCGGCGCGGCTCGCGGTGATCTTGATCGGCTTGCCGTTCGCGGTGGCCTGGGGCGGGTTGGAGGCGGGGGTATGGGTACTCGGCCTTTCGGCGTTACCGGCGTACGTGGTAATCGCCTCCGGGGTCTGCCGGCATCGTCCAGCAGCGGTGAAGCTAGAGGTGGTGGGCATGGGGGCGACCGCGATCGCGGTCGCGCTGGTGTGGTGGATCGGTGGTCTTTGGTGAGTCTTTGTTCAACTAACCAAGCAGGGTGACGATGGTCCGTCGAGTGACTGACAAAACCGAGCGGCTCGCAGCGAATGCTCAGATGGGCTTGCGGCTGGCGACCCGACGGTCGCTGGTGCGGTACATCGGCTGCACGCACCTGCGTAACCTCGGCGACGAGGCGTTGTTTGAGGCGGCCCAACAATATTTCCGCGGCGCAGCGCTCCTGCCGTTGTGGGGTGACGGCCTGATCGCGACCTGGGCGAAACGCCATAGCGCACGACCGCGATTTCGCGCGTCGGTGCTCGGCGGCGGTACTCTGGTGGGTAACGCCGATCTCGTCGATCGGCTGCTGGCGTTCGGCGATCCGGGCGGACTGACCGCGACGTTCGGCACCGGCGTCCGCGATCCGCATTTCTTTGGCGGGCCCGCCCTGACCGATCAGATCCGGAAGTTGCGCCGTTGCGATCTGGTGACCGTGCGTGGCCCGCTATCGCAGTCTCTTTTGGCTGAGCACGGTATCGAGAACGCGCAGATTATCGGCGACCCCGCCTTTATCTTCTACAACCCACAACCCGGCCCGACGACCGACCGCCCCCCGGTTCTGGGTTTGAATCTCGGGCATGTCGACGGCAAGCTCTGGGGCGGTGACGAGGCGGCGGTAAACCGAGAGCTCGCCGGTCTCGCCCGACGGATGGTGGCTCGCGGGTGGCAACTCCGTTTGATCGTGGTTCGCCCCGACGATCTGCCGCTCGCCGAGGAACTCGCCGCGAAGCTCTCGACCCACGCCGTGACGGTCTGGCGGATGTACCGTGGCGGGGCGCGGGCGGTCAGGCGCTTGGGTGGCCTGTCAGCGTGTGTGGCATTGAAACTGCACGCCGGGGTGTTGTCGATCTGCGCGGGTGTGCCCACCCGGCTACTCGAATACCGACCCAAGACCCGTGATCTGATGGCCGCGATAGGGGCCGAATCGGACACGGTCCGTACCGACGACGTGGACATGCGAGCTCTCGACTCTTGGGCCGAAGCCGCATTGTTCAACCGCGCCGAACACGCCGCGCGTTACGCCGCGGCGTTGCCACCCATGATCGAGCGGCAACACCGGATCGCACAGCTGATCTTCGAAGGACGCATCGACGAGGCCCCCGCCGCGTTGCCGCGACTAGCCCATGCCTGACGAGCTGATCCACCACTGGCGCGGCCGAGTATGGGGCGGGCTCTACAAGCGGTTGTGCGGGAGACACCGTTGGAATCTGGGCGCGGTCTTGCTTGCCCGGATCGCCGCCGCGGAGGGCGGCTGGTACCGCACGGCGACCGCCCGTGCGCTGCTAAGTGAACACAACGGCGTCGAGATCGGCGCGTTCAGCTACGGGGGCTGTTTCAGGCCGGGGCAGTTTCCTCACGGCACACGTGTAGGTCGCTACTGTTCGATCGCTGCCAATGTCCGTGCCTTCAGTGAGAATCACCCGCTCGATTATCCGTCGCTTCATCCGCTGTTTTACGACCCGATGTTGCTCGCCAAAGGGCAAGGTAGAGACCGCGATGAGCGCCTTGAGATCGGTCACGATGCGTGGATCGGCTGGCAGGCCGTGATCACCCCCGGCTGTTCTCGTATTGGGCTAGGGGCGGTAGTCGCGGCGGGCGCCGTGGTGACCAAAGACGTGCCTGACTTCTCTGTTGTGGCGGGTAACCCTGCCCGAGTACTTCGTTATCGGCTGACGGACGAGCAGCAGCAGGTCGTCCGCGAAAGCGCGTGGTGGGAACTCTCACCGCCAGAACTCCAAGTTCCTGCCCCACCTACGGGGCTGAGGATGGACCGGCCCCCCGAGGCCGGCCATCCCAGCCCTTTTGCTAACAGCTCGGCCGTGCACGCGTCGGCCACGCCCGCCGTCGCGGCGGTTTGAATCCAACGGCATGATTGATCACGCAACCATCCCGGCCCCTAATCTTGAAACTCACCCGCGGGTTTCGGTGTTGATGTGTGCTTACAACGCCGAGCCGTACCTTGCGGACGCGGTGCGGGCTGTGCTCGGCCAGACCATGAGCGACTTCGAGTTGATCATCATCGACGACGGCAGCACAGACACTTCGGCCACCACGCTCGATCGTTTTGACGACTCGCGAATTCGCCGATTCCATCAAAACAACCAAGGCAAACCCGCGGCGATGAATCGTGCGATCGACGAGGCCCGTGGCGAATATTTGGCTGTTCAGGACGCCGATGATTTGTGTCACCCCGAGCGGCTCGTGCGGCAGATGGCCTACTTAGAGGCCCATCCCCGCTGCGCCGCGGTGTTCTGTGGCCATCACTTGATTATCAACGGCCGGGTCACCGCGCCGCGTTGCCGGGCCAAGTCCGCCACGGCCTGTCACGAAGATGTTAAAGCTTTCCGAATGCCGGCCCACGACCCTACGGTTATGTACCGGGCGGCCATGCTCGGGGGGCAGCGTTATGAACCAACTCTGCCGCTAGGCGAAGGTCACGACTACATCCTGCGGCTTGGCGAACGACACGACCTGGCCGTGATCGGCGAATGCCTTTACGGCTACCGCATCACGCTCGAATCGATCACCAAACGTGACCCGCACCTTCGGCAGGCCTGCGTCCGTCGGGTGCTCCAACGTGCCTGCAACCGCCGCGGCTTGGACCTCGAGGCCTTGTTCCCACCCCACTGGTTTGAGGTCGATGAGCACGACCGGCGTAGCCACGACAACAACCTGATCGCACACTTCATCGAGAGTGTGGACGACCAGCGACACCGCGGGGCGTGGGCCGCGGCAACACGCACCGCGATTCGTTGTGCACGCTTACATCCATTGGATTTCCGTTACTACCGTCCACTGGTACAGGCCCTCGCCCCCACCTCGTTGATCGCCGAAGCTCGGCGGGCGCGCGACCGACACCGCGAGAGACAACGTGTTCGCCACGCCGTTCCCACTGCGGAGGCTGGATCGTGATTCGGTTCTCGGTCATCATCCCGGTGTTCAACCGTGGGCGTCTTGTGCAAGAGGCGATCGAATCGGTCCTCGCGCAGTCTCATGCCGACTACGAGCTGATTGTGGTCGACGACGGCAGCACCGACGACACCCCGCAGAGACTCGAACATTTTGCCGACCGGGTCCGTGTATTGCGCCAAGACAACGCGGGGGTGAGCGCTGCTCGCAACCGTGGTGCCGACGAGGCGCGTGGCGACTATCTGCTTTTTCTAGACTCGGACGACCTGTGGTTCCCCTGGACCCTAAACACTTTTGCTCGACTGATCGCGGAACACGACCATCCGGCTCTTATCGCAGGCAACGGCGTAACGTTCACGGATGCAATGCCCGACGGTGACGATCGCTTCGATAAGGATTGTGTACAAATTTACGCCGACTTCCCGCGTTATCGGAGCAGCTCGAATTATCGATGGTTCAATGTCTCGGGCTTGGCGATCCGTCGTGATATTTGGGTCGATACCGGTGGCTTCGACCCTGCTCTTTGCACACTTGAGGACGTCGATTGGCTCTTGCGTACTCCCGCCGGCTCAGGATTTATCAGAGCCGAAGCCCCCACGCTTTTTGCCTACCGCCGCCACACCGACAGTCTCACAGCCGATTTCGGAAAGCAGATACGATCGCTGCATGATCTGCTCGAGCGTGAAAGACGTGGCGTATATGGACAACGCGGTGCAGATACGCGTGCCCGGCGCTGGGTGCTCGCGGCCGAGGTCCGGCACTTCTGTCGCGCTTCTTTGAGGCGTGGCGAGTTGGCGCTGGCCTGCGGCTTATACCGCCGGACGTTGGCTTGGCAGTTTCTCGAGCGTCGCGTCAGATTTCTCATGGGTTTCCCGGTGGCTACCGCCGCCGGCTTGCTCCGCCGCCGCACCGCACCTGCCACTTGGGGAACCGGACTGCCATGACCGCCGCCTTGACACCTAGCGATTCGTTTCGCCCAGCCGACACGCCGATCTCGGACGCGACGTCCGGCGTGAAGACGACGCAGACGGTTGTCTGTTGCGTTGAATACGGCCCGCTCGAAGCCCAGACCGTCCGGCTGGCGGAATCGATCCGTCGATTTGGTGGCGCGTTTTCGAGTTCCCCGGTCATCGCGGTCACGCCCCGACGAGGGCCGGCGCTCGAAACAGCCACACTCGATGCGTTCCGCCGACTGGGCGTTGATTATGTGCGGGACCGGTCGGTCGGGCGCTGCCACTGGCACGGGTTTATGAACAAGACGGCGTGTCTCGTCCACGCAGACCGTATCGCCGACACCGATTTCATCACGTGGATGGACTCAGACGTCTTGGTGAAGCGTGACCCCGAGGAGCTCGTAAATCTAGACGCGGTCGACTTCGCCGCCTGTGCGCCCGAACGCGGAATCGGGGGGACGACCGGCCGGGCCGACGACCGTTCCGAGCCGTATTGGACCTCGTTGTGCGACACACTCGATATGACGGTCGACGAGTTACCGTGGGTCCGAACCTTTGCCGAAGACCAGCTAAGGCGGTTCTACCTCAACAGCGGCGTCTTTACTTTCCGACGCGAGACTGGCTTCGCCGGCCGATACCTGGCGACGTGCGAAAAATTATTAACGCAAGCCAAACGACACCCGGTGCACGGTGTGCATTTCACTGATCAGGTTGCGCTGGGCCTCGCCGTACTTTGTGAGGGCTTGCGCTGGCGGCTTCTTGAACACGCCTACAACTTCGGCGTCGGAGCCGACCTTGACGCGGTCTTCGACACCAAGGGGTTTGCCGACGCCCGTTTGGTGCATTACCACGACGCCCTGACCGAGAAGCGGTTCCACACCTTCGTCCAACGATTAGCCGCCGACCGCCCCGAAGTTGCTGACTGGCTCGCCGGGCTAGGCCCGATCGCAGGTTCAGCGCCCAGACAGCGCTCCGCCGCTGCGCAGACCCTCAAGCTCACGCGGGCAATTCGGAGGCGGTTACACGCCGCCCGCCGCCCCGTGGCTTCCTGACTCCTGATGTACGAGGAAGAAGACATCCTGTTTGACGCGTGGTGGGCGGACCAGACGGTGATCCACCCGCTGGGCCTGACGGCGTTGATTATCGCCGCGGTCGGGGTGTTGTTTCTGCCTCGTCGTTGGGCGATCGCGCCGGTCTTTGTCTTGGCCTGTTTCGTGTCGCCGGTTCAGCGGCTCGTGGTGTGGGAGATCGATTTCGATTTCTTCCGGATTCTCGCGCTGGTGGGTTGGCTTCGGCTACTTCTGCGTAGCGAATATCACGAGATGAAGTGGACCCGGCTGGACATCTGGATCAGCCTCCAGATCGTCGCAGGAACCACGATCTTCATTATCTCCCGCGGCGCATTCGACGCTTTTATCAACGGGGTTGGGCGGGGTTTCGATGCGCTCGGGCTTTACTTCCTGGTCCGCCACCTGATCCGCAGCGAGGCGGAGATCCGACGTTTTGGGCTTTTAATGGCCGCCGTGGCTCTGCCGGTTGCCGCGTTCTTTGTTCTGGAGAAGCAGACGGGGCGTAATATCTTTTCGATCTTCGGTGGCGTGCCCGAGTACACGCTCGTGCGCCGGGGCGAGTTGCGTTGCCAAGGCGCATTCGTTCATCCGATCATCGCGGGTTGCTTCTGGGTTGGCTTGCTGCCGGTGATGATCCACTTGGCCCGCTTCGGTAAGACCTGGGTTAAGATCCTCGCGGGCAGCGGAATCATCTCAGCGCTTATCGTCGTATGGGCTTGTGCTTCAAGCACTCCCATGGCCGGCGTCGCCGCGGTGATACTGGGCACCGGCCTGTTTGGTCTGCGATACCGCACGCGGCTGTTGACTTGGTTGGCCGTCGGGGGTGTGGTGTTTCTTCAACTGCTCATGGCCGCGCCGATCTGGCACTTGTTCGTTCGGGTACGCATCATCGGTGGTTCGACGGGGTACCACCGGTTCATGCTGATCGACCAGTTTGTCAAGCGATTCGGTGAATGGGCGCTCTTGGGTACACCGACGACGGAGCATTGGGGCCGAGGCCTGATTGACGTCACCTGTCACTACATCGCCGTGGGAATCGGTGGGGGCGTGATCTCTCTGGCGCTCTTCATCGGCGTCATCGTGGTTGCTCACCGCAGCGCGATCCGCTGTAGCGTCGCCGCGGGTGAGGATCGTGCTCGGGCCGACCTGAGCTGGGCGCTGCTCACAACGGTGTTCGCGCACAGTATCATGTTTATGGCGGTGTCGTACTTCGGTCAGGGAACCCCGCTGTGGATATTCCACCTTGCCGTGATCGGTGTGCTTGCTTCCAAACTCCCCGTCGCCACGCCGGTGTTGAACGAGCGTGCGTCGGTCGTTCCTGATCCAACACCTTTACGCCCGGCCCCGGCCCTGCCGCAGCGGCCCTTGGGAGTCTGAATGATGTCGCTACACTCCGAACCCCAACGCGAACCAGCAGGCAGTGAAACCATCGCCGCTCCGTTGATCTTTGAGCCCCTCGAGCCCCGCATGCTCTACGCGACCGACCCACTCTTTGCGGTCAACGCCGGGGGAGGGTTCGTGACCGGGACCGACGGCACCGTGTGGGAAGCCGACCGTCTCTGGCGTGTGTCGCAGTACGTCAACGCCTCGGCCAGCGGGGCCGGCAATAAGGTGACGAGCACCGGCGACCCGGTGGACCTGACCCACCCGTCGGTGCCGATCGACATCCCCGAAGCGATATTCCAGAGCTATCGCTGGGACCCCACCCAGGGGGACGAGATGGCGTGGGCCTTCCCGACGGAAGCCGGCTCGGTTTATGACGTCGAGTTGTTGTTCAGCGAGAATTTCTTTACCGCCCCTGGCGGCCGGGTCTTCGACGTTGTTATCGAGGGCGAAACGATGCTAGCCGGCTACGACCCTTTCGTAGCGGCGGGTGGCGGGGACCGCGCCGTCGTCGAGACGTTCAGCGTCACCTCGGACGGCGAACTGAATATCGACTTCAACCACCTTGTCAACAACCCGTTTATCGGTGGGATCCGGATTTTCGAAGCGTCGGCCCAGCCCCAGACGATCGGGCTTTCGACGGCCACCTTGAACTTTGGTGCCGCCGAGAACGGACAGACGGTGAGCCAAATTCTGACGCTGACACACCTCGGCGCGACCGGCGAACCCGGGATCGATCTGACGGGTTTTGAGATCACCGGTCCCGCCGCCGCCGATTTCGAACTCGCCACCATGGTCAGCCCGCCACCGATGCTTTTCCCGGGTGATTCCTTCAGCGTCGAAGTCATCTATACCGCGGGGGACGCCGGCCCGGCCGCGGCCTCACTCGAGGTGATGCACACCGGTCTCAACACGCCGCTGCTGGTTTCGCTGACCGCCGAAAGTGTCGCCCCCCAGCCCAATCAAGCGCCCACGCTCGCCCCGATCGCTGACCTGACCGTTGCGACGGGACAGACGACAACATTAACCCTGACCGCCAGCGACCCCGATGGAGATGGCTTGTCCTTCTTAGACGCCGGCTTCCCTTCGTTCGTAACGCTGACCGACAATGACGACGGTACCGCGACACTGGAGATCGTCGCCCCGGCCACGCCGGGGTCGTTCACGGGATTGACGGTCAATGTGGTGGACGACGACCCGCAGAATCCTCTCGGAGACAGCCAGAGCTTCAACCTTACGGTCGAAACTCCGAGCCTCGAAGACGAGGTGGACTTCCGGGTCAACGCCGGCGGCAACTTCATCGCCGACTCCGCCGACGGACTGACCTGGAACCGAGACCTGGTTTACCGGATCTCGGAACACGTCAATGCCTCGGCCAGCGGGGCTGGCAACAAGACGGGCAAGACTTCTGCCAATATCGATATCACCGACGTCAGCGTCCCCCTCGGCACGCCAGCCGCGCTGTTCCAGACCTACCGCTGGGACCCCTCGCAGGGTGACGAGATGCAGTGGTCTTTCGCGACCACCGCCGGCCAGACATACGATGTCCGGCTCTATTTTGCTGAGACTTTCTTTACGGCCCCCGGCCAACGCGTGTTTGACGTACTGATCGACGGCCAAACGGTCCTGCCGGCGTTCGATCCGTTCGCGGCAGCCGGTGCCAAAGACCGAGGCGTAGTCGAAACGTTCAGTGTCACCTCCGACGGTGTCATCAACGTCGACTTTAGCCGTATCGCCGATAATCCGGCTATTAGCGCCATCGAAATCGTACAGCTTTCGGCGCAACCCAACGTTCTCGGCGTATCCGCCGACACGCTTGATCTGGGGAGCGTAGAGATCGGCGAGTCGTCCAACGCTGACCTGACTTTCACGAACCTTGGCGGCAGCGGTGATCCTGATATCACGATCGCCAACGTTGCGTTGATCGGCACCGAACCGTTCCGCTTCGCGGCCGACACCGCAGGTCTCGTCGGTGCGGTGCTTGCGCCCGGGCAATCCGTGACCGTGCCCGTCACCTTTACGCCGCTTTCCGAAGGCCCCGAGACGGCTCAGTTTCAAGTCACCCACACCGGGGCGAACCCGATCTCCATCACGTTCGACGGTGTCGGCACCGTGCCCGCGCCCAACACCGCGCCGACCGTCAATGCCATCACCGACACCAATCTCGCAGTTGCCGACGGCCTAACGCTTGCCGTGTCCGCGTCCGACGTTGACGGCGACAACATCACGCTGGGTGAGTCGGGCCTGCCCGGGTTCGCGACGCTCGTCGATAACGGAGACGGCACGGGCGAGATTCAGATCACCGCGGGCAGCGCGATCGAGGGCACCTACCCGATCACGATCACCGCGACCGACGACGGCGACCCGATTCTCAGCGGATCGACTTCGTTCACGCTTTCGGTCACCCCTGATGCTCCGGCCAATTTCAGTCTCTCGCAGTCCACGCTGGCCTTCGGCGACGTCTTGGTCGGTGAATCCACCACCACGAACTTTACCATCTCGCACGCCGGCGGCAGCGGCGACGTGACGGTCACCGGCTTGAGTCTCTCCGGCCCCGACGCGGCGCAGTTCAACCTCGACTCGACCGCCGGGTTCACGCTAAGCCCAGGGCAATCCAACACGGTCGTCGTGACCTATACCCCCAACGACGAGGGCGGCGACGACGCAACGCTCACCGTCGACGCGTCGGGCCTGGCCTCGCAGTCGGCGGCAATCTCGGGTACCGGTATCGCCGAAGCCGTCATCAGCTTCGGCAAGTCCAGTCTTTCGGGCGTGACTGGCGCGGCCCTCGCTGCGGCCGAGCTCGAAGGCTTACCGGTGGCCGGCGTCACCAACCCGACGACCGTTGAGTGGGGCCCGGACGACAGGTTGTACATTGGCTACCAGAACGGCCGGGTCGACGTCTACAGCGTCACCCGCAACGGCGCCGACGATTACGACGCCACGCTCGAACACCAGATCAATGATGCGTTCAACCTGCCTAACCACGACGACGACGGTACCCCCAACCCCGACGTCATCGGCCGGCTGATGACCGGCATGATCGTCCGCGGCACCGCGGCGGTCCCGGTCATCTATACCAGCACCAGCGACCCGCGCATTGGTGGCGGCCTGCAAGGTGAGAACACCGACCTCGACACCAATTCCGGCATCGTCAGCCGCATCACCTGGAACCCCACCACTCAGGAATGGGATCACCTCGAACTTGTCCGTGGCCTGCCGCGCTCCGAGGAGAACCACACGGGTAACGGCATGGCCATCGACGAGGCCACCAACACCCTGTACCTGGCCTACGGCGGCCATACCAACACCGGCCAGCCATCGTTTGAGTTTGCTCTGCTGCCCGAATACGCCCTATCGGCCGCGGTGCTCTCGATCGATCTCGACGCGATCGGCGACACCACCTATGACCTGCCGACGCTCGACGACGAGGACCGCGATTTCGACGGTAACGGTTCGGATAACGACCCAAGCCAGGGCATCTTCGACCCGTTCGGCGGCAACCGCGGCAAGAACCAGGCGATTATCGTGCCCGGCGGCCCGGTGCAGGTCTACTCGCCGGGTTACCGCAACCCGTACGGCATCGTGATCACCGCGGCCGGTCGGATGTACGTCACCGACAACGGCTCGAACGAGGGCTGGGGCGGTGAGCCTATCGTCAGTGACAACGGCACGCCGGGTGACCCGTCCGACGATTACGCGACCAACGACTACCTACTCAACGGCGACCCGGGTTTCGAAGGCGGGTTCACCTTCCGTGATCAGCTGCACTACGTACCGAACGAAGGTTTCTACGCCGGCCATCCCAACCCGACCCGGGCCGACACCCGCAATACCTTTAACGACACCAATCCGCAGTCGCCGGTGCCGACCTCCAACCCGATCGAGGGGACGTTCTTCCGGACCAACCTCGACGGTGCCCTGGTCGCGTTTGGTTCATCGACTAATGGAATCACCGAGTACACCGCCAGCAACTTTGGCGGGCAGATGCAAGGCGATCTTTTGGTGGTGAGCTTCGGTAACGTCATGCGGCGGCTCGAACTCAACGCGGCCGGCGACGATGTGGTCAGTAACACCACGCTGGCCAACTCCGTCTCGGTCGTGCCGCTCGACGTGGAAGCAATCGGAGACGACGGGCCGTTCCCCGGCACGATCTGGGTCGTCGACTACCCGACCGGTGACGTGATCATCTACGAACCCGGCGACTACGACGGTAATAGCGGCGGCAACGGTTCGCCCGACGACCTTGACGGGGACGGATATCTCAACCAAGACGAGATCGACAACGGCACCAGCCCGACCAACCCCGGCGATTTCCCGACGGACAACGATGCCGACTTTGTCTCCGACCTCAACGATCCTGACGACGACAACGACACCGATCCCGACACGTCAGACCCGTTCGCCATCGACGGCCAGAACGGGCTGGGTACCGGCCCGAGCTTCTACACCTGGGAAAACGATGAAGGCGCCCGCGGCGGCCTACTGAATCTGGGTCTCACCGGGTTGATGACCAATGGCACCGATAACTACGCCGACCTGTACTTCCCCGAAGCCACCACCCCCGGCGGCGCCGGAGGCGTGTTCACCATCGATGCGGCCGGCTCTGGCTCGGCCGTCGGCGGCGCCAACAACCTGGATCAGGGTTACCAGTTCGGCGTCAACACGACCGGCTTCACCGAGCCGTTCGTCGCGACCACCCGGACCAACTCCACAAACCCCGGGGTCGGCCAGGAAGTCGGTTTCTTCATCGGTAGTGGCGACCAGAGCAACTTCATCAAGCTCACCGTCTCCGGCGACGACGGCGGTGTGATCCGTGTGATGCAGGAGCTCAGCGACGTGACCGTGAACCTCGCGTTGGCCGAGAATCCCTTCCCGCTCGGGGCCGAGGGCGTCGACCTGTTCCTGTCGGTCGATCCGAACACGTTGGCGGTCCAAGCCAGCTACACGGTCACGCTCAGCGGCGTGACCGGTGATCGGACGCTGCTGGGCGATCCGATCGCGATCCCCGCGTCGTGGATCGACGGCTCGGCGGGGCGCGGCCTGGCGGTCGGGCTCTACGCGACCCGCGGTACCGGCCCGTCGTTCCCGGTGACCTGGGATCAGCTCGGAATCCTCGACGAGGCCGACGGCGAACTATCCGCCACACCCGAGACGCTCGACTTCGGCAGCGTCGTGCCCGGCACGACCAAGACCGTGCCCGTGACCATCAAGAACCTCGGACAGCCCGGCGACTCACCGGTGCAGATCACCAACACCGCGATCACCGGCGCCGACGAGGCGCTGTTTAGCGATAACTTCGATGACACCACTCCCGTAACCGTTGACGCCGACGGCCGACTGCTGGTCGACGTGTCGTTCACGCCGACAGTGGCGGGTAACGCCTCGGCTACACTCGTGGTTAACCATACCGGCGTGGGAGGTACGCTCCACATCCCGCTGACGGGCTTCTCGGATTCCGGCGGGGCCGCTGCCGAGATCGTCATCGAACCACCCAGCGGAAACCTCCGCACGGCTAGCACGTTCACCTCCAACAGCTTTGTGATCCGAAACGAATCGACCGAGGGCGAAAAACTAACCCGTGTGGTGTTTGATCTGTCTACCGCGATCCTGCCCGATATCGTCTTCGACCCCGACGGCGTAGCTGGCGATACAGGCGTGACGCCTAAAGGCTTCACCCCCGACTTCGGCGGAGCCGAGGCCGGAGTGGTTGGCCACTCGTTCGAGGGAGAACGCAACGGTGGGTACGACCGACTGATCATCGATTTCGACGATTTCGATCCTGGAGAGGTTTTCAAATTCTCGATCGATATCGACCCGACCAGCATCGCCGGAGTAGTGCCGCCGGGCCCGAACCATTCGGGTAGCGTATCGGGCCTCGAGATGACGGGCGCGACCGTCACGCTTAACTACGACAGTGGGTCTGTCCTTTCGTCACAAATGTTCCGTAAGCCTAACAGCGGCAAGGGAGCAAAGAATCAGATCACCGCAGATCTGCCCTCCGCACCGAGCCTGAGCATCCTCGGGATTGGCGGAATCACGGCGACCGTAAATGATGCGAGCCAGACGCTGCGGATTACCGCCCCGGCGGGTTCGACCGTTAGCCTCCTGCACTTCGAGGCCGGCCTGTTCCTCGACGGCGT
Organism: Planctomycetota bacterium; assembly: GCA_039033595.1. Taxonomy (GTDB): domain Bacteria; phylum Planctomycetota; class Phycisphaerae; order Phycisphaerales; family Phycisphaeraceae; genus Algisphaera. Next base: position 146,435 of record JBCCCG010000001.1, on the reverse strand, counting down.
GCCGAACGGCGGGTTTGATATCGATCCGTTCGAAGCCAACTCGATCATCTCCGTCGATCAGGTCGATCTGGTCGTTGGGCCGCTCGGCTATGTCGACGTACCGGTCACGCTGCTCAACACCGATGCCGACGGCGGTTTGAACTACTTCACGGCCGTAGTCACCGACGGCAGTCTGCGGACCAGCCCGATCTCAGAGGTCGTCGTACTCGAGTACGTCCCGGTCTGACCGTTACCTTCGGAAGCCGCTCATGACGTTGCGTGTTCTCTACAGCTTCCCCTTCAAGTTTGGGCGGACCGGCATCGGCGTCACAGCGCGCCAACAGGTGCGCGGGCTGGTCGAGCAAGGAGCTCGGGTGACGCTCGCAGCCGGCGTGATCGAGCGGCCGGTCGAAGGAGTCGAGTATTCGTTTGAGACGATGCGTCTGGGTGGCGTGCGTATGCCCCACCGTGTCGTCGGCAAGCTCAACGCGTTGCGTTACCACGACCGCCGTGTTGCGTCGGCTCTGCGGCGCTCGAGCGACAGGATCGATATCGTGCACGCTTGGCCGACCGGCGCGTTGCAAACGTTAGACACGGCTCGTAGGTTTCTGATTCCTAGCGTGCTTGAGAGGCCAAACACTCACTCACGGCACGCTCACGAAGTTGTCCAAGCCGAGTATCTGCGCTTGGGCATGCCAATGGAAGAGTGCAACACCCACGCATTCGACCCGCGGCGGATGGCCCGCGAAGAGGCCGAGTACGCCGCCGCGTGGCGGCTGGCCTGCCCGTCCGAGGCTGTCGCCGCATCGTTCCGCGAGTTTGGCTACCCCGAGTCAAGGCTGCTGCGTCACCGTTACGGATGCGACGCCGAACGCTTCCTGCGGCACACGGGTACAGCGAAGAGCGCGTCGCAAGATCGCCCGTTCACCGTTGTCTTTGTCGGCCGTTGTGAGCCCCGTAAGGGCCTACATTTCGCGTTGCGGGCATGGGCGGACAGCACGGCATCGCGGCACGGACGCTTCTGGATCTGCGGTGAGTTTTCCCCGGGCTACGAGAGCTGTCTCGGCCCGTTGCTGCGGAGCTCCGGGGTGCAAAGCCTCGGTTTCGTCCGTAATGTGGAAGAGCGCATGCGTGACGCCGATGTGCTTGTCCTCTCCTCGGTCGAGGAGGGTAGCGCACTGGTGACTTACGAAGCGCGGGCCTGTGGCTGCGTGCTCGCGGTGTCCGAGGCGGCGGGCGCTATGGCTCGCCATGACCACGACGCGCTGGTTCACCCGGTTGGCGATTCTACGCAACTAACCCAGGACTTTGACCGACTGTCCGGACAACCCGATCTGCTCGACCGACTCCGCACACACAGCCTTGCCGCAGCCGACGACCTGAGTTGGTCCGCCGCGGGCCAGGTACTTCACGACAAACTGCGGGGAGTGGTTTCCGCGTGGGAGCCCACGCCGTATCGCCAACCCGAAGCTCCCGTTACGCAAACCGATCTGCCCCACTCGGTGATCCCGAGCCACTGAGGTATTTCCAGCATGACCACTCTTTTAAACGCTGCACCGCCGGCCGAGCCCTTGCCCTCTGTCGGGCGCAGCGCGTTTCTGAGCACCGCCCTGGGCTGGGCGGGGCGCAAGGTCTTCTTCGAGCCGCTTGAGGGTAACCATGGTGACAGGCTGATCCGCTTAGGTGCCCGCCGTGTCATGGAGCAGGCTGGTTGTCTGGTGGTCGACAGCCCGGGAGACGCCGAACAGATATTCATCAACGGTGGCGGCGCGATGAACGACATCTGGAAGGCGGGCTTCGGTGTGCTCGAACGTTATCGGCGTGATTTCCCCAACACCCCGATCACCGTCGGGCCCAGTACTTACCTGGTCCGAGACACCGATTTCCCGACGCTCTGCGCCGCCGGTCGCGCGCCCCTCCATTTTTTCGCTCGTGACGAACGCAGTGCCGACATACTCCGAGCCCAACCGGTCGATGCCGCCATATCGGTAACCGTCAGCCAAGACCTCGCGTTTGAACTCCGGGGTTCGGCGTTAGTTGAGGAATTAGAAGCCGATTCCGCGGATGAGCACGTACTCGTTTGCCTGCGCAAAGACAAGGAAGGCTCCGCCGGTTTACTTACACATACCAAGGGCACCTGGCTGCCGCGTGTGGTCCGCCGTCCGTTGTCTCGTCTCCGTGACCGATTGGTTGCTGCCGGGCAACGCGATCAAGTATCTGAACTCATCCGTTCCGCGGGAGTTCCCGCGGACGTACCCCGCTTGGTGCGGGACGTATCGGTGTCTGTGGGCTGGGAAGATTTTACCCACGCGATCTCCCGCGCCCGGCTGGTCATCACCGATCGGTTGCACGTCGCGATCCTTGGGTACCTGTTGGACAAGCCGGTGTTTCTTGGCCAAGGCTGCTACCACAAGACCCGCGGCGTGTACGAATTGAGCATGACTCACCCCGCGTCCCGGGTGCGGATGATCGACGAGGGGACCACATCGTGATCGCACGTCCCACGCCGCCTGCATCGCAGAAACCGCCGGAACTGAGCATCCTTGTCGTTTCGTACCGCACCCGCCGTCTGACCCTGGAATGTCTGGAGTCGATCTATAAGCAAGAACCTGGTTTTAACTACGAGGTGATCGTCGTCGATAACGCGTCCGGCGATGGCTCAGCCGAAGCGATTCGTGAGGCTTTTCCGAAAACCCGATTGATTGCGAGCGAAGAGAACCTCGGATTCGCTGCGGCTAATAACCTGGCCGCGGATCAGGCGCGCGGGCGATATCTGCTGCTGCTGAACCCGGACACGGTGTTGCAAGCAGGCTGCCTGAGGGCCTCGCTTGCGTGTGCCAAAAGGCACCCCGAGGCCGGTGTGATTGGAGCTCGTACTTTTTTCGGCGATGGGCGGCTGAACCCAACCTCTGTTTACGGCCGGCCTTCGCTGTGGGGCGTATGCTGTAAAGGTTTGGGCCTCGTGGCACTGGGGCGCCGCAGTCGTTGGCTGAACCCCGAGTCGCTGGGAGGGTGGGCCCGCGATTCGGAACGCGAAGTCGACCTGGTCAACGGCTGTTTCATGCTGATCCAGACCGACGTATGGCGGGAAGTAGAGGGCTTCGACACAAGTTTTTTTATGTACGCCGAAGATTGGGATCTGTGCCTGCGTATCCGCGGGACCGGTCGAACCTGCCACCTCTGCCCCGACGCCTGTCTGGTTCATTATGGCGGCGCTTCTGAGCCGGTCCGCGGCGACAAGATGACCCGTCTATTTGTGGCGAACGCCCAACTATTCCGCAAGCACTGGTCTCCGTGGAAGGCGTTCATCGGGGTCCGGCTATTAGATGCCTGGGCGTGGACACGAATGGTCGGTTACACAGGGAAACAACGGCTACTCGGCGACGAAACGAATTCGACCGAGGCCTGGCGGAGCGTCTGGGACCGTCGTCGGCTTTGGCGCGAACCACCCCGCGGGAACCCCCGAGCCGAGCCAACCAGCTTTTAAGGGAGAGCTGGGATGTGATGTTCCATTGCAACCCGGCGGTAAAAGCAGATTTCAGACCGATGCGAACATATTCGACTTTGCTTCGTTGGCTCCGGTCAGCTTCGCGCTGCTGGACTTCGACCTCTATCGCGTCACGAAGAACTGTTTACCTCAGCTCTACGAGCAACTGAGCCCGGGCGGGGTCATCGTTGTGGACGACTGCGACACCGGCGGCACACGATGGGACGGTTCGGCTCAAGCCTATAGGGAATTTGTGCGTGAACAAGGGTTAACGGAACTCATTGTGCACGGCAAGCTCGGTGTTGTGAAAAAACCTTATTGATTTCGAAGCTCTTTACTTAATCACCCCGAGAGTAATTCTTCTATGTGCAGTGTGATTATCCCCGCTCATAATGAATCCGCGGTCATCGAACGATGCTTGCGCGCCGTGTTGCGTTCCTCGGAGCCCCCGGCGGAGGTGTTGGTAATCTGCAACGGATGCACGGACGACACCGCCGAATTGGCCTCTGCGTTCGGCGACCCTGTACGAGTGATCGAGGCAGCCGTCGCCTCGAAGTCTGGCGCTCTTAATGTCGGCGATGAGGCCGCGGGCTATTTCCCCCGTATCTACCTTGACGCCGACATAGAGCTGAGTACCGACGCCCTTGAGAAAATGAAGCGGGTGTTGTGTGAACCAGGGGTGCTAGCGGCCGCACCCAGCCCGCTGTTTGCGGTTCGTGATTCCTCGTGGTCCGTCCGCGCGTTCTACCGCGTGTGGCGGGCGTTGCCGTATTTCGCTGGCGGCGACATGATCGGTTCGGGGGTTTACGCGGTATCTCGGTCTGGCCGCGCCCGCTTTGATCGTTTCCCGTCAATCACGGCCGACGATGGCTACGTCCGAGAACTCTTTGCCCCGCACGAACGGCGCACGCTCGCGGACACCCACTTCACCGTAGTGGCGCCGCGCCAGTTGCGGCACTTGATCGGGATCAAGACCCGCAGCCGCTTCGGCAACCACGAACTGAATCGTTGGTCGGGCGGTCAACTCAAGCCGAAATCCTCTCATCGCGGTGCACTGCTCGCGCTCCCGGCACGACGTCCCGACCTTATCCCTTCGCTTCCGGTCTATCTCTATGTCGTGGCACGCACCTCGGTAGCCAGCCGGGTCAAGCATTGGCGTCGTCGACAGCACATCTGGGAACGCGATTCTTCCTCCCGCGAGATCGCGCGCGAGCAACCTGTAGCCACGCAACTTTAGCGCCCGTTCGAGGGCGCTTCCCCGCACATTGATTCAAGCACTGGAGGCTTCGTGATGCGAAAACTTTTCCGTTCTCGCCGACGCCGTGTCCTTGCGGTTGCCTCGCGCGGCGGCCATTGGGTTCAGCTCCTGCGCCTGCTGCCGGCGTTCGATAACTGCAACGTGGTGTACGTCTCGACGGACGAGGGCTATCGCGACCAGGTTGACGGCGCACCGTTCCGTACCCTGCCCGACGCGAGCCGCTGGAACAAGCTGGCCATGATGCGCCTGGCGTTGTGCGTGGCGTGGCTGGTGATCCGTTACCGCCCCATGGTTGTGATCTCCACGGGTGCCGCGCCGGGGTTCTTCGCCGTGGTCTTCGGCAAGGTGTTGGGTGCACGCACGATCTGGCTCGACAGCATCGCCAACGCAGAAAAAATGTCTCTGTCCGGCGAGAAGGCCAAGCCTTTTGCGGATTTATGGATGACTCAGTGGCCTCAGGTTGCCGCACGAAGCGGTGCTTCATATTCAGGAGCGATCTTATGATTTTTGTGACTGTCGGCACTCAACTCCCGTTCGACCGGCTTGTCCGTACCGTGGATGACTGGGCAGGAGCCACTCCGGGTATCCGGGGCGTGGCGCAGACCGGTCCCTCGGCATACGCTCCCGCAAACCTGGAAACGTTTGCGTTTCTTGCACCGCAAAAGTTCGATCTCTATTTCCAGCAGGCCGATCTGATTGTTGCGCACGCGGGGATGGGAACTATCCTCACCGCACTGCAGCTGAAGAAACGCCTGATCGTGATGCCCCGCTCCGCCGCGTTGCAAGAGCACCGCTCGGACCACCAATTCGACACGGTCCGTCACCTGCCGCACCGCTTGGGCATCCAGGTCGCTGAGAATGAACACGAGCTGTTGCACCTTCTCGAAATGCCGAGTACGGCCACACCCGCGGTGCCCGACCCTTTGCCCGAAGCGTCACCCGATCTGCTTAACACGATCCGCCATTTCATCGACGGCCGCAAGCCTGTGCCTCGCTTTACGGTCGAACGGCCCGAGCTTCCGTTGACTGTCAGTAGTTGAGCATGCCCCAAGCTACACGACCAAACCCGCCGGTATTATGGCTCCTGCCTTTGACCGCGTTGCTCGTCGCGGTTTTCTGGTCGGCTTGGGCGGAGTTGTATGATTTGGCTACTCGCCACGAGGAATACGGCCACATTCTGCTTGCCCCGTTGATGGCCGGCTGGCTCGCTTGGTTGCGCCGAGAGAGGCTCGCCGACGCGTTAACGGGGCCACGCTGGCCGGGCTTAGGGATCCTGTTCGTGGGTTTGGCGCTCTCGCTGGTCGGGGAACACCGGCTCATCGAGACTTTCTGGTTCGCAGGGGCTTTACTGGCCGTCTGCGGAGTCGTCGTGGCGGTCACCGGGATTGGTGTGATTAGACGCTTTGCGGCCGCTTGGGGAGCGCTGCTGTTCATCTTGCCGCTGCCCGGCGTGCTCCGTCCGTACGTCGCCGCTCCGCTGCAGACTTACGCCGCGGCGTGCGTTGACGGACTCTACAGATTGGCAGGCGGACATATCGAGCTTCAGGGCAGCGTCCTGTTGATCCGCGGGGTGCCCGTAGCCGTCGGCGAGGCCTGCAACGGGATGCGTATGCTCGTCGCGCTCATCCTGATCGTTTATACGGCGGTGTTTACTTGGAAGCTCGGTCCGCGTCTTCGTCTTCTGTTCATTGCGCTCAGCCCGGTCGTCGCTCTCGTTGCGAACGTCATCCGCTTGATCCCTGCGGTGTGGGGGTTTGGTCACCTCGACGCCGGATTAGCCGAACAGATCCACGACGCCAGTGGTTGGGCGATGCTCGTGGTTCTGCTCGCCGCCTTGGGGTGGTTCGTGATCCGCCACCCCACTCAGTCCTCGCCAGCCACCCGGAGGCTGACATGACCCACCTCAAATCCCCCCCGCTTGGCCGGCTCGATCGCCTGACACCAGCGTTGACCGCGATCGTTCTGCTTGGCCTGGTCTGTATCCGCTGGGTCCAAGCCCCGGCCGCCGACGCCGACACCACGAGGTCGGCGATGACCGATGCGCTAGAAGCCGTACCGTACGCCGCCGAGGAATGGATCGGGGTGGACTCCGCCGCTCCCGCCTACGCCATGCGTATTCTCAAGCCCGACGGTTCGGTCCACCGCTGGTTCCGCGACGCCTCAACGGACCGCCGTGTCTTACTCCAAGCAGTATATTGCTCCCGGAGCCGCGATCTGATCGGTCACGCCCCGCCGGTCTGCTACGGCGGGCAGGGATGGACACACCTGCGCCGCGATGAGCTTGCATACGACCAAGATCGATCACTAAGCATGCCTGAGCCGGCCGGGCAGATCGCCGTTGATCATTTTTCGCGTCAGAGCGTCGACGGCATCGAACACATCGCGGTCTACTCCACATCCATCTTGCCGATGCAAGGGCTCGTTAACGAACCCAAGGCGTTTCAACGAAGCGCGATCGTATGGAGTCGGTCCGACAACGGCGGGCTCATGATTCAGATGCTGGTGCCCTACCGCGTTGACAACGCCGCCGAAGAACGTGGCCGTCTTGATCGACTGTTCCGTGATCTGATCCAGCCGGTTGTTACCGCCGCCGCTGCGATCGGGTCTCGTGAGGAGAAAGGTTTGACAGATGCAAAGTAAATCCGACACCAACGATCCGCTCATTGCTCAGCCGAAAGTGCCGGGCCAGCAGAGCGTGTGGGAAAAACTCGGCCGCGCGCTGTGCCGGCGATGGAAATGGGGCGTCGTCTCCGCTGTCATAGGAATGAGTCTGGGCCTTCTGATCGGCCATAACGTGCTGCATAACACCTACCGCAGCACGGGCATGATCCGTCTCGAGCCTGCGGCCGACCGTGTTCTCTACCGGTTTGAGCGCAACGAAACCATGCCTATGTTCAACGCCTATCTGGATGCCCAGGTGCGTATGGTCGGCTCCGAACGGGTGTTAGAGCTGGCAGCCCAGAGCCCGATCTGGGACCGCTTGGAGCCGGAAGTCGCCACCCGTGGTCGAGCCCGGATCGGAGGGGGCGTGCGCGTAATCCGGGGGCGAGGCAGTCAGATGATTATGATCGCGTTCGAGTCCGATCACCCCGAGGCGGCGCAGACCGGTGTGGAGGCTGTCATCGATGCGTACCGGATGCTCTACGACGAGTCCGACGCCGCCGAGGTTAACAACGTTTTAGCCAGTCTCACCGATCGCCGGGTTGAGCTTCGCGCGCAACTCAGGTCGCTGCGGAACATGAGGTCGGCCTCCAGCGAAGGGATCGATCCCGATCTTCTCGAACGCCGCTACGAGCAAAAGGCACGCGAGTGGTCCGACCTGACCGCTGCACTGCGTCAGGTTCAGCTCCAACTTGCCGCCGAGCGTATTGTCCAAAGCAATTTAAGCGAAGATCCCTCAGCCGCCGCCGACGCCCTGATCGCCGAAAACCCGGAGCTGAGCAATCTGTCCCGGGCGCTCGAGTCTGCCCGTGTGCATGAGCAGAATATGCGTGTGAAGTTCATGGACGACCACTACCAGGTCCGCACTGCTGCCGACCAGGTGCGAGGCCTCGAAGAGCTGCTCAAGCAGCGCCAGGCCGAAGCCGCCACGGCGGCCAACGATCCCGAAGCTCAGGAAGGTGCCGTCGATCGCGGGCTCGCCGCCCTTGAAGCCGAGGCCACCAACCTCCGCGAGTTGGCTGATTCCGCCGAGGCTTCGCTCGCCGATCTCGCGTCCCGCCGACAGCTGATTCAGGACTATCAGACGCAGATCGCTGCCGTAGAAGACGATCTCCGGGCGACCGAAGACCGCATCACTACGATCACCGTCGAGTCGCAAGCCAGCGGTCGTCTGGAGATCGTAAGCCAAGGCCGTGTCCCCTTTGCCCCGGTCAACGGCAACCGCCGCGCCCAAGCCCGTATCCTCGGTGCGGTCGGGGGCATCGCGTTCGGCGTGGTGCTGATCGGAGGGCTCGGGTTGCTTGATCGGCGTCTACATTCCATCCGTCAAGCTCAGGAAGCCGCTCATGGCCTCAAGTTGCTGGGCAGCCTCCCAAATCTTTCCGAAACTCCGGCTGACGGTGATCAGGGGCTACGCGCGGCTATGGGGGTTCACGAAGCACGCATCCAACTCCAGACCATGATGGCGGCTCACAGCGAGAAAGTGATCGCCGTTACCAGTCCTAACCCGGGGTCTGGCAAGACCAGCACATGCAGCGCTTTGGGGGTCTCTTTCGCGCTGGCGAATAACCGTACCCTTATCATCGATCTAGACCTTGTTGGTCGGGCATTGTCGACCACGTACGCGCACCACAACCGTGAACACCCGTCGCTCGGGCTGCTCGACGTGTTCCGTGGCCGGAAGATCACGGACTGTGTCAGCCCGATGCCGATCCCGGGGCTTGACCTGTTGCCGGCGCGTGCGGCGCATGTCCGGGATGTGAGCACGCTCTGCCATTCGACGGTCCGCAGGTTGATCGATGATGCCCGGGAACACTACGACATCGTCATCATCGACACCGGGCCCATCGGCGCGAGCCTGGAAGCCTCGCTTGTCGCCCCCGAGGCCGACCGCGTAGCACTCGTGGTGTCCCGCGGCGACGACGAAAAAGCCGTCCGCGCTGCCCACAACCGGCTTAAAGATCTCGGGGCCGACATCGCGGGCCTGATCTACAACCGCGCGGGCGCTGACGATATGGCTCAATCAACCTCTTCGTCGTTCTCGCGATTCGGGCCACGTGCGGGCACCTTTAGCGCCGACGGCGAGGCCGTCGGCGGTACCTACGGGCCGCTGGCACGTGAGACCGCTGCCTCAGGCCATGCGCCTGCACCCAAGTAATAATCTCTTCAACCTTTGCGGTGCTACAAGATGAACCGATCGATCTTCTACACCCTTTGTCGCCGATGGCGGCTTGGCATAACTGTCTTATTGCTGGCCCTCGCGTTAGGGGCCGCCGCGTTGGGGCGGGTTCATATGCTCGACCGGCGCGCTACTGCCGCGCGCGAGGCCGGCCTAGCCGCTTTCGCGGCTCAAGATTACGAAACCGCACTCGATCAGATCGGCCGCTACCTGCAACGTTTCCCGAACACTACGGATTCTGAGGCGTGGCACGCCTACGGCCGGGCTCGGGAAGAGCAACCGGTCCCTGACCACTCGCATATTTCGGATGCTATACGTGCCTTCCGCAACGCATTAACTTCGGACCCGGGTCACACCCCGTCCGCACACGCCTTGCTTGAGCGCTACACCCAACTCGGGTGGAGTTCAGATGCCAAGCCGTTGGCCGAAGCCTGGTTAGTTCGTCAACCGAATGACGCGATCGCGCTGCGTGCCCTCGCGACCGCGCAGTACCGTCTGCGTGACAGTGAAACCTGTCTCAAATCTCTAGTTCATCTTTTAGAGATTGAGCCGCTCGATCTACACGCCCGATATCTGCATTCCCGACTTCTTATCGATGACGGTCAAAACGCTGACCAGATCAGTGACCAATTATCTGAAACGCTGCCCGAGCCGGATCAGCGCGACCACCTGGTATTCTTCATAGCTCAAGCCCAAGTTCTTTCCGGCGAAGCCCAGGCGGCACGTGATACGCTTGATCAACTCATCGCTCAACCCACAATCGACCCGCGCCTCGCTGGTGTTCTTGTTGCACAGCTTGATTCTTTCGGTGATTTCACCGCTTCCGCTCGAGCAGTTGCCGCCACGATGCGCCACCCCGCAGGGCCCGAGCCCGGCTTCGATCACGAGTGGCTATTGATCCGTTGGTGGGAGCTCAACCGCCCGGACCGTGTGGTCGAAGTGGCTCATAGGTTAGAGGACCAAAGCTTGTTATCGCCTGCCGCCCGGGCGTGCCTGACGATTAGCCACTGGCGTAAGGGTAACGGCCCCGCGGCTGACAAATTGGCGACGACGCTTGATCCCGCTATGGCGTGGGGGCACTTGGTCCATGTTAGCCTTGAGGGTGGGGGTGAAGTACCGCGCCTCTCCGAACAGCAGTCGGACGAAGACGGCTTTTCGGACGATCCTCACGTAGTGGCGTGGAATGCACTCGCCACGGCCGAAGCGGGGCAATTCGATCGTGCCGTAAACGACCTCACCGCCGTGGTCAACGAACGTCCGGCGTGGTTCGACGCTAGGTTATGGTTAGTACAGGCGCTCTATGCCGCCGACCGTGTCCCCGAAGCTGCGGCCGAAGTTGATGAGTTACTCCGATTATTTGGCAATCAGCCCGATGCTGCCGCTTGGTGGTGTACGGTCATGACAGACGTCGCGATCAGTGGCACACCGATTCAGGCCAAGCAGCATAACGCTCAACTCGCACATTACCGGGATCTACTTCCTGATGATCCGCGTGTGGCCTTAGCGCATGCGAGGGCACAGGCACACATAGGCAACCTCGACGGATCCGACGCCACTATCCAGGAATTGGTCCGACTCATACCCGCAATAGGGCCCGACTTAGTCGCGGAGGCGATCGAGTTCGCCCGGGCCTATTCTTTGCCTTCCGCCGATCTTCTCAGCCGAACGGCCACCGCACGTTTTCCGGATCATACGCAGATCACGCGGATGACCGCGTATGCCATACCCCACATCAACCCGAGTGAATATTCGGCCGAGTCAACCGACGCGGCGCTCGTAGCGTTGATGGACCTCAAAAGAATTAAAGACATCGATGTGAGGCTCAGTGCCTGGCGAACCCTGTTGGCTGAGCGCTCCGAGGATCGTCGTGTTCTGCTGACCGCCGGGCGTGACCACCAATTGCTCCGCGATCCGGATTTAAGAAACATCCTCTTTGCGCGGGTTGAAAGGCACTTTGCGCCCGACGATGCCAGTGCACTGGCCATACGGACGCGTGGGCTCCTGGCCTCGAATGCCTCACCGCGTGAGGTAGCCGCCGCTGCTGACCGCCTTCTCGATACGCTAACCCGGAATCCCCGCGACTCCGAGTTGCGGCTTTTACTCGCCCACTGCCTGGTTGCGCTCGATCAACCCCCGGCGGCGCTTAGGCAACTGCTGACCGTTTTAAATCAACAGCCTTACCACACCACCGCACGCCTCCGCGCCGCGCGGCTACTGATGGGGATGGGCCGCGAGCCGGACGCTCTGCGTCACCTGGAGCAGGCCGTTCGTCAGCCTGGGGTCCGCCTCTCGCGTCTGCAGAGCGACTCCGCCGCTGAACTCGCGATCCGTTTACAGAGACCCGACCTCGGCCTAGAGGCTCTGGTGGCGGGGGAGGACGCTATAAGTTACTCCCCGCAAGGGCTGATCCAAGCCATCTCTCTAGCGCTGGCCGCGGGCCGACCCGAATACGCCCAGGGACTTCTCAACCAAACATCGCCCGATGACCACGCCACGATCGCCCAACTCGCTTCAACCTATGCGAGGTACGGTGAGGCCGCTACAGCCCGCGAACTGCTCGCCCGAATTCCGACCCAGACTTCGGACCCTTCCACGGGCATCGCGCTCGGTAGTGCTTATTTGGCTTTAGGTATGCCGGAGATCTCGATCGACCAACTTGAGCGCGTGACCGAAGCGAAAAATGTGCCCTCAGAAGTCTGGCCGTTGTTGATGATGGCCAACGTTGCCGCTGAGAGGCTTGAGTCGACGCTAAGCGTCGCCCATCGTGCTGCCCAGGCGCAGCCAAGGAGCGGTTGGCCGGCGGTGTTTCGCGTGTTCCAAGACGTCGCGCCTCAGGGGACCAATAGTTTGGCTTGGCGGATGGCGTCTGCATTAATCCTATGCCCCGACGAAGCGCCGGTGGTGGCGGAATTTCTATCCGATCACCCGGCGTCGCTATTCACCTCTTCCCACAATGCCGCCGAGGCGTTGACCGGGGCGGCATTCATACATCCGCGTCACGACGTGCTGCGTCTCGCGGCGGCCGACGCCCGCTTCGCCGCAGGTGAGCCCGACTTGGCTGCCGACTTTGTCCTCGAACACAGCCCGAGCTTTGAACGCTCGGCTTGGGGGCTGCAGCTGCTCTGCCTCACCCACGCCTCCCGGCGCGACTGGAACGCCGCCGCCCAGACAGCGAACAACTGGCGGCGACTGAGCCCGACTCAGGCCGCCCAAGCGGACGTGTTGCTCGCGCAGGTGCGTCTGCAGCAGCAGCGAGGGACAGCCGCGCTTTCGATCCTAGAGCCCTACCTCGATTCGGCACGGTCGAACGCGGCTGCCTACGGCCCGGCGCTTGCGGCCTACGCCTCGGCGCTCATCCAGATGGACCGCGCCGACGAAGCCCATAACCTTTTATCTCCGCTCCTGCCCGGCTCGGCGCGGTGGAGGCTGACCTGGGCACATCTTGCGGCGACGCGCGTCAGCAAGGCACATAACGCCAAGGCTTGGCTGGACTACCTCGAGCAACTCACCGAAACGACCGCTTACGAAGAACGGCTTGCCCTCGCCAATGCGTGGCGACTCGTAGCCGAACAGACCACGGACGATGAGGCGCTTGATCGAGCGATCAGTACGCTCGCCGCGATTGATCTCGTCCGTGTAACTGTGACCCCTGAGTACTACAACCTGGTCGGAATTCTCCACGAACTACGTGGGCAGACCGAGCTCGCCGAGATCGCGTATCGTGAAGGATTGGATACATTCCCCGAATCCGCGATGACGCTTAACAATCTCGCCTTTCTGCTGCTTGCGAACGAAAAATCTGTCGACGAGGCGTATCAGCTTGCCCGGCATGCCGTCGAACTGGACCCCCACGACCCGGACAAACTGCACACCCTCGGCCTCGCGATGTCGCTCCGCGGTGACTTCGCCGCTGCCGAGGAACTCGGTCGGCAAGCTATGAGCCTCGACCCGCGAAACCCCGAGTGGTCGTTATGGATTGCCGAGCAGGCGGTCCGTGCGAACGAGCCACAAGTCGCGCGTGAATACTTAAGCCACGCTGAATTACTTCTTGTGTCGTCAACGCCGCACACCGCCGAGCTGCAACCGCGTGTCGATACGCTCTACACGGCGCTTTCCGAGGTAGTGCCGTTAGACCAGGTCCCGTGATTTGCGTCTCAAAACATTGATGGCTTGCCGCGTCGCACGTCGCCTGCACACCCAAGAACGGAGGCACCCCCATGTAATACATCCACCTGACGGGCTTCGGCCTACGACCGGATCACGCGTTTCTTGTCCATCTCAATTCCAGAGAAAAGGAGGCCTATATGAGATGGTTATGTTCGATTCTGCTGAACTGCTGCGTCCTGGGTGTCGTGCTGGTGTCGACCCAGCCGGCTTCCGCAGGGACCACATTTAACCTAAAGTTTTCGGGTTTGGATGTGGGCAGCTCGTTCTTGTACGAGGCCGACGGCATCAATCTTACCCTGACCGCAAAGGGAAACGGCAAGCCCGCCCTTCTGGTGCGCTCGCCCGCTGGGGTGGGGGTTTACAGCGGTAAGATTGATAACCCTGCTATCGATGGTATCGGCCGGAAAGAAGTGCTCTGGCTGGAAACCAGCGAGCCTCTCAACGTCAAGGCGATCCATTTCACCTTGGTTGGGAAATGGGGTGATGAAGTCAAGTTCATCGACGCCGACGGCAGCCCCTTGGGTGCGGCCCCACTTTCGCCAGGCTACGGCAGGTTGGGGAGTAAGAAGCTGACCCTCAGTGACCACAACCTCGATGTCTTCGGCACCAAGTTCGGGATCACCACCACGGATTGGAATGACGATTTCAAGGTTGCCAAGGTTCACGCTACCACCGTTCCCCTGTCGCCGGCATCGGCCATGGGAATCGGTGGGCTGCTGGCCGTGGCGGGGCTCTATTGGGTCCGTCGTGGACAGCCGGGTGAGGGCTTGCCGCTCGCCTAGCTTCAGCGCACTCAATCTCGAACCAATACCGATGGCGGAGGCATAAATGCCTCCGCCTTTCTTTTTGCGCCTACACCGGAGAAGTAAGAGAATCCGTCCCGAAGTGCTCGAGTTGTGATGAACGGCCGCGTCGGGGCCGAGATAAGGTTAATTTATGCCTAACGCTTTTCCACGGCTAATCAGTTCGTCGACGACGGACGGGTCGGCGAGGGTGCTGGTGTCGCCGATTGATTCGGGCTCGTTCTCCGCGATCTTGCGGAGTACGCGACGCATGATCTTGCCCGACCTCGTCTTGGGTAGACCCGGGGCGAATTGGATCACGTCAGGTGTGGCGATCGGACCGATCTCCTGCCTCACGTGAGCGGTGAGGGCCTTGCGGAAGCTGTCGTTGTCCTCTCGGCCGGCGATAGGGGTTACGAAGGCGTAAATACCTTGGCCCTTGAGGTCGTGTGGGTACCCGACGACCGCGGCTTCGGCGACATCGTTGTGCGATACAAGGGCGCTTTCGATCTCGGCGGTGCCCAGGCGGTGGCCCGAGACATTGATAACATCATCGACCCGTCCGAGTAACCAGTAATCGCCGTCGGTATCCACACGCGCACCATCGCCAGTGAAATATAAGCCAGGATAGGTGCCGAAATACGTCTGCACGAAGCGTTCGTGGTCGCCCCAGGTACTACGCAGAATACCGGGCCAAGCGGCCTTCATGCATAACTTTCCGGGCTCGTCCGGGCCGCACTCGGTTCCGTCGTCGCGTACCACCACGGGTTGGACGCCAAAGAACGGCCGTGATGCGCTGCCGGGTTTCATCGTGTGTGCCCCCGGTAGTGGCGAGATCAGAATCCCGCCGGTCTCGGTCTGCCACCACGTATCGACGACCGGGCAGCGGCCCTTACCGACGACCCGCCAGTACCACCGCCACACTTCGGGGTTGATCGGCTCGCCCACGCTGCCCATCAGCCGGAGGCTCGATAGGTTCCGTTTCGCGACGTGTTCTTCGCCCTCTCGCATCAACGCACGGATTGCGGTGGGCGCGGTGTAGAACTGGGTAACCCGGAATTTGTCGACCACGTCCCAGAATCTTCCGGCATCAGGGTAGCTGGGCACCCCCTCAAACATCACGCTCGTGGCGCCGTTGCACAGCGGGCCGTAGACGATGTAGGAGTGTCCGGTGATCCAACCGATGTCGGCGGTACACCACCACACGTCACCGTTGTGAACGTCGAAAATATGCTTAAACGTGGCAGCCGTGTAGACCATGTACCCGCCGGTGGTGTGTAAGACGCCTTTTGGCTTGCCGGTCGAGCCAGAGGTATAAAGAATGAATAGCGGGTCTTCGGCATCGACCCAAACCGGAGCGCAATCCGAAGGCATATCATGCACCAATTCGTCCCACCATCCGTCGCGGACGTGCTGCATCGGCACTTGGTGTCCGCTCCGCCGGACAACCACGATGCGTTCGACACTCGGGCACTGCGCGACGGCGGCATCGGCCTTGGTTTTCATTGGGATATCGCGTTTCTGGCCACGCATCGCCGTGTCCTGGGTGACGAGCACCCGGCACTGCGCGTCGTTGATCCGGTCGCGCAGCGCGTCCTCGCTGAACGCGCCGAACACCACCGAATGCACCGCGCCTATCCGCGCGCAGGCCAACATCGCCACCGGTAGCTCGGGGATCATCTGCATATAAAGACACACGCGGTCGCCGCGTTGGACGCCCATCGCCAGCAGCGTGTTGGCGAACCGGCACACTCGGCGGTATAGCTCGTGGTAGGTGATCACTTCGTCTTCGCCCGGCTCGTTGCCTTCCCAGATCAGCGCCGCCTGATCGCCGCGGTCTTTGAGATGACAATCGACCGCGTTGACGCAGACGTTGGTCTGGCCGCCCGCGAACCACGAGATCGGCACGTTGCCGTCAAAGCTCCATTGGCAAACGCTGTCCCATGGGCGGTGCCACGTAAACTGCTGGGCGATCCGGCCCCAGAATGTATCGGGCTGCTCGATCGACTCGCGATACATCTGCTCGTACTGTTCGGGTGAGTTGATGTGTGCGCGGCGAACGAAGTCGGGCGACGGACTGATCTCGGTGGGCCCCACGACGTTCGGCTGCGGGGCGGGAGTGGCGGTCATTTTTAAGGTCTCCAGAAATAGGAATAAACAGTGGATCAAGATTTGATCACGTCGAGGCGGGGTCGGGCGGAGATTTGGGCAAGCGTGCCAGCACGACGGCCAAGGCCGCCGCGATTAGACAGAGCACGGCCGCCGCGTTGAACGCCGCCGCGTAGCTACCGGTCAGCGTCTTCGCGGCGTTGCCCGCCGCTACCCCCACCACCCCGGCGATGCCGTAGGAGGTAAATACCCAGCCGTAGTTGGCCCCGAGATTCTTGGCGCCAAACATATCCGCCGTCGCCGACGGAAACAGGGCGAAGCACCCTCCGTAGTTGAAACCGATAAGCGACGCGGCCACCGCCAGCGAGACGTTGGTCTTCATGAAAGCCAGGCCAAACAACACGCCCGCCTGAAGCAGGAACACCGCGATGAACGAACCGGTCCGCCCCACGCGGTCGGACACCGCGCCCCAGACAACCCGCCCCACCGCGTTAAAGATTGCCAGCCACCCGATGGCCTCGGCCCCCTTGATCAGAAGCGCATCCCGCCGGTCCGCAGCCAACGCCGCTTCTCCGCCCGCAGCGGCGACGAGTTGTTCTCCGGCAAAATCCTTGACGATTCCGATGACCATGAGCCCGGCCAGCGACCCGGCAAAGAACATCAGCCAAAGCACATAGAAACCCGGTTGCCGGATCGTTACCCGCCAGTCCGAGTCTTGGCTATCCATCCGGGGAGCGTCCGTCCCGGCGTCTTGGCTCTCTGGCGGGTTGCTCAGCATCGCCGCCCCCACACCCACTCCCACCAGGCACACCAGCCCGTGAACGATAAAAAACGATCGAATTCCGAACGACTCAATGAATCCCAACGCACCGATCGTCTGACCCTTGAAGAGAAAAGCCCCGAACCCGAAGCCCGCTACGGCCACTCCGGCCATGAGGCCCTTCTGGTTAGGGAACCACTTGATCAACGCAGCGATCGGGCAGACGTAGGCGAAGCCGATGCCCGCGCCCGCCAGCACCCCGATCGTCCCCCACAGCAGCAGCAGCCGATCGATCTGCCCGGATTGCCCGACGTACTGCTGCCCGAGCAACACGCCGGCCACCGCCGCACTCGCCGCCACCGCCAGCGGAACCAGCCGAGTCAATCCCCCGTCCGCCGGCCCGCACCAAGGCGCCAACAAGGCGTGCAGGGCGAGCATGAGGACCAAGGCGACGATCCCTACCAGAACCGCGTGAGCCAAGAGAAAGACGACCGGGTACTGGAGCAAGCCCGCCAGTACAAAACCTGTTCCCATCAACCCGGCCCCGATCAACGCCGTGATCCGCGGCCCGATGCGGTCCTGCACCGCGCCCGCCACCACCATCACCAGCGCAAAGCTAAGGATGCAGAGGGCAAATGCCTGCTTGAGGTAGCCGCGCTGGCGCTCGACAACCACCCGCTGCGCCTCGGCGTCCGCGACGACTTCGTAACTCGCCAACGAAGTGCCCGCCGCCTCAAGTTCGGCCGCACGGGCCTCGGTGACCACGGGGATGAATACCTCGCCCAGCAGCGGTTGCCAGAAGATGCTATAGCCGTAGACCGTGCCCAAGATCATCTGGATCACGATCGCCCCCACGAGCACACGGTATCGAGTCAAAGCGGAACGTTCGGCGGAAAACGGTACGACAATCACGGACGTAGACACTGCAGAGAATCCTTCAGTCAGCGGGGCTTGGAAGCCGGGCATCGATCCATTCGAGCCACGGTGAGATCTCGTCTTTGGCCGCCGCAATATTCCAAATCGGCGCTTGGGCGTTGAGCGCAGCGACATCGGCGCGGAACCGTCGTTCGTCAAACGGCACGTGCGGCAGCAGATCAGACTTATTCAGTAGGAGTACCGAGGACGTGTGGACCAAGTGGGGGTGCTTAGCGGGTTTGTCGTCGCCCTCGGCTACGCTGAACATCCCCACCATTTCGTCGTGCCCGAGATCAAAACCCACCGGACAAATTAGATTGCCCACGTTCTCGATGATCAGCAGGTCCAAGGCCAGCAAATCGAGTTGATCGACCGCGTTCCGGACCTGATTGGCGTCGAGGTGACAGCCCTTGCCGGTGTTGATCTGGACCGCCTTGGCCCCGGCGACGATAAGCCGCTCCGCGTCGCGCGTCGTGGCGAGGTCGCCGACGATCACGCCCAGGCGAAGACCACGACTTGTGAACCGCCTCGCCGTGCGTTCGAGCAGCGTCGTCTTGCCGCAGCCAGGCCCACCAATGAGATTCACCACACGGACGTTGGCCGCGCGGAAAGCCACGCGGTTCATCGCGGCGATTTCGTCGTTCAACTTCAGAACGTTCTCTACGACCGGGACGGTGGAAGTGCTCATGATTCGGGCCTTTCGGGATACGGCTGAGATGCCGGGGGGCTCGTGTCGCCGGCGCGTTCGACTTCGATGGAGGCCAGGATGAGCTTGGCCCCGTCGATCCACCGCGGCTGGGGGTGGCCGCAGGAGCAGATCTCCACGAGATCTCCGCCGCTCCAACGACGCCCACAAGCCGGGCATGTGCGTTCACAGGGCAGCCAGTCGATGACCAACTCCGCTCCATCGGCGCGCGTACCCGCCGTCTGGAAGTTCCAAGCGGTGTTCAACGCTTCACCGTCAACCATCTGCAGCGGACCGATTTCGACCCGGACATGACGGACCACCGAATGTCGGGGGGCGTTGGCCTCGACCTGTTGAAGCAACGCCTCGGCTAGGGAAAACTCATGCACGGCTGACCTCCTGGGTGTTCTGCCACTGATCCACCAACGCCTCGACCCGCGCGACCACGAATGCGCACGCATTCGCCACGATCGGCGTCAGGTCGTCGCTGGCTTCGAACGAGCCGCCGCCGATGGCAAACTGTGTCGCGGCAGGAGTCTCGCCGTACAACCGACGGGTCCAGAGCATGAGAGCCGCGGGATCGAGGAAGTGGACCATCGCCGGCGATGTGTCGTCTGTCGGAGCGACCTCAACCTGCCGAACCTCGCCCGCGGCTAGGTCGGCTGCGCAATCGATGAAGACCACCCGATCGGCCGCTGACGCCAAGGCCGCTAGCTCTGGCGTCAGGCTTGCTTCCACGCACACCGAGACGCCCGACCGCGCCACGAAACGCTCAGCCAGCCGCGCCGCGACCGCCGGGCCGGCCGCATCGTCGCCGCGGAGTGTGCTACCAAAACCGATGATAAGGATGTAGGGTTCCATGAGGTTTTTAAGCCCATTGCCTCGGCCAAAGTCCATTCAATCACGTTGCACGGCGTCTACAACGACGCCTTCCACGCTGCGGAGTTCGATACGCATCGGCATCTGCCCCAGCGCGTGCGTCGCACAACTGAGGCACGGATCGAAGCAGCGGATGACCGCTTCGACACGGTTCAGCGCACCCTCTTCCAGATGGTTTTCCGAGACGAAACGCTCGGCGACCTGTTTCACCCCGGCGTTCATCGCGAGGTTGTTGTGACCCGTGGCGATGATGAGGTTGCAGCGAGTGATCCGTCCGTCGTCGTCGATCTCGTAGTGGTGGATCAACGTGCCGCGGGGCGCCTCGGCGACACCGATGCCGACATTGCGATTGGATCTTGCTTTGGCGCGCACATGTGGATCGAGGATATCGGGGTCGTCCATCAGTTCAGCGATGCGTTCGGCGGCGAAGATCACTTCGATCAGACGGGCGTAGTGGTAATGGAACGAGCTGAGTACAGCGCCGCTACGGAGTTGGCGGAAGGCCACAAGCTCCTGATCCGCTACTGACGTGCCGGCGTAGTCCGCGAGATTCAGCCGCGCCAAGGGGCCGACGCGGTACATCCCATCGGGGTAACCGCGTTTCTTGTAGTACGGGAACTTCATGTACGAGTAATCTTCGACCGCTTCACCCAGCAGGAAGCCGTAGTCGTGAGCCTCGACGCCGTCTTCGAGAACCAAGCCATCGGGCCCGGTGAGGCGGAGTTGGCCGTCGTAGTGTTCGAGTCCGCCATCGCCGTCGACGAGCCCGAGGAACAGCGACGGGAAGTTTGCGAAGCTCTCTGCCTCGTCGTGGTAATTGTCCAGCGAGCGCTTGAACCAGCCGAGGTTACGCCGTGCGATTTCCAATGCTTCGGGCGCTAGCCCGGCGATCTGTTCGCGGGCCTGGGAGTTGAGCGGGGCGTTGACCCCGCCGCCGACCATCCAGGCGGGGTGAACCTTCTTGCCGCCCAGGATTTCGATGATGCCCTGGCCGATCTGCCGCAGACGGATGCCGTCCAGCGCGATCTGCGGGTGGTCGGCCGCCACGCCCAGCACGTGTCGTCGCGCCGGGTCGCTGTCCCAGCCCAGAAGCATATCAGGCGACGAGAGGTGGAAGAAACTCAGGGCGTGAGATTGCATGATCTGGGCGAGGTTCATGACGCGTCGGAGTTTCACGGCCGTGGGCGGGATCGTCACGGCCATCAGGTCGTCGCAGGCCTTGCTCGACGCCATGAGGTGGCTGACCGGGCAGATGCCGCAGGTCCGTGCGGTGAGCGCGGGCATCTCGGTGAATGGTCGGCCCTCGCAGAACTTTTCGAAACCCCGGAACTGCGTGACGTGGAAGTGTGCGTCGGCGACCTGGCCGGCGTCGTCCAAGTCGATGGTGATGCGGGCGTGGCCCTCGATGCGGGTGACCGGTGCAATGGTGATGGTTTGTGCCATGATTTATCTTCCGAAGCGCGACAGACGCAGCGGGTCGGGGGTGCGGCCGGCGATGAGTTCGGTCAAGACCTCGTAGATTGCGTCGGCCGGGGGGGGGCAGCCGGGCAGGTGCAGGTCTACGGGGACGACCTCGTGCACAGGCAAGACCTTTGGCAGGAGTGGCGGGACGTTCTGGCCCGGAGTTTGTGGCTGCAGGTCCGCGGTTTCTCTGAACGCCCGGTCGTAGACAGTGCCGAGCTCAAACACGTTACGCATCGACGGCACGTTGCCAGTGACCGCGCAGTCGCCTAGTGAAATCAGGAAGCCACACGCGCCGCGCATCATGCGGGCCTTGGCGGCGTCTTCTTCGTTGCTGACCGCCCCTTCGATGAGGCCAACGTCAGTACCCGTCGGCGGGTGCTTCACATCGACTATGGGCGAGTAGACCAGTTCGACGTGCTGGGCGAGTTCGACGAGCCGCTCGTCCATGTCGAGGAAGGACATATGGCAGCCCGAGCAGCCGTCGAGCCAGACCGTGGCCAGCGTCACTTTTCGGGGGTTCGCTTCTTTCATGAGTGATTGCTATCCTCCTCGCGCATCACGGTGAGGTACGGCAAGAACGCCGAGCGTTTTTCCATCTCGGCCGCGGCGGAGCCCTTCTCGACCAGGGCCCCGGTCGGACAGACGTGGACGCACTTGCCACAGGATGTACAGGTATCCGACTCGCCCCACGGTTCGCTCAGGTCGTTGATGATCATCGCTTCGATGCCGCGGCCGGCCATGCCCTTGGTGAATGCGCCCTCGATCTCACCGCACACCCGCACGCAACGCGTACAGAGGATGCAGCGGTTGTGGTCCAGCCGGAACCGCTCGTGCGACGAGTCGACCGACAGGTCGGGGTGACGATACGGCAGATGGACGTGGTCGACGCCGAGCTGATGAGCCATGGACTGCAACTCGCAGTGGCCGTTACTCACGCAGACCGAGCAGATGTGGTTGCGTTCGGCAAAAAGCATCTCGACGATGACCTTGCGATAATGACGCAGCCGGGGTGTTTCGGTTTGGACGGCCATACCCTCGGCGACTTCGGTCGAACAGGCGGAAAACAGCCTGCTTTGGCCTTCGAGCTCGACCACGCACAGCCGACACGCCCCCCAGATCGATAGCCCGTCGAGGTAGCAGAGATGGGGGATAGTGACGCCGGCTTCGCTGGCGACATCCATGATGGTCTGCCCCGGCTTGGCGGTGACGGCCTCGCCGTTGATCGTGAGTGTGAGCGCTTGGGTCGGGGGAACTTTTTGGCGGGCCATGGCCGTTTCTCATTGGTGCCTGGCAGGCAGAATCAGGAGGTTTGGAGCATCGGGAGCGGATAACCGTGGGGGTCGGCGGGTTGGAGCGTATCGGTGTACTCGTGTTCGAAATAACGGAGCGTGGATAACACGGGGTTGGGTGCCGTTTGGCCGAGGCCGCACAGCGATGTACAGCGCACGACTTCACAAAGTTCTTTGAGCAAGTCGAGGTCACGACGTGATGCTGTACCTTGGCACAGCTTTTCGAGCAGATCGAGCATCACCGACGTCCCCACGCGGCACGGCACACATTTACCGCAAGATTCGTCCTTGCAGAACTCCATGAAAAACCGTGCCACGTCGACCATGTTCGAGGTCTCGTCCATGACGATCATGCCGCCGGAACCCATGATCGAACCGGCTTTGACCAGCGACTCGTAGTCGACCGGCATATCCAGGAGCTCGGCGGGGATGCAGCCTCCCGAGGGCCCGCCGGTCTGCACGGCCTTGAGCGCTTTTTCGTCCGGGACGCCCCCGCCGATGTCGTCGATGATGTCGCGCAGCGTAATACCCATGGGCACTTCAATCAGGCCGTTGTTGATAATGGTGCCGGCGAGTGCGAAGACCTTGGTACCCTTGGATTTTGCAGTACCGATCGCCGACAGCGCCTCACCGCCCTCGCGCATGATCCAAGGGATATTGGCGAATGTCTCGACATTGTTGATCAGCGTCGGGCGCCCCCAGAGCCCGTAGCTCGCGGGGTACGGCGGTCGGGGGCGCGGCGTACCCCGGCGGCCTTCGATCGATGCAATCAGCGCTGTCTCCTCGCCGCACACAAACGCGCCCGCCCCCAGACGCAGTTCGACGTCGAACGCGAACGGTGTGTCACAAAGGTTCGTGCCCAGTACGTCGATCCGCTTGGCCTGGTTGATCGCCCGCTTGAGCCGGAGGATCGCCAGCGGGTATTCCGACCGCACGTAGATGTAGGCGCGACTCGCGCCCACCGCGTAGCCCGCGGTGATGATGCCCTCCAGCACGCGGTGTGGGTCGGACTCTAGAACCGCGCGGTCCATAAACGCGCCGGGGTCGCCCTCATCGGCGTTGCAGACCACGTACTTCGGCGAGCCGTCGGACTTGGCGACGGTCGCCCACTTCACACCCGTTGGAAAGCCCGCGCCGCCCCGTCCGCGTAGCCCGCTGCGTGAGACCTCGTCGATGACTTGAGACGGCGACATCTCGGTAAGAGCCTTCACCAATCCCTGGTAGCCGCCGCGGGCGACATAGTCTTCGATACGTTCGGGGTCAATGAAGCCGCTGTTCTCGAGAACCACGCGGCGCTGCCGGGTGAAAAACGGCATGTCGGTATCCAGCTCGAGCGGAGTGGGCCGGGCGCCGTGGAGCGCCAGATCGATCAGCTCCGGTGCGTCGTCCACCGTGGCGCCCTGAAGCAGCCGTCGATCGGCCTCGTGAATTGCGGGTCGAGCCGGCTCGTCGATCTCCACGAGCGGACCTTTTGAGCACAAGCCCATGCAGCCGACGTAGCGTACCTTGCATTGTTTGGCCTGCTTCGCGCCCTTGATCTGACGCTGCAGGTTTTTGGCCAACTCGTCCGAGCCGCGCGATTGACAACTCGCCGCGGCACACACGTTGATGCGTACTGGTGTGGCGGTGGCGGTGACGTGCTCTTTCTCTGCTAGACGTTGGAGGATATCGGGATTCATGAATCGGCCCACGTTTCCAAGCGTTCGTCGATCAGTTGTTCATCCACGTCGCCCACGACTTGGCCGTCGAACACCGCGGCCGGAGCCATGCTGCACGTGCCAAGGCAACGTGCCGTCAGCAGGGTGATGTTGCCGTCGGCGTCGGTCTGCCCATCGGAGAGGTCGTGTTTCTCCCGCAGGTGATCAAGCAGCGCGCGGGCGCGGTGGATGTAACAGGCGGTTCCGGTACAGACGACGCAGCTGTGCCGCCCCTGGGGCTTGAGGGTGAAGTTGTGGTAGAAAGTCGCGACGCCGTAAACCGAACTGAGCGGAAGTTTCAGCGCACGGGCGACAAATTTCAGGGAAACGTCGTCGAGGTAACCAAAACCGTCTTGTACGGTGTGCAGGGTCTCGATCAAGGCGTTGCGCGAATGGCCGTTGCGACGCATGGTCGCCTCTACGGCTTTCCAGCGGCGGTCGTCGGTCGGCGGAGTGGGCATAGGGAGCGTGGCGGTCATGGTCGGGCTCGGCTTGAATAAAAGCGTTTCGAAACAGCGTTAGTGGCGATAACTCTTCTTGGATCCCACCACGATGCCGAACATGAAGCCGAACATGAAACCGACCGGGATCCCGAAGAACAGGAATTCTGGTGAAACGTGGAGCAGTAGCATGGGTCTTGTCCCTTTCTGTGGTGTCAGCAGATGCGCGGCAGTTCCTCGCCGTACGGTTTTTGCAGGATGCGTCGCCCGCCGAGTGTGGTGATCAATTCGCACAAGCCGTCGCGGATATCGGTGATCTCCCCGATGACACGGGGGCGTTCCCAGGGGTCGCCTCCGTAGCCATCCATCTCCATCAGCAGCGTGTCCACGGCAGCGGGCCGGGCAATCATGACGAGCTTGCCTTCGTTGGCGATCTCCAGTGGATCGAGCCCGAGCAGGTCGGCGGCGTGGCGTGCCGCGGGCCGGATCGGGATCGCCGACTCGTCGAGGACGACGTGTAATCCCGTGCTCTGGGCGATATCGGCGGTGACGCCCGCCAGCCCGCCTCGGGTTGCGTCACGCATAAATACAACCCCCTCGTGCGTCCGGCTGAGGCAGCGTGCGATCAAATGATTCAGCGGCGCCGCGTCGCTGCGCAGAGCGACCTGCATCTCGGGCAACTCACGGGCCAGCATCACGGCCAGACCGTGATCGCCCACCGGACCATTGATCAGTAGCTTGTCGCCCGGGTGGACGCGATCGAGCATCGGGCGGTAGCTAAACGGCCGGTATCCCACGCCGGCGGTGGTTAACATGATCTCAGGCGGGTCGTGGTAGTCGACGACCTTGGTGTCGCCGGCCACGACGTCGACATCCGCCTCCGCCGCCGCACCTGCTACCGACGCGAGGACGCGGTCAAGGTCACGGAGCGAAAAACCTTCAGAGACCACGATGCCCAGAGCGATACCCCGAGGGGTGGCCCCGGTGACTGAGAGGTCATTCACCGTGCCACACACCGCGATGCGGCCGACGTCGCCTCCCGGGAAACGCCACGGCTGGACGACGTAGCTGTCGATTGTAAGCGCCACCCTGTCGTTGAACGAAGGCGGTAGAACCGCCGAGTCGCCCAGAAGACTGAGCGTGGGATTCCCCAGCCGCGGGAGGATGTGCTGGTGAATCAGTTGATCAGTGAGTTGCCCACCGCCGCCGTGGGCCATGACGACGGAGTCGTCGGACGCCACCCGGGGCGCTTCTGCCGTTGGCGCTGCGGATCCGGAAGCAACCTCTCCCGGCCCGTCGGGCAGCGTCGGCGCGGGCGGCGGTGGAGGCCCGGTTTCGGGTTGGTATCGCGATAGGATCATGGGCCGTCCGTCTCGGGGGGTGTCACGGATTGACATGAGGGCTTCGGCGCGTTCGCGCGGCCATACTTGAACCACGCCTGACAGGTACCTTCGCCGCTGACCATGCACGGCCCGATCGGACGCGTCGGGTTGCACCGCTCGCCGAAGAGCCGGCACTGGTCGGGTCGTACCAGCCCGGCGATGACTTCACCACAACGGCAGCCGTCCGGCTCGGGTGCGACCACCGGGTGCAGTTCGAATACGCGTCGGGCGTCGTACCCGGAGTAGGCCTTACGGATCGCCAGCCCGCTCTCGGGGATCGTGCCCAGGCCACGCCACCGCGTGACCACCGGTTCAAACACCTCGTCGATCCAGCGTTGTGCGATGCGGTTACCGGCCGGGGTTACTACTTCGGGGTACAGGTTCTCCAGGTCATGCCGGCCGTCCCGTACCTGCTCCAACAGCGCTACCACCGCCTGACTCATCAGCGTCGGCTCGAACCCCCCCACTACGCACGGCACGCCGTACTCATCGGCTACCGGGCGGAACGCTTCGCTGCCGATGATCGCCGAGACGTGTCCGGGGCAGAGAAAACCCTCGACCCCGCGTCGGCTGCGCCCACGCAGCGTGAGCACCGATGTCATCGCCGGCACCACGAGCTTCAGACACGCCAAGAGGCTGAAATTATCCAAGCCCTGTTGGTGAGCGCGTAAGACCGCCGCCGCCGCCGTGGGGGCGGTCGTCTCGAAGCCGATCGCCGCAAGGACAACCGGATGATGGTCCCCGTTTTCCTCGGCGATGCGTACCGCGTCGAGGGCCGAATAGATCACGCGTACGTCCGCCCCGGCGCTGCGGGCCGCCTCAAGGCTGCCGCGGCTTCCGGGTACGCGCATCATGTCACCGTAGGTACACATCGTTACGCCAGGTCTCTGGGCAAGATCGATCATCAGGTCGATGTCTCCTTGGGCCGTGACGCACACCGGGCAGCCCGGGCCGCTGAGCAGCGTGACGTTCTTCGGCAGCAGGCCGTGGAGCCCGCAGCGGAACGCGCTCATCGTGTGGGTGCCGCAGACCTCCATGAACTGGACGTGCCGACCGATCTGCCCCGCGACCGTGTGCATGTGTTCGATCACGGGTTGGCGGGCAACGGGTTGGGCCAGAGATGTCATGAGGTGGCCTCCGTTCTTTGCAGATGCCCCGTCGGCCCGTCGCCGAACGCGTGGGATTCCCAAATTTTTTGCTCGCCCAGCAGCCGGGCCGCGGCTTCGGGTGAGAGGCATTCGATGGCAAAGCCGGTGTGCAGCAAGACCCAGTCGGCAACATCAACTTGGGGTGTGAGCACGGTGCTGACCTCGAGTCGGCTGCCGCGCAGATCCACCACAGCGCGTTCGCCATCGAGGCGTTGCATAATCTGGGCGGGTACCGCGAGACACATGGCGTTAGTCCTTTCTCCGACCTACGGAACAGGCGACCGCCACGGCCGCCTGACCCAGGCTCAACCCGCCGTCATTCGGCGGTACCTGGCGGTGACGCAATACGGTCAGCCCGGCGTCGGTGAGGTGGTGCGAAACGCGCAACGTGAAGCTTTCATTGGCAAAGACGCCGCCGGTAAGGCCGATGGTGTTGAGACCGAGGTCGGACGCGAGCTGCCGTAAGAGCGTTGCCCACGCCCGGGCCAGGCCCGTGTGGAAATAGGCGGCGAGGTTCGGTGTGGGTTCGCAGCGCATCCGGCCGTCTACCAACCGTCGAACGAGTGGCGACAGATCTATAGCCCACGGCGTAGTGTCTACCGACACGATGCACGCGTCGGTGTCGGTATCGGCAGCGTGGTCGCCGGCGAAAGCCGAAGCTTCGAGAGCCATGGGTGCTTCGGCCTCGAAGCGGTTGGTTTGGCATAGTCCGAGCAAGGCTGCTACGCCGTCGAATACGCGGCCGAGTGCGCTGCTGTCTACGCAGTGTATCCTGCGCCGGACCATCGCGGAGAGCGTCTGACGCTCCAACGCTTCGAAACCCAGCGAGTCAACGACTGGGTGATCGAGTCCCGCGTCGCCGTAGGCTTGGTGCAGCAGCGCCAACGCACACCGGCGCGTATCACGTGCCGCGGCGTCGCCTCCGGGCAGGCGCAGCGGACGCAGCCGGGCGAGGTGTTGGTAATTCCGGCGATCGACCCGCAGGACCTCGCCGCCCCAGACCGCTCCGCCGTCGCCGTAGCCCACGCCGTCAGCGACGAACGCCAAAATCGGGTCGTGTCGGTCGTGCTCGGCCAGCAGCGCCGCGGCGTGAGCGTGGTGGTGCTGGACCTCGATCAACGCGATGCCGTGATCCTTCGCCCAGCGTTGGGCGAAACCGTGGCTGAGGTAGGCCGGGTGTCGATCACAGGCGACCCATGCCGGCTCAACGTCGAACAGCCCAAGCATATCGTCGACCGAACGCCGGAAGTTGTCATACGCCGCGGGGTGCTTGAGGTCGCCAAGGTGCTGGCCAAGGACCGCCTCGCCCCGGCGTACCACGGCGATGGTGCCCTTTAGTTCGCCGCCGACACACAGCCCCGGGGCGGCCGCGGCTTCACGGCCGCCGTCCAACGCGATCGCCGTCGGCACCCACCCCCGCGACCGGCGCAGCAGTACCGGCGGACCCGTGGCCAGATCCAGCACCACCGAGTCGTCCACTCCGCGGGCGATCGGCCGGTTGTGCATGAGCAACCCGTCCGCGATATCACGGAGCTTGTTCAGCGCTTCATCGTTGCCGGTTACCAGCGGTTCGTCGCTGAGGTTGCCGCTGGTCATGACGAGCGGACCGAGTTGCGGTTGGGCGTCGAACAGCCGGTGGTGGATTGGGGTGTACGGCAGCATCACGCCCAGGCGGTGCGTGCCGGGCGCGACCTCCGGAACCACTTCGGCCGCCAGCCCAGGAGCGACCGAAGACGGCCCCAGCCTCGGGGCCAGCACGATCGGGGCCGCCGGTCCTTGCAGCGCCGCTTCACCGGCTTCAGTGAGCTGCACCAGCGCCCGAGCCGCGAGCACGTCACGCACCATGACCGCGAATGGCTTGGCGTCACGGTGCTTGCATTGCCGTAGCCGGGCGACCGCGTCGGCGTCCCCGGCTCGCACGGCCAAGTGGAAGCCGCCGATCCCCTTTATCGCCAGGATCTTGCCCGCCCTCAACCATTCCGCAGCTTGGTGCGGGGGATCGTCCTCCGATCCGACGACTTCGACGCCGTCGCGATTGATCAGCGTAACCCGCGGTCCGCAGTCGGGACAGCAGACCGGCTGGGCGTGGAACCGCCGGTCGGCCGGGTTGTCGTATTCCACCCGGCAAAGATCGCACATCGCGAAGCGGCGCATCGTGGTGTTCGGTCGGTCGTACGGCACGGCGTCGATGATCGAGAAGCGTGGGCCGCAATCGGTGCAGTTGATCAGGGCGTGTCCGTGCCGGCGGTTTTGTGGCGAGCGCATCTCGTGCAGACAGGCGTCGCATACCGCGGTATCGACCGTCACCGCTGCGTCGGCCACGACTGAATCGCGGCTGGGCGTGATGATAAAAGCCGTGTCCCCCCGAATGGGCACGGCCTGATGATGTAGATAATCGATCCGCACAAGCCGTGGCATCGCGCCGGCCAAGCCGCGCAGGAACGCCTCAACCCGTTCCGCCGGTCCTTCGACTTCAACGACCGCCCCGTGGGTGTCGTTGTAGACACAGCCCGTTAGCCCTTGCGCCGCGGCCCAACGATAGACCGCGGGCCGAAAGCCCACACCCTGCACTTGGCCGCGGACGCGCACGTGGTAACGCACGGCCTCGATCGATGCGGGATGACGGATGGGCGACAACATGCTGAACCAACCTCACGCGGCGCAGAACCACTGCAACCCTATGGTTTGCGAACGGTGTGCCACGACCCTGCTGCCCATAAAGCCCGTTGGTTCGCGACCCGTCACCGAAATGAACATTGCTTCCGGATGCAAACTGCCGACTGTGGAGGAAGTGCATTGCATTCTGCAATGGCTTTCTCCTGAGCCAAGTGAAGATGGCGGCCGTGTTTCCGCGGCGAGAAGGCCCGCGGCACGTCTTCCCGAACGGCACCGATCTCGCATTAGTTGAGTCGGCCCCACCGTGAGCCCTTCGTTGCCCGATTGACCCGGAAGAGCCCCGCTATGTCCAGCCCCCGTCCGATCACTCTCGACGCCAATGAGGCCGTCGCCCGCGTCGCGCACCGACTCAGCGAGATCGCGGTGATCTACCCGATCACCCCCTCATCGCCTATGGGCGAGTTCGCCGACCAATGGTCGGCCCGAGGCCAGACCAACCTGTGGGGCGCCACGCCCAAGATCGTGGAGATGCAGTCCGAGGGCGGAGCGGCCGGGGCGGTCCACGGGGCGCTGCAGCTCGGCAGCTTGGTGACGACGTTCACGGCGTCGCAAGGGTTGCTGTTGATGCTGCCCAACATGTACAAGATCGCCGGGGAACAGTTTCCCTTTGTCATGCACGTCGCGGCCCGTACCGTCGCGACCCATGCCCTGTCGATCTTCGGCGACCACTCGGACGTGATGTCGGCGCGGCAGACCGGCTTCGTCATGCTCGCATCACGCAACGTCCAGGAGGCCCAAGACCTTGCGGCGATCAGCCACGCCGCGACGCTCGACGCGTCGCTGCCCGTGATGCACTTCTTCGATGGTTTTCGTACGTCCCACGAAGTCAACACGATCACGCCGATCGAAGACGGCGTGATCGAGGCATTGATCGACCCGCAAAAAATCATCGCCTTCCGAGGCCGAGCCCTAAACCCCGATGCCCCGACGATCCGCGGCACCGCCCAGAACCCCGACGTGTTCTTCCAGACCCGCGAGGCGGCTAATCCGCGCTACCGCGAAACCTCCGGGGTGGTGCAAAGGGTTATGGACAGATTTGCGGAGCTGACCGGGCGGGCGTACCGCTTGTTTGAATACAACGGACACCCCGAAGCTGAGCGGGTTGTGGTCGTGATGGGTTCGGGAGCCGAGACCGCAGCGGAGACCGCTGCGTTCCTCGCAGAGCGGGATGAAAAAGTCGGCGTACTCAACGTCCGGCTGTACCGTCCCTTCTCGACTGAGCACCTGATCGCCGCGCTGCCGAGGACGACGAAAGCCATCGCCGTGCTCGATCGTACCAAAGAGCCGGGAGCGACCGGCGAGCCGCTGTACCTCGACGTCGTCGCGGCGTTGGCCCGTCACGAACGCACCACGGGGAATCACTTTGCCTCCCCCCCATTGGTAACCGGCGGCCGCTACGGCCTGTCGTCTAAGGAATTCACCCCGGCCATGGTGAAAGTCGTGTTCGACGAGCTCGCGAAAGACGAGCCGAAACCCGAGTTTACCGTCGGCATTCTGGATGACGTGACGAACCTGTCGCTGCCGTGGGACGACGATTTTTCAATCGAAGACGACACGGTACACCGCGCGGTGTTCTACGGCCTCGGGGCCGACGGGACCGTCGGGGCCAATAAGAACACCATCAAGATCATCGGCGAACAGACCGACAACTTCGGCCAAGGCTACTTCGTCTACGATTCGAAAAAATCCGGCGCGATGACCATCTCCCACGTCCGCTTCGGCCCCGCGCCGATCCGGGCCCCATACCTTGTTCGCAAGGCCCGCTTCGTGGCGTGTCACCAGTTCGTGTTCCTCTACCGGTTCGATGTACTCGAAGCCGCGGCCGACGGCGCGGTGTTCCTGCTCAATGCGCCGTACGGGCCTGAGGAGGTGTGGGACCACCTGCCGGCCGAGGTGCAGGCGGGGATCATCGAGAAGGGGCTGAAGTTCTACGTGATCGATGCATTAGGCGTGGCCCGCGCCGCGGGTATGGGTGGCCGGATCAACACAGTGATGCAGGCGTGTTTCTTCGGTATCTCCGGTGTCCTAGCCCGCGATGAGGCGATCGTCCAGATCAAGGCCGCGATCCAAAAGACCTACGGCAAGAAGGGGGACCAGATCGTTCAACGCAACTACGCCGCGGTCGACGCGGCGCTCGAAAACCTACACGAAGTCACCGTGCCCGCTGACGTGAGCTCGGAACACCACCGTCCGCCGGTCGTTCCGACCACGGCTCCGGATTTCGTGCAACGTGTGACCGCCACGATTATGGCCGGACAGGGCGACCTCCTGCCCGTCAGCGCGTTGCCGGCCGATGGCACCTGGCCCACCGGTACCACCAAATGGGAAAAACGCGGCATCGCTGCTGAGATCCCCACCTGGGACCCCGGTGTCTGCACCCAGTGCGGCAAGTGCGCCTTCGTCTGCCCTCACGCGGCGATCCGCATTAAAGCATACGACGACAATGAATTGGACTCGGCCCCCACGAGCTTCCAATCCACCGATTACCGCGCCAAGGACTTCAAGGGCATGAAGTACACCGTGCAGGTCGCCCCCGACGACTGCACCGGTTGCAATCTCTGCGTGATGGCCTGCCCCGCCAAGAACCGCAAGGAACCCCGGCGCAAAGCGATCAACATGGCGCCGCGCCTCGACCACCTAGACACCGAGCGTTCCAACTGGGCCAAGTTCGAGGCTATACCCGAGCCCCCTCGCGAACGGATTATCAGGCTCGACGTCAAGGGCTCGCAGTTCCTCGATCCGTTGTTCGAGTTCAGCGGCGCGTGCGCCGGCTGTGGCGAGACCCCCTACGTCAAGCTGATCACGCAGTTGTTCGGCAACCGGATGCTTATCGCTAACGCCACGGGCTGCTCGTCAATCTACGGCGGGAACCTGCCGACGACGCCGTACTGCACCGACCGCGATGGACGCGGTCCGGCGTGGGCGAACTCATTATTCGAAGACAACGCCGAGTTCGGCTACGGGATGCGGCTGGCCGTGGACGCCCAGCGGGCCCAGGCGCTGACGCTCCTGAAGTCCTTGAACGCCTCGGTCGATCCCGAGTTACTCGACCGCGTGTACGATGCCATACTCGCCGATCAACCACCAACGGACGCGGATCGCGACGACCTGGAGCGGTTGCGTGAAGTACTCGAGGGCCACGAATCCTCCGAAACAATGATGCTGCGGTCTCTACTCGCCCCGTTGGTAGACCGCAGTGTGTGGGTGCTTGGTGGCGACGGCTGGGCCTACGACATCGGCTACGGTGGGCTCGACCACGTGCTGGCCCAGACCGAAAACGTTAACGTGCTTGTGCTCGATACCGAGGTTTATTCCAACACCGGCGGTCAGCAGAGCAAGAGTACGCCACTGGGCGCGGCCGCCAAGTTCGCCGCCGCGGGCAAGGGCGTGGCAAAGAAAGACATGGGCCTGATGGCCATGAGCTACGGCCACGTCTACGTCGCCTCGATAGCTTTCGGGGCCAACGACAACCAGGCCGTCAAGGCTTTGCTCGAAGCCGAGCGTTACCCCGGCCCGTCGCTGGTCATTGCGTACTCGCCTTGCGTTGCCCACGGCTACGACCTAGCCCACGGTCTGGACCAGCAGAAGCTCGCGGTCGACTCGGGCGTCTGGCCGTTGTACCGCTTCGACCCGCGGCGGACAGACGAGGGCCTGCCCCCGCTGCAGCTCGACGCCCGACCTGGCAAGGCGAAAGTCCGCGACTACCACGCCAACGAGACGCGCTTCCGCATGGTCCAACGCTCCGACCCGGCGCGCTACGCAAAGCTCGAAGCACGGGCCGAACACGACGCCCACGCCCGGATCGAGTTGTACCAGCAGCTCGCCGCGATCAAGCTCGACGCCGACGATCTGGTGACCACCAACGGCGAGGGCTAGCCACGCAGCCACTTCCCGAATCCTATCGAATCGAGGTGAACCGATGGACCTGACCACGACATATTGCGGCCTGACGATCAAGAGCCCGCTGATCGCCGGGGCGTCGCCGCTGTCCCGCAGAGTCGAAGAAGCCTGTCGTTTGGAAGAAGCGGGGGCCGGGGCGGTGGTGATGTACTCGCTATTCGAAGAGCAGATCGCTTACGAACAGGTGCTGCTGCACCAGGTTGCGGCGCGGGCCTGCGAGAGCCAACCCGAGGCGATGTCGTACCTGCCCGATGCCGAGGGTTTTGATCAGGGACCGCAGGGATATCTCGATCAGATCCGACAGTTGAAGCAAAACCTCTCGATCCCCGTGATCGCGTCGCTCAACGGCGTGAGCGATAGCGGCTGGGCCGACTACGCCCGGCTGATCGAGAACGCGGGAGCGGATGCGCTCGAGCTCAACGTATACGAAATGACCTTCGGCGAACACGCCACGAGTCGGTGCATCGAGGACCGGATTGTTCACCTCGTAAAGCACGTGCGCCGAGCGACCGGCCTGCCGTTGGCCATCAAGCTACTCCCCTACTTCGCGGGTCTACCGTCGTTATGCGATCGGCTGTTGGAGGCCGGGGCGAACGCGGCGGTGCTGTTCAATCGCACCTACCAGCCGTATATCGACCTGGCGGAGCTGGAGATGAGTGGGGCTTATCCGTTGAGTCAGCCCAACGAACTGGCGCCGCGGCTGCGGTGGCTGGGGCTGGTCTCCTCGGCGTCACCGATCGAACTGGCGTGCAGCGGTGGCGTACACCATAGCGAGGACGCCATCCGAGCGATCATGTGCGGCGCGTCGGTGGTGCAACTGGTATCGGTCCTGCTCGAGCGTGGCGTCGAAAT
This sequence comes from Planctomycetota bacterium, assembly GCA_039033595.1. Taxonomy (GTDB): domain Bacteria; phylum Planctomycetota; class Phycisphaerae; order Phycisphaerales; family Phycisphaeraceae; genus Algisphaera. The sequence goes on along the minus strand of JBCCCG010000001.1, from coordinate 111,726 downwards.
GCTCACCCAGATGCACGACGACATCGCATTTTGGCTTGAGGCTCACGGCTATACCGGCCTCGACGAGCTGCGCGGCAGCATGGACCACCGCCACTGCCCCGACCCGTGGGCATACACCCGATCCAGCTACATCCGTACGCTCCACAACTACGTGCTCTGACCTCAACGGCCTCAAACTCATAGGGGACTAGCCATGAGCGTTGTCCGACTCAACAAATTCGAGCAACAGCTGCTTCAGGAGGCATGCCCCGGCCTACCCGACCGTGTGAAGCAGCAGACCGCGGGGCGGTCGGTACGCGACGTGAGCATCGATCAACGTTCGATCATACGCGCGGTTCGCATGCTTGATTCGCAGCTTGCGGGATGCGGCTGTAAAGCCACGCGGCGGCGTCTGCAGAGACTCCGCGACAAGCTGTTTTGTGGCAAGCCCGCTTCGAAGTGAGCCGCCTTTCGGTCTCGCCGGGGCGGCCCGTCACGACAAGCCTCGACGTTACCAGTATCGCTCCAGGTGAACCGTACCCTCCGGGCGCTTCTTGCCGTGGGTATGAAAGCCGTGTTCTCCGAGCAGGGCCTCGCACTGGTCGATCATCTGCGGATTACCACACAGAAACACGCTGCATGTTTCGGGGACCAACGGCTCGCCGACTAGTCGGTGGAAACGAGACGGCTCAAGGTGCTCAGTTACCCTGCCGCGGAGCCCCGGCCAGGGGTGGTCAGCGGCTTCCCGCGTGACGGTCGGGAGGTACACCAGGGACGGATCTTCGGCGGCGTATCGCTCAAACTCTTCTCGGTACCCCAGGTCGCGCACGTACCGGCAGCCGTCGAACAGCACAAAGCGGCTCCACCGGCCGGCCTTGCGGTAGCGAAGGTACATCGCGTGGAACGGTGCCACACCCGTGCCCGTGCCGACCATCACCAACGTCCGCCCATCCGCCACTCCATTGAGCGTGAACCGTCCGCCGATACGCGGCGCGACCCACAGCCGATCCCCGCCGTGGAGTTCCCACAGCTTCGGTGTCAGCTTCCCCTCGGTCACCAGCACGATATACAACTCCAGCCACCGCTCCTCGGTCGGCGAGGACGCCACGGAGTAAGCCCGACGGATCAGTTTGACACGTCCGGCCCGCGACGCGTCGGAACCGTCCGGCAGGCCGAGCGTGACGAACTGGCCCGGCTCGAACTTGGGGACACCGGCGTCCGGCAGCAGCCGGAACAATGCCAACTCTTCGTTGAGGTCGACACGTTCGACGATTGTGGCGTTCGTCCAGGTATCCGTCGGGTGTGGGGAAGACTTCGGCGATGGCCGCACTTGTTCGGTGGTGGAAGGCGAGCCCGGGGCCGACCGGGCCTTTACTGGGTTGAGTCGATGCATTTCGTCTCGCGGGGCGGGGGAAGTTTCCATGGCGGTAGGTTTCTTTGCCGCGAAAAGCGTGCCACCGAAGCCCCTCCGCCCCAACATATAACCGCCGGAATTTTCCGATTTTGACCAAAACCGATGGAATTTGAGACCAAGACTGTTGCGGCGGTGTTGCAATTTGCGATAATAAGATAGAAATGTCTTCAATTACATCCCCACTGCTCCCGCACCCTTCGCCCGTGTCTCGCGAGCCAATTAATGCCGCCCGTGTCTCCGGATCTGAGCCCCCTTCGACCGGAACGCCGGACTGGCGCCAACTGGCCGACGATAACGTTTCGGTCGCGATACTCACGATTGATCTCCAGGGCCAGGTCACATCGTTCAACCCCGCGTCCCGCCCGCTTTGCCACCACTCCGATCCGTCGCTCGGGGAACACTGGACCGACCTGATCGCCCTGGCACCCTCCGACGAAATCAGCGACCCGGTGAAGCGCACGATCGGCACGGGCCGCCCCATCCGCCACTGGCTGACCGAAGCCATCGATCCACAAGGTCGGCGTATCCCCGTCGCCGTCGACACCGCCCGGCTCGAAGAGCCGCCCGGCAATGCCGTGGGGTGCTTGCTGACCCTTCGTGACCTACACCACCTCGACGCGTCGTCGTGTCGCCCCGATCGCTCTCCCCGTGCGTTCCAAGACATCATCGGGACCAGCCCAACTATGCGACGCGTCTTTGATCGCCTGCCGGTCTTCGCCGAGAGTGACACCACCGTGCTTATCGAAGGGGCCAGCGGCACGGGGAAAGAACTCGTCGCCCGCGCGCTGCACAAGCTCTCACCGCGTCGCCGTCAGCGTTTCGTCGCGCTCAACTGCGGGGCCTTACCCGATACGTTGCTTGAGTCCGAACTCTTCGGCTACAAACGCGGCGCGTTTACCGATGCCCGCCGCGACAAACCCGGCCGATTCGCCGCCGCCGAGGGCGGGACGCTGTTCCTCGACGAGATCGGCGATATCTCCCCGGCGATGCAGGTGCGTCTGCTCCGAGTCCTTCAAGAACGCGTCTACGAACCGCTCGGATCGGTTACTCCGGTTCGCACCAACGTTCGCGTGGTCGTCGCCACCCACCACGATCTGCACGAACAGGTGCGTGCTGGCCGATTCCGTGACGATCTGCTCTATCGAATCGACGTCATCCGCCTACAGCTGCCGACCCTGCGCGAGCGGCCCGAAGACATCCCGCTCCTCGCCGAGCACTTCATCGCGCACTTCAATCGCAGCCAAAACAAGGACGTCGAGGGGCTGTCGCCCGCCGCGCTGCGTACGCTGCTGCTGCACGACTACCCCGGCAATGTGCGCGAACTCGAGAACATCATTGAACACGCCTTTGTGCTCATCGGCGAGGGCCTGATCGAGCCCGAGCATTTGCCGCCATGGCTCGGGCCCCGCCCGGCGCGGAAAGCGAACAACACCCAGATGCCCCAAGCCATGTTGCCTATCGGGGCCGGGCTGAGTCTGGCCGACCTCGAAAACCTGGCGATCGACGACGCCCTGCGGCGACACGACGGCAATCGCCGCGCCGCCGCCGCCGAGTTAGGTATCAACCCGAGTACTTTGTTCCGTAAGCTCAAGGCCCGTCAAGCCGCGAAAGATGCGTGAACCCGTGTCGCATCGCCCCTCACGGGGCTGGCGTCACGATCGCATAGGGTATTACCAGCGCGATACGGTCGCGCCCGATCAGGTGCACCGACTTCATCGCTTCTCGCAGGGCCGCGGCCCGCGGCGGATCGATCGTGTTGAGTAGGGCCAGCCACTGGCTTGTGTACGCAACCCCCGGTGTTGCCGACCACCCCGCCAAACCCAACGACAGGTCGGTGGGCCGTGTGCCTCGACCGCTGGACCGCTCGACGAGAAGCGTCAAGAAATCCTTCGGCGGCGGGATCACGCGGGTCTCGTAGTCTTCCAGCCCCGCCCGTGCTGCCGCCCGGGCGACCGCGACCTGCAGGCCGCCCAGTTCGTCGACCAGGCCGAGCTCGTAGGCCTGGGCCCCCGTGTACACCCGGCCGCCGGCGATCTCGTCGATCGACTTGGTGAGCTTATCGTTTCGACCTTCGGCAACGTGCTCGGTGAAGGTGTCGTACACGTCCTGCATCCAGTCGTGCATCAGTCGCCGCTGCGCATCGCGGAAATCCTCTCGCGACGAGAAGAGATCGGCGTTCTGCCCGCGTTGAAACGGGTGCCAGCGAATGCCGAGCTTGTCCCACATGTCGGCGGTGACCAGCTTGCCGCCGACCACGCCGATCGAGCCGGTGATCGTTGTCGGGTCCGCGACGATCTCGTCGGCTCAGCAAGACACGTAGTACCCGCCGCTGGCCGCCACGTCGCCCATCGACACGACCACGGGTTTCTGAGACTGCACCCGCCGCGCTGCCTCAAGGATCACCTCGCTCGCCAGCGCCGAGCCGCCCGGCGAGTTGACGCGGAGCACCACCGCTCGGACGCGCTCATCACCCGCAGCCAGGTCAAGCGCGTGGGCGATGTCGCCGGAGAACGCCCCGCCCGAGCCGCCGAAGGGGCTGGGCTGACCGTGGCCCGGCTGGATCGTGCCTTCGACGTAGACGATACCAATGACAGGGGCCGGGTCCTCTTCGGGGGCCGAACCCGCAAACAGAGACGCAAACAGGGCAAACGGGTTGGCGAAGTTCGCCTTGGCTTTTTCTTCGCGGTAACGGTTCTGCACCCAAGGCTCGCCGCCGTACGCCGCCGCCACGGCGTCTTTCAATCCCGTTAAGAAATCAGCCTTGGTGGCGACGCCATCGATCAATCCGGCGTCGAGCGCCTGCTTGGCCAGGAACGGTCCGGCGTCGATCAGCCCGCGCACCTGCGTCTTGCTGAGCCCACGCCGCGCCGCGATACGCTCCACCGTCGCTTGGTACCAGCCGTCGAAGAGCCGGTTAAGGTTTTCCTCGGCCGGCTCACTCGGGCCGCTGCGCGTGAGCATCTCAGCGGCGGACTTGTAATCGCCCATCGTCAAAAAATTGCCCCTCACCCCGATCATGTCGAGCAGGTCCTTGATGTACAACGCCTCGCCGTAATAGCCCTGGAGCCACAGCATCGACTCCGGAGCCATCACGAGTTGGTCGGCGTGGGACATCGCGGCGTAGAGCGCGGTATTCATACTCTCGGTGTACATGTGCACGGGCTTGCCCGTGTCACGTACCGTCTACAACGCGTCGTGCAATTCGTCGAGCTGGGCCAGCCCGGCACCGAGCGGGCCGAGTGTGATGACGACCGCAGCGGCTTCGTCGTCCTGCGCCAGCTTATCGAGCCGATCGACCAGACTGCGCAACGATGTCCCCTGACCGCCCGTGAGCTCGAACGGGTCTTCGATGACCTGCTCGGTCATTGCTCCAGTCAGGTGCAGGTGAACAATCATCGGGCTTTGGCTGTCGGCCTGGGGGGTGTCGACAGCCTTGGCAACGGTTTGACCTGTCGCCGCGGGTGCTGCCAACACCCAAGCGGCATACACGAGAAGCAGCGTGCCGGTTCCGAGTCCTCACCTGGGCTGATGAAGAAGTGACCTAAGCATGACGTGCTCCTTTCCGTCGATGGCCCCACGGCAGAATCTCCACCGTGTCGAATTGGCCGAGTATCAACCAACCAAACTAACGCTTGAGGAGTGGCGGCCCCGCAGAAATCCGTGGCCGGCGCCGCAACAATGCCATTACTGTGCGGGACTTTCCGTATCCCGAAACGCCCCACCGCTTGCCCCGGATGATGCCGACGGTGTGTCGGTTCATGACGGAGCACGGCGGCTCACGAGTTTCTCCAACTCGAGAACGACGAATCCGGGCAGCAGGCAGGGCAGGATCCACCACCACCAATCGGCCGGGAACGCGGCGGTACGGAACGCCGTTGCGACCGCCGGGATAAACGCCGGCACGAGCCGCAGGGCAATGCTCGCGGCGATCCCGGCGAGTAGCCACTTGTTCGAGAACGGGCTGAACGTGAAGGCCGACTTGTGGATCGACCGGGCACTCATGACGTATCCGAAGTGCACCATCAGGACCGCCCAGAACGCCGCGGTCTGAGCCTGCGTGAGCAGGTGGGGGTCGGTGACCGTGCCGTCGGCCGCCACCGCCGCGGATCCGAAGTGGTAGTAGATCCAGAAGCCCGGCAACGCGATGGCGCTGCCGATGAGAACGACTCGCCGCATCAGCAACCCGCTCGCGAGTTTTGCGCGTGGCGAACGCGGCGGGACGCTTAGCAGGTCGTCCTCCTTGGCTTCCATCATCAGCGGCATCGTCAAGAACACCGAATCGAATAGGTTGATCCAGAGGATCATCACCGGCTCAAGTGTCAGCCGTGCCGCAAACACCGGCACGAACGCGGCCATGAGCACCGCGCCGATCACCAGGAGCGCCTGACCGCCGTTGGTCGGCAGCGTGTACAGGATCGCCTTCTCCAGGTTCTTCCAGGCGTGCCGGCCTTCCTCGACCGCCCCGACGATGCTGGCGAAATTATCGTCGGTCAGCACCATGTCGGCGGCTTCCTTGCTGACTTCGGTGCCGGTGATCCCCATGGCCACGCCGATGTCGGCGGCCTTGAGTGCCGGGGCATCGTTCACGCCGTCGCCGGTCATCGCCACAATCTCGCCGCGCTTTTGCAACTGGCGGGCGATGCGTAGCTTGTGTTCGGGCGCAACGCGCGCAAACACCGAGCGGTGCGCCACCGTCTCGCCGAGTTGGTCGTCGCCGAGCCCGCTGAGCGTTTCGCCGTTCACCGCCTCGCCATCTTGGTCGTCAACGATCCCCAAACGCTGGGCCACGGCCGTCGCGGTCGCCGCGTGGTCGCCGGTGATCATGACGGTGCGGACGCCAGCGGCCTTGCACCGGCCGATCGCCTCGATGGCCGCTTCTCGTGGCGGATCGATCATGCCTTGGACCCCGAAGAAAACCAGACCCTTCAGGTCCTCGCGGACTAACCTCGTGTGATCCTCTGGCATCGGCTTGCCCGCCACCGCGATCAGCCGCAGCGCCTGCCCCGCCAGCGCCTCGGCTTCCCGGGCCAAGCCGTCGTGATCCAATGGCTGGACTCCCGCTTCTGTTGCCTGCGTCGTACACAACGCCATCACCTGCTCGGGCGAACCTTTCACCCACAGCCAGGGCCCGTCCTCTTGCTCATGCAGCGTGGCCATCAGTCGGCTCTCGGAATCAAACGGCACCTCGTCTAGGCGCTCCGCTCGGTCATGGATGTGGGCCTTTGCCGCGCTGACGAGCAGCGCCCCTTCGGTAGGATCGCCGACGATGTGGTGACGGGTGTCTTCGCGGACCAATCGGGCGTTGTTGCAGAGCAGCCCGCCCCGCAGTGTCTGACGCAGCGGTTCGGGTATGGCGTCGAGATCGACCGCCGCGCCCGCGCCGGCGATCCGGCCCTCGGGGTCATAGCCGACGCCTTCGATGTCGTAGGCCGCGTCGGCGGTGAGCACCCGTTGGACCGTCATCTCGTTTTTGGTCAGCGTGCCGGTCTTGTCCGAGCAGATCACCGTCGTGCACCCCAACGTTTCGGCGGCAGGCAACCGACGGATCAACGCATGCCGCTTGGCCATCCGGGTCGCGGCGAGCGCGAGGATCCCCGTGACGATCATCGGCAGCATCTCGGGGATCGCCGCGACGATCAGCGAGATCGACCCGAGGAAGTTGTAGCCCAGCCCATACCCGATGATCAGCCCCAACACGAAATTCACCACACCCACCAGCAATATCGCGATGATCAGCGCGCGGGTGAAGTCGGCGATCTTTTTTTGCAGGGGCGTCGGCACGGCCTTGGTCTGTTTGATGAGCCGGGCGATCTTGCCGATCTCGGTTTGGTCCGCGGTGGCGACCACGACGCCCAGCGCCGTGCCGCGCGTCACGAATGTCCCGCTGAACACCATGCACCGCTGATCCCCGGGCGGCAGCCCCCGCCGATCAATCGGTGATAGGTTTTTCTCGACCGCGACCGACTCGCCGGTAAGCGCGCTCTCGTCAACCCCCACATCCCTGGCTTGGATGAGCCGTAAGTCGGCCGGCACGCGGTCGCCTCCGGCGAGCGAGACGATGTCGCCCGGCACGAGTTCACGCGACGCCACCACGACCGCCTCGCCGTCGCGGAGCACGGTGCACGTCTCGACCAGGGTCTGCTTGAGTGCATCCAGCGACGACTCGGCCTTACCCTCCTGGAAAAAACCGATGATCACGTTGAGCACCACTACGCCGGCCACGACCGCCATATCCATCCACATGCCCAGGCTGCCCGTGAGTATGATCGCGACGACTAGGATGTAAACCAAGGCGTTGTGGAATTGGCGAAGCAGCCTCATCCACGCGCTGTGGCGTTGAGCGGGGAGTTCGTTGGGGCCGTAGAGATCGAGCCGTGTACGGGCAGTTTCACTCGATAGGCCCTGTGCCGTGCTGTCGAGTTTTTCGAGCGTGGCCTCGGCCGACAGCCGATACCATTTGGCTTGTTCTTCGTTGTCCTTGATCCCGAAATCGTCCAGAGGCGATTCGGTATGACGCGACCCGGCCGAGAGTGGCCCGGACTCTACCCCCGCCGTGTTGAAATGGGTGGGCGTCGAGTCATTCACGGGCTCTTTCTCGACCGATTGGCCACGGGTACCACCCACAGTTTCGGTACCATCGGGATTTGTATTCACGCCGGGACACTCCGTGTGTAGAGATCGCGACACCAGGTTCAATCCATCCTCAGCGAACGCCCGGCCACCATCTCCCGACACCCGTAATCGCACAAAACCTTGACGTGACAGATATTTACACGCCTCGTCGATAGGCGATGATTCGCGGGCGAAGCGCCGCATTCTGCAACCTCCCATTCTAGTGCAGCGCAATTCGCGCTCGGGCAGATGTTTGGGTAACTCCTGCTTTCGTTCCGGGGCGGTTTCCCCTGGCACACCGCTTGCCGCTGCTACTTTGCGGCTCAGGTGTCATGTCACACGGCAGCGAGGGGAGGCGCGTCGATCTCCCGCTAAAACGATCCCTCGAGTCCCGCCGCAGAAAGCGATGTCCACCATGGCTCACCTGCGCCATTCCACGCACCACGCCGGCGTCATGGATCGGCTTAGGCATCTTGTCGGACACCGCTCGTCTCCTTTGGCTCCGGCGGACCCGGCTCGACACATCAATCGAGCCATCAACAGCGACCTGCGCTGGCTTGATGAGGTCTTGACCGAGCTCAAGTCACGCATCGCCGGGGAGCCGGATGCGCCGCTCGCCGAACTCAGCTCGGCCAAGCGTCGGGAGCTCGAACTTCGCCGAAAGCGTCGCGAGCAGCGGGAGCGGCTGGAGACCGCGCGTCACCGGATGCGGGAGCAAATCATCGAGTTGCACCAACATCTGCGGACCGGCATCGACGAGAAAAATCTCGATACCCTGGCCGCTTTCGTCCGCCACCTCGCCCCGGTGATCGACGACGGCGGCACGTCGAGTCTGGTCGCCAGCGCCCACTCCGCGATCCTCCGACGCATCTACCGCGAGACGGGTGAGCTGGCCTGGGCCGAGTTGTTCGAGGCTCTGGGACGCGCTGAGACGACGTGGCCGACCGACGCGTCCTGCGTCTCCGAGCACGCAAAAACCCGGGCGCTGGAAGAAGCGCATCGCCAATTCATCGACGGCCGAGCACGCTGCACCGCGGAACTTATTTCGGGCCTAGTGCAGGCGTGGACGGTGGCGTACCCCCGGGAAGGAGGGACCGTCTGGAGGCAGGTCGCGCTGCGGGGCGTGGGGGCGGGGCTGCGTGCCGGATTGATGGTGCCCTGCATCGATCGCCTCCAACGCGACCGCATCTGGATCCTGGCCGAGTTCCGCGAACTGGTCGAGTTGCAAACCGACATCGTGCAGGGCGAGCTTTCGCGTGGCGTGCATTCCCCCGTCGATGGCGAACGCGTCACTGCGAGCGTCCGCCGACTGATGGAAGAAGTTCTACCGGGTCTGGTTTGGAAACTGGTCCGCCAAGCGATCGACCACCCCGCGTTACCGAGAAAGTAATCCGACGGGTGAAGCCAAGAACTTGGTCAAAGAGGGCGCCGGATTGAGGGCGGAAACCCCGTTTTCTTCTGCCGCTGGTGCGCGGACGCATATGTTAAGAAACGGGGCTTCTGAACATATGAAATTCCGCGCGGCTTCGGGTACAACCTCGCCATGCAAAATCAGAATATCTTTTACAACGTCCAGCACAGCCCCATGGGCGCATTCGCATCGTTTACCCTCGGCTACAAGGGGCCCAAGGGGGGGCTCGGCGTGCAGCAGGGCCAGCCAGCCGACGAGCCGATTTATATCGGCCTCGAATCCCGTGACGACCCCAACCGCTTCGACGCCCTGCCGTTCTACGACGGCAAAGCCAGCAGCGAAGCCGAGCGTTACGTCAGCGACAGCGTGGCCTCGCCCGAGATGGACGACCCGATGCTCGGCGACATCCCCGGGGTACAGACCTACCTCTTCGACGACGCCGAGATCGGTCGCGAGTTGACCCTGGCCCGCGACACGTGGACCGCGGGGGACCTGACGTTCCGCATCGTTTCGCCGGTGTTCGAGGTACCCGATGCCGAAGCGGATATACCCGACGACGACGACGGGTTGAAGTTAGCGACCTGTCCGGCCGTGCTGGTCGAGATCGAGATTGACAACACGGTCTGTGATCGGAGCCGCCGCTTTTTCTTCGGGTTTTCGGGCAACGATCCGTACAGCGGCTTCCGTCAGATCGACCCGGCGGACAACGACGGGGTCCGGGGATTGGTCCAGGGCCGGCTCAAGGGCCTGTTCTGCAACGATCCAACCGTGCGCGGCGGCCGGGCGTTTGCGATCGAAGCGATCGTGAGGCCGTACCGCGGCGAGGAAAACGGCACGTTCGGGCTCGGCCCGGTGGGTGTGATGTTCGGCGACGCCCCGGCCGGGCAGAAGACGACTTACCGCTTCGCGGTTGCGTTTTTCAACCACGGCGTAGTCACCACCGGGGAGGACGCGGTGTATTTCTACACCCGCTACTTCCGGGGCCTCGAAGATGCCGGGCGCTACGCTCTGGAAAACTTCGACGTCTATCTTAAGCACGCCGATGCGGCCGACGCGGTCCTCGACGCGGCAACGCATCTCAACGACGCCCAGCGCTGGCAGATCGCCCACGCCGTGCACAGCTACTACGGCTCGACCCAGTTCCTCGATCTTGGCAACGCCCCACCACTCACCCACGAGGGCCGCAAGCCGTGTTGGGTCGTCAACGAAGGCGAATACCGGATGATGAACACGTTCGATCTTACGGTCGACATGCTGTTCTTCGAGCTGCGCATGAATCCGTGGACCACACGCAACGTACTTGACCGCTTCGTTGAGCGCTACTCCTACACCGACTCGCTCCACCTTCCCGGTGGCAAGAACGAACACCCCGGCGGCGTCACGTTCACCCACGATCAGGGCGTGACCAACCACTTTACGCCCGTCGGCTACTCCAGCTACGAGATGACCGGCTTGCGCGGCTGCTTCTCGTATATGAGTTGCGAGCAGCTCACCAACTTTGTCTGCTGCGTCGCCAGCTACGACCACGTCACCGGCGATCACGCCTGGACCAATGGCCACGCGGATCTGCTCGGCGAGTGCCTCATCTCGCTGGTCAACCGCGATCATCCCGATCCAACGCAACGCAACGGCATCATGGGTCTCGACAGCTCGCGCACCGGCACCGGTGCCGAGATCACCACTTACGACAGCCTGGACACCTCGTTGGGACAGGCACGCAACAACGTCTACCTGGGCGTGAAGAGTTGGGCGTCGTACGTCTTGCTGGAGAAGATCTTCTCCCGCGTAGGCAAAACCGAGCAAGCCGCGATGGCCGGCGAACAAGCCCGCCGCGCCGCGGCGACGATCGCCGGGCAGGCCGACGAACACGGCCGGATCCCCGCGGTGCTGTTCGAGGACAACGAGGCATTTATTATCCCGGCCGTGGAAGGCTTGGTGTTTCCGTTCGTCGCGGGGGCTCCCGAGGCCGTCGCCGACGACGGGCCGTACGCCGAGATGATCGCTGCGTTGCGGGGCCACCTCGACGCTGTGCTTCGGCCGGGGGCTTGTCTCTTCGACGACCACGGCTGGAGACTTTCGACCACCAGCATCAACTCGTGGCTGAGCAAGATCTACCTCTGTCAGTATGTTGTCCGCCACGTCCTTAAACAGCCCGGCCAGCGCGACCTCGCCGCGGCCGATGCGGCCCACGCCGCATGGTTAGTCCGCCCGGACAACGCGTACTGGGCTTGGTCCGACCAGATGCACGCCGGCGAGGCCAAAGGCAGCAAGTACTACCCACGGGGCGTAACGTCGGCGTTGTGGCTGACCGAGACGTCGTGAAACGAGCCGAATTTCTACGGACGCTGGCCGCGACGCCCCACCCACCGCGTGCGTCTGGAAGACGGGGCGGCCGAGCGCCGGAGAGGCGGCGTCTGACCTACTCGGGCTCGCTCACCGGGATGGGCGATGAATCCACCACCATGTGTTGAAGCGTCCCGCCGCGTTCGAGCACGGCACGGGCTTCCGAGCGCCGGCCGTCGGCCGTGACGTTCAGCTCGTATTCGCCCAGGAAGCCCCGTACCCGGGCTTGGCCCCGCGCGTCGGTGGTGACCGTCTCGTGGGTGTGCAGCGTCTCGTCGAGCAGCTTCATGAACGCCTCGGCGTTCGGCTTGACCTGCCAATCGGCGGTCCACATCTCGGCCCGCGGGATCCAGATCCCCTTGCCCCAGAAGCCCCACGTCGTGATCGATTCCACGGCCGGGTGGGCAAAGACCGCGAGCATGAAGTCACGGGTGTAGTCCGCCTGGGTGAGAAAGTCCTCGGTGTTCACGTCGAACTCGGTTACGTGGATCGGGATATCGAACTCGGCGAAGCGATCCAGCACCTCCCACAGCTTCGTCGGCGGCGTGAAGTCCTCGCCCATATGCCCCTGCATCCCGATCGCCCCGAGCGGCACGCCGCGGTCGATCAGGTCGTGGATCACGGCCGCGTACTCGTCCTGCTTGGCCGTGTTCAGCCCCCCGGCCGACAGGATCGTGTGCTCGTTGATCCCCAAGCGGATCGACGGCGCCAGTTCGTGGCCGAGCTTGAACAGGTCGGCACGCAGCGCCGGGTCGGTGATGACTTGGTCGAGGTCCTTGAAACCCGTCGGCTCGTTCCAGAAGTCGACTTCGACCACACCTAGGCTCGCGAGCCTGGGCATCAGCTCAGTGATATAAGCTTCGATCTCCGCACGGAGCCGGGCGGGATCGTCTCTGGCCGCCTCCCAACTCGCCGGGGACCAGTCGAAGCGCGACCACACCACGGGGTGGGCCTTGGTTTCAAACCCGTTCTCCACCGCCCATGCGATGGTTTCGGCGTAACGCGCAGCCGTCGTGGGATCCGGCCAGCCCCAAGTCTGAGCGCCGTACGACGGGCATGTCACGCGGTTGTGGTATTTGAACAAAATCTCGCGGAACCGTTCGCTGTCGGGCGAATCCACCAGCGCAGGCGAGTCGTTACCCAGGAAGGTGGCGAAGCCGAACGCGTGACGTTTGAGTACAAACTCGACGCTGGCGTTAGGGACGGGGTTACCGTCGGTGTCGACGACCCGCACTTCGAGGTCGGCCTTGCGGTGTTCGTCGATCCGGCGGGCGGCTTCGGCTCGCCACGGGGCGTCGGGTTCTTGGCCGTCGTAGGTCAGCCGCGTACGCGGCAAGGCGTCGAGGTCGGCCTCGGGGCCGAGGTTCCACAGCAGGATGTTGGCCACCTCGATCTGTTGCGGGATCACGCCCACCTGCAGCACAAAGTTCACGTCCCCGGGCGCAAAGTCACGGTCGGCCACGGCCGAAAAAAAACGGCGGCTCCACTGGCCGCCGGGCGCAACCTCCAACTTCCGCAGCCCGTGCCATCCCCCGCCGTCTCCCCCGGCCGGAGCCTGAAGCCAGGCCGTGAATTGCCCTCCGCCCGATTCTTTTTCCGAAGTCGCCCGCACGTCGAGCAGGCCGAAAACCACGTCGCCCTTAAGGATCGCCGACGTGGTCGGCGGGGAAGTGAGGCGAGCTTCCCAAATGGGCTTAGTGGCCTTGCCGACCTCAACCCGTGCGATCTGTCGCACACCGTCGTCCTCGACGTTGACGATACTCAAGCGAGTGCCCCGTGCGGTGCCGGGCCCGGTAAACTCAGCCGGCCGATTACCCGCGATGATCAGTTCCGCCCCGTCGCCGAGCTGCCCTAGCAGGTCCGGGTCCAGCGCGTTCGCCTTGCCCGGCACAGCCTGCGGCTCGGGAGCCTCGGCCGGAATCTTGGGTTCGGGCTTGGGTTCGGGCGCAGCCTTCTCTTGCTCCACTAACTTGAACACGTGTAATTCGGCCAACTCAATGATCTGGGGCGTCTTGCCCAAGTGGAACGAGACGGTCAATGTCCCGGCCGCGTAGTCCTTACCGGCCACAGCTTTGACCTGTTGGCGCGTCCATTGGGTGGTGGGCTTGTTGTCGAGGTAGGCGAGCTGCTCGTATTCGCCTCCGTACTTCTGGAAGTAGCCGGGAACCGCGGGCTTGGCCCCACCGACGGATTCGGCGCGGATGTAGTAGCTGACCACGAGTTCGTCGCCCTCGGCCACGTCGGCGGTCGAAGCCTTGGTCAGGATCTGCGCCCCCCATACCGGGTCGGTCGCCGCGTTGACCGTCGCACGCAGCGCCTTGGCAAACGGCTGATCTTCGACGTCGATGATCTCGTAACCGGCATCCGTTCCGTCCTCGGCCAACGCGATCAGGACGTTCGGGTCCTTGGCATCGAGCACTATAACCTGGCTTTCCTGGCCGACTGACAAAGGAACGGCCAGGGAGGCCAGCGAGATATGTAAACAAGCTATCAATATGGCTTTCATGAATAAATTCTCAAAAAAAAGCGAGCCCTCTATTGTGAACCGCAAGAGTAACGTTGCTGACGATCACGGCGTACCCATATCTATCGTGGCAAGGAAACATACCGAAGGGGCCTGGTAGTAAAAACGTCGCCCGGACCTTTGCCCGGGCGACGTGTAAGAGTGCAAATTGCAGATCAGGCTTAGCCGAGACGCCGACGCCGAAGCACGAGGCCCCCGGCGGCCAGGAACGCCACGGCCGAAGCGGGTTCGGGGATCGCCGCGGCGGCGGGAGCTCCAGAGTTACCGAAGTTGTTGAGCACATCGTCGAGCTCGTTCTGGCCGATCAGGCCGTCAAACGAGCCGCCAGTGGTGTTGGCCGCGTTAAAACCTCCGGGCAATACGGTCGCTCCGAAGTTCGCGAGCACCAGGTCCAGGTCGGCCTGGCCCACGAAGTCGTCGCTGCTGTAGTCGCCGATGAGACCGTCACCCGCGAGCGCGGCGGTGATGATCGCGATGTCGGCCGCGTCAACCACGCCGTCTCCGGTAACGTCGCCGTCGTCCCAGCCGCCGGAGTTGTTGAGGTTGCCCTGAGCAATGGCGAGGTCGTCGTTGTCGATGTCCCGGTCCAGGTCCACGTCCCCGAAGTCGGTCAACAGGTAGTCGTTGACGTACACCTGAGCGTCCGTGTCGTCGACCATGCCGTCGAAGTTGAAGTCGTAGTAGTTGCCGGCGTCCATAGTGAAATTGGCGTAGATGCTATCGATGTCGAGGCCGGTTCCTTTACCGATCTGAACGTCATCGACCTGCCAGTTGGCCCCGAAGCCCGCGGTGCTGATGGTCTGGATACCGACGACCTCGGGGGTCGTTTCGGTTGAAAAAGTCTCGGATGCATCGGTGCGAACGTTGTGGAAAGTTCTGTGCGTGGTGTATCCAAGAAGCTGGCTGCCGTCTTCGGAGAGGATCCGG
This sequence comes from Planctomycetota bacterium, assembly GCA_039033595.1. Taxonomy (GTDB): domain Bacteria; phylum Planctomycetota; class Phycisphaerae; order Phycisphaerales; family Phycisphaeraceae; genus Algisphaera. The sequence goes on along the minus strand of JBCCCG010000001.1, from coordinate 96,516 downwards.
TAGTGACCGTTGACTTGATCATCGTCGGTTTCGACGTTGAAGGCGGGCACGTAGAGCTCGGCGGTGTACCAGGTATCGAGGTCGAGGGTCACGATCGCGCCGTCGCTTTCGTAGATGTCCTCGGCGGTATCGGGGTCGGTCGGCGGCACACCAAACGGGCTCAGATAGCTGTTGCTGTGGACCTCGAAGGTCCCGGCCGTCGGGTTGATCTGCTGGAAGCCGACCGTGCCGAGGTTGTTGACCCAGGGGCCCTCATCGACAGACGCCGGCACCTCGTCACTCACCAGCCGGCGGTAAAAGCTGATGTGGTGCCCACGGCCGCCGAAGCTCCGTTGACTGGAGCTGTCGACGCGGAACTTGACCTGCGTCGCGGCCATGCCGCCGCGCGGCGCGTTCGGCTCGTCGCCGCTCGAAACCACGGTAAACGCTTCGGTCCCTCCGAAACTCACTTGAGATAGATCCAGAAAGTTATTTCCGCCCTGATTTAAAACATCCACCGAGGCGCTGCCAGCTGTACTCCCGAATTGAGCCTCGAAAGTCTGTGGCACGGGCGATGCGGCATGGATGAGGTCGGCCTTTTCGGGGTTGGCGATACCGTCGACCGAAATCAGCCCACCGGTCGTGGCGCTCTCGTAGTCTTCGGTAAACAACCAATCAACCGCGCCGGCAGGGCTGCCGGAAAAAGACATCGTCAAGGCCGCTAAAAAAGGGCTACACCGGATGGCATACCGGCACCGGCCTTTGTCAAATAATGGGTTCTGAATGGATTGAAACATATCTCATATCTCCTCTGAAATGACGGTGAACCAGGCAGATCCGAAACGGTCTGTCGAACGAATCATGCCCCGGAGCGGATTACACGGCGATACATAAACAACGATGATGAAACGAGAATCCAGAAAGAAAGTGTCAGGCCCGGCGGTTAGGCCGGGCCTGGCTTAAGTTTGACCCGGGTTAGTCTTTAGGGTCACGCGTCCACTCGCCACCGACGTTCTGGTAGCCCCTCGTGAGGGTTACGTTGGCGGAGTCATAGGTCTCGTTGGCGCTTTTGGCTTCCGAGTGACCGTCCGCGTAGGCGTAGCTGAAGATCCCGTCCACGTCTTGAAGGGGGTCGTTGATGTCACCACTGCGCGACCCGTGCGGAAGACTGTTGATGTTACCGGCAGTTGCATTTCCGTTCAGCTCGTCGTAGTACTGCCAAGCGGGATTGATGAGCCAGCTGAATGCGCCATTGATGCCCCCCGGCGTGTTCCACAATCCGTGCTGTTCGGAAATCAGAAGAGTGCCGCTGGCGTCGGGGATATCCGTGGCTAGATTCCCCTGATAAGTCGCAATGTCACCACGGCCAAACGTCGCCCCGACCGCACCATAGAATTGCATCGGCCCATCCACCGTGTCAAACGTAGGCTGCATGGTGCCGCCGTTGACGGGGCTATCGTTCCCGCTTGCGCCTGTCACCATCAAGTAGCTTCTCACACCAAAATCTTCCGGCCTGCCAGGCCTACGTTCAACCTGATCGGAAGGGCATACCAGGATGTCGTCGTGGTAAGCCTCCAAACCATTGAAGGGATTTGCTCCAAGTTCATAGAGCTCTTGAATATCGCGGGGGCGACGGTTCCCGACATACTCGGAAAGCAAATCGTCAAAGGTGATTATCCCACGCGGGATATCGTCTGAATCGCCACGCGACAGATACGGAAGGAAATCCTTGTTTTCTGTCGCATACGCCTGCGCCCCGATGTTGAGTTGACGGGTGTTGCTCAGACACGCGGATAGGCGAGCGCTTTCGCGTGCCGCACCGAGCGCGGGGAGCAGGATGCCGATCAACAGCGCGATGATCGAGATGACCACCAGCAACTCGATTAGCGTAAACGCGGTGCGTCGGGGCAAGCGGTTGGAGGGGAGCATGGCAGAGTCCTTTGCGTTTGGGGTAGGAGTAAGGGCTATAAAGCGGGGCCCGGCGGTTAGGCCGGGCTCCACGGGGATGACTATCAATCACGCACGGCGACGACGACCCAGGACCGCGAGGCCGCCGGCGGCCAGCAGGCCGAGGGAAGCGGGCTCGGGGACGACGAAGCGGACGTTGTCGATCGTGATCGTTCCTTCGATGCCGGCTCCGTCGGTGAAGTCGGCGAAGAAGAACAACGACTGGAACTGACCGTTGTCTTGACCGCTGGCGTAGAACTCGGCGGCGTTGAAGCCGCCGGCCACGGCCGGGTCACCCAGGGGCACGGGGATGAAGATGTCCGTTTGCTGGCCGAAACCGTCGAACAGTTCAATCTCCGCTGCGGGGATACCCGAAAACGCGTTGAGCGTGACGAAGGTGTCGAAGCCGCTGGTCGGGGTGCTCTCGCCACCGATCACCGCGATAAGGTCGTTGTTGGCACCGGGGGGCGGGCTGGTCCCGTCGTAGTACACATCGACCAGGATGCCGACAAAGTTATCGGCATCTTCGGTACCGAAGGCCGAGAAGCCGGTGCCGCTGACCGTGGTCTGGCCGAACTGCACGAAGCCGTCGTCGCCGGCAACCGGGATGGTCAGGCTCAGGGCGTTAACGCCATCCGTCACGCCGGGGACACCGGAGACGATCGACGCCTTGCCGTCACCGCCGAGGTCGAACGGGTTGTTATCACCGTCCTCGTACGACGTGAAAAGGATTTCCTGGCCCGAAGCCAGCGGGGCGACCAGGGCCAAAGCAGCAAACGAGGCGGTTACTTTACTCATACGAAACATGACGAAACTCCTCCATTATGAGAGATCATGAAAACCCAGGCAGCTTGGGTTCGGCCGAGACGCGGCCGAGGCTGCTGTGAGAGACGGGCAAGATTGAGCGGCGGCTGGATGCATGTCGGAAAGAGGCCAAAACGAGCGCCGGGAATCGAGAAACAAGGCCTATGAATCAGAGAATAGGAATTATTTACAAAGCGTTAAGTAATTAAACCAAGAAACAAGTTAATCGTTGAACATTTAAATTTTAGTCGATCGTAGTCTTTATTGGGCCTGGGGTTTACCCTAATTTTGACGCTTGTGTCAATTTGCCGACCCTCCCGGTTTCTTCACTACTTATCCGCCCGGAACCTTGGGCGGGGGCGAGGTCGAATCTCGCACGATCAATTTAATCTCGACATCGTCAACATTCTCGGTTTGGTCTGAAGCGTCGTCGTCCCGGTTGGCCTCGATCTTATTGACCAGGACCTGAGCGGCACGAATACCCAACTCGCGGTAAGGCAGGCGGACCGCGGTGACGCCGGGGGTTGTCCAGCCGAGCTGCATCTCGTCGGACATCGCGATCACGCTCAGATCATCCGGACATCTCAGGCCCAGAGATTCGAGGTTCTGAAGCACAAACTCGACTGTGTACTCGGGGTTGTGCACGATCACGCCGGTCGGCCGATTCGGTTTTTCCAGGAAGGCGGCGAGTGACGCGGCGTAGGCGTGTTTGTCCTTCGCCGGGTCGATGAAGTCGGGGATGATGTCTGTGTACTCTTGGCCGGTATCGAGTCCGGCATCTTTCATGGCATCGAGGATGCCCTCGCGCCAGAGCTGGTACATGTGCTGCGGCCAAACACTCTGCTGGTTCGTGGCCTGTTGGACCAGAGCGATGCGGCGATGGCCAAGGTCCAGCAGGTGCTGGGCCGCGAGCCGACCGGCCACACGGTGGTCGGGCATGACCGACGTGATGCCGTCGTGGCTAGGAGCGTTGATGATGACTGCCGGGAGCTTGGCTCGCTGGATAATGCGGATTTCTTCGGGTTCGATGTGGTAGTCGATGACCAAGCCGTCGAATCGCGAGTCGGCGAAGTCGTGGCCGTTAGAGTCCTGACGGGCGCGGACAAAGACGAGGTTGTAATCCTTGTCGGCGAAGGTTTCATTAAGCCCCTCCAAGAGGCGGAAATCGTAGGACCGGGTCTCGACCTTATCTGTGCTCAGCAGCCCGATCATGTTGGTTCGTTTGTTCTTGAGCGCCCGGGCACGCCAATCGACGCGGTAGCCGAGTTGGTCGGCGACTTCACGGATACGCTCGGCCTGGGCGGCGGAGCGGGGCCAACTACCCTTGATCTTGCCGCGCAAAACCTTTGAAACCGTGACGCTTGAAACGCCAACTACGTCCGCGATGTCCTGAAGCGTAGCCATATTTCTCTATTATCCGCGATCGGAACCGAAAAAGTGAAGGCGAAGCGTGAATCAGAGAAAAAAAGAAACATCTCTAAACAAGCTCATCGATTATTTTGTTAATCGTTGAACCTTTGATATACTACTCGGCCGTTAACTCTTTGCAACCCCTAATTGTCCCGGGCCGTGATTTTTTTGCCGATTCTTGGCGGATGTTAACCCCGCCCCCCCCTTCTACCCCTTTCTCCAGAGTGATTTATGCAACTTACCAGCTGCCATGTTCACCTGGATTTCCATACATCACCCGATATCCCCGGTATCGGAGCGGACTTTGACCCGCAGGATTTTGCTCATACTCTAAGAGACGCCAGCGTCACGTCCGTCAACGCGTTTGCCCGGGGGCACCACGGCCACATCTACTTTGACTCCAAGCTCTATCCAGAGCGTCAGCACCGGCATATTCAGAGGAAGAATCTGCTGCCCGAACAGATCGAGGCCTGCCACAAGCTCGGGATCAGGGTGCCGATTTACATAACCGTTCAGTGGGACCAGTTCACGGCCGAGCAGCACCCCGAATGGCTGCTCATCGACGAAGAAGGCAAGCCGTACGGCAGGCCGTTGCTCGATGAGTTTCACGGCTTCTACGACCGCCTCGACGTGTCGCACCCCGGATACGTCGCTTTTCTCCAGAGTCATGTGGAGGAAATCTTCGAGACCATGCCGGTCGACGGGCTGTGGTGGGACATCGTGGTGCCACACTTCTCCTACAGCAAGCGTTGGCGTGACCGGATGCAGGCTTCGGGGCTGGACCTGATGAATCCGGACCACCGTACGCGGATGGCCCGGCAAAGCGTCGCGGACTTTGAGCGCACGATGACCGACTTCGTTAAGGCCCTTCCCCAGTACACCGAAGACTGCACGATCTTTTACAACTCCGGCCACGTTGGTTACCGCCACAGCAGGGTTGCCGATGCCTACACCCACTTCGAACTCGAATCACTTCCGAGCGGGGGCTGGGGCTACATGCACTTCCCTGTCGCGCAGCGCTACGCCCGCGGCCTGGGCAAGCCTACGCTCGGCATGACCGGGAAATTCCACTCGGCGTGGGGTGATTTCCACGGCTACAAGAACGAAGCGTCGCTCCAGTTCGAGATTTTTAATATGTTCGCCTTGGCGGCCGACGCGGCGTGTATCGGCGACCAGCTCCCGCCCCGCGGCGTTCTGGACGTCGAGACCTATAAGCTCATCGGCGACGTGTTCGCCTCCGTTGAAGCGAAGGCGCCCTGGTGCCGGGGCGCCCGGGCGGTTTGCGACGTGGCCGTGATGCATCCCGAGGAGTTCCAGCGTTCTGAGGGCGTGTTCCACCACCAGGAAGACGGCAAGGGCCGAATTGATTTCGGCGTCGTCCGGATGTTGCAGGAGCTCGGCCAGCAGTTCGATCTGATCGATAGCGGCCGGGACTTCTCGGATTACAGGTTGCTCGTGCTTCCCGACAGGATCCCCGTGGACGAAGGATTGGCCGAGAAACTTAGGGCCTACGTCGATAGCGGGGGCTCCCTGCTGCTGACCCACAAGTCCGGGTTCAGCCCGGCGGGCGATGGGTTTGCTTCCGATCTCTTCGGCGTCGAGTACGTCGGCGACGCCGAGTTCAGCCCCGACTTCCTTCGCCCCGACCCCGCGCTGCGCGAGGGTCTGGCCGACACGAAGTACGTCATGGCCCAGCGGGCGGTCGAAGTCAGGCCCACCGCGGGAGGCGAGGTGCTGGCCAGGACCGAACGGCCATACTTCAACCGCACCTGGGACCGGTACTGTTCACACCAGTACGCCCCGTCTTCGGGGGAATTCGTTTACCCCTCGGCCGTACGCAAGGGCAGCGTGATCTATTTCGCGCATCCGCTCTTCCGGATGTACGACCACCAAGCCTGCCGCTGGACCAAGCGGCTGGTCCGTAACGCGATCCGTCAGCTCCTGGGCCCCACGATGATCGAGCACGACGGGCCGTCGACTCTCATCGTGACCGTCAACGAACAGCCCGATAAATCGCGTTACGCCATGCACCTGCAGCACTACATCCCCGAACGCCGGGGTGATGCGTTCGACACGGTCGAGGACATCATCCCGCTCCATCATCTCGGGCTGACCGTTCGCGCCCCCAAAACCATCGCATCCGGTACACTCGTCCCGGGTGGAGTCCCCTTACCCCTGAGCCGCGACGGCGACGCCGTGTCGCTGACCGTCACCAGGCTCGAAGGCCATCAGATCGTCGAACTGTCGTACGCCTGATCGGTCGACCGCACATGGCCTTTGTTCCCCTTTCCCAAGCACCGCAGCATGACCTTTCATAACTACAACAACGTCGAACGCTACGAGAAGAACCCGATCCTCACCGGAAAGGACTTCCCGGATGAGTATTTCATCATCCACGTGTTCAATTCCGGCATCATCAAGCACGACGGCAAATACGTCATGGTCTGCCGCTGCGAGGACGCGGGGCTCAAAGCCTATTTCTGGATCGCCGAGTCTGACGACGGGCTCAAGTTCACGCCGCGTGACAAGCCGATCCCGATGCCCGAAGACGATCCGATGTACCAGAAGTACGCCGAGATCAACATCTACGACCCGCGGGTCACCAAGCTCGGCGACACGTACTACCTGATGCACGCGGCCCATAGCCGCTACGACTGTCGTGGCGTGCTGCAGTCGACCAAGGACTTCGAAACCTTCACTTGGCACGGCTTTATCACCGACGCGGGCAACCGAAACTGCGTGTTGTTCCCCGAAAAGTTTGGAGATGACTACGTCCGCCTCGACCGCCCGCTCACGACTTGGGACTCGGGCGACATGTGGATCAGCTACTCCAAGGATCTGATCCACTGGGGCCGCGGCGACTGCATCCTGCCCAAATCCAGGCTGCGCTGGGCCGGCAGCAAGGTCGGCGCGGGCGCGGTGCCGATCAAGACCAAGCATGGCTGGCTCAACATCTTCCATGGCGTCCGCGCCCAGGCCAAAGCCCACCTGATCTACCAACTCGGCGTCTGCATCCACGACCTCGACGACCCGAGCAAGATCATCGCGCTGTCCCGCAAGCCGATCCTGACCCCGACCGCCGACTACGAGCTCCATGGCCAGACGCCGAGCGTTGTGTTCACCGCCGGGGCCGTGGCCGAGGACGACGGCAGCATCAAGCTTTATTACGGCGGGGCCGACACCGTGCAGTGCGTTGGCTTCACGACCATCGACAAGTTGATTGCCCTCTGCGACGAGGCGTAACGCCCCGCCGCCTCGACATCCTGAATACCGCTTCTCCTCGTATCCGAAGGAATATCACGATGAGCTCTCTAAAACCGGTTCGGAACCTGGCCGCTCTCGTTGCACTCGCCCTTTCCACGTTGAGCCTCTCCGCTGCTGCCGCGACGACGTTGGCGGAGCTCGAACAAGCCCTGCAAGAATACGGCGCGGACGCCGCCGCACTGTCCGCCCTCAGCGAAGGCCACCCACTCATCGAGGCGCTAAGCGACAAACAGCTCAGGAAACATCGCGTCGCCGTCCCGGGCGCGGACGCGTTTTATTTTGCCTCGGACGAGGCGTCCGTCGTTATCCTGGTTTCCGAACCGGACGTGGTGGGCCGGTACCTCATGCCCAGTGTGCGCGGGGCCGACTTCCAGACACTGGACGGCCGCCCCGCGGTGCCGGGCAAGCCGGTGCCCGCCCCGTTGGTGTACACCCTGACCGACCTGGGCTGGCGCTGGCTCGAGGCCCGGATCACCCTCTCGCCCGCCGACGGCGCTGGGCGCGAGGTCACCGGGGCCCAAGTCGACGAGTCCCTGATCCGGCATTACCTCCGCGTCGACCCGGTCATCGAGCCCGGAGGACCCGACGGTCTGGCCACGCTGGCAGGGGCACTCAAGCAAGCCGAGCCGCTGTTGCAGCGTGGCGAGGGCGTGAAGATTACCGTAGCCCCCGGCACGTACCGCGAGGGCGAGATTGAGCTATTGAGTTACGAATGGTCTGAGGCGGGGCGCAACGCCGTGCTGGTGATCGAGGGCGAAGGCGACACGCCGCCCGTGATCTCGGGGGCCGACGATTGGTCCGGCGGCTGGGAGCCGGTCGAGGGCGCGGAGAATGTTTACCGTAAACCCTGGCCGCACAAGTTCGGGCTGTGTGAGCAAAACTGGGAGAGTTGGGGCTACCTGATCGACCCGCGCGTCGCCCGAAGCGAGATCGTGACGGTCGACGGACAGATCATGCTGCCGAGCATGCTTGAACAGTTCGCCTGGGTCGATCCCGACGGCGCGGTTCCGCTCGAAGAGACCGCCGAATCAAAGAACCAGCCGGGGCAGTGGAAGGCGCTGGGCATCAAGGACTCCGCCAAGCTTCTGCCCGGCACGTTCGGGGTGGTCGAGGCGGAGCAAGCGATCTATGTCTGTCCGCCCGAGGGGGTGGACCTCAACGCCGCGGCGGTCGAGGTGTCGGTGAGGCCGTACATCCTCAACATCGGCGGCCGCAACAACGTCGTGCTGCGCAACCTGGCGTTCGTGCACACCGCGACGTTCGTCGGGTCGCACGTGATGGGTGTAGAGGTCAACGGCAGCAACGTTCTGATCGAAGACTGCAGGTTCGACGAGCATGGATCGAAGGCCTTCGGCATCACAGGGGAAAAACAGGTCGGCATCACCATCCGGCGCAGCACCTTCAACGGCAACGGCTGGAAAGGCCTCTCCACCGGCTACCGCACCGACAACGTGATCGTCGAAGACTGCGAATCGTCGTACAACAACTGGCGCGGCCACACCGGCCTGCAGTACGGATGGGACGCGGCGGGGGTCAAGGCTTTCGCTGTGGACACCCAGATCGGATACGTCATCCGCGGTCACCGAGCGTTTGCCAACCTGACCAGCGGCTACTGGCTCGACCAGTCGTTCACGCCCCGTAGCTTCGTTGACATCAGTGATTCGTACTTCATCGGCAACCAGTTCGGCGCCCAGCTGTATCTCGAGAAGCTCGCCGGGCCCGTCGAAGTCAACCGCAACGTGATCTGGAACAACGAGGGGATCCGTGGTATCGATGGCACCTCGTGGCAAGTCAACCTCCGCAACAACATCCTGTATACCTCCAGCGACGGCCAAGCCGCGATCTACCTGCACAAGCGCGGCACCGAGTCGGAGTACGCCAACTACTCCAAAGACTGGTCGATGCACGGCAACCTGATCGTTTCCGGGGCCGAATCCAGCCCGCTCATCACCGACGACTGCACGCCGGAGCAGTACGAGGAGTTCCTCGCCACGCTGGATGCGAACAACAACGTCTACTTCGGCGTGTCGCCGGGCGGCGCGTTCCCCCTGCCGGGCGGGGGATCGGGGGGGCTTGACGCATTTCGGCAGGTGACCGAAGAGGACGTCGACAGCCTGTGGGCCGACCCGCAATTCGCCTCGGCCGAAGAATTCAATTGGGAGGTGCAGAGTAGCGCAGTATCGGAGAAGCTGGCCGACCTGCCCGCCCCCCTATCGGCCGAGGACCGGGTCAAGCTCGACTACGCGGTTGCCCAGTCTTCACGGTTTCTCAGCATCACCGCGGCGGCGGGACACGCCTCGGGCCCCGAGTTCGAGATCGCCCGCAACGTCATCGAGAACAACTGGCACCCCGTGGACCTGTCGTCGGTTGCCAACCGCCCCCTCGTCGGGGAAGACGCCTGGATCGGCGCCGGCAACGCGTTGCCTCACCTCGAGGCGGGGCGGCACGTCTTCGCCGGCGTGCCGTTCGACATCCCTGACCCCAGCGGAAACGCCCTGGTTGGGGTGGCGCTTAAATCCAATAAGGTCTTGACGACTCAAGGCCGGACTCTGCCGTCGTCGGTGGAGCTGCCGATCCAGAAGACCACGCCGGCGGTATACGTCCTGCACGGCTCGGGTTGGATCGACGCCGAGACGGCCGCGGCGGCGACCTATGAGCTGGTCTTCGAGGACGGCTCGACCCACGCCGTGGCGATCAAGCCGTTCAACGCCGGCGTCGCTGAGCCCAACGTCGGCGAGTGGTACCACGCCTTCCCGGTGTTCGACAACCAGCAGACCCGCCACGTCAGCCTGCTGCCCTACGGCCAGTCTCCCGGAGCGACGCTTTACGTGTTGGAGATCCGCAACCCCGAGCCCGAGAAGACGGTCGCCGCGCTGCGTTTGCGGTCCGAGCCGGGGCGGAACACCAGCGTGATCGTGCTTGGGGTCACCTGGCTGGCCGAGTAGCTCTGCGTCCCCCGCCCCCCTGCCCCGCCTTTGCGGGCCGAGCGGTGGGGCGAGGCAAAGATGGTCGAACCCAACCTTTTTTTCCCCCTCCGCGGTTTTCGTCTTGTGTCCCGCGTGATGATGGTTTATGATTAATTAGTTCATCGATAAACATCTGGATTGCTCTGTGCTCATTCAATTCGTTTCAGATGAATAGTTTCTCGATCAGATACTTTAATTTCTTGTTTTGGAGGATATTATGAATCGATTCGGCCTGCCTTTTGCCGCCGCAGCACTTATCACGGTCTCGCCGTTGGCCCACGGTCAATTTTTGCTGACCTCGTTTGAACCCGATCAGCTCCAGCCTTTCGAAGGCGGGGTGCCCGTTACTTCCGGCCCGGGCATCACCGAGGGGATCACCGCCCTCAGCACCGAATTCGATCCGCTGAATAGTTACCAGCCGCTGGCCAATCTCAGTCTCAACGATCTTGGAATCGACTTCAGCGGTCTGACCAACATCGTGATCGATGCGAACCACGACGGCCCCGGCGCGGGCCCCGACGCTTTCGCTGGATTCAGCGCCGCGATTTTCACGGACGCCGGCGGCTTCGTGCAGCTGCAGAACACCCAGTCGAACGACGGCTTCTTCTTCGGGCCGTCGGCACCCGGCGGTTCGCAGTTCATCGACGTGACCTACAACGTCAACGCGGCCCAGGTTCAGCAACTGGTGGACGCCAGCAATCTCGCCGACCCCGGCGGCTTCTCGCTGGGATTCTTCGCCAACAACGCCGCGGGCTTCACCGGTACCGGCGTCATTGACAATGTCCGCCTCATCGGCGTTGATCCCCCGACGCCCGCCGAACTGCTCATTACCTCGTACGAGCCCGACAATGCTCAGCCCGAGGCGGGCACGGGCACTCTGGTCAGTTCGGGGCCCGGGATCACCGACGGCAGCTTTGCCGTGAGTGCGGACTTCGACGGACAGGTTTCGACCTACACCAACCTGACGCAGATCAACCTCAACCAGTTCGAGGCCGACTACAGCGGCGCCACGTCGATCGCGGTGGATTTCGGTTTTACCGGTGATCCCGGCGACTTCACGTCCCTGCAACCCGGCTTGTTCTTCGCCGACTCCGAGGGTAATCAGACCGACTTCATCGTGCCGCCGCTGGATTCCAACGGTAACCCCAACGGCTACTTCGTCGGTTTTACCGGTGACGGGTTCGGAGGCACCGATATCGAGTTCACGCTCGACTCCGCCACGATTGCCCTGCTTCAAGCCGCCAACGATAGCGGCAACGAGTACAACCTCGGCTTCTACGCCAACTCCGCCGCCAACTCCGACGGCACCTTCATCATCGACAATATCCGCATCCTCGGCGCGACGGGTGAATTTGTGGGTGTCGAAGAAGGCCTGATCGGCGACTTCAGCGGCGACGGCTTCGTCGGCCAGGACGACCTCAACCTGATCCTGCTGAACTTCGGCGCCACCGAGCTCCCCGACGGGTTCGACATCACGGGCCTCGACCCCGCGACCAGCCCCGACGGTTTCGACGGCATCATCGGACAGAACGAGCTCAACGACGTCCTGCTCAACTTCGGCAACAGCGCCGACCCGGCGGCCAACACCATCCCCGAGCCCGCCTCGATCGCCCTGCTGGCCGGGGCGTTCGCCCTGATCAGCCGCCGCCGCGCCTGAGCGGCACACAGACCCGAAACTCTTCCTCTCCCCGGGCGGTGGCTCACCGCCCGGGGTTTTTTATGCGCGGGCTTGCTCCGATACGGGTTCCGACGGCAGACGCCAACGTTCGCCCACGGGCATAGCGGCGACCGACCGGGCCGCGAGAGCTGCTGGGGGGGAATGCGGGTTAACGGGTCAAGGGCCGATACTTGATGCGGTGTGGCTGATCGGCGTCCTCGCCCTTGCGCTTACGCAGGTCTTCGACGTACGCTTGGTAATTGCCCTCAAAGAATCTCACCTGGCTGTCGCCCTCGAAGGCGAGGATATGCGTGGCCACACGGTCGAGGAACCAGCGGTCGTGGCTGATAATCACGGCGCAGCCCGGGAAGTTTTCGAGGGCTTCTTCCAGCGAGCGGATTGTGTTGACGTCCAGGTCGTTGGTCGGCTCGTCGAGCAGGAGCACGTTGAATTCGGTGGTGAGCATCCGCGCCAGGTTGACGCGGTTGCGCTGCCCTCCGGAGAGCGAGCCCACCAATTGCTGCTGATCGCTGCCGCTGAAATTGAACCGGGCAACGTACGCCCGGCTGTTCATCTCCAGGTCCCCAAGGCGGATGTTTTCTTTCCCGCCGCTGATCGACTGCCAGACGCTGTGTGAGTCTTCCAGGCTTTCACGCATCTGCTCAACGTAGGCGAGCCGGACGGTCTCGCCGAGTTCGAGTATGCCGGAGTCGGGTGTTTCCTGGCCGACGAGCATCCGGAAGAGGGTCGTCTTGCCCGCGCCGTTGGGCCCGATGATGCCGACGATCCCGCCGGGCGGCAGCTCGAAGCGCACGCCGTCGAGCAGCAGCTTGTCGCCGTAGGCCTTGGTGAGGTCCTTCGCGACGATGACCCGGTCGCCGAGGCGCGGGCCCGGGGCGAGGTAGATCTGCACGTCCTTGGCGCGCTTACGCGTCTCGGCGTCGTAGAGCGCTTCGAAACGGGCGACGCGGGCCTTGTTCTTGGCCTGCCGCGCGGCGGGCGACTTGCTGATCCACTCCGACTCGCGTTGCAACTCCTTGGCGCGCTTGGCGTCGTGTTTGGCCTCGAGCGCCAGGCGTTCCTGCTTCTGGACCAGCCACGACGAGTAGTTACCTTTCCACGGGATGCTGCGGCCGTGGTCGAGCTCGAGCATCCAGCCGGCGACGTTGTCGAGGAAGTAGCGGTCGTGGGTCACGGCGATGACGGTGCCCGCGTACTGCTGCAGGTGCTTCTCCAACCACGCGATGCTTTGGGCGTCGAGGTGGTTTGTCGGTTCGTCGAGCAACAACACGTCGGGCTGTTCCAGCAGCAATCGACACAACGCTACCCGCCGTTTCTCGCCTCCCGAGAGCGGGCCGATCAAAGCGTCCGGGGGCGGGCAGCGCAGCGCGTCCATCGCCATCTCGAGCTTGCTGTCGATCTCCCACGCCCCGAGCAGATCTAGCTTTTCTTGCACCTGCCCCATCCGCTCGAGCAGCTTCTCCATCGCCTCGGGAGACATGTCCTCGGCGAACTTCTCGTTAATCGCGTCGTACTCGGCCATCAATTCTGTCACCGGCTTGATCGCCTCGCGCACCGCGTCGAGCACCGTCTGATCGCCCGGCAGCGGCGGCTCCTGCGGCAGGTAGCCGACCGTGAAGCCCGGCTGCAGTTGCACCCGTCCTTCGAAGTCGGTGTCCACCCCCGCGAGGATGCGCAGCAGCGACGACTTACCCGCGCCGTTGAGCCCGAGCACGCCGATCTTCGCGCCGTAGTAGTACGACAGGTTGACGTCGTTGAGCACGACGTTGCGGTCGTAACGCTTGGTTACGCCGATCATGGAGTAGATGATCTTGGTTTCGTCGGTGGGCGGCATAGGGCGACAGTGTATCGTCCCGACCCGCCGTTGAGTCCCGGGTCAGGGCAGCCACTCAGCCGAGATCGGGCGTCGCGGCGCCTCCCCGTTGTCGCTGCCCAACGTCACGCGCTGCCGTGCGACCTGCCCGCCGTACTCGGCGACGACCAACACGGTCAGCGGCGATGCCCTTGCGTCCGGCGTCTTGACTCGGCACCACTTCAGGCCCCCGCCCAACTCGCTGAAGGCCTTGGGCAGTTGCACCACGCGCCAGTCCGACACGTCCAAGCCGGGCTCAGCATGTGTCGCCGCCACATCCGCTCCGGCGATCAAGAGCTGCCGCAGCTGTGCATCCGTGACCGCGGCGCGCGTCCGCCGGTGATCGATCGTCAGCATGGTGCTCATCGCCAGCACGGCCGTGGCGACCAGGCCCAACGCCGCCACGGCGAAGAACGTGGCGATCCCCCGGCGGCGGGCGTGGATCGGGCGTTGCGAGAAGCCTCGCTGTCTCATGGCAGAACCTCCGTGCTTTGCCCCAGCATCACTTGGCTCGTCAACCGAATAGGTTGCTCATCGATCATGATGCTCAACCCACATGGATCGGTGCCGACAAACTTCACCTGCAGCGGAACCTCGAAGCGTTCGACTGCCGACGGCGGAGCGGGGTCTGGGTCAGCCAGCGGTGAGGAATCTCTGATCAGCCAGCCGCGTTCCGGGAATGCCGTGGACGGTTCGGGCTCGAACCGCCACGTGAGGACACGTTGTGGATCGTCGGGTAACGACAGCACCAAAGAATCGTCCCCGCGCCGCTCGATCGTCGCTGCGCTCCACACGTCCTTACGCAGCTCGCGCACCGCGAAGTCCATCCGTGACGTCGCCCACTCCATCCGGGCCGCCTCCCGTTGCACCGCGAAGACCTGGCTCACGAGCGCCCCCCCCACGATGACGAAGACACCCACCAGGCTCATCGCAGCGATCATCTCAAACAGTGCGTAGCCGCGGTCGCTTGTTCTCATGGCTGGGCTTCCCTCGCTTGTTCCGACGCACGCCGGGGTGTGTAGACAAACAACTCGACCTCCCCGCCCGCCGCTTGGTGCGTCAACCGTACCCAATCATCACCCGTGGTTTCTCGCTGAACCGATTCGTCGTCCAGCGCTTGCGCGGCTTGCAAACGTCCGGCCTGGACCTCCAGCGCCCGCGCCGCGGTGCGTCGCTGATCCAGCACCTTCTCCGTCCGGCGGTGCTGGACGCCGACCGCCGCCAGTGTGCCGGCCAACGCGACCACCATGGCCAATCCCACTGCGGCGTCCAGCGAGATCACGCCACGCCGCCTCGCATGGTTTGTGTGTGTCTTGCTCATCAGAACGACTCCCATTCCGGCGTCACGCTGTAGATCAACTCGATCAGCGGCAGAAACAGGCTGTACACCACCCAGCCCACGGCCAAGGCTAACACGATCACGACGCCCGGCAAGACAGCCGCCCGGAGCACGCTCCACGCCCGGCTGAAACGTTGTCCGTGGTAGCGCGACAGGAAACCGAATGTCTGCTCCGCATCGCCCCCTGATTCGACGGCACCCAATAAGCCGCACGACAGCTCCGGCAGCCCCGCCGCGCGCGTCGCGTCCGACAAGCCCTGCCCCTGATCCAAGCGGTCGGCCAGACGCAAGAGCCGTGTCCGCACACGCCGGGTCAGCAGGGTTTCGCTGGAGAGCCGCAATGCGTCGGGCAAGGCGTAACCGGCCGCCACCGCGTCGGCCGCCGCGGCGTACCCCGACGCCCACGCCCGGTCCTGCCACGCCCGGCCGATCCAGGGCAGCCGGCTCAATACCGAGTCGAGGCCGAGGATCTCCAGCCACGACTCCTTCCGCCGGTTGCCCAACGACCACAGCGACGAGCCGGCCAGCACCATGACGATCAATACGCTCAGCGGCAGCAACGCCCACGCTAAAGAACTGCCCAGCGAAAATGTCAGCTGGGTCTGCCAGGGCATCGCGATGTCAAAGTCTTCGAAGATCTCGATGTACTTCGGGAGGATGAGCCAGGTGATCAGCCCCAGCAGCAAGAGCGCGATGGTGCTGACGATCGCGCCGTAGCTCCAGCCGAGCATCTCGTCGGTATCGCCCTGCTCGCCGCGAAGCCGGCGGAGCGTGCGCCGGTGGACGCGGCTCAGCGTCGGGGCCAGCCGCCCGATCCGTTCGCCGACGGCGATCTCGCGTTGGTCCCGTTCGGGGACTTCGGGCAGGTAGCGTTCCAGTGCCTCGCCGACGGGCATGCCCGCCTCAAGGGCGCGGCGCAGGTCCGACAAACTCTTGGCCGTACCGCCCCGTTCGCTGAGTTCGGCGGCCCGCAGCGTCTCGGGCAGGGGGAGGTTCAGCCGCGCGGCCTGTTCGAGGTAGCCCACGGCCGTGAATCCCCGCCGCTCGCGTTGGCGTCGCACGAGTTTCGCCACCATCAGCATGCAGAACAGCACGACCACCGGCGACGCCACCCCGCCGATCGGACTCAGCACGAACCACCCGGTCCCCGTCAGGAGGATCAGGATCGCGCCCCCGGCCAGCGACCAGAGCCCTAATGTCAGCAGCGATGTCAGTGCACGAACCATGACCACGGACTCCTTACATCACCGACTGCATCAGCTTGACCAGAGGCAGGAACATCGCCACCACCACGAACCCCATGATCAGCCCGAGCGAGACCAGCAGCATCGGGGCGAGATACACCTGGATCGCGTTGAGTCGGAGCTCGGCTTGCTGCTCGTAAATCGCCGACAGGTCGCCGACCAGCGCCGTGAGGTCGGCCTGCTCCGAGGCCAGCTGCATCGCCGCCGGCACCGATGCGGGGATGAGTGACCCGCCGGACCCGCTGTCCAGAGATTTGCCGGCTTCCAGCCGATCGATCAGGGCTTGGGTGTCCCACCGCAGCCGTGTCGAGCCAACCGCCCGGCCGGCGAGCTCAAGTGCCGCGGGCAGGTCCATCCCCGCCGACACACCGACGCGGAGCATGTCGCACCACCGCGCCATCAGGTTGCGTTGCAGGGCGGGGCCGACCAGAGGCAGGCGCATCGCCACTTGGTCCCGCAGCACTCCACCGCTGCCCAGGAGACGGAGCACCACCCCGAGCAGCGGAAAGAAAAGAAGCAGGCCAAAGAACGCAATCGCGAAATACCAGGTATGCGGGGCGAGGTTGACCAGCCACAGGGTCAACGAAGGCAGGTCCGTGTCGAAGTCGTTGAACATCTCCGCAAAGCGTGGGACGAGGGTATGACCGATGAAGATCATGACGCCGGCGAAGCAGGTCAACACGACCAGGGGGTACGCCGCCGCCCGCCACAGCGAATTCCGTAGGCGCTGCAGCATCTCCAGGTGCGTCCCCAGATTCATGAGCACCGCGGGCAGGCGATTCGAGCCGATGCCCGCCTCGACGAGTTGTCCGTAGAGCGGGGGGAACTGTCGGCGGTGTTTTTCGAAAGCGTCGGGCAGCGATACGCCGCGGTCGAGCTCCTCGGCCACCGCGTTGATCGACGCCGCAAGCCGGCCGCGCCGCATGTCTTGGGCGATGAGTCGCAACCCCGACTCTACGGGCAGGCCCGACTTCGTAAGTTGTGCGAGCTGTTGATTGAACGCGAAGAAGTCGGTACCGCGTAGCGGGCTGCCGGACGGTTTGGTTTCGCGTTCCAATTCGAGGACGCGGAGATTCGACTGCTCGAGCGCTTGCTTGGCGGTGTCGGCGTCTTCGGCGCGGATGACGCCGTCGAGAGTCTGACCGCCGAGAGTCTGCACGGAATAGCGGTAGGTGAGCATGCGATGGATTCCGGAAGGGATTCGGGGCCGGCGGCGGCAGATCCCGGGGTTCAGTTAGGAGCGGATGCTGGGGGTTAATTCTGGGGCACATTCCGGGAGCGGGCGGCGAGTTGTTCGAGCGTCGCCCCGGCTTGCGTCTCGATCAGCGGGCGGGCCTCATCGATCGGCAGCGTGGTGACGTGGGTGTCACCGAAGACCAGCGTTACGGTGTCGTCCTCGATCGAATAAGCCACGACGTGGTCCGAACGCAGCGACGTGCCGGGCTCGCGGAGGTAGATCAGGCCCGGACCCGATTCACCCGGTGGCTGCACCTCGGGGTCTTCGTTGATCGCGGCGCGGATCGCCGCCGTGGCTTTGTGGGGCTCGCTCTCGGCGGGGGGTTGACGGGTCAGCCCGATCACGGCGAGAGCGATGAGCGCGACCGCGGCGACACCCATTGTTCCCCCGAGCGCGACCAACGGCCACGTCTTGAGCGTCGCGGCTGTGGACGTTGCGCCGAATCCCGAGCCGCTGACCAGGGCCATCTTGCTGAGTTCCAGGGTAAGCGTTTCCGGCGCCGCCGCCGAGGCGTGCTGCGTCCACGCCCCCACGAGCGTGCCCACGCCCAGCGCCGCCGTGCCGCCCATGCGCTTACGCAGCGCCGCGAGTGCCGCTTCCATCCGTCGGCACATCGTGGCCTTGGACACCCCGGCCTCCCGGGCCAGCTCCGCCTGAGATCGGCCGCGCATGAAATGCTCGACCAGCATGGCGCGCTCGGCGTCGCCGAGCTTGGCCAACGCCTCGTCGACCTGCGCCGAGACATCGGACCAGGGCTCGGCGGGTTTGCGACGCCTTTCGAGACGATCCTGATAAGCGCGCTCGCGGCGACGGCGAGCGGTATCGCTGCGCAGCACGTCGATGGAGTGGCGGGTCGCGACGCGGTGCAGCCAGGCGGAAAGGCTGTGGCTGACTTTTTCGGGGTGCCTCATCAGCCGTTGGAACGTTTCCTGTGCCGCGTCCTCGGCCCGCTCCCGATCGCCGAGCACCCGGAGACAGGTGAAGTACACCAGCGAGGTGTGCCGGCGCACAAGCTGGGCAAACGCCTCGGCGTCGTCGGCGTCGATGTAACGTCGCAGCAGGTCGAGATCGGCTTCAACGGCAGGCAAAAGGGTTTCCTGGGGATGAAAGAAAAACGGCGGTTCTCGGCCCGGGGAAGGCGGCGACGAGGGAATCGTTCCCGTAAACAAGACGTGGCCCGACACCGGTCGTTTCAATCGCCGCCCAAAACCCGTCGGACCTCGGCGTCGTCGGTCAGCCCCTGTTCGACCAACCCGGCGGCGACACGTCGTGGGTCAGCGTAGCCCGCCTGCCGGGCGACGAGGTCTTCGAGTTCGGTATGCGTCGCCCCGTTCACCACGGCGTCGCGGACCTCGGGCGTCAGCCGCGCCAGGCTCGCCACCGGGAGGCGGCCGGCGTACCCGCCCTTGCCGTCGGCCCGCCGCAGCAGCCGCGTCGAAACGACGCCCCATAACGCGCCGGCGATCTGGTAGCGCTCCAGCCCCATCTCCAACAGCCGCACCACCGCCCCGCCCGGCGACGCGGCGTGCAGCGTGCTCACCAGCCGGTGCCCCGACAGCGCCGCCTGCACGGCGACCGACGCCGTCGGCGCGTCGCGGATCTCGCCGAGCGCCAAGACCTGTGGGTCCTGTCGCAGCATGCTGCGCAGCGCACGTTCGTAAGTCAGTTCGCCGAACGGCGTGACCTGCACCTGCGTCACGCCCGGCAGGTCACGCTCCACCGGGTCCTCGAGCGCCACGACGCTCACACTCGGCGACGTCCGGCGGATCATCTCGAGCAGAGCGTAGATCGTCGTTGTTTTACCCGAGCCCGCCGGGCCGGTGAGCAACAGCATCCCTCCGTCGGCCGCAGCGTAGTCACGCAGCCCGTCGGTCACCGCCGCGGGCAGGCCGAGCTCTTCGAGGCCGCGCGGCTGGAGCAGGTCGGCCGGCAGCCGCACGGCCACCCGCAGCCCGTGGTTGGTCGGCATCACCGATACCCGCAGGTCCAGCGGCTTGGCCGTGCCGGGGGCCTCGTAGCGGTACCGCCCCTCCTGCGGCACGTCGCGGCGATAGGTCAGCAGCTTCGCCGCGACCATCAGCCGATTGACCATCCCCCCGCCGGTGTCGGAGGCCACCCGGCGGACCGTTTCGAGCAGGCCGTCCACACGCAGGTTCAGGTCGTAGCCCTCGGCCGTGGGTTCAACGTGGATGTCCGAGGCCCGTCGGTTCACGGCTTCCTGCACGAGCAACTCGACGGCCATGCGGGCGTCGGGCTGGGCGGCGGCCGGGGTGGGACCGGTTTGCGAGGTATTCGTAGGGAGTGTCATCGTGGCAGCCACACCCCTTAGACGGTGTGAATGGGCGCGAGTTTCAGCATTTCTCACGGCTTATTCAGGGGCCCTGGACCGGTTTTGCGGCCGACATGGGTATGAATCGTAGGGGATCGTCCGAGGCCTTGCTTCGAATCCAATACTGCACCCGGTTCCCCACCGTGGCCGATTCCCCGGTTTGAGCAGAAACCCGGCGGCGCCATGTTTTCAACCTTCCGGGCGTCAATTTTGAGGTCATAAAACCGCGTGCAACATGTTCACGGATTTTGGGTTTATCCCATATAATCTAATGATGTCCGTTGCTCAGTGGATTGTTGATTGGGTACGACCAATCTATCCGGAGCAGGACATTGTGGAGAGGTGTTTGATGGTAGGTGGCTGACATCCGTGTTCCGTGGTTTGCTTGAGGCGGTCGCTCCGAATCTCATGACAACCCGGTTTCGAGTTCGTGCATTCGGATAGCTGCCCGGCCACGCTGCCGGCAGAAACCTTGCGGACTCGGCGGCGCATTTTCCGCACCAATCTGTCAAGCTTTCATCACCCGACCGGCAGCCGCACTAGCACCAGGAGGATGGAACATCGATGTTTGTTAATCGCCACATCTTGCTTGTGGGCACTTGTGTTGCGACCACGTTGGTGCATCCGACGCATGCCGACACGCTGACCTGGGACGGCGAAGGAGCCGACAGCGCGATCACCGACAACCTCAACTGGGTCGGTGACGTCGCCTTTGCCAACGGTGACGACTTGGTGTTCTTCGCCGCCGGCAACACCACCGACCTCGCCACGCTCAACGGCGACGCCAGCGTCAACTCGATCACCTTCAACGCCGACGCCGACACCGGCCTGACGTTCGGTACCGGGGGCACCGGCGGCGATAACGAGTTGACCCTGAGCAACGGCATCACGATCAACGCCGGCTCGGCGGGGGCTCACGCCCTCGACGCCCAACTGACGCTGGCCACCGATGTGGTGATCCAGAACGACTCGCTGGCTGTGTTCACCGTCAACGCCCGGACGCAAGACGGCGCCGGCGGACCCGCGGGCGTGACCTACCGCGGCGGTGTGTTCACGCTCGAAGGCGCCCGCAACGCCGACAGCACGTTCACGGGCGGCGTGACCATCGAGAACGCCACGCTGCAGGCCCGTTCGATAATCGTGGACACCGCGACCCGCGGCTCGTTGGGCCTGGGCGACGTGACCCTGGGCGAAACCGGCTCGGGGGCCGACGCGGTGCTGGTGATCGATGCCCTGGCGAGCAACCCGATCTCGCGCCCTCTGGTCGTCTCTGCCGGCAGCGGCGTGCGCACCCTCGCCTTCGCGCCGCCTAGCTCGGGCGTCCGCTCGACGACCTGGGACGGCAACATCACGCTCAACGGCGATCTGGGGATCCGCACCGCGGGGTTTGACGGCCCGTTCGCCGCCGTGTTCCCCTTCATCAACGGCACGATCTCCGGCGCCGGCGACCTTCGGCTGTTTAACGCCCCGGGCACCGACGGCTCACTCATCGTGCTCAATAATCCCGCCGACGACAGCGACTTTGTCGGCACCACTTTTGTCGACACCGCCGTCCAGGTCCGCAGAGACAATTCCTTCGGTGACGCGGACAATTTCATCGTCATCGCCGCCAACAACCTCGAAGACGACGGCGATGTGATCGCGTTCATCTCCAACGCGGCTGCGGGCGGCGGTCAAACCGGGGTGGCGATCGCCCAGGACCTCGAAGCCCACGGCGGAACGTTTGGCGTCGGCGCCGACTTCAACGTCGCCGCCCCGGTCGCCGGCACCTTCAGCGGCGACGTCAACCTCGCCACCGCCAACGACGTCACCGTCGTGGCGTCTGCGTCGGACAGCACCAACGTCGCCGGCGGCACACAGAACCTCACCGTCAACCTCGACGGCAACATCACCGGCGGCGACGCCGCGGGCACGCTGATCTTCACCGGCGGTAACGGCGCAGGCACCGTCACCGGCACGTCTGCCGTCAACGTCCGTGGCAATAACACCTACGCCCACGCCACCCAACTCAGCCTGCCGAACGCCGGCGGCACGCTCACCGTCACCCTCGACGGCGGCAGCCCCGGCGGCAACGCCAACCTCACCCTCGACGCCGGTACCACCCTCAACGCCGACCCGACCAACGGCGGCACGCTGAACTTCAACATCTCCGGCGAGACCAGCGATCTCATCACCGTCAACGGTACGTTGGATATCACCAACCTCACCCTCGACCTCAACGCCGTGGGCCCCACCGCGGCCAGCTACGTGGTCGCCGACTACTCCGGCGGCACGCTCATCGGGTCGGCGTTCGCTGAGGTATTCGGTTTAGTCAGCGGATACGAACTCGATTACTTCACCGGCGATCAGATCACCCTGAATCTGGTGGGCAGCGTCCTTATTGGTGACTTCAGCGGCGACGGCTTCGTCGGCCAGGACGACCTGAATCTCGTCCTGTTGAACTTCGGAGCCACGGTGCTGCCCCCGGGCTTCAACACCGGCGGCCTCGACCCGGCGACCAGCCCCGGTGGCTTCGACGGCATCCTGGGCCAGAACGAACTCGACGACGTGCTGCTGAACTTCGGCAACGGCACCCCGCCAACAGTCAACGCGATCCCCGAGCCCGGGTCGAGCGTGTTGCTGGCGGGCGCACTGGGGTTGGTGGGCCGCCGGCGCAAGCCGTGAGTGCTCGCCGGAAGCCGGTTCATCACTGGGGCAGATACGCCGCGGCCAACTCCCGGAACGCGTCGACTTGCTCACGTTGCCAGGCCTCGTCCCGGTTTAGCTCCATGGCCAGCAGTTCCGCGACCACGAGCGCCGCGGCGATCGCCGCGCGGGCGTTCAGCAAGAGCGCCCGGGTGCGCCGAGCGAGCACGTCATCGACGCCCCGCGCCAACTCGTGCCGCGCCGCCCAGACGACCACGGCCCGCGGGTACGGCAGCTCGGCGTGCAGCGGCTCGCCGAGCGCGGGGTCGGCCTCGATCAGTTCGCGCAGGCGCGGCGCATCGCTGCCGTAGACCGCGAGGTCGCCGGGGATCCCGAGGTCCGGCGCGGCTTCGGCGTCGCAGTGCCCGTGGATGCGCAGCGTCCGCGTGGTGCACGCGCGGTCTTCGAGGTCGCCCAGCACGGCGGCCTGATTCACCGCGTCCTCGGCCATATGCCGGTAGGTCGTCCACTTGCCCCCGGCGATCGTGAGCAGGCCCGCCTGGCTGATGTGGATCGTGTGGTCCCGGCTGAGCTTGGACGTGTTGCCCTCGCCACTCGCCTTGACCAGCGGCCGGATGCCGCAGAACACGCTGAGCACGTCTTCCCGCGTCGGCTTGGGCTCGAGGTACAAACCCGCGGTCTCGAGGATGAAGCCGATCTCCTCGTCGAGGGCCTTGGGTTCGAGATCGACCGACTCGATCGGCGTGTCGGTCGTGCCGACGACCGTCTTGCCGTGCCAGGGGATGGCGAACATCACGCGACCGTCGGAGGTGTGCGGCACCATGATCGCGGTGTCGCCGGGCAGGAACTTCTTGTCGAACACCAGGTGTACGCCCTGGCTGGGCGCGATCATCGGCTCGGCGTCGTCGTCGGCCATCCGGCGCACCGCGTCGCAGAACGCGCCGGTGGCGTTGACCACGACCTTGGCTTTGATCTGGAACGCCTCGCCGGTCTCGGCGTCGCGGGCCGTGGCGCCGTCGATGAAGCCGTCGTCGCCCCGGGTCAGGCCCGTCACCGGGCAGTGGTTCAGCACGGTCGCGCCCTGCTCAATCGCGGTCTGGGCCATGTTGACCAGCAAGCGGGCGTCGTCGAACTGGCCGTCGAAATACTGCACGCCGCCGCGTAGGCCGTCGGTCTGCAGCGTGGGGATGGCGCTCAGGGTCTCGTCTTTGTCGAGGTTGCGCGACGGGCCGAAAGAGTACTTACGGGCCAAAAGGTCGTAGACCTTCATGCCGATGCAGTAGAACGGCGCTTCCCACCAGCTGTAGTTGGGCACGATGAAGCGCAGCTCGTCGACGAGGTGGGGGGCGTTCTCGTGGAGGATGCCGCGCTCGCGCAGGGCCTCCATCACCAACGAGACGTTGCCCTGCTGGAGGTAGCGCACGCCGCCGTGGACGAGCTTGGTCGAGCGCGAGCTGGTGCCCTTGCCCAGGTCGTGTTGCTCGAGCAGCAGTGTGCGGTAGCCACGGGCCGCGGCGTCTAGCGCGACCCCCACACCCGTCGCGCCGCCGCCGATCACGAGCATGTCCCACGGCTCGGCCGCGCCGCGCACCCGGTCCAACATCGTCGCCCGGTCGGGGATACCCATCGTCACTGCTCCCACTCGCCCGCCCGCTCCACGCCCCGGAGCCACGCGGCCCGTCGGTCTTGCGCCTCGGCACGAGAAATATGCGGAGAAAAACCGCGGTCTTCGGTCCACTGCCGCTCGATCTGTTCCGGGCCATCCCAGAACCCCACGGCCAGCCCCGCGAGGTACGCCGCGCCCAGCGCCGTCGTCTCGGTCACCTTCGGCCGCACCAATGGGGCTTGCGACAGGTCGGCCTGGATCTGCATCAGCAGGTTGTTGGCGCTCGCCCCGCCGTCGACGCGCATCGACGTGATGTCGCGGCCGTGGTCGGCCCGCATGACGTCCAGCACGTCGGCCACCTGGAACGCGATGCCCTCCAGCGCGGCGCGGGCGAGATGGCCGCGGGTCGTGCCGCGGGTCAGCCCGGCGATGACGCCGCGGGCGCGCGGGTCCCAGTGCGGCGCTCCCAGCCCGGCGAACGCCGGCACGAGGATCACGCCGTCGGCGTCCGGCACCGACGCGGCGAGCGCTTCGATCTCCGCCGCGCTGTCGATGATCCCCAGGCCGTCGCGCAGCCACTGCACGGTCGCGCCGCCGATGAACACCGAGCCCTCGAGGGCGTAAGTCGTCGTGCCGTTCATCCGCCAGGCCACGGTAGTGAGCAGCCGCTGCCCCGACGCCACCGGCCGATCGCCGGTGTTGAGTAGCATGAAACAGCCGGTGCCGTAGGTGGTCTTGACTGTGCCCGGGGCGTGGCAGAGGTTGCCGAAGAGCGCCGCCTGCTGGTCGCCGGCGATGCCCGCGATGGGGATCGACCCGCCGAAGAGCGTCGGGTCGGTCTCACCGACCACGCCGCTGCTGTCGACGACCTCGGGCAGCATAGCCGCGGGGACGCGCAGCACGTCGAGCAACTCGGCGTCCCACCGCTGCTCGTGGATGTTGAACAGCATCGTCCGGCTGGCGTTACTCGCGTCGGTGACGTGCTTCAGGCCACGGGTAAGTTTGTAGATCAACCAGCTGTCGATCGTGCCGAAGGCGAGCTCGCCGCGCTCGGCGCGGGCACGGGCGCCGTCGACGTGATCGAGGATCCACGCGACTTTGGTTGCCGAGAAGTACGCGTCGATCACCAGGCCGGTCTTGTCGCGGACGGTATCGGACAGCCCGTCGGCGACGAGCCGTTGGCAAACCTCGCCGGTGCGCCGATCCTGCCACACGATCGCGGGGTGGATCGGCTGGCCGGTGTCGCGGTCCCAGACGACAACGGTCTCGCGCTGGTTGGTGATGCCGACCGCGGCGACGTCGGCGGCGTCGGTGTTGGTTTTCTCGATCACGTGCTGCGCGGTCGCGAGCTGGGACTCCCAGATCTCCCGCGCGTCGTGTTCGACCCAACCGGGCTGGGGGAAGTGCTGAGCGAACTCGCGCTGCGCGGTGCCGAGGGGGTTCCCGTCGGCGTCGAAGAGGATCGCCCGGGAGCTGGTCGTGCCTTGGTCGAGGGCGAGGATCGATTTCATGGGTGAGATGATAAGGGACGCATGCGGACCGAAGTCCGCACGCCACGGCAGTTATGTTCTTACAAAACCTCACGCGCCCGGGGAAACGAGCCGAGCACGGTGAGCTGGAGGCAGTGTTTCTTGGCTTCGGTCATCGCGGCGACGACCTCGGGTTGCTCGAGGTGGCCTTCGATGTCGACGAAGAAGTAGTACTCCCAGTTCATGCGCTGGCTGGGGCGTTCGGCGAGGCGGGTGAGGTTTAGGCCGTGGTCGCGGAAGACGTTGAGTACGTCGGTGAGCGCCCCGGCCTTGTGCTCGGTGGTGAAGAGGATCGACGTCTTGTCATCGCCCGACGCCTTGGCGTTCTGCCGCGCGATGACGCTGAACCGCGTCGTGTTGTTGGGGTTGTCTTCGATGTTCTCGAACAGCAGCGGCACGTCGTAGAGCTGGGCGGCGAGCGTGGTGCCGATGGCGGCGGCGTTCGGCTCGCTGGCGGCGATGCGGGTCGCCTCGCTGGTCGAGATCGTGGGCACCTGCTCGGCGTGCGGGAGTTGGGCCGAAAGCCACCGGCGGCACTGCCCGAGCGGCTGCTGGTGCGAATAAACCTTCTTGATCTGGTCGAGCGGCACGCGGGACAACAGGTTCAGGTGCACCGCAAGCAAGACCTCGGCGGCGATCTTCACCGGCGTGTCGAGGAAGCAGTCCAGCGACGCCGTCACCCCGCCGTGCGTCGAGTTCTCGATGGGGATCAGGCCGTAGTCGATGTGGCCGCGGGCGACCTCGTCGAAGATCGCGGAGAAGTCGGTGAGCTCGTTGTAGTCGACCGAGGCGCCGAATTTTTTGCGGGCCGCGAGGTGCGAGAAGCTCCCGGGCGGACCGAGGTAGCCGATACGGAGCGGGCGCTCGAGGGCGAAGCTGCCGGACATGAGCTCGCGCCAGATCGCCTCGACGCAGGCGTCGGGGAGCGGGCCTTGGTTGGCGTCGCGGATCTTCTGCATGACCGCCTGCTCGCGGTCGGGAGCGTAGATCGGCACGGCCTCGCCCGCGGCGCGCTTCACCCGCCCCACCTCGATCACGATCTTGGCCCGCTCGTTGAGCAGTTGGATTAATTGCTCGTCGAGCGCGTCGATCTGCTGCCGCAGCGGGGCCAGGTCGCGCTGGGCCTGCTCACGGAGCGCGTGGTTCGTCTGGGGGGCGTCGGCCATGACGGGGAGATTGTAACGCGAGGGAATTCATCGGGTGGCGAGATGCCCCTGTGCCGACGTCTCTCGGCATGCGCCGAAAGGGTGCGATAACCCTGAAAATCCGCGGCGGGGCTTCGCTTGCCCACCGGCATCGGGTAGCTTGGAGTGACTGATCTTTGAGGCGTCGCCACCAGTGCGCCCACGCGGGAGCGGAAGAAACGGAAGGTACGCATGAGTTTGGGCCAAGCGATTGAGCCGACGAGTTTTGCGGAGCTGATGCAGGCGATGCCCGCGGCGTGGACGGTCGTGCTGGGCGTGGCGTTGGTAGTCGGGCTGGTGCTGTGGGTCTTCGGGGGCCGTCTGGCGAAAAACGGGGTGATGCTCACCGGATTCGTCGCCGGGGGGTTGGGCGCCGCAGCGTTGGCGACGGCGTTAAGCGTCGGGCCCGACGCAGCCGGGGTGGACGGCGCGGCCGAGGCGGTACGAGGTGTTTCCGGGGGCAACGGGCTGTGGATCCTGGGCATCGGCATCGGCGGCGCAATCGCAGGGGTGCTGCTGGCGGCGCTGCTATTCCGCTTCTGGATGGCGGGGATGACGGCGGTGCTGCTCGCGGCGGTCGTGCCGATCGCGGGGATGATCTGGGAAGGCAACGGCCCGCCGCTGACCTCGATCCAGAGTGCTCAGGACGTGACACTCGACGCGCTGGGGGCGGGCGAATCGCTGCCCGAGGCCGAACGCCTCCGCGCGGCGCAGGCGGCGGGCGAGTCGGCGGTGGCGGACGGATCGGGCGAAACCAAACTGGAAACTGCGGCCGAGATGGCCGACGCGTTATTCGATCAGGACAAATTCGTCGAGGGGCTGCGCGGCGTCTGGGCGA
This sequence comes from Planctomycetota bacterium, assembly GCA_039033595.1. Lineage (GTDB taxonomy): Bacteria > Planctomycetota > Phycisphaerae > Phycisphaerales > Phycisphaeraceae > Algisphaera. Next base: position 68,664 of record JBCCCG010000001.1, on the reverse strand, counting down.
CGCAGGTCGAAGAGGTCAAGGTCTGGTGGCGCGACATGGAACCCGGCCCCCGGCGTTTCCTGGTAGGCGGCGCGGGCGTCGGCGCGGTGGTAGGGTTGGTGTTGGGTCTGGTGATGCCGATGGTCGCGGCGTCGCTGCAGTCGGCGATGGTGGGGTCGGTCCTGATCCTGTTCAGCGGGCGGACGCTGCTGCTGAAGTATGTGCCGGGCGCCGACGGGTTGCTGCCGAGCAACTGGCGGGGCGTGCTGTTGTCGCTGGGTCTGATAACGCTCCTGGGGGTGCTGATTCAGTGGACAATGCGGAAGAAGAAGTCCGATGAATGACGTCAGCCGAAGGTGCGTCCGCCGCGGACGCAGCGCCCTTTAGGAGCTGACCCTATGAACCTGATTCTTCCGACGCTGGCCCAGTCCGCCCCTCCCGCAGCGGCGGGCACGATCCCGGGGGCCGCGCCCCGCAGCATGGCCGAGGCGGTGCGTAACTTCTTCGACACCGTGGCGGGGATGTTCTCCAAAGGCGATGCGCTGGCGCAGCCCGACCACGTCATCACGCACCTGCAGGCGCTCGGCGCGGTGTGGGCCGTCGTTTTTGTCATCGTCGGCGTGCTGTGCATGTTCAACGGCTACAAGTTCTACAAGCTCGCCACCGTCAGCGTGGCCCTGCTCCTGGGCATGTTCACCGGCTACTGGTTCGGCGGGCTGATCGGCGCGCCCTACATCGTCGCGGGCTGCCTAGGCGTGCTGCTGGCGACGCTGGCGTTCCCGCTGATGAAGTACGCCGTCGCGGCGTTCGGCGGCCTGACCGGGGCGTTCATCGGGGCGAACATGTGGGCGGGCACGGCGCACGCGATCAACACCATCGCCGCCCGCAACAACCCCGAAGCCGGCAGCATCATCCCCGCCGGCGAGTACTGGCTCGGAGCGCTGCTGGGCCTGCTGATCTGCGGCATGCTCGCGTTCATTCTGTTCAAGCTGTCGGTCGTGATGTTCACCTCGGTGAGCGGCTCGACGATCGCGGTGATGGGCGTGCTGGCGCTGCTCCTGAGCTTTGAGCCGTGGCGTGAGACGGTGGCCGAGGGCCTCAAGGCCAGCCAACTGGTGATCCCGCTGCTGGTCTTCGTGCCTGCGGCGATCGGGCTGATCCTGCAGGAAGCCAACAGCGGCGGGGTCATGGCGGGCGAGGGGAAGCCGGAGGATTAAGCGGAGCCCCACACGATTAACCTCTTTGTGAAAGCCGCGACCCGTTCGCGGTTTTTTCGTGGAGAGGCTATGGGCTTGTGCTGCGCTGTGGATGGAGTGTGGGGATAGCCGCGGCGGGTTTTCCTACGCGTTGACTTTAAGTCGGCGTAGCCGTTGAGTACTTCATTGCCCGGCCGCGGCGACCTGCTCTCGCCTGCTCAACGGAGGGGTATCCATGTCCAGTCTTCGGACCGAGTCTAGGACACGAAACTCACGGGCCTGCCAAAAAACAACCCCGCCACGGCTGCGGCGGGGTTGCGTTTGAGCTTTCGAGGATTGCCGTTCAGGCCTTGCGGCGGCGGGCCAGGAACAAGGTTCCGCCGGCCAGCGTAAGCAGCGCCGTAGTGGGTTCGGGGACCAACTGGGCTTCGAGGTCAGACTCGTCGAAGAAGCCGAAGTCGGCACGGGCCGCGTTCCAGCCGTCGATGGTCGGCAGCAGGAAGCCGTCGTCGCCGTACTGAGCGGAGGTTGTTACGAAGGGGTGGAACCAGACGCCGATGCTGGTCGAGTAGCCGATGCCGAAATAGCCACCCTCAAGCGGCTCGCCGCCGGGCAGGTTCACGGCCGGGTCGGCGGGCACGAACTCGTTGATGGTCGTGGCGTCGATCACCATCCGCAGGGTGCGGGTGCCGTCGGGGTTGTCGGTGGTCGACCCCTCGATCAAGAGGCTTGGATCGTTGAGCGAGCTGGCGATCTGGACCGGGCCCGGGGCTGGGTCAACGAACATGTCGCTCACGCCCTGGAAGTGCGAGGTGGCCGATTCGGCGCCGTTGTAGCCGTAGACGGTGGCGATTGGGTTGGCCGGGTCGGTGTCGGCGTCGAAGTAGACCACGGCCAACTGGTTCACGTTACCTTTGGGCATCGGGCCGTCGTTGATCACGAGGACAAAGCCTTCGGGCAGCGTGTCTTCGGGGGTATTGCCGGGGCTGGGCGAGCTGTTGGGCTCGAACGTGGCTTCCCAACTCAGGACGTTGGTATCGCTGTCGAACGTCGAGCTGATGCTGCTGAAGACGATATCGCTCCTGTCTTCAGGCTGGACGGTGAACGGGCCGCTTTCCTCAAACGCGAACAGATCCGCGGAAGCCGAGTTCGTCACGCCAACCGTCGCAGCACAAGCCAGCGCCGCGACACCAGATTTCATTACCCACCTGTACGTTGTTTTACTTAGCATCAATTCCCTTAATGACATAGATGTTCCACTCCAACCCTCTCCGGTCAACCCCGTAGTTCAGTACTCTTGACCACCTACTTGTGAAGCCCTGAACTCAATGGTCCGGAGTTTCTCCCACATACAGATTTTACCTCATCAAAGGGGCTTCGTCTAGCCGAGTTGACGCTTTTAAGGACCATTTTACCCAGCTTAAAATCAATATAATCAATTTTTTTTAAATTATTTATAAATATCACGAACCGCGCTCACAAATAATTATTCACGCCGGCAAGAATTTACTTGAATTTTGTTCACTGCCAGCCGTCCGTACCCGGATTCGGCTAAGCTCTCGACCGATGCGAATCACCACGTGGAATGTCAACGGGCTGCGGGCGGCGATCCGCAAAGGGATGGCCGATCGATTGAACGTAATTCAGCCAGACGTGCTGCTGCTTCAGGAGATCCGGGTCCAGCCTGAGCAGCTGCCCGCCGAGTGGGCTGCACCCGAAGGCTGGCATGTGACCTGGCATCCCGCCGAGAAGCCGGGCTACGCGGGCACCGCTGTGTGGACCCGGCGGCCGCACACCGTAGTCTCCCGCGGCTTGACCGACGGCACCTCGGCCGACGGCGACCACGAGGGCCGGGTGCTGCGGGTTAAGGTCGACGGCGTGCAGGTCGTCAGCGTGTACCTGCCGTCGGGCTCGTCGTCGCCGGCCCGGCAGGAGATCAAAGAGGCGTGGATGGGCGAGTTCATGCCGTGGGCCACGAAGCTCAAGCGGGCCCGCACGCCCACGGTGCTGGGCGGCGACCTCAACATCGCCCACACCGAACGCGACATCTTCTACGCCAAGTCGAACCAGAACCAGTCGGGCTTCCTGCCCCACGAGCGGGAATGGTTCAGCGAGCTGCTGGGCGTGGGTTGGCGGGACGTGGTCCGGGAGCACGCCGGCGACGTGGACGGGCCGTATTCGTGGTGGTCCAACCGGGGGCAGGCCCGCAAACTCGACCGCGGCTGGCGGATCGATTACCTGCTGGCGAACCCGGCGTCGGCGAAGATCTTCCGGGCCGCCACGACGCACCGCGACGCGGGGCTGGCGTGTTCCGACCACGCGCCGGTGTCGGTGGACCTCGATGTCTGAGAGGGCAAACCCGCCGGGCGATCGGGCCGATAAGACAGATATGTCTGCCCTGCCCCAAGCACCCACGCCCCCGGAAGCCGGCCCGGGAGTCGCGCCACACGACCAAGGCGGGTCGCCGCCGACCGCCCCTCCGCCGCCTGCGGACGGGGGCTCCCCCGACGCGCTCACGCCCGAGATGCGCGCGCAGTTCGCCGCGGCCCGCGAGGCTTACCGCCCATTGCGGCGGGCACTGCGGGTGGTCACGTTCAGCGCGTGGTCGTTGGCGGTATTTGCCGGGCTGTCGCTGCCGTTTGCGCTGTTCAGCTTCAAGGGGCTGTTCATCGCAACGGGCCTGACGGTGTGCGCGGTGTTCGAGTTCCGCGGGCGGCGGGCGCTGCGTCGGCTCGATCCCACCGCGCCCGGGAAACTAGCGCTCAATCAGCTGGTCTTCACGGGCTTTATCGCCGTGTACTGCCTGTGGTCCGCCGCGACCGCTTGGTTCGGCCCGTCGCCCTACGCCGCCGCCATCGCGGCCAACCCCGAGATCGGCGAGATGCTCGAGCCCTTCGCCGACACCATCCGCCACGTCACCGTCGCGGCCTACGGCATCGTGCTCTTCGTCGGCGTCGTCTACCAAGCCCTCGTGATCCGCTACTACCTCACCCGGCGGAAACCCCTCGAGCGCTACCTCAACCAAACCCCCGCCTGGGTGCTCGAACTCCACCGTCCGTGACACACCCGGCAATCCAGGCAAAGACCGCGGCCTCTGGACCGCCCGGCCCCTGTCGCGCTCAGTGCACCACCCACTGGACATCGCTCACCATCCCCACACCGCCGTAGCGTTTGAGGATCGGCTGCACGACTCCCACCACGGCCCCGATCAGCTCTGTCTCCACTGCGCAAAGGACCACGCAGTTCTCGAACACCCCCGAGATCCCGTCCTGTTGCCGGGCCCCGCGGTCGCCCCAACCCGACGCGCCCCGCAACACCGTGTACCCATCCACGCCCGCGCCCCGCAGCGCGCGGAGCATCTCGTCCACATGGACCGCATCGACCACCAGTTCCAGCCGTTTGACGTCGCGCATCGTCAGCCACTCCAGATCGCTTGGATCACCACTAGGTACAACGGGATCCCCACCGTGATGTTAAACGGGAACGTCACCGCCAGGGACATCGTGACGTAGAGGCTCGGGTTCGCCTCGGGCACCGCCAGGCGCATCGCCGCGGGCACCGCGATATAGCTCGCGCTGCCGGCCAGCACCGCCAGCATCAACGCGTCTCCCTCGCCCACGCCCAGCAGCCACGCCACCCCCATGCCCAAGGCCGCGTGCACCGGCGCGCTCAGGACGGCAAACCCGATCAGCCAGGCGCCGCACGTCTTCAGATCCCCCAGCCGCCGCGCCGCGACCAGGCCCATATCCAATAGGAACAGGCACAGCACGCCCTTGAACGGGTCGTACATGAACGGACGCACGCTGGTCCAGCCCTTCTCGCCGATCACACAGCCGATCACCAGTGCCCCGACCAGCACCACCACCGCCCCGTTCAGAAACGCCTCGCGGAACAGCTCACCCCAGTTCAGCTTGGGCCGTTCCTCCGCCGAGCCGTCCTGGTCCTTCTCGCCGTCGACGGCGAACGTGCGCGCCAGCAGCACGCCGACAACGATCGCCGGGCTCTCCATCAACGCCATCGCCGCGACCATGTACCCGCCGGGCGTGTACGCCGGGTCGGGGTGGTTGAGGTTGTCCAAGAAGCTGCCGGCCGTGATGAAGGTGACCGCCGAGATCGAGCCGTACGTCGCCGCCATCGCCGCCGCGTCGGGCGTGCCCAGCTTCAGCCGCAGAATCAAAAACGACCACACCGGCACCGCCGCCGACAACAGCACCGCCGCGCCCAGCAGCGTGAACACCTTGGCGTCCAGGTCGCTCCGCGCCAGCTCCACCCCCCCGTGCAGCCCGATCGCCATCAGCAGATAGATCGATAACAGCTTCGGGATCGGCTGGGGCAGCGTCAGATCCGATTTCAACAACGCCGCCGCCGCGCCCAGCACGAAGAACAGGATCGCCGGCGTCCGCAGGTTGTCGATCAACAGTGAAACATCCATCGAGCGGGCAGGATAGCGGAACCCGAGACACGTCGCCGCCCTCTCGGCCCGCCACGACCGCAACTATTACACCTTCGTTTCCGCACCCCGCACGCCGCGGGCCCCAGAAAGATGGTGGCGCTCCGGCGCGGCTTATCCCATCAACACAAGCGACTTACGCGTCTCACGGGCCCGTCGCCCCGCATCATTTTTGATCAGCCGTGAAATAGTTGACCTGTGTTCGTGATTCTACCGCTGAGTAACGAAAGCATTGTTGACCCCGAACCAGGAGGTTTCGCCGTGAAAGAACTGACCCTCAAAACCGTGTCCAAGTCCGCCCTGATCGCCGCCGCGGCCGCCGCGTCGGTGAGCCTGATGAGCCCCGCCCCGGCCCAGACCGCCGAGTCTATCGAAACCCAGCGCCTCGACGCCGCCTCGCGCCTTACGCCGTTGACCGCCCGCTCGGTCCGCAACCAACCCGTGACCGTCGGCCGCTTCGCCGACTACGAGAACTCGCCCGGCCTCATCCGCACTGTGCGTACCAGCCCCGCCCTCGACGAACGCAGCGCCTACTCCAAGCTCAACCGCTTCGACCGCTCGGACCGCTGGTACGCCCGTGAGCTGGCCCGCGGCCGCGTCCGGCTGACGCTCTCGTCGCCGCTGATCCAGCAGTCGCTGAATCCCGATCGCCTGGCCCCCGGCGAAACCTTTACAGTGACCAACCCGGACGCCGTGCCGCAGACCGTCGGCCCCGTGTTCCCCGACGCCCCCGCCGCCGGTGATGCCTCGGTCTACGCCCTTCGTCCCGCCACGCTGACCGACGCCGAGAAGTCCGACCCGTGGGCGCTGCTCGACCGCGGCCTCTACCGCGACGCGATCGGCGCCTGGGAAGGCGAAGACGCCGAGTCTCGCACCGGCCGCGCCCTGGCCTACGCCCTCTCGGGTGACCTCGCCGCCGCCGCCGACCTGATGCCCGCCAACCCGTCGCTTCCCGCCGCCGCCTCGTTCAGCCCCGGCACGATCCAGCGCATCACCCAGTCGCGCCGGTTCGTCTTCAGCGACGACCCCGTGATGCAGGCGGCCCTGCAGGCCATCCTCGACACCGCCACCCCCGCTCCCGGAGACGGCAGCGCCTCGTAACCCATCCCCCGACCTTCTTCTCCTCCAAGCCCGGCTGCGTAGCCGGGTTTTTTGTGCATTTTCGACCGCCAAAATGACTCGCCCCGATATCCCCTACCGATCAGTCGTTGATCGAAGCGGCCTGTTGCGCCACCCACTGCTCCCAAGTCATGGCTTTGGCGATGCGTGCTGCCAACATGCCCCGGTTCAGCGGCGTCTCCGCTCGCTCCCATACCTCTGCCAAACCCTCGAAGCGATGACACGCCCGGTAGCCTTGACCGAGCTCCGCCCATTGGAGCGCGACTTCGGTCGGCGTTCGCCATTGTCCGTGTGCTCGCTGGCCACTAGTGATTCCTAAGCTTTGCGACAACCACCAGTCGGCCTTCTCCGAGTGACCCGCGCGGTGATACGCTGCCGCAACGTTGCACCATGCCCACACCCGCTCAAATTCAATGAGATCACCCGCAAAGCCTTCGGCTCTGGCAAATCGTCCCAATCGCGCGTGTACCACCGCGCGGTAAGGGGCGTTCTCCGTCGCCCCGTCGGGATGGGCCGCAATCAACGATTCAGCCCGAGCGAGCCACTGCTCGGCAACGTCGCGCTGGCCCAAGTCGAGGGCTAGGCCAGCGCCGGCGTAGAGGCCGAGTAGCTTCATCGATGGATCGTTCAAGGCTTCGAGATGTTGCTCTGCAACGTGGGGGGCCTCAACAAATAGGTGAATGAACGCCACGCTGACCGAGACGGAGTCTCGGGCCTGCGGAGCAAGCAGCTCCAAGCCGCGATCCATCTCGGCGAGCCGTCTCCCCGCCCGCTCCGTATCGCCGCTTTCCACCGCCCCCCACACGGCCTGTAACAGCACCGACATCCGCATCGCCGGCTTGTCATCGGAGCCAATAAATTCGTCAATGCGGGCGTCCTCTCCCAGTCGCGACAGCGCATAGACCCATTGCCCTCGAACCTCTGCGAACTCCTCCTCCAGATCGTCGGTCCTTAGGTTATCCAACACAGCTCGTGCATCGTCGAACATCTTCAACACGTCCGACCGCCGCGCGGGCAGCGCCGCTAAAGCCTGGCATGCGTATGCCTGAATCTCGAGACGGGTGTTGCCCTCGACCTTGAACGACTCGGCGATGGCTACATCTGCCCACTGCTCGGCCGACCAACCCGCCATCTGTTCGGCCGTCGGCGGTTCCGTCGCTTGCGCGGCCGCGCCGAGAAAGCCACCACACAGCAAAGCCGTCGCGTACAACCAATACGAACTATTTCCCCGCTTCACCGATGATCTCCTCACTGCCTTGCCCCCGGGTAGGGGATCATTTCCGTCGGCCCGTCAGGCAGGGGCGGGCCGAGTTCGATTGCGGGTTCCTCGCCGCGTCGTGTTGCCTCGACCCAAGCGGCAAACGAGCCGTCGTCGAGGTAACGGGCCAGGTCACGGCCGGGACAACTCGTGTCGGCACCGAGCCGGTCGCGGTGGCCGCCGATCGCGTCGATCGTGAAGCCATGCTTATCCAGGAGCCATGCGGTCAGATTCACCAACGCCGTCATCTGCGCCGTGCTGACACGCTGCTCTTCGAAGTTGCCGTACAACTGTACACCAAGGTGGCCGTGGACGTCGTAGCTGGTGTTGGTCTCCGGCTCGTAGGCCATAGGTCGGCCTTCGAAAACCGTGCCGTTGGGCGCGATCAGGAAGTGGTACGGCAGGTCCGGCCAACCTTTCTCGTTCTGCCCCCACGTCTGCAACGCCTTGACCTTCTTCGCCGCGTCCCCGTCTGCCCACGTCACCCCGGCGTGATGGATCGTGACGTACCGGGGCACATGCCGTCGATCGTCGCCCAAGGGCTGCGGCGTCGAGCCCCATGCCTCGGCCGAAACAACGGCCGGCCGGGCCACGCTCGACGTATCCCCACGGGCGGATTCGGGATCGTGCGACCCTTCCGACGACATACAGCCCGTGCTGCCCACACAGATCGCCGCCACGCCTAAAAACAAGAGTCCTCGCATTGGCTCGTATTAACCCGCGTGCCGTGTAGGGTCAATCTTGATGGTGTGACGCGTCGGTTCGTATTCTGGCGTTGGGTGATGGCCGGGATGGTGGTTGATCGAGACTCACCGCGTTTCGTCACGGGTTTTGACCGGCTTGGATCTCAACTTTTCTTGCTGAATCGCCGTGGGCGAGGTGCTGACGGTCCGATCGATCCGCTTCTCGAGGGGCAATCCGATTTTCAAGCATCAAATCGACGCCGAGGTTCACGATGCCCTCGGTGAGCCAGTAGCTGCGACGCACCCGGCTGGGTCACGCCGACGGCCGTTCGCTGGGGTCTAGGTGCAGACGCAATAGCAGTGATGAGTACAGGGGCGGCGACGGGAAGTCTTTCGTGACCCGCTCGGCACCGCCGTCGAGGCCAATCAAATCACAGCCCGTATTCAGCCCACCGCTGGCTCACGCGCTGCTTGATGTCGTCGCTCATGTTCAGCAGCGTGGGCCAGTCGCGGACGGGGTTGCCGTTGACCTCTTCGCCGGGCCACTTGCGGGTGGCGTCGAGGCCGATCTTCGTGCCCGCGCCGAGGCGCGGGGCGGCGTGGTCGAGGATGTCGAGCGGGCCGTTGACCAGCTCGAGGTCGCGGCCCGGGTCGGCGTTGCTCAAGAGGTGGAACAGCACTTCTTCGTGGTCGTGGACGTTGACGTCTTCGTCGACCACGACGATCGCCTTGGTCCACGCCATCTGACCCGCGCCCCAGATCGCGTGCATGACGCGGCGGGCGTGGAGCGGGTACTGCTTCTTGATCTTGATGAACGCGCAGTTGTGGAAGCAGCCGAACATCGGCAGGTCGTAGTCGAGGATGTCGGGCACCAGCGTCTTGAGCAGCGGCAGGAAGATGCGCTCGGTGGCCTTGCCGAGGTAGTAGTCTTCCTGCGGGGGCAGGCCGACGATGGTGGTGGGATAGATGGGATTTTGTCGATGCGTGACCGCGGTGGCGGTGAAGATCGGGTAGCGGTCGGGCAGGGAGTAGAACCCGGTGTGGTCGCCGAAGGGGCCCTCGAAGACGGCGCCGGGGCCCAGCTCCGGGGGCGCTTCGCCGACGCGCGGCCGGGGGTCGAAGCCGATGGGCCCGGCCTGGGTGCTGACGTAGCCCTCGATCACGATCTCGGCGTTGGCGGGCACGTGCAGGTCGATCGTCTTGCACTTGGCCAGCTTCACGCTGCCGCGGTTGAGGAACCCGGCGAGCATGAGCTCGCTGATGCCGGGGGGCAGCGGCGCGGTGGCGGCGTAGGGCAGCACGCTCTCGCCGCCGAGCACGATCGCGCACGGCATGCCGCCGGCGTGGTCGCCGCGTTCTTCGTTGTGCCGCTTCCACGCCCGCCAGTGGCTCGCGCCGTCGTGGTGCATGTGCCAGTGCATCGCGGTGTGCTGGTCGTCGATGAGCTGGGCGCGGTACATGCCGACGTTGCGGGACGGGCGCGGCTCGCCGTCGGGCTTGTCGGCGTCGTCGGGGTGGATCGTGTAGATGCCCGCGAGGGTGATGTACCGCCCCTGGCCGGCGGACGTGCCCGCCTGCTCCGGTGACAGTTCGTATCCACACCTCCGGGGGTCGCCGTCGTCGGGCCAGCACTTGATGATCGGCAGGTCGTAGAGGTTGATCTCGCGGCCGACCTTGACAACCTCCTGGCACACGCCGGACTTCACGACCTTCGGCGGCGCCTGCCCGGCGACCTTGGCGAGCTCCACGCCCTTCTTAACCTTGTCCATCAGCGACACGGGCGGCTCGGGCTTGACCAGTTCGCCGATGCGGTGGGCCAGCGCCTCGAACCCGCCGTCGAGACAGCCCATCGCCATCTCCATCCGCCGGTAGCTGCCGAAGGCGTTGATGAGCAGGGGGAACTTCGCCTGACCCTCGGGCGTGGTGACGTTCTCGAATAACAGAGCCTTGCCGCCGAGGTGGGCGTGGTGGGGGTCGAACGCTTTGGCGTGCTCGGACACGTTCGCCCCGGGCGACTTGCTCACCCGGTCGGCGATCTCGCTGACCTCGAGCATCGACGACACGGGCGCGGCAATCCGGTGCAGCTCGCCGGCCGCGTCCAGGGCGTCCACAAAATCACGCAGGGTGGGGTAGGTCATGGCTCAGTTATCCGCCCTTCCGCGACAGCTTGAACTTCTGTTCGAGCGCGTAACGCCCGCCGCCGGTCACGGCGAGCAGGAAGGCGAGGGTGAGGTAGATCACGTTCTTGTCAAAAGCCGGCCCGGACTTGGGCCACCACGCGATGCCGAACTCCAGCATGAAGCTGATCAGCATCAGCCCGATGACCACCGCGGCGAGCCGGGTGTAGAACCCCAGCATCAACAACAAGCCAAATAAGATCTCGCCCCAGGGCAACGCGTAGCCGTAGGCCCGGCCGAGCGCTTCGGGCAGCGGCGCGTTGGACGCCACGTAGCCGGCGAACTCCTGCATCGCCTGCCACGGCCCCTTGCCTCCGCCGGGGAACACCTTGCGGATGCCCGCGAAGACAAAAAGGACGCCCAGCGTCAGGCGGTTGAGCAGCAGGGCGAGATGGGTGAGCTTGTCGGAATTCATGCGTGGGTCTCGGGCAACGGCATCCAAACCCGCGATGCGGCGGTGCGGGATCGGCAGGAGTCTAGGCACCCAATTCGACCGAGCGACCCCGCGCCGCACGCAGCGCCGCGACGATCGTGTCTTTGACGCGGTGTTCGTCGAGGTGGTTGATCGCCGCGGCGGTGGTGCCACCGGGGCTGGTGACCTTGCGGCGGAGCTCGGCGGGCGTGTCTTGCGATTGCGTGAGCAGCTCGGCGCTGCCGAGGACGGTCTGATTGACGAGCCGCCGGGCGTTGTCCGACAGCCCCAGCTCGTCGGCAGCGGCCTGCATCGCCTCGGCCAGATAAAAGACGTACGCCGGGCCGCTGCCCGAGACGGCCGTGACCGCGTCGAGGTCGGATTCGTCGACGCGCACCGCCTCGCCGCACGCCCCGAACAGGCGCATCGCCAGCTCGTCGTCGCCGGGCCGGGCGCTCGGGCCCATCGCCACCCCCGCCATGCCGCGCCCGACCATCAGCGGCGTGTTGGGCATCACCCGCACGACACGCGCGGGCTTTCCGATGGCCGCTTCGATCTTCGCGCAGCTCGCCCCGGCCATGATCGACACCACGACGTGCCGCTCGATCTCGATGCCCGCCAGCGCGTCCGCCAGGCTCGGCAGCGTCTGCGGCTTCACCGCCAACATCACCGTGTCCGCCGCGTTCACGAGTCCCGCGTTGTCCACCGCCGCCTCGACGCCGAACGAGCGGAACACGTTGAGCCGCTCGTCGCTCGGGTCCGCCGCGACCATCCGCGCCGCCTCGACCACGCCCTGCCGGATCGCCCCACGCGCGATCGCCTCGGCCATGTTCCCCGCGCCGATGAATCCCAGGTCGTATCTCATCGCCACAAGATAACGCCGCCGGGTAGACATCGCCGCGGGGAAAGGTGATGTAGCCCCACGGCGATCTGCCATCGCCCGCTAAACGCCGGGATGACTACTGGTTTTCTTCCCACTCCCGCCGGATCGCCTGCGCGTCGGTCAGCAGGTCCAGCAGCTCCTGGTCTTTCCCTTTCCGCAGCATCCCGCGCAGCTCGTTCACCCGCGACGCAAACCGATCGAGCGCCTCGGCGATCGGTTCGCGGTTGGCCATGATGATGTCGGCCCGCATCGGCGGGTTGCTGCATGCCAGGCGTGTCGTGTCGCGGAAACCGCTCGACGCCAGGCCCAACGGCCCGATGTCGTCGGCCGTGTGCGCCAACAGCACCGCCGCCAGGTGCGGCAGGTGCGACACCGCCGCGACCTGATGGTCGTGGTCGTCGGCCGACATCGTGTGCAGCACCGCGCCGAGTTCTTCCCACAACTCCGTCACCGCCGCCAGCGCCGCCGCGTCCGTGTCCGCGGTCGGGCACAACACGCACGGCCGCCCCCGGAACAGGTCGCCCTGCGCGTGCTCGGGCCCTTGCTGCTCCGAGCCCGCCATCGGGTGGGCCGGCACGAAGAACTGCGGCTGCTTGAGGTAACGCTTGGCGTCCTCCACCACGCTCAGCTTGGTCGAACCGACGTCCGTGATGTACATGCCCCGGCGTTGATGCTCGGCCAGGTCGCGGAACACCTCGCCGAACTTGCTCACCGGCACCGCCACCACCACGATGCATTTCCCGCCCGCGGCGTTGGCCGCTGCCAGCGCCGCGCCGAGTTCCGTCGCTCCTTCGTCGATCGCCCCGACGCCCACCGCCGCGTCCAGCGTTTCCCGCCGCCGCCCCACCCCCACAATGCGCCCGGCAAACCCCGTCGCCTTGACGCCCAGCCCCACGCTGCCGCCCAGAAGGCCCGTCCCCACGATCACGATCTGGCGGATGTCGTCACCCATCGCGTCCAACTATAATCGAATTAGCTCTTGCCACGACCTCGGCCCCGGCACGAAACACCGTTGGCCGAGCGATCGCGGATCGCCGCTCCCCAACACGTCCGACGCGCAGATCTGCGATCCGCGGCTAAACACGCACCACCCACCAGCGGGGACTCACCATGTCTGACACCGTGCAAGCGTCACTCGCCGCGCAGTTCGAAGCGGGACTGCGGATGTTAAACTCGTGCATCGAACTGTGCCCCGACGCGCGGTGGCACCAACCCGTGGTCAAGATGACGTATGACCAAGTGGTTTTTCACACGCTGTTTTTCACCGACGTGTATCTGGGGCGAACGCTCGATGACGTCAAGCGGCAGGACTTCCACCGGCAGCACATCGAAACGTTCGCGGAGTACGAAGAAATCGGCGGCGGCCTCCAGCAGGCGCACTACGACAAGCCATTCGCCTCGGCGTACCTCGAGCATTGCCGCGACAAAGCCACGCGGACCCTCGCCGAAGAATCGATGGAGGCCCTGCTCGCGCGGCCGGGTTTCGAGTGGCTGAAGTTTTCGCGCATGGAGGCGCACCTCTACAACCTCCGGCACATCCAACACCACGCGGGCGCGTTGTCCATCCTCGTGCGCGGCGATACGCAACAGGGAATCCCGTGGGCCGGCTCAGGATGGGATTTACGGCCCTGGCGGTCCTAGATCAGCCGAGGGCCTCTTTCGCATGGAGCACCTTGAGCACCGGATCTGCGTGCTCGGGCGTGTTCGCCTTGTCCCCACGGTCACGAGCGGCCGCACGCCGTCCCATTTCACTTCCAACTATAATGCGGCCCGGTCGGGACCACGCCCCCAACCCCCACGCGGGTCGGCGATTAGCGGGCGATCGCGGATCGCCCCTGCCGTTGGACCGCCCGCGTGGATCTGCGATCCGCGGCTCCACACGCAACCCCACAAGCCTCTGCCCATGACCACCGCCCTCTCCGAATACACCGGCAACTTCGAGCTCGAGTTCGAACGCCCCCTGCTCGCGCTCGAACGCCAGATCAACGAGCTCGAAGCCCAGGCCGACCCCGACCGCTCGGCCATCGGCCTCGACCCGAGCCTCGACTTCTCCGCCGACCTGCGCAAGCTCCGCCAGTCACACACGGCGATGCTCAAGAAGATCTACAAGAACCTCGACGCCTGGCAGACCGTCCAGGTCGCCCGCCACGAAGGCCGGCCCCAGACCAGCGACTACATCGACGCCTTCGTCAAAGACTTTACCGAGCTCCACGGCGACCGCCGCTTCGGCGACGACCCCGCCATCATCGCCGGCTTCGGCCGCATCGGCCCGCACAAGTGCCTCGTCGTCGGCCATCACAAGGGCAAGAACGTCAAGGACCGCATCGCCTGCCACTTCGGATGCGCCCACCCCGAGGGCTACCGCAAGGCGCTGCGCTGCATGAAGCTCGCCGAGAAGTTCGGCCTGCCCATCGTCACCTTCATCGACACCCCCGGCGCCTACCCCGGCATCGGCAGCGAGGAGCGCGGCCAGGCCGAGGCCATCGCCCTCAACCTCCGCGAGATGTCGCGGCTGAAAGTCCCCATCGTCAGCGTCGTCATCGGCGAGGGCGGCTCCGGGGGCGCGATCGGCATCGGCGTCGCCGACAAGCTCGCCATGCTCCAGTACTCCTGGTACTCGGTCATCAGCCCCGAGGGCTGCGCCGCGATCCTCTGGAAGACCGCCAACCCCGAGAACAACGCCAAGGCCGCCGAGGCCATGAAGGTCACCGCCGCCGACAACCTCAAGATCGGCACCGTCGACGAGATGATCGACGAACCCCTGGGCGGCGCCCACCGCCGCCCCACCGCCGCCTGCGACGTCCTGGAAAAATACCTGATCCAGGCCCTCCGCGAACTCAAGCGTTTCAAGCCGGAAAACCTCGTCAAAAAACGCTACGACCGCCTCCGCCAGCTCGGCTCGTACCTCGGCGAGTAGGCCTCCACGGGGACCGCTTCACGGCCGCTCGCTCCGCGCAAAAAAATTACAAGATTTTCTGCACGATCTTGGCCGGACCGCCGATAGACGTATTGGCTCACGACCTGTCAACACGCACCAACGGGCTTTGTTTTAGAGCTCACTTTGGATCAAGGGCAGCGTTTCGTGGGCTTTTTCTTTGCGCAAACCGTGCGCACAAAACGACGCGCTTCTTGAACCAAAATCGTCCGCCGCCCGATATTTGTATCTCCCGCAAGGAGACGAGCTTGCCGGTGTTGTCCTGAACGGGGCGCAGGGTTTGTGCGCACAAAGGCCGCGCTGCGTCCCCGGGTATGAGCCGTGAAGAAGTTCATCCCGACGACGAGAAGCTGCTGGAGGTGATGCTGGCGGGGGTCGAAGACGTGGCGGCGACCGCGCGGTCGCTGGACATGACCCCGGCCGACATCGCGCGCTGGGCATCGTCGCTCGGCACCCGTCGGGCGGTCGCGGGGGTGCGGATGCTCGCCGACATCCAGGCCGAGCTGGCGTTGTCGCGCATGCGCGTCCACGCGGTCAACCGCCTCGCCCGGTTGGCGCTCGACGACGAAGCGCCCGTCGAGACCGGACGCAAAGCCGCGCAAGCCATCCTCTGCCTCAGCATGGAACGCGTCGCCGCCCGCATGCCCGAACGCGGCGACCCGGACGACGACCACTTCGAGGCCGTGATCCAACAGATGCGCGAAGCGCTCTACGGCGAGGAGCCCGAAGCCGAGTCAACGCTCGGGGACAGCCAACCAGGGTGTTCGCGCGGCGACAACGGTACCGAAGACGGCGAAGACAACGAAGACGATCCCGACGATGACCCGCCACCCGGTAATGGCGGCGGTGATGGCGGCAACCCCCTACCACCGGGCGGCTCCCCTTCGGAGCCGCCGCTGTCACGGGAAACCGGTCAAGTCACGCCAAGCAACGGACTGGCCGACTTACCCGGGCAACGGGCTGAGCAGGTCGCCGGCGACGATCGGATGCCCCTTGAGAAACTCGGTAAACGGCAGCGTCTTGCCGCCGGGGGCCTGCACCTCAAGCAGCTCCAGCACCCCCGACCCGCACGCCACCTTCAGGTCACGCTGCACCACGCCCGGCCCCGGCAGCGCGGCGGCGGCCTCGGCGTGGTCGGCCACGCGTCGGAGGATCAGTGTCTCGGCGGTGCCCAGCGCGGCGCTGGTCCAGGTCACCCGGCAGCCGGGCCAGGGCGTGAGCCCGTGGACGCGGGCGCGGACCTTGGCGGCGGGCTGGTCGAAGTCGACCGTGCCGTCGGACTTCTTGAACTTCGGGGCCCGGGTCGCCGCGGCGTGGTCCTGGACGATCGGCGAGAGCGTCTCGGCCTCGAGGTCGGCCAACACCCGGTCCACGCAGTCGGGGCCGAGCGCCGCCAGGCGGTCGTGCAGCTCCCCGGCCGTCTCGCGCGGGTCGATCGGGGTCTCGGCGACGGCGTAGATCTCCCCGGCGTCCATCTTCTGCGCCAAGCCGATCACGCTCACGCCGGTGACCGGCTCGTCGGCGATCATCGCCCAGTTGATCGGCGCCGCCCCCCGAAACTTCGGCAAGAGCGACGAGTGCACGTTGATGGCCAGCCGGCCCATCGCGCCGATGAGCTCGGGCGACAGCTTCTGTCCGAACGCGATGACAACAGACGCGTCCGGCTCGAAGCCCGCGACCTGTGCCACGAACTCGACGGTGTTCACGTCGTCGGACTTCAGGACCGGCAGGCCGCGCTGCTCGGCCCACGCGGCGATCGGCGTGGGCGTCAATTCACGTTTCCGCCCGGCCGGCTTGTCGGGCTGGCTGACCACCGCGACGACGTCGTGGCCGTCGGCCAGACGTTCGAGCGTGGGCAGGCCGAACGCCCCGGAGCCGAAGTAGATCAGTCGCATCGTCAAGTCCTTCCCAAAGCCGTAGGATATCCGCCCGTCGGTCGGAGTTCATCGGCCCGGCGGGCCACCGAGACCGGCAAGAGGAACCCGCGTTTTGTCCGAGACCACCACCGCACCCCACGACACCGGCCGACTGGACCTGGCGGCCGGACACTTCGCGGGGATCGATCTGTTCCGCGGGCTCGCGGCGGTGGCGCTGGTGTACCTGCACGCGGTCGGCGGCACGGCGATGGCGGATTCGGGGACGTTCGCGCGGGTCGTGGTGCCGTTCTTCAGCGCCTCGGCGGTGATGTTTGCGTTTCTGTCCGGGCGCAAAGCCGGCCGATCCGCGGGGCGCTACGTCGGTCAACGGGCGCTGAGGATTTTGTTGCCGTACGTGGCCTGGTCGGCGGTGTACCTGGCGTTCCGCTACGGGGGCAGCGCGGCGCTCGGCGGGCCGCCGCCCGAGCCCAAGTGGCAGTGGTTGATCAGCGGGCTGTCGCACCATTTGTGGTTCCTGCCGTACATATTTCTCGCGACGTCGGCGGCGTTTCTGATCACACGCTGGTGCTACCGGCCCGGCGGGTCGGCGGCGGTGGTCGGCGTGTTGCTGGTGGGCGCGGGCGTGGCCTCGGCGGTCCTGCCGCCGCCGTGGGTCGCGCGGAAGCTGGGCTACCCGGCGGTGCTGAGCTACGAGACGCTGCCCGCGGCGTGCTGGACGCTGGGCGTGCTGTTCCTGTGGCAGGGGCTCAGGGGCATCGAGCTGCGGCGACGGCCGGTGGCGGTGGTGTCGTGGCCAGTGCTGATCGCGGGGATGGGGTGGTTGGTGTGGTGCGGGCGGGCGATCCCGCTGGAGAACGTACTGGGGCTCGCGGCGTTGGGCGCGGCGCTGTGTGGCGGGGCGGGCGCGGGCTGGGCCGGGTGGGCGAAGCTCGGGGCGTGGGCCTACGGCATCTACCTGGCGCACGTGCTGTTCGTCGAGGGGTTCCAGGACGTGGCGGACAAGCTGGGGTTGAACGAGTCGTGGGGCGTGACGCTCGGCGTGTTCGTGCTGGCGTTGCTCGCGTCGTTGGCGGTGTGCGCGGCGCTGAGTTATTGGCGGTGGGGCTGGACGTTGGGCGTGCCGCAGCGAGCGGGCGCGGGCGGCAAGGCGGGCTAAGCGTTGGCTTCGAGTTCGGCGATGGCGCGCTTGTTGGCCATGCGGTCGATGCGGGTCATCTTGTCGAGGATGAGCACGCCGTTGAGGTGGTCAAACTCGTGCTGCCAGACGCGGGCGGCGAAGTCGTCGCTGGTGAGCGAGAACGGCTGGCCGTCCAGGTCCAGGGCGTCGATGGTGATCGCGGTCGGTCGGGTGACCTCGACGGTGATCTGCGGCAGGCTGAGGCAGCCCTCGTCGTGGGGCGCGGTGGCCGGGGCGGGCTCGCGGAGGACGGGGTTGATGAACACGCGGTCTTCGCCGGGCTCGTGGGTGGGGTTGGCCACGAACATCCGCCAGGGCAGGCCCACCTGCGGCGCCGCCAGCCCGACGCCGCGGGCCTCATACATCAGGTCGATCATCCGCAGGGCCACCGCGCGGACGTAGTCAGTCACCTCGGCCAGAGGCGCGGCGACCCGCCGAAGCACGGGGGCCGGGTACAGCACCACCGCCAGACCCGCCGGGTCAACGGCGGCGGGGTCCGGCGAGATCGGCTCGGGCAGGTGGGCACCGCCGGGCGGGGGCTGTCGGGGATCGGGGGTTTCCGGGGTATCCGGCGGTTGGGCGGGCATACGCGGCATGTTAGGAGCATCCCCAAGAGCGAACAACCGGCGGATGTCCCGAGGGTTAATCTTAGTCCTACACACGATTTGGGGCTTGACCACCCGGGCCGGGGTTGCCATACTGCGGGAGTCCGTCGGGGTTATTGTGACCCGCCGCGATTCCGGGTTCTCCGGGCCGGCCAGGGCCCGACGTGTGAGTGATTGCCCGAGCTTTGCCCCTTCCGCCTGCCATCCCCGAGCCGCCGCCGAGGTCCCCTTCCCATGGCCACCGTCACGAAAAAAGAACTCATCGACCAGATCGCTGAGGCCACCGGCCAGAAGCGGGTGGTCGTCAAGGACATCGTTCAGACCTTCCTCAACTCCATCATCGTGGAGTTGGGTAAAGGCAACCGTCTGGAATTCCGCGACTTCGGCGTCTTTGAGGTCAAGCAGCGCCGGGCTCGCATGGCCCAGAACCCCAAGACCCTCGAGCCCGTCGAGGTCCCGCCCAAGCGGACGGTCAAGTTCAAGGTAGGCCGGCTCATGAAGCTGACCCTGAGCCAGGACGGCGAAGGCGGCGAAGTCGAGATCGACCTCGACAGCGACGATTGATCCCCATGCCGCCATCGACCCTGCGTACCCTCGACGCCGAAGGGCCCGGCGAGCGGTTAGACCGGCGGCTCACCGAGACATTGACGCAGCTCGAAACCGACGCGATGCGGCGGTCGTTGCGACCGTTGCCCACGGCGGGACGTTGGGTGGAGATTGACGGGAGGCCGCTGCTCAACCTCACGGGCAACGACTACCTCGCGTTGGCCGAGCACACCGAGCTCAAAGACGCGGCGATCGCGGCGACGCATCGCTACGGCACCGGCAGCGGGGCCAGCCGTCTGGTCGCCGGGCACCTGGAGATCCACGAGCAAGTCGAGGCCGAGTTCGCGGCGTTCAAACACGCCGAGTCGGCGTTGCTGTTCCCGACGGGCTACGCCGCAAACCTCGGCACGCTCACCGCGCTAGCCCGGCCCGGCGATCTGATCTGTCAGGACAAACTCAACCACGCCAGCTTGATCGATGCGGCGCGCATGAGCGACGCCGACGTGCGCACCTTCCCGCACCTCGACCACGACAAACTCGAGCGTTTGTTGTCCAACCACCACGCGGCTTCGACGCGGGCGCAGCGCTTTGTCGTCACCGACTCGGTGTTTTCCATGGATGGCGACGTCGCCGACCTGCCGGGGTTGTGTGCTCTGGCGGATCGCTATGACGCGGTGCTCGTCGTCGACGAGGCCCACGGCACCGGAGTGCTCGGCCCTCACGGCGCCGGTTTAATCGAAGCGCAGGGTGTCGTCGGCCGCGTACCCGTGGTCGTCTCCACCGCCAGCAAAGCGCTGGGCGGATTGGGCGGGATCGTCACGGGCAGCCGGGCGGTGATCGACACGCTGGTGAACCACGCCCGACCAATGATCTACAGCACCGCGGTCCCGCCCGCCCAGGCCGCGGCGATCGGCGCCGCCGTGCGGGTGGTGCGGGACGAGCCCGGCCGCCGCGAGCGCCTGGCCGTGGTCGGCCGAGTCGTGCGACAGGGTCTCACGGACGCGGGCTGGCCGGGATTGCTTCAAGAAACCGTGACACCGATCTTGCCGCTGGTCGTGGGTGACGTCGGAGCTGCTCTACGATTACAGGCGGACCTGCAGTCGGCGGGCGTGTTGGGCGTGGCCATCCGCCCGCCGACGGTGGCCGCCGGGCGGGCGCGGGTTCGGTTGAGTTTGCGGGCGGACCTGTCCGACGAAGATGTTCGGCACCTCATCGCCGCTGTAGGGTCGCCGCGTTGACGCGCCGCCCCCGTCAGCTATGACTTCGGGCCCAACTCGGCGCGCCCAACGGTGTCGAGGAACCGGGAGTACACCTTGCCCGAGCCAACAAACCAATACGCCACGGTCCGGCCTTCCTGAACCCCGGTCAGAATCGTGACATGGCTGTTGCCTCGCCCGGTAAACGTGAACAGCATGCGGTGACACTTCAGGTCCTGCGGGCCGATTTTCAACGCCTTGTTGTACTCCCTGATCTTCATCTGCTCGAAGACGCCATCGACCATCGCCGCGGTGGTCATCACCTCCTTCATCTCGAGGCGGAATCTCTCGTAATCCGGGTCCTCCAGGTCGACGGCCGGCGGCCCGACCGCGACACCGATCGCGGCGGTTTTTCCATTGGAGGAAATCTGCTTGATCCTCTCGCACGCCTTGGCGATGGCCATGTTCCGGGGCGGGGCGTGGTCGGGCCAACCCACCATCCAATCGGTCACCATGAATTCCTGCGGCGGCTCGGGCGCGGCCTCGATCTCGGCGACGTCTTCGCCGCCGCCCAAGCCCGTATCCACGCCGGCGATCTCTACTGTGTCGTCGGGCATGGGCATGGGAACCGGTTCGTCCAACGATACGGCCGCGTCGACCGTGTTATCTTCCGGCAACACGGCGGCGTCTTCGAGCGCCGTCTCGGCTTCGTCGGGCAGGTTGGTCGGCTCGGTTTCGTCGGGCACCTCGGCAAACATCGATCCCTCCGACCCGGGGGCGGGATCGTCTTCGGCCGTCTCGTCCGGGAGCGTTGCGGGCTGAGTGCTCGCCACCGATCCACCGGTATCCTGCGCGTCCTCGAGCATGCCCTTGAGGACGGTGGTCCACAGCACAAACCCGCCGACGCCCAGGACCGCGACGACGATCAGCATCTTGACCGGCCCGGGGAGCACCGAGCCGTGGTAGCCTGCCGGGGCGCGGCGCGTGCCGGCGCTGCCGTCGGCCGAGCGTGACATCGCCTGGATCGCGAGGCTGCGGCCGGAGTAAATTTCGGACTTGCGTCGCTTGTACTCGTCCGCGGAGATCGCGCCGCTGTGTTTGAGCTCGTTGAGGGCCTTGAGTTCGCGCATCTGCGACTGGCTGTCGGTGGCGGCACCGCCTCCGACACCCGAGCCGCCCATGGTCGAGCCCATCGACGTGTCGTTCATGGAATAGCCGGTGCCGGTGCCCTCGAGCTGGATCGACGAGCCGCCGAGCGTGGACCCGTGGCTCGAGGTGTCGTCGAGCAGCAGGTCTGCCGTATCGAGCTCGAGGTGGCTCATGTCCACCAAATCGCCCTTGGCTTTAGATAGGTTGAACTGGTCGACCTTGAGCATCGCCCCGCAGGTCGGGCAGGGCGCATTCTTGCCCATCAACCGCGTGGACAAACGGATCGTTTTTTGACACGCCCCGCAGCCGATCAGGATCTCACGCAGCCGCCGAACGTTGACCGATGGCTCCCCGGCTTCGAGCGCGGCGAAGCTGTCCATCATCGGGTCCGACACCGGGGCTTTCTTCGCCTCGGGCACACGCTGGGCGTGTTTACACGCCGGACACCGCACGCGCTTGCCGACGTAGGCGTCGGGCACGCGGATTGATTTTTGACAGTTCTCACAATTAAACGTTGGCATATGCCTTACCCCAGGGAGGTGGATGGGATCCCGAAATTACGGACGCACCCGGGGCTTAATTAGTTCCCGAGCAGCCATTGACGACGAACCGGCCCATCGTCCCCGTACCCTTCCCAATTCAATACCTTAAATAGCGTTATGTCGAAAAGCGGTCAAGCGAAAAAGGCCCGCGCAAACCACAGACATGGGAAAACTGCGGTATCTGATCCATCGATCGTCACCAAACCTCACCTCGCCCACATTTTTATCGCCCACGGCGGGGCGCTACAGCCGCAAGAGCCCGCCCCCCGCGGGAGACGATAGGATTGGCCGCCGGTATGTCCCCCGTCCCCACTGAACCCGGCCCCGGAATCGACTCCGGGCGAAGGCCCGAGCCGCCCCCCGCCCTCGAGACGCTTCGGGCAAAGATCGCCGGAGCGATGCGGGCGGACCAGCCGGGGCTACGCCGACTCGCGAAAAAGATCCGCGACGCCCAGCGGTCCGGCCGGCCGCACGATCGCAACCTTAATCGCCTGGCCCAAGACTTGGCCGCCTCGTGTGAACGCCGGGACCAACGGGCCGCCGCCCTGCCGCCGATCACCTACCCCGACGATCTGCCGATCTCGCAGAAGCGTGACGAGATCGCCCGGGTGATCCGCGACCACCAGGTCGTGGTGGTTTGCGGCGAGACCGGCTCGGGCAAGAGCACCCAGCTCCCCAAGATCCTGCTCGAGTTCGGCTGCGGCGTCGGCGGTACGGTCGCCCACACCCAGCCGCGCCGCATCGCCGCGCGCACACTCGCCACCCGCGTGGCCCAGGAACTCGGCGTGCCGCTCGGCCAGTCGGTCGGCTACGCCGTGCGGTTCAACGACACCACCGGCCCGCTCACCCACGTCCGCTACCTCACCGACGGCCTGCTGCTCGCCGAACTCGGGCGCGACCCGGACCTCTTGAACTACGACGCGATCATCATCGATGAGGCCCACGAACGCTCGCTCAACATCGATTTCCTGCTGGGCTACCTCAAGCGGCTGCTGCCGCGTCGGCCGGACCTGAAGCTGGTCATCACGTCCGCCACGATCGACCCGCAACGGTTCGCCGACTACTTCGGCGAGACACGCGCCGGCAAGCTCGCTCCCGCGCCGATCGTCGAAGTCTCGGGCCGGACGTTTCCCGTCGAGACGCGCTACCGCCCCCTCGACGACGACTCGGACGCGACGGCCGAGGGCCCCGCGCTGGACCGCGCGCTGTGCGCCGCGCTGGACGAGGTGGCCGCCGCGACCCACGGGGACGTGCTGGTGTTCATGCCCACCGAGCGCGCGATCAGTCAGGCCGCCAAGACGCTGCGCAGTCACGCCCCAAACGCCCCACACCTGGCCCGCGGCAAGCCGCTCGAGATCCTGCCGCTCTACGCCCGGCTGTCGAACGTCGAGCAGCAGAAGGTGTTCACCCCCACCGGCCGGACCCGACGGGTCGTGATCGCAACCAACGTCGCCGAGTCGTCCGTGACCGTGCCCAACATCACCGCGGTGATCGACCCGGGCACGGCCCGGATCAGCCGCTACTCGCCGCGGACGCGGATGCAGCGCCTGCCGGTCGAGGCGGTGTCGCAGGCCTCGGCTAACCAGCGCGCGGGCCGGTGCGGGCGCGTCGCGCCCGGTGTGTGCATCCGGCTGTGCAGCGAGCAGCAGTTCGCCGACCGCGAGGCGTTCACGACGCCCGAGGTCCTGCGCACCAGCCTCGCCGCGGTGATCCTGCGGATGACGGCGCTCGGCTTGGGCGAGATCGAGGACTTCCCGTTCATCGAACCGCCCAAGGCGTCGATGGTCCGCGAGGGCCTGACGACGCTCGCGGAATTGGGCGCGATCGATAAGCAGAAGCGGCTGACCAAAATCGGACACCAGCTCGCCAAGCTGCCGATCGACCCGCGGGTGGGCCGGATGGTGCTGGCCGGGGCGGACGAGGGGTGTCTGGCCGAGGTGCTGGTGATCGCTTCGGCGCTCGAGGGCCAGGACCCGCGGGTCCGCCCCGCCGAGCACGCCCAGGCCGCGGACCAGGCCCACGCGGCGTTCGCCCACCCGGCGAGCGACTTCCTGTCGCTTCTAAAGCTCTGGGACTTCTGCCACGCCGAAAAGGCCCGGCTGAGTAACAACCAGTTCCGCAAGGCCTGCATCAAACATTTCATCAGCTACCCCCGGCTGCGCGAGTGGTTCGACCTGCACCGGCAGCTCGTGGACCTGTCGCGCGCCGCCGGGCTGAAGCTCTCGCGACGCGTCACCGGCGAAGACGCGCTCGATAAGATCGGCGACCCGGTGCATCGTGCGCTGCTGGCCGGGCTGCTCTCGAATCTCGCCCTGAAGACCGACGCGCACGAATACACCGGCGCGCACAACAGCAAGCTGCGGCTCTGGCCGGGCTCGGCGTTGTCGAAGCAGAAGAACCGGCCGCGCTGGGTCGTCTGCGCCGAAGTCGTCGTCACGTCGCAGCAGTTCGCCCGCACCTGCGCCCAGATCAACCCCAACTGGGTCGAGTCGATCGCCGGCCCGCTCGTCACCAATACCCACCGCGAGCCCCACTGGGTGCGCGAGTCGGGCTTCGTCGCTGCGTTCGAGAAGGTGTCGTTGTACGGCCTGACGCTGATCCCCAAGCGGCGCATCCGTTACGGAGCGGTCGAGCCGGCCAAGGCGCGGGAGATCTTTATCCACGAGGCGCTGGTGGAAGGCAATGCGGACATCCGGGCGCCGTTCTTCGAGCACAACCGCTCATTGAAGGAACGGCTGGATAAGTTGCAGGCCAAGCAGCGGCGCTTCGATCTGGTGGCGGACACGCAGGCCCGGTACGACTTCTATGACCGGCGGCTGCCGCCGGAGGTGTGCGGAGTCGCGGAGCTGAACCGGTTCCGGAAGCAGACCGAGCGTGAGAAGCCGAACGTTTTGTTCATGACGGAAGCCGACCTGGCGGCGGGCGGGTGGGAGCAAGACGAGTCGCGCCCCGACGAGTTGGCCGTGGGCGGGATGAAGCTGCCGCTGGAATACAAGTACGACGCGGGGGCGGACGACGACGGGGTGACGCTGAAGGTGCCGCTGCACGCGCTGGGCCGGCTGAACCCGGGGGTGGTGGAGTGGGGCGTGCCGGGGCTGCTCGCCGAGCGGATCACGGCGTTGATCCGCAGCCTGCCGAAGGACGTCCGCAAGCCACTCGTGCCGGCCCCGACGTCGGCGGCGCAGGCGGCCGAGAAGATCACGTTCGGCGAGGGCGACTTCCTCACCGCGGTGGCCGAGGCGCTCGGCAACCTGTGCGGCGAACGCCTCGACCCCCTGCTGTTTGACACAGGCAAACTCGAGCGGCATCACCAACTCAACATCGCGGTGGTCGATGAAGACGGCCAGGTGCTCGGGCAGGGCCGCGACGTGCCGCGGTTGCAGGACGAGTACGGGGCCGAAGCCGGCCGGGCGGCGGCGGGGTTGAGCGATCCGGCGTGGGTGCGCGACGGGCTGACGGGCTGGCCCGACGTCGGCGAGCTGCCGGCCGAGGTGGAGATCAACCACGACGGGTTCAAGTTGTTGGCGTACCCGACGCTGATTGATCAGGAGACCGCCGTGGGCCTGCGGACGGTCGAGACCCCCGAGCGTGCGACGCAGCTGCACGTGCAGGGCGTGCTGCGGCTGTGCGCGATCGCATCGGCCGACCGCACCGGGCACGCGATCGAGACTTGGCCCGAGCGCGACCGGTTGCTGCTGCTCTATAGCCCGCTCGGCGAGGCGGCGCGGCTTAAGCATCAACTCATTGATCGCGTGGCGCAGCAAGTTTTTGGCGACAAGGTGCGCGCATACCCGCCGCGTTCGGCGGAGGCGTTTGAGGCGTTGCTGGGGGCCGGTCGGGGCGATGTCGAGCCCGCGGCCGACGCGTTGTGCGGCGTAGTGTTGAACATCTTGAACCTCGCCCAGCCGCTGCGCCTGGAGTTGGAGGGTATATCGGCTGAATGCCCGCCGGGTTGGGACTTGGCGGTCGGGCAACTCGCGGCACAGTTGGCAGAGCTTGTGTCGGCGGGGTTCGTGGAACGGACGCCCGAGGCGTGGCTTCCGCACGTGCCGCGGTACCTGAACGCCGCGCGGGTGCGCCTGCGTAAGCTGCGCGAGGGCAAGGCCGACCGCGACCGCCAGAACGCCGCCGTGTTGGAGGGGCGCTGGGGTCCGTACCGCCAAGCCGCCGAGGTTGTGCCTGATCACCCGGAGTTGACCGCGTACCGCTGGATGCTCGAAGAGTGGCGGGTGTCGCTGTTCGCCCAGGAATTAGGCACGTCGATCCCGGTGTCGGAGAAACGGCTGGACCGGCAGTGGAAGAAGGTGCAGCGGGCGTTGTGACGGGCGCCGCCGCGGCAGTGACGTTGGCTATCCCGCGCCACGGATCGCAGTCCACAAGCCAGCCCCGCGACCCCGACGTCGCGGGGCTGGTTTCGAAATCGAGGCGGCGGGATTTGAACCTGTGCCTGTTGTATTGAGAGCAAGAGATGGCTTGACATTATCCGTATCTCGCATTGAAGTGTGCTATAGAAATCGATCACACTCTTTGCCTAGGTATAAAGTGAAGACCAGCGTATGGCCGGGGCTACCCTCCTCATTTCGACACGGACTCTCGGCCAGCGCAAGCGCCTGCTTGAAGATTGGTCTATTGACCTGCCCCCGGCTAATGGCGACGGCTCAGAGGGGCTTACCCTGAGGGAACTGATCACACGGATTGTCACCGCAAACGTGCAGAACTTTCGCGACCGACAAGAGCGGAACCGCTTCTGCCAAGTATTGACCAAACGGCAGATCGAAGCACAGGCCGCAACGGGCAAGATCAATTCGGGGGGGAGTGATCTAAATCAAGAGGTGAATGTCGAAGCCGCAGTGGCCTCGGCATTGGAGTCCTTCGAGGACGGCGTGTATCTGGTGATCCTCGACGACGTCGAGCAGCGTGATTTGGATGCGCAGGTATTTATCAAGCCTGACAGCCGTCTCGTGTTCCTGAGGTTGGTGATGTTGGCTGGAGGTTGAACATGCTCAGTGACGAACAAGCGCAGCAACGCCTCAAAGAGATGAAATCCGCAGACTGGCGCGTTCAGGCGAAACGCCGTACGGGGCGCCTCCCCAAGCTCGACGGCGAAGCCGTACGACGCCTCGCCGACCTTCAGCCCGACAAGCAGGGGCACGACACGACCGACTGGGCCAAGCGTCTGCGGGAGCAGGAGAAGAGGCGTCGCCAAGCGGCCGCCCACCTCGACGCGCTCTCCAGCCAGCGGCGGACCGCCAGCTTTGCCGCGGTCTTCCCCCGGCTCGCCGAGCACCTCGAACGGGCCTGGCAATCGCACAAGGCATCGCCGTACCAGGCCCGATTCTCGTTCCGAGCACCGTCCGAGGACGCGATCACGGGCCCTGCCCGGGCGGGCTGGCTTGAGGACCTTACGAATCATCTTTCGGGCTACGACCCGGACGCGGTTTGGGTCGCGGAATGGGCCCCCTACATCACGCGATACTACGGCGGTGATGTCCTGGGGCGATTGTTGGCGGCGGCGATCGACGGCGGTGGCGAAGAAGGAAACCGCGTCCTGCAGACTCTGATCGACTCGGCCAACGGCGACCACGAGATTGGCGCCATGGGGCGCCACGTCACCACCGCCCTCATGTCTTGCAGCCGACCCGAGGCCTGGGACTACGTCGAAAAACTCCTGC
Organism: Planctomycetota bacterium; assembly: GCA_039033595.1. Classification (GTDB taxonomy): domain Bacteria; phylum Planctomycetota; class Phycisphaerae; order Phycisphaerales; family Phycisphaeraceae; genus Algisphaera. The sequence goes on along the minus strand of JBCCCG010000001.1, from coordinate 40,808 downwards.
TGGCGGCTCAACGTCAGGAAGGGCTGCGGCAGGCGATCCTCGAAGCGATCGATCTGGCCCACCCCGACGCTTACCGCAGGATGTTGCGGCTGATCCTCGAGCACAACCTGGTGCGGTTTGCCTCGGTAGTTCGGGCCGCCGACGTCTGGTTTGCGCTGCGTTGGGACTCGGCCTCGGCCAAGGTGATCAAGACCGCCATCGAGCGAGCGCTGCGGTATCTGGACGACGCCGAGGCCAGGGCCCTGGCCCTGAAGGGAACCGACCCCGAGGAGGCGTTCATGGCTCTGTGGGCCATAGCCTTTGAAGATGCGACACGCGCTGTGCCCGCCGCCGCCAGGTTGCTTGAGCATGACAAGGTCGACATGCGATTCACCGGCGGCTGGCTGCTCATGCTGCTTGGGTTGAACCGGGCCCACGACGCCCTGCGCCGTTCGCTGGACGACGAGGACCTACGGCTCGTCAATCTGGGGCTATCGAGTTCGGCGACGCTGATCGCCGCGGATGAACTCAAGGAGCCCATGTTTGCCAAGCTCGTCGAGATCGTCGGCCGTCTTCCGGCGAAGGTAACGAAGCTCAAACCACTGCTATGGCCGTGGCTCGAGTTCACGATCGAGCGTTCCGAAGCCGCCGACCTGCTGCCCCTTGTCGCAACCGAAGAGGATTGGCCCCGTGTCATCGATCACGTTTCGGCGATGAGCCCCAACGGGCGAGCCGCGGTGATAGCCACCCTCAAGAAGCGTAAGACCCCACCAGTTGGGGCACGCGAACTGCTGTTGAAGCTGACCGGCGATCGTAGCGGCGGCGTCCGCGACGAAGCCGTCAAACTTCTGGGCCGACAGGAGCCGACCCCGGCGGAGGCCGAACACCTGGAGGAGTTGCTCACCCGGAAGTCGGGCGATCTCCGTCGGGGGATTCTCCGTCTGCTCGCGAAGCAGACCGACGCCGAAGCGCTCCGCAGCGCAGAACGCCTGATCGCCGCCAAGTCCAAGCCCCAACGCCTGGCTGGGCTGGAGCTTGTGCGCACACTCCACACAACCAAACGGGCCGTCAAAAAGTGTACGTCGTTGATCAATGCCTACTGCGGGGACCATGCGCCGCTGTCCGACGATGAGCAGAACCTCGTAGATCCGGTGATCGGCATCGTGCGGACGAAGCCGAAACTCGACGACGTGTTTGGCCTCCTTGACGCCTCCAAGCTCACGCGACCAGCACCCCTTGCCAAACCCAAGGCCACGCTATTTACTAAAGCCGCCGGGGCCTATCTGTCTGCGTTGGATGACGTGGTCCACGTCCATCGCGAGACCCCGGTGACCGTGGAGACCTGGGAGGGCGAGAAGCAGGAACTGCTGGGTAACGCCAGCTCGTTGTGGCGTTACCACGAAGGCGAGCAACGCGAGGTGAGCGCGGGGTTCCCGCTTAAGGAGGTCTGGCTCGACTGGTATGAGAAACGCCCGAAACAGTTCCGCGACCGGGACGGCTTCGATGCTGCCCGCGCATCCGTCATCACGTCGTTTTTCGATTGGCGGGGCGCACTACACGACGCCTCGGGCATGACCGCCAAGGTGATCTCGGGGTCGGGGGAGGCAAAGCTGCGGTACCCGCGACAGGTGCGTGACATCGTAGAGTTCCTCGCCAGGCGTCATCGGCCGAGCGGCTTGATCGACTATTGGCTCGCCGCCTCGGAGACCGCCCTTTCGCTAATCCCGTCGAAGTTTGTGGTGCGGTGGCTGCGGACCCACAACCATGCGTACCGCGCCTGGCTCGGTCGGGCTACGGCGGATTTTCTGCAAAAGCCATCACGATGGTCTGATGAGCAGATTCGCCGGCTCATCCACATCCACCTGTGGCTCGACCAGCCTGTCGACCGCAAGGGTAGAGAGATGCTTGCCAAGGAGAAGTTGAAGCAACAGGAGAAGCTGGACGAGGCCGAAGCGCAGAAGGCCAGGGCTGCAGGCCAATACGCACGCCACTTGCGCGGTCGCTACAGCATCCGCGAACCGATTGACGTCCGGTTAATGGGCCACGCCTTGCGGCTGAAATGCTGGAACGAACACGACGCGATCGCCCGCATCGTTGGGGTCGGCACAGACGACCACCCGCGCCATGTGCGGAACTCGGCCGAACTGATGGGCACTTTGACCACGAGAAAGCCCCACCGTGCGATTCAGGATTACCCGCCGCTGGCCGACATCGTCGACAGCGTGCGTACGCGGCTACTTGAAGTTGAGGTGGCGCGTGGCGAAGAGGCAACCGAAGCCACGAATCTAGCCAGCCGATTGCAGACCGTGCCCGGTACCGATTGGCTGGTCCGCGTCCTCGTCGCCCTGGGCAAGCTGCCGTTCTTGCGTAGCTACAGCTACTACACCGGAGAGGGCAAAGACAAGAAGTCCATCTTCAGCGAACTCATTCGTGCCTCGCTGCCCGACACCGAGGATTCTGTGACCGACTTCGCGGCAAAGGTCAAAGCGGCCGGGATTGCTGAGAAGCGTCTCATTGAATTGGCGGTATTCGCCCCGCAGTGGGCCGCCTATGTCGAGCACACACTCGGGTGGCCGGGCTTCGAGGACGGCGTCTGGTGGATCCACGCTCACACCAAGGACGATCAGTGGAGCGTGCCGAAAGAGGCACGCGAGGCCTGGGCGGCCGAAGTATCGGAACGTACACCGCTCGACAGCCGCGACCTTGTCGACGGGGCTGTGGATGTCGCTTGGTTCACTCGGACCTACGAGACGCTCAAGAAAAAAAGGTGGGACCAGCTCTACGCGGCGGCCAAGAACGCGTCCGCCGGGGGCGGGCACAAGCGCGCCCAGCTCTTCGCCGACGCGATGCTCGGCCGCGTGACCAAGACCGAGCTGACCCAACGCATCAAGGAGAAGCGACACAAGGATGCCGTGCGCGCACTCGGCCTGCTCCCGCTAGCCCGTGGGAAGGGGCGGGACGGCGATCTGCTCAGGCGATACGAATTGCTCCAGGAGTTCCTCCGCACGAGCAAGCAGTTCGGTTCGATGAGGCAGACGAGTGAGAAGCGCGCGGTAGAGATCGGCCAAGCCAACCTCGCGCGCACCGCCGGGTATCCCGGTCCGCTCAGGCTTCAATGGGCGATGGAGGCCAAGGCCGTTCAGGACTTGGCCGACGGCGCGGTCTCGGTGACCGTCGGCCCAACGACGGTATCGCTTTCCGTGACGGACACGGGCGAGCCGGTCATTGGGGTCGAGAAGGATGGCAAAGCCCTCAAGTCCATCCCGGCCGCCGCGAAGAAGGACCGAAACGTCAAGGGCTTACGCGACCGCAAGACCGCGCTCAAACGTCAGGCGTCGCGTATGCGAAAGACGCTTGAGCAGATGATGTGTGACGGCGAGGGCTTTCTGGGCGAGGAGCTCGCCGGGCTGGCCGCGCACCCCTTAATGCGGCCGATGCTGGAGCGACTCGTCTTCATCGGCGAGGGGATCATCGGCTACCCACGCGAGGGCGGGCGGCTGCTCGAAGACTACTCCGGCAAGCGGGAGCCTGTGAAAAAATCCGAGAATCTGCGCTTGGCCCATCCGTACGACCTTCTGGATCGCGGCGATTGGTCTGACTGGCAGCGCGACTGCTTCGCCGGCGAGCGTGTCCAGCCGTTCAAACAGCTATTCCGTGAGCTCTACGTGCTCACGGAAGCGGAACGAACCGAGGCGACCGGCTCGAAGCGATACGCGGGCCAGCAAGCCAACCCGCGACAGGCGATCGCTCTGTTGGGCGGGCGTGGGTGGGTGGTCCTGCCCGAAGAAGGCGTTCGAAAAACCTACCACGACCACAAGCTTTCCGTGTGGATCGAATTTCAAGAGCACTTTTATACGCCGGCGGAAGTGGACGGGCTGACGATCGAGAACGTGCGCTTCAGCCGCCCCGGCGAATGGCAGCCGATCCCCTTGACCGAAGTGCCGCCTCTGATTTTCAGCGAGGTGATGCGCGACGTCGACCTCGTGGTTTCGGTCGCTCACCGCGGTGGCGTCGATCCCGAGGCCAGCGCCTCGACCATCGAGATGCGGTCGGATTTACTCCGTGAGACTTTGGCGGTGTTGGGCATCGAGAACGTGCGTATCGAGGACCATCACGCCCTTATCGACGGTGAACACGCCAAGTACACGCTGCACTTGGGCAGTGCCGTGACCCACGTCATGCCCGGCGGGTCGTTGTTTATCGTTGCCGTCCACAGCCAACACCGTGGGCGGCTGTTTCTTCCCTTCGCCGACGACGACCCCAAGACCGCGGAGGTCATGAGCAAGACCTTGCTGCTTGCCCGTGACAAACAGATCAAAGATCCAAACATCCTCGATCAGATCAGGCGGTTGACTTGACACAGGCGCTTGCCTCATTGGGGCCGAGCGACTCGGGTTCCTCGCCGCCACTCCGACTCACGGCGGCAGCTTGAAGCCAACCATACGTGGCTCCGCGGTGATCGCTCAGGCCCGCAGCTCATCCGCCGATCCGATCGCCCTTCCCGGATGCATCGCCTCAGGATGTTAGGTTTCAAGGCAGAGTTGGTCCGTGGGCACATGCGGGCGCTGATTGCGATGTAGCAACTTAATGTAGATTTTTCCTCTTGCATTGAGCAAAAGGCTTTGTATGCTTGGCCCGATGATTTTGTTGTGATCTTAATTGGATCTGACGAAATAAGAACCGGGTCTCGAGCGTTAGGCAAGACCCAAAGGATAAGACGTGACAACGGAACGATTACATCCCGAAACACAAATCGACACCGCCAGCCCCGCGGATGCGCGGCCCGTGCTATCCGGCGGTGCCGTTCGATTGCCGTCCTGCCTCTGACCCTTCTTGATCAGACGCTGGCCCGGCAGGGTAGATCAGCGTCAACAAACACAAGCTGATCCCCGGTAAAGAAAGAACGAGGCGAACCTCGCCAACCGTTGTGTTGCGCCCGCACCCTACCGCGTGAGCTTACAAACCTGTACGAGAGGACCGTTTAAGAACCAGCTCGCCCGACTTGTGCGACATGCGACACGTTTATACAGAAGCAATTGTCCGCGTTACTGTTCGCGGACCAAACACGGAGAATTAATCATGGTCAGCAATATCGACAACCAGGTCCTGCACGTCCGCTTTGAGGGCCGCAGCGTTGACATCCCGCTTAGCGACCTCGACGTCGGTACGCTGTCTCAGGACCAAGAGATCAAGAACGCCCTGGCGGCCTACCTCGACGTCCCGGCCCGGAAGTTTGGGCCGTACGTCGTCGACCGCCACCAGACCGGCAACCTGACCGTCCGGCCCGAGGCCGTATTCGGCTGATTGCCGCCCCTCGGAAAACGCCCGTACCCTATTGCGGAAGCATACAAACACGCTCTTGGTGAGCATCAGATTTTGATTCTGAAGCCGGGTTCGACTCCCGCTTGCTGCTTCACGAACTCGTACGGGCTTTTTCTCTTTTCGTGTCCCTTAACGGGGACTTTTCCGATAAGCCGCGTGCCCCACGCACGGAGCCTACAAACCCTCCACCCGATCGCGTCAGGAAGGCCGAGAGACTCGCGGAGTCTGAGGGCCGGCGGGTTCGAATCCCGTGATGGGTAGACGCAACATACCTCGCTCTGACGACTCGCACGCGGCTTTTTTAGAAATTTTTGCCACCCGTACCCTACCAAGAAAGCATACAAACAAGGTTTACCACCCGGATGTTGTGGGTTCGAATCCCGCCTGCTCCGCTTCCGATACTCGGGGCAGTAGCTCAACGGCAGAGCGCCGCAAGTTTCCCGCTTTCATAACTTGTACGGATGGTCTTTGATGAGATTGCCCCAAACCGAACCAAACGGAGTAAAACGATACTACACCCCGTACCCTACGATACGAGCATACAAACTGATGAAAAACGGAGAGTGCAGGTTCGATTCCTGCCTGCGCAATTTCACAATACCCTGCGCAGTAGCCCAATGGTAGAGGCACCGAATGTTGACGCTCTTACAACTCGTACGGGGTTTTACAAACCATACTGACAACGCGCTGTATCCTATGACTTGAGCCAATAAACAGGTAAACCCGGGTGCTTAAGCCCGGGCCATGGTTCGAATCCAGCCCGGCCGATACCCATTTGTGCGGCCGGTTGTACAGTCGCTCACGCGACTTACACAGGGTATCTTCAGCATGCGTCGCGGCTGACCCACCACTCAGGCCGGCCGCGTTTTTTTTCGAAGGGGTGTTCCCAGGGGAATTGATCCATGGCAGAGCAACGCAACAACGAGCAAGACCAGCGGCTGGCTATCCTCAACACGCTGCTGACCACCCCGCACCGCCGGCTGGATCTCATCTGGCCGGTCCACCAGGAAATGGTCCAGCAGGACCCGCTGTTCTACGTCCGCCTCGCTGCCTGGTACAGCGACAACGGTGATGTCCGTGACCACAAGGAGATGTTCATCATCAACCTGGTGCTCAGCGACTTCGAGGGTCACCGCGATGCCGGACTAGCGATGCTGCGCGCCCTGCCGCCCTACGAGGTCGCGCGGGTGATCGACTTTATCCACGGCCGAAAGCGGCGCAAGCGCGTCCGTGTGCCCGGCAAGGACAAGCGGCAGAAGGCCGCGCGCGTCAAGATGGGCACCAAGCGCAAGGGCAAGGACGATGACGCCGAGTACAAGGAGATCGTCGAGGAGTTCGGCCTGTTTCGCAACGTGCCTCGCTCGGTGAAGACCGAAGTCGAGCGGTACCTGCGTGAGCGCGAGGCGGACGCCGACTGGTTCGACTCGACGGTGCTGGTCGCGCGGAAGCACGTCAAGCGGCTGTACGCGCTGCTGCACGTCAAGCCGGACGATCGCGCCCAACGGATCCTATTCGAAAAGGACCCGCCGGCCGACAGCCGGCTGTACGCGTTGCGTCAGCTGGCGCGAGCGTCGAGCCCGACCGAGCAGGCGTTGGCGATCGTCGAGCACCGCGTGCCGTACCGTGTCGCGGCGACGGTGATCAAGCAAATGACGCCGACGGTGTTGCTCGCACTGGTCGAGCAGATGAGCCCGCAAGAAGTGATCAACAACCTCGGTTCGCTCAAGCGGCGTGGCGCATTGGACAACGCGGATATCCGCGCGTCGGTCGAGGCGAAGCTCGAGGCGGCGCAGGATTCCGAGCGGGTCAGCGCGTTCAAGGCCGAGCGTGCGATCGAGGCCGCCGGTGCTTCGCCAGAACTACGTGAGAAACTCGAAGCGGTCGCGGACACGCAGATCAAGGCCAAGGGCCGGATCACCCGCCCCACGGCGATGTTCGTGGACAAGAGCGCGTCGATGGACCAGGCGATCGAGATCGGCAAGCGTATCGGCGCGATGATCTCGACGGTCTGCGAGTCGGACCTGTACGTCTACGCCTTCGACACGATGGCGTACCCGGTGACGCCGGCAGGCGGAGACCTCGCCGACTGGGAGCGCGCCTTCGCGGGCATCAAGGCCGGCGGGGCGACGTCCTGCGGCGTGCCGCTGTCCTACATGATCCGGGCGAAGCAATACGTCGAGCAGATCGTCATGGTGACCGACGAGGGCGAGAATAACCAGCCGTCGTTCGTTGTCGAGCTGGGCCGGTACCGTGAGGCGCTGAGCGCCGACCCATCGATCTGTATCGTGCGGACGCCGAACTCGTGGGACCGCGTCGAGCGGCAGTGCCGGCAACAGGGCTATCAGGTGAACGTGTTCCATTTCACCGGCGACTATTACGCCCTGCCCAACTTGGTGCCAATGCTGGCTCGTCCATCGAAGCTTGAGCTCTTGATGGACATCATGGCCTACCCGTTGCCGGAACGGCGTGGCGCGTGAATCAGGCGTGGCAAGCAGAGATGTCTGCCATGCTTTTGTTCGTTTATGCTTTATGTGGGATACACATCCGTGGAGTCGCGATGCCGTCCAAGCGATTCAAAGACGCGTTCAAACGACTGGCCGAGGCCGAGCAGCGGTTCCTGGAGAACTCCTTTCTCGCGCCGGTGGCGGCGGGAGGCAGTGTGCGCGTTCGGATCGCGGGTGTGCCTTATAGGTTGCGGATTGAACCGGAGTCGTTCCGCGGATGGGGGGTGTTCAAGCCGACGTCAACCGAAACCGCCGAACTCGTCCGCCCCGCCGGCCTGGTCGAGCGTCAGGCGTACCTGCGGCTGTTCCCCAAAGTAGAACTGATTCTCAGTCGACACCGCACGGGGGATGGCTGGTGGGCGGTGGCCGCGCACTTCGGCGATACACGCATGAAGATCGAAGGCCTGGTACCGGTGCTGATGGTCGAGGAGGCGGCGCAGTTCGAGATCGTGCGGGCGCGCTTCGATGGGCTGCACTTCTGGTTCGAAGGCGCTGAGCCGGCGGGCGACCCGGCCGCGGCCCGGTATCTGCGCCAGTCGCTGCTACAGCGCGTGCCGATCGAGGATCTGGACCGCCCGGGTCTGACGCCGGAACAGAAAGCGGCGTATGCCGTACACTTCATCGAGCGTCCGCAACGTGATGCGAAGAAGCGTCCAGGCCGGCCCCGCGAGCTTGAAGCGGTCGACGAAGGTCCAGCCGACCGGATCCGCGAGGCGCTCGGCCACGCCGGTGCGGCGTTGCAGGACTTTATCGAGGCCAATGACGGCTACCGCATCACATACCAACTCGGTGGCCGGCGCTACTCCACTTCGGTTCAGAAAGATGACCTAACCGTGCAGGTGGCTGGTATCTGCCTCAGCGGTCAGGATCGACACTTCGATCTGCACTCGCTCGTTGGCGTGGTGCGCGAAGCGGAGGAGACCGGGGAGATCTATCGCATCGGTGACGACGGCATGGACGAGGAGCAATATTGGAACATTCACCCGCCCCAAAGCTGAAGACGCGCAAGGATCATGATGATGACGAGGAGTGCTGGGTACTGCTCGGTCAGCGGCGGGACCGCGTGTGGGCCGCGCGACGCACGTCGTATACCGTCGGGGAGCCGCACGCGGTCGCGTTCGACCACGCCGCCGTGCTCGAGCGTGAGGAGCGACGCGGTGATATCGTTGGTTTCTATCACACGCACCCGGTCGGCCACGCCCGCCCGAGTCGGCGCGATCTGATCACCATGCGTGCTTGGGTGGGTTCATTCGGAAAGCCCCTGCTTTGCGTGATTGAGGGCATCGACGGCCTGGTCGGCTACCGATTTGACGACGACGAGGCCGAGGCCGAACCCTTGCTCGTGACCGAACGGTTTCCTCGCAACCTCGTTATCGGAGTGGATCATGGCTGACAAGCTGCACCACGAGCGTCTGTACCGCGGAGACGAAGCTCTGGGCAAGCTTCGCGGATTTCGCATTGTTGTCTGTGGGGCCGGGGCGCTCGGGTCCAATCTCGTCGAAGGTTTGAGCCGTCAGGGCTTCGATACGCTGCGGATTATCGACAACGACCGGGTCGAAGAACACAACCTCAGCACGCAGGCATACGGTGAGTCCGACATCGGCGCGCTCAAGGTCGAGGCGTTGAAGACACGCGTATTCCGAGCCGTCGGCGTGGAGATCGAGACCGATAGCAAACGGCTAGACGATCGCAACGCGGCACGTTTGCTCCGCAAGGCCGATCTGGTCGTCGACGCCTTCGACAACAGCGCCTCGCGTCAAGCGGTACAGGACGTGTGCCGTGCGAACAGTCTGACCTGCCTGCACGCCGGGTTGTTCGAAGACTATGGTGAGGTCATCTGGGATGCCCATTACCGGGTGCCCAAAGACGCGGGCGAAGATCTGTGTGACTACCCTCTCGCCCGCAACCTCGCCGTGATGGTTGCCACCTTAACGTGCGAAACAATTGTTCGTTTTCGCATTGCCAACGCGGCCGATTCGCGCTCGATCACGCTGCGTGATCTATCCATCCAGGCCCTTGAGACCGAGTAGCCTTGGTCTGGTGAATGACCTGGCGCCCAGATTTACAGGGTTCCGCGGCAACTGCGGTTACGCCTCCCAGTCGGGCATAGGCTTGTCTGGGGCGTGTAAGTGTGTGTTTGTAACCCCCTCGGCGAACCGGGACTTGTTTGATGATGGCGCACGCTAGCCCAAAAGGCGGCACTCCTGCCGTACAAGAACGAGGTTCGGTTCACCCCGGCGGGTGACGCGAGCGGCCAGGCGGCTCGCTGGTTCCGACCGGCCCACAAGAATTGTCGTCGTGCTCCCCGCATCTTATTGTCGTCGTGCTCCCCGCATCTTAAAGTTACGAGTGATCGGCTTTGCGTCTGAGCCGCCACACACTCGGGATACTGCGCCCCGGCTTCCGCCTTCTCAATCATATCCAAACGGTGGCGCCGCGGAGTGCCGGTCTTCGGGTCGGACGTGGTAGCCCATCCCCTGGTTAGCGGTATAGCAGAGTTACAGGATCCGACGACGGCGGTGTGTGCCCATCAGAATCACTTCTCCGCACTTGTTGTGGCGCGTTAAGCAGTGGAAGAAGCAACCCTAAAATAGCACAACGGCTTACGACGATTCACTAAAAAACGCCGTAAGCCGTTGTGACTAAAGAGATCGGGGCGACAGGATTTGAACCTGCGACCTTCACACCCCCAGTGTGACGCGCTACCAAGCTGCGCTACGCCCCGAGTGGCGAGCTGTGTATGCTACCGGGTTGTGCCCTTGTTTTCAATCAGCCGGATCGGCCTTCGTCGATCCACGCCGCTCCGGAAACTTTCATGAATCCGCCGCCGTCTGCGGGTAACCCGGGCCGTTCACGTCACCCGGCGCTTCGGGGGTGGCTGGCCGCCTGCGCTCTGCTAGCGCTGATGCAGATCGGCTGCGTCCCCCACCGGGTCTACAACCCCGAGCCCGAAGACTACTTGCGCAACTACCCCGCCGCGGGCGAGGCCGATGCACGTTTCGATCTGGCGGTAATCGAGTTCGACGACTACGGCGGGTTGTGGAACCGCGATCAGCTGGACGGCACGATCGATCTTATCCAACAACGCAACGCCGAGGCCGAGCGTGGCGTCTTAGTCAGCGTGTTCATCCACGGCTGGACCCACGACGCCGACCCCCACCGTCCCGGCGGTGACCTCTCGGGCTTTCGTGAAAATCTCGCGTGGGTTGCGCAACGGATTGAACACGGCGATGGCCTGCCTCCTGACCGCGTGGTGGGCGTGTACATCGGTTGGCGGGGTGCAACCACGCGCTTCCCGGTCGCCAAGCAGTTGACGTTTTACGATCGGCGGTGGGCGGCCGAGCGCATGGTCTCGCACGACATGCGTGAGACGCTCGTACGCATCGCCGCGGCGACCAAGAGCCGACCTGGCTCGAAATGCCTGCAGACCGGACATTCCATGGGCGGACTGATCCTCGGCCAAGCGATGTCCCACACCCTCGCCACGCTGCTGTTGGTCGGCGACGACGACGGCGAGCCGGCCGAGATCGACCTCGTCCTCCTGGCCAACCCCGCGCGCGACGCGCTGGCGGCCAAGCAACTCGTCGACTTTCTCAAGCGCACTAACACCCGTACCGAGCTGCGAACCCCCGAAGGCAAAGTCCTGCCCGACCGCGGCCCGTTGATCGTCTCCATCACATCCGAGGCCGACGACGCCACCGGGTTAGTTTACCCGCTGGGCCGCGGCCTTTCGACACTGGGTGGCGCGTTCCGCGGCGACCACGCCGAGGGCGAGCCCAGCCAACGCCACCTGGTCACGCACACCGAGGGCCACGTCCCCTTCCTCATCAGCCACACCGCCCGCCTCGACGACGACGGCCGCGTTGTTCTCGAAGAAGCCCCCGGCCGCTACAACGACACGCCTTTCTGGATCGTCCGCGTCACGAAAGACATCTGCGCCGACCACGGCGACCTCGACAACCCCAATTTCGGCCGCCTCGTCCGGCAGATCATCGAGCTAAACCAGCTCTACGACGCCGACGTCCGCAAGTGGATCGTGAGCGACACGTGGAAATGATTCAGCGCTTCACGCCGCGGTAACAGGCGGCGATGCCTAAGGTCAGATTCTTCGTCGTGACGCCGGCGAAGCCGGCGATATGCAGAGCGTCGATCAACTGGGCCTTGCCGGCGAAGGTGTTAACGCTCCGTGGGAGGTATTTGTAAGCGCCGCTCTTGTCCCGGGCGATGAGCGAGGCGGTGCGCGGCATGAGCCATCCGCAGTAGAAGTGGTAGCCTAATCTCGTCACGGGGTTGGTGGGCACGGTGAACTCGAGGACGATCAGCCGGCCACCGGGGCGGAGCACGCGGTGGAACTCGGCGAGGGCCTTGGCCGGGTCGGCGACGTTGCGGATGCCGAAGGCGATGCTGACCACGTCGACGCTGGCGTCGGGCAGCGGCAAGGCCATCGCGTCGCCGTGGCGGAACGGGACGAGCGGGTTGTCGGCGTCGGCTTGGGTTTCGCCGGACTTCTGCCGGGCGATCGTGAGCATCTCTTGCGTGAAGTCGAGGCCGATGACCTGACCGGGTTCGATGGTTTGCGGCTTGGCCAGACGGTTGAGTTCGGCGGCGAAGGCGAAGGTGAGGTCGCCCGTGCCGCAGGCGACGTCGAGCACGCGGTCGCCGGGTTTCAAGTCGGCGAGTCTGACCGCGGCGCGGCGCCAGGCCTGGTCGCGGCCGAAGGAGTGGACGCGGTTGTTGAGGTCGTAGCTCGGGGCGATGGCGGCAAACATCTTCTCGACGCGGCGGGCCTTGTCGGGCTCGGCGTGGGGGTTGTCCGCCAGTTGGCGATCGGACCAGGCGGGCTCGGGGTGGAGGGCGGTGTCTTGGGGCAGGGTAAAGACCAATCGTAAACTTGAGGCCGCTACGGTTTGTCACGCCTCAGGGCTCAGGGTTAACGGGCCGGGGCCAAACTGGATACGCCAAAACGCGTCAGTGCGTGTGTTGAGCGTGATCGCAGTGGACCGAGGCGAGGTAAAGCTCAAGCATAGGCGCGGCCTCGGCGGCTTTCGCAGGCGGCAGCCGTTTCAGCGGGTTGAGCACGTTGGCCCGAAACGCTTCGGCGTTGAAGCGGTACTGGTCGTTGGTGCCGTAGGCGTCGCTGTCGCCGCCGGGCCGGCTCGCGGCGGGGTAGTTCAGGGTGATGTGTTCCTGTAAACGGTCGATGCGTGTCTGCGGGAGCGGGTGGGTGGCGAAGAACTCGGGGCCGCCCCCGCCGCCCTGGGCTTCTTTGAGGATCTGCATGACCTGGACCTGGCCGTAGGGGTTGTATCCGAGCCGGGTCATGTAGCGGACACCGAGTTCATCGGATTCGCTCTCCTGGTCGCGGCCGAACTTCAAGAGGTACACCCCCCCGCCGAGCCCCGCTCCGACGCCGAGGACACGGAGCGTGTCGTCGTCGGCGATCTCGCCAGCCACGGACGTGCCGACGGCGATGCCCTGGACGATGAGGGCCTGGCTCATGCGGGCGTTGACGTGCTGGGCGGTGACGTGGCCGATCTCGTGGCCGAGCACCCCGGCGAGCTGGGCCTCGTTGGTCATCTTCTCGATCAGGCCGCGGGAGACGAACACCTTGCCGCCGGGCAAAGCGAAGGCGTTGATCACCTCCGAGTCAAGCACGTTGAACGACCAGGGCAGGTGCGGGCGCTCGCTGACCGCCGCGAGCTCGAGGCCTAGGCGGGTGACGTAATCGCGGACCTGCGGGGACTGCACGAGCCCGCCGTTTTCCTGGATGAATTGCGGCTCGGCTTCGGCGCCGATGGCGATCTCGCGCTCCTCGCTGATGAGATTAAAGCTCTGTTTGCCGGTGGCGGGGTTGGTCACGCAGCCGGTCAGCGGGCCGGCGAGGATAAACAGGAGCAAAACAGTGAGCGGCAGGGAGATGAATCGCATGGCGGGTGAATCCGTGGGCTTATTCCGGTTCGTCGTCACCTCGTATCTTAGACCATTCCTTTCTGGGTTATGGAACAGATCGCTTGCCTCGGGAGCGTTTGTATTGTTGGGTTTTCGGCTGCCGATAACCGCTCCCCCGTCTCGTCGTATGGTGACAGGGGCCGAACCCCAGGTTATCGGCACTACTAATCCTGCTCCTAAAATCTTACATAATAGCGTTTTACAGAGTTTTAATTCTATGCGGACGTTGTTCAGGCTGCCGCCCTCGGCGGGTGGAGCGAGGTTCATCGACGGTTCGATGTAAGGGAGCCGACATAGGCCGGGAATAGGGTCCGGGCCGCCAGGTGAAGGAAAACCTGGGCAGGCGAATTTGGGCGAGAGCGTCGCAGCGGATGCGGCATCCCGCCCCAGACAACCGGCAGTGAGCCGACCGATTCGGAGCTTTCCCCAGATGTCCAGCCAACGCAACGCCCTCCTCGAACGCTTCTTCACCGCCGCGATCAGCGGCGACCGCCACGCCGCCCGACAGATCATGGACGAGGTGTTCACCGCCGACGTCCCGGCCGAGCGTATCGCCAGCAACCTGATCTGGCCGACGCTCAACCAGGTCCAGTGCATGCGGCGCAGCGACCAGCTCAGCACGCTGGCCTACCAGTACGCCACCCGCCTGATGCGGTCGCTCACCGATCAGCTCCAACTCCGCTACGAGCAGCACGCCCGTCGTGACCAGACCGTGCTCGTGATGACCGGAGCCGAAGAGTCCGAAGAGCTCACCGGCCAGCTCGCCGCGGACCTGCTTGAAGCCGACGGCTACACCGTCTACTACTGCGGCGGCGGCGTGGCCAACGACGAGATCGTCGAACAGATCGCCCACCTCAATATCGACAAGCTCGTCGTCTTCGGCAGCATCCCCGCGACCGTGCCCGAAACCCGCCTCCTAATCGACCGGCTTCACGACATCGGCGCCTGCCCGCAGGTGCAGATCATCGTCGGCGGTGGCGTCTTCAACCGCGCCGAGGGCCTGGCCGAAGAAATCGGCGCCGACCTGTGGGCAAGCGACCCGATCGAGCTCGTGCAGACCATCGCCGAGAACACCCAACGCCGCATGACCGCCGACCAACGCACCGTCGGCCGTAAGCGCCGCCCGTCGTCGAAACGCGCCGCAGCGTAAAGTCCAACACGCATCGGACCTTTCCCCGAAGCCCACGTCCGTCGGACGTGGGCTTTGTTGTAAATGATGCCGCCCGTATCAACCCCCGCCAAAGAACTTGTTGGTGGGGATCGAGGAAAGCTTATCCCATCAATCCCGGACGCGCCCGCTCTGCGGATCGGGGCCTCGGCGGATTCAAGTCGTCAACGGCCGGGTCGACTCCTGGACCAGAAGTTGGGTGGGCACGTGGACCGATCGCTTGCGCGGTTTGGGGGTTTGCAGCGTGAGCTGCGCCGCGATCTGGCCGACTTCATAAGGCCGCTGATCGATCGTGGTCAACGGGATGTCGCCTTTGTTAAACGCGTCGTTGCCGAAGCCCACAACCGAAAAATCTTCCGGCACCCTTTTGCCGACAAGGCTCAGCGCGCGGGTGACCTGCCGGGCGACGTGGTCAGTGGCCGTCACAATCGCGGTGGCTTTGGGGTGTGATTGCAGAAACGTATTGATCTCCCCGTGACGATGCTCGCCATCGACGATATCCAGGTCGAAGGTGGCGTCGGCATCAAACTCGGGCCAAGTTTTCAGGAACGCCGACTTGCGTTGCTTGGCCCAGGTGTGATCGTTGCCGAGCCCGATGTAGACCACCTGCCGGTGCCCGAGTTCGTCGAGGTGCCCGCGGACACTGGCCATCGTCCCCACCTCGTCATGCCCGACGTGGATGGACTTCGCCGGAGCGGGCAACGCGTCGTCGATCGTCACCACCGGAAGGCCGCGGGCGCTGAGCATCGTCAGCCGCTCCCGGGCATTCTGTTCGTAGAGCGGCCAACTGATAATTGCGTCGACCCGGCGATCCTCCAGGCAGTTGATCCGTTCGAGCTCGCGTCGAACCGAACCGGCCTCATCGGTCGGCTGATCGGCGGGCGGCGACGCCCCGTCGGGGCGTTGCGACCGTTTCGCCACCGGGCCTTCTCCTCTCGCCCAGTCGTGTCCCCTCAACGATTCTATGGTCGGGTGCACCTGGGCGTGAGGCCAGAGCACCACCGGCACCTGCTTGGCCTCGAGCAGGGTGTCGTGTACGCCGTATAGCACACCGGTCCAAAATGTGTCGTACGGGGCCATGAACACCCCGAAGGTGTGCGTCTGACCGGTCTTCATGCCCTGTACGACGAGGTTGGGGCGCCAGCCCAATTCCTCGGCGATTTTCCTCACCCGGGTCTGTGTATCGGGGCTGTACTCGGACAGCCGCTGCCCGGACAGGATGCGCGAAATAGAAGTCACCGAGAGTTCTGCGCGCTTGGCGATATCGATTAATCGAGGAGTTGTTCTAGCCATTGTCCTTGGATCTGACAATACACGCGCGCGGAACTTAACGGATCGATGAGTTTAAATGGCACACTAAGATAAACGGCCGGCACCAATTATGCTCGCCGGAATCTTCCAACCCGCCTTCTAAGTCCTCCACGCAAGTCGACCGACGTCCTAAACCAAGCTTCCTCGGCGGCCTTCTGACACACAAGCTCCGTGGGTTGCCGCCGTGCTCGTCGTGGGGCGTGCGTGGACGGCCCGCCCGAGCCCCGCAGCGATAGCCTCGCAGCCCATCCCCGCCGATCGTGTTTCCTTCGCGTGGGTAACCTTAAAGAAATTTCTTCGTCCGACTAAACCTTTCCCCTTGTTCCAGCACTCATGAAGGTGAATCCCCGCGATGATTTCGATCCACGACTGGTCCGCCGGGCCCAGCGTGGCCACCGCGGGGCCCAGGCGTTCCTGGTACGAGAACTACAAGACGTGTGGTACCGAAACTGCTTAGCCCAACTCCGCGACCCCGACGCCGCCCGGGACGCGACGCAAGATACGGCCCTGCGTTTTCTGACCAGTTTGGCGGGTTTTCGTGGTGAGAGCCAGCTCCGTACCTGGTCGCTGGGAATCGCGCTCAACGTCTGCCGCGAGCATCGCCGCGCACGCGGGCCGGCCGGGCCAGGCCTCGCACTCGTCGGCGGCGTGGATACGCCGCCGGGTGCGCCCATGGAACACGTTGAGCAGGCGGCGTGGGTACGTCGCCTGATCGACGCGCTGCCCGAGCGCCAGCGCGAAGCGGTGGCGCTGCGATACCTTGAAAACCTGCCGTTGGCCGAGGTCGCCGCCGTGATGGGGTGCGCGACCGGCACCGTCAAGGCCACGCTGTCGCAAGCCATGGCCCGGCTACGCCGCGAAGCCCGGGAGCAGGACGCGTGAAAAAACCACCCACGACGCTACGAACCCTCCGGCGCGAACACGCCGCCTCGGCCTACCTCGGTGATCTGGCCGCGGACGCGGGGCTGGTGTCCGCCACGCCCCAACGCTGGCGACTTTTGCCGCTCGCCGGCGCGGCGCTCGTTGGCATGGCGCTCGCCGGGTGGTGGGGCGTAGCGATGCTCAACCCGCCGCCCACTCCACCAAGTCCACCACCGCCGGCGGTGGCGGTCGAAGTCCCCGATGAACCGCTAGCCACCGCATCGGCTCCCGCCGCCGGCGCCCCGCGCAAAGGCGTCCGCTTGGTGACGCCGCGTCCCGTGCCCGCGACGGTCCGGCTCCTTCGCCCCGACCGTCCACCGCTTGAGTTTTCCCGTTGGCGGCCCGAGCGCCCCCGCTCTGCCCGCCGTCCCGATCCCCCCACCCCGCCAGGAGACGCCCATGAATTCGCGCCCGCTCAACGTTCCCCTCTGGCTCTGGATGGTCCTGCTTGGTGCCGTGACGGTCGGCTCGTTCTCGGTCACCTCCACGACCGTCTGGGCTGACGACCACGAGCACCGGGAACACGACGACGATCACGACGACGACGAGGACTGGGACGAGCTCGAAGAGGAAATGGAGTGGTTCCTCATGGAAGTCGAGATGTACTCCGAGCTCCTGGACGTGGTGGCCCAGGTCCACGAGATCGCCGCGGACCCGGACGTCTCGGGTGTCGCCGCGGTCCTGGCGGTCGAAGAGCACACCGACGGTCCCGCCGCGGCGGCCGGTTTCCTGGAAGGCCTGCTGCCCGAAGCCCGCAGCGACACGGTCCGCCGCGCGATCCGCCTGCAACTCGTGGACTTCTACACCGAGTCGGACCAGCCCGAAAAATCACAGGAGCAACTGCGGCTGTTGATCGCAGGCGAACCGACCGTCCAGTAGGCCAGGCGGCCCGCTCACAAACAAGCGTTTGGATTTCTTCACGGCCCGTGCCGCTCGGCGCGGGTTGTGTATTTGTCTGTACCGCAGCGACATACAATAATTGCGATTCGATTGGGTCCGCGTCGACAAGATTTCATTTCTGCGTCGCCCGGCCCCTGCCTCTTATTCATCATGTGCGCCCAACCTTCCGACCACTGGACCCGCCGCCGGTTTCTGAAAACCACCGCCAGCCTGCCCGCCGCCGCGCTGGGCGGACCGGCCCACGCCGCGCCTGAGCGAAGCGACGCCCGACCGAACGTGCTGGTCATCGTCACCGATCAGCAACACGCGGGCATGATGAGCGGCACGGGTAATCCGTGGTTGAAGACCCCGGCCATGGACGGCCTGGCGGCGCGCGGGACACGCTTCGACCGCACCTACGCCACCAACCCGGTCTGCGTGCCCTCGCGCTTCAGCCTGTGGACCGGCCACTACGCCTCCCGCGTCGGTGTCCGCCACAACGGCGACAAAGCCGGCCCGGAACTCGGCGAATTCACGAAACGCTCGCTCGGCCACGTCTTCCGGCGGGCCGGTTACGACACGGTTTACGGCGGTAAGGTTCACCTGCCCGGAGGGTTTAACAACATCGGCAGCCACGGCTTCCGCGTGCTCACCGGCAACGATCGCGAAGGCCTGCCCGACAGCTGCAAGGATTATTTCCGGCAGCCGCGCGACAAGCCGTTCCTGATGGTCGCGTCGTTCATCAACCCACACGACAGCTGCTACATGGCGATCCGGGCGCACGACCCCGACAGCGGCCTGGCTAAACAAACGCCCCGGCCAATGCTCGACGCGATGGAGTTGCCCGACGGCTTGTCGCACCGCGCATTCTTCGCCGACCACTGCCCGCCACTGCCGAACAACTTCGAGCCGACTGACCACGAGCCCGGCAGCGTGGACTATCTGCTGCGTGAACGCCCGTTCCGACGGCACGTCCGCGAGAAGTGGACCACCGAAGACTGGCGTCTGCACCGCTGGGCGTACTGCCGGCTGACCGAGCGCGTCGATGCGCAGATCGGACGCCTGCTCGCGGCCCTCGACCAGAGCGGCGAGCGCGATAACACGCTGATCGTCTTCACCAGCGACCACGGCGACATGGACGGCTCCCACCGTCTCGAACACAAGACGGTCTTCTACGAAGAATCGAGCCGCGTGCCGCTGATCGTCTGTCCGCCGCAGAACGGCCCGGTGGATCGCGACGTCCAAAGCGACGCCCACGGACGCGTGGACAGCACCCACCTCGTGAGCAACGGGCTGGACCTTCTCCCGACGCTGTGCGACTACGCCGGCATCCAGCCGCCCAAGGGGCTGTCCGGCCGAAGCGTGCGTGCATTAGCCGAAGGGCAGACGCCCCGGGACTGGCGAGAACATGCGGTGATCGAGAACCAGGTCGGGTACATGATCCACGACGGCCGATACAAGTACGCCCGTTACGAAGCCGGCCGCGTGCGCGATCTACTGGTCGATCTGAAGACCGACCCCGGTGAGATGAAAAACCTTGCCAAGGACCGTGAGACCCACGCGGTCCGCAATGACCTGCGGCAGCGGCTCAAGCGCGAACTCGCTCGCCGTGGGATCCGTTAACCACGATCCTCCTCCGGGGACCGGCACGGACGGTACACCGTGTCTACAAAAAACCCCGGGCCCATCGCCCGGGGCTCGTGGAGTTCATCGATTAGGCCGCCGGGGCTAAGCCGGGACGGTTGCCAGCGTCTTGCCCACGGCGTGCAGGTCTTCGCAGGCTTCCTTGACGCGGTCGGCCATGGCCTCCTCGCCCTTCTTCAGGTACGAGCGCGGGTCGTACGTCTTCTTCACGCCGACTTCACCGTCGACCTTCAGCACGCCGTCGTAGTTCTGGAACATGTGGGCAGCAATCGGCCGCGTGAAGGCGTACTGGCAGTCGGTGTCGACGTTCATCTTCACGACGCCGTAACCCAGGGTCTCCTCGATCTCGTGCTTCTCGGAGCCCGAGCCGCCGTGGAACACGAGCCAGAAGTAGGCGTCCTCGCCGAACTTGGCCTTGATCGCGTCCTGGCCCTGTTTGAGGATCTCGGGGCGTAGCTTCACGGCACCGGGCTTGTAAGCGCCGTGCACGTTGCCGAAGGTCGCGGCGAACATGTACCGGCCACCCTCGACGGAGCTGAGCCGTTCGTAGACATAAACCATGTCCTCGGGCGTCGTGTAGAGGTGTTCCTCAGGAGTATCTTCCGAGCCCGCGGCGCCGTCTTCCTCACCGCCGACGACGCCTGCCTCAACCTCAAGAATTTGGCCGATCTTGGTCATACGCTCGAGCAGCGGCACGGCAAGGTCCATGTTTTCCTTCACCGGCAGAATCGACGCGTCGAGCATGTGCGACGAGTACAGCGGCAGTTTGCCCTCGGCCACACGGCGCTCGGACTCTTCGATCAGCGGGATCAGGAAGTCGTCGACGTTGCCGGGCTGGCAGTGGTCGGTGTGGATCGCGACGTTGATGTCGAGCTTGGCCGCGACACGGTGGATGTGCTCGGCCAGCGAGATCGCGCCCATGACCATGTCGCCATTGACCAGCCCCGAGGCGAACTTGCCGCCCCCGGTCGAGACCTGGATGATGCCGTCGCTCTTGAGGTCGGCGAACGCCTTGAGGGCCGCGTTGGCGGTAACCATCGAGCTGACGTTGATGGCGGGGTAGGCGAATTTGTTCTGGTACGCATTGTCAAGCATCTTGACGTAAGTGGCGTAGTCGGCGACGGGCATGGCTTGGGGGCTTTCCAAAAAGGTGGAGTGGGGCACGGTCGGGCGGCTGCCCGGCCTCAGGGCCGAGCATCATACCC
Organism: Planctomycetota bacterium; assembly: GCA_039033595.1. Lineage (GTDB taxonomy): Bacteria > Planctomycetota > Phycisphaerae > Phycisphaerales > Phycisphaeraceae > Algisphaera. Next base: position 19,926 of record JBCCCG010000001.1, on the reverse strand, counting down.
CGCGGCAGAAACCCGTACAATCCGCACGAAATGACTGCTAAACCCATTGCTTGTATCACCCAACCCAAGGGCTTCCGCGCCGCGGGCGGCACCTGCGGCATCAAACCCAGCGGCAAGCCCGACTTGGCGTTGATCGTCTCGGACTTCCCCTGCGCCGCGGCCGGCGTGTTTACCACGAACAAGGTCAAGGGCGCGCCTGTGCTCGTCTCGCAGAAGCACGTCCGCAACGGCAAGGCCCGCGCGATCGTCTGCAACTCCGGCACGTCCAACGTCGCTACCGGAGAGCAGGGCCTACGCGACGCCAAGGCGATGTGCGCTGCCACCGCGCGGGAGCTCGGATTAAAACCGGCCGAAGTGCTGGTTGCCTCTACCGGCGTGATCGGGCATCTGCTCCCGATGGACAAAGTGCTGCCGGGCATCAAGGATCTCACGCCACGACTCGGTCGGGGCAGGTCGACGGACGCCGCCGCGGCCGATGCGATCCTCACCACCGACCTGGTCCGCAAGGCCGCGGTGCGCAAGCTCGAGCTCGGCCGCACCCCCGGAAAGCCCGTGACCCTCGGCGGGATCTGCAAAGGCAGCGGCATGATCGCCCCCAACATGGCCACCATGCTCGCGTTCATCACCACCGACGCGGCGATCGCCCCCGGGATGCTGAAGACGGCGTTACGGTACGCGGTGTCGCAAACCTTTAACCGCATCTCGGTCGATTCGGACAAAAGTACCAGTGACAGCGTCTTCGTCCTTGGCAACGGGCAGGCCGGCCACCGCCCGATCAACGCCCCAGGCAAGAACTTCAATCGGTTCACCGAGGCGCTCACGGACCTTTGCCGCGACTTGTCGCACCAACTGGTGCGGGACGGCGAAGGCGTGACCCGGCTGATGCGGGTCCGTGTCGTTGGTGCCGCGAGCGTAAAGGACGCCGACCGCGTGGGCCGATCGGTGGTCGACAGCCCGCTGGTCAAGACCGCGCTGCACGGCGCCGACCCGAACTGGGGCCGGATCGCCATGGCCGCGGGCAAGTCCGACGCGAAGCTCACGAAGGACAAGCTCTCGATCCGCATCGACGGGATGAGCATCTACGATCACGGTCAACCCACCAAGCTCGGCCTCAACCCGCCCGCGAGACTCAACCGAGCCATGGCCAAAAAGGAAGTACTCATCGAAGTCGACCTCGGCCAAGGCCAAGCGGAGACCGAGTGGCTCGGCTGCGACCTCACCCGGGACTACGTCACGATCAACGCGGACTACACGACGTGAAGCCTCCGCCGCCTGACACCATGTCGCAAGCGGCTTACCGAGTGGGCGTCGACACCGGCGGCACGTTCACCGACTTGGTGCTCGCAACGCCCGACGGGCGGATCACCCACACGCACAAGCTGTTGTCCACGCCCGACGACCCGGCGCGGGCGGTGGTCCGAGGCATCGACGAACTGCTGGCCAAAGCTGGACGACCGCCTCGCGGCGACGAGCCCGTGGACGTGGTACACGGCTCGACCGTCGCGACCAACGCCCTGCTCGAACACGCCGCCGCGCGGGTCGCCTTCGTCACCACCGCGGGGTTCGAGGACACGCTGATCCTCGCGCGGCAGAACCGGCCGGACCTGTACGCGCTCGTGCCCCGGCGACCCGATCCGCCCGTACCCGCCGAGTGCTGCGTCGGCGTGCGGGAGCGTGTACGGCACGACGGCTCGGTCGAAACCGCGTTGACCGATGTCGAAGTCGGCCGCGTGATCGATGTGTTAGAACAACTCGGGGCCGAGGCCGTGGCCGTGAGCCTGCTGCACAGCTACGCCAACGACGCGCACGAACAACAAATCGGGGCCGCCATCCGCGCTCGGTTCGGCGACACCATGCACTTGACGTTGTCGAGCGAGCTGCTACCGGAGTTCCGGGAGTATGAGCGCGCCGCGACGTGCGCGGTCAACGCCGTGGTCGCGCCGCGGATGGGCGGCTATCTGGGCCGCCTAGCGGACGAGATCGGGGGCGACCGCCTACGCATCATGGCGTCGCACGGCGGGATGCAGCCGGTCGGCCCCGTGGTGCGCGAGCCGATCCGGACGGTCTTGTCGGGGCCGGCAGGCGGCGTGCTCGGGGCGATCGCGCTGGCCCAGGCGCCGCGCTTCATCACCTTCGACATGGGCGGCACGAGCACGGACGTGGCGTTGTGTCACGACCGGCGCTTTCCGGGGCATCCGCGGTGCGAAACGACCACCGAAGCCGAATCGGCGGGCCTGCCGGTGCGCACGCCGGTGATCGACATCCACACGGTCGGCGCGGGCGGCGGGTCGATCGCGTGGGTCGACCCGGGCGGAGCGCTGCGCGTCGGGCCTCACTCGGCGGGGGCTGATCCGGGGCCGGCGTGTTACGGGCGGCAACACGCGGGCGGCGGCGAAGAACTTGTCGCCACTGTCACCGACGCCCACGTCGTGGTCGGCCACCTGCCCCAGGGGACCATGCTGGCGGGTGGCATGCCGCTGGACCGCGACGCGGCTCAACGTGCGGTCGGAGCACTAGCTCAGCGGGTAGGACTGCCCGTCGAACGCACCGCCCGCGGCATCCTCGAGATCGCCGAGACCACGATGGCCCGTGCCGTGGAGCGGGTGTCGCTTGAACGCGGCTATGACCCGCGGCGGTTTGCGCTGCTGACTTTCGGCGGCGCGGGTGGCCTACACGCCTGTCGTTTAGCTGAACGGCTGGGTATAAGCAAGGTCGTCGTGCCGATGCACGCGGGACTGCTTAGCGCCGTAGGTATGCTCGCGGCCCCGACATCCCATGCGTTCTCGCACCACGCGGGATGGCGGGTACCGGCGGGACCAGGCCAGTCACTTGAGAGTACCGAACAATTCAAAAAACAAGTCGAAGAACTTGAACGTCGGGCCGGGCTGAAGCTCGCCGAAGCGTACGGGACCGATTTCGACAAGATGCTATTGCAGCACCGTTTTCAAATCGACCTGCGCTACGTCGGCCAGTCCCACGAAATCATGATCGACCTCGATGCTGGAGATGTTCGCGACGCCTTCGAAGCCGAACACCAGCGGCTGTACGGCTACGCCGAGCCCGGGCGCAACCTTGAGGTGGTATGTCTCCGACTCATCGTTTCCCGCCCCGTAGGATCGGTCGATCTGCCACACATCGAGAAATGGCCCGAGGGGCCGCGGACGTTCGGCCCCGACGTCGACCTCCACCGGCGGGAGCTTTGCGACAACGATCGTGTCGTCGGCCCCGCGATCATCCGCGAATACTCTTCGACCACAATCGTCCCCGCCGGGTGGTCAGGGCTGGTCTATCGATCGGGGCGGATCGTTTTGAAACGCGTCACGGCGGAGGCGAGCCATGGATGAATCCGGCTTCGACGCCGTCGAACTCGAGGTGTTCCGCCAACTGCTCGCCGCGGTGGCCGAGGAGATGGGCTTCCGGCTGATGCGATCGGCGTTCTCGCCGAACATCAAGGAGCGCCGCGATTACTCGTGCGCGTTGTTCGACGCCCGGGGCGACATGATCGCTCAGGCCGCCCACATCCCGGTCCACCTCGGCTCGGCCCCGGCGTCGGTGAAGGCGATCCTCGAGGCGTTTCCCGCCGCGGCGATGCGACTCGGCGATCGATTCATCGTCAACGACCCGTTCGCGGGCGGCACCCACCTGCCGGACATCACGGTCGTCGCGCCGTGTTTTGTGGACGGTATCAACACGCCCGGTCCCGGTTCCGGCGGAATCGCCCCGCGCTTCTTCGTAGCCAACCGCGCCCACCACGCCGACGTCGGCGGCAAGACTCCCGGCTCGATGCCCATCGGTACGTCGATCGACGACGAGGGCATCCGCATCCCCCCTAGCCGTCTAGACGAAGCGCTGATCGCCACTATCGCCACGCAGTCCCGCACGCCCGACGAACGCCGCGGCGACCTGCGGGCCCAGTGCGCGGCGCTCGACGCGGGGATCGCACGCCTCGAAGAGCTCTGCGTCACCCACGGCCCGCAGCGCCTCGCTGACGCGGGGCAAGCGCTGCAAGACTACGCCGCCCGCTACATCGCCTCACTGATCCGCGACACGCCCGACGGTACCTACCGCTTCGAAGACGTCATGGAAGACGACGGCCACGGCCACACGGATCTGCACATCCGCTGCACCCTCACGGTCACCGGCGACCGGGCCACATTCGACTTCCGCGACACCGTCGACCAGACGCTCGGTCCGGTCAACGCCGTGCGGGCCATCGTGCTGTCGGCGGTTCTATACGGCCTGCGTTGCCTGGCTCCCGCGGAGTTGCCGAGCAACTCGGGCATCCTCCGGCCGGTGGAAGTCCTCACACGGCCGGGCAGCCTGGTTGATGCACAGCCGCCCGCCGCGGTGGCCGGGGGCAACGTCGAAACCAGCCAACGCCTCGTCGATGTGGTTTTCGGTACGCTGGCACAGGTGCTGCCCGGCCGCGTGCCCGCCGCGTCGTGTGGTTCGATGAACAATCTGCTCATCGGCAGCGTCGGGGGCGACACAACGGGGCCGCCGTTTGCGTACTACGAGACGATCGGCGGCGGCATCGGGGCGGGGCCGGGCCAACCCGGCGGCGACGCGCTGCATGCGCACATGACCAACACGCTCAATACGCCGATCGAAGCACTCGAACACAGTTACCCGTTCCGGGTGACGTCGTACGCCGTACGCCGCGGCTCGGGCGGGCGCGGGCAGGCCCCGGGCGGCGACGGCATCGTGCGCCGCTACGTCTTCGACCGCCCCGCGGAAGTCACGCTGCTGACCGAACGCCGCGCGACCCGTCCCTACGGCCTGGGCGGCGGCGAGTCCGGCCGGCCCGGCGAGGCCCGACTCGTCCGTCCCGACGGCCGCTCCGAAATCTTGCCCGCAAAATGCGGTTTCCGGGTCGAGCCGGGCGACCGCCTGGACGTCATGACCCCCGGCGGCGGCGGCTGGGGCCCGCCCACCGCCACCTCCGCGACGGGCGCATAATTTCTCTTGTGTCCATCAGCGAGGCGGGTTAGTTTAAAAGTTGGCCTGTTGATCATTTCCGGCCCGGTGCGCGACGATAATTCAAGAAGCTGCGATCCGTCCTGTCTGCCAGGGGTACGCCACATGACTCAGATGACCATCGATTGCCCGACCTGTGGAAGCCCGCTGCTGGTGCCGGAGAACGCCGCGGGACGCAAGGCCCGCTGCACCCAGTGCAGCGCCAAGTTTGTGATCCCTTCGATGCAAGAGATGCTTGAGCAGACCGTCAGCCACATGGTCCTGGAAGAGCTCGACCAGCGCTACCACGAAAACGAGATCGATATCGCCGAGACGCTCCCGGGCGGACGCTCGGCCAACCGCCCCGACGTGCCGCAAGACACGAACAACAGCGGCACGATCCTGGGCATGCCCGCCGTGCCCGACGCCGCCGACCCGGGCGACTCCGCCGCGGTGATCAGCGTGGACGATCTGGCTCCCACTGCGCCGACGGTCCCCACACCAACCGCGGAGGACCCGCGGGAGGAAGACGAAACCTGGGACGAGCCATCGCTGTCCGCCGACGAACCAGCCGACACCACCGAATCGGGGGCCTCGGATTACCCGAGCGAGCTCCGCCCCACCGCCCCGCGGCCGTACCTGGTGGTCAAAGAAGTCTCGATGAACGGCGTGCGGCTGGCGTTCGCCGCCGAGTGGCTGGCCCACGAGGTGTTCCGCACATCGATGCCGATCCGCTGTGCCTTCACTGGTAAAGGACCTGAGGCCAAGATCGTGAGCCGCCCGATGGTCTTCCTCAACCGCTGCCACGACACGACGCAACAGGCCCGTTCGTTCGAGATGAAATTCGAGCAGACGCTCGGCAAGAAACACTCGCCACGCGAACACGTCCGCGGCATCGGCCGGATGGAAGGCATCAAGAGCCCGTTCGATCAGCCGGTGCTTTACTACGCCTGCGCCAACCACGTCGGCGAAGCGTTGCAGTGCTCGGCCCACACCGACGCTAATGGTAAGGAGCACTGCGAAGTCCTCATCCCCCATGGCGAAGTCGCCGCCGAGTGGGTCAGCCGGGTTAATGGACGGTGCGGGCCGGAGTACGCGCTGCTCAAGACCGCGGTGATGACGCTGACCGACGATGCCTGGGCCGGGCTAAGCGAGAAGTGCCGCCGCCGGCTGGAGACCTGGTGCCGATTCGAGCGCGGCGAGAAGTTCAAGCTGTACCTCAACGACGCCGACCTCACCGCGTCCGACGCCGGTCTCGGCGGTGTGGTCGTCACCGACCGCCGGCTGTTGTACCACAAGTTCCGCCGCAGCCGCAGCCTGTCGCTGAATCAAGACGCGGTGTTGCACCTCCGCACCGACGAGAAGTTCACACGGCTGACGCTGGAGTCGCACGGGCGGCTCGCCCGGGCCGGTAAGATCCACCGCGGCGACATGGACCGCCTGATCCAGGCGCTCGCCGACGCTCCGCGTCTGCGGGTGATGGTGAGTAAGAGCGCCGAGTAGATCCAAGTCGTTTGCTCTTTCGTGGTGCCGCGGAACGGCTGATGGTTACGACTTGGGGCGGGCGCGTTTGTTGGGCCGGCGAGGTTTTTGCTTGCCGCCCGCAAAAGGGGCCGGGGTGAGCGAATGGCCGCCGGACGGTTTACCGCCGCTCTTGGATTTGGCTTTCGGCTTGGCTCCCGCCAAGCCGTTGGGCTTGGTGGGCTTGCCGACGGCCTTGAAGTTCTTGGTGGGTTTACCGTTGGCCGACGCCTTGGGGTGCGTCGTGGCTTGCGCCTTGAATTTATCCCTGGCCTTCGGCTTGTCTTTGAGCTTGGTCTTTGCGGCAAACTTCGGCCTACCCGAACCCGAATTGAGCTTGAACTTGGCCTTGAAACGCGGTTTACCGTCGGACGCGGCCGCGCCCTGATCAGTGGGCGGCAAAGCGTCGGGTGTTCCCCGCGGACGATGTTTCTGCGCCTCGGTGTTCATGGAATGCCTTGGCGGACCCGACGGCCGGTGCGACGGCTTGCCGTAAGAACCACTCTCACCCCGCGCGTGGTCGCGGCGGATCCGCAGCGGCTTGCCTAGCACCGTTGTCCGTTGCAGGATCTCGAAAACACTCCCCGGCATCTCCGCGGGCAGCTCGAGCGTGCTGTAGGAATCGAAGATGCGGACGGCATTGATGTCCTGGCCGTCGAGGCCGGTCTCGTTGGCGATCGCACCGACCAGATGACCCGCACGCACACCATCAGCCCGCCCCACCGCCACGCGGTACTTCTCCGACGCCCCACCCATCGGCTTACGCGGCGCGGGGCGATCGCCCCGGTCCCGTCGGCTCGGACGCTCCTGCTCCCTCGCCGAATCCGAGGCGTTTCCGCGGGAATCTTCCGGCCTGTTCGTGCCGCCGCCCATGACGGCGTTCATCGCGGGGCCTACGAGAAACGCCGCGACGTCCGCCGCGTCGCGCCCGGTTTCGGCGCAGATCTGCTCGATAAAGCCACGCAGCGCGGCCGGCTCGGGCTTGTCGTCCCCTTTCGCTTTGCGGGTCAATCGTTCTTTCAGTCGGTTGCCGAATCGTTCGAGTTGCAACGCGTGAACCTGTGCCGCTGTGGGCAGCTCCATCTTCTCGATCGGGTGGCCGGTGGCGCGTTCGATGTTCTGCAGAAGCCGACGCTGACGGTTCTCGACGAACAGCACGGCCTCGCCCGTCCGCCCCGCCCGGCCCGTGCGTCCGATGCGGTGGATGTACACCTCGGTGTCTTCGGGGACATCGAAGTTGAACACGTGCGAGATGCTCTTGACGTCGATCCCGCGTGCCGCGACGTCTGTGGCGACCACAAGCTTGAGTCGGCCGCGCCGCAGCGCTTCGATCGTACGCTCCCGCTGGGCTTGCGGCACGTCCCCCGAAAGGGCCGCGGCCGGGAAGCCCGCGTCCTCGAGCGCCCGGGCCAACTCCGACGTCGCCGCCCGCGTCCGCACAAACACGATCGCCGCGTCCACCGGCTCGGCCGCCAGCAGCCGGCACAGCGCCTCGACTTTCCGCACCCCCTGCACCCGCCAGTAGCGTTGCCGTACCGTGTCGGCCGAGTTGCTCACGCCTTTGATGCGAACCCGCTCGGGATTCTGCAACTGCTTCTCGGCGATCGCCTTGATCTCGCTCGGCATCGTCGCCGAAAACAACGCGACCTGCCTCCCGGCCGGTGTTTCGCTCAGCACCCACTCCACGTCTTCGACGAACCCCATCCGCAGCATCTCGTCTGCCTCGTCGAGCACCAGCGTCCGGATCTTGCTCACGTCCAGCGTGCCCCGCCTCATGTGGTCCATCACCCGCCCCGGCGTGCCCACCACCACGTCCACGCCGCGCTGCAGCGGGACCGCCTGGCCCCGGTAGTCAGCCCCGCCGTACACCGCCAGCGTCCGCACGTTGTCGAGCCGCCGACCGTACTTCCCGAACGCGTCGGCCACCTGGATCGCCAGCTCCCGCGTCGGCGCAAGGACCAAGGCCGTCGGGCCTTTCACCTGCTTCACCCCCGCGGCACGATCCGATGTGAGTTGGGCCAGGATCGGCAACGCAAACGCGGCGGTCTTGCCCGTCCCCGTCTGCGCCTGGCCGATTACGTCCCGGCCATCGAGCAGGTGCGGAATGATCGCCGCCTGGATCGGTGAAGGCTCGGTGTAAGCGTCTTCGGCGAGTGCCGCCTGCAAGGGCTCGGGCAGCGCCAGGTCGGAAAAAAGCACGGAGGCCACCTCGTCCCCGTTGTCGGGGGCGGGAGGCGATTCAGATTCAACGGTCATGTTGGTCGCCAGGGTCGGGGTCGGTCGGGGATCAAGCGTCACGCAGTCTACCCCAAAACCCCGGGGCACGACCCCGCCCGGCGAGGTCACGGCTCAGTGGCCCGCCCCACCGGCCCCACCCGCCTCTAACTCCATCGCCCGCTGCTTCGCGAGCTTCTTCTGGTAACCCGACTGGATCACGTCGACCAGCACCAGCACCGCGATCGAGAAGTAGAAAGTCGCCTTACTCATCGCGTGCACCTCGTAGCCGAACAGCTTCATGTGGGCCTCGTGCCCACCCTCGCCTAGCAGCACGACCCCGACGATCAGCAAGATGAATAGGCCCAACACCTCGTATTTGCGGTTTTTGCTGATGAACGCCGTGACCCGGTCGGCCAGCAGCAACATCGCCACACCCGAACTCACGATCGCGGTCGCCAACACGAAAAACACATCTGTGATCGCCAGCGCCGAGAGGATCGAGTCAAACGAGAAGATCAGGTTCATGAACACGATCAGCGCGATGACCTGTCCGGCACTCTTGCCCTGTTTTGATTCGCCCTCGTGGTGCAGGTCGTCGATCGCCAACAGGTGGCGTATCTCCTTGATCGCGGTGTACATGATGAACCCGCCGCCGAACAAGAAGACGATGGTAGAGAAGTTGAACGCACCCTCGATGACTCCCGTCCAGTGCAGCTCAAATAACGGCGCCTCGAGCCGCTTAATCAGCGAGACGATCACAAACAGCAGCACGATCCGTAGCGCAATCGCGATCAGGATCCCGTTCCGCCGCACCGATTTCTGTTTCTCTTTGGGTGCCCGCTGCGACTCGATCGAGATGTAGAGCAGGTTGTCGAACCCTAGCACCGCCTGCAGAAACAGCAGCACGCCTAGGTTCGCGAAGTTTTCGATGGAAAGCAGGTCGCCCATGATGTGTCACCCTTGCGATATGAAGAAAACGCCTCCAAAACCGAAGGGCAGAGCATATCGGATTCGCGGCCTGGCGTTTATAATCTTGATTGCACGGCGCTGTCGCCGTGACGGATTTGGAGGGATGGTGATGCGCATAGACCACTGGGCGACAGCGGCCCACAGCACGCGGCGCGGCTTGACCGACCGCGGCTGTTCGTCGCGTGGCTTTTTGCAGTCTCACTTCACCGCGCTCGCGGCCAGCGTTGCGATCTGGCTTACCCCCGGCGCGGGGGCGATGCCGCTGACCCTGCCCGGGTACGACGTAGTCACCTACCAACACCCGGGCGCGCCGATCACCGGCTTCCGCGACATCAACGCCGCGGGAGACGTCGTGGGCTACTACCAGACCGACGCCGCCGACTTCAACACCGCGCGGGCCCTGCGGATCGTCGGCGGGGTGGCCGAGACGATCGACCCGCCAATATCGACCAGCGACCGCAGGGCGTTCGGCAACAACGACGCGGGGGTGGTCGTGGGGTCGTTCAACGCCACGGGCCAACACGGGTTCGTGTTGGGCGGCGCGGCCTACACCCAAGTCGACTTCCCCGGCACGACTCAGGGCACCACGATCCGCGGCCTAAACAATCTCGGCGACTTCGTCGGGGAATACGACGACGCCGTCGGGGTGCAGCACGGCTTCCTCCGCCGGGGCACGACCTTCCAGAGCTTCGACGCACCCGGTGCGGTCTCGACCACGGTCCGCGATATCAATGACACCGGGTTCTTCGTCGGTTTCTACGCCGACGCGGGCGGCGCCCAGCACGGCTACATCGCCGGAGCAGGCGGCTTCGCCACCATCGACCACCCCGACCCCACCGCGGTCAGCACACTCGTCGGCGGGATCAACAACGGCGGCGTCGTGGCCGGGGCGTGGCTCGCCGCGCTCGGTTCGCCGGAATCCCAGCCGGCCCGTGGCTTCCTGCACGAACCCGCCACGGGCGTGTTCACGCCATTCGATCTGGTCGAGGCAACCTCGACCATCCCCATCAACCTCAACGACGCGGGCCAAGTCGTCGGCGAAGCCGTGCTCCCCGACGGCACGCACGTCGGGTTCATCGCCACGCCGATCCCCGAGCCCACGACGGCGGCATCGATCGCCTCGGGCGTGGTGTTGCTCGTTAGACGTGAGGGTCGTCGCCGTTAATCGTTCCTGGTCTGGAGGGCTACGTGCCGCCGCCGGTCGAGAGTCAGGCTGAGGATGTCCGGCCGGGCGTAATGCCCCGCGGGGTCGAAGTTCTGCCGCTCGGCGAGGACCGTCGCGTGGTCGAACTCCGCGGTGATCAGTCGCTCCTCGCCCACCACCGGCTCGACAACCCACTTGCCGTCCGGCCCCGCGATGCACGAACCGCCGTCGTACAACACTTCGCCCGGCGACGCGATGCCCTCCCGGTCCGGCAGGTCGGCTGGCAGGTCCTGTTCACGGATCAACGCACCGGCCGAGACCACAAAAGACCGTCCTTCCCGCGCAACGAATCGCGTTAGGTCACGGGTCAGCCGCGCCGCTCCCGGCCAGAGCATCACGTGCAGGTCTTCACCCTGGGCGTACAGGGCCGCGCGGGCCGTGGGCATCCAGTTCTCCCAGCAGTTGAGCGCCCCGGCCGTGAACGCCCCCACGCGGTGCGTCACCAGCCCCGCCCCGTCGCCCGGCGCCCAGCACAGCCGCTCCTCGTACGTGGGCATCAGCTTGCGGTGCACCGACAAAACCCGCCCCGCGTCGTCGCCCCGCCCGCCGATGAACACCCGCGAGCAGAACAGGCTGTGCCCGCCTCGATCCAGCGCCCGCTCGGCCACGCCCAGCACCACCGCTACGCCGTGCGCCGCCGCGGCTTCGCACACACCCGCAAGGTCGCCCCCGGGAGTTCCCGGTTCGGATCCGACGGTTCCGCTTTGGGGAGTTCCAGATGAAATTCTGGGGTCGGCGGCGGGGATGGCGACACCCTGCTCGAGGTAGCGGGCGTGCATCTGTTTCTGGTAGTCCGACTCGAACCGTGCCCCGTCGGTCCGGTCCAGCCACACCGGATAGGCCGGCACCAGCGCCTCGCCGAACGCGAGCAGCTCGCACCCCAACGCCCCCGCGTCGGCGATCCACACCTCGACCTTGGCCAGCGTCGCCCGCCGATCCAGAAACACCGGCGCCATCTGTGCGATCCCGACCTTCATGCACTCGCTCCGTTCCGCCCGGTCGCGGATACCGCACGGTGGTTTTGAGTAGGCCACCACACCCTGTGTTCGGGGGGACTATGTCAGATCGCCTCGGCCCCGGCCAAGGCGACAGTGTGGTCGTTTTCGACGGTCGAACCCGACACGCCGATCGCGCCGATCACCGTGCCGTCCTCTGCCTTGAGCGGAACCCCACCGGGGAACGTGATGAGCCCGCCGTTGGAGTGTTCGATGCCGTACAGCGGGCCGCCGGGCTGCGACAGTTCACCGATCGTGCCGGTGTTAAAGTCGAAGTATCGCGAGGTCTTGGCCTTCTTGATCGCGATATCGATCGACCCGATCCACGCCCCGTCCATCCGCACAAAGGCCTTAAGGTTTCCGCCCGCGTCGACGACGGCAACGTCCATCTTTGTGTCGATCTCCTCGGCCTTGGCCACCGCCGCCGCGATCGCCGTGTGGGCCTGATCCAGGCTGATATCTAGCGTGTGCAGCGGCTGGGCGCTCGTCGCCGTGCCGTGCGCCGCGTGGTCGGTCTGCTGCGCCACGCTCAACCCGGCCGGGCCGACGTAGATCACCCCGGCCAAGCCCAGCACCGCGCCGCCCAGCACGCCCCAAATCGTTCCCTGTCGCATCGTGAAACCTCAACGTTTTTGGTGATTGATCGAGCCGGGCCGCGCCTCACGGCCCTCCACGGCGTCGAGCTTACGCCCCCCACCATCCGCTCGCAACGCCGTATCCCGAAAAGGTCTGACTGCGGGATCTGCCTCGGCCACTCACTGCATCGGCAAGTCACCCCAATCCGAACCTCCCGGTTCGTCCTCCGGCGGCGCGGACGGCAACACCTCGAACGTCCGCCGGTGGACCACCTTCCCCCCCAGGCGGATCGACAGCTTCCACTCCCCCACCATGTGCTCGATCGGCTCCCACAGCGCGTCGCCCAGGAAGAAGTCGAAGTCGCTGTTGCGCACGAACACCTCACCGCGGAACGGAGCCATGACCTTCCCGTCCGGGTCCGGGATCCGCGGATGATCAATCTCGAACTCGATCCGCATCCCCCGGCCCTGCTTGATCTTGACGATGTAACCGAACTCCTGACCCACGACCGGCGGCACCGCCGTGGTGAATGCGCCGCGCTCCGCGAGCTTGGGCAGCGTTTTACCCTCGGCCTCGAAACGCTCGTACAGACCGTAGCTGACTTCCGAAATCACCGGGCGTTTACGGGCCATGGCGGGAGGTCTCGCGGTTCTCGATCACCGTCGAGTTTACTCGGCCGCGACCGTCACCATCCGTGGGTCGGCGATCTCGACGGTCTGTCGGACGTGGCCCAGGTGGAACACCACGGCGAGTTCGTCCAAACCATGCGCCGCTTCCGACGTCACATCACCCTCGAACTGCCGCCACGCATCGGTCAGCGTCGGTTCCATCACCAACAGGTATTCCGCGCCGGCGTCGGTCTGCAGGATCGCGGTCACCTCCGGCTTCTGCCCGTCCACCGGCTCGGCCCGGGCCCAGAAGGTCACCCGCAGCTTGTCCCCGGCGTCTACCGTGGCCGTGGAGTTTGGCGACAGCACCTGCACGTCCCACGCCGGGTCCACCGGCTCGTGCACCTCGACCCGCACCGCCTCCTTGAAGGTCTGACCCGCAACCGGCACAACCTCTTTCTCCGCCCTTGCCGCCTCGCCCTGCCAGTAACCCAGCCACGGCGTGTCCGAACCGTCGATCACCACAGTCGGCTCGACCGGCGTTTTTGGCGTGGCGTGCGACGGGTCGGTCGCGGGCTTCGGCTGCATCGCGATCGCCATTTCCTCCTGGGACATCGTCGGGGTCTCGACCGACTCGTCCGAGGCTACCGTCGTATCGCCGGCACACCCCACCACACTCAACGTCGCCCAGGCGGCCAACCCCGCCACCAAAAAGCCGCGGGTCCGGCGTACGATTGTCCTACACATCATCGAGCGGTTCATGGCACATCCTTCCGGTTGATTCTTTAGGTTATCGACAACGATTCGTCGGAACCATAACCGATCGGCGCTGCGAGTAAAACCGTTCCGCACAACCGTTACCCATCCGGATGAGGCATGCCCGGAGCGGATTTCAGATCGATTGAGACCCGGATTATTGATCCGGGTTGCCCCTAACGAATCGCCGAGAGCTAAATATTGGGGATCACGAACCCAAACCCAACCCGCAAACACCGGGCGGAACACAGCGTTGCGCGGTGTCTGCGGATACGCTGGTCAGCGATGGACTGGTGGCAGCCGATCGACATCTACTGCGAACGCCGCAGCACCGGGTTCTGGGCCGAGCCGCTCAACGCGTGGTCCAACCTGGCGTTCTGGATCGCGGCGGCGTGGACGGTTCCGGCCCTGCGGCGGGCCGGGCGTCGGCTGCGCGGGGGCCTCAACACCCCCGGAAGCGAGGGCCACGCCGAGGCCATTCCCGGACGTGAGAATGCTCCCGGAAGCGACGGCCAGTCCGTGGACGCCGCGGCGGGTGATCTCGCGGACGGCCGCAACGCGGAAGAACATTCCCGGGGCGGGGGTGGGGCATGGGAACTGGTGGTGTTGACGGGGCTGCTCTTGGGGATCGGTGTGGGGAGTTTCGCGTTCCACACGTTCGCGGTGCCGTGGGCGGCGACGGTAGACGTGGGGATGATCGTGCTGTGGATCGCATGGTTCCTGTGGATCTACGGTCGACGGGTCCTGCACCGCCCCAGCTGGCTGGTCGCGATCGGCATCGTGGTGATGTTTGCCACCTCTGTCGTCGCCGCCCGGCTGTCGGGCCACTTCATCGGCGCCTACGCCCCGGTCCTCGCGGTCCTCACCGCCCTGGGCCTCGCCGCCCGCCGCGCCCAACGCCCCCGCCCCAACACCCTGCTCGTCGCCGCGGCTGTCTTCACCCTCTCCATGACCACCGCCGCCCTCGACGGCCCGCTCTGCGAATACGTCCCGACCGGCACCCACTTCATCTGGCACCTGCTCAACGCCACCACCCTCACCCTCGCAACACTCGCCCTAGCCGAGCAAATCATCGCTTCGTCGGAAGACCGTTAACCAACCACACACAGGGTCAGAGACTGCGATCTTCCTATCTCCGGTTTGCCTAGCGTGTTGAAGCCCACAAAAACGTAACCCCACAGAACAAGAAAAATAAAACTCCAGCCCATCTTGACCCGAACACACCTGCCTGACAGCACCACACAATGTGCGGGTTGTATCTGACCTTGATGTGATCACCGGGCTTGTAGCGACCGGTGCTGAACTCGAAGAACGGCTGGAATTCTCGATCACCAAAGTCGGCCTTGAAGCGAACCGTCAGCCTCTCGCCCGGCTCACCGTCCCCGGAAGAACTTGTCGCCGTCGACGAGACAAAACCCGCTGTGGTTCTGTAACAGGCCAGCATGAACAGAAGGCACAGCAAGCCCACCACGCTGCATACGACGCCCGCGATAAAAAAGAAAATGGTCACGTCTGTCTCGTTTCATCAATCATTATGACCTGCGGCTTTCGCAGCCGCCAACCGCACTGCCGATGATCGAAACAACGCCGGAGCGAGGCCGGCCGTTTTTGCACTTAGGCACATCTGAAGAAGCGAAGCGATCTCGCAGACCGTACCGCTTGATACCGCCGGACACTCGCCATGCTCAACCCCAGCTACCCGCGGCGGCTTGCTTCGGTACACGTCGAGGAATAGATGTACTCCCCTTTTGTCCCCGAAACTCAAGACTGCCGCTTGTGCAGAACCGGCCTGGGCGAGAAAATCACGGGATGCTTATTCCTCTCAACCGTTTTCAGATCGCCCTGACCGCCGTCGTCGTGCTCGTCTTCGGCTCGACGGCGCAAGCGGACTTCCCGCTCACCTGGTACGCCAGCACCACCAACGCCGACTCCGAACCCGACGACATCCGCGCCGACGGCATGACCCGCGCCATCGCCTACAACCGTTCCGACCGCCCCGAAGCCGCGCAGCGATACCTCGACGCCGCGGCCGAGCACGGCGTGAGCGTCATCCTCGACATCGGCCGCGACAACCTCAAAAACGCCGACACGTCCGGCCTGATCGCCTACGTCCAACGTTTCGACGGCCACCCCGCCCTCAAAGGCTGGTACGTCTACGACGAGCCCAACCTCACCCACACCTCCGTCCAACAAGCCGACCTCGCCTACCGCACCATCAAAGCCCACAGCGAACTGCCGGTCTACGGCGGCCTGAACGCCAACAACTTCAAGGCCCAACGCGACTACGCCCGCTCCCACGACCGCCGCCTCACCTTCCGGTACGTGCTGGACCTGGGCGACGCGGAGTTCGAGGGCTTCGAACTCGACGACAAGGACCGCTACAGCGACGAACGCGGCTGGAAGGACTTCGTGACCTTCGCCGCCCGCACCGCCCGCCGCGACGGCAAGCCGTGGACCATGGTCCTCCAGGCCAACGGCCAACAGGCCGACCGCCGCCCGCTGCGCCTGCCCACCGAGGCCGAGATGCGGTTCATGCTGTTCTACCCCATCGTCGTGCACGACGCGGAGGGGCTGATGTTCTGGGCGCTGTACCGCACCGTCCTCGCCGACCCCCGGCCGGACGAGCAGTACCCGCACGACGGCCGGGCGTGGCGGCGCGACGTGTTCCGCCCGCTGATCGCCGAGTTCAACGACCACTTCGGCGACGCCGTCGGGGCCGGGCCGATCGAAGACGGCGTGACCAGTGACAACCGGCGGAACGTCTTCGCCAAACTCTACTGCGACCCCGACACCCAGGCCGTGTACCTGCTGGTCGTCAACGACCACCGCCGCCCCCAAACCGCCACCCTGACCCTCGGCCAAGCCTTCGCCGACTCATTCACCGCCGCCCGACCGATCGGTACCGACACCGAGGAGCCCATGGACAAGGGCACCCTCGAGGTCGAACTCGGCCCCTACGGCACCCGCGCGTACCTACTGACCGCCGAATAAACTAATCGTGTCCTAAACGCGGCCAGACTTCGTTATCGTCGAAAACGCTCCTGTCCCGTTTTTTCGCCCCGGGGCTCGCTACGCTCGACCCCAGCCACCCGCCGCCGAACGGTGGGGTTCGAAGACTCACCCTACTTGCTTGCCCACCGTTTCTTGCCAGACCATAATTATTGCAATCCTGCAACTTGGATTAACTCTTGAATCGTAACTCTAACGCCAGATCGCAACTGCTCGAGGTCAGCGAACTTAGCGTTGAATCTGCGGTTATGTGCAGCTCTATCGCCGAGCTTTTTTATTTCATCAAGATTTTGGTTTGCGTCTCGACCCAAGTTTAATCCAATGTGATCATTCTCACCTTTGGCGCGGACTATAAG
This sequence comes from Planctomycetota bacterium, assembly GCA_039033595.1. Classification (GTDB taxonomy): domain Bacteria; phylum Planctomycetota; class Phycisphaerae; order Phycisphaerales; family Phycisphaeraceae; genus Algisphaera. Next base: position 2,759 of record JBCCCG010000001.1, on the reverse strand, counting down.
CTGCTTTAGCATAAAAGGATTACCACTCGAATCCAAAATTTCTATGCGCCGCCCCAAATACTCGTATGACTCAATAATCAGAGTTTCAATTAAACGCCGCAACATTACCGATGCGGCGTCGTAGTAAGCGTGCTCGAAACAACCATTCAATTGGCGTGCAATATTCTCGATATAGGGCCTGGTATTAACCCATACATCTTGGGCAAGATATCCAGCGTTATGATCTATTTCTGGCTGAATACCAGCTAAATGATTCTTCAAAGATTCATAAATTAGTTGTCTCGAACCAGGTTTAAGCTGAAAGCCACCAGATTTTTGAACCACTTTTCTGCTTTTAACTAACGATTCGGAAAGTCTGGTTGAATGTGGTTTGCCAAGGTGATAATCATCCATACATCTTGCGAGTTCACCTGATGTCTTAGTCGCGTCGTGCTGTTGTTGATCATAATACCAAAGTATTGATAAAGCTCGATCGACAGCCTTGGAATCAACCGAAGCAACGATAGCCGCAAACTTATCAAATGAAATCGAACTTGATATATCCACAGATATCACTCAGCGGAAGTTCCTGGCATCTCAAGTTTGACCCGGTTAGCCCCTTCCGTAGCGAGCTGGATATCATCAATTTTTGAATATTTGATCAGAGCGTCACGTTTCATATTGCGAATAGTTGCAGGAAGATCTTTCGGAACTCTTTGGCTTAGATGGCCAAGCCCAGTGTAGATTTCATTAACACCATAAGAAATCTTAATAATGTCTTGCAAATAGTGGGATATTACTAAAACTTTATTGATATCAGTTTTAGGTTTCTTCTCTTCAAAAAGCACTTTGAGCGATTGCCCGCCCTCATTAGCAAAGTCGATGTCTGGAACTTTGTTAAGGTGAGCGTTTCGATCAACTTTAGGTCCTGTTCCACGAGGTTGTCGTGCGGACGATTCACTATCATCTAAACCTGTGTTAGCGTTGTCACCTTCAGTGCTATCGTCATTGACGTCGTTAAACAAAGGCGCTTCAATGGTTTCTGTTAAATTATTTGGCGTCTCGATTTGACGAGCAGGTGGCGCTTGAACAATTACTGGCTGCCGAAGGTTGGCGACTGTACGCATGATTTCGATAATGCCCTCAGAGGAAGCCTCCGCCTCTGCATAGAAAACCTTTACCTTGCCGTTATTCGACTCGTTTGATTGATTATTGTTCGATTTCTTGGCCATGATTGACTCCGGAAGAATTACTGTTACGCCTAACACAACCAGTACACTGTACGCGACGGGTTAATTGAAGGCAAATTTGCAATTCTTACCGCTCATGGTACCGGATTGATCCGGCCCTACGGATCAGGTGGTCACGAGGTTTTCCTCGATGTAGGGATCAAACACCATCGCCGGGTTGCGTTTTTCGAGCAGGTCGCTGGTGCGTTCGTCGGCTTTGAGTTTTTCGAGGACCGCGGCGTAGCCCTGGCGGTGGATAAACGGCCCCATTTTCTCGGAGGTGCCGTTGGTGCCTTGTTTTTCGTCTTTGTACCAATCGAACAGGGCGGCGCAGACGTCGGCGACGCGGTCGCGGGGGACGGCGGAGAGGAATTGGAGTTGGCCGTCGGTGAGCCAGTGGCCCTGGGTGGAGCCGTCTTCGGACCCGCCGAGCTTGAGGGCGTAGTTGTCGCCGCCGGAGCCGACCCAGCCGAGGGTCTTGGTGGCGGGTCGGAAGCACTGGCGTTCGCACCCCGTAATCCCGATGGACTCGGCGAGGTCGCCGTAGCCGCGGTCTTCGAGCTCGTCGAGGAGCTCGGGCTCGAACTGCTCGGAGTCGGTGTAGGACAGCCGGCAGGTGGGCAGGCCGACGCAGGCGCCGGAGAGGACGCGGAGGGTGGAATAGGCTTTGCCGCGGCGGGTGCCGTGGCCGAACTCGGCGAGTTTGGCGGTGAAGTCTTCCTTTGCCGCTTCGTCGATGTTGGTGAACAGGAGGTCTTGGTTGGGGGTGACCATGACTTCGGTGCCGGGGAATTTTTCGAGGGCGGCGTGGACCATTTGGCGGAGTTTGGGGGCGTTTCCGGGGGCCGGGGCGGCGTCGCCGCCCGGCTGTGAGGATGAAGCGGGTTTGTTGCGCTCGGCGGCGGTTTTGGCGGGGTCGATGTAGACGCCGTCGGTGAGACGGCCGCACTCGATGTAGGCGCCGTAAGCCCACTTGCCGTTGGATTCCTGCTTGGACCAGCCGTGGTGGAGGTTGCGTTCGCCGGGGTGGTGGTCTTCGTTGGGTAGGTCGAAGGACGCGCCGAGGGCTTTGACCTGGTCGCGGTACCACTCGATGCCCTGTTTCCAGACGACGTACTTCATGCGGGCCCAGACGCGGTTCTTGCGGTCGCCCCACTCCTTGTGGACGTCGACGATGGCCTTGAGGCCGGGCATGAGCTGGTCGGGGGTGAAGATGCCCAGGGCCTTGCCGTGGGCGGCGAAGGTGGGCTTGCCTTTCTTTTCGCCCTGGCCGCCGCCGACGTAGACCTGGTAGCCGACGACCTTGGCGTCGCCCCCGGAACCTTCAACCAGCGGCGCGACGCCAATTTCGTTGGTGCGGATCTCGGTGCAGTTGTCGTAGGTGATCGCGCCGGTGTCGGGGTCGCGGTGGGCGGTGCTGAAGGCGATCTTGAACTTGCGGTTCAGGAGTTGCGGGCCGTAGTTGTATTGCTGCTTCGGGTCGTCGATGTCGTTGGGGTCAACGGCGAAGACCTGGATGTGCGGCGCGGCGGGGAGGCGGAAGTATTCGCC